>PYIZ01000034.1:228241-338196 GCA_003635265.1 Candidatus Poribacteria bacterium
ATTTCTCGGTGGTCGCAACTCGCTCGGTCGCGATGGTTTCAGGAAGACCAAACTTGCCGCGCTTCTGCCGATTGTCATCCCTCCCAACGGCTGCTACGTGCGGGATGAGGATTTTAGCCTTCAGTTGACGCAACAGGGTATGTACCATCCGATCACCCGCTTGGGGGATACGCAAGCAAAAGTCGAAGCCTTATGGCGCGATTTACCGCCGCTGCCGCGTCGGTTGGGGGGATTTGAACTCAAGGGTGGGGCAACAACACTCGCCGAGCATCAATCAGATAGAAACCAGACGACGCTGCCGATCATGATCTTTCAACGTTCAGGATTGGGCAAAAGCCTCTTAATTGCGGCTGAAGGGCTATGGAATTGGGGATTTGGTGTATGGAACTTCAAAGATGAGGACGATACTTATCCTCGCTTTTGGGGACAGACGATTCGCTGGATGGCAACGCGGACGGATACGAAACGGATCAATGTCACGACAGATTTGACGACCTATTCAGTTGGCGATGAGGTCCAGATCATTGCGTATGCCTACAATGAAAGCTATCAGCCGATGGTCGCGGCAGATCTTAAAATCGAAGTGACACCACCGGACGGAAAGCATTTTCAAGTCCGAACCAGTGTAACTTCACAGAATCTTGGCACCTATCGTGCTCAGTTCCGTGCAAACCAAAAAGGAGCGTACCACATTCGTGCTTCAGGTGTAGATCGTTCTGTCTCGCTTGGTGAAGATTCAACAGAAATCTTCGCTGAATCTCCGTTGGCGGAGTTTGAGAATCCACAACTCAACGAGGATCTGCTTAAGCAGCTTGCAGCAAAAACTAACGGTCACTACACCTCGATCGCCGATGCTGCGTCTTTACCAGATAAGATAAAGCCGGTCCAAGAATCTGTCTTTGCGGTTCAAGAACGTGAGTTGTGGGATAATCCGATCGTCCTAATCCTTGCGGTTGGGTTCTTGGGAACAGAATGGTTTTTGCGCATGCGGAGAGGGCTAGTATAGTTGAGAGCTATGATGGATAGAACAGTTTGGCATCAAATAAATCGCGCATTATATTTAACGTTTTGCGTTATGTTTAGTACCGTTCTGGTATTTGGATCCGCGCAAAGTGCAGGAGAGAAATTTGTCATCGCGCAAGTGCAATACGGTGGTGGTGGCGATTGGTACGGCGATCAGACTACCATTTCCAACTGGCTAAAAATACTTCGCGTTAGAACGGATATTGAGGCAGCGGAAGAACGTGTGATTGTAAAATTGACGGATCGGAATCTGTACCAATACCCGATGCTCTACATTGTGGGTCACGGCAATATTCGCTTCAGTAAAGAAGAGATCGAGGCGCTGCGTTTCTATTTGACGCACGGCGGCTTTCTTTTTGTGAATGACGATTACGGGTTGGATGAGAGTTTCCGCCGTGAAATACGCCGTGTGTTTCCCGATCAGGCACTGCAACCTATACCGAATTCACATCTCATCTACCACTGCTTCTACGATTTTCCGAATGGGGTTCCGAAAATTCACGAACACGATGGAGAACCCGCGCAGGGGTTGGGGTTATTCCACGAAGGTCGAATGGTCGTTTATTACGTCTACAGCTCAGATATTGGGGATGGTCTAGAAGATCCGAAGGTCCATCCCAAAGATACGCCACAGGTCCGCGAACTGGCTGCAAAGATGGCAGTTAATATTGCAGTTTATGTCCTGACCCACTAAATGAGAATGCTACAAAGGAATGGAGGTGAATGTGCATGATAACCATTCATACCCAGCCCATTGGCGACAAGGTGTTGCTACCGAATGACGAATTGGAGAAACTGATTGAGCTAGCACGGCAGAAACAGGAAATTAAAGCCGAACGTTTGGCGGTTTCTGATTTTCCGCCGGATCCGAAAGCACTAACTGTGAAGATGACTTATGAGGAATTCCTCGAATGGTTGGACGAAGATACCCATGCGGAGTGGATCAATGGAGAGGTAATTTTCATGACGCCGATATCGATTGAACATCAGAATTTAGGACGTTTCTTGCTATCATTGATTTCACACTTTGCTGACCTTCATCAGTTAGGCGTTGTCGCTTATGATCCATTTCAGATGAAAACGGCCCCTGAGTTGCCAAGTAGAGCACCCGATATTTTGTTCGTTGCAAACGAAAATTTGTCCCGTTTGGAGGAGACATATCTAAATGGTCCCGCAGATTTGGTGGTGGAAATTATTAGCCCCGGAAGCCGTGGAACAGATCGAGGAGACAAATTCTATGAATACGAAGAAGGTGGTGTGTGCGAATACTGGTTGATAGATCCACAGCGTCACCAAGCCGAATTCTATCTGCGTGGTGAAGATGGTATTTATTGCTTGGCACCTATCAGCAAGGAGGGTATTTTTCGCAGTGCTGTGCTGAAGGGTTTGTGGTTAAAGACAGATTGGCTCTGGAAAGAATCAATGCCGTCAGTTTTGGAGGTGTTAAAGGAGTGGGGGTTGGTTTAGCTGCTCCCTCATTTGTTCAGGTGCTTATTTACGCATTACTTTTTACAATTCCGCCATAATACTTATGGAGGTCGCGGTGTGTCAAACTTAAAGACAGAACAAAGTTATCAAGACATTATTAAACGGCTTCACTCATTGCGAAAGCAGTGGCGAATGCTGCTTTTCTCCCACAGTTTACTTCGGTGGTCGGGTACGCTTGCCCTCGCTCTTGCCCTTGCCTTCATCATTGATCAGATTCTGCCGTTACCGCGCCTTTTCCGCATGGGCTTAGTGTTGCTGTGGTTAGGGATCGGTGTGTACGCAGCGTTTCGATACCTGATTCAGCCTGTATTCCAAAAACTGACAGACGCTCGTGTGGCTGCTTATGTTGAAGATCAATATCCCGGATTTGAAAACCGTATTTTGAGTGCCGTCCAACTCAAGCCAGAAATGGAGAACAACCGCTTCGGGTATGCCTTGGAGTTCATAGAAAGGTTGATTGAAAGTACACATCAATTGATGGACGAGATCGAAAGCCGAAAGGTCTTCTCGCGAGAGTTTATGAAGCTCAAGCGGTATGGTGGTTTTGCCCTTATTGCTTTTGTGTTGCTGTTTATTACTCTCTTCATCTTCCCGTCCGCAGCAAAGGATTTTGCACAAGCATTCGCTGAACTCCCCAAAACGCCGCAGGATATTCTCGTCGTCCAGATCGATGAGGTTCAGCCGGGGAACCTACGAATACAATCCGGGACGGCTGTCACTATCGCCGCGAAAGTGACAGGGCACTTTGGGGCACCCGTGCACCTCTATTATCGTGTGGGAGGCGGAGGTGAAACGCAGGAACCAGCAAGCGCATGGCGTAATCTATTGATGACAAGAGATGAAACCGAAATCGCTTACCGCTTCACGTTCAAAAACGTCACGCAATCAATGGAATACTACATCGCAGTAAAAGAGACAAAATCAGAACCCTTCCAAATTACCGTCCTCCGAGCACCAATCGTAAACCGCTTCCAACTCAAACTCAACTACCCGAAATACACGCAGCTTTCCCCGCAGGTACTTGAGGAAAATCTTGGCGATGTCACTACCCTTATTGGAACAATGGTTCATTTTGAGGGAGATGGAAATCAACCAATCGCTTCAGCAAGGCTGGTCTTTGAAGAATCGAATCCAGTCAAACTTACAGTCTCAGAAGGCATCCGGTTGTCCGGTAGCTTTATCGTCCAGCGTAGCGAAAAGTATCATATTGAACTGATTGACATTGATAACATATCAAACGCGCAACCGATTGCGTACACGATTCACGCGATTGAGGACGCTGCACCTCAAATCGAGATTGTTGCGCCGGGGAAAGATGTTGTGCTTGATGACTCGATGATTGTTTCTCTGCAACTCGACGCGAAAGATGACTACGGTGTAGAGAAAATTCAACTGGTTTATCGGGTTGAGGGTACAGACGATGACGTAGTAACCCCTTTGAAAACGTGGAATCCAACGGATGCGCCAGTCTTTATCGAATTTCCTTGGGACATCGATCCGATGGGGCTGTATCCGGGAGATATCATCTCTTACCACGCCGAGGCAATTGATGCGGATAATGTTTCTGGACCAAACGTTGGCAAATCAAATATCTATTCGATCCGTTTTCCCACCCTAGCAGAACTCTACGATGCGGTCGAATCTGAACAAGACGTAGAGATGCAAGGGCTTGAAGCGTTACACGATGATCAGGCAGAGCAAACTGCGATAGTCGATGAGCTGCTAGATAAAATACGTAAGAGCCAAGAACTGACTCTGAAAGATGAGAAACTGATGGAGCAGGTTCTCAAAAATCAGCAAGAGATTGAGAAAACAACAAAGGATCTGATTGAGGAGATGAAGCAAACCACTGAGCAGATGCAGAAACAACAGCTGTTCGATATGCAGACGGTTGAGAAGTTTCAGGAGTTGCAAGAGTTAATGAATCAGGCTCTCTCAGAGGAACATAAGGAGTTGTTACGCAAGTTAGCTGAAGCATTAGAGATGCAGGAGTTATCCGAGCAAGAGCAGAAGTTAATGGAAGCAAACTTTAATCAAGAACGGTTTCTTCAACAGCTTGATCGGTTGAAAGATCTCTATAAACAGATGCTCATTCAGCAGAAGCTAGAAGCGGCGGTTAATCAGACGAAGGAACTCGCTGAACGCCAAGAACGTTTAATGGAACAGTTGAGGGATCTTGCTGACCAAGTTAATCAGAACAATGCGCTAGATGAGGTCCAGGGTGTCGACACGCCTCGATCGGATCCAAAACAGCTTGCTAATCAAGAAGAGCGTATTGCAGAGGGGATGGAGGACCTGCACCAAACTCTCGATGAGCTCGGGGAGGAAATGTCAGAATTAGAGAATCTCAAACGGATTGCTGATGAAATCAAGCGGCTGAATCAATTCGCACGAGACGTACAGATCGCGCAAGACCTCCGATCTGCAACCCAACAGATGCGCAGCAGTCAGATGCAGCGTGCAGTGGAGTCTGGAGCGGCGGCGCAGCAAGGACTTACCGAACTACATCAAGGACTGGATAATGCACTGGAGTTTATGGAAGGTGGAAACGCAGAGGAGACGTTGACCGCAATACGCGAGGCGGTGCGGAGTGGTCTCTATCTCTCAAGAACCCATGAGGAAGCGATTGAGGGAACTGACGAAATTTTGCGATCTGGGCATGGACAGTATTTACCGGGTGAAGTGAAACAGTTGCAGGGACTCGCGGCAAGCGAATTAGGACTCGCAGCGGGACTCAACCTGCTAGCGGATCGGCTTTGGGAATTAGGCACGAACCAGATGCAAATTGACCCCAAAACTGTCTGGAGGCTTAACGCTGCTGCCGATGCCTTTGAACGTTCTGCACGAGCGTTGGAAGACCGGAAGCCGAACCTCGCTGTCCCAATTCAGAAGCAGGGACTCGCAGACCTTAATCAAGCGGTTGCTGATCTGCTCAAAGCGATGGATGAAATGAACCAACAGATGGGTGAAGCCGGGATGCAAAATATGCTGGAACAACTTGAACAACTGGCACAAAGTCAGGGACAACTGAACGAAATGGCACAGCAGTTGAACCAGCAGATGCGGAGACAAGGACGCACACCAAGCAATGAGCAGCTGCTTCAGCGGATGGCGTATGAGCAGCAAATGATTCGGGAAGCCACAGAACGGGTAGCGGACATGATGGAAAGGCTGTCAGAAATGCTCGGCGATCTCAACAGCATCGCTGAAGAGATGAAAGAGGTGGAAGGCGAACTTCAGCAAGGTAACCTAAATCAGCAGGTGCTAGACAAACAGCGGGAGATCTTGACACGGATGCTCGAGAGTTCCAAATCGTTGCAGAAGCGGGAAGTCAGTAAGAGAAGGAAGAGTGAAGTTGCCAAAACACCAACAGCCGCCGGAGATGATGCTCCCCCACTCGACCCCAAGCTGCTAGAAACCATCCAGCAAATTGAATCGAATCTCAGGTCTGGAGAGCAGGAAAGTTTGCCACCGCGGTATCGAGAACTGATTCAGCAGTATTTCAAAGCGTTATCCGAGCAGACACAAAAAAAATTGTAGCCTCATATAAAAGGAAAGTACACAGCACGACTATACGCTGTAAAAGTCACCGCGAATCGACACGAATCATCACGATTTTTTTTAGGGGTTAGGCCCACTCACAGATCTGCACCACTTGCGCAGGATCAAGCGTATAACGGTGTCACCCAAGATGTGGATCGCAGATTAGGCAATCTGCGCCACAACTCGCCTTTTCAAAATATCAAAGACAGCCGATGATACCAACGATGGGAGCACTTCTATGATTGATAAAGAAAATGATAACCTTGAGACATTCTCTTGGAAAGAGCACCGGGTGCTTGTCGGGGATGGCAAGGGTGGATATATGTCGCTTCCGGCGGAATATCAGTTTCTGCCTCGATTTGGTGAAGCCAAAGTCGTACCGTTCGGTCTGGCAAAGATGGATAATGGAGAGATCTTGCTACTGGGCGCTGCAAAGACAGATCGCACCACCTTTCAAAATGGTGAAGAAACTGTCGCTGCCATTAGTGCGGACGATGGGGCGACTTGGAGTGATTATCAGGCGATTGGCTATGGCCGTCCCGTTATGTTGACCGATCTGGGCGGCGGCACCCTCAGTTACAATGACGGGGGACTGATGGCAGAGGACGGCTCGTCACTGCGCTTCAGCCACGACTATGGTCGCACATGGTCGGAACGCGTTCCGTTGGCAAAGGCACCGGATGGGAAAGACTTCTGTTCGGAAGGCAATCCCCTTGTAGATCGCGACGCTCAAGGTCATGCCACGCGGATTGGGTGGACCGGTCAGACGTTTCCGGACAACTTCAGTTTCGATAAAGCGATTTGTGGCTGTGTCCGGTGGTCAAACGATGGTGGACGCACATGGGAAAACCATAGTTGGCCCGATGCGTGGAAGTGGCAGGATACCTACGAAGGGGTGACGTATGACCGCGGTTGCGGGGAAGGTGCAATGGTTCGCGCTGCCAACGGCTGGATCATTGCTGCGATACGCACCGATATGCTCGGCAAGTACATTAAGTATCATTACGATAACTTCGAGGGAACAGGTATTTCAATCTCTAAAGACGATGGGGTAACGTGGTCGCCGGTTGAGCATCTGTTGGAAGCAGGTCGGATGCACGCCAATCTCCTCCGACTCCCAAACGATGATCTCGTGATGACTGTCATCCGACGGTTAGACATCCGCGGTGGTAAATTTGCCAGTTATCGGCGCGGCTGCGATGCCCTCGTCAGCCACGATCACGGTCAGACGTGGAACCTAGATCGGATGTACATCCTTGACGATTGGTCGTACAACAACCCTGACCAGTGGTATGAATGCGTTTCTGGACACCTGTATTCGACTTCGATGGGCGATGGTTCGGTGCTGACCGCATACGGTCATTATCCCAACGGCGGTGTCCTTATAAAATGGAGACCTAAAACGTGATGCGTGAAACGTAAGAACCATTTGTCATTAGTTCATTGGTGTTGGGTTTCACGGTTCCTGTTCAACCCAACCTACAACACTCCCAGAACAGAAGACGGGCGGGGCAACCCCGCCCCTACGAAAGCTCCTACAATCTGCATCTTTACCAATCACCCGGCGGTGCAGACGGTGCGCCGTAGGGCTTGTAATTGGGACCCCTACCGTAACGCAGGGGCCACCCTTGCCCCCCAATCCAGCGAAATTCTTCCTTCTTCCCGCAGAGCCAGTAGAACATGTGAGCACTTTGGAAACGGTTAGGACCGTAGTCCGCAGCTTCAAAGTTGAAGTCCGGCTCAATTATCCAATCCCGTTCCGGCGGCATGGTTCGCCAGTAATTGTACTTCAACATGTGACGCAGCCCTTCCGCCGTCGAGGCGGAGCGACGGTGCCAGATCGAGTAAACTGTGAGGAAGATTGAACCCGCAGGCGCAGTCGTTTTCACCGATCCCCGAATGTTACCGTAGTGACTCATGTAACGCGCAGAGGCGTTGAAAAGGTGTGAACCGGGCAATACTTCGGTGGGACCGAACGCTTCCGGCGTATCTTGCGGATAGTAAAACACTTGCAGATAATTCAATTCAGGACCCCATTTGGAGCCAGCATCCCGATGCCATGATTGACCTGACATCGGACATTTGACCCGATGCTGACTCATCATAACTGGCAGTCCGAAGTTTTTGCCGAGTAATGACCGGACAGCACCGGCTGCTTGTGGATTGAGTATAACATTATCGACGAACCAGTCCTCTTTGAGGATTTCTGCCGGTTCAAAATAGGTGTTCTCTTCCAGATACGCAAATGTTCTGCGGTTAATCTCGTCTGGCACGACCCCTTCCAATACGAGAAAACCGTGTTGGCAGAACTCCAGCATCTGATTGTCTGTCAAGGTTGGGGGACAGTCATACGTCCTGCGTTCTAAGTTAAACCGTTCCTCTTCTGTCAATTCCATTCGGGATCCTCCTCCTGATAAAGGGGCTTGAGTTGGGAATAAGCCGGTTTCTGTCCCCCGATTTGCTCTCGCGCCTCGGGGTGGTGATCATTCATCTAGGATTGATGTTACCATCAACCTCAAGCAGTCATACCCGAGGACTAGGCGGGCGCACCCAATACATCCTCCTATTCGACCTTGCTCTAGATGGGGTTTACCGAGCTTCCGATGTCACCATCGGAACTGGTGCGCTTTTACCGCACCGTTTCACCTGTACAACGCCGAAACGTTGTAGTCTGCTTTCTGTTGCACTATCCATAGCGTCGCCGCTCCTGGGGGTTACCCAGCATCCCGCCCTGTAGAGTCCGGACTTTCCTCATCCCGATCTCTCGGAACGCGATCACCTACCCAACTCAAGCGTTTGAGTATGATACCATATTGGACGTGAAACGTGAAACGTAAAACGTAAGGGACCGAAGTTGCTGCTCTCTTAATTCTCCCTTCTCCTGAAAAGAATCTCGTCTTTTTTACATCTCATCAGAGTTTCCCCGCTGCTTTGTGTGCACTTCCTCACCCTCCATCAACACAATAATGTCAGCAAGCTATCGTTATTTGCGTCAATTGTTTAGATGTGCAAGAAGATTAGTAAAATTTACTAATGTTAGTAAATTTTGCTAGCAATAATTACTAATAATAGGGTTAATTACTTCGACAACTTTTTTGCTATATTTCGCTGAAAGCCTTATGGTGACTGACTTTGGGGCGTTCTCGCCTTTTTTGGCATGGTAATTGCCCATTAGGGTTATGGAACCCTTCAACTTTGACATGGAATTTCATGAGATTGTTGAAGTTTTGGGAATTCCATCAGTACGGTAAAGTCACAGAGGGAAACTGGATTGCAATGCCTCAGGCAATTTTTGTTGCGGCAAGGATTAACTCCCTATTGAGGCGTTGTGTGAGGCAATTCTGCCGGGATTATTCGGTTTTGTCCTGATGAGGATGGGCCTAATCGGGCAAATCCTCAGGAAACATCAACTTTTATCAATCCTGAGACAAATCCTTAATTTTTCTTGATAATTTTACAAGGAGGAAATATAATGTGGACTTCACAACATTTGAAAGCAATATTCCTCACCGCTGGGGTATTGGTAGTTGGTTTAGGGATATATGGGACTTTTCAGGTGCGGGATGCGGAGGCTCAAGGAGGACGTATTAGGCAGTGGACAGTCACTGTCAGAGGAACCGGGGTATATAGTTCGTATTACTTAAAAAGTTTAACCAAAGGATGCAGCTACTGTTCGTGTACAATATATGGTAAGAGATACCAAAAGGTATTGAAAGACTATGTGGCAACGATCCATTATTTTGACGATGGCGAGAACGTTTATTCGGAACCTGGAACGTTTACGTGGGTATCAGGAACACAGAAAGCGGGTTCTACCTATGATGTTTGGTATAGTCATACGCATAATAATTGTCGCACAATTTATTTCCGTTTAGGAGGTCCTTGTTATGTTTAGGCATTCTTTGAAACGCTACTTCATTGCAGCCGGTATTCTTGTGTTGTGTTTTGTCTCGTTTTTTGGTTACATGCAATATCAAGAGCATGTTGAATTTAAAAACTTTATGTCAGGCATACTGGCGTCTCAACAATCTGTTGATAATACAAACATTCCTAGAGAATCTTCCCTTTCTTCCGTTGTAAAAGTGGAAACGGAAAATACCAATCCAGAAGATATAAAGGTAGACAAGGATTCAAAGCCTGTTTTTTTTGATTTAGAAAACATGGTGAAACAGCGCGTCCAGGCTCCTGATGGGACAACCCACGAAATCCTTGTTCCTAAAGGGCATGAATTGAAAGAGGGAGATGTTGTGTCGGAGTCCTTTTTCGATCAGCCACCGTCCTTTGATTTTGAGGTCATAAAAGGCGGACGCATCAAGAAATCGGAGATTCCAGAAGGGGAATCTGTCGAGTCTTACACAACTAAACAGATGTTGTCGAAGGCTTATGGTGTCTCCATTGAAGAGATTGAAAAAATGATGGAGAGAGGAGATATTATAGTAAAGCGATCCCCTATCGACGAGTTTAGTGGCGAGGATTTACTGCACAAGGAGGCCCCCGAACACGATTCTTCAGAGGATAGTGATGAAGATGCAGACGTTATGCTGATCCGCCCCGATAGTCCGCCTGCCACATCGGATTTACCGGATATGAGCGGGTCGAAAGCGTCTCCGCCAAATATGTCCAATCTTCAAAAACAAAAGCCCTTTCAGAAACGCGCAGCGGAACTAGAACAACAGTTGATGCCGGAAGGGATTGAAGGAGAATCGCGCGGAGAGTTATCACCAGAGCGTTTTTCAAAAGCGCAACAGTTGATTGGCCAGTACGGTTCAGAGGAAGGGCTTCGCCGTTTGCGGGAGACGGCCCCTGACTTAGCTCGGCAATTTGAGCGGGAGCAACGCGAACCGAAAATGAATACAGAACCATAGGAATTGCGTTTCGTCACTGCGAAATATCAACCTTTCCAAATTAGCCACCTCTTTGATTCTTATCCTTCCCCCGAACACGGGGAGGACGGAATCGGGAGGTGGCTTTTTTATTTTTAGATACCACAAGGCACGTAAAACACCAAAAGTTACTGCCCCTCTAATTTTTTTCCAAAAAATCTCGTCTTTTTCCATGTCTTAGCTGTCTATATGGTTAAACGGATCGAAATCATCCAACCTTCTTATCCAAATTACCATCCAGTCTGGAGGTAAGCGTGGAAAAATCAGATGAGGCTTTGATGCACCAACTTCAGATGGGTGATTTGCGTTCGTTTGACACATTGGTCAAGCGGTGGGAGAAGCGGCTGCTGAATTACTGCTACCGAATGGTCAACGACATCGCGTTAGCGGAAGATCTTCGGCAGGAGGTCTTTCTGCGTATCTATCGTTCTGCCAAGATGTTTCGTGCAAGGGCGAAATTCTCCACATGGATGTATCGGATTGCGACAAATCTCTGTATAAATACACTTGCTAAACCAGGGCACTGGAAAGAGACATCGGTCGCAGTTTATCTGGAATCAGAATCTGAAGGTTTGGATGACAGGCTCATCGATCCATCTGATCAACCTGATGAGGTTGTGGTGAAGAAAGAGATTGAAGACCGGATACGCTCGGCAGTGGCGTGTTTACCAGAAGATCTGCGGGTCGTAGTCATTATGCGCCATTACCACGACATGAAATTTCGAGAAATTGCTGAAATTTTAGATCGCCCTACCAGCACGGTCAAGTCACGGATGGTCGCTGGAATGGAACGTCTCAGTAAAATGTTGTCGAAGCAAGAATAATTTCCCAGCGTTGATCGCTGATTCACAGGTAAAGGAGGTGTTAGCATTGGATTGTAGATTTTTTAGAGAGCAGATTGTGCTTGAGGGCTATGATGAATTGGACGCAGAAGCGAAAAAATCGCTGGAAGCACACTTACAGACTTGTCGTGAGTGTGAACAGTTCCAATTGAATTTAACCGAGACACAACAAGCTCTTGATCAATCAACAGAGGTGGATCGTCCAATCGATATTGCGGCATTGCATAAAGCAATACGACCTAAACCATTGCCATGGTGGTCCCGATTATCCGCATGGCGATGGCTCGCTTGGGGAACAGCGGTTTGTTTGATTTTGGTCGTCGGTCTTTCTGCGCTGGCATGGATTGGCGTTGACATTAAGTGGGAAGATCGTGGTTTGACGCTTAGGATTGGGCAAGAGGTGGTCCCGGAGATAACAGAACAGGAACTGGTACGATTGCTTGAGGTGGAACGCCACGCCACCCAAGCGGAGCTTGTAAAACAGCTTCAAGGGGCGTTGGATGAGTTCAGCGAACAACTTCAATTCCATTTGGATGAACGGCAGAAACAGGCAGATGCACAATTAGCGTTGATCTATCAAGGGTTGCAATCACAGCGAGTACAGGATCTGGAACTCATCCGTCAAGAACTTCAGCACCTCGCCGGTGCCACGGAAGCTGAATTTCTTGAATCCCAACGTGTTCTTGAATTCATCCTTGCTTCTCATGTGTCCGGGATACAACAGAACACGAAATGACATCGTATAAAATATCAACTGTGCGCCATGTAAAACATGAATCGCAAAACGTAAGAGATACTCATTCATACCTATCCAAAGGGAGGATACAGTTATGAAATTCTTTAAGACCATTATTATAGTTGTGCTTGGTGTCGGTTTGGTTACCAGCACTGTACCTGCACAAGATGAAATTAACTACACCGAGATGGTCGAAGATCTCAAGGTGATGTGTCAGATCATTGACGAAGTAATGGACGAGACATTTGAGGACGATTATGTCAAGGGTGGATTTTTCCGTAGGGGAGGCTGTCAACACCTATATCTTAAAGACTATGGTGCTATGTTCTTGCTTGATGTACGGTTTCCTGTTGCAGAAAAAGAGATGAAGATCGTTAAGACAGAGAAAAAAACAAATCTGTGGGAAAAGTATGAGCGAGAAGTGCGACATCAACGTCAACCAGAAGAGGTGGTATGGGTGATTGACAATAATAAATCATATAGCAAGGAGAAAGTTGATAAACTTAAGGAGCAGCTAGCTTATCTCGTCGGTGAGTATGGGTCCCGTATCGGTCAATTGACGCTTGATGATACGATTTCATTTGTGGTTTTCGGTTATCCTGATCACGCCGTTGACCTTGAAACAGATTTTTTGGTTGAAATGCACGTCGTCGAACACGTTGCAGATGCGATGTCTCACCCCCGGGAAACGGCTGAAGAGTTAAGAAAGAAGAATCAGGCACTTCGCGAAGCAATACAAGAACTAAAGAAAATAAAACGAGAACTAGATGGAACCGCAGAAGAGGAAAGCGGAGACGATGACAAAAAGGTTATCAGCCAGCGGAATGAAACCATAATTATCGAAAAGGAGAAAGACGAAGAAATGGAAGATTCACAATCCCAAAAGGGCAAACGGCTTCGTATGCTTATTCCTCCGATGCCACCAAATTTTCCCCACAGATTCCATGGCAAGCCGGCAACAACACTGATTCTCACTTTCAAGCGGAGTCAACTTGAGGACAAAAAAGGAGCGGATTGGGAGGCTTTGTTGGAAGCAGCGGCGGTCGTGGAATATTGAACCGCTCAATTGAAAAAAATAAACCCGACATACATGAGAGCAGAAATGAGGTTTATAAAGACTAAGATACCCTTCATGAATCGGGATTGCAGCCGGGGAAAGAGGTAGACTGATGCCCCAATTGTGACCAATATTTCGATAGCAGACACAATGCCGCCGTGATGTCTGGGATCCCAGTAGGAGACCGGGCTATGGAAACGGTATTGGAGGAGCGGGAAGAAGTGGCGATGCCCGTCGTCTTGGTGGAGGAAAAAATCGCCGGCAGCGTGTAACAGTAGGCTCAGGGAGAGTATAATGACGGGGTTGGATTTACGCCAGTAACCAATCCCAAGAAGGATGAGAAAGAGCGGTATAGAGTTGAAGAGGTCAAAGACGTTTTGCCACTCTGGGAGGAAATACCGCTCATTCCAGATTAGGCGTTGTGGGTGCTTGAGAATGAACGCCTCAACCGCAAAAAAGATAAACATCGGCAGGTCCGGCAATGCGGCACCAATAAGGGCGTAGCGATGCAGATGTGGAGATGCTTTCCGACTCAGGAGCGCGACGTTGATAATAGCGTGGGACTGGGTGTTCATAGGTTCATTAGTTCATTCATGAATCAGTGCACCAATGAACTGATTCACGCTTTACGTTTCTTCCTCGGTCTTTGGCTGGAAAAATTATTAACAGTTGCCAATCACCACTATTGGTTTTATGGATTCGTGTATTTGATCACACCCTCATCCAACATAGTCAGCAGCGCGGAGTCATCCACATCAAGCGGCAGGGTAATCTTCGCACGACGGCGGCTTGATTCGTAGGTCGAGAAGATGAGTTCTGTCGTCTGGATCGCCTTTCGTCCGCTGAGTTCTGGCTCGCGTCCCGTTTTGACGCAATCGATCAGATCAAGTACGGCAAGGACGGTATCCCCACCGGGTGGAACAATGCCATCAAGGTTCGGTGTTTCCCAACCATCTGCTCCATGTCGAAGGACACGCACCGGTGGCTTATCTCGGCCGTTAACTTCAATAATGCCGTCTGTGCCGATGATACGATTTTGCACTCCGCCTAGCGAAGCTGCGCCCGTCGCGAGTAGACCTTCCACTCCATTTTTATAGCGAATCCATGAGACTCCACTCGTCTCTACTGGCACACCAAAAACAAGAGTTTCTTCGACCGCATCAATTTGGCCCATCACCCATTCCGCTGGTTCGTCGTTGTTGTAGAAGAAGAACATGTCGAACCAGTGCGTTCCCCAGTCGATCATATTGGGGCATGCACCTTCAAAGCGGTAGACTTGACCGATTGTGCCATCATTCGCTAATTCCTTCGCTTTAATAAAACTCGCACCGAAACGGCGTTGATGGCAGAAACTAATCATCACGTCGTTGTCCACACACGCTTGATAGAGCGCTTTGGCGTCGCCCCATGTCGGTGCCATCGGTTTCTCGGCGTGGATGGCTTTGATCCCACTATTCGCCGCTGCGATAACCATCTCTTTGTGGAGAGCAATCCACGTACAGACGCTGACAAAGTCGAGCGACTCCTTATCTAGCATCTCACGGTAATCTTCATAGGTTCTCGGAACTCCGAACTGCTCTGCGAAATTCCCGCGAGCCTCTTCAAAGGGATCTGCACATGCGACGATCTCTACATCCGGCGATGCCTGATATCCTTCCGCATGACCACGTCCACGTCCACCACAACCGACAACACCTGCTTTGAACAATGCCATAAAGGTTCTCCGTTTTGGTTCATTAGTTTATCAGTCCATTAGTTCACTAATGAACTATAGTAGATTTTAGAATTAATTGGATACGATGAACGAGTCCCGATAGATTGGGATTCGTGGAGTTACGGCACACGGAGTGTGCCTACTACTTCTAATGTCTATTTATTTTTAGCATTTACTATAGTCACAGCATTAACACCGTAATCTTATGTTTTACATCGGTTTCTGCGCCGTTATGATGCCCAACCCGTCCGGCAACGTATCGCGCTTAAAGTTCACAAATCCAGCTGCTGTTATCCAATCGTGATATTCAGCTTCGGTATAAGCCTGTCCTTCGTCGTAGATATTGATGAAGATAGTGTTGGTTATCGCAGCACCCCGTGGAGAGATGCGAGAGTTATCAAGGATACCGATCCCCAAGATATAGATCGTGCCGCCCGGTGCCATGGTTGCATTGATGTTTCTGAGGGCGCGTTGCGCATCACCCGGCGAAAGCACCTGAATGAATGACTTCAGAACGACAGCATCAAACGATCCGTCGAGTGGGGTTTCTACGATATTCCCCGTAATGACCTTGACTCGGTCAGACAGACCTGCCTCCGTCACAAAACGTCGCGTGATCGGTGTCACATTGGACACATCTACAACCGTCGCTTGGATATGGGAGCAAGCTTTCACCACCGCGATGGCTACGCCCCCGGAACCGCCACCAACGTCTAACAACCTCTGACAGGACGAAAGTCCATAGTCTTTTACCAGTGTGCGTCCTGTTGTGAGAGCGCCCGGATGCAAACCTTGATAGAACGTTTCTAATGCTTCGCGGGACATCTGCGTGTAGTCGTGCTTGGCTTGCGGCTGCCCAGTGCGGATGGATTCTGCTGTTTGAAGTGCTGCATCCCACAAATCTGCATACAGCGGATGTATCCCGCCCATGTAGAATGGACTGCCGCGGACAAGAAAATGGTTCGCTTCGTCGGTGTTGGCGAAACGATCTCCTTCTACGGTCAACAACTCGGCGGCAACAAGCGCATAGAGTAGCGGTTTGAGCTTAACCACACCCACACCGATGGCATCGGCAATCTGCTCAGGGCGCATGGGACCGGCTTTGAGTGGCGTGAACAGATCAAGTTGCATCCCTGCTAGCAAGGCAAAGGAGGGATAAACATCTATCAGTTTCTGGATGGTCCTCGGTTCAGGAGGTGATTTCATGTGGGTGTCACCTTATCAACATTGATGTAAGTGTGTCGATTCATTGTAGCAGCAAAGCATCTGCGTGTCAATATAGTATCGGCTTGCCACGACTATCAATAGACTGTTATAATAATTTGGAACTGCGTTGCTGCGGCAAGCCAGTTGTAGGGAACAACGATCGTTGTTCCCTACGATGCCGAGTTTTTGTGTCAAGATGTGAATCTCGACCTACAGGTTGTTGATACTTCACACCCACATATCCTAAAGAATATGACAAGCGAATTACATTCTTTCATTGAAACACTCGGACGAGAGGCGTTGACGCAGATCCAATTAAAGAAGCTGCAGGCGATGCTTGCTCCGGTGCTACAAACCAACTCATTCTACCGGCGAAAATTGGTAAAAGCGGGAGTGAGGCAGCCAGAGGATATACGAACGCTTGAAGATTACCGGCAGCTGCCCTTTACGACGAAGGAAGAACTCTCCGCTGACGGAAAGGCTCACCCACCCTACGGCACAAACCTTACATTTCCCCGCGAACGGTATATCCGTATCCATCAGACTTCTGGCACGACCGGCGAACCGCTGCGCTGCTTGGACACCGAAGAAAGTTGGGATTGGTGGGCGCGGTGTTGGGAGGCGGTCTACAGTGCCGCCGGGGTGACTTCAAGTGATCGAATCTTCTTCGCGTTTTCTTTCGGTCCCTTTATCGGCTTCTGGAGTGCTCACGAAGGCGCCCGGCGGATTGGTGCATTGTCTGTTCCGGGCGGCGGAATGACTTCGCTTCAGCGGCTGCGCGTTATTTGTTCCAACGATATTTCGACACTGATCTGCACCCCCACGTATGCCTTGCATCTCGCTGAAGTTGCCGAAACAGAGGGGATTGATATCGCCAATTCCAACGTCCGCGTGACCATTCATGCCGGTGAGCCGGGCGCGAGTCTGCCGTGGACAAAGCATCGTATCGAAACAGCATGGAACGCTCGCTGCTACGATCACCCCGGCGCGACGGAGGTGGGTGCTTGGGGGTTTGAGTGTCAGGCGCAAGCTGGTGTACACTTGAATGAGGGGGAGTTTATCTGCGAGGTTATTGATCCTGTGACGGGCGAACCCGCCGAAGAAGGTGAGTTGGTTATCACCAATCTGGGAAGGGTTGGGATGCCGGTCATCCGCTACCGCACCGGAGATCAGGTCAAGCTGGAAACGGAACCGTGCGAATGTGGACGGACATTCTGGCGTCTCGAAGGTGGTGTCATCGGACGCATCGACGACGCACTGATTATACGCGGTGTGAATGTCTATCCGAGCACTATTGAGAACATTATCCGTCGTTTCGCTGAAGTGGGTGAGTTTGCAGTAGACGTTTATCGCCGGGGAGCACTTGATGAGATGGAGATTCGGATCCAGACTAGCGGCACGGATCCGGACATGACTGTCCAAGCTGTCGCCAAGGCGGTTCGTGAATCTTTGGGGCTGCGCGCAGTGGTGCAACCTGTACCTCACGGCACATTGCCCAGCTTTGAGTTGAAGGCGCGGCGGTTTACAGATCATCGGCGGAATTAAAATCAGAGTCGCGATCCGGAGATCGCTGGACAGGTTAGGAAACCTGTCCCCACTATAAACCGTGCGCGTTTTGTGTAGGAGGGAATTCCAATTCCCGACTATTGCATCGGTTTCTGACGCTTGGTTTATCAACTAGCCACTTGGGTAGCGTCATTGAGGTTGGTTCGGCCATTCCAAGTGTAGCATTTTTGCAACGACGATGTAGCACAGTTTCGACAACCACCTTGTTAGCATGGTCCATCCTTTGAAGCAAGAACTCATATCAAAACGAGATGCAAGGTCGGCCGGAGAACGGATTTGCCAACAAATGTGGTTTGTCACACATTATGTTTCGCATGATTCAAGACAACCGTGGCATCTAAATTGCGCTTTGGTTGATGCGTAAGTGAATTTTGTTTAGTAACAATCCATGTCAAATCTTATCGAATTTCCTTAAAATGTCGACAGAACTTAGTTTACAGTCAAGCGTTACCCAATTAGGTGTCTTAAGAGCAAAGGAGGCACGCAGATGCAACGGAAATATAGTTTCGTATATTTCGTTTTCGCTTTAGGTTTGACGACCCTGATGGTAAGTGTTGAGGCACAGGCAAAGATTGCCTTCGTGTCTGATAGGGATGGACACAGTTGGGAAATCTACGTGATGGACGCAGATGGCGAAAATCCCCAAAGACTCACAAATAGTCCGGAGCATGAATGGTTTCCCTCATGGTCTCCTGATGGCAAACGCATCGTCTATTCTTCCAGTAAGGATGAGGATTGGGCGAATTCCCGCCATCTACGTGATGGACGCAGATGGCGGGAATTCGCGAAAACTCACCAAAAATCCCGCAGAAGACAATTTCCCCTCATGGTCTCCTGATGGCAAACGCATTGCCTTTGCTTCCAGGAGAGATAACAGAGCCACAGACATCTACGTGATGGACGCAGATGGGCAAAATCCGCAAAAACTCACAAACCATCCCTTTGCTGATGATTCTCCTGCATGGTCTCCTAATGGTGAACGCATTGCCTTCGTGTCCTATAGGGATCACGAGTGGGGAGAAATCTATGTGATGGACGCAGATGGAGGTAATCCGCAAAGGCTCACAGATAATCCGGTGGCTGATTGGAATCCCTCATGGTCCCCTGACGGTGAACGTATTGCTTTCTCATCTGATAGGGATGGGAACTTCGACATCTACGTAATGGACGTCGATGGGGGTAATCCGCAAAACCTTACCCAAACGAATGACAATCGTAACTTTAATCCCTCATGGTCCCCTGATGGTGAACGCATTGCCTTTATGTCTAATAGAGTTAGGAGTTTCGACATCTATGTGATAGATGCCGATGGGCAAAACCTTCAAAACCTCACCAACGTGATGTTCGGGAATGACAATAGTCCTGCGTGGTTTCATCCTACTCTTGCGGTTGCTCCCGTAGGCAAGAAACCTACAATATGGGGGTGGCTCAAGCGGGTTGGTCGATAACCATAACAGATTGAAACAAGAGAAGAATAGAAACTCGTCCTCCCAGCTATCGGGGTGAGATAAGAAGTTCGACCAACTGGAAAAGGGGGAATTGGTTGCATCGCTTATCGTAAAACGTCGAGAAGCAACGCCAAGGAGGATAGATATGAAAGGCAAAATTAGGATGTATCGTAAATATTTCTATATCAGTTGGCTTTGTCTATTGATTTTTGGCGTGAGCCACATGGCGCAGGCAAAATTGAAGATTTACTACATGCCGACCGGAAAGTGGGAGCGAAATCTTTGGCGGATGGATATCAATGGGGCAAACAAGGAGCTGGTCCTTGAATCGCCCGTTCCGCTGGACGATCCGAAACTTTCCCCAGATGGAAAGCAGATTCTGTTCACACTGCCACCTTGGCTTAAGGGTGAACTGATGGTGATAAATTTGGACGGCACCGGCTTGCGGAAACTGCTTGCCGATCCACCACGTCCTGTCAATATGGATGGGGAATGGTCACCAGATGGGAAATGGATTGTTTATCAAGCCTACGATCCGGATTTGCGTCCCTCCACTCAATTGTATGTGACGGATGCTCAAGGACTCAACTCCTTTCAAATTGCCGCAGATATAGAAGCAAACATGTACTTTCCGTTTTGGTTTCCAGACAGCAAGCGCATCGGCTTTATGGTCGGCAAACGCGGTACAAAACTGCATTGGGTTGATGCAGATCCCAACGCGAAGGCGAAAGAGATGAATCACCGATTCTTTGCCTACTTAATCCGTTGGTCCCCAAATGGGAAACGGATGATTGTCCGCGGATCGATAGAGGAAGAGGGAATAGAGGGGTTGTTTCTCGGTGATGCACCAGCCAGAAAGCTGGTTCGTCTTAACGATGAGGCGAATATAGGTGGGGCGCGATGGTTACCGGACAACAAGCATATTGTCGGTACGAGCGGTATCGAGCAGCACGATGATGTAGTGGATGTGGCGGTGGTGAATGTTGACACCCAAGAAGTTCAGCATTTAACCGACGACGGTCAAAGCATATTTGTCTTCTGGCATGACGCTGCGCTTGCGGTGGAAACTGTGGGGAAGCTCTCGACATCTTGGGGAGCAATCAAAAGGCAGGTCACAGACGATAAAAAGTGAGAGAAAAGGAGGCATGGCAGATGCAACGGAAATATAATCTCGCATATTTCGCTTTCGCTTTAGGTCTAACGGCGCTGATGGTAGACGTTGACGCACACGCAAAAATCGCCTTCGTATCTGATAGGGATGGACACAGCAGGGAAATCTACGTGATGGACGATGATGGAGGTAATCCGCGAAGACTCACAAATAGTCCGGAGGATGAATGGGGTGCCTCATGGTCCCCTGACGGCAAACGCATTGTCTTCAGTGCTAGTAGGGATGCTGGGCACTGGGAAATCTTTGACATCTACGTGATGGATGCCGATGGTGGAAATCCTCGAAACCTGACCAAAAACCCCGGAGTTGACGATTCTCCCTCATGGTCTCCTGATGGCAAACACATTGTCTTTGTTTCTAATAGAGGTAACGATAACCGGTGGGAAATGGACATCTATGTGATGGCCCCTAATGGGGGGAATCCTCAGAACCTTACAGACAATCACGCCGAGTCTAACAATATGCCCTCCTGGTCTCCTGATGGTGGCAGAATTGTTTTCGTGTCCTATAGAGATGAGAACGCCGAAATTTATGTGATGAACGCCGATGGTAGGAATTCGCAAAGACTTACAAACCACCCGGCAGAGGATTGGAGTCCTTCATGGTCTCCTGACGGTGAACGGATTGCTTTCTCGTCTGATAGGGTTGGAAACTTGGACATTTACGTGATGGATGCCGATGGTAGGAATTCGCGAAGACTTACAAACCACCCGGAGGATGATTGGTTGCCCTCCTGGTCCCCTGATGGGGAACGTATCGCATTTGCATCTGATAGGGGTAGGAGTTTTGATATCTACGTGATAGACGCTGATGGCGGGAATCTTCAAAACCTCACTAACGTGCGTTTTGGGGAAGATACCGCTCCTGCGTGGTTTCATCCTAATCTTGAGATCGCACCCGCTGCGGTTGCTCCCACAGGCAAAAAACCCACAATGTGGGGAGGGTTCAAACGGGTTAACCAGTGAGATATCGGGATTCGGAGATCCCTCCTACAGAGAACTCAATGCCCTTAACAAGGAGAATAGGTATGAAACGCAAAATCGGGATATATTGCAAATACTTCTGCTTCGGCTGGCTTTGCCTATTGATTTTTAGCGTGAGTCACATGGCGCAGGCAAAATTGAAGATTTACTACATGCCGACCGGAAAGTGGGAGCGAAATCTTTGGCGGATGGATATCGATGGGAGCAACAAGGAACTATTTCTCCAATCACCAGTTCCGATGTGGACTCCTAGACTCTCCCCAGATGGGCAGCAAATTCTGTTTATGCTGCTACCTTGGCGTAAAGTTGAACTAATGGTGATAAATTTGGACGGTAGCGGCTTTCGGAAACTGCTTGCTGACCCGCCGCATCCGCTCAATACGGCTGGGGAATGGTCACCAGACGGGAAATGGATTGTTTATGAAGCCTTTGATCCAGCCGCCTTTAAGGCGGAATTGTATGTAGCGGATGCTCAAGGACTCAACTCCTTTCAAATTGCCGCAGATCTGGAAAAAGATCTTTTCAATCCCTTTTGGTTTCCAGACAGCAAGCGCATCGGCTTTACGGTCCGCAAACCCGGTGCAAAACTGCATTGGGTCGATGCGGATCCCAATGCGAAGGCAAAAGAGATGAATCACCAATTCTTTGCCGACTTAATTCGTTGGTCCCCGAACGAGAAATGGACAATTGTCCGTGGTTCGATAAAAGAAGGGAGAATGGAGGGATTATTTCTCGGTGATGCGCTAGCCGGAAATCTCGTGCGTCTTAATGATGAGGCGATCCTAGGTGGGGCGCAATGGTTACCGGACAACGAGCATATTGTCGGTACGAGTAGTTCCGAGCAGCCCGATGGTGTGGTAGAAGCGGATGTGGCAGTGGTGAATGTTGACACCCAAGAAGTTCGGCGTTTGACCGACGATGGTCAAAGCAAATTTGTTTTCTGGCACGATGATCCCCTCGCGGTGGAACCTGCGGGGAAGCTATCAACATCTTGGGGTGCAATCAAAAGCGCACATCATAGACGCTAAAAAGTGAGGGCAAAACGCGTATGTCTGAGACGCACAATTGCACTTTCAGTGAGCCTATGATGATTTTCTTTCCGGCACATCTACTCCCGATCTCTGCATGAAATCTCGCATGATTTCCAACTGATCCTCCTGCCCACGCCCTTGATCACAGAACCGCCTAAAAATATCTTCGACAAGCGGACCGAGTTCTATCGGTATGTCGAGTTCCCTACCAAGTTCGACCGCCAAGTGCACATCTTTAACAGCGAGATCCGCAGCGGAGTTCACATCCTCGCCAGCCAAGAGTAAATCAATTGTTCGGCGCAGGTACATACTGTCGCCCGTGCTGGTCTTAATCACATCAAGCAGTGCTTGTGGATGGATGCCTGCCTTGGCGCCCATCGCCATCCCTTCACAGACCCCGGCAAAATTGATGAACATGATGAAGTTGTTTACCAACTTGGTCACGTGTCCACTGCCTATCGGTCCCATGTAAGCGATATGATCGCCAATGCTCCGAAACAGGGGTTGAAACCGCTCAAAATCTGCCTGCTCACCACCTACAAATATAGTGAGTGTCCCGTCTCTCGCGCCAAATACGCCGCCACTAATCGGCGCGTCGAGGACGTGGAATCCCCTAGACACACCGATTTCGGCGATTTTCTGGAGGGTTGTAGGTGAGTTGGTACTCAGATCGATGTAAGCACAACCGCTGTTCAGTCCGGCGAAAATACCGTCTTCACCTAGAACAACGGCTTCGACCTCTTTGGGACCCGGCAGAGAAGTAAGCACCACGTCTGATTGCGCTGCTACGCTCTTCGGGCTTGTCGCCCATGTTGCACCGGCAGCTTCGAGGGACTGTCCCATTTCGCGACGGAGGTCGTGGACTGTCAAGTTGTATTGGGCTTTGAGGATGTTTGCTGCCATCGGATTGCCCATATTACCCAAACCGATGAAACCAACGTTCATATCAATCCTTCCAAGGTGTTTGGTTCACTAGTTCATTAGTTCATTGAATTGGTGTGCTCTATACATTGCGATTCTCTCCGGTCAAATCGGAATTCAAAACAATCTGAATCACGGATAGACGGATTACACGGATAAAAGATACCCACGATAACTGCATAACAACGCGCAATGAATTGCGCTACTACAAACTGCGGGGCAATCCTAAAATACAGGGCAACCACAAGGGTTGCTCCTACAGTCCGTCCAAGCCCGACATGTTTGGGCGGGAAAACCCCGCCCCTACGCCGACACAATTTTTTTATATGAGTATCTTGAATGTGTCAATGATATTTAACGTGATTCGTCGTGTGTGGGAAACTCGGCGGGCATGGTGATTTCGATCACCTCAAAGTCGTCGGAATACTCCAACACTTCATGCTTGATTCCGGGCGGTTGATACCAAGCATCACCAGCTTCAACGCGGATTTCGCCGATGTCTTCAAAGTCAAGTCGTGCCCAACCCTTAAGCAAGTAATTCATCTGGAAATCGAGGGCATGGGAGTGGTAGCCCATGGGTCCGTCACAAGATTGGTTGGCGCGGATGACGTGTGCCAATACCTTGCCGTCGGTGGCGGTGTTGATCCCCAAATCTCGGTAGAGGAAATAGGGGCGTAAACCTTCTTCCCAGTTGGCATCCTGTATGTGCGAAGCAAATGCTCCGGTCGTTTTTTCACTCATGTTGTAATTCCTTTCTGTATGGGATGGTAGTGCACAATATCTTTCATAACCAATGGTGCTAGTTTGTAACTATTGATAGCGTGAAACGTGATGCCCCGATAAATCGGGACAGGCTATGAAACGCGAAAATAGTTCTAATGACGGCTCAATGGGCGTGTCTTCCTCCAAATCAACGAATTAAGTATTGAGAAACGCCTCAATTTCCGATGCTGTTGGCAAAGCGGGGATGACACCGATCTCCTGTGTTGTCAGTGCTCCCGCTGCGTTGGCGTATCTCATCATTCCTTGGAGCTGATTATTATCGAGTTCAGGCAGTTCCCCCACACCTCCAGAGGAATTCATTATTTGTGTAAGCATCGCTGCGACAAATCCGTCTCCTGCACCGAGCGGATCTACCACTTCAACCTTGAATCCGTCCACATAGCCTTGATGCGAACCGTTATTGTAATAACAGCCATGCTCACCTAGCGTCACGATGACCAACTCTACGCCAGTCTCCAAGATTCGCTCGCTTCCCTCCTCCAGTCCGGGGGTGTCTGTGATAAACTCCCACTCCTCGTCTGCCGCTTTGACAACATTCGCATACGGCATGACCTCCCAGATCCAGTGTTTGGCATCCTCTGGCGTATCCCACATCACCAGACGCAGATTTGGATCGTAGGAGATAAATGCGCCAGCTTCCTTCGCATACTGAATCGCTCGCAACGTAGCGTCGCGGCAGGGTCGGTGACTCAAGCTGCACGAACCGTAGTGAAACACCTCCGCAGATTGAACATACGTTTCATCAATTTCGTCAGGTCTGAGCAGTGTATCCGCTCCGGGATTCCGATAGAAAAGGATGTCCTTCGCACCATCGGATCGGGTCGCAATAAATGCTAATGTTGTCCGAGATCCCGCCTCTGAGATAAGATGGGTGGTATCGACGCTACTCTGTTCAAGCGTCTGTCGCAGAAAATCGCCGAACGGTTCATCGCCAATTTTACCGATAAATCCTGACTCAACGCCAAGTTTTGCTAACCCAACGGCGACGTTCGCAGTTGCACCGCCCGCTGCTTTGGCGAATCCCGGTGCTTCTGCAAGCGTGGCATCAACTGTTATGGAAACGAAATCGATGAGTAACTCACCAATACAAAGCGCTTTGGGCATGTTCGTCCCCTCTACCGGGACATGCTTCCATTTTTAACGCAAGTTGCTATCTGTTGTTCGAGCATCTTTACGGACGTGATGCGTAGTTGACATAAGGGTTACGGCATACGGAGCCCCGATGAATCCCCGATAAATCGGGACAGGTCCCGATTCTCGGGATTCTCGTGAAACGGAACGGGATTCAAAGCAATATGCTTACTACTTTGTGACAACTGTGTTATCTTGCCTGATGTGGATCAACTGGCGTCAAAGGCGACGTTCGCCGATTAGAAGATAGGTGTGGTTTAGGAAATTGATTAATCGAAACAATCTCGAATTCTACGAGCAGGGCTTGTTTATCCGTTGGTGCCTGAGCTAGTGTTACTGTATCGTTCGATAGAAGTGTGAGCCGTGGTTGATATAGTGTGATACTCACAACTGTTGCGAGCACCGCCAATGAAGTTACAACGGCATAGGGGCGCCCCCGCGTCCGAAAACTGTAAAGCATCCATGCAAATGAAGATTCCAATCGCCGTAAGATACGACGAACAGCAGAGACACGCTCCTTTTCAATTACGGTGATTGCTGCGGCACGACGCATTAGATCTGGTAGGAAATTGTCAGAGGTTTTCACCGGATCGAGTTGGTGAAGGATTTTGTTTGTTTGTCGGAGGCGCATTGTCTCGCGTGCACAACTTGGACAGCGCTTGAGGTGCCATTGAATCAGTTGAATCGTCCACAATGGCATCTCACGGTCTACATAAGCGGATAACTGTGGTTGAACATTTTCACACTTTAGCATGGGAACTTTCTCCAATTCCAATTTCTATCAGGAGTGTTTTCATATTCTGACGGGCGCGATGGATAAGCGATTTCACGGCACTGACAGAGCACTCAAGAACCTCAGCAATTTCATCGTACCTCAGATTTTGATAGCTTACAAGAAGCAGTGCCAATCGCTGGTTTTCAGGTAAGCGGTTAATTGTTTGTTGAATGATGATTTGTTGTTCCTTTTTTTCGTAGACTTCGTCAGGAAGTTGACTGACATCCTGCATCAACTCAAAATAGCTGACCTCCTCACTGTCAGGCACAAGATCATCGAGATAAGTGGTATTCCGCCGCTTCCGATCCCGAATTTCGTTTCGGCACAAATTTGTTGCGATGAGATACAGCCAATTTTTGAATTGACACTTCGGCTCATAACGGTTCGCACCCCTGAAAACGCGCAGAAATGTCTCCTGCGCCAAGTCTTCAGCCCGGTGATAGTCGCCTATAGATCGATAGATGAAATTTGTGATGAGGTCTTTATAGCGCATCACGATTAGCTCGAAAGCACTCATGTCACCGTTTCGACACTTCATCATCAATTCTTCGTCGGAGGTACGCAAAACGCATTCTCCTTCTCTTCAGGAGTAGAAATCTTGAAACGTCAATGCAAGATTATACCATCAGAATCGCAACGGATCAATAGTTTTATAAACACCGTTGTGCTGCTAGAAGTTTCGCTCAGTGATTTTTGTTGACCAGCGGTCGATAAATTGGTAAGATAGCTGCATGTTCGTTTCCAACCACGAAATCCAGCGTTGTCCCGTGTTACGCCGAATTCCAAAATGTGAAAATTAGAGGAGAGACAGCCATGAGAGTTGTTACCGGTGGAATCGCCCATGAGACCAGCACTTTCACCACAGTTGAAACAGATTTGCAGAGTTACAAGGAACGGTTTTTCCTGCGGGGCGAAGAGATATTAAACACATTCCGCGGCACTAACACGCCAATCGGCGGATTCATTGATGGTGCAAAAACCCATGGTTTTGAACTAATTCCGACTGTTTTTGCTGAAGCACACCCCAGCGGACCAACTCCTCGGAATATCTTCGATGCCATTTTGGAGGAGATATTAAACGGAATTACTAAAGCCGGTTCAATAGACGGGGTGCTGTTTGGGTTGCACGGCTCGATGGTGGTTGGCGATCTTGAGGAGCCTGATGGCATTGACGACCCAGAGGGTCATATACTGTCGGCGATTCGTGAGGTGGTTGGTCCAGAAATTCCTATCCTTGCACAACTGGATATTCATTCCAACGTCTCCCCACAGATGGTTGAGGCTGCAGATGTGTTGATTGGACGAGAGACCTATCCAGAGATTGATATGGCGGAACGCAGCCGTGAATGTGCCGATGTGCTGATGTCTATCGTGAATGATGGCAGACGCCCGACGATGGCGCTGCATCAAATTCCGATGATCTGGGGGATACACCAAGTTACGGCACACCCACCGATGCGGGAGGCGATTGAGGAACTACATCGCATTGAGGCACAGCCCGGCGTCATCTGCGGTTCGATTGCAACCTGCTATTATTTAGCTGATGTGCCAAATATGGGGGCATCGGTTTACATTGTGGCCGATAATGACCAAGCCTTAGCTCAGAGCTACGCTGACCAGTTGGGGGAATGGATCTTTGAACGACGCGAAACGTGGCACGGTCCTTCACTGACAACGCGTGAAGCCCTGAAACTCGCCGAAGCGGAGGGAAAATTCCCGGTGATTTTTGCGGATCGAAACGATAACACCGGCGGCGGTTCTCCGGGCGATAGCACTGGTATGTTGCAGTGCTTCATAGAAGCGGGGCTTCAGGATGCCTGCATACTTTACATCGTTGATCCGGAGGCAATTGCCGCGTGCCATAGCGCCGGTGTCGGTACAACACTAACCCTAAATGTCGGCACCAAATCAACCCCTGCACAGGGGCAACCTATCCGTATGACGGCAGAGGTGATTGCCCTGTCGGAGGGCGATTTCCGTTACGATGGACCGATGCTTGCCGGTCTAAGCAGCACCATGGGACCATCAGCACACATTAAGCAGGATGGGGTTCATGTTTTGTTAGTCACGCAACGGGAGCAACCCTTTGACACCGCTTTTTCTCGGACACTCGGATTAGAGCCGCGCGAGATGCGCTATATCGGGGTCAAATCTTCCGCTCACTTTCGCGCAGGGTTTGAGTCGTGGGCGGGCGCAATCCATGTTGTATATGAACCTAGCGTCCATACCTTGAGTGATTTGACCTTCAAACGACTCGGTCGCAAATTATATCCTTTTGATGATATCTAACATACAATTCCTGAGGAGAGACTATGAAAATTCCCATTCTATACGGAGCACGAGATCTTCGCATGGAGGAGCACCCCCTTGATACGGATAACCTGAAACCAACAGATATTTGGATCGAAACCGAGATCTCCGCTCTGAAAATCGGAACAGATCGCGGCAACTATGAAGGTGCAGAACAGGTTCCGGGCGCGCCTGACTACCCCCGATGGGTAGGAGACAGTAATTTAGGGATTGTTCGTGATATCGGCAGCGAAGTTACTCGTGTAAAGGTCGGTGACCGGGTTGTGACCCGTCAACCTCACCAATCTGAATACATAACAGATGAATCTGCGAGCATCGTCAAAGTTCCCGATGGCGTTCATCCAGAGGACGCCGTCTATACCCATCTCTACGCCCTCAGCGGTCACTGTTATCGCAAAGCACAATTTCAGCCCGGTGAAACTGTGGCAGTTGTCGGGCTAGGGGTGCTTGGATTGGGAGCGGTTGGGTTGGGACCACCCTTTGGGGCAAGGGTCGTTGGCATTGGCAACAGTCCCATCCGTTTGGAGATGGCAGAACGAATGGGCGCTCACGCCGCCTTCCTGTATGATGATCCCGATCTCGATGCAAAGTTAGACGAATTTACCAATGGCATCGGTATTGACCTAGTCATTCTCACAGCAAATCCTTGGCCCGCTTTCCGCACATCTTTAGAGATTGTTCGGGACAACGGTCGCGTATCTGTGGTTAGTCTGCTCGGTCGTGGCGAACCGTCTCTCGATTTTAATCCGCTGCCGATGGAATTGTTCTATAACAAAGGGATTTCAATCCTCGCGGTATCGGGAGCTCCAGGGTATCTGTATCCTACACCTGAAACCCGATTCAACAATGATCGGCAAGGAGATTATATCGTTTCCTTAATGGCAGACGGGCTCGTTGAACCGAAACGTCTAATCACCCATCGCTTCCATTATACAGAGATAGTCAAGGCTTATGAGATGGCGTACCACCGGGAAAAATCGATGCTGGGCGTCACTTTTGATTGGAAGGATTAGAAGAATTTATGTCCAACACAGAGATATGTTTCCTAACCGCCACAGAGTTAGTCCATCGTATCCGTGCGAAGGAACTCTCTGTCAGAGAGGTAATGGAAGCACACTTGGCTCAGATCGATCGCGTCAATCCGAAGGTAAACGCTATCGTCACACACTCGGATCTCACCGAAGTGATGAATCAGGCAGACGCAGCAGATGCGGCGTTGGCGCGTGGCGAGGCTGTGGGTCCACTGCACGGGCTACCCGTAGCACATAAAGATCTCGTCGAAACCAAAGGCATGCGTACCACCTATGGCTCTCCAATTTTCAAGGACTTTGTACCTGAGCACGACGCTCTGATTGTAGAACGCCTGAAGGAAGCAGGGGCTATCACCATTGGCAAAACCAACACGCCGGAATTTGGCGCCGGGTCACAAACATACAATGAGGTGTTCGGAGAAACACTGAATCCGTATGATACAACTAAGACGTGCGGTGGCAGCAGCGGTGGTGCTGCGGTTGCGTTAGCCTGTGGTATGCTGCCTATCGCAGATGGGAGTGATATGGGCGGTTCGCTCCGCAATCCCGCCAACTTCTGTAATGTTGTGGGCTTTCGTACTTCTCCCGGCAGAGTGCCTGTGTGGCCCGCCGTGTTGGGTTGGTTTCCGATATCGGTGGAGGGACCGATGGCGCGAACAGTACAGGATGCCGCCTTGATGTTGAGTGCAATTGCTGGTCCCGACCGGCGCGCACCCATCTCTATCAGCGAACCGGGGGAGATGTTTTCTCAACCCCTTGAGTGTGATTTTAGTGGTGTGCATATCGCTTGGGATCGAGATCTGGGCGGACTGCCGGTAGATTCGCAGGTGACTGCGGCTATTGACGCACAACGAGAGGTCTTTGAATCGTTGGGCTGCGTAGTCGTGGAGGACGCACCGGATTTCACGGACGCGGATGAAGTCTTTAAGGTATGGCGTGCATGGCGCTTTGAACTTGCTTACTCAAACTTGTTGGAAACCCACCCCGACCAGATAAAGGAGACCGTGATTTGGAACATCAAAGCCGGTATGGAGTTAAGTGGACCACAGATTGGGGAGGCAGAGATCAAGCGGACAGCACTCTATCAGCGCGTGCGGGAGTTCATGGAAACTTACGAATTTCTGATTCTTCCTGTGAATCAAGCACTCCCCTTCGACGTGAATCAGCGCTATATTACTGAAATCAACGGCGTGAAAATGGAGACGTATATCGACTGGATGCGGTCCTGCTATTACATCAGTGTTCTTGGTCTGCCTGCGATTTCGGTGCCCTGTGGTTTCACTCCGGACGGTTTGCCGGTGGGCGTCCAAATTGTAGGGCGACACCAAGATGACTTTGGTGTACTCCAACTAGCTCATGCCTTTGAGCAGGCGACAGGTTTTTGGAAACAGAGACCGACTGTATTGGTTCATTAGTTCATTAATGAACCGGTGAATGAATGCATTAACTCATCTACGCTTCATTACACAGAAAGGAGAAAAAAATGTCTGAACGTACCTATGACGTTACCCGTTCTAATGAACTCTATCAACGAGCTGGCGAAATTATCCCCGGCTGGACGCAATTGATCAGCCGACGTGCCAGCCAGTTTGCCAACGGTATCAGTCCAACCTACGCCCAACGCGCTAAAGGTTCCCGTTTCATCGATGTGGACGGGAATGAATACATCGATTGGGTCAACGCGGTCGGAGCGATTATCCTCGGTCATGCGGATCCGGTCGTGGATACGGCGGTCAAGGAGCAGATCGATCGCGGTAGCCTTTACACGCTGAATGGACCCGTCGAACTCGAATTAGCAGAAGAACTGATAGTAACCATTCCGAGTGCTGAGATGGTGCGGTATACCAAAGGTGGTGGCGAAGCCTGTGCCGTCGCAGCGCGTATTGCACGAGGGACAACCGGCAAAGATAAGATTATATTCTGCGGCTACCACGGTTGGCACGACTGGTATCAAGCGGCGAATTACGGTGTCGATCCTGAAAGCGGCGAATACCCGTTTGCAGGGATTGAACCGATTGGTGTACCCCAAGCACTCGCTGGGACCGCCATCCCCTTTGTTTACGGTGACCTTGCCATGTTGGAAGGATTACTAGAGGAAAATCAAGGTGAGGTCGCAGCGGTTATGATGGAACCTGCCCGCTCTGAGTTGCCTGAGCCGGGATACCTAGAAGGGGTCAAAGCCCTCGCCCACAAGCACAACGCCATTTTTATCTTTGACGAGGTATCTTGTGGTTGGCGGTATTCGGTTGGTGGTATGCAAAGACCTCTAGGAGTTACCCCAGATATGACCGTTGTTGCAAAGGCAATGTCGAACGGTTACCCAATGGGCGCTGTCGTTGGCTCACGAGAAGTGATGGAGCCAGCCAGCCGTATGTTTATCTCCAGTTCCTATTGGAGCGATAACATTGGGCCTGTTGCTGCGTTAACGACGATTCGTGAATTGAGACGTCGGAACTCTGAGGTTCGCTTTAAGGAGCTTGGTGAGAATCTGCGATCTGCCCTCAACGAAGTAATTGATGCCAGTGGGCTATCAGGCTCCTGTACCGGTCTCCACACAGCCCTTGGTGTTTCCCTTGACTTGCCGGATGAAACGTTGGCGCCCCAAGTCAAAACGCTATTCGTCCAAGAAATGGCAAAGCGTGGTATCCATTGTTATATGGGATTCAAGGGAACGCTTGCCCATACGGAAGAAGATATCCGTTTGACCGCTGATGCGGTGGCGGGTGCATTGGGCGTGATTAAATCCGGTGTAGACGCAGGCGATGTGGATAGCTTGCTGGAATCCGATCTGAAGAAGGATCCGTTCCGCCGCTTGGTCCGATAGTTACCCTTAAATTTGGTTCGTTGTTGATGAACTGCCATCGGGAGATTTCTGCTTATGCTAATCATTGATGCCCACCTTGATCTTTCTTGGAACGCACTTCAAGGGAATCGGGACTTGTTGCGTTCCGCTTATACCATCCGCACACAAGAAGTCGGCACTCCGGGAAAGGGGCGTGCCCTAGGCACCGTTGCATTCCCGGACATGCGTCAGGGGCGACTCGCGGTATCTGTTGTCACTCTATTTGCCCGTTCCACGGGGCGACCTGCTCCCCATGCGGATTATGCCTCGCCAGTCCAGTCCTACGGAGTCGCCCAGGGCCAGTTGGCTTACTATCGTGCTTTAGAACACGAGGGTCATATTCGTATTATCGCAGATCGCGCGAATTTGGATAGCCATATCGCCGATTGGGAAGCGTGGGAAGGAACGGAATCAGATGATACCCCGCCCCTTGGGTTTGTAATCAGCATGGAAGGAGCGGATCCAATTCTAGAACCAGATCAATTGGAAGAATGGGTTGGAGGTGGGCTGCGTCTGCTTGGGCTTACACACTATGGTCCCGGACGTTACGCCGGCGGGACAGGCACCGAACTAGGCTTAACCGAACTAGGACCGCCCCTGCTTGCTGAAATGCAGCGGTTAGGTGTTACCCTCGATCTCACCCACTGCTCGGATCAGGCGTTCTGGGAGGCGTTAGAGCATTACGAGGGATTGGTGTTGGCAAGCCATAACAACTGCCGTGCACTGGTCCCCCATCAACGTCAGTTCAGCGATGAGCAATTGCAAGCGATTTTTGAACGGGATGGTGTGATTGGTGCAGCTTTTGATGCGTGGATGTTGCAACCGGGTTGGGTCTCTGGTCAAAGCACAAATGAAGCGGTCACACTGAACACTGTCGTTGATCACATGGATCATGTATGCCAATTGGTGGGCAACAGCCGTCACGCTGGCATCGGCACAGACCTTGACGGCGGCTATGGACGCGAGCAATCCCCTTGTGATTTAGATACCATCGCCGATCTCCAAAAAATTGCGGGGCTGTTGGCAGATCGCGGTTACAGCGATGACGACATTGCTGCCATCATGCACGGTAACTGGCTGCGTCTACTACGCCAAGCATGGAGTCATTAACACGGATTGCAACAAACGGAGGAAAATTATGAGCGCCGATGAACGCAGTGTTGTAGATCTATTCAACTTGCAGGGCAAAGTTGCGGTGGTGACGGGGGCATGTGGCTGGTTAGGATCAGCGATGAGCCGAGCTCTCGCCGAGGCGGGTGCACAGGTCGTGGTTACCAGCCGCGATGGAGAACAGGCTGCTGAATTCGCTGCATCGCTACCCGGCGATGGACACTTAGGTTTGGGATTCAGCCAAGGCGACACGGATACGATTCCCGGCTTCGTTGCAGACGTGGTGGAACGGATGGGTAAGATCGATGTGTTGGTCAATAACGCTTACGGTGCTACAGCACCAGACATCGACAACGCCACAGCAGAGGATTTTAATCAGGCGTATCATGTCGGCGTAACCGCGTATTTCTTGTTGGCGCGAGATGTGATGCTTCATCTACGTGAGAATCAGCGTCCCGGATCGATCATCAATATCGCTAGCATGTATGGTGTCGTGGCGAGTTATCCAAGTGCATACGAAGGGTTGTCTGCCAACAGTCCTCCGAATTATCATGCCCTCAAGGGTGGTGTGGTGCACCTAACCCGTCACCTTGCGGCGTACTGGGCAAGATACAATATTCGGGTCAATGCCATCGCCCCCGGACCGTTCCCCAAACCAGAGGTACGTGACAGTGTTAAAGGCTTTATTCCTCGTCTGGAGGAGAAAGTGCCGTTGGGACGCATGGGGAGACCAGAGGAGTTAAAAGGTGCCGTTGTGCTGCTAGCTAGTGATGCTGGCAGTTATATCACCGGGCAGAATCTGTTAGTTGATGGTGGGTGGACCGCTTGGTAGGAAGACTAGATTGGTAGTTAGAGAAAACGAGAAGGTCATATAGATCCTATGCCGATTGACCCTCTTGCAATGCCGCTATTTTCTCTTTCAAAGGACGATAAACATACTCATTCATCACCGCAATTGCCCCACGATCAGATTGGTCACGGACGACCTCTGCATAAGCCTCTAATGCTTCACGGGCAGTAGCCAATGCCGTCTCTGCATTCTGTATAGCGTCAAGGGGCTTCCCATCGGCTTCTGCAATCGCAGCACGACGAACCGCTGCGATCATGTTCAGATAACCGATACCGAATCGCAAGCGCCCAATCCAGTAGTCTATGTAACTTTGTCCCGACGGTTGCACTTTTTCCCGCGCCCGGTGCGCAGCGTCTAATGCCCGTTGATATCCCTGCCGGTCCTCCACCAGTTCATCGGACATCGGTTGAGGCGTCCAATGTTTAGTCAGCATACCGGGGACGGGAAAGGTCAACCCTAGCCCATGATCTTCGAGCGCAATCGTCGTCGCCTCCACTTCACGAAACATCATCAGCATATCTTCAATACATTCTTCCCCACAAACAACACGAATCTGATCACGGTAAACGTCCTCATGTGTTACTCCTTCTTCCCAAGCTGCTTTCGATAGATAAGCAACGCACGGATCGTGATCAGCGATAAGCCAGTAGCGTGTCGAGAACCCCGCCCAGCCGTGCCGAATCAGATCTTGTGTCAACTCGTGTAGGGAACCGGTCGCTAATTGCGGTAACAGTCCCACGTTGTCATCGTGGAGTGTATAAATCAGGCTGCAGGCGTGCTCCCGGCTCGGCACGTTTTCGAGGACCTTCCGTCGTTTGACGATACGCGACGCGGTGTAATCCACGAAGTTCAGCGTTTCCCAGTCGTGAGGCACAAGGTTTCCAAGTAGTGGAAATAGTTCCTCTGCCACACTGTTGTAGATAAATTTCATGTCGGGACGACGGGACTCCTTGAGAGCATGTAACTCGTTGAGGAGTCGGTTGTAGAAGTAGAGAGCAACGATGTCACCTTTGACCTCCTGTAAAGCTCGTTCCTCTCCACCGGGATATGCAGCGCGTTGGGTGGCAGCAGTTAGCACATCATCGAGTGAGCATTGCAACGAAATATTATATTTTGCATCAAGTGCACCCCATGCCCGTTCATACAACCCCGACCACTGGCGAAACTCTGGCATCCCCAGCGCCACATAATCCACTTCAGGATAGGTATCTACTGTCGCTCGCAGCACTGCCGTTGCAAGTTCAGTGAGCGCGGGGTCATGAATATCGGTTTCTGCACTTGGCACAATCGTCAACTCCGCTAACTGATGGACCTCTTGGGCATCTTTGAGTAGCGGCGCAAACTCAGGTGGAAATTCAGTCAATGTAGCGACGATGACACACTCTATCCCGCGCTGGTGTGCATAGTCTATCAGGTTATGTATCAACTGTTCACCCGCTGCCGTGAATTCCTCATAACTCGCACCACGTGGCAGATCGGGATTCCAAAATTCTTCCTCGTCTCCAAACAGGTGTCGTCCCACCATATCGTCGGTGATGGGATAGTGGAAGTCGAACCATAGCGTCGCCGACTCTCGCTTGATCCCCTTGACTTCGTAATGGAGAAATGGTTGCCAGGGCCAAACGGACAACAGAATGCGGCTAAACCTAAGTTTTGCCAACTGGTCAAGCACAGGGCGATAATCTGCCATACCCCACGCTTCGGGGCCACATGCAAAATCGTTGATAACACGCCACTGACGGACCGGCAACGTTGGCTCCATCACGACATCCAGATCGGGAAGATAGAAGGTGGATAGTGCCGGTAAGACATCACGATGCAACAGATACCGCACTCCCCAGCGTTCCACCAATTCGTACACCGCCCACAACGTCGCACGCGGACTGCCACCTTTAACTACCAGTGACGGTCGTCCTTGAAATTGGATATGCCATAAGATGAAACCCTGTTCGCTGACCGGTGGAAACGCATCGTTCTCCGTCACGCCTTGAGCATCAATGTCCGCATCTAGGTTACCAACGAGGAACAGTGTTTTTGCTTCGGCAGAGACGCTCGACCTTGGGCGAGTTTGGAGACCAAATAGTTTCTCAAGGTAGTCGCAGAGTTGCTCGGCAGCGAAGCGTTCCAGCTCCGGGGCATTCTCGCTGATGATCACCGCAACTCGTGTGTTATTGTCCGTGTTTCCATAATCCGTCTGCATCTAATTTTTCCTCCCCGTTTCGCCATGAGAAAAAATGGAAGTAATGTAGCGTCAAAGTATTTGATCACTCGGGAAAGAACTTTTTGATTTTGCCGTTTTTAGAAAATTCAAGGGGCGTTCCCGCTTTGATTAGCTTGCCTTCAGGAGATTCCCAATCCTTTGCTAAAGTTGCGTACTCGAGATGACCATTTTCAAAGTACTCCACCCAAGTACCTGCCTTCAACCAAAGCCCAGCCGGTGACTGCCAATCTCGATTGAGCATAAGACCGACGACTTGTCCATTTTCGGTATACAAAATTGGTGTATTCGCTCTCGCTTGACTCCCATCAGAAAATTCTCGGTCTTCAGGAAACACGGCTGCCTGCGGATTGCCGTTTTCGTAAGATTGCAAGACATGAGGTTTCCCAGATTTTTTTAATAAGACCCTAAAAAACATTTGGTCGGAGGGGAAAGCCTTTTCCTCGTCTTGATATTGTTTTAAGAGGGACATCCATGTCTCTGAAGTCGCATTTGCTAAAGGTAATGGTAAAGGTGAACCGGGATCCGATTGCTCAATTAAAGGAATTAAATCCGGATTTTCTTCCAAAATCTTTTCTAGCCAATCGAGACTTAATGGAGTTAAAACCAACGAGGTATAGTCCTCATCAATCTGGACTTTATACACAAGATGAACCGGTCTCCAATGAAACATTGACCAGAACGTGAACGCAGTATCTGTGAGAGAATTCATATCGCTAGATATCATGTCATCGTTGGAATCATCGAAAAGATCCAAATTAAAATTTGCCATGATGATGTCCGCGAAGTATGAATCTTCTATCTGAAAGAAGTTGATTTGGGCGACAGAGATTTTCCTATTTTCATCGAATATTTTTACCGTGTTGCCCTCAAGAATCCACGGCTTTATATTCATTGGTAAAACGTCACCGTCAAGAACTATAAAAGACAGCCATTCTCCTTCGAGTTGGGGAAATTCAACAACAGCTTCGTCTGTGTAAAAAGGGTTTAATGACTGCACAGTATTATCAATATCAATGCAGCCTACAAATATGCTGGATAACAAAATGAGTAGCCAAAGATATAGCTTCGCAGTAGCGGTCACCGACTTCACCGAAACAACGAAGCGATTCGTCCATATTGTCGAAGTAACTTGAGAGACTCGCCAACTTGCGTGATTTTCTCTATTCATAATCGACATTCCTCCTCAACATGTTAGGGTGACTGTTTCCTGTTTGACAATCTCTTTGACGTGTTTATAGGGGGCGACCTCGATTAATTCTAGCGTCTCCGGCGACAATTTTGCCTGAATTTCGTCTGGGAACGGGTCAAAGGTCCCGTAGGTGGTGTATTGCGGCATGTATCGCAGTATCAGGAAGCGACGGTCTCGATCTCTCGGTTGCCAGACGAGGACACCGTGGGTGAGCAATTCCGAGATAATGACTACATCACCGGCACGCGGTGTGATATTGGTCACGGCTGGGTGTGGCTCTGGGTCGATCTCATCGCTGTCAGGGACAAACAGATCGGCCGGGCGCAAAAACTCGCTTTTGTGGGAGCCCGGAATCACCACAAGCCCCCCATCGCCGGGCATCACATCGGTCAGATAGAAGAAGACAACGAAAAAATCGCAGTAAATCTGTCCATCTTGGCAAAAATAACGGGGCATTTCGGGTCCGCCGCCCCCTTCCCGTGCACAGTGCAGCGGGTGAAATCGTTGTCCATGGGTATTTCGTCCCAAGGTGCCACTGGTGAACCGGGGTTTGTCGCCGGTCAACTCCTTAATGATGGGCCAAGTCACTGGATGGAAGCAGAGAGACTCCAGTGCCTTATCAAATGCAAAACCGTGGGAATAGGGGGTAAAGTCTGGGCGTTCTAGATCTGCTCCAAATCCGGGTTCCCATTTTTCGGGTGGGGTATGGATGTAGCGATCAGCTGCACCTTGGGCTTGTTTTAGTTCTTCAGGACTGAGTACATTCTTCAGGTGAAGATAGCCGGTTATATCAAGTAGATAGCGTTGTTTGGGGGTCATTGAAATCTCCGTCAGTCGTCAAATAATGCAGCATTTTGCGACACGAGGTTCGATGCATCTTAGGTTTTGTCCTCTGTAGGGTCTGTCATCACTTCTTCCTGATCGGCGGGGGAATAGAAATAGGATCCGGGCTGCCATTCTCCGATATCACCGAGCAATCTTCGCTGCCGAGGCGTACATCGTTCCAAAAGTTCTGGAGATGGCTCTTTATAATCGTAAGCCCGGAAGCAGTGGTGATTGTAACAATAAATGAGTGTCTTACGTGCATAACTCGATCTGTTGCTCGCTGCGCCGTGCCATAACGCATGTGGGAAAACAGCAGCGTCCCCAGCCTCCACACAGAGCTGCACCGCTTCAGTGTTGTGAGGACTTTCTGCATTTCCAAGTTGTGCTGCCGGGAAGGGACGGTGATGGCTGCCGGGGACGACGGTGAAGTTCCCATTCTCAGGAGTAGCAAGCGGTGTTAAAAAATATTGAATCTTAATCTGTAATGGGAGGCTATCGTTATCGACCCGTATGCGTTGCATTGCTTGACCACCATCCGGGTGCAGTGCGTGCGCAAACCCTTTATTTTTCGGGTTTGGCGGCCGAATCATGGCTTGAGACATGCTTAACTGGATGAAAGGACCGAGCAGTTCAAGCACAATCGGGAATGTTGCGGGATGGTCTATTAGTTCGATGAAAATATCACTATTCCCAATGATATTTAGTTTATTGAGTCCAGCATACGGTTTCACATCAGACTCATTTTGCGAACCGTTGGATGATGGTTGCTTTCGATGTTCTTCATCCATCTGATTGACAACGGTTGTCAACTTCTCGATTTCTTCCTCAGAAAGCACTCCTTTGAGAATTAGATAGCCATCGTTCTTCCATTGACATTTTTGTTGCTCAGTCAAAACTCCTATTTTCACAATGATCTCCCTAAGCGTTTAGCGTTTCATGCCTTGTTGCACACTAATATTGATCATTCGTTAAGCCAAATGAAGCACCGTGCATCTTCTTACAACAAATTACTGTAATTCTTCTTGTGTTTTGTCTGCACTTCCGATATAATAGAGGAATAAAATCTTGGTATATTATTTAACTAATACCATGGATTTCAGATTAGACTCAGATCTTGCGAATTGGAAACATAATAGGTAAGAATCTGGGTTAGAGTCAATACCATATTCTAATGACTATTGGGAGTGAAATTTTTATGGCAAGTGAATCAATGACCATCCGTGACAGCGCGGATGCAAAAATTATTGACGTGAATGAAGACCTCGGCAGTTATGCAGCGGCCGATTTGCGAAAAACAATCGATGGGCTGATTAACGGAGCAGCACAGAAAATTATCGTGAATTTAAGTGAGGTCCAACATATTAACAGTACAGCCATCGGTGCGATGGTTGGTTCTGCAAAGCGCCTCCGCACGAATAGTGGAGACCTCAAGGTTTACGGTTTAGCGGAGAATCTCAAACGAACATTTGATTTGGTGGGAGCTTCTAGCGTTCTGGAAATCTATGATTCAGAGAGCAGTGCACTTGCTGCATTCTAGGCGCCCATTTAGATGTTAATGTAAAGAAAAGGCTTCGAACGCTAGGGCTTGGTTTGTATACACAATGTTTACGCCAAGCCCTCGGCTTTTCAACTCGGTGTTCTGGTATGACTCAAGCACAAAAAACAGAACAAGAAATTCTCAAACTCACAGTCCCTAGCTGCCTAAAGTATATCCGTCCAATCCAGATGTTTATCGGACAATTGGCGCAGCAGCTTGGGTTTTGCCGGACCCGTATTTATGATATTGAGCTTATTATTGATGAGGTTTGTAGCAACGCCATCGAACACGGTTCAGAGACTCGTGATTCAGGAATTGATTTGACCCTCATGTTCGATTCAAGCAAATTAGAGATTCATGTTCGAGACAAAGGCAAATCTGTACGAAAGAATTGGCTGGCAACAGGGAGGCTAGATGAAGTTTCTCAAAAGATGACGCCTGACAGTGAACGTGGACACGGCATCTTTCTCGCGGAAAAGCTCTCAGACTCCCTCGAAATACTGACTAATCCCCTCGGGGGAACGGATGTTCAAGTTGTTTTCTACTTTTCCACAGACAACGCTTCTTAACACGTGAAGGGACAGACTAATGGAATTTAACATTCGTCACAGGGCTGGGGTTACCATTTTCAGTCCAAGTGGTGAAATCATTGGAGATGCCAGCCGTGAGTTTCGAGAAGTAGTTGCCGAGCAACTTGCTTCAACTTCTGAGGCACCCAAATTTTTGTTTGATTTCGCCACCGCCCCAATGATGGATAGTACTGGACTGGGAGTGTTAATCGGAACGTGTTCAACTATTATGCCTAAAGGTGGGCAGGTTGCCCTCATCAATCCTAGCTCGAAAATTAACACCCTGATCGCTGCATCGAAATTAACCGCGATGTTTGAACAGTATTCAAACGAGGATGAAGCGATAGCTGCGCTGACAACCGGTTGAAATGCCATAGAGAGATTGGCTGGTAGTGTCGTATATGGTTTACGCCCTGATACCTCTATGTAAGTCTTTTAATCATCTTGATGAGTGTGCCAGACTTCTCGTAAGTCACATCATCCATACATGATTCGATCAGAAAAAGTCCTCTACCGCTACTTTTAAAGAGATTTTCGGGATCCATTGGATCTGGAACTTCTTCACGGTCGAAACCTGGTCCTTCATCTTGGATGACAATTGTAAACAGATCTGGCTGAATAATGAATTCAAAATATGCGCGTTTCTCCGGATCTTCCTGATTCCCATGTTTTATCGCATTGGTACCCGCTTCAATCACTGCCAGATTGATTTGGTCGCTTGACTCTTCGTCTAACGCCATCTGGCTAAGGATTTCCGTAATGACAGCATGCAAGGTGTGAACCCACCGTAGTGAGCTGGGAACATCTAGGCGAATCACTTGTGCAACTGTTTGTTCCACGGGGTTTGTTCTCCCATATCATTTGGTTAGCCATTAACGGGTCACAAAGTGGAAAGCGTACGACACCGAAGGCGTATGTAGGTAGACATATCCATCGTTATTGTTATTTGACTTACTGAAACATTTTCGCATAATCGCGGGAACATCCTCCTGAAGAGGTAATAATCTTATGTCAGAAGAATCATCGCGCATCCGCCAAAGCGGAGAGGTCAAAATTGTTGATGTCAACAACTATTTGGGAAGCTATGCGGTTGCTGAATTACGCGAAACCCTTGCAGGCCTTGTCAACCAAGATGTTCAGAAAATTATTGTGAATTTGAGTCAGGTTGAGCATATCAACAGTGCGGCTATTGGAGCCCTTATTGGCACCGCAAAGCAGCTTCGTCTTAAAGATGGCGATGTCAAGATCTACGGCTTGACAGAAAATATCAGGCGGACATTTGATTTAATCGGTGCTTCTGATATTGTTGAGATTCACGACTCAGAAGATAGTGCCCTTTCCACGTTCTAGGCACCTTAAGAACTATCCATCAATTGATTCAGGATTGAATATCCGAGATCCATTTTCGTTTTTTTACCACATTGGTTCACACCCATCAATAGCAACAATCGTAATGTCATCGTCTTTCGGCCTGCCATCGCTAAATCGGTTCGTTGTATTGAGGACGGTTTCAACAAGGACAGGTGCCGGTTGAGCGATTTGTTGCGTGATGACCTCTTGAATCCCTTGAGGGGTGAATTCCTCTCCGCGCGAATTTTGGAGTTCATAGGCACCATCGGTATAAAGAAATAGTCCATCCGAAGGGGTGAAAGGGTAGTGGTGTGTTTGATATGTCGAGTCTGGAAGTAATCCTAGCCCTTTTCCCGTTGACTGATCTCCGATAGGTTTACAAACATTGTGCTGACGCTGAACTAAGAATGGAAATGGGTGCCCGGCGTTCGCGTAGTGTAGTGTCTCGTTGGAGAGGTCGATAATGGCACAGAACGCTGTTGCGAACATATATTGTTGTGAACTAATCATCTTGGTGAAACGGGTGTTCAACTCTTTGAGTAAGCGCCCGGGGTCGTCTGTCTGAACACTCATCTCCTCGACAATCGTTTTGATAAACACCGTGATAAAGGCTGCGGAAACTCCATGCCCCATCACATCAGAGATGAAAACGCCTAATCGCCCCCGTTCGACCTCCCACAAATCGAAAAAATCTCCGCCCACTACAACTGCAGGTGTATAGTGTGAAACAATGCGAAATCCCAATAAATCTGTGATCCCTTGAGGCATCAGGCTATCCTGAATTTCACTTGCCATCTGCAACTCTTTGTCCAAACGTTCATTATGCAGCCTGAGTTCACGATTGGCTTGCTCAAGCGCATCATGGTATCTTTTGATACGCACCAGCGAACGGACACGAGCAAGGACCTCATGGCTATCAAATGGCTTGGATATAAAATCGTCAGCACCTGCCTCAATCGCTCTGATTCGATCTTCCCGCTCCGCAAGCGCGGTTACCATCACCACCGGAATAAATTGTGTGGCATCCTCCGCACGAAGCTGTTGACAAACCTCAAACCCATTCATCCCCGGCATCATAATATCAAGCAGGATTAGATCGGGTGCCTCCGCCTGCACCAGTTTTAATGCTTCCTGACCGCTGTTTGCTGCGAGAACCGTGTATCCATCCGCTTGAAGCCGAATTTGGAGCAATCGGATGTTTTGCGGCTCGTCATCAACAACAAGGATTCTGGCGTTGGGTGATTTATTCATTATTCTCACGCCCTTCAAGAGAAGACATGGACCGATTACGGTTTAGAGATCCGGAGAATATTTGGGAAAGCTATACCATAAATCTATCCTTATCTTCACTACCCAGCTCCGCTAGTGCTTCATCTTCAGTATCGTACAGATCAAAGACATTATTGAGCTTAGTGATAAGCAGCAATGATCTGACCGATCTGTCAACATTTGAAAGCAACAGCTTCACCTCGCGCCGCTGCAACGAAGTACGCAGGGCAACCAACATACCCAATCCGACACTGTCCATTAAGTCAACATCCTGGAGATTTAGGACGACATTTTTTCCACCGTTATCAACCAACTCCTGAATTTTGTCACCCAGTTCGATTCGATCTTCGCCGAGGATGCTGCCTGAAATACGGAGAATAACATTCTCTTGTTGATATTTGATTGAAATATCCATGATGTAATCTACTCCTATTAGAAATATGCAACTAAAGGGCCCTGACAAAGTTAATCAAGAGGTATGCATTATCAGTGACCATCAAAATCGCAAGCTAGAAATCTGCGCCCCGATTTATCCCTCCCATAATTAAGCACATCTTGCAGTTTATCATAGCGCTATATTGAGCGTCAATTGTTTTTTTCTATAGACTGTCCTGCTCTCCACTCCATACTCCATTTGAGCCTTTGGAAGAATACAACCTATTTGCATGTTTACGCGTTAAGATAATGCTCCACCAAATCAACCAGCGCATGCGTATCAACTGGCTTGCTGATGTAGTCGTCACAACCTGCATCACGAAACCGTTCGGGCTCTCCTTTCATCGCGGCCGCAGTAAAGGCAATAATTGGCACATGACACCATTCGGGATTGGCTTTAATCTGTCGAGTCAAGTCCTCTCCACTGATACCGGGAAGCGCGATATCCATCAGAATCAGATCCGGTAATTCAGCTTGTAACATCGCTAGTGCCTCGTCTGCATCGACAGCTTCAAGCACTTCATAACCCTTCGCATTCAACACAATCCGTACAATTTTTCGGTTCATTTCGACGTCTTCAACCACTAGAATCCGTTTGGTGCTCATGAGCGTGTCTCCGCCTCCTGAGTTGGCGTTCGCAAACGTTTGATCCGTTTGATTGTGGCTAACAGTTCTTCTTTGACGTTGCCCGTCTTTTGGATAACCGATTTAATCTGACCGTTGAGCCGATCTCGATCTTCGTCAGTGAGATCCAACGCTGTGCAGATAATAATAGGAATGTCACAGGTCCGCGGATCACCGGCTAAATGCCGAACGACTTGGAATCCATCCACTTGAGGCATCATCATATCCAAAATAATTAGATCCGGCGATTGAGAAATTGCTGTTTCAATCGCCTCGCTTCCCCCATATACCTTTAGGACTTCATACCCATCGTTGGTCAGTACAGTGGACAGCAGACGTACCGTCTGTGGATCATCGTCAACAACTAGGATACGAGGTGCGCCGTCCCGGCTAGGCAACTTCAGAGATTGGAGCGAAGCGAGAAGTGTTTCTTTATCAATTGGTTTGACTAGATGGTCTACCGCTCCTAATCCAAACGCCAACTGACGTTCTTCCGTTACGGAAACGATGATAACCGGAATCGATTGCAAGTTTGGTTTCGTCTTCATTTCTCGCAGCACTTGCCAACCATCCTTTTTCGGCAGCAGAACGTCGAGTGTAATTGCAAATGGTTGAATTTCAGCAGCTTTTGTGATGGCTTCTTCGCCATCTGCGGCATACTCTACTTGATATCCAGCTTCTGTCAAGTAAATACCCAAAAGTTGGGCGGCTTGCTCATTGTCTTCAGCAACTAAGATGGTAAGGTTACCACCAGAAGCATCGGTAGTTTCAGAATCTGAGGCATCTGGTGCAGCGACTTCAACCTGTTGTTCCTGTTGGTGTAGCGGGAACGTGAAGGAAAAGGTGCTCCCCTCGTTTATCTCGCTGTCAACCCAGATCTTTCCGCCATGCAATTGAATTAGCCGATTGGTCAGCGCTAGGCCCAATCCAGTTCCACTGTGTGCACGGGTACTTGAAGCGTCGAGCTGTGTGAAGGGTTGAAACAGCTTTGCCCGATCCTGCGGCGAGATACCCACACCAGTATCAGTCACACTCCCCCGCAACGCGGAACCAGAAACTTCAAACTTCGTAGTGACTTTCCCACCTTCATCGGTGAATTTGACCGCATTGGAAAGCAGATTGTAGAGAATTTGCTTGAATTTGATCTTGTCCGCTTCTATCAAGACATCCTGATTCAATTCGAGGGTGAGTTGGATCTGCTTCTGATTCGCAAGAGCGTTAATAATGGTATTGACCTCCGTCACCGCTTCCTGAACAGAGAACTGCTCCAGTTGCAGATCCATTTTACCAGCCTCGATTTTTGACAAATCGAGAATATCGTTAATCATAGCAAGGAGATGATTTCCACTGGTATGGATGTCGAGGACTAATTCTTTCTGCTCGTCGTTAATGTCTCCTAGGATTTTATCTCGCAAAATCTCAGAAAACCCAATAACTGCGTTTAACGGTGTGCGGAGTTCATGGCTCATAGTGGCAAGAAATTCACTCTTGGCACGGTTCGCGTACTCAGCGGAATCTTTGGCTTCCTGCAATGCGATCTCAGCTTGCACTCGATCGGCGATGTTAGTATTAATACCAACCCAGTTGATAATTTGTCCCGAATCGTCCCGAACAGGGGTGCCAATAAAAATGAAAGTTTCATAGGAACCATCTTTTGCCTGAAACCGACACTCGCCACTATATGTCTCGCCGTGCGTGTATGCACGTTCCCATTTTGCGAGTACGTCCGGCAGATCTTCCGGATGTAATGCTTCTGCCCACCGGGTGCCCAGTGATTCCTCGTCGGTGCGTCCGGAAAATTCATGCCAAGCTTTGTTCAGGAGGGCAACTTGACCATCAGCGTCTGCGACCCAAATCACCTGTGGCGCCGCTTGAATGAGCGCCCGATAGAGTGCTTCTTGGGAAGCGAGTGCCCTTTCGGCTTCCTTCTGCTGGGTCACGTCCCGCCAAGTTGACCGACTTGCCACAATCTTGCCGGTTTCATCGCGCATCGGTGTAGCTTGCAGAAGCACGTCAATAGTACTGCCGTCTGCTCGGCGCAATGTTCGTTCTTGCCTGATAACCTCGCCTGTTTCGACGAATGCTTGGGATGTTTGCTGTGCAGCATCTATTGATTCAGAAGCATATAGTTCCAAGAAGGAATTGCCCACAATCTCCTCTTTGCTGCGACCGATAACATCTGCAAGGGTTTGGTTACATTCTAAAATGTTTGAAGAAACCAGATCAACGACAGCCATCATATCCGGTGCGTTTTCGTACAGGTCACGATAGTGAACTTCTGCCCGCTTGCGTTCGGTAATGTCTCGTGCGACGGCATAATATAACTGCTCCTCCATGGATACCGTTGAACTCCACAAGAGCCACTTATACGAACCATCTTTGCACAAGTAACGATTTTCAAAGGAAACGACATCTTCACCGGTTGTCATGATTTTCTGGGCTTCGGCGATTGTCGCTTCTTGGTCTTCAGGGTGAACAAACTCGATGAATGGTTTGGTTTTAAGTTCGTCCATTGTAAAGCCGAGCGTTTTTTCCCACATTGGGTTCAGTTCCTTGAAGTAACCATCGAAACCGGCGATACACAGCATATCCAGCGATAGGGTAAAAAAACGGTCGCGCTCAGTGGTATCGGCAGGAATAGTCATGGCGGTTTATCTCCTTCATTTTTCGGTCTCGAATTTTGCTAATCCGGGAAGCGAAAGTCCGAACTTTTAGCGCTTTTTGGAGAGGAATAACGAGGCTCCCCAAAGATCGATTAGGCAAAAATTACGCTACGCACACTCTGAATATTTTTTAATGTCGCAGGTTCTCAATTTTTCTTGCACCGAAATAGGTAACAACTCAAGCGGTTTCATTTCTTTTTCAGCACCATCAAGGTCAAATCATCAAAGCGTTGGGCTTCTCCTTGGAATTCTAGCGTTGACTCATAAATTTCCGAGCAGATTTCACTGGCATCTGCGTCACGGAGTTGTTTCACAAGTTCCTCTAATCGTTCTTCGTCGTACATTTCGTCATGGATATTTTGTGTTTCGGTAACGCCATCAGTAAAAAATATAACCGTATCACCGCTGTAAAGTTGAATTGTTTCATCTTCAAACTCTGCTGACATCTGGCGGATCATCTCGTCAGGATACATGCCTATCATTAAGCCACCTGCTTCTAGCCGTTGTAAGCTGCCATCCTGCCGGATAACGAGGGGGAACGTATGTCCCGCATTCAGCGAAGTGAGTTTACCTGTCGCTGGATGCAACCGCGCATAAACGAGTGTCGCATATTTGTCCAACGGACTGCTCTCACGGATAAGAGCATTCAGTGCCATTGCTCTCGTTGGCAGATCTGCTTGCTTTGCAACCTCTGAGAGTAAAGCTGCACGAAGCGTTGCCATCAACAAAGCTGCCTGCATGCCCTTGCCAGCAACATCAGCAATGACCAATCCCCACGAGCCATCTGGCTCCTGAATGTAACCGTAGTAGTCTCCGCCGACGCCGTCATGATGCGGTATGCTCATACCCGTAATTTCATAACCGGGAATCTCCGGAGGTGCTTTTGGCAGAAGATTTGCTTGAATTTGTGCTGCTTCCTCCATTTCCGCCTGTAATCGACGCTTCTCAATTGCTTCCTGATAAAGCCTCGCATTTTCGATTGCCACGCCGACTTGCGTACCAAAAGCCTCAAGCAAAATGCCATCTTCATCGGTAAACTCCAGTGTGACGCCAGCTCTACCCTCCTTACCGAAAACAACGAGTATTCCCAGAATTTCACGTCCAAAGACTGGAACTGCTATCAGATTCTTTCCGCCAAATAGTGCAGCCGCCTCTTGATCATTGCGAATCTGCGTCCGTCCTTCCGTCGCTACTGCACGAAGCATAGAAAGTGTAGGGTGAATCCTCTGGTCGGAATCCAAGGGAATAGAAAAACTTTCTAGGTCGGAAGGAAATTGTAAACCAGGTGCGAAGGGATTTCTGATTTCAAGCTGTTGTGTAATCGGATTAATAAGCATCAGACAACCCGCGCTGGCATCTAGAAGACTGACAGCATGATTGACGACCTCCTCCTCCAATTGTTCTGTATCTAACAGCTTGGCAATTTGGGCGGTTGTGTCGGACAGCATAAAAAGGCGAAATTTAGCGGCACGCATATCTTCTTGCGAGCGTGAATGTGCAATCGCAACCGAGATATGGTCAGCTAGGACATTTAATAATTCTTGAATCCATTTTGCCTCTTCAGAATCGTCGGCAAATTCGCCGAGACTGATAACACCTAGAAATTCCTCGTGAATCTTTAGTGGAGCCCAGAGAGTTGCCTTTAGACCCCGTAACTGTAGCTGAATTTCATCCAAGAACGGTTTCAGTAGGGAAGGAGGTCGGGAAAAATCGAGGGGCGAGCACTGAAGCAAGATTCCGATTTCATTGGGCGTAATCGGGATGACCAACGCTTCATCCGCAGACGCATCTGCGATATTAATTGATGATTCAACAGCAAGCAGACTTTCTGCAGGATTGAAGCGCAATATGGCACCTGCGGCTGCTTGCAACGTCTTGAGAACTATTCGCAGATAGGTCTGGCTTGATGCATTAAAGCTGCTCTGCCCGGAAACGATGGCTTTACCAACCTCTTCAATCTCAGACAGACCCAGAATTAGTCGCTGCGTGGTTTGTTCAGCTAAACCAGTCTGCATTTAAGGACCTTTGTTCTGATGTAGCCACTCGCTTAAGGGAAAGAAGCGAGTTTTTAACACAGGAAAATGCCCATGTTTTCGTAAAACTGCATCTGTCCAACAGGATAGTAGGTTGTGCTCAAGGCGAAGCCATAGCCTTAACTCAGGCTGCTATACCCAAATGAGAGCCTCTGCCCCCAAGTACCTACTATCGCACTGGACAATACATTTTCTGCGCTTAGTGTGAATGTTGGCAGCTAATTTCCCAACTCTTCACATTGGCAAGGCAAGAGATAAACATATCGGTCTCAACGAGAAGACCAAACACTATTAACCGGTAAGTGCGGCGATTGCTTCGTCCTCACTCTCAAAATGCTCAAATGTGGAGATTAATCGGCTCCTGATAATGAGGCTCTTGACGTTCTTTTCGCTGACGTTGATGACCGCAACTCGACCGCCCTTTTGTACAATGGCTACGTGTGCTCCGAGCAGAGTTCCAAGCCCGGAACTGTCCATCATTGAAACATCAGCAAAATCAAATAAAAATTTCGGCGCATCGGAAATCTTTGCGCTTTCCTCATTAATCGCACTGCTGAGATCGCGAACAGATCTTCCAATAACCTTGCCCTTGGGTTTTAAGATGATGACATCATCTCTTTGACGAATATCGACAGCCATTAGTTTTCCTCCTATATCTCAATATTAAATATTATAGTCATATCACTGTCTGCCGCCAGAAACTGTGCTTTTCGCCTGCTATATTGAGGCTTGAAACCCCTCATTGAACAAAGTCAAGACTCTCAGCGTCAGAGATACTTCGCGAAACCTGCCCTTGAATGCTCTTCAGGTTTCAGAGCCTGAACAGCACTTGTTGAAGCGATGAGCGTTGTCTACGAAAGCGCAATTTTACCCGACGCGGAGTATAGTTTTTTGTTCCGCTAAGCATCTCTTATTCTAAAGGAGATATAACTTTTTGTCAAGCGTTTAATTTCCATAGTAGGGTCATCTAGTGAAGGTCGGGATTCGGAAATCGCCTCTACAGGCGCAAGAAATGTCCCGATTTCAAATGAGCATTCCGCTTGACAAGGGGTTGTAAGGTATAATAGAATCTATGCAATGGGGAAACAGTCAGCAGAAGGGAAAACATCATGGCGAAGATGAAACAGACTGATGCGACATGGGATGCCGTCTTTGATAGAAAGAGTAAAGCAAAGGTTGAACGGAGTACTATTGATGTCCTCAAGGGAGTTCTTGTTTTCGAAGAACTGAGCCGCCGCGAAATTCAAAACATTGCACGCATTGCTTACCAGCGCCATTATAGTGCAGGGGAAGTCATTATCCATGAAGGGCAGAATGCGGCAGGAATGTATATCATGGTGGACGGCCAAGCAGAGGTCACGAAAGTCTTAGAAGATGGCACCCTCCTCCATCTAACAACCCTAGAAAATAGCGAATTATTCGGTGACGTTGGGCTGTTGGATAGTTCGCCACGGACAGCTACAGTTAGAGCAACTCGTGACTCAAGTGTTATCGGTTTTTTTCGTCCAGAACTACTTGAGCTAATGAACTCAAATCCAAGATTAGCCTCCAAAATCATCTTTAAACTGGGTCAAATTCTCACGGCACGTTTCCGGTTTATGCACAGCGAATTTGAAAAGGCACAGGCAGAAATTGGTCGTTTGAAGGCACAACTCTCGGCAGCATCAAGCACAAAAAAGGAGGATACACATGTAACCTCCAATGGACCTTTCACCAGCGGATCAGGGTTGGAGATTGAAAAATCGGATTCTATCAACCCGGATGCCTCCAGAGAGGAAGAACAGTAATGAACGGTTCTGCTAATCAGGACATGACGACCCACCCACCTACTGAAGAAGCACCTTCTAAGACGGTTGATCCCCCTACTCAAATCAATACGGAACAGTTACACGCCCAAACGGCTACGCTAGCCAGAGAGACGATCATACCGCTGACACAAAATGTTGAGACAATGACATCGGATATCCGGTTGGTTGTCCGTGAAAGCCGTGAACAGACACGCCAAGCGCGAGTAGCAAATGCCTCCTTGAAAATCATCGCCTTGGGGACAACGTTGATTTCGCTGGCAATTCTTATCGGTGTTGTCTATCTGCTCAAGGATATCCTCGCACTAGTAGTGATTTCGTTCCTGATCGCTTACATCTTTAGCCCACTTGTAGATCTAATGGAGCGAAAGGGGATCAATCGGACACTGTTGGTCATTATCATAACGCTATTAATGCTCAGCGGTTTTGCTTTCCTTTCAACAGTGACAGTCAGTAGCATCACCGGACAGATTTGGAAGTTATTACCGGTGACTGTGGAACTGGATTTTGAAGATGAATTGGATCGTGGCGAAATACCGGAGGTTTTACGCCAGAAGTTTGTGGAGGGCGGTATCGCACTTTCTCAAAATGCAATGATCGCTGTTGAAGAGACAGGCAACAGATGGAAGCTGACCGATACAGAGAATCGCCAGACATACGATTTGAGAAAAGAAGAAAACCAACTCAAGGTTTACGAAACGCTTGGACCTCTTGTCGATCTTGAAAATTTTCATGAACGTCTTGTCGATATAACTACAATAGTATTGAATCAAACCCCAGAATTCCTCCGCACACCCCTGCTTAACTATCTTGAGGGCACCGAATATGGGTCAACCTCGACGGAAGTTTCTGACAACAGGTCTATTCAAGCGCTCAACTATGAACAAGTGAATGCTCTTGTTGGGCGGATGGAAGAAAGAATTTCGGGATTTGTGCTTGGGCACTCTCAGTCGATTTTCAGTGCAATTGGTAGTTCTGCGAGAGGCGCGTTTTCAGCATTCACAACCGGTGTTATCATCCTATTTTTAACCTTTTTTCTTCTTAACAGTGGGCACCAGATGAAGAAAGCTTTTATTCAGATTGTGCCAAATCGCTTCTTTGAAGTTGCTCTGGTACTGATTCAGGGACTCGACCGGCAATTGGGCGATTACCTTCGTAGCCGTTTGATTCAGACAATAATCATCTCGATAATCGCTGCAATTGGGTATTGGATTTTGGGATTGCGGTTTGCACTCCTTATCGGGATTATCGCTGGACTAGCGAATTTGATTCCGTATATTGGTCCATTCATTGGGGCAATTCCTGCAATCATTGTTGTCTTTCTAGGCTCCCGATTCGGGCCTGGTTGGAGCCTACTGGCTGTTATCATGCTGACGCTTGTGATACAGATTATTGACAACGCGGTTATTACGCCATTGATAATAGGTAAAAGTGTTGAGCTAGGACCCGTAACAACAATTGTCGTGGTATTGCTTGGTGAGCAGTTACTCGGTTTAATGGGTTTACTGATGGCGGTTCCGATTGCAGCAATGTGCAAGTTAATCATCGAGGAAGTGTGGACAGAATTTAAGGGTTACTCCCAGTCGATTCTTGTGGGACACTGACTTCGGCAGACTCAGTCTACTCTCCAAAATCGGCAATACGAGATCGATCAGGAGACCGTGGGCTACGTTAACCAATTCAGATTTGGCGGATGACTAGTCACATGACGAACGAAGAAGTAAAATCTGCGCTGCATCGTGGAACCGATTTTTTAATGCAGCAGCAAAACTCGGCGGGCAATTTTGAGGGGCAACTCTCTTCAAGTACCTTCCCCACTTGTGCTTACGCTTGGGTGCTCTTTGCCCAAGATCAGTCGCCGGATGAAGCATTAATCGATTGGTTGATTAAACACCAGAATCCCGATGGCACATGGGGACTTGATGCAGCCAATCAGCCGAATCGAGAAGCCACACTGTTTGCACAACTAATTTTGGAGCAGGTGTGGCAACAGCAACCCAACCCGCAACTTGCTGGAGTCCTTGCACGTATCCCTCCGTATCCGCTGAACCTTGCCCTGATAAAACTATCCTACGCAGCCTTCGGCGACTTCGATTGGAACAAGCTAACTATTCCGAAACGTATGCTCCCTGTGATGACGCTGGCGAAAAAGCTGCTGACGAAGTTCCCCTTCCTCCAATCGTTCCTCAAGCCACCAACTAATGTCCTTCCACCAGTTGACCTATTCCACACCCGAACCTTTGAGACCCTGTTCATCGCGGAGCAGCACACGCTTGTGCCAGTCTTCATCCTGATTGAACTCAATACCACTCGACGACCAGAGATGATTGCTTCATTGGTCAGTTGGCTCATAGAACATAAGCTTTCCGATAATAGTTGGTTTCGCGTGAATTACATCACCGCGTTGTCGGTGTTAGCACTCATTGAACTTCAAAAGCATATAACAGGTCGCCAAGACACCTTTAATCCTGAACCAACGGAGTCTGCTCAATCAGAGGAGATTCAGAGGTTAATCGACGGCGGAATCGCATGGCTGCAATCGACACGGAACCCAGACGGTGGTTGTCGAGAGGCGTTAAATCTCAATATTTGGGACACGGCACTAAGCGTACTCACGCTCATTGATATTGGCAATGTAGACGCGAATAACACCATTCAACGCGCAGGCAGGTGGTTTATTGACAACCAGAATCCGGATGGCGGTTGGGCATTCTCGGCGATGGGAAGGACCGGTAGTCTTCTGAGCGACGCTGATGACACGGCGTTAGCCACACTTTCATTACTGCGAGCAAAGATACCCAGCGGTGCTGAAGCGATTCAGCGAGGACTTGATTGGTTGAAGGCACACCAAAGTCCCGACGGAAGTTGTAGCACATATCTGCCGGGCCAAGGTGATGTAGGGTGTGTGAGTCTTACCGCTCACGCAATCGAAGCATGGTGCGAAGCGACAGGCATGGAAGTAGAAATAGATCGAGCCTGTCGGTGGCTGGAAGGTCAAATTTCCAAAGAGGGATATTGGTCGGATCTTTGGCTTGCCAAACGGACTTATGGAACAGCTTGTGCTATTGTCGGTTTGATCAAAGCAGGGAAGGCTACCTCTCCGGCGATTGCGCGTGGGGTTCGTTGGCTTGAGTCGGTGCAAAACAGTGATGGTGGTTGGGGCGAGGATATGTTCGGCAATCTGACCGATAGCACGGTCGAACAGACGGGTTGGTGTACCTATGCCCTATTGCTTGTTGATCCCGAGAGTGCCGCTGCTCGAAAGGGATTGGAGTTTCTCCTTAATCGTCAGCGTCCGGAGGGTTCATGGGATGCTAGTTGTGTCGGTATCTATTGGGAGATTATCGGCGGTTACGCGGATCCCATTTACGCCGTGGTTTTCCCGCTGCTTGCGCTGAATCAGTATTTGAAGGGGACCAACGGCATCTAAATGTGCTTATGAGTTTGGAGGCCCCCGACTTATCGTTTTTCGCTCATGTTAAGATTTAGTGCAAAGAAACCGAGTTTTGAAGTCCCGATTCTCGGTATCCTCGACGAGTCGGCAAAAAACTCGGTTTCTCTTCGTGTTCCGCTCGTTCCGCAAGGCGGAATCCCGATGTATCGGGACTTGCACTTTCTTTTTATATGAGCCTCGTTTTTCTTACGGTTCACGTCGTATGATTTCTGTTATTATTCCGGTTCTCAACGAAGCGAAGATTTTAGACCAATCGCTATCTCGACTCACACCTCAACTAAAGGGTCATGAGTTGATTATTGTTGATGGGGGCAGCATCGACGAAACCTCGTTGATTGCAAAAAGGTATGGACAGGTAATTGCCGCTGAATGTGGCAGGGCTCGTCAGTCAAATGTAGGTGCCGCAGCGGCAAGGGGAGATATTCTACTTTTTTTGCACGCAGATGTGTGGCTCGACTCTGGAGCCATTGAAGGCGTTGAAACCGCAATCTCAGTGGGTTATATCGGCGGAGCGTTCAAACAGCGAATTGAAGGAAACCATCCCTTGTATCGGTTGATTGAGCGTGCAGCCAACTTCCGAGCAAAACGGCTGCGAATTTTCTACGGCGACGGTGGAATTTTCGTTCGCCGCACCTACTTCGATCAAATTGGTGGATTTCCCGATATTCCAATCATGGAAGAGGTTAGATTTTCTCGGAAACTCTGTCAACATGGCGAGGTAACGCTTGTCGAACCGAGAATCCACATCTCCGCCCGCCGCTGGCAAAAGAACGGCATCCTCCGCACGACCCTAACAAACTGGCTTATCACCTTGCTCTATCTACTACGAATTCCCCCGCATCACCTTGCAAAGCTGTATCGCCATATTCGGTGATCCGCGATCCAACCAAATGACCTACCAACATCGATCTTGGTGAATCTACTCCCGATATCCCTGCTTTGCCCAGATCTCTTTCGCATATGCGACTGTTGCCTCCGAAGGCTGAATATCACCGAGGATGCTACTTGACGGTTGACCCTCTTTCTTACGTTTTGGATCTGGGGACCAGTCATCATTTTCATACGACTTACGCACCGATTCTGAGCGAAAATCGGGGACTTCGATTGGGACAGAATCAGTGAGGGTAGAACGCCACGCAAGAATACCGACGATGCTCATATCGATCCCTCGATAAACGTCCAAGTATGGTTGTTCACCTGTCCGGATCGCTTCTGCAAAGTGATAAGTGGTAAAGAAATCGCCGCCACCATGCCCTGCGGTTGTTGCTTCGTTATGATGGGTTGGAAAATCGGGTTTGTAGACGATTTCGGTTTCTTCCCCTTCATCTTTCTCCCACGGCTCACGCCACACCCGCAGACGTTGTTTGTCGCCATGACGGCTGTTTTCCATCAATCCCTTATTGCCGTGGATACGGACGTAGTTACCGTGCCCGCGCAATGCACCATGCAGGGATTTCATTACCGCACCGTTATCCATCCGGCAAATAATGACAGCGCAGGTGTCGCTGCGTTTCATGTGCATCGTCTGGGTTGAATCGTCGAAATCGTAGGGCACTACAAATCCATTCACCTTCACAGGACGGGTGTCTGTGATATACATCACCGGCGCAATGGAGTGGGTACAGTAGTAGGTAGATGGAATCCAATTACGCCAGTGGTTGGTCCCGCAGCTGCGAGCGAGTTTGACTTCGGCAGGATCTGGGTGTACATACTCCCCTTCACCGTACTTAAATTCACCGATCCGCCCCGCTCTGTACAGGCGATGCATCTCCTGATTATAGGCCATATACGGATAGTTCTCGGCAAACAGATAAATCTTTCCACTTTTTTCAAATGCACGTGCCAATGCTACCGCTTCTGCCAACGTGTGACAGGCAGCACACTCACTCATCACATGCTTGTCCGCGGCAAATGCCCTGATTGCGAAAGGCGCGTGCTCGTGAAAATAGTTAGCAAGCACAACTGCATCCATGTCGTGTTCAAGGAATTTGTCATAGTTAGTGTAAGTGGTTACGCCGAGTTGGTCACCGACCTGTTGCAGTTTCTCCTCCCACGTATCGCAGATAGCCACCAACTCAAGCCCGACCGCTATTGCGGATCGCATAAAGGATTGCCCGCGTCCTGCCCCGACAACCCCCACGCGGATGGACTTATTTCCAGAAGTCTCCATATCATATACCTCCCATAGAACAAAAAAACCTTGCGAAGGCTCGAAACCTTCGCAAGGTTATGATTTTCAACTTAATCTGGTTTTTTAAGTGCCTGACACGTTAGCAAAAACACGAATATCAAAACACTTGAGTCCAACATCCTACTTCTTGTCCCCATCAGCTTTCTTGTCGTCATCAACAACTTCATAATCAGCGTCGATGACTTCACCGTCAGCCGATGAAGATGTGGGCTGCGGTTCATCTGTTGGTGCGCTCTGATACTCTGGTCCTGCAGATGGATCGCCACCAGCCTCAGCGGTCCGCTTATAGAGCTCTTCCGAAGCCTGATGCCAGACCTGCATTAGACTTTCAGTTTTAGCTTTAATATCCTCGGTGTTCTGGCTTTCTAGGGCTTTCTTGAGTTCATCGACAGCATTTTCAACATTACTCTTGATTGCCGCATCAACCTGATCGCCAAACTCACCGAGATTTTTCTCCGTCTCGTAGATCAGCGAATCTGCTTGATTATGTACCTCTACCTCTTCGCGCTTTTGCTGGTCTTCAGCGGCGTGGGTTTCGGCATCCTTGACCATCTGGTCAATTTCGGCTTCGGACAGTCCCGACGAAGCGGTAATGGTAATGTGTTGTTCCTTACCTGTCGCCTGATCCTTTGCTGAAACATTGAGAATACCGTTTGCGTCAATGTCAAACGCCACCTCAATCTGTGGCATACTGCGCGGTGCAGGTGGGATGCCATCGAGTTGAAAACGACCAATCGTTTTGTTGTAGACTGCTTGCTCCCGTTCACCCTGCAATACATGTACATCGACAGTAGTCTGATTGTCTTGCGATGTTGTAAAGATTTGCGATTTCTTGGCTGGAATCGTTGTATTCCGCTCAATGAGTCGAGTGAATATTCCGCCCAGCGTTTCGACACCCAACGACAGAGGAGTTACATCAAGCAGCAAAATATCTTTCACGCCCTCATCGCCAGAAAGGACACCGCCTTGAATTGCGGCACCAATTGCAACAACCTCGTCGGGATTCACCCCCTTATGGGGTTCCCTACCAAACAGTCGCTGGACAGCCTCTTGGACCTTCGGCATCCGTGTTTGTCCACCAACCAATATGACCTCTTCAATATCACTTGCAGATAGCCCTGCATCGGCAATGGCTTTCCGACACGGTTCAAGCGATCGTTCAACAAGATCGTCGGTAATCTGCTCAAGTTTTGCACGGGTCAGATTGACATTGAGGTGTTTCGGTCCGCTTGCATCTGCAGTAATAAAAGGCAGATTAATATCGGTTTGCATAGCAGCTGAGAGTTCACACTTCGCTTTCTCCGCAGCCTCTTTCAACCTTTGCAGTGCCATGTTGTCCTTACGGAGATCTATTCCTTGCTCCCGCTGAAACTCTTCAGCGAGCCAGTCGATGATCTTTTGGTCGAAATCGTCACCACCGAGGTGGGTATCGCCGTTGGTGCTCTTGACTTCAAACACACCATCACCGATCTCAAGGATTGAGATATCAAAAGTACCCCCGCCCAGATCGTATACTGCAATATTTTTGTCTTTCTGATTGTCGAGTCCGTAAGCTAATGATGCAGCTGTTGGCTCATTGATAATACGAAGCACTTCCAAGCCGGCGATTCTACCTGCGTCCTTTGTTGCCTGACGCTGCGAATCGTTAAAATAAGCAGGGACTGTGATGACAGCTTGCGTCACCGAATCACCAAGGTAGGATTCCGCGGTCTCTTTCATTTTCTGAAGAATCATCGCGGAAATTTCAGGTGGTGCGTGCTGCTTATCCGCAACTTTTATGGAGACATCCCCGTCTTTATCGCTCTCAGCCTCATAGGGAACACGGTTTATTTCTTCACTAACCTCGTTGTACTTACGTCCCATAAATCGCTTGACGGAGAAGATAGTATTTTTCGGATTGGTGACAGCTTGCCTTTTGGCAACTTGCCCAACCAATCGCTCACCCTCTTTCGTAACAGCAACAACAGAGGGCGTTGTTCTGGTGCCTTCGGCATTTTCGAGCACTTTCGGCTCACCGCCTTCTAAAACAGCGACACACGAATTTGTGGTTCCCAAATCAATTCCAATGACTTTACTCATCCGAAATCCCTCCATAACAAATTAATGATAATTGTTGATTGATTATTGATGTAGGTATCTGCTCACTACTTATGTCTGATAATCCGAATCCATCGGAAAATACTTAATCTCTTCACCTGAAGCGTCTGGGTGTTCCGACCTGTTGAAACCTCCCGCCTGCTATTTTGATGACGCGATATCGATTGTTGTTTAAGGTCTAACGCGCGGGAAACGAATCCCAACAGCTGTGGCAAATCTATCGGTTTTGATATGAATGTGTAGGCACCCGCTTCAAAAACGTCAAATTTTACACCCTGTGATGTGTTTGCGCTCATAATGATCGCAGGCACGCTTGGCTGAAACCGCTTAATCTGTTGAAGCAGTTCTGCGCCCGTTGTATCTGGAAGATTAAAATCTAGGAGAGCAAGATCTATCGACACTTCCCGAACAATTTCTAAGGCTTCATACCCAGTCTCTGCGGACACAGCATCGTAGCCGGCACGACTTAAAACCTCATCTAAGACCTCTAAAGAAGCCATATCATCATCAACTAGTAGAATTCGATAACTGTGCCGGATCATCTTTTAGTGCCCTTTCCTTCCACTTCCAACGATACACATCTTCTCACGGACGAAATCCGTGTTTACGTAGCAGATTATCAGGCAATATACATGCCAACCTAATAATCATAGACAGCAACGCACACAACAGCCGGAGGTTTCCTATAAATGTCAGAATGGCAACATCGTATTTGGAAATGCTTGTCAATATGACGCACCATACCTAATGAACTATCGCTACTTTGCTTCCAGCCAACTCGCACCCGCATGGCTATCAACCTTGATGGGCACATCGATCTGACAGGCATTCTCCATCAGGTGTGTGATCTCGGTCAAGACCTCCTCCTGCTCGGATTTTGGTGCTTCAAACACCAACTCGTCATGGACTTGTAGCAGCAATTTTGTCCGCTTACCACTCTTCGTCAGATAATCATGAATCCCAAGCATAGCAAGTTTAATGAGTTCTGCGGCTGTGCCTTGCATTGGGGCGTTAATAGCGACACGTTTGCCAAACTCTTGCGTGTTTCGATCAGCAGCTTGGATTTCTGGGACATAGCAGCGTCGTCCGAGGAGCGTTGTGACATATTCTTGTTCTTGTGCTTTCGCAACAATCCTGTCAAAATAGTCCTTGACCCCAGCATAGGTCTGAAAGTAGTTGTCGATTAATTGTTGAGCTTCGCTAAATTCGATCTGAAGTTCGTTGGACAGACGGAACGCACCTACACCGTAGACGATGCCGTAATTCATCGTTTTTGCCTGACGACGCATATGATCGTCAATCTCCTCCGGCGGTAGACCAAAGATGAGAGAAGCGGATTGTGCATGGATATCCAGATCTTGCTCAAAGGCTTCCCGAAGGCGGTCATCCCCGGAGAGGTGGGCGAGGATACGTAGTTCGATCTGCGAGTAGTCTGCAACAATCAGTGCATGATCATCATCGCTAGCGACGAATGCCCGGCGAATCTCCCGCCCTTCAGCGGTTCGTACCGGGATATTCTGTAGGTTTGGATCGCTGCTGCTGAGGCGTCCTGTCCTTACCCCGGCTTGGTGGAACGATGTGTGGATGCGTCTTGTATCCGGGTTAATCAACCCAACGAGTGCGTCGGTGTACGTGGATTTAAGTTTGGAAAAAGACCGATATTCCAAAATCAACTCTGGCAATGGGTGGTGTGGAGCTAACCTTTGTAAAACTCTAATATCAGTTGAATAGCCGGTTTTGGTTCGACGCGTCAGATTCTTCGGCAGATCGAGCTCTTCAAATAAAAGCTGCCCAAGTTGTTTTGGCGAATTGATATTAAATTCCTGTCCTGCTTCTGCGTAGATCTGATCCATTTTCTGATCGAGACGCTCTTGGAATTCACCCGATAATTGTCTGAGGTAATCGCCATCCACCTGAATACCTGTCAACTCCATATCGGCAAGCACAGGGATTAATGGCATTTCAATATCGTGGAAAATATCCGTCAGTCCTTCTGCCGTTAGCTCCGATTCAAATTTGTTCTTGAGTTGCAGCGTGATGTCCACATCTTCGCAAGCATACTCTGTAATCTGTGGGAGCGGCACCAGATCCATCGTGATCTGTTTCGAGCCTGTGCCGATAAGGTCTTTAATCGGAATCATCTTGTGGTTCAGATGGGTGAAGGCGAGGTCATTCAGACCGTGGCTGGATGATGCTGGATGCAACAACCCAGAAGCGAGCATCGTGTCGAACGAGATGCCTTTCAAGTCTGCGCCGTGACGTTTGAACACCTTCAGGTCATATTTTATATTCTGCCCGACTTTTTGGTGAGAAGCCTCCTCAAGAATGGGGCGGAGCACCTCTAAAACCTGATCTTGGGAGAGCAAAGATGGTGTATCGAGCAGGGAACTCAGAATCGGAATGTAATATCCCTCATGCGGAGTGGTGGTGATGGCAATACCAACAATCTGAGCATCAATTGGATTGGTTGAGGTTGTCTCCAAATCTACGGAAAACTCCCCATCCTCCTTGAGTTTCTCAACAAGATGCGTCAAGCCAACTTCATCCGTAATCATTTGATAGTCTGCATCCGGTTTCGGCATTTCCTGGTCTGTTGTAACTTGGTCAAGTAGGCTGCGGAACTCAAGCTCGCGGAAAAGTGCTACCAACACTTTGTTGTTTCTCTGTTCAACTTTACACCCTTCAGGTGTGATAGGCAGTTCAAGAGCGGTTTCGAGGGTTGCCAGTTTCTTGCTCAGTAGTGCGTCGCTCTCCCCTGCCTCCAGCTTGGTGCGGAACCGATCTGGTACTTCATCAAGGCGCTGGAGGAGGATTTCGATCTCACCAAATTCAGAGAGCAGCTTAGGAGCGGTCTTTTCTCCAATGCCGCTGACGCCGGGGATCTGATCAACACTATCGCCTGCAAGCGCAAGGTAATCGGGGATTTGATACGGTTCTATCCCGTAACGCCTTTTGCAGGCTGCCGCATCGTAGATTTCGTATCCACCACGCGGATTGACGCGATGCACCTTAATCTTTGGTGAGATCAGCTGAAGCATATCCTTGTCGTTGGTCATAATCATCACATCGAATCCCGCTGCTTCGGCTTGCTTCGCCAACGTTCCAGCGACATCATCTGCTTCGTATTCGTCCATTTCCACGGTCGGGATACCCAGTGCCTCGACAATTTTCCGCACATACGGGAATTGGGAAATGAGTGCATCCGGGGTTGGCGGGCGATCTGCCTTATAGGCGGCATAAAGTTCATCTCTTTTGCTTTTACCACCGCGATCGAAACATATCGCTATGTAATCATTACCTTCTTCAAGCAATTTCAGCAGCGTTCTTGTGAAGCTAAGGATTGCAGCGGTCGGTTGACCTTGGGAGTTAGTCAGTTGTTGCTGCATTCCATAAAATGCGCGATAGACAAACGCTGTACCGTCAATGATTAGCAACTGTTTCGTGTCGTTTTGTTCTGCCATTGTTTCTTACCTACGCTTTTCCTATGTGCTGTGTAATAAATTATGATTCATTGAAGTCAAGCCAACCAACAAGCGATGCGTTTTATTGGACGGTTCTGGCTGTTTCGGCGGTCCCCGATATAGCCCTATTATAATGCCAACTGAAGTACTACCGCAGTACTTGCAACAGCGATCGGTGCGGCGATGATAGTTTGCAGGTAGGTGTGCCTTTTCCGGTGCACCCTCGCCCACGCAATGAACGGCAACAGGATGAACAGATAGACAAACTGGCTGCTGATTAGTGTCACCAGCCCTGTCATACACCCTGCGGCAACCCCGCTATGGAAGCTGATTTTCCACACCTGTGTGATTAGGGTAAGCACAAGTCCGTTGATGACGCAGGCAATACAGAGCCAGACAATCTCTCGCGGCACATTGAGGAAGTATAAAATGCCGATGCCGACAAGGGCACTTACAAGCGAGAATATTAGCGGTTTAGCGCGTTGTTCTCTGACCGTTAGTCGGAAATCGCTCAGTTGCCCCAAACGAAAAAGTAACAGGATAAAGAGCATCGGCAGCACGCTGGCAAACAGTATGACAATCACCATCCACAACAATCCCTGCTGCGTCGTCGCGACGGATGTACGGACGATTAGCAGGATTGACGCAAGTGGCAATAGGAATGGATTGAAGAGCACGGATATAGTAACCGCAATTCGATCGAGTATTTGTGTGTTTAGCGCATGACGCATTATTTTAGAATCAGAGTTGGTATCAGGCATGATTGACTATTTCTGGGGATTTATCTGGTTCCAACGAATCTTCTCATGACTCCATTCTCGATAGATTAGGAAGACACCCAATATCAACAATCCGTTGTATGGTAGAATCGAGACATAATGATACAACACTATGAACTGCCCGACTGTCATGTGCTGAGTCAACCAGTTATTTAGTTCACCATTACTCCACTGGTCCAAGAATGGCTTCATAACAAAGTCTGGAATCAAGCCGATGGTAGAACGGCAAATAAGCACTGCTGTGATAAGTATCAAGCCCTTTGAGCGTGTCCGGATACATAGCAATACTAGTAAAACTGGCAACGCTAACATTAAGACCAAATTAATGGCTACGAGTGTGGATTGTACAAAATCAAACATCGGCAAACCCTCCTCGTTTTTTCGCACACAACGAAAGTATGTTATCTATTGTATCATATCATCCGTATCTGTGCACATTCAAATACACTGTTTTCTCTTGACACTCGCCCCTTATTTTTGCGACAATAATTTGAAAAGAACCTGTATCTTGAAGTTTCCCTGAATTGTTGACATCTTTAGACCTTAATTTTATCAATATAGGAGTGGCTTTACATGAAATTACTGTATCGATACATCTTTGCAATTTTTCTGTTTTTAATATCTGCTATCTATGTTGTAGATGCCCAAGTGATTGGCGGCACACTGATTTTTGGACGTGGCGGCGATTCTGTAGGACTTGATCCGGCACAGGAAGAGGATGGCGAATCCTTCAAGGTATGTGAAAATATCTATGACAGGCTCGTACAGTACAAAAACGAGAGTACGGACATCGAGCCAGCGTTGGCAGAATCGTGGGAGTCATCGGAGGATGGGCTGACATGGCGATTTAATCTCCGCAAGGGGGTTAAGTTCCACGATGGTACGCCTTTCAACGCAGATGCAGTGCTTTTTTCTCTGAACCGTCAGCATGATCCAAGTCACCCTTTCCACAATGTTGGTGGTTCCTATACTTACTGGTCCTACACCGGATTAGCGAAGATTGTAGAGGAAATCACTGCGCCTGATCCCTATACAGTCCAATTCACCCTTACACGTCCCTATGCTCCTTTCATCTACACCATCGCGATGACACCTTTTTCAATCGTCAGTCCAACCGCTCTCCAGAAATGGGGAGTGGATTTTAAGAATCACCCGGTCGGCACGGGACCTTTTAAGTTTGTGCGTTGGGATCGTGAGGACAAGGTTGTCTTGGAAGTGAACAAAGACTATTGGGAAGGACGCCCACCGCTTGACAGAATCATCTTCCGATCTATCCCCGATAACTCAGTACGTCTTATCGAGTTACAAAACGGGAGCATTCACGCAATGGAATTTCCGAATCCGGATGACCTGCCCCAGATCCGTGAAGACTCTCAACTCAGGATCATCGAACAACCCGGCATGAATATCGGTTATCTGGCGATGAATTTCGACAAAAAACCTTTCGATAATCTCAAGGTCCGTCTCGCCGTCAACCATGCGATTAACAAGCACGAAATTGTCACAGAACTTTATCAAGGCATGGGCATCCCCGCCAAAAACCCCATCCCACCGACGATGTGGAGTTATGATGACTCGATAGAGGAGTACACCTATGATCCCGCAAGAGCGAAAGCGTTGCTCGCAGAGGCAGGTTACGCAGACGGTTTCGAGACAACGTTGTGGGCACTGCCGGTACCACGACCATATATCCCCGATGGGAGTGCCCTTGCCGCAGCGATTCAATCAGATTTGCGCCATGTTGGGATCATAGCGAAGATTGTGACCTTTGATTGGGGAACGTATCTGGAAAAGACCAAACACGGTGAGCACGATACAGCAATGCTCGGTTGGTCTGCCGATCTCGGCGACCCAGATAACTTCTTCTACTACCTGTTGAGCAAGGAAGCAGCGAAAAAACCGGCGGGAAATATTGCGTTCTATCGTAGCGATGAGATGCAGGAACTTCTGGTAGAAGCGCAGTCGACTATGGATCAAGCCAAGCGAATCGAACTGTATAAAAAAGCCCAGGCACTTTTTCACCGCGATGTCCCTTGGGTCCCACTAGCACACTCCAAACAGATCTTAATCATCAACAAACAGATTAAGAATCTCAGACTTCACCCAACATCGTGGAAGTATTTTCGACAGATCTGGCTTGAAAAGTGATGTGACGTATGATTGTCTACATCCTGCATCGACTCCTCTCAATGGGATTATCGCTCTTCGGTGTTTCGCTGCTCGTTTTTTTTATGGTGCACCTCATCCCCGGTGACGCCGCCCTCGCAATCCTTGGTGAGCGTGCGACAGAGGAGGCGTTGACGGAACTCCGGCGCCAGATGGGGCTAGATCAACCGCTGCATAAGCAGTACGGAGTGTTCCTGTGGGATTTGGTGCATTTCGATCTGGGCCGCTCGTTCAAGACAAACCAACCGGTCATTGAAGAAATTCTCCGCAAATTCCCTGCGACAGTAGAATTGACGCTTGCAGCAATGATTTTCTCAGTCTTCTTCGGTATCGCTGCAGGGATTGTCGCTGCCATCAATCGCGGGAAATTTTGGGACTACACGACGATGTTCGGATCATTAGCAGGGATCTCAATGCCAATCTTCTGGCTTGGTTTGATGCTCATCCTGCTGCTTGCTTATACCTTCCCAATTTTTCCCAGTTCACAACGACTCGACGCTGTATTGGATCTTGACATTCAGCACCGTACCCACTTTTATCTGATTGATACCCTGCTCGCTGGCAACTTTGCTGCGTTTCAAAATGCAATAGCGCATCTCATCCTCCCTGCGATAACCCTTGGCACAATACCGTTAGCGATAATCGCTCGTATGACGCGGTCTAGCCTCCTAGAAGTCCTTAACCAGCAGTATATCGTAACTGCTTATGCAAAGGGACTTCCCAAATGGGTCGTGATCCTTAAACATGCCCTAAAAAATAGCATCATCCCTGTGTTGACAGTCATTGGTCTCCAGTTTGGCTACCTGATGGGCGGCGCGATCTTAACGGAGCATATTTTTTCTTGGCCCGGATTGGGTTCGTGGCTGCGGGCTGCTGTTGAAGCACGCGATATTCGTCCGGTACAAGGTGGTGTTCTCTTTGTTGCTACAGTTTTTATGACGGTGAACCTGATTGTCGATCTGCTCTACGCATATTTTGATCCGCGTATCCGAATCGGAGAGGAAGCAACATGAGGGAACATCGTCGCCAATTTTATCGAGAGCTGCTGCGTCAGAAATCGGCGGTGATTGGTGCGTCAATCTTAATCTTTTTTATTATCACTGCAATCTTTGCCCCCCTGATCGCAACACATGACCCTCGCAATGCAGATGTGACCGCACGGCTCAAGGGCTGGTCTCAAGAGCATTACTTTGGAACCGATAAGGTCGGCAGGGATATTTTCAGTCGTATTGTCTACGGTTCGCGGATTTCGATCAAAGTTGGGTTAGTTGCGATGACATTCTCAATCTCGATTGGCGCACTGTTGGGCGTTATCGCTGGCTATTATGGAGGGTGGCTCGATAACACCATCATGCGGGTGATGGATATGATGCTTGCCATGCCGAGTATCCTATTGGCAATGGTTATCGTCACCATCTTGGGACAGAGTCTGACAAATGCGATTATTGCTGTCTCGATTGTTTACATCCCGCAATATGCTAGAATCTTGCGGGCATCCGTCCTCACTATCCGCGAGCAGGATTATGTAACCGCTGCCCATGCCATCGGGGTGAGCGACTTTCGCATTCTGACCCGCGCGATTTTGCCTAACTGTCTTGCGCCCCTGATCGTGCAAGCAACACTGGGAATGGGTGCGGCGATTTTGGATGCTGCTGGTCTTAGCTTTCTTGGCCTTGGCGCTGAGATTGGTGAACCGGAGTGGGGGGCGATGCTCAACGAGAATCGGGCGTTGATCCGTCGCGCGCCGTGGGCTGTCATGACACCGGGGATCGCAATTTTTCTGATTGTTTTAGGATTCAACCTGCTGGGGGATGCATTGAGAGATGTGCTGGATCCACAGGTGAAGACGTAAACGCAGAGTGAAACGTGATGCGTGAAACGTAATTATGGTGAATTAAAAAAATAAGTAGACATTTGCCAATAACTCCGACCATCGCGAAGATTCTAAAGTCCCCCTGATAAGGGGGATTTAGGGGGTTGGCTGTGCATTGAGAGTGTTTAAGTAATTCTAAAATTTACCATAGTTCGTTAGTTGATTGGTTCATCGCTTACAAATCACACAAAGTATACAAGAAAGGATAAAAATGAAAATTACAGATATAAAACCTTTGCCGGTATGGGGAGGTGCTAGGAATTTCTTCTTTGTCAAAGTTGAAACCGATGAAGGTATCTATGGAATTGGTGAAGGCGGCATTACTTGGCGGGAACTCGCAGCGACGGAATGCGTCAACCACCTCAAATCCGTCCTAATCGGTGAAGATCCACGGCGTATCGAACATCTGTGGCAGGTGATGTTCCGAGGCGGTTTTTTCCCTGCTGGACGGATTGCTTGCTCTGCAATCAGTGCTATCGACATCGCACTGTGGGATATTCGCGGAAAAGTCTTAGGTGTTCCAGTCTACGACCTGCTCGGTGGGCTAGTCCGTCAGAAAGCGGTGTGTTATCCTCACGCTGTCGGCAATTCCGCTGAACAACTCGCTGAACACGCACGGTCACTCGTGGAAGATGGTTGGAAATTTGTGCGTTGGGGTGTGCCTCAGCAGGGAGATGTCCTCGATCCGTCGTGGGCGGTCCGGGAAACTATCAAGCAGTGCGAAGCAGTTCGGGAGGTTGTCGGGGAGGAGATTGAGATCTTGATTGACGTTCACACGCGGCTCGACCCACCCCACGTGATCCCACTCTGCCGCGCTTTGGAACAGTATCGCCCCTATTTCATAGAAGATCCGCTGCGCTCCGAAAACATGTCCACGTATCATCAATTAGCGCGCCACGTTGCTGTGCCGTTGGCGGTGGGAGAGCAGTATGCCACGAAGTGGGAATTCCGCGAATTGGTTGAACAGGAACTGATGCAGTATGCACGGATTGATCTCTGCATTGTTGGTGGGATTACAGAGGCGAAGAAGATTGCGGGTTGGTGTGAAGCACACTACATTGATTTGGCCCCACACAATCCGCTCGGTCCCGTTTCGACAGCGGCATGTCTGCACCTCGACCTCGCGTCAACGAATTTCGGGGTACAAGAACTCCCAAGCAAGCCGGGGACGACGCTGCCGGATGTCTTTCCAGTGCAGCTAGAGTGGGAGGATGGTTATCTACTGCCACCAACGAGTCCAGGGTTGGGGATTGAGTTTGATGAGGAGGCAGCACTGGCTAATCCCTACCGCGAGGTTGATGCACCGCAGTTGCGTCGCCCCGATGGGGCGTTTACGAATTGGTAGGTGTTACAGTAGGAGTAGGGGCAACCACAAGTGCTTGCATCCCGATCTATCGGGGGGTTGCCCCTACTAAACGATTACTTTCAGTGCGCTTTCATTCGCGCCCACGTTGTCGTCAGTTTGTCGGTTGGCTCAACTGATAGTTTACCTGTGATGTTTTGGAGCAGCTCGTCTCTACTCAACGGTCTATCGTAAATACGAAGGATAGCGATTGAGCCGTTGAAGTTTCGATCCCTGTCATGAGAAGTAAATATTGAAAGCCACATAGGCTCTTCAGGATCATAATCCTGATCCATCTCAACCATCCCAACCTTTTCACCATTTTGGTAGGTTTCAACCATTTTCTGATCGGTGAAGACAAAGGCGATCCAGTGCCACTCCTTTTCCTTAATATCAATGCCGAGATCTTCCGGGATTAACCACCTTCCTTTTTTATTAGGGCTACCCTTAAACCTCGCGATGAGTTCGCCGGTATCCGGTCCGAAGAGAGAAACCTGAAACTGTTGTAATTCCCTGTCACGCGCTCTAAATCCAAGGACTTGGGAAGCAACAACGAGATCGGGCCATTTGGGACCGTTGCGTCTGATGAGAACCTCCATTGTCCAATCTTCAAGCTGCATTTTGGGGACTAGATCCGGCAGTCCCCCAAAAGTCTCCGACTTTCGTGTGGCAGTATACCACTTTGCATCCTCATTGATACCGAGTGCGGGGATTCTGATTTTTCCATCTTCAAATTCAGGCACCTCATTGTTGGCTGGCATTTTGCCCCCGGCTAAACCGAGATTCCTCCAAGCAATCTCCCGTCTATTCTGCTCTCTGGCGTCGAGGTGGATCACTGCACCGGGAACCACCTTCTGCACTGCTATCGCAAAACTAGTGAAACCCAAGACAAAAATCACGCTGTAAATTGCAATTTTATTTATATAGCTCATGTGAAAATATCCCTCTGGGCAAAAGCTAGGAGTTAATGATTACTTTTCATCGCAGCCCACGATGTAGCAAGCTTCCCCGATGGAGAAACCGCGAAGATTGCTATATCAAGTCCTTTTCCGAGCTGTTTTACATCCGCATCGGTCAATGCAACATTGAATATCGCCAGTTCATCAATGAGGCTTTTACTGAACGAGTCAAATCGCGCTGGCAACAACGCACCAATGTACATCGATTGTCCGTGTGGGGGTGCCAATCCCATCTTCTTCACCCCATCGCCGTGCTCAATAGGTTTTGACTCGCCATCGATATAGAGCGTTGGTGCCCTTTCTCCATCTTTGGCAACAACGACATAGTGGTGCCACTGATCGTCCTTTATACCGCTGACACCCTGCCATCCATTTTCATACCAGAAATAGAACATATTGTTAAAAACTTTGTGCAGCGCAATGCCGTATCCCGCCCCGTGCCATTGCCATTCTCCACCCCTATGTAGAATGAAATAAGGTGCCACATCGGTCGCTTGTAGCCGCGGAGGTCGTTTCACCCAAACTGAAATCGAGATGACCCCTTCAAGGTTTAAGCCCACATCGTCTGACACTTCCAAGTAGTTTTTTCTGGTATCACTAAACTCTATTGCTCTACCGAATTTCCCATCAACCAGCGCAGGTTTATTTATCAATTTAGCATCATGACCGTTGCCGGTAATATCTGGGATGCCCTTCATGCCAGCCTCTTCAAAGGTCCATATTGCGACAGCTTTCTCCAGAAATTTACGTCCTGTCAATTGCGCATCACTCACTACCGTGAATTCTAAATTCAGAATGATTAAACCAAGACTAATTGAGATTAATTTTGCAGTCGAAATTCTCATGATTACCCAGTTCCTGTTTAGCCAACTCATCGACTCTGTTTCAGTATTGCCCACGTTGTGGCAAGTTTGCCCAATGGAGAAACCGCGAAGATTGAGTTATCAACCCCTTTCCCAAGCCGTTCAACATCTGCTGGACTCAGCGCAACGTTGAAGATGGCAAGATCATCTATGGTGTTATTGGTCCACGAATCGAATCGTTCGGGCAACGCTGCTCCGATGTGCAATGCGCGCCCCGGTGAAGGTTCCAACGCGATCACCCGCTGGCCATCCAAATGCTCAACCTCTTTTAATTCCCCATCAATATACATGGCGGCGTCTCTTTCCCGATCTTTGGCAACCACAACGTAGTGGTGCCACTGATCATCCTTTATCCCGTTTACTCCTTGGTATCCACCTTTATACCAGAAATAGAACATATTGTTAAAAACCTTATGCAGGGCGATTCCAAAAGTTGGGCGACCGTGTTGCCATTCTCCGCCCTTTTCAAGGATAAAATAGGGCGCGGTATCGAGTGCTTGTAAGCGCGGTGGCCGCTTCACCCATACCGAAATCGAGATGGCTTCATCCAGATCGAAATCCTCATGGTGTGGCACTTCCAAGTAATTTTTTCTGCCGGCATTAAACTCTACCGCTTTGCCGAATTTTCCCTCAACCAATGCGGGCTTATTCAACATCACCGCATCATGCCCGTTGCCAGAAACGTCCTTGACAAAAGGATCATTCTCCTCGTTTCTATCCGTCCTCTCAAAGGTCCATATCGCAACAGCCGCTTCTAGAAGCTCCGGTCCCGTCAACTTAGCATCGCTTACACTTGCGAACATCCAGTGCATGACCATTAAACCGAGTCCAACCCTGCCTATCCCATTAACGAAAGTGTTCATCTCCACTTCCTCCTTGTACGATACTCTGCACAGTATATACACCAACGCATTTCCTCAAGCCAAATAGCCCTTACAGTGTATCGGTAAAAGAATTGAATGTCAACGCAAAAGTGATTTCTTTGCGCTTGACTTGTTTAGCAGAAAAATGTTATTATGTTAGTAATGAACTGTCTTTCTATAGGCTCTCCTAATCCTACGATGTTACGTCAAAATTGAATCCTAATTATAGATCGGTTTTCTAAATTGACTATAACAGCCCGTGGTGATTGAAGCGAAACAAGACAGGATGTTGGACCAAAGTTGTGGGTTTTGCTGTAGCATTCCATCAGAATCTCAAACCTCTATCAAAGGAAGGGTATTACGATGCAAAAAGGTCGATTAATCTCTATAGCCTTGGTGCTAGTATTCGCGTTTTCATTGACACAAATCGCTTTTGCTGCGCCAAAGAATTTTGCACTCAAGTTTGATGCGAAAAAGGATAATGGAGAGAAAGGAACACGGATTATTGTTGATCATAGCGAGGAATTGAACCTTGCAGATAAACTAACGCTCGAAGCATGGATTTATGCCACCGCTCTAGATTCAGGCGGCGGGAGAATGATGATTACCGGGAAGGCAGATACTTGGATGCATGCCCTCCTTAACGATGGGGGTGCTTACCAAGGAGCAGTCAACGCTGCCCAGTGGGCTTGGGAAGGCTCAGGCAGGGTCAGTCTAGAGAGATGGACCCATGTTGCGCTGTCCTTCGATGGTCGTGCCTACCTGCTTCACGTCGATGGTAAGCTGAAAGATGAGATCGAAGATCCGGGGAAAATTAACACATCTTTGTCAGATGTTTATATCGGTTGGCTCCCCCAATGGAATGAAGCGTTTTCCGGATTAATCGATGAAGTTCGGATTTCTAATATTCCCAGATACCCAGCTGCTAACTTTCCGCGACCGACGACTGAGTTTGAAGAGCGGGATCGCAATACCGTTCTCCTCTTGCACCTTAACGAGGGCAACGGTGGCGAAGCGAAGGATTCTTCCGCTTTTGAACATCACGGTTTAATTGACGGCGCGACATGGGAAGAGGTGGACGATGCCCCCTTCAAAGCGTTAGCGGTCGAGCCGGGTGTGGGCAAGCTGTCGACAACATGGGGTCAACTCAAACGTAATTACTAAATTTTATCCAAAGCGTAGGGAATAACGATCGTTGTTCCTTACAAGCAACATGGGATCTTCTGATTATTTGCCTCCTGATCTCCGATTGAATCATCATATTTTCTATCGGTCTCAGGAGGCTTTTCTTTTTGGGTTAAAGCGGGATTCATGGGCAATTATATTTCGGTAGATATTAACTGAGGTGTCAAATGATTTTAATGAGTCCGTCTGTGCGCTTGGGAAAGACATCGGAGGAACGCGCCGCCTTCCTCCAAAAAGTGAAGTTAATGGAAGTGAAGACTGTGACCACAAATACGCCGGCCGATTGGAGCGATGCGGATGTTGAGGAAGCCAAGCGATTCCTTGATGACCACGGCATCCGAGTCGGAGAGTTTAGTGGGCATCAGGGCGGATTTGGTTCGGCGGATCCGGCTGAATATCGATCTGCCATTGAAGGACATCGCCGTCAATTGCGCCATGCCCACATCATAGGTGCACACTGCATCGCCTGCGCAATACTGATCGGTAGAGTTTGGATTGACGAAATGCCGAAAACCTTTGCGGAGCGGGGCGGAACCATCCCCTCAATGTGGTCTGAGGAGACGTGGAAACGATGCATCGGCGCGGTCGAGGAACTCATGCCCTATGCTGAAGAGTTTGAGATGGACGTGGCGATACATCCTCACATCATTACACCAGTCTATTCTGTCGAGCGATATCAGGAACTCTTTGATGCAGTTCCCTCCCCGAGACTGAAGGCGCTTTTTGACCCTGTGAATATGACAGGACCCCACATGTTCCTTAGAATGACGGACTTTATCAATGAGATTTTCGATGGAATTGGGGATAAAATTGTCACAATGCACGCAAAAGATGCTACAATGTGGTCGGCAAAACCGATCAGCATTATTAGCCGTGTAGATGAAGCTGTACCGGGCACCGGTATGATGGACTATGCGACAATACTTCGGCGGTTAGATGAATTAGACAATGATGTTCCGGTGCACGTTGAGCATTTCCCTGAGCTAGAGACAATTGCGGGCCAGCAGTATATTCGGCATGTTGGGCGGGAAATTGGTGTAACTATTGGTTAGCAGCGCTCCTTACGCTAGTGATTGGTGAATAAACTAAGGAGAGGTTATGACTGAAAAAGCGGCATCAGGTTGGAATATCGTGGTTGTGGTTTCGGATACGCTTAGAACAGCGTATCTGGGAGCGTATGGGAATAAATGGATTCATACACCCAATCTGGACCGGTTCGCCCAAGATAGTGTACGATTTACAAATGCACATCCGGAATGTTTGCCAACGATTCCTACGCGTCGCACCTTGCACAGCGGTCGGCGGGCGTTCCCGTTTCGGAATTATCGTCCTGTACCTTGGGATAATGTCTATATCCCGGGCTGGCAGCCGTTATCATCGGACGAAAGCACGATAGCGGAAGCGCTCGTCCGTCAGAATTATCACACCGGTTTCTTTGCGGATGTGCCCCACTACTTCGTGCCGGGGATGAATTTTACGCGTGGATTTCGACAATGGGAGTTTATCCGCGGTCAAGCAGAAGACCGATACAACGCCATAGCACATGCGGATGAGACGCTGCTCTCGCGCTACCGGGGCGGTCCGGATCGGATTCGGGCGCATCTCGTCAATGTGCAGCCGGAACGGGCAGAAGAGACGTGGCCCACAGCACGCACGTTTCGAGCTGCGACAAAATTTGTTGAGCAGAATTATAACAACTGTCCATTCTATCTGTACATTGATAGCTTCACACCGCATGAAACTTGGGAAGCACCACTTCACTACTACGATCTCTACGGAAGCCGAGACGACCGAGAACCAATCTATCTCTCTGCACCCTATGGACCACTTGATCGCAATCCCGAAGTCGAAGAGCGCTTGCCCAGCATTCGGGCAAATTATGCCGGTTTGGTAACGATGGTAGATACATGGTTTGGGAAGCTGATTGATACCATCGACAGGTTGGGGCTGAAAGAGAATACACTCGTGATATTTCTAAGCGATCACGGGACCAACTTCGGTGAAAATCCCGATCGTGTCACTGGAAAACCGGCGGATTTCATGTATCCGGGAACAATGGACCTCCCGATGCTGCTACGTCACCCGAAAGGGAACGGTGCTGGCAACACGCGCGATGAATTTGTCTACAGTTTGGATGTACCGGCAACCGTTATTGCCGCCGCCGATGTTGAACCAATCGGCAAAATGGAGGGACAAAGTCTGCTTCCACTGGTAGAGGAAGGTAGTGGATTTAAGGAGCGGGAGTATTTGACCTGCCGTTACGGCAACTCTGTTTGGTACAAAGATTCAAAGAATTGGTTCTTCAGCGGTGTGGACTTCCAGAATTCACGTCTCTTTGATCTAGAAGCGGATCCGACGTGTCAGCATAACATCGCAGCGAGTGCAGGAGATCGCATTGCCCTTGCACAGGAACGGATCTTGGCAGATGCTGGCGGTGAGCTGCAGCGGTATGAACGACAGGAAAAGACCGATGCACTGGGAAGACCTGAATTTGCGGAGGGGAGATAAGTATGCGGATATCACACCATTTCTCTAATCCCAAGTTTTTAGGCGTGATGGAGGTATAAAAATGAACCCACATTTCTTTGAAGGAATCAACGGAATCGAACGACAAGGGAAACCGAGAGACTGTGGCCTGACGATGGTTATCGATTGGGGTATTGGGATGCATGAACAGGAGGACCTGATCGAGACTGGGGCAGACCACTTCGACTTCGCAAAGATCGCCGTCGGCATCTCCCGTCTGTTGTCAAATGATGTACTGGCAGGGAAGTTGAAAAGGTATCGGGAGCACCAGATTGAGCCATTTGCGGGAGGTATGTTTCTCGAATACGCAGAGGTGTCTGGGAAGGCAGATCTCTACTTTCCTGCGATCGTTGAGGCGGGTTATCGTTGGGTGGAGGTATCGGATAACCTAGGAACTGTTTCGGTTGAATGGAAGCGGAAGATGATTTGTCAAGCAGTCGATGAATACGGTTTGCAGGTTATGGGTGAGGTCGGAAAGAAGGAGGGGCTTGCAAGTGAAATCCCTTTTCCTGACGATGCACAGGGGTGTCTCGACGCAGGCGCAGCACTCGTGCTCCTAGAGGCCGCTGAGTTGGTCAGCGAAGACGTTGGTACAGCGAAGGCAGTCGAAGGAGTTGTGGAGCTCGTTGGGCTGGATAAAGTCATGTTTGAGTTGCCCGGTCCGTGGATCGCTGGGGTGACTGCACATGGCATTCATCATCTTCGCCGCCAACTGATTGGCCGATACGGTCCAGAGGTCAACCTAGGCAACGTCGCCCCCGGTGACCTTGTGTCATTGGAGGCGTATCGCCGAGGGTTGGGGGTTAATGCTGGCGAGGTTAAAACGTGATGCGTAAATGATTAAAGGTTCATTATTGGTTCATTATGAGGAGGGACAATAAGTATGGTTTATGGAAATGGTGATTATCGATACGAAGTTGTGGAAGGTTGGGGGCAGATACCGCAGCTGGGGCTTGCCTCCGCTGTTGCTTGTGACTCCCAAGATCGCGTCTATGTATTCAATCGGAGTCCTAACCCCGCCATGCTTGTTTTTGAGCGAGATGGTCGGTTCATCGGTTCTTGGGGAGAAGATATCTTCAAGGCACCACACGGGATTTGGATAAGTCCCGATGATGAAATCTATACGACAGACACCGAAGATCACACCGTTCGGAGATTTTCGCTTTCTGGGGAACTCTTACAAACGTGGGGAACTGTGGATGAACCGGGTCCGCCAGGGCAGCCATTTAATCGACCAACCCGTGCTGTTTTATCCGAATCCGGCGAAATGTACGTCTCGGACGGCTACGGACAATCACGGGTTCACCGTATGACACTTGATGGTGAAGTTATCGTTTCGTGGGGCACACCGGGGTCGGGACCTAGCGAATTTAACCTGCCACATGATGTCACAGTGGATAAAAATGACAAGGTCTATATCCTAGATCGTGGAAACCTTCGGTGTCAGATTTTCGACTCAAATGGAGAATATCTGACGGAGTGGGGCGATCTTCGTTCTCCCAATGATCTGTTCATTGATTCGGACGATGTTATCCATATAGCGGAGGGTGGGCAGCGCATCACTGTCATGACGCTTGACGGCGAGATTATCACCCAGTGGGGAGAGAAAGGCGAACAACCCGGACAATTTAGCAACTCGCCGCACGGTATCTGGGTTGATTCCCACGGCGATGTCTATATCAGCGAGGTCATCGCGGAAAAACGGTTCCAGAAATTTGTTCGGGTTTAATTCAGTAAGTCAAGGCGACGCATTATTGCGTCGCTTTGACCTCTCTTCGACGAGCGTGTAGCACAGGTTCAGTATAGCCGTTGGGGACCGTTCCACCCTTAAAGACCAAATCAAGCGCCGCCTGAAAGGCGATATTGTTATCAAATTCGGGTGCCATGTTTCGATAGTTGGCATCCCCCTCATTCTGCCTATCAACAATTGCAGCCATTCGCTTAAAGGTTTCTATGATCTGTTCCCTCGTCACAACCCCGTGATGTAGCCAGTTCGCGATATGTTGACTCGATATACGTAACGTTGCTCGGTCTTCCATCAGTCCAACGTCGTGGATGTCTGGCACTTTTGAACAGCCAATCCCCTGATTGACCCACCGTACCACATAGCCCAGTATCCCTTGGGCATTATTATCCAATTCCTGCTGGATTTCCATCTCACCGAATTCCCCGTCCGATAACGGCGGTGTCAGGATATCCGACAGACTGGCACGTTCCCTGCTTGCAAGTTCGGCGTGTCTGTTTTTGACGTTCACTTCATGATAATGCAGGGCGTGGAGTGTGGCAGCTCTCGGCGAAGGCACCCAAGCGGTCGTCGCACCCGCTTGCGGATGAGCTATCTTTGTCTCCATCATTGCTGCCATCTCATCCGGCATTGCCCACATCCCTTTACCGATCTGTGCCCTACCGGGAAGACCTGTCTCAATGCCAATATCCACATTCCAGTCTTCATAAGCAAGCATCCAAGGTTGGCTTTTGATGTCAGGCTTGGGTATCATCGGTCCCGCTTCCATGCTCGTGTGGATTTCATCGCCCGTCCGATCGAGGAATCCGGTATTGATAAACACGACCCGTTCTTTCGCGGCGCGGATGGCCTCTTTCAAATTAATAGTGGTCCGACGTTCCTCATCCATAATTCCAATCTTTAGCGTATTTCGTTCAAGTCCAAGTGCATGTTCTACTCGTTCAAACAGTTCGACTGTTGCCGCAGCTTCTTCGGGACCGTGGAGTTTGGGTTTAACAATGTAAACGCTGCCCGCCTGGCTGTTGACGTACTGCCCATTTCTTTTGAGATCGTGTATGGCTGCCAGCGATGTGATCATCGCATCAAGGAAGCCTTCGGGAATTTCCTGATCAGCCGCCGTCGTGACTGCATCGGTGTACATGTGCACCCCAACGTTCCGAATTAGCAGGAGACTTCTCCCCGGAAGCGTTAGGGTTGTCCCATCGGGTGCTTTAAAGGTCCTATCTGCATTTAGTCTACGGGTCATCTGTTGCCCGTCCTTCTCAAAGGTCACTTCCAGCGTACCCTGCATGATGCCGTTCCAGTTGCTGTAGACCCTTGTCTTGTCCTCAGCATCAACGGCGGCAACAGAATCTTCGCAGTCTTGAATTGTGGTGATGGCAGACTCTAGCAGCACGTCTTTTACGCCTGCCGGATGGTCTTTTCCAACAGAATGATCGCGATCAATTTGAATCTCAATGTGCAATTCATTATTTTTCAGTAAAACACTGGACAGTTCACCATCTTTTTCATTAAACCCGGCAAATTTACTGGGGGCGGCTAAACCTACCTCGCTGCCATCATTAAGTTTTGCAACTAATTGGTTGGTCCCACCAGCATCTCTGAGAGCGAATTGCGTAATGTCTGAAAACTGTCCCCGTTCAAGACCGATTGCTTCATCGAGAAATGCCTCCACTTGGGCGATGACGGCCGCGCCGCGCATCGGGTTGTAAGCCGCATCCTTCTCATCGCGCCCTTCTTCCGAAAGCAGATACGTGCCGTACAACGCATCATACAGACTGCCCCAGCGAGCATTGGCGGCATTCAGCGCATAGCGGGCGTTATCCACTGGCACCACTAGTTGGGGACCAGAAACCGCTGCAATTTCAGGGTCTACATTCGCCGTGGTCGCTTGGAAATCTGCACCTTCAGGGAGGAGGTAACCGATTTTTGCAAGAAATTCCTCATATTCATTTGGCTCAACTGGTTCGCCTTTTGTAGATAAATACCATTCGTCAATTCGCTGCTGCAATGCGTCCCGTTTGTCCAGAAGTGCGCGGTTTTTGGGTGCAAGGTCAGCAACAATTTCACCTAGCGATGTCCAAAAAGCATCTGCTTCCACACCTGTGCCGGGTGCGATCTCGTCTTGTACCAAGCGATACAATCCCTCGTCAATTTTAAGCTGACCAATTTCAATTCTGTTTGCCATTCTTTCATATGCCTCCACGTTTTAGGGCTTCCCAAACAATCAACTTTTGAACAATTCTGTATCTGATTCCTATTTTAACCCGATCTGTCTTAGCGTGTCAAGATGCTTACATTCCAACCGGGGATTTTTGTGATATATTTTACCAACTTCTGTAGAACATACAACTCCATCCCAAGATTCTGAGAACAGGATTAAGACATATTGACAAACTGAATCAACACATCGCGTGACATGCCTTTTTCTTTCACTTTTGACAATACGGATCGAGTATGGTATTATACAACCTTAGACTAATTCTCGATCAGGGTGTTGCAGACCACACAGAAAGAACGACTGAAACCTGCCTGTAGCTTATCCTCAAATGGAGTGAAGCAAGTGCAGCAAAAGGCGTTCCATTGCAAAGCAATCCGTGTAACAATGAGAGTTGGATTTCGTGTCAGAACAGAGCAATCGAAAAACTTGGAGGCAGGACATAAAAACCGATGAACAAACTCAAATTAGGCATTCCTAAAGGATCTCTACAGGAATTCACCATAGACCTGTTCAAACAAGCAGGCTACACAATTACGATCAGCGGCAGGTCATACTATCCACCCATTGATGATGACGAGATTGAGGCGATGCTGCTGCGCCCACAGGAGATGGCGCTTTACGTGGAACGCGGGGTCATTGATGTGGGGTTAGCGGGGCGAGATTGGGTCCGTGAATGCAACGTTGATGTGCTAGAAGTCGCATCGCTGACCTACGGCAAGATGACCACGCAGCCAGCGCGGTGGGTGCTAGCAGTTGCGGAAGACTCCCCCATCCAGTCTGTCGCGGATCTGGAAGGGAAAATCATCTTTACCGAATTGGTTGAAGCAACAAAATCATACCTCAAGGATAATGGAGTCAATGCAACTGTCAAATTCTCACACGGCGCAACAGAGGCGAAGGTTCCTCATCTCTGCGATGCAATTGTAGATATTACGGAGACTGGGAGCACCTTGCGCGCCAACCAGTTAAGAATCGTCGATGTCGTGATTGAATCGGTCACGATGTTGATTGCCAATAAAGAGAGTTGGGCGGATGAATGGAAGCGGCACAAGGCAGAAAGCCTGTATATACTCCTTTCCGGCGCATTGGCGGCACAAAACAAAGTTGGACTTAAGATGAACATTGCCAAAGAAAACTTGCAGTCCTTGCTTGCTATTTTGCCGGCGATGAGAAATCCAACGATTTCCCAACTTAGTCAAGATGGATGGTATGCCGTCGAAACGATTGTCGATGAGCACATTGTCCGAGACTTTATCCCAGAGCTTAGGAGCGTAGGCGCAGAAGGTATTATTGAGTACCCTTTGAGCAAAGTAATTCCGTGATGGGTGGATCGTAAAACATGCGTTAATTCCGCATACTATTTCGGCACGGTTCATTCTGTAACGTGCATTAAATGGAGGTAAATTGAATGAAATTTCAGATCAATCTATGTTTTTTAGTTATTCTGATTTGGGTGGTTACTGGTCTTGGGTGCAGCGAAGATTCGTCTTCTCCTACCGGCGAAACTGGAGAAGAATCTGAGCAGAGACTAGATATAGAAGAAGATCACCGATCTGGAATGGTATTGGGAATTATCACTGATGTTAAAACGGGAACCCCGATTCAGGGCGTAACGGTTAGTTTGTTAGATCAAAAGGTGGAGACTGGAGAAGACGGCAGCTATGCTTTCACCGGAATCCGTTACTCGGATAATCACAAGCTAATCGTCATGGGCACAGATCACCAACCCAAAATGAAGCCATTTGCACTTAGGGCTGAACAGGTACAATTAAATATCGCTCTCGATCCGAAGTTAGGAGCGGTCTCCGGTATTGTTACCGACGGTACAACGCGAAATCCGATTCAGGGAGCAACTGTCAAGTTATTAGATTGGTCAGTAACAACCGAAGCAAACGGCAGATACACTTTTACAGGGATTCCTTATTCGGAGCACCTTAGCTTAATGATTATAGCAGACGATTACCAGCCCAAAATGGAAAGCATCCAACTTAGGGGTCCCCGCGTTGGATTGAACATCCCACTTATGCCTTCGACGGATCCCGAAATGGAGATTATTCAGTTCTTGGACCGCTTCTCAGCGCTAATAGAATCATTGGATATCGGTAAATTGGGGACAATCCAAGAACTCTTTTCGGAAACGTACGTCGCATCAGATGATCCCATCACACTCCTTGGTTTAGCAACAGGCGTTATTCCCGCAAAATTCGATGACGTTAGTCAAACGATTATCATAGTGTTTGAGAAGTATGATGCGCTCCAGTTTCAGTTCAAAGAAATTGACGTGGATGTGGTTAATTCACGCCAAGCGTCGGCACGCTTTACCCTACACATTATCAGCGAAGAGGGTCCGCGACCCAACAGACGAGAAATTATCGTTGATTGCCTAATAGATTTCCGTAAAGAGGACTTAATCTGGAAAATAGTCTTCTGGCAACTTTTCAATGTAGAATTTCTTCTGTGATTTGATGGATTCGACCCTGACATCATGCAAGATGTGAGTTCTCCGCTTGGACAAGGATACAGAGGCACGTGACCTAATGAAGTCGTCAATTGTAAATTTTGTGTAGGGATATGACAAACGATTCTATTCAAAATCAGGTTGAGGCACTACGAGAACAAATCTGTTACCATGAACGTAAATACTTCATCGACGATCAGCCGGAGATTTCAGATCGAGAATATGATCAGTTGATGAAAGAGTTGGAACGCCTTGAAGCCGCGCATCCTGAGTTCATCACGCTTGATTCACCAACACAACGGGTCGGTGGGGAAACGACACTTGGCACTAGTGTCCCCCATCGTGGGCAGATGTTGAGCCTTGATAATACGTACAGCCCTGAAGAGCTATATGATTTTGATCAGCGCGTGCGGAAGGCATTACCTGACCAGCCGATTGCGTATGTGACGGAGTTAAAAATTGATGGCTTGGGGGTTGCCTTACTCTACGAGGAGGGTAGGTTGGTACGCGGTGCCACACGAGGGGATGGAGAGTATGGTGAAGATGTAACGGCAAATCTACGCACCCTCCGCGCGATTCCGTTGAGATTGACACGAATCCAGTTAATGCCAACCGTTTTGGAAGTACGGGGCGAGGTGTTTATTCCAAGGGATCGATTGGATGAGGTGAACCGACAGCGGATCGCGGAGGACCAAGCACCTTTCGCAAATGCCCGGAACGCTGCGGCAGGTTCGGTCCGCTTATTGGATTCCTCCATTACAGCGTCACGTCCGTTGGATATTTTTATCTATAGCCTCGGTTATGCGGAAGGAATCGAAATTCCAAGGCATACGGATGCACTTACCCTGCTTGCGGACCTAGGATTTAAGATGAATCCTCATACCGAACCGCATTCATCGATTGAAGAGGTCATTGCATATTGCCACCGGTGGACTACCGATCGGGAAACAATCCCTTACGACACCGATGGGATTGTCGTGAAAGTTGACTCGCTCCAACAGCAAGAGATACTCGGCACTACCGCAAAAAGTCCCCGTTGGGCGATTGCCTGTAAATTCCCAGCACATCAAGTGAAAACGCAGATCGAAGCAATTGAAGTGCAGGTTGGGCGAACCGGCGTCTTGACACCTGTTGCCATCCTTTCTCCAGTACAGCTAGCAGGGGCGACGATAACCCATGCCACTCTACACAACGAGCAGGAGCTCATCCGCAAGGATGTTCACGTCGGGGACACAGTATTTCTCGAACGATCGGGAGATGTCATTCCGAAAATTACGGCTGTATTGACAGATCAACGGAAGGGAACTGAAAAAGTCTTTCGTTTGCCGGACCATTGCCCGGTGTGCGAAACGCCGGTGCAGCGGTCAGAAGATCAAGCAGCGGTCCGCTGTGTGAATGTGGCTTGTTCCGCACAACTGAAACGACGCATTGAACATTTTGCCTCTCGGAATGCACTAAACATTGACGGACTTGGACCCGCGATCGTTGAGCAACTGGTTAGGGTGGGGCTGCTTGGTGACGTTGCGGATCTCTATGCCTTGAAGCAAGAGGATCTGACCAGTCTTGAGCGGATGGGCGAGAAATCCGCAGAAAACCTTATCAATGCCATTAAAGGGAGTCGCGACATTCCGGTCGCAAAGGTACTGTTTGGACTGGGCATCCCTCACGTTGGTGCGAATGTAGCCGAACTATTGATTGACCATTTTTCTTCAATCGATAATCTTGCCGATGCAACCATAGAAGATATTGAGAGTATTCACGGCATTGGACCGCAAATTGCGAAAAGTCTTCTCCATTTCTTCTCACAGCCGAGGGTTCAAGAATTCCTGAAACGGCTGAAAGATGCGGGGCTTCAATGGGCAACCGAATCAAGCGAATTTACAGGAACTTCTGATAGTATTTTCGTCGATAAAACCTTTGTATTGACTGGTTCGCTCTCGACAATGACACGTTCTGAAGCCTCCGAAAAAATTAAGGAACGCGGTGGCAAGGTCAGCTCTAGCGTTAGTCAAAAAACAGATTACCTGATCGCAGGAGAATCGCCGGGCTCTAAATATGATCGTGCAATTCAACTTGATGTGCCTATCCTGACAGAACAGGAGTTCACCCAAAAATTGTCAAGTTAATCGGTTTGATGTATGCGCAGCCTACCGATTTCAATAATCCAAAGTTGATGATTTATTTGTGTTTGAGTAAGTGCAGTCAAAAATTGTCGAATCAGTTGCTCCAACAAACTCAGACTTGGATTTTGAGGCACACGGATCACAGCAATGCCTGCCGTTTGTTCAGGCGGGAAGCGAGTTACATCAGCAAAATCCAAATCTAATGTCACCAAGCAGCGATTTTCGGAACGACAGACCTCATAGATTCGCAGATCGGTACTTCCTTGCAGTTCCTCCTCTCGGACTGTTGCCACATCATGCCCGGAATCACGAAAAATGCGTAATGTACGCGTACCGAAATTTTCGTCCAGCTTGAACTTCACGCAACAGTCCTCATTGGAATCTCTACATAGCGTTCTCTTGTCATCTCAGCACCGTAAGCAATCGCAGCGTAAATATCATCAACCGTTAGTTGAGGATATTCCTCCAGAATTTCTTCGATTGTCATCTTGTTTGCCAAGAAGTCAAGTATTAAAGAGACCCAAATTCGAGTGCCGCGGATACACGGTTTGCCGAAACAGACGTTTGGATCCACTGAAATGCGTTTCAAAAGGGCGGTCATGAGTACAGTGCCTTTTTTGGAAGGTTGAAAATCTAATTGAACTACAAAGGTATCATAGCATGTTGCAGAACTAGCGTCAAGGCGATTTTTGTGGCAGAAACATTCTGAAGAATTTTTACTTTCAATCCATCCGTTTTTATGCTATACTCCCAATCAATACTTGAAAATAGATCGATTTTTTTTATTAAAGGGTAGATTTTACAGAATCACCTCGCACATTACAGACATACCGGTCCACTTAGAGGATACAACTCAAAATACAAAGTTATAGTTGAACTCAGATCGTGTTTGAGTCCATCATGTTTAAAGTAACAGTTGTTCTGGAACAGGCTTGTGAGGTGAGGACCGGTTGCCTTGCACTCTAATTTGTCGGCTAATGACAGAACAATAGAATAGGAGAATGAAAAATGAGAGGTAATAGGGGAAAAGGCAATAAGTCATTAGACAGCGCAAACAAAGGCGTTGTCAAAAAGACAGCAACCAAAAAAGGACGTAAAGAGAAGAAACTCGCCAAACAAGAAAAGCGAGCGAAAAAGACGTATTAGACAAATCGGGCGATAGCTCACAAACGAACAGACCCATAGTCAGTAGGGGCTAACTAAGTTGCCTCTACAATCCGGGGCAAGAAAAGATTGGAACCCACATCACGGTCTTCTGTTTGTGCTATCGCTCTTTTTTTTAGGGAGTTACTGCATCGTGGAATTTACACGGAACCAGAAGAAAGCACATGACCTCAATCGCCACCTCAGCGTGACCGCTGGCGCCGGATCTGGGAAAACGGCGGTATTGGTTCATCGATACCTCAAGATTTTGCTTGAAAAGGATTTACCTCCCAACCAGGTTGTCGCAATTACGTTTACTGAGAAAGCTGCGGCAGAACTCAAACAGCGCATCGTTAACGAGGTCAATGCGAGATTGCAGGCAGAGCCTCATAACACACAGTTAGAAAGAATCAAGACAGGAATGCTCTCCGCACAGATCTCAACGATTCATGCGTTTTGTGCGCGAATTCTGCGAGAGTATCCGGTTGAAGCGGGTGTTGATGCAGGCTTTAGGGTGCTGCAAGGGATACAGCAGCGGTTGATTCTCCGTGAAACCATTGATTCCGCGCTCAGAGAGATCGCTGACCGTTCCGATGAGGACGAAACCCGTGAGAAATTGGTAAATCTGCTGCGAATCTTTGGTAAAACCCGGCTTGAGCAGTACTTACAAGAACTGATTAATCAACGTGAGGTGGTGGACCGACTGATCGACCAATTGTACTGCCAAACAGACTCAGAAGTATTAGATAGTTGGCATAAGTCTGTAGAATCACAATTTCCTGTCAAGGATTGGTTACGTTGTCTGAGGATAGTCTTGGCAGAAGCTAGAGGCAGAGATAAGGCGCAGGTACAAGAATTAACAGATCAGATCCAACCAAATATGACTGTACAGGACGCTGCTCCGTTCTTGACACAAATCGCTTCTCTCATCATAACCCAAGGTGGAACAATTAGCAGACAGAAATTTCTCGGCTCCCGTGTTGATACGGACGCGATTGAGGAGGAAATTGATTTTCTTGTTCGTGCAGCAAAATACTTTAGAAACTACGCGATTCTTACTAGTGATAATGAATTACTCATTCGTGTGACTCGCCCGTTGATACAGGTCTATGACGAAGTTCAACGCGCCTACGAAAATCGCAAACGCCAAGCGGGGCAACTCGATTTCGATGATCTTCAGATCAAGGTCAGGGACCTATTACAACATGAGGCGTCGATCCGTGAACAACTCGCCGAAAGATACCCTTATATCATGGTCGACGAATATCAAGACACAGATCATCTACAATATGAGATTCTTAGACCGTTAATCTCGAATTACAAATCGGGCAATCTGTTCATTGTCGGCGATCAGAACCAGAGCATCTACAGGTTTCGCGGGGCAGACGTGCAGATATTCGATCAAACACGGCAGGATATAACCGAATATCAACGTGCATTGACCAAAGATTTTACTTGGAAGGGACAGATACTTGAGGCAAGTGACTCAGAGAAACCCGGCGATCTCCGTCTTCCTGAAAATTTCCGACTGTTACGAAACCTTGTGGGCTTTGTCAACCTGGTTTTTGAGTCACTCATGCAGGGACGTAATGAGTTTGAGGTTGAGTATGATCCGCTGGTCCAAGGGAGAACTACTGACTCGCTCGGCAACGTAGAGCTGCTCATCGGTTCAAAGGAAGAAACAGTGGGGGAATCAGAACCCTCCGCTGATGAACACAAACTGATTGTAAAACGGATCCAACACTTGGTTGGGACAGATGAAACGGTTTGGAAGGACGAAGGCGACGGTGAAAAACTCCGGCCGATCCGATATGGTGATATCGCCATCCTCATCCGTAGCCGGACGCGCTTGCCGGAGATTGAATCTGCTTTGCTCAGAGCAGAGATTCCATACAAAATCACAGGAGGTATTGGCTTTTATCAGCGTCAAGAAATTTACGACATCGGTAACTACCTACAATTCCTTACCAATACCGATAACGACGTGGCACTCGCAGGGATTCTCCGTGCGCCATTCTTCGGTATTTCAGATGTAGAATTGTATGAAATAGCGCAACAATCTTCCAAAAAACCATTCTGGGAGAAAATCCAAGATTACATCGATCGGACAGATCAATCTTCGACTTTTCCAATACGTGATGCAATCCAGATACTACGAAGTCATCTTGAAATCTGTCACCGTATCCCGCCGAGCGAACTGATCCGAAAAATTGTCAATGATACGGGCATGGTAGGAGTGCTTCCTGTTGGGCAGAGCGGGGAGCAGCGATGGGCAAATTACGAAAAGCTATTAGGCATTGCAAGGGAGTTTGAAAGGTTAGGAATCACCAATCTCCACGATTTCTTGGAACAATTGAACCTACTGATTGAGGAGGAAGAACGCGAAGGACAAGCGACAACGCAATTGACAGCGGACGCCGTCGAGATAATGACTATCCATGCTGCGAAAGGGCTTGAGTTTCCGGTAATCATTCTCCCAAACTTGGACCGAAGGGCTACCAGGTATGATCAAGAACCGTTCATCGATGATCTGTTAGGTATCGGCTTTAGCCCCGCAAACCCGGACAAAAACTACACAGAAAGTGATCCGGGGGCAACCCGTTTGATGAGGGAACGTGTAAATAATAAGAGGACGGCAGAGGAACAGCGTCTCTTTTACGTGGCAACAACCCGCGCTCGTGATCGTCTGATCTTATCGGGAACACTCAACGAAAAAGGAGAATCGAAAGGTTGGTTCGAGTGGTTGTTCAATGCTCTAGGGATTTCAGGGCTGCCATCGGAGGGTGAACTTCGATATCCAACAACAATTTCAGTTCTGTCGGGCGCGGAAGAGACGACAATCCCCTTCAATCTACTGATCCGAATCATTAAATCCCCTAATGAACTCGATTATGATGAGGCGGAAGAACCTACTTCATCACTGGCCTCCGAATTTCCGGCAGTCCAGATCGATCCATTGATCCCTTCCTCTGTCGGCGAAATCATCTCGGTGACAGAACTTGCAACGTATGCCCACTGTCCAACGCGGTTCTATCTACAGCACCGGATTCAGGTGCCGTCCTCGGAACCCCAGTCCGATGAGGTTGCTGAGACAATTCGCGAAGATGCCAATCGCTTTCTGGATTCAAGAGTTAGGGAGACAGCGTTAAACGCAGGCGAGGTTTATCGTGAATGGCACATTCACGCTGAGATTGATTCTCATATAGTCGAGGGAACTGCGGATCGGCTTTTCAAGGATTCGAGGGGGTTGTGGCAGATTATCAATTACGAAAGAGATAGAATTAATTGGGAAGAAATCGCCGATCCAGCGGATTACTACCGATCACAAATCGAATTGTACGCTCTACTTGTGCACCGGCTCTATCCCGAACAGCAGGTCATACCGGTGACAGTCTACGTTACAGATCCCGCCACGGCATACTCAGCGGAGATAATGAGAGAAGAATTCATGGATATTGAGAGCACATGGTTGGAACGGGTTAAGGCGATACAGGAAGCTGTGAACGTAGATGCAATCGGGGCGGGAAGGTTTGAAAAGAATAGGGACCATTGTCCATCGTGTCCCTATTTTGTTGACGGGGAGTGTATGGTTGCAGACTAGTAGCAGTCAATTGCTTGTGTCCTTACCTGCTCTCCCCGCGCTGTGTTTGCTGAATTCTTTGTTTACTGAACTACATCTCCTTCGATCGGCTCAACTTGCACCTTCACGTTCGTGAGATGCTCAACAACCCGTTCAAGCTCGTCAGGCTCACCTCTAATCTCCAAGATGACCCACCCACGGTCAGCCGTAACGTCGGCACGCCGAATGCTCGTGATCACATTGTACTGTTGACCGATGTTGTGGATGATGGGCTCAGTGATTAGATCCGGCGGGAAGGTCAAACGAAGTCTTAAAGATGCCATATTCACCGCTCCTTTCTAAATTAACAAATCCTATTACGCATCACGCTTCGCGTGTATCGGCACCTCTACAAAATCTGTATCATCCTCATTCCAAGCGAAAGCCTTTGTGGTTTTGACCTCCCGGTCGTAGACGGAAACCACAACATAAGCTGCACCGGGATACACCGGTTCGTCCCAAGCAGTTGCATCCGCTTTATCTTTCTCCGAAAAATAGGCATCGTGATTTGGGTGCGAATGATAAAATGCCTTGATCGGTCGATCTTTGGTTTCGGATTCTTTGTGCACGCGGATTAAGTCATTTGGGTCTATTAGATATGCGGTGCGTGCATTGCGGGGATACGTATCCGGATCTTCGGCGTGACGTTCATTTTGTATATTCCGGCATTCCCGGACGAATTCTTGGGTTTCGTCGCTCAAGATGATGCCACAGCACTCATCGGGAAATTCGACCTTAGCGTGCGCGTAGATTTGATCCAGCGTTTCGCTTTGTAATTCTAATACTTCAGTCTCTCTCATCATCTGATGAACCGCCTGCGATTGCAGGGATGACTGAGATTTCGTCGCCATCCTTAACTGCCGTTGCATTGCCATCTAAAAAGCGAATATCTTCGTCGTTGAGGTAGATATTAACAAAACGGCGAATATTACCGGATTCATCGCAGATACGCTCTTTGATTCCCGGATAGTTTGCCTCAAGGTTTTCGATGAGGGCTTCAATAGTATCTCCCTCTGCTTCAACTTCCGGTTGATTTTGTGTGAGTCTTCTGAGAGGGGTTGGAATACGTACGGTAACAGCCATTGCAAAACTCCCTTCTGTGTCAGGTTAAATAAAACGAAACCAAAAATTCTTCGGTCTTAATTGTAACAGGTTCTATATTTGCGAGGTGAAACTTACATACCTACCGTTTTAGGTTCTAGATTGAGTAGTGAATCCCACATTCTTTCTTATTATCTTCATTGGCTGACGGTGCGTTTTGCCATCGCCACCGTCCTGCTCTTTTCGGTTCACCGGGCAAGATCGGCGTTGTGCAGATGATGCAGCCGAGCGATTCATAGTACTGCCCGTATTTCTGCGGCTCCATCAGCGGATTCATAGGGATGTCGTGTTTGTGAATGTACTCCCAAATCTGCGCTTCGGGCCAATCCGCTAGCGGGTTGACTTTCAGTATAGGACGACCGTTGTGCTCGATGATTTCTGCTTTGGGGGTGCTTTGTCGATTACTGGATTGATCTCTTCGAAGCCCGGAAAACCAGACATCTAGCGTATTCAGCAATCGTTGCATCGGCTGCACTTTCCTGATATTACAGCAATACTCCTGTTTTTGTTTGCTGTCGAAGAACAGGAACTCTCCATGATTTGTGACCATTCGATTTACTGCTTCGAGATCTGGGGTGATCCTCTCAATACTAATGTTGTAATGCGTTTCGACATGCTCGAAGAATTCATAGGTTTCAGGAAACAGACGCAGCGTGTCGATTGTACAGGCTCTGAATGGCAGCTTATTTTCGTAAGCCATGTGGAGCAGGATCATTCCGGACAATTGTCCGCTCGTAACAATCGCAGCACGCTCCTTAAAACGCTTTATAAGGTTGAATAGGATCTCCTGCGGCTCTTCGAGCAGACGAATTTCGTAGCAAAGCTCTTCATTTATCAGATCTTGATTTGTTAGTTCATTCAAGGGATACCCAATCCTTCCTGTTTACGTGGCACATGACCATTGAGGGATGAGTTAATTGATGAGTCGAAGCACTTTTGACCTTTCAAGTTTATTTTTATTTTACTCAAAACCGGCTTCCGCGCCGATTTCTGATTCAAAATACTGGGCGAGACTAAAATAACGGTCTCCTGTATCCGGCAAAATTGTGACAACAGTTTGATCCTTGCCAAGCCCTCGTGCCACTTCTAATGCTGCATGGACATTTGCCCCTGACGACATCCCAACGAGTAAACCCTCAGCTTTTGAAATCCGCCGCATCATCTGATAAGCCTCTCCGTCAGAGACAGTAATCACCCGATCGATCACATTAACGTTTAACACATCTGGAATTCTGCCTGCCCCAATACCATCAATACGGGTTGGACCCGGCTGACCGCCGGACAACACTGGAGAGATGCTCGGTTCCACTGCAACCACTTGAGTCTTCGGTCGATGGGTTTTGAGAACTTCCCCAACACCTGTTAGGGTTCCCCCGGTCCCCACGCCGGCGACAAAAAAATCAATCTCACGGTCAATGTCGTCCAGAATCTCACGCGCTGTTGTTTGTCGGTGAATTTCAGGATTCACCGGATTTTCAAACTGGTTGGGCATAAAGTTGTGTGGATTCCGTGAGATAATCTCCTCAGCCTCCCAGATTGCCCCACCCATCCCAGCGTCTTCGGGTGTTAGTATAATCTCTGCACCAAAAGAGGCAAGCAGGGTATATTTTTCCCGGCTGACGTTCTCTGGCATGGTCAAAGTAACGCGGTATCCTTTTGCGATGGCAACAATCGAAAGCCCAATTCCTGTATTGCCAGCAGTTGGTTCAACAATAGTGCAGCCCGGCTTGAGCAATCCTCGTTCTTCGGCATCGGCTATCATGGCATAGCCAATCCGATCTTTGATACTGCCGCCGGGATTATACGATTCCAACTTTGCTAAGATTGTTGCGTCGTCTGGACCGGGTAAGTAGTTCAGATGAACAAGTGGGGTATTGCCGATGAGGCCAATGAGGTTTTCAGCAATCTTCATATTTCTCTTCGCTTACAGTTCAAAAAAGAACAGTGCGAAAAATCTTCCTCCATAGCTTAGGAATTGGTAATATTCGCCAATTTTAGTATTCGCCAATTTTAGACAACCTTATAAATGTAGCACACTTTATCTTGGTGCGTCAAGTTTATTTCCCTCCTCCACAACCTCAAAGATCCTCTTCGGACGCTTTTCCTTCCTCTTTCGACTTTGCAGCGTAGGAGTCGCGGATCCAACGCTCAAGCATGACATCCGGGTTGTCCACCACCGCTTTAGTAAAGGTGAACACAAACTGTCCCGTATTTTGTTTGATAAGGTTCAGACCGTGTTGGTAACTCTGCAATAGCTCATCACAAATCTCTTTTGGCGCTCGACCTTGGTTAATCGCCTTCTGGCATAAGAGTTCTGTCGCCTCATCGTCAAACTGGATTTGCATCTGATGTTCGATCTGGAAATCCTCTTCGTACCGGCGAACCCGCTCACGCATCACAATTTGGCGGTTGTAGTCGGCATCCTCCAGAATCCGCTGCAGTTCACCTACCGGATTCTCAACGACCGCTTCGGTTACAACGAACTCTCGGATGCTAGAGGACGGTAGTTCAAACTTATATTCGCGCAGCGTTTTTTCGCAAACTGTCATCAACGCACGCGCTCCTGTTTCTTGGGCGTATGCCTGTTCAGCGATTTGATGGAGCCCAGCATCCGAAAACACTACCTCAATCCCATACGCCCCGAACGCCCGTTCATACTGACGGACAATCGATCCCTCGGAATGTTTTAGGATATGGTAGAGATCAGCCGCGGAAAGGTTTTGACATATAACGTGGACAGGAAGTCGCCCGATTAATTCTGGCTCAAATCCAAACTCGATGAAATCCTGTGGTGTAACAAATTGAAAGGGATCTTCTAACTCCGTTTGACTTTTTACTGTCGCGTTAAAGCCAATATTGCTCTGATTCATGCGTTTGTTGACAATCTCTTTCAACCCATTGAATGCTCCACTAATAATGAACAGAATATGGCGCGTGTTGATGATGCGCTTTTCAACCTTGCCTTTCTGTTGGAACTCCATCATGGCTTGCATCTGAGAAGCTGCATCGTAACCAGCCCGGAGATCGACCTCTGTCTCCTCCATCAGCTTGAGGAGGCCAATCTGCACCCCTCGTCCACTGACATCACGACCGATGATGTTCGGTGGCGTTGCAATTTTGTCCACTTCGTCGAGGTAAATGATACCGTATTGTGCAAGTTCAATATCGTCGTCTGCCTGTGTGACTAGGTCTCGGATCATGTCATCAACATTTGCACCGACGTAACCGGTTTCGCTAAACCGGGTCGCATCCGCTTTGACAAACGGCACACCGATCAACTTGGCAATGTGGCGAATTAGGTAGGTTTTTCCAACGCCTGTCGGTCCGAGCATGACAATATTCTGTTTCGAGTAATCGGTGTCAGCAACTTTCGGATTTTCGTGGACTTCACGCACATGATTGTAGTGATCGCACACGGCGATTGCCAATGCTTTTTTTGCATCATCCTGTTTGATGACATAACGGTCGAGATATTGTTTGACTTCCTTCGGTTTGAGGTCAAATTTCAGATCGAACGTCTTTTTTTCAGGCTCGGAGGTACTTGTATCGTCAGTTGCAGTTGTATCTGGCCTTGCCTGTGACATTGTAAAGTTGACAGTACCCCCGTATTTCCGTTTAACGAAATCCTCAAACTCTTTCTGAATTTCCTCAATGGTCGGTATTTTTTTGTTCAACCTTTGGTGGGACATATTTCACCTCTGAATTTAATTTCACGATGCTCCTATAACACGCAACCAACTCGCCGATTTCATTGAACATTGACATAAAGAAACGGCGGCATCGTCAAAGCGACAACATCATCTTCGCCGGAAATCTCCTTCGCGACTCCCAGTGCGTCCTCTAAATTTTTCGCCCAATCCACCCCTAACCTCTTCGCAACGCGGTCATCTTTGGGACCAACCAAAATGACCCTGGACAGATATTTCAGTGCATAGGTCGCCCAATACCAGACGGTGAAGGGATGAAATCCGTGATACGCGAACTTGTTGCGATAGCAATCTATTAAATGAGGGTCATGGGCGTATTGCTCTTGAAACTGATTTTGCATTTCAAAAGGCTCGGTGGTTTCGGCGAGGACTTCATCAAAGAACTTCTTGTAAGCGACGTGGTATTCTTCGTGGAAGACTTCAAAGGTTGGATTCAAGATAATCACGACACCACCCTCTTTGATCAGCGGTTTGTTATAAAACCAGTTGAAAACATATCCCAATATGTCGCTGACAACCAGAACGGGATTAATTCTAGCACCGATAGCATACGGGCTCATATCGGGCAACCCAAAGACCATAGTGCTGAACTGTTTCGGCACATCTATCATCAACTGATTTTTCATGGCTTCGAGGGTTTTGGGATGAACGCCATCAATGGTGCCGGCATTGATCTCAATCGGCTCATAATCGGTTCGGATGCCTTTGAAGATTTTGTACCGTAAAGCCTCCGGCAGCAGGGACAGTGCAGGTGGTGTCAATGTTTTTAACATTTTTTCAAAGCCATTGCATTGCGCGTTTGGCTTACCCAACTGTCGAAAACCTGTGGGATAAATCTGGTTATTCATGGCAGCTTCGATAACCATGATTTTACTATGATCCTGAATAACTCGGCTCATCCGCTCGATGCAATCGTGCATGTTTGACCCCCCAGGTTGCATAACATGCGGACTCTCCGCAGTCATGTGTGGGGAGTGATGTGGGGCGATTGAATTATACGTCCCCATTCCCACAGCGACCGACTTGTGCCCACCGTTGAGGGGAATTTGGATGGTGTCAACATAAATCACGAGATCACTTTCCACGACAGCACGTTCGACCTCAACGATTTCGTCTTGCCCCGTCTTGCCTAAATCAACGATATTATCCCGATCTTCCGCATCAAAGTTTCTCAACTGATATGGATAAAACTCGTTCATAATTTTGCGACCTAACATATATGCCAATTCATGTGTCTTCATTTTGCGATGAAGTCCGCCAGCACAAATTAACTGTATATTATTCTTCACAACTCCGTAGGAGTCGAGCAAAGGCAGCAATGTTTCGAGCATAATCTGGCGCATATCAGGCTTTTTTGTCATCGGAAAGGGCTGACAGTTATTATCGAAAGCGATCAGGACCTTACTGTTTCCGTTGACAAGTTCCTTCAGCGGAGGCATCCCTAGCGGGTTTTCGACAGCCTTTGTGAGCTGCGCTGGAATTTCGGCGCGGCTCACCCCCGGTTTTGCCGGTTGTGGATAGTAGATTTCCGAGTTATCGGGTAATTTTGCGTTAATCAGGTGATTGCCAGAGTAGGTCAAATATTTCATGGCCAGTTTTCCTTTGTGTGCTGTGACTATTTAATTTTTGATGGATGTATATTTTTTCTCAGTTTGGGGTTGACTTTGGCAAAATTATATAGTATTATATCGTATACAATAGAATTATATCCGTTATACGACATAATTCTAAAAATCCGAAAGAGATATAAAGAAAATGTCTAAGTACGCCGAAAATACGATGCTGATTATGCGCGTGATGCGACATGCGCAAGCTGCGGTGAAATCACGTTTTGTGCAGCAGGTTGTACCGAAGAAACTCACGATCGTGCAGTTTAACGCTTTATTGCACCTCCATTGGTATGGGGGTGAATCCGGTATGACCATCAGCGAACTGGGAGAACATCTTGGACTCGCTCACAGCACCGCCTCTGGTCTTGTAGACCGCCTAGAGCGCGATGGATGGACTGTTCGTCGCAAATGCGATACAGATCGTCGACAGAATCGCATCCAATTGACGGAAAAGTCACAGCAGCTTTTTCAGGACAGAACAGATAGCGCGACTGATTTCTGGCACCAAACAATTGGACAACTGACCCCTGAAGAACAGGATGATCTAATCAAAAGTTTAACGCGCTTGAAACAAGTGATGGACAAACCTGTTTGGCCAAGTTATGATCAACTTCACCCTCGCGATCCGGGGCATGTGAAAGAACGTCTCGAAGCTGAATTAGACGAATTGGCACATGCAAAGTTGACTTCAATGGGTACGCGGTTTATCTTGGCAGAGATGGCGGAACAGCAAAATCAACATGAACTCGCAGCTTACCTAAAGCAGGTGGCTTCAGAGGAGATTCGCCACGCTAATCAAATCTTTGAACTGCTCGGACATGAACAAGGTCTCAAGGCAGCGCTGTCTGATCTTATTCGCCAAGATCGGGTCGTGCTTGAAGAATTATTAGATCTTGTGGATACCGCCCAGACTGTGAATCACAAAGAGAGTTTAGAACTGTTGCAGCGGATAGTTCAAGATAATAAGAGATACAAACGTTGGTTTTCTAATATGTTCAAACAGATAGATTAATCCGGTGTTTTACTATCCCTTTAGTCTATTGGCTGTCAAAACGTAGTGATCAGTTAGTTATTTTAAAATTGATGACTAAATACGTCGAATCGGTCACAATCCTCGAAGGAGAATGTCTCTATTCCGGCATTTTTTGTGAAAGACAAAATGCAAGAAGAACATTACGACAAAATATTACCACGATGTGTACAAGCATTTCCTGATGACGCGAAGCTGATTGAGCAGTTTCAACAGGGAGATAAATCGGTTTTCGATGAATTGGTGGTCCGCTATCATGACCGGACCTACCGGCTCGCGCAACGTTTTGTCCCGAATACCGAAGATGCCCTCGATATCACTCAAGATGCTTTTATCAGAGCCTATCAGGGACTCCCAGACTTCAAGAGAAAGTCTCAGTTTTATAGCTGGCTTTATCGCATCACTGTCAATCTTTGCATCGATTTCTTGCGTAAGAACGCACGGCGCGAAACGGTGAATTATGCGTTGGAATCTGATGACCTCCCGATGATGAATATCGCAGATATTAATCTGAAACCTCCAACGCAAGCAGTTGAGGACAAAGAGCTATTGGTCTATCTCCGGCGGGCAATCATGCAACTAGCTCCCAAGCAGCGTGAGATTTTCATCCTTCGCCACTGGGAAGGCTTGTCGCTCAAAGAGATCGCCAATACATTGGGACGCTCAAGCGGTACTGTGAAAGCACATCTCTTCCACGCACACCGTAACTTGAGAAAGCTGCTTCGCCACTATCTTCAGGCGTAATTCACTCAATGGTGGCTGAAATATCAAAATTGAGCGGTAAGAACCGCTTGTCACCCACCATCTGCCGAACGCTAGCTGTTCTCTGAGTTAATCTATGCCCTGCATCAGATTCAAGCACTTCCTTGTCACGCTTGATGGTCTTACCCGTATTATCCTCCTCTTTAAGCGATCCTGCCTCTGGAGTGAAAAACCTTACCCCGTCAGATTTCTCATTTCGTCTTAACGGTTTCTGAGCCTCCTTGACGTAGTCCCAATATAATCAAACAGGACCTCGCAAACAACCTTATTATGTCGATTTATCAGGTGCTAATCAAGCAGTTTGAAGATCACCCAATATGTATTGGAAGCGGTATTAGTAAAGGTGATGCAAGCATATCAAAAAGGAAACTGTGTGTCAAGATGAAAAATCTGTTTTAGAGGGCAATCGCATGTAAATATTGTGTAGGAATTACGCACTCCGACGGTGAGAATCATCTCCTATTTCATGCGCAGCATGACCTTGACTGTAGTAGATGATACCCTAAATCCCCTCGTGGGTACAGGTTTCCAACCTGTGCTTGCCCGGAGGTTAGCCAATCTGCGCGACGACAGCGGTTCACCCAGCGTTCTAATTGCTCCGCTGCCTAATTCCTAAACAGATGCAATTGTCCTCTCTGCTTTATCCTATGCGTCTCTCGCACGATTTTTTCGGTTGACCGCATTTTCTGACTGATGTATCATATCGGACGCACTTAATGCTGTAGACTAACAGGAGGCGCCAAAGATGGCAAAAGCTGACATTGGGCTCATTGGATTAGCTGTGATGGGCGAAAATTTGACTCTCAATATTGAGAGTCAAGGGTTTCGGATCTCGGTATTCAATCGTACGGTTTCAAAGGTTGATAATTTCGTCGCAGGAGGAGCAAAGGGCAAGAATATTGTTGGCACACACTCAATCGAAGAGTTCATTGGTTCGCTGAGTACACCGAGGAAGATGATCCTAATGGTGCAGGCTGGTGCTGCGGTTGACGCATGTATTAACGAATTGACCCCACATCTCTCGGAAGGCGATCTGATCATTGATGGTGGAAACTCAAATTTCCAAGACACCATCCGCCGTAACAAGGACCTCGCAGCGAAGGGAATATGGTTTATGGGAACAGGCATATCGGGTGGAGAGGAAGGGGCTCGATATGGACCTGCGATGATGCCCGGCGGCACTCCTGAATCCTATGCACTTGTCGAACCTATCTTTACAAAAATTGCAGCCCAAGTCGATGGCACTCCGTGTGTGTCTCACATAGGTTCCGATGGTGCAGGACACTATGTCAAAATGGTGCATAATGGTATTGAATACGGCGACATGCAGATCATCTGTGAGGCGTACGCACTGATGAAACACGTCCTCGGCATGAGTGCTGAAGAGATGCACCAGACTTTCAAGAAATGGAATGAAGGTGAACTGGATTCATACCTAATTGAGATTACAGCCGACATCTTTACCCAGACGGATAAATCGGGTGTTCCCCTTGTGGAAGTTATCCTAGATGCTGCAGGACAAAAGGGCACAGGAAAATGGACAAGTATCTCTGCCCTAGATACCGGTATCGCCGCTCCAACCATCGCCGAGGCGGTCTTCGCACGGTGTATCTCCGCAGTGAAGGAAGAACGGGTCACAGCCTCGAAAATTATCCGCGGTCCAAGTGGCAAATATGAAGGTGATAAATTAGAGTTGCTAGAGGCTATCCATGATGCTATGTATGCCTCCAAGATTTGCTCCTACGCCCAAGGATTTGCATTAATGCGTGAAGCAAGCAGCGAGTATAATTGGGATCTCGATCTGGGAACAATCGCTCTCGGCTGGCGCGGTGGGTGCATTATTCGCGCCCGTTTTCTGCATCGAATCGCCGAAGCCTATGAGAACGACCCCAACCTGCCAAATCTGTTACTTGATCCCTACTTCCTCGAAGTAATTGAACGGACTCAAGACAACTGGCGGCATGTGGTGGCAACTGCTATGCAGCTCGGCATTCCGATACCAGCGTGCAGCTCGGCACTGGCTTACTTCGATAGCTACCGCAGCGCTCGTGTCTCCGCCAACCTGATTCAAGCACAACGGGATTACTTTGGCGCCCACACCTACAACCGAATTGATGCCGATGGCAAGACAGTTGTGGACACAGATGGGCAGCCGACCGTTTTCCACACGGAGTGGATGGTGGAAGGTAGACCAGAAGTCGTTGTTGACTAAAATATGATTCACGGATTCATGAATTCAATGAAGAAACCTATTAACGCTTGAACTCATGCCTATCTGACACCCTGAATTGAAAGGAGAGAATTGAATGGATCAAGATGCAGCGGCAGCGTTGAAAAACTTCCAACCGAAACACGACTATTTTGTCGGAATTGATTCGGACGGTTGTGCGTTCAATTCGATGGAAGTCAAGCACAACGACTGCTTCAGCGTCAACCTGATTAAGTACTTTGGTCTGCCTACTATTTCACGGCAAGTCCATCAAGCGTGGGATTTTGTGAACCTTTATTCCACAACGCGCGGCTGCAATCGTTTCAAAGCGATCCTCCTTGTCTGTGATCTTCTCCGTGAGATACCGAAGGTTCAAAAGGCTGGTGTATCGGTCCCCGATTTTCCGTATCTTAGGGAATGGTCGGAAACGGAGACCAAACTCGGTAATCCCACACTTGAGGCAGTGATTGAAACCGCAACGGGCGCACAGCGGGAGGAGTTGAGCCAAGTACTTGAGTGGAGTCTCGCTGTCAATGAGAGTATTGCTGAGATTGTCCACAATCTGCCGCCCTTCCCCGGTGTCCGGGAGACGTTGCAGCGCCTACAGGGTTGCGCTGATGCAATTGTCGTTTCAGCGACCCCCAACGAAGCACTCAGACGGGAATGGGCTGAACACAACATCGACCAATATGTCGCGGTGATTGCAGGACAGGAGATGGGATCTAAAACGGAGCATCTCACGTTGACAGCAAAAGGGAGGTATCCATCGGACCACATCCTGATGATTGGCGACGCTCCCGGCGATTTGAAAGCGGCCCGAGACGTCGGTGCGCTGTTTTTTCCCGTCAATCCTGGATACGAGGAGGAATCGTGGGAACGTCTCGTGGATGTAGGAATGGATAAGTTCTTCAACAATGAGTATGCCGGAGCGTATGAAACTGGGCTAATTGAGGAGTTTGAAGCGTTGTTGCCCGAATCACCACCGTGGGGATGAAGTACCTATGATGGGCGACGCAAAGGTAACTTTCGGAAAACAGGATTTCTTGCTTTTCTTCGTTTTTCTATTTTTTAATTTTTTGAATGGAGACGATGTATGAAAATTTTGGTACAAAGGCCAAATTCAGATGAAGAATTGAATCAGATCATCCGGGATGCTGCGGGTGAGGAAAATAGTGTTGTATTCGCAACCTCGCAAGAAGAGTACGTCAGAGAAGCTGCGGACGCAGAAATCCTTTTTGGCAGCTGTAGCGAGGAACTGTTCAAACAGATGCCGAACTTGAAGTGGATTCAATCCTCTAGCGCAGGGATGGATAGTACGCTGCATCCTGCACTCATAAATAGCGATGTCATTTTGACGAATGCGGCGGGATTGTATGGTTCCCACGTGGCAGATCAAGGTTTTGCGCTGCTGCTTGCTCTCGCACGAGGTATAGACCAATTCACCCGTAATCAGGATCAGCGTAAATGGGGCGGTGGAGGGCCCATGATCGAGATTGGCGGCTTCACGATCGGTATCGTTGGCATGGGCGGGATTGGTCAACACATGGCGAGACGCGCCAAAGGCTTTGAGATGTATGTTATCTCTGTCGATGCCTACCGCACAGATAAGCCAGATGTCGTTGACGAGTTGATGCCGATTGATCAGCTTCCCGATCTCATGAGTCGTGCGGATGTAGTGATGATTGCCTGCCCACTCACAGATGAGACACGAGGGCTAATCAACGCCGAAAACCTCGCACTGATGAAGCCGACCGCCTATTTCATCAATGTTGCCCGCGGTCCAATTGTTGATGAGCCTGCCCTCATCGAAGTTCTTAGAGCAGGAAAGATTGCTGCCGCAGGGTTAGACGTTACGGAAATTGAACCGCTTCCGCAGGATAGCCCTTTGTGGGATATGAAGAACGTGATCCTCACGCCGCACGCCGCTGGGGGGTCACAACATCGGCCACGCCGTACTATCGAGTTTTTCTGCGATAATATCAGACGGTATAGATCGGGCGAACCACTAAAGAATGTGGTCAGGAAAACACTCGGATTTTAGGAGAGATCAAGGGACTGGGCAAAACAGTCCCTTTTTTGTTGGCACAGAAGCGTTACCCATTTCTCACTAGATTCGACTAGGAAGAATAGGAAGTGAAAAAAGTTTGAACCTTGAAGCGGGTATCTGTGTGATATATCGTGATACCGGCGAATTGTAGGAAAAGGGGTTGTGTACCGTGGCATTGACACCAGCGCAATGCGAATTTTTCAAACTGTTCGGGTATCTCTATCTTCCCAACCTACTAACGGAAGAGATTGCGTGGATGACTGAGGAACATCGAGCAGTCTTTGAAAAGAAGGGAATGGTGCATGATGGGACAAAGCGTTCTCAAATTGTTCCCTTTATCGACCAAAGCGAGCGTCTCTGCACCCTTTTGGACCATCTAAAAGTGCTTGAGGTGATAGGGTCGCTGTTGGGCGAGGACTTCAATTACGTGGGTGGAGATGGGAATTACTACAGTGGGGATACCGGCTGGCATTCCGATGGCGCACACGAGGTTGGGCTTTACGCCAAGTTCCATCTTTATCTTGATTCACTCACACGCGATACGGGGTGTATCCGCGTGATACCGGGAAGCCACCTATTTGGGGAGTGGCGCAAGCGTATTGAGCAGGTGCGTGGTTCAAATGAAGTGTTGGGCATCGATGGGAGCGATGTTCCGTGCGTCGCTGTTGAAACTGAACCGGGTGATGTCGTGGTTTTCAACCACAACATTTATCACGCCTCGTTCGGTGGAGGACGTAGTCGCCGCCACTTTGACCTCAATGTGGCAAGTAGAGCAAAAACAGATGCTGAGATTGCTGGACTCGATAATTATCTGCAGCGGGATGGCAAGCCACGGTATTATCCAAGGTCAGAAAGCGTCCACTCAGAGGTTATGCGCCAAACCGCTTCGTCTGAGCGAATGTATCATTTGGAACAGGTCATCGAACGCGAAACATATCTCTCGAAAGCATGAACTGAGACTAAGAGGAGAACAAGCTATGGGGGATCGCTTAAAAGATAAGGTGGCAATCGTGACCGGCGCAGGATCTGTCGGACCGGGTTGGGGGAATGGTAAGGCGACCTCCGTTCTCTTCGCACGCGAAGGGGCGAAAGTCTTCGCTATTGACATAAACCTCGCCGCTGCCGAGGAGACAAAGGGAATCATCGACCAAGAGGGTGGCGATTGTACCGCCCATCAGACAGATGTTTCCAAGTCTGAGGCGGTTGAGGAAATGGTGGAACGCTGCCTTGAAACCTACGGTCACATCGACATTCTTCACAATAATGTCGGTATTCTTGAACTCGGCGGTCCGGTTGAGGCAAGCGAAGAAAGCTGGGATTTCGTCAACAACGTCAATCTCAAGAGCATCTTTTTGACTTGCAAATATGTGCTCCCTCAGATGGAACAGCAGGGAGGCGGTGCTATCGTGAACATCTCCTCTATCGCTGGAATCCGCTGGCTGGGAGTACCCTACATCTCTTACAGCACGACCAAAGGAGCAATCAGGCAGTTCACCCAGAGTATTGCCCTCCAGTACGCTCAAAAGAACATCCGAGCCAACAGTATTCTGCCCGGTTTCATGAACACACCGATGGTCATTAAATCGCTTGTCGATAGCTATGGGGACGGAGATGTAGAGAAACTGATCGAGGTTCGAAATAACCTCTGTCCTACCGGGAAGATGGGCGATGCTTGGGATGTGGCGTACGCTGCCCTGTTTCTCGCCTCGGATGAGGCGAAATACATCACCGGGACAGAACTCGTCGTCGATGGTGGAGCGAGTTGTAAATGCGTCTAAGGAGGATGGCGACATGGCGAAGTATCGCGCTGGAGTCATCGGGTTGGGCTGGATGGGAATGCTCTCTGATCTCGCCGGGCGGATTTGGGATCCGTATAATGTCGATGACGTAGATCGTCCCACACCTGAACTTGATATCCATCGTAGATTTCACCTCCACGAGTATCACAGCACAGGGACTGTGCCTCATAGCTGGGCAGAAGTGATGTGGGATCGGCCGGAGATTGATTTAGTCGCCGGCGCAGATCGGGATCGGAAACGGTTGGAAGCATTCGGTGAACGCTACGGTGAGGTGGCACTTTACACTGACGCAGCTGAGATGTTGCACACGGAGACACTCGATCTTGTTGCCATTGCTACCAACACGAAAGGTCGTGCTGACTTAACCTGCTTGGCGGTTGCATGCGGTGTAAAGGGAATTGCAACGGAAAAACCGATGGTGCATACACTGGAGGAAGCCGATCGAATGGTCGACGCCTGTGCCGCTGCTGGCGTGCCACTTTGCTGCGGTGCTATCCCGGTGAATCACCCCTCTTACGCCAAAGCGAAGGAACTAGTCAACAGTAACACCATCGGCGAGATCCTCTCCATTGAGACAGAAGCATCAAACTCACAGAAACAATACTGGTCCTATTTTGTTGATAGCGCACCTGCATGGGTTATCGGCGTTGGCGACCAACCCCGACGTGAGTCGGGTAGCGATGAGTTCGCCGGACAGGGGATGATGGTCACTGAAGATAGTAAATCCATCCATTTTAGAAAGGGAGCAGGTGTAATCCGTCTGACCGGTACTGATGGCGAGATACAATTTCATTCGGGACCTCCGGGCGGTTGGCGATTATGGCAGGATATGGATACCCCCGAAGGACAGCGGCGCGTAGAGATGACGTGGCACCCTCCCCAATTTTTCGGTGGGTACAACGCTGTCTACGGACTCGCGGACATCATTGACTGCCTCGAAGGTAGACTCAATGAACCAAAGAACTCAGGCAGAAGAGTTGCTGTGGCACTTGAAGTTGAACTCGGACTAAAGCAGTCCTCCGCACAGGGAGGTGTGCGTGTCGATCTCCCACTTAAAGACCGCTCATTGGGCCTTCATTACGATTGGTTCAGATAGAAGTACTGCCCAAACTTTACTATTTGACGTGTAGTCGCGCGTTAAAATTAAATTGAAGTAGAGTAAGGAAGGCGCATTTCCACAAAGCTGCATGACAATCAGTATTAGGAGGAAGCATATGAAGACGATGAAAATCTTATGCCAGACACGAAATAATTTATTGAATGGTTTACTGGTCTTGATTGGTATAAGTATTCTGCTATTGCTGTGGAGCTTCAGCACCGGCGTCGAGGGACGTATTTGGTCTGGCACAAAGTATATAGATCAACTTATTGATGCTCGATTGAAAGAAGAAGGAATTAAACCATCGAAACAATCCAGTGACGCCGAATTTTTGCGGCGTGTGCATCTGGATCTGACAGGAAAAATTCCCACCGTCGAAGCGGTTGTCAGTTTCCTCGAAGACGGTTCTAGGAATAAACGTGAAAAAAAGATTGATGAACTGATTGGCAGCGAACTTTACCTCGACTACTGGACGCGATTGTGGACCAATTGGCTCATCGGTCGAGACGATAATGATATGGAGCGGCGCTTAGGATTGGAGCGGTGGATCCGTGCAAGCCTCGCACGAAATATGCCTTATAACCAATTTGTTACAGCCTTGATTGCAGCAGAAGGCAATATTGAAGAAAATGGTGCGGCGAACTATCTGCTACGCTACGAACTCTCGCCGGTAGATCTCGCTTCTCACACCTCCCGGTTGTTCCTTGGGTTACCGATGCAGTGTGCCCAATGTCATGACCATAAAACCGAAGCATGGTATCAGGAGGACTTCTACGGGTTGGCGGCGTTTTTTGCCAACATTCGTGTTGAAGAGGCCTTCAAAATGGACAAAGACAGCGGAGAACGCGTTACAGAGCGTTACTTGAAAAATGTCCCCAAAGGCTCGGTCTATATGCCGGAAACTGATGAACCCACTCCACCAAGTTTTCTCGATGGCACACGCCCCACGACGCCAACGGTTAAGCAAAGACAAGCCCTGAGTAAATGGATGACTGCCAAGGATAATCCGTATTTCTGCCACGCTATTGTTAACCGGATCTGGGCGCACTTTATGGGAAGAGGATTTGTAGAACCGCTAGACGGATTTGGGGAGGAGTATCCACCATCCAATCCCGCATTGCTTGATTGGCTGGCAAAAGATTTTATGATTCATGGATATGATCTACGCTACTTGATGCGCACCCTCCTCAACACCAAAACCTACCAACGCACCTCTGAAACAAACAAAAGCAATCAAAATGACGATCTCTATTACTCACACGCCTATGTTAAACCGCTGACAGCGGAACAATTCTTCTATTCGATGTTAGAATCTACCGGTTTTGAGCGACTTCAAAAACGGCGAGATCGTGGTCAACTGGAAGAGATGAAACGCCGCTATTTGGAACGTTTTCTCTTCTTGATTGATAACGGTGAAATGGAGGAAGTTGAGGCATTCAACGGCACTGTTCCGCAAGCCTTGATGATGATTAATGGACCGCTGGTCAATGACAGTGGATCTCACAAAGAGCGGGGTGGTCTCCTCCACTATATTCTCAAAACGAAGCGTACGAAGCGGGCACGACTCGATCAGATTTACCTTACGACCCTGTCGCGCTACCCTCGGACCTCAGAAAGGACCTATTTCGATCGATACTTACGGTCAAGTCTGTATCGCAACGATGCGCTTGCGTATGAAGATCTTTACTGGGCACTGCTCAATTCCGCCGAATTCGCGTTGAACCATTAGATATGCAGCGTGAGGATTAATTAACAAAATAGAGACAAAAGGAGAATCGCCTATCATGGAAGCCAATCCGGAAACAACTGAACTGAAGAATATGGTTCAGAACCTCAGCAATCTGGTGGTACAAGTCTCCAAAGATGTTAATCAAATGCGTGGTGAGCTGAACCAGATTAACGAGCGTCTCGGTTCATTGGAGGGACGCATGAGCACACTCGAAACACGAATGAGTGCACTCGAAACACGAGTCGAACAGCGAATGAGTGCGCTCGAAACACGAGTCGAACAACGAATGAGTGCGCTCGAAACACAAATGAGTGCGCTCGAAACACGAGTCGAGACACGGATGAGTGCGATGGAAACACGACTTGAAAGACGAATCACGGATGTTTTCAAGTGGATGGTCGGCATGACGGTGCCAGTTTGGATCACTATCCTCGTCCTCATTATTACCCAATTTATCAAGGGATAGGAAAAGGATTGCTATGAAAGCACAGATTAGAATACCTGATAGTGAAATATTCGATTTCCGGCAGCAAGGTGTTTCAAGACGTGATTTTCTCAAAGTTGGGGTGAGCAGTTTTTTAGGACTGATAGCGATGCAACATCTGCAATCATTGGCGTTGACGCCGCTGGAGGGAATTGCAGCCCGCGCTAAACATTGCATTGTCCTATTCATGAACGGCGGCGCAAGTCAATTGGATACCTTTGACCCCAAGCCGGATACGCTTAACGCTGGACCCTTCGCAGCGATTCCAACAAGCGTTGAGGACGTCCAGTTTTCCGAACACCTGCCTCAACTCGCGGAACAGGCGCACCATCTGTCGATCATTCGGTCAATGGTTTCGCGTGAAGGCAACCACGAACGGGCACGCTATCTGCTCCACACCGGCTACGCGCCAACGGGTTCTGTGAGGCATCCGACCTTCGGTTCGATCGCCTCCCACTATTTGAATGATGAAGATTTTGAACTGCCCAACTGCGTCAACATCAATACCCCCGCTTTTACGAGCGGGTTCCTCAGCGCCGAACACGATCCCTTCGTTGTCAACAACCCGATGAAACCGATTGAGGACCTCAAATATCCCCCACAGATGGACGCACGCCGATTTGAGCAGCGCCTCCGGATGCTGGCAGACCTAGAAAAGGATTTCCTCAAGAAGCATGCGAATCGGAGTACGGAATCGCATCAAGCTATCTACAAGAAAGCAGATAAGCTGATTAATTCGCCGCACGCGAAGGCGTTTGACCTCTCACAAGAACCGCTAGCTGTGAGAGAAGCCTACGGCATGAATGCATTTGGCGATGGCTGCGTGATGGCGCGACGGTTGGTTGAGGCTGGCGTGAAATTTGTCGAAGTGTCCCTCGACGGTTGGGATACGCATGACAATAACTTTGAGCAACACAAAAACCTGCTCGAAACGCTTGACCCTGCCTTCTCAATGCTTGTGAAAGACCTTGCCGATCGGGACCTGTTGGAGGAAACTATCGTCTTGTGGCTCGGCGAATTTGGGCGCACCCCCAAAATTAATGATAATGATGGACGTGACCATTTCCCCAACGGTTGGTCGGTTGTTCTCGGGGGAGGCGGGATTCACGGTGGACAGGTGATTGGCGCTACGAGTGAAGATGGGTTGGAGGTTGTGGATCGACCCGTTTCTGTTCCTGATCTGTTTGCGTCGCTCTGCTATTCTCTTGGCATTGATGACACTGACCAAAATTACTCCAGAGGTGGGCGACCGATTCGGGTGGTGAACGACGGGAGCGTTATTAAGGAGTTGTTTGCTTAACTTGGCGGTGTCCGGGAGTCTGGTGCAACACCTAAAGTTGCAGCAGACTCCTGTTGTGCTGGATTTCTTCGAAAGTCCTATGTAACCTCTGGCGGTCCGGTATAGCCGATGCTCGTCCAACCTGCGACATCGCCACCCTTCAGGCGGTAGGGATGGGGATAGATCTTGAGAGAACGATCCTCCAACGGCAAGGAAATTCGCTGATGTCCATGGTGAGCGGACTGCTTCAGGGCGATTGCGATTTCCAGAGCTTGACGGTAGTCGTGTCCACTGCAAACGGCATCTTCGCCGGTATCCACCGCTCGCATGAGCCGTTCAATGGCTGATGTAAACCCGTCTTTTCGAGGGCTATCCAGAAACTCAGGCTGAACTGGTGTTGAAGCAGCACCTTGACCTTGGATCAGGATAGGTCTAGGAGAGCTCGTCCATACCCGCCCATTCTCTCCGGTGACCGAAGCGGGGCAGAACCCTTTCTGCTCTGTTGGTGGCTTGACAATTTCGCAGACGATTCCGCCTGATAATCCCAAGCGACCATAAGCCGGGGAATCAGTTTCGACTGCTGCAAATTCGACAGGAGGCATCCAGCCGGCTTGTGGCGGCAACGCCCATCCCTCCGCCCATTCCACTTCCATACCCGTGAGCAAGCGCATGATGGTCAGCTGGACGCAGCCACCACCCGATACTTCTGTCGGCAGCCCACCGGGAATTGCGGCACCGGTTAGTTGACCGATATTACCCGCACGGATCCAATCCGCAATCTCTAGCAGGTAGGGCGCATCCCAGTACCCAGTCCCACAGCCGAAAGCGGTTCCACGTTCCCGGCAGACATGCACCATTTCATCCGCCTCCGATAGTTCAACGGCTATCGGCTTTTCGCATGACACCGCCTTGACACCGGCTTCGGCACAAGCGATTACCGTCTCAGGATTGTGGCCGACGGGCAGAATAATTGAGACAATGTCGGGTACCTCTTTGGCAAAGAGTTCGTCCACTGTATCAAAGACGGTTTCGACACCGTAACGCTCGGCGAAGGCACCCCGCCGATCCCGGGCACGGTCTACCAGCGCGACAATTTCGCAGTCTGGATGGCTGGCGTAGGCGCGCAAATAGAAACGTCCCCAAGTCCCTGCGCCCCCAACAACTGCAACTCTGTATTTTTTCGTTGGCAAAATGGAATTCCTTTCGTATGTTAGCACGTGTGTGGAAGTAAAGATTAGGCTGAACCACCTGCATCAAAATCGGTCGGGCCACCAGACGTGTGGATAACCGAGTGGAAAAAGGGTTTCCAGAATGGGAATAATCCCTCCAGTTACCGAAACATCGGGCTCAACCGCAAGATCTTCAATGCTTCGCCGTCCCATCATCAGTTGGATCAGCTTGTCCTGTGGTATCTCAAGCTGGAAGGCGTTCGCCTTACTGCTAGTGTGTGCAACGCGTCCCCGATCAATTCCCAAGCAGTCCTGCCCTAGCTCTGTTGAGATCAGAATCTTCCCGCTCCACTGTGAGAGATGTGCAGAACGGCGTAGCCGTTTTTCTAACTCGCCGGTAATCCTTTGTAACGTGCTCGATTGGTTGATAATTCGCATCATACCTCCGCGGTTCTTCGGGTTTTGGATATTTGTGCGGCATCCATAGCGTCGGCAGAAGATAGCGAATGGATGATCGGCGGGCATTGAGCATTCAATTTGCGCTGCACCAATGTGTTTGGCGCGATCCCCAAGAAAGCAAACGATTGTCTCAAAAATCGTCCTATCCTGAAACCCAATATCGCAAAGGAGGCATTTTTCTTCCGTTTCATCGCAGACGAAATAGCCGATTACCTCACCGGCTTCGTTCAGGACAACAAACGGGTCAGCAACAACGCCAAAGCCGCTTCCCATCTTGAAGTCTTTCCAACGGGTTTCGTCTCTCAACGGTGTACCCGTGCGTTCGGCGTTGTTCGCTGCGTAGAGAGCCAATATTTTCGGCACGTCCCCCGTTTCAAATTTTCGGATCTGATATGTGGAGACAGCCGCCTGTGCTTCCGCTGTATCAAATTCCACCCATGTTTCCGGCAGCGCTGTTGCATAACCGAATTTGGGATAGAAGTCCGCGATACCAAAGAGCATAGCAACATCGAACCCATTCTCTGTCATGAACGCCGTGGAGTCCTCCATGACGCGTCGAGAATATCCTCTGTTGCGATGCTCCTCTTTTGTGCCGACACCAGCGATACCGCCCAATTTGAGTCGGGCTGTCCCGAATCGCATCTGGTATTCGTGGATCCAGAGGCGACTCACATCTTGCTCGTCTTCGGTCGAAAGCGAGATCTTCCAAACACTGTCAGTCTGTGATAATCGGTCAATTTTCATCAAAATCCCTCAATTTTCCAATTTCTACCTTTATACATCACGCATCACGCCACTGCTCCAGTGGGTGCCGACGATCGGCGAGTGGCAACTCTACCCGACGTCCACCTTCGCGATGGGACTGATAAATCGCCATCATCATTTCAAACGCCCAACGTCCTTCCTCACCGCTACTCGGCGGCTGTGTGTCAGTTTCGATCGCATGAATCAGCCGTCGGTACATGGTGACGACTGGCTCCTCAAGCCCGACATCTGATAAATCAACCTGCTGCCAATCTGAGAAGTGCGTCGGCGCACCTTCCATCGGACGGGGCAGATGCCACAGGTTGTCCCTCACGCTTGCTGACGCACGCACCGCTAACTGTCCTTCCGTTCCGAGGACATCCACACCGTAATTCTCGCTCATCGTCTTGGCATAGTTGATAAAGTGCGTCTCACCCCAGATCCCGCCTTGGAAACCGTAGTGTGCTATTGCGCGTGTCCCCATCACCAATCCAGAGTCCCGATCTCGCGGAGACATCTCCTTCGCCTCCATAATATCCGTCGGTCCGGCGGGTTGGTTCTCGTTGTAAACCGTCCCCGAACACCACTCCGGAACCCCACCGAAGCAGAGCATCATGTCCGCGACGTGCGTTCCCATCTCCATGAACTCGTTCCCACTTTTGCGTCCGGCTTTGTTTCTACCGCGCACCAAAATAA
>PYIZ01000035.1 GCA_003635265.1 Candidatus Poribacteria bacterium
GGGCGAAGCGACGACATGGGTCACTTCAGGGCGAAGCGCTGCGGTCAATATCGGCATACCTTCCTGCTTAATTGCTGCGAAGCGAGAGCGGTCCACTTCTGGACGCGTCAGCAGGTAGTCGACAGCCCGCAACCAATCCGCAGCAAATCCACGAAAGATAGAGGTCTCAGGAGAATCGATGCCCTCGGTCATCATACCGGGAAATACTCCCGCATACGGTTTGTCAGCATTACGCTGTCCACGCCCAGCGGTTGAAAAAACGACGAAACGCCCACGTTTTTCGTTGGCGTCTCCCTGTGGCAGCGGATCCACGACGCTGCGATACGCTGGTCCAAGCAGCAAAGTCGGAAATGGTCCGTCCCCATGTGGAATGCTTAGGTAGCCGAACAATCTATAAGGACCAATGCCGGTAAAACGCACTGTGTAGCATTCGCAGAACTCCGTTGATCGAATCGGTAGATGTTCCTCTTCGGGAGCGATGGGTGTAGCTTCTAGCTCACCGCAGACCTGCTGCCAATACGCATCAAAATCTTCTGGTCGAGATGTATTAGACATAATTGACTCCTTTGAGATGGGACTGATGGGGATTGAATTAGCGGTTTTGTAGATGATTTTTGAAGAAATCCTTTAGGATTGCCCCGTGATGAACGCTACCGGCATCGTGCCCATGTCCGTCGTAGGGATAGATCTGCTTATCTTCGGAAGCGATAGTGTCAAAGGCAGCGTAGCCAGTTTCTGGCGGGCAAACATTGTCCTGCAAACCGATATAGACCATGATGGGACAGGTGATCCGAGGCCCAAAGTTTATACCGTCGAAGTATGCCAGTGTGTCGCGTACCGCTTCTCTCCGCTCAGGATAGAGCCGTAGATAGTCGCGGATTTCTTGGTATGGATAGGTATGCGTCAACTCAATTGAATCCATATACCCACAAAGATAGGGACAACCAGCGGCTGCAGCACGGATTTCGGGACGCAACCCTGCGGTGGAGATTGCTAGTCCACCACCCTGACTGCTACCACTCACACCGATTCGCTCACCATCAACCTCATCGCGGGAAAGCAAGAAATCAATCGTCCGAGCTGCATCAATATAGAAGCCACGATAGGTATAGGTATTACGGTCAACCATGTTATGCGTCAACAGGCCTGGGTAACCGGGGTTAAATTGTTGATTGCTGCGAATCTTCCCACGCGGGGCGGCGGAGAAGGCAGCGTAACCGTCCTCTGCCCATGACCGCGGGATCGGTGGGTCTTGGAGGTAGCCCGGCAGCTGTACGATGCCAGGTAGTTTGCCAGATCTTTCACGCGGCAAAGCATACCAACCAGCGATACGCACACCGTCAAGACTGTCGTAATGCACGTCATAAACTTCAATCTCTGGTGTACTGCGTAGCGGCACCAACTCCACCGTTGCATTCATCGGAATCTCCGCTGACTGAGCCAATAGGTCATCCCAAAACGCATCGAAGTCATCAGGTCGCGTGACGACTGTGCGATATTGGTCGGCGGGTACTCTCTCAGTTTGACTCATCCTATTCTCCTTCTTAGGTGTTGATGTTTGTAAACTTGTTTGCTTAACGTGCCTCTACCAAAGCAAGAATCCGAACATATAGCTAATATTCACCATTTGCATTCCAGCCGGGATATTGCTCCTCCAAAGCCGCCAACGTTTGCGGCGTGTAGTATGGATGCCCTGCCGGTGGAAAACGAAAAACCTCACGTTCTTTTGCCGTCAACGTTCCGATGAACTGACTAAACACCGGGTTCTTGCCCTTGTCCGTATAATGTCTGAACCCTTCCCAATAATTGTCAGCTCTGCCAATCCCAAATCCCCATGTGAAGCGTTGACCGTCCTCACGGAGATAATCGCTCGCGGAATGCAGCGTATAATTGGTGAACATACACAGCGTTCCACCCTTGCAGATTAACGGTTCATACTTGGTTGTGTCGCGCCCGTGTTCCTTGGCAAGCAGCCGCAATGGAGCTTGGTCTTCATCCACATTTTCGAGGTGCACCCAGAAGCCGAGTTGACCAAACTCACGCAGCGTATCAGAGGGCGGCAGCAGGGAGTTATTTCCGTTATCGATATGTAAACCAGCGGCATCACTGCCCACGCCACCCCCTTTGAAACCGGGATAGCGGGCGATCATGCAACCGGCGCGAAAATGGATATGTTCTGTCTTGAGCCACTTTCGGGCGAATCCCCACGCCCGCTGGTCGACAATGCCTCGCAGCAAGGCTATCTCTGGCGGCGGGAAGTCAGTAAGAATTGCCCGACCCTGTGGTGGATCATCTTTCACCTCGTTCCATGTGGGAAGCGACCTTCGCTGTGCTGCTTGCATTTCGCCCAACCTTTCGCCCGTATAAAAGCCCGGAACGATAACGTAACCCTTGGCTTCCAACTCTTCAAGATGTGCATCGGTCAGTTCTGCGGACATATCTTCTCCTCTCAATTATTAGTCCTTTAATGTTATACCTCCATCACCCACGGGGTAGGCTCTGGAAAAATATCGTGCTGCTTTGCCCAATCAATTAAACCATCGTTCGTTGCTCCTAGCAACTGTTTGCCAACATCATCAACCTGCGCTAAAACAGTGTCGTCGGGTTGAACAAGACGCATCGCTCTGTGCGCTCCGCCCATCCAGCGGTAAGCATAGCCAAAAATCACTACCTTCGAGACACGCGACGTCAGATTCGGGGCAGAAGTATGGAAGAGACGATTTTCAAAAAGGAAAGCATCTCCAGCATTGAGGCAGAGTTCCACTGTTCCGACAGGATCTGCCTCTCCTTTTGGGATAGGTAGTGGTGTATCTATCAGATGCGATCCTTGTGCGAAGAGCGTAAAACCGGAACGCGGTTGCTTAAAGTCCGTCAAGCAGTATCCTATTTTTATGCTAACGCGCGGCAGGTTGCTGTGCCTTAGATCTTCGGCAAGTCCACTGTCCCGATGCCAACCCCGCTGGTTAACGGTTTCTTCATTCGCCGGCTCTGGGAACTTATAGATAATCGCTGTTGTATGCAGCTGAATATTGGGGGACAGCAGTTGGGCGACCAAGGGGACTGTCGGCGATTGGGTTATCAGGGGATGAAAATCCGGTTCTTGGACAATACCCGGACGGCGTTGAACATAAGCCCCGTCTGCATCAAACGATTCAATTAACCGATCGCTGACCTGAGTGAGTTTGTCAATCATCCCCGGCGATAGCACCTCCGGGACAACCAGATAGCCGTTTTCATCAAAAAATTGACGTTGTGCTCCCGTAAGTTTCGCAAAATCCATGTCGGGCTCCCTTATTTCGATTTTAGTCGCCTAAGTGCCGGGCAAAGAAATCCAACGTCCGGGGCCAAGCAGCTATCGCCGCCTCCTCATGGTGACGTTCACCGGTGAAATCCATAAAAGCGTGACCAGCGTTGGGATATGTATAGAATTTGTGTGCCTTATTATGGCGTGTTAATTCAGCGCCGATTTTCTGCATATCTTCCGGGGACGGGTTTGCATCCGCCTCGCCAAAATGGAACAGCAGCGGACAGCTAATCTCTTGGGTGCGCTCAAACGGTGACGCTCCCCCTTCTCCCAAAGCGACCATAGTATTGCCACCGTAGTACGCTTCAGCAGCTTTGAACTGCGGGAGGGCTGCCGCCATCAGGTATGCCACTCTGCCCCCCATGCAGAAACCCGTAATGCCCAGTGCCTCGCTATTGACAGCACTATGGTTCTGCAAGAATTCTACGGTGGCTTGAACGTCTGCAATCATCTCCGCATCTATAAGTTCCCGTGGACCTCGTGGATCATCGGGTCCCAATCTGTGGTACAGATCTGGTGCGGCGGCGGCATAGCCGGCTTCCGCCAACCTGTCGGTCATCGCGCAGATGAATGTATCGACACCGCCGGCGTGTTGGGCAACCACCACGGCAGGAAAAGGTCCCGTACCATCGGGCATAGAGACATAAAGTTCCATATCTTGGTTATCAACTTTGAGGGTTTCTGTAAATGATGGCATGTTTTATTCCTCCTCTTCTGTTTTCGCCTACCGATCTGATCGGGATCGGTTTAGTGCTTATTTCACCCTTTGAAATTCCTCACACAAGGTTTGCCAACATATCAATAAAGTCGGGATGCTCACCAACAGTGCCAGCGCGGATAAAATTCATACCACACGCCTCGGCAGTTGCTTTGGCTTCCAAATCGAGGTCGTAAAGCACTTCGACATGGTCGCAGAGGAAACCAATCGGTGATACGATGGCATCCTGAACACCTGCCTTCCTTTTCTCCCGGATCAGGTCGTTAATATCAGGACCCGTCCACGGCACGGTTGGGTTATCAGGCGCACTCTGGTAAGCAATATCGAAATCGCTCCCAAGAACCTCTGCTACGGCTGAAGCGGTTTGACGAAACTGTTCGGGGTACGGGGAGGTCTTTGCGGCGACTTGGGGGATTGCGTGAGCGGTAAAAATCAGGGCAGCCTCAGCGAAACGGGATTCAGAAATGTTGCTACATGCGCTACGAATGCGCTCCGCAATGGCGTTGATAAAGCCGGGGTTTAGATGCCACAAATCTTCTAGATACCGAATACTTAGCGTTTGGTCGCCTACCGTTTCGACCGCAGCGATAACATCGTTCTGATAACGCTCCCAACTGGCTTTAGACCGATAGGCGGACATGATGATAGCAAGAACGTTGCGATGTTTCCTTTCAACCATTTTTTCTATAGTTTCATGGAGATATGGCGTCCAATTACGCATCCCTACATAGATAGGCGAATCAACACCCTGTTTTCGCAGCGCGTCTCCAAGTGCCTCCGCCTGCTTAAATGTCAGTTCGTTAAAGGGCGAAAATCCGCCGAGTTTGACATAGTGGTTCGCCACCTCTTGCACACGCGCAGCATTCGATGGTGCATTCCCGACAATGCCCTCGACAAAGCAGTGTGCTTCCCCAGGACATGGATCGTGCTGCCGACAGCAACCGGGGGTCGGTCCTCCGAACCCCACGAGCAAGATACTATCGTATGTCCCCCTTGAACTATATTCGAGATGAGTATCCTTCTTCAACAGTTTTTGCTCCCTAATTCTGTGCTTCGTTCGCAACCTTCACAAAGTGCTGCACATTTTCAAACGGTGTATCCCGGTGGAGTCCATGACTGAGATTAAGAATATGTCCGACCTTTCCACCCGCTTGTAAACAGTTGTTGACGGCAGCGGTAATATCATCATGAGTTCCATCCCGCAGGATATCATTATCCACATTTCCTTGAAAAGCAACTCTGCCCTTCGCTTCTTGCTGCGCTATTGACAGATCAACACACTTCCCGACGCTCAAAACATCAGCACCACTTTCCAGCATCAGTGTGAGGTAGGAGCACTCTTTAGCAAAAAGAATGGAAGGTGCGCTCGGATCTAACGCCGCAAAGATCTGTTCATGATACGGTTGGACAAAGGTTTCATATCTCGGTCGATCGATCTGATCAGCGATAGATTCAAACAGCTGCACAACTTGGGCACCCGCCGAAATTTGGTAGTTGAGATAATTAATCGTCATCTGCGTTAAACGTTGCAACAGTTCGTGAAATAGCTCCGGTTCTTCGTCCATCATTTGGAAAACGGGACGTGCAGCGTTTGAAACCCCTCCACCGGCTGCCATCGGGCTGGTGCCTGCAACCATAAAAAAAGCTAAGGTCAGCGGCGATCCCGCAAAACCGATTAGAGGCAATTCTCCCTCCAATGTCTCGCGCAGTCCGCTGATAATTTTCCCAGTAAACTTCATCTGTGAAGCAGGGTCATCGAGGGGTTGTAACGCCTCGATCTGGGCCCGAGTCCGAATAGGGGAGTCTAAGACGGGACCGGGGTCAAATCGGAAGTGCACGCCCATCGGGCAGAGCGGCGTGAGAATGTCTTTATACACAATGATTGCATCAACCCCGATGCGCTTAGGTAAGAGGGAAATTTCAATCGCCCATTCAACCTCTTGGTCGCTCAATGAGCACGGCATCGTCCGAAATAACCGTTCTAACGGGAGATTGATTTTTTCTCTGAGTGCACGATACGCCGGATCCGAACGACCGGCTTGACGCATCAGCCATACCGGAACCCGCTCTACTGGCAGTCGCCGAGTGGCGCGGAGAAGAAGATCATTTTTAGGCATAACGTTTTCTACTCTTTCGGACGTCCTCTCAATTCAAGATATTCCCTGAGTTTTACGTAGCTTTTGATATTTTTCATAATCCGACCACTTTCTCGTTCTTCGAGATAAAGGAAGAATCCCATCAGATATAAGCTAATCAGAAATAAAAAGAAGCCAACGAAACATCGGAAAATAGCAAAATAGTTCGCTGTAAAACCCAATTTAGGCATCCCGTCGCCCCACGAAACCGAAACAAATCCTTGCCAGCCTGTGACACCCATCGATAAAAAAGCGATTGAGAGTACAAAAACAACGAAAAACTGTATGCCCATGGCTGGCCCTTTCTGACGGGAATTTCGGGACTAATAGTTGAATCGCTGTATTATAGCATATCAGTCATCCGTGGTAAAGGCTTCTCTGCTCTGAAATTTCTGATGTTTTTCGTTGCACAAATAGTCAACCTGTGATAAAGTTTTATTCAGATTAGAAATGAGCCTTTAGCGGTAGACCCTGAGTCAGGTAAACGCCAAGGAGAGTTCACAGCCGTGAAAATCGTAGGAGTAATCCCCGCTCGCTATGCATCAAGTCGGTTTCAGGGCAAGGCGTTGGTAGACATCCTCGGCAAACCGATGGTGCAGCGTGTCTACGAGCGAGCGGCACGTGCCAAAACGCTGGATGCTGTCATCGTTGCCACCGATGACCAGCGGATCTACGATGCGGTTCTCGGCTTCGGTGGACAGGTGGTTATGACATCGCCAGATTGTCCCACAGGCACCGAAAGGGTTGCGACTGTTGCAGAAACACTCGATAGCGATGTCGTTGCCAACATTCAGGGCGATGAGCCTCTACTGGAGCCGGTGGTCATTGATCAGATGATTCAACCGTTTCTTGATGACCCCAGTGTCGAAGTCAGCACACTGAAACAGCGGGTCGAAAATGAAGCGGATTATCGAGACCCCAACGTCGTTAAAGTTGTGACAGATCTCCAAGGTTTTGCGTTATATTTCTCCAGAGCGTCAACCCCCGGTAATCTCTCAAATCACTGGCTACAAACCCACCCAAACTATCGGCATGTGGGACTGTACGCTTATCGCCGAGAGCGGCTTCTTGAGTTTACCCAATGGGAACGAACCCCGTATGAGAGCGCTGAAGGACTTGAGCAATTGCGCTTCCTTGAACACGGTATCCCCATCCGTGTCGTTGAGACAGAACATACGTTGATTGGCGTTGATGTGCCTGCCGATTTGGAACGGGTGCTTGAAATCTTGAAAGCACGCAAGTAACATAAAACGAGTGGATAAAACTGTTATCAATGTGCGTATCCAATTAAGATGCAAATCAAGCGGTTCAAGAGGTGATCCGTTTTGCTATTAGCTGACCAACCCCATCAAGAGCTATTATCCAACCGACCGCACGTTGAAAAGTTGTGGGAATTCGTAGATCGAGTCCTCAAACAGAAGGGCGATGAAGTTGAATTCATCGTTCTGTATGGCTCCATGGCGAAAGGCAACTGGTCAGTCGGTAGCGATTATGATGTTCTGATCGGACTGTGTGTTGATGATGGGAAACGTTTCATAGATCGGCTCTACGACTATTCCCTGCTCACCTCTGCTCCAATCGATATTTTTGCCTACAGCCAATCTGAACTCGATATAATGTTCAGTAACTTTCATCTGACTTTGTTGGAATCGCTGAACCACGGGATTGTCCTATTTGACCGAGGACGATGGGCGGAAATGCAAAAGCAATTCAAGGCATGGAAGACATCGGGCGTGATTGAACAGATACCTGTGGGTTGGCGGTTTAAAAAAGAACAAGGAAATACCAGAGATAATTGACGGCTGAAGAGGCGGTAAAGTTTTTGTCGGTATGAACTGAAGTTGATGTGATTTCTCACTTTGTTTTTCACACACCGGGGTACACAAGGCATAGCTCGCATATTTAACCGATAAAAGGAGTTGCTATTGAGATGACAAAGTACATCTTCGTAACTGGCGGTGTAATCTCTGGCATCGGAAAGGGAATAACGACGGCATCGCTTGGTCGCTTGCTCATCGATCGTGGATTCAAGGTGATGGTGGTCAAAATTGACCCGTATCTCAACTCGGATGCTGGTACAATGAACCCATTCCAACACGGTGAGGTGTTCGTGACGCGGGACGGTGCGGAAACTGATCTCGATCTCGGCAACTACGAACGATTCTTGGGAATTGATCTCAATCAATACTCGAACTTCACAACGGGTTCGGTCTACAATGCGGTCATTGCCAAAGAGCGGCGTGGGGATTATTTGGGTGGGACCGTGCAACTTATCCCGCACATCACTGATGAGATCAAGGAGCGCATCTATCAACTCGGACGCGACAGCGATGCGGAGGTGGTCATTACGGAGATTGGCGGGACCATTGGGGATTTTGAGACGCCACCATTCGTGGAAGCAATTCGACAGATGGCGGTGGAGGTCGGACGCGAAAATACGATCTTTATTCATGTCTCGCTAATTTATACCCTTCCTAACGGGGAAAGCAAGAGCAAACCGACCCAACATAGCATCCGTACACTACAAGAGTATGGGATCCAACCCGATCTCCTAATTTGCCGCACAAGTCAACCGATGGAGGAAGGAATACGGCAGAAAATCTCGCTCCTTTGTGGACTTCAGGAGGAATACATCGTTGAAGGGCTTGACACCGACCTAGTTGATGAGATCCCACTGAACTTCGAGCGACAAGGCATGGGGCGTTTGGTGATAAAGCGACTTGGGTTAGAAGAACGTCAATCGAATGGCGTTGAGTGGGCAAAGATGGTCGATAAACTGAAACACCCCAAATACCGGACCCAGATAGCGATTGTCGGTAAATATGTCCAAGGTTCTGATACCTATCTCAGCGTGAAGGAAGCTCTCAAACATGGGGGAATTGCTAACGACTCAGCCGTAGATGTCAAATGGATTGAATCTGACCTATTGAGCGACGACCAAAACTTGGATGAGGAGTTTGAGGGAGTTGACGGAATTCTCATTCCCGGAGGTTTTGGTTACCGGGGCATTGAAGGGATGATTGTTGCATCACGCTATGCGCGGGAGCAGAAGATTCCATATTTTGGGCTATGTCTCGGAATGCAGTGCATGGTGATCGATGTTGCGCGGCACGTCGCAAAATTGAAAGGTGCAAACAGTTCCGAGTTTGACGAGGAAACACCCCATCCGGTGATTGATCTGATGCTAAATCAACGGGAACAGACCGATCTCGGCGGCACAATGCGCCTCGGACTCTATCCGTGCGTTCTCAGAGAAAACACAAAAAGCTATGAGGCGTACCAACAACCGATCATCTTAGAACGACACCGTCACCGATATGAATTGAACAACGATTATCGGGAAGTCCTCGAATCCGAAGGGTTGTATTTTAGCGGGGTATCCCCCGACGAGAATCTGGTTGAAATCACTGAAGTTGTTGATCATCCGTGGATGGTCGGTTCGCAGTTCCACCCCGAATTTCAATCAAAGCCACTTGAACCGCATCCACTGTTCCGTGACTTTATCCGTGCTGCCTTACACTACCAACAGCAGCAATCACCAAATTCCTAGCAGTGGAAGCCCCGTCCTTTAGGGCGGGGTAACTGACGAATAACACATAACGAGTAAGGGATCAAAAACCAACCGTCGAGTCCCAGAGGGATCAAAAAATTGCCTTTTTCTGTCTCTGTGGTTTCTTTTACGCATCACGTATTAGGTGGAGGTCCGTTATGTCTAAAAACTACGCTAAGATGTACTCTCGCGCTTGGTATGGCGACGAGGAGATTACATTGACGTTTCCCGAAAATTGGGAAGTCACAATGGTTGCGCCTAAGGATGCACCCGAGTTGTCGGACGCAGCAATCGAAGCTGCATTTGGTCAACCCATCGGCACACCGCGTATTGAAGAAATGGCGCGCGGCAAAAGCGATGCTGTTATCATTGTCGATGATCTCAGTCGGCCAACACCGGCAGCGACAGTTATCCCGCTCCTACTCCGTGAACTGCACCAAGCGGGCATCCCTAAAAACGAAATTCGCTTTGTTGTTGGTCCCGGTTCACATCGTCCTATCACGGATGAGGAGATAGTGAAGAAAGTGGGGGCTGATATTGCGGCGTCTTATGAAGTAACAAACCACGACTTTATGAGCGGGAATCTCCGGGCACTGGGGAACCTAGATGAGGGTATGCCAATCTATATCAACCCAGTTGTGGCAGATGCTGATTTCAAAGTCTGCTTGGGCGGTATTTACCCTCATAAAGCGGTCGGATTTGGTGGAGGAGCAAAGTTGATCGTCCCCGGCGTATCAGGGTTTTCCACGATGTTCCACTTCCACAATTACTATCCGGGGCGAGGTCATGCAACCGTTGAGAGGCAGATCGACAAAACTGATGCACGGGACGTTGCAGAAGCGGCTGCCAGAGTCGTTGGAGTGGATGCCATTGTAAACCTAGTCATCAACAGTAGACGCGAAATAGCCGGTCTATTTGTCGGCGATTTAGTGGAAGCACACCGAGCCGGCGCACGTTTTGCCTTGGAAACCTATGGGACACAGATTCCAGAGGCTGTTCGCCAAGAAACGGATGTGATCGTGCTAAACTGCTATCCGATTGACTCGGATGCAATTCAAACCACCAAAACATTCTGGGCACGACGGTATTTTGATGATGTCTACACGATTGCCGTTAATCCTGCAAGTGATGGGTTCTGCTATCACGGACTCTATGATTTGTTAGATTATCCACGCTATCTTAGGCGGAGGGCGCGGAAAACCCCGATCGCGTTACCCACACCGGAAATCGAATCTCCGGGCCAAGCACTAGTTTGGTCAGAGCATTTCCCGCCAGATGAGTTTTACAAGGATCATCCCGGCGACATCCTCTTCCGTGAATGGGATACGCTTGTCAATAGGCTTGCGGAGAAGTTGCCCCAGAACGCGAAAGTAGCCGCCTTTCCATGTGCCAGTATCCAAGTGTTGGCAGAGGAATAGTTGAGAAATAAACTGCGGGAGATCCGAAGCAGGAGGTAGCCAAAGTGGGAGAAAACCGCGTCGAAACAGGGAATCCACTGCGCATGATTGTCGTAGGCAGCGGCAGAGGCAAGTCACACGTACGCAGCTTTCTGGCGCGACCTGACAAGTTTGAATTGGTCGGCTTGGTCGATATTGATGAGCTACGACTTAAAGCTGCTATTAGTGATCTCGAATTACCGGACCATCTTGCCTACACCTCATACCCCGAAGCGTTAGGACAGTCTGATTGTGATGGTGTTATGATCGCTACGTGGGCGCGTACACACGATGAGCTAGTAGAGGCTGCAATCGAAGCCGACAAGCACGTCATGGTGGAGAAGCCGTTTACACTGGAACTGGCACCCGCCAAACGACTCACCGAGATGGCGGAGGCTCGCGGGTTAAAAATCGTTGTAACGCAGCAGTGGCGATACCTACCCGGACAGCGCACGGTGCGACGTTTGATGACAGAGGAGGCTTATGGCGAACCACAGACGGGACACATGTTCTCCTACAAAGCCCGTGGTAGCGAGTATCCCGACTCCGAGCACTCGCAACTCTGGCAGATGACCGTCCACGAAATCGACTCGCTGATTGCGATGGTGAACCGACGCGTGGTGGAGGTGTCTGGTCATTCTTACCGACCGCCGAAAACGACTTGGAATCGCGAATCCACCGCCACCGCCGAGATTACCTTCGATAACGGTGCCCGTTTCGTGATCGTATCTACTTCCGATGCCCGTGTGAACACCAGTGAATTCCGCGCAGAGTGCGAACATGGCGCAGTTGTCTTACACAGTCCACAAGGATTCGGTGGTCCGGAGACCTTGCTTATTGGGAAAAACCGAGCACGTGAATTGAGTAAGGTAGAGATTGATCCGGACTTCACTGGCTCACGCCAGCTTGATTTGCACGTTGCTACTACGTTTGCTGATTGGGTAAACGGCGGACCTGAGCCGGAGACCAGTGGTCGCAATAACCTACCGGTCCTCGCTACTTTGAACGCCGTCATAGAATCAGGAGAATCCGGCCGAGCAGTGCGAGTAGAGGTTTAGGAACTTTTGACGTATTTTGTAGGGAACGCAGATCTGCGTTCCCTACACAAGGAGAATATATGAAGGTAACCGGTTCGCATCTTATCGTCCAAGCATTACAAGCGGAAGGGATAGACCAGATTTTTACCCTAGCAGGTGATCACACCCTACATCTGATGGACGTTATGGCGGAGGAGGGGTTCAAGTTCATTGACACCCGCCATGAACAGGCCGCAGTGGACATGGCAAATGCGTGGGGACGGATCAAAGGCTCCCCCGGTATATCAATGTTTACTTCACCGGGACATGTAAACGCTATACCGGGACTCGCGTTGGCGTATCACATGGAATCTCCGGTCATCAACATCACAGGTTCCGCAGCGCAGAACCAACTGGGACAGGGGATCGCGCAGCAAGAGATCGATCAGGTTGGGATGGCAAAACCGATTACAAAAGAGTCATGGTTCATCTCCGACCCGTACCGGATCCCAGAGTATTTCGCACGTGCTTTCCGCACCGCCTTAGCAGGCAGACGCGGTCCCATTCACCTGACCATCCCTGTAGATGTCCAAAGCGCTGAAGTGGACGAAAGCCGAGTACATTTTGATCCGCCTGAAGTATACCGTCGCTCCGGTCAAGTTATGGGTGACCCGACCCTTGTAAAAGAGGCGATAGAGCTGCTCCAAAGCGCGCAGCGACCGATGGTGCTAGCGGGCAATGCAACTGATTCCGTAAATCGGGAGGATTTGCAGCGGTTTTTGGAGATAACGCAGCTGCCGCTGTTCACCGAGGAGATAGCCCGTGGACTCGTTCCCGATACCCACCCCTACTGCTTCGGATTCGCGGACGGAAGGGTCAACCTTGTCTCGCGTCGATTGGATGAGGCAGACGCTGTGCTGTTACTCGGTAAGAAATTAGACTTTACCATCTCCTTCGGCGGACCGCCGACCCTCGCCGCTGATGTGCGTATCATCCAAGTGGATCCATCAGCCGATCAGATTGGTCTCTCACGCGCCGTGGATGTTGGCATTTTGGGAGATGTTGGTGCGGTGGTGAGGCAGTTAGCGCAGGAAGCCGAGGGGTATCAATGGAATGAAAATCCAATTGTTGAAGAACTCAGGGGCACCCGTAACGCTCAAGAGCAGGATTTGGACAGCCAGTCAGCGCCAGCCACCCCGCTACACGCGATGTCCGTTCACAAACATCTGCGCTCCCTGCTGGGCGAGAATGACTGTTTAATCTTCGAGGGCAGCGACTTTTCCTTCTATGGGACCCCCTACTATCCCAGTCTGCGTCCTAGACGTTGGTTTACCAATAGTACGCTTGGAATGATAGGATGGGGCGTATCCTATGGCGTGGGTGCACAAGTCGCACTACCTCAATCCAAAGTGGTCGTTCTCACCGGAGATGGTGCCTTCGGATTCAGTGCTATGGAGTTGGACACCGCTGTACGGCACAACTTGCCCGTAGTCATCGTGATTGGGAACGATAGTGTCTGGGGAATAGACTATCATCAGCAGGTACAGCTCTTCGGAAAAAGTGTGGCGACCGAGCTGCTGCCCTCACGGTACGACAAGGTGGCAGAAGCACTCGGTGCCCACGGCGAATATGTTGAGGAACCACATCAACTGCGCGGGGCCCTAGAGCGTGCTCTTGCCTCGGACAAACCCGCGCTAGTCAACGTGCGGATTCAGGCGAACCCCAGTCCATTGACAGAATACATCATTGAGCGGAAAACCGCCTTCACCGGAAGATAGATTTATAAGTAGGGTTTGCTTGAGACACTTACGCCGTTGCGTAATACTCCTCCCAATCCACACCGGCGCGTCCATTCAAATCCCACTCGACCTGCCCATCAATCAAGGTCAACTCACACTCTAGCTTCTGATTCCCCACAAAGAGTGCCCGTCTGACATCTAGAAAACCGAATTCACCCTCATTAAGTTTGAGCACGGCAACATCCGCCACTGCTCCGATACTCAAGTGACCATATTCCGGGCGGTTGATCATCTCTGCCGGGGTAATCGTTGACATCTTGATAACATCAAACAGAGAAACACCTATATTCAGAATCTTTGACATCGTCGTTGCCATGTCCTTCATCCCAGCATTCATACTGCCGGTGTGAAGGTCTGTTGAAATCGAATCCGGTATCCACCCTTGTTCGATAGCAGGTATTGCTTGGTTCCACACAAAACTTCCAGCCCCATGTCCTACGTCAAACTTGACGCCGCGCTCACGGGCTTCTGCAAAATAAGGCTGCAACTTCCCCTTTTCATCAAACATCGGTATCGCGGCTTGGTACATGTGGGTGCTAATGTCGCCGGGACCTATATGCTCAAGTATCATCTCCGGATAAGGACGCTCCGGACGAAACGAACCAAAATCAATCATGGCGAACAAGTTCGTCAATCTCGCAGCTTCCACAGCACGGTCAACCCCAAGCCATTCAGGACCCGCGTAGTGAGCGGTCTTAATTCCCACAACAATATCGGGATAGCGTTCAGCGACCTTCGCCGTTGCTTCGGGTTCCATATCCGGTACGTTCTGCTCGATGGCGCCGCCACCCATGCCGTGTCCCACAATGTTGAGCAGCGCAAACACACGGGTTTTCGACCTGTCAATGACGCGATCTTTGAAGTCGGGAAAATTCCGCCACCCCGAACTCCCGACATCAAGAACTGTGGTCACACCTGTGCGAAAATTGTATCCATCGGGATATAGGGAGTTGTCACCGCAGTAGGCGTTTCGCTGACCGGTGCCGGCGTAGGCGTGGACGTGTATATCTAACAAGCCGGGCGTGACATAAAGCCCATCGACATGAACAACCTTTTCTGCCTCTGCGTCCGGAATGTTCTCCGCCACGCGCGCGATCTTCCCATCTGCAATCCCAACATCCATCGCCTGATCAATGTTGTTTTTGGGATCAATAACGTGCCCACCTTTGAGTAGCAGATCTAAACTATTTTGTGTTGTTTCGGACATAATATTCCTCCATTTCTGAATTATGTATAGCATTCAGCAGTCCAATGAACCAATGAACTCGTGAACTAATAAACCAGTGAGGCGATAGGTAGTAACCTGCGTCATTTCAACATAAAAACTATCCCTCCTCGGTAGCGGTAGCATCTTCTGAGGGGCTAAAGATTTGCTTTTCTACCAAGTATTGAAGTAAATCTGGAAGATCATTTTTAAGTACGTCCTTTATGGTTATATCCCCAATTTTCGTCGGCAATATAAATCGCAAAGTGTTGCCCCGCCGCTTTTTATCATGTAACATCGGTTGAAGCAAGGGATCGATCGAAACCCCTAACGCATCGGTCGGCAAGCCAATTCTGGACAATAACTTTGATTGTCTCTCCGCATCTGCGAGGGGAAGAATTTCCGTTTTGACTGCAAGATATGAGGCAGCAACCATGCCCACAGAAACCGCTTCCCCATGCAAATATCTATGGTAAAGTGATTCCAAGGCATGTCCGATCGTGTGCCCATAATTTAGAATCGCCCGGCGATCTGTTCGCTCTTCCGGATCTTCCTCCACAACTGCAATTTTATGTTCACAACATCTTCTAACAAGCTTTTCTAAAACATCGGGATCTTTCGCGATTATATTCTCTACGTTAGCCTCTAGATAGTTAAATAACTCACTATCCATAATCACAGCGTACTTAACCACCTCTGCAAGCCCCGCTCTTAACTCTCGCGCGTTGAGTGTTTGCAGAAAGCTAGCATCAATGCAGATCATTTTTGGATGATAAAATCCGCCGACTATATTTTTAACTCTAGCCAGATTAATGGCAACCTTCCCTCCAAGGCTGCTATCAGCTTGAGCGATGAGCGTGGTGGGTATATGCACCAATGGAAGCCCACGCAGAAACGTACTCGCAGCGAACCCAGCCAAATCGCCGATGACGCCGCCACCCATTGCGATAATCACGGATTGCCTGTCCAACTGATGCTCCGCGAAGAAATCGTACAACATCCCAAGACCCCAATAGGATTTTGTTCTTTCCCCTTCTGGGATCGCTTCGACGATCAGATCTACTCCTATACTTGCGAGGCTTTCAGAGATCTGGGAGATTTTAGCGGCATGAACCTCTTCAATGGTTTGATTGGTCACCAATAACGCCTGAGAGCAACGCGGCAGATGTTCCTTAAAGATAGTCCCAAATTCGGAAATAATATCGGTTCCGATATAGATGGGATATGTGGTTTTTTCGTCTATTGTTGTCCAGATAGGTTCAATTTTACTTTTCGTTGAGTCCATAATCTCCGACCATATTTTTAACGCAAGGACGCTAGGGTACAAAGGCGCAATGAGAAGAACTGAAAACGAGAAAGAAATTATCTCATTTTCCCGTTTTCCCATCACTCTTGTTTTGTTGCTAGAGCTATTAAAAGCCTATCCAGCCGTGAACCTGAATGGCTCTGAAACAGCGTCAAGTGTTTCTCGCACCGATTCGTCAAGTGTCCAGCCGACTGCCCCGATGTTATCATTCAAATGTTCGATTGTGTCCCCACCGGTGATGGCGACTGTGATTTCTGGGTGAGATAGTACCCAAGCGAGTGCTAATTGTGCGGGTGTCACCCCCAATTCTCCCGCAAGTTCAATCACAGTCGATATGACCTGACTCGCAGCCCCTTCCATTGCCGATGGAAATTGATCCCGTAGTCGTGTTGCCCAGAGAGTCCCTTCCGGCGCAGGACGATCTGGCGAGTAGATGCCGCTTAATAGTCCCACCGCCAACGGACTGTATACCATGACCCCCAACCCTTGATCCCGCACAAGCGCGAACATTTCGCCCTCAAGATGCCGGGTCAACAGATTGTATTGATTCTGAACGCACATATACGGCGTTGCGTTGTACTGATCGGCGATCCATAAGCCCTTGCAGACTTGCCATGCTGCATAGTTACAACAGCCGACGTAGCGGACTTTACCCGAACGAACGAGGTCATCCAACGCGCGAATCGTTTCCTCAAGTGGAGTGGATTCATCGAACATATGGACAAGGTAGACATCAATGTGATCTGTGTCCAAGCGAGTCAACGATCTTTCGACCTCGCGCATGATGTGGAATCTAGATAACCCTATGTCGTTTGGTCCATCGCCTATTTGGCTAGCAACCTTCGAGGTAATCACAACGTTGTCACGCTTGCCCTTCAGCGCTTTCCCCAGAATAACTTCTGAACGACCGATATTGGCACGATCATCCATTGTCCCGTATACGTTGGCGCAGTCAATCAGGTTAATTCCCTGATCAATGGTGTGTTCGATAACCCGTTGTGCTTCGGCTTCATCGCCCTGTCCTCTGAACCCTAAACCGAGTGCCAATCGACTCACTTGAACGCCCGCGCTTCCAAAGTTCACATATTCCATGACTTTTTTCGCCTTTCTAGCCGAACTACTCCACGCCTCGCAATGTCTCTAACTTTTGACTGACGGCTTCAAATAGCAGCGGCGCTGCGTTACCACAAGACAGCACGCGGAATCCACGCTTTATCGCCTCAATCCCATCGTCCAAGCCGCGGGTTGGATAGCCGACAGCGATACCTTTTCGCGCTGCAGCAGCGAGCACCTTCTCCGAGGCTTCGGCAACTTTCTCGTGCAACGGTTGTCCTGGCACGCCCAACGAAGCCGCCAAGTCGCTTGTTCCTACATTTAGGACATCAATGCCTTCGACCTCCACAATTTCGTCGATATTGTCAATCGCTTCGGCATCCTCAATCATCAGTGAAACCGAAATCTCGTTGTTGATATTGGCATAGTAGTCCGACGACGACACCGCCCCAAACTTTATACCTCGGCTTGGACCCACACCGCGTTTGCCCTGCGGCGGGTAGAACGCACCGTCCACCACATGTTGTGCCTCCTCTGCGGTGCGGATGTGTGGGACAAGCACCCCCATCGCACCGAGATCGAGCGCACGCATAATCCGCGCCTCATCGTTCTCGTGGACACGAACAATCGGTGTGGTATCTGCCGCGTAAGCAGCAAGAACCATCCGCTCTATCTCCGTCCAGCCCATAGAACCGTGTTCTGCATCAATCAGGACATAATCAACGCCAGCATATCCCATGACCTCAACAAGCCCCGGCTCAGGCAGGCGCACACCGCCGCTTAACACCAATCCGTCGGCTGCTAATTTTTGTTTCAACTTATTCGTTCTGATACTCATAATTAGATCTCCTTTATGTACATAAATCCATAAACCCCTGAACTCATAGTGAAAATGTAAGAAATTGAGCGCAAAAGCGCGAAGTCACTATGATGCAAGTTTTTTATAATTTTTCTTTGCGTCGTTGCGTTAGATTTTCTTTCCCACTTTCACGTTTTCTCACTTTCCCACTTTCATTTTTTGTTATGGTATAGACTATGGGAGACGTTCCTCCCGCAGCCGTTGAACTTCAGCCTCTGTCTCCTCGCTGCGTGCCGGCGTTGGTCCCCAATGGTCGATGGTGCTTTGACCCGGTTCGTCGCTCACGGTCACAATGGCATCCGATCTGTCTCGGACTTCGGGCTTTAGCCGTGTGCCGATCCCCGGTCGTTGTGGGGCATGGAGGAAGCCATCACGGATGTCGAGATTCGGGTCAACGAACTCGTTATACCAACCTTTGCAGAAAGCAGGCACATGCTCCTGTATCATAGCGTTTGCAGAACTCATGCAGATGTGGGAACAAGCGAAGATGTTCACGGGACCCGTGGCATCGTGTGGGGCAAATGGCACCTGATGCGCCGAGGCAAGGATGGCGACCTTGTGCGTCTCCGAAACACCGCCCGTCCAGATTAAATCCGGCATCACAATACGGGCGGAGCCGTTCTCAATGAACAGCCGAAGCTGCCACCGGCTGAGGAGGCGCTCGGAAATACACACTGGCGTTTTCGTGGATTCTTGGAGTCGCAAAAGAGCTTCCGGGTTGAGCAGCGGCATCAGATCTTCCTGCCACATCATGTTGTACGGCTCCATCGCCTGTGCGATCCGAATCGCGACGGGCAGCGCCCACTTGCCGTGACCATCATTGGCGATATGCATTTCCAAGCCAACGGTATCCCGGATCTCACGGATTGGCTTGAGCGTCCGGTCGAGGTCTTTTTGCGAAAGAAACTGACCATCGCTCGCAATCGCTAGTGGGATAGTGGGTCCTCCCTTAATTGCGTTGATTCCCTCATCAAGCAGCTGTTTTGCTGTCTCGCCCGCGCCTTCGTAGGGCATTGAGGTAGCGTAGACACGGATGCGTTTGCGAACTGCGCCGCCGAGGAGTTCGTAGACCGGTAGGTCAACCGCTTGACCCTTTATGTCCCACAGGGCGATGTCGAGCGCCGAAATCGCCCGCATCTCTGCCCCACCGTACCCGGCATGATCAGACAAACGGAACATCGCCTCCCAGTGACGCTCAATCTCGAATGGGTCACGACCAATAAGCAGTGGCCCGAAAAAGTCGTGAATCGCTGCCTCAACTACCGATGGGGCATAGAAGGTCTCCCCCAAACCGACGATACCAGAGTCAGTATGGACGTGAACCCAGACGTTGTGTGGCTGGGCTTTGACACGGATGGTTTCGATCTGTGTAATTTTCATCGTTTCTCCTTGGCGATTTTTTCTTTTAGAATGAGAGTAGGTCAATCTTTGGCTGCGTGATATTTTCTGGTGAAAGGCACACAGTTCAAATCCAAATCTTTCCAGTAGTATTGATACTTCTCTGATTTCCAGTCCCTATAGATTTCTTCCCATGACATTCGATTAAAGTGCGGTAGGAGTGAACCCTCCGTAATCGGTTGGGATTGACCTTGATACCGATAATCGACGGAAAGACGCAAGCGGTCTGTTGTTTGATTGGGAAGCGCCTTATGGACGGCGAGGCTTTGGAAAAGTAGAAAATCGCCAATTTGATAATCCGCCGAGACCCATTCGAGGTTCAAATGATCGGTTTCCACGCCCAAGCCACCTGCCCCATCAGCCCGTATTGTCGGTAGGACGCTAAACTTATGGGACCCCGCGAGCACGGTCAAGCCGCCGAAATATTGTGGACAATCGCCCAAAGGGATCCAAGCGGTATAGGTCTCCTCCGTGCCTTGAATGTGAATGTAGTCTTGATGGGCAGGCGTCGTATACCTTGTGTTTTCAGGAAACATAATCCGCCCGATATTTCGGGGATGGGCGAGGGTCGGTTCACCAAACAGTTTGTCACAGACATCAATGATGGATGGATAGTGGGCAAAAGCGTGGAAAGATTCCAAACTTTGAAAGTCATCAAGGATGGGCCAATATTCGTCCTGCCCTTCCCGGTACGGTCCTCCGTTTCGGATACCGTCCATCAAATCCGTTCCTGCTTTAATCCAGCCGTGCTTATCGCAGATTTCGAGAAAATCTCGGCGAAGTTGAAAAATTGTATCGGGATCAATCAGATTCCGAAAGAAAAGGTATCCATCTCGCTTCGCACGGTCACGTAGCCTGTCGGGTTGATCGAGCACATCATTTGATTCGACAAAGGGTTTGATCTCAGTTGGCATAGGTCGCCTCGTTGATTGGAATTGTTGCAAATTGCGTAAAACGCACATATTATACAGCCTCGCCAAAAGCCTGTCAATCGGTAACTCACAGGTATTAGAGCCATTTAATTTTCCTTTTTGACTCATGCCCCGTTGTACCCGGTAGGCGGGGCATCCCCGATAAATCGGGATCCAAAGCGACTTGCCCCACTGTTTGTAGTAGCGCAATTCATTGCGCGTTCTTATGCTAGTTATCGTGGGTATCTTTTATCCGTGTACTCCAGCAATCCATGTTTATCCATGATTCTAAATCGGCGCGTTGACATTTCCCATCAAATATGATACATTTGACATATATCAGCAGTCGAGACAAGTGCCTTTCTTTGCAAAAGAGGATATTAGCATGTACGTTGCACTGACAGGAGCCACAGGGTTTGTCGGATCGTATACGGTCAGGTCGCTCGTCGAGGCGGGACACCGTATACGCGCGCTTGTGCGGCCGCCAAGAGATACCGCTTGGCTTGAAGAGTTAGGGGTCGAGATATGCAGAGGAGAAATGACCGATGAGAATGCACTGTCCGCATTCGTTGACGGAGCAGATGTCGTCATCCACACCGCCTATGATTCCACAGCAGAGGGTGAGCACCTCCAATACCTTCGTTCCAATATCTTCGGATCACTGACACTGCTTGAGCTTTCCCGACTCGCCGGTGTCCGTCAATTTATCTGTACGACGAGCACCTATCTCCTCCGCCCCGATGTTTATTCACCGGCGGATGTGTGCCAGACACCAATTACAGAGGATTTACCACTGGTATCTCCTCAAAACAGCTATGTCATGCACAACACTGTCTTAGAATCGGCATGTCAGACGTACTATGGGCAGTTCGGCATGAACACAACTGCTTTCCGCTGTGCATGGATATATGGCATTCATCCGAATCTGGAGAAAACCGTCTGGCGCGACATCCTTGAGATAGTCCAAACGGGTACAAAGTACGAAAGCACATTTGGATGCGATGTCGTCGCTGTCAGTGATGTTGCAGGGGCACTGACGGCGGCAGTGGATAACCCCGCAGCGTTTGGTCAGGTCTTTAACCTGTGTGACATGTTTGTGTATAACCAAGAATTGGCGCAGTTGGCACGCGAGGTAACCGACGGTAAAGCCGAAGTTGTTCAATTCAAACTTCCAAAACCCGCAGCGATAGGCTCCGACGAAATAAAAGAGTTGGGTGTAGATGTGCATCGGGGAATGGCTGGTATCCGTGCTTATTTTGAGGATCTGCATAAATTGATTTAGCCCTTATCCAACACAGTATTCGATGAAAATGGCTACTCCGTCAAAAAACGGTACGATCACCGCTATCAATGGCATCAAAGTCGGTCATGCGACGAATGAGAAGGCACGCACAGGGTGTACGGTGATTCTTTGTGAATCCGGAGCCGTCGCCGGTGTCGATGTCCGAGGGTCTGCTCCCGGCACCAGAGAGACCGATGCGATTCGTCCGGGGGGATTGGTGGAGAAAGTCCACGCAGTTTTGCTTACAGGCGGCAGTGCGTTTGGATTGGACGCAGCGGGTGGGGTGATGCAGTTTCTTGAGGAGCGTGGTGTTGGATTCCCGGCGGGACCGGTGCGGGTGCCAATTGTGCCGAGTGCAGTTATCTTCGATCTAGGTGTCGGAGACCCACAGGTACGTCCCGATCGAGAGATGGGCTATCGCGCCTGCGTGAACTCTACCAATGATCAGGTTCCGATGGGGCAGATCGGTGCTGGAACAGGCGCAACAGTTGGGAAGGGACCAGGTCTTCAGCCATCAAACGGCGGCGTCGGATCAGCGTGTCACGCCTTGAAATCGGGGCTGATCGTCGGGGCAATTGTCGTCGTCAACGCAGTCGGAAACATCGTCGATCCAGAGACAGGAAAAATTGTGGCAGGCGCAAAGCACCCGGAAACGGGCGAGTTTGTAGATATTGTGAAGAGGTTATCCCAACAAGTTGCTTTGAATCCCGATTTTATCGGGGGGGAGAGAGATCCATTTCAACCTGTTAATACGAATACAACCATCGGTGTCGTTGGGACAAACGCTGCACTCTCCCCAACAGAAATTACGAAAGTCGCGCAGATAGCGCACAACGGCTTGGCGCGGACGATTCGCCCGGTGCATACCATGTCCGATGGCGATACAATTTTTGCGCTTTCGATCGGAACGCAGGACACACCGGTCAATATCGTTGGGGTTATCGCAGCGGAGGTTATGGCAGAGGCAGTCTGTCGCGCTGTGAAACACCGGATGGTACGAGATCGTTAAGCCTCATATCCGTATTTTGGCCCTGCGGGAAGAGGTTTACGCAAAATACTTGATTTCAGTTGTCTGACGGTTTGGCGAATTGCACCACTAAAACCTTGCGATTCCTGCAAAATCTCAATCCGTTCCGCCTGCCGCTCAATCTGCTGGTTCAAGTGCATAATAATCGCCTGAGCGCGTTTGCTCGATTCCTCGGAGGCGGCTTGCATCTGCTGAATCATGGCATCTGATCGCTTGATTTCGGATTCCATGCGTTCCTCTAGCCGTTCAACTTGGGTGTGAAGATACCGGTTTTCTTCCGTCAATTTTTTCATTAGCGATGCTTTTTCGCGGACTAGCACCTGCAAATGAGGGAGTTGGGTATCCCGTGACGGAGGCTGATATGCCGAATCACTCGGTCTTGGTATCGGTAGAGTTTGCAGGGTTTCTGTTGATTTTATTGGCGTTTCAACGATTGCCATCGTGTACTCCTTCTCTACAGTTTGTATCTTAATTTTTAATTCTGTGTCACCGAATATTTATCGTAACTATGATGATAACGTGCTTGCCGAAGAATCTGTTTCAATTCCTGCTCCCGACGCTTCATGATCTATAGATCATAGAAACGAGCGAGTCCCGTTCCAGCCTGCCCCGATCTATCGGGGAGGATTCCGATGAATCGGAAGATGCACGATAAATCGCCACAAGCAGAGGGAAACAATATGGCTTCAAACCTCACTCCGGAAGATCTCATTCTCTCGCCCGATGACCTCTCGGCGGAAACGGTTGAGCAAATCCTCGAGATCTATGGATTCCAAGATGTGAACGACGTAAATCGCCGTCTACACAAGTTAGCAGACGCTCCCCCATATCGCGAGGCGTTTGCCGAAATTGTTAGCCACCTCTTAAGCGCATCTGCCGATTCGCCGGACCCGGAGGCAGCGCTAAACAATTTTGAACGTTTTGTCAGTGCGAGCTTTGATCGACTTTGGCTCTATCGACTGCTGCATGATGCACCCTTCCTGCTGAGAATATTGTCAATCTGCTTCGGGTCTAGTAACTATTTCTCAGACATTTTAGTGCGGAATCCTGAGTATTTTTACGAACTCATTGATGCTGAAGTAATGAGAGATCCGAAAGACCGTGAGACGATGTATCGTGAACTGTCCCAAGCGGTACGTCCATTTGATCTAGCTGAACAGAAGTTAAATGCGGTTCGCGGTTATAAGCGTAAAGAGAGCCTGCGGTTGGGGCTGCGTGATCTGCTTGGCGATGCTGATCTTGAGACAACAACACGCGAACTGACGAACCTCGCGGAAGTAACCCTACAGATCTGTTATGAAATCGGGACGGCTGAATTGACCGAAAAAATGGGAACGCCTTCGGGGGAACTCCCAAACGGTGAAAAGGTTCCAAGCACACTCGCTGTGATAGCGATGGGCAAGTTCGGAGGATATGAGCTCAACTTCAGCTCGGATATCGATGTGATGTTCGTCTACTCACACGATGGGGTGACGAATCAGGGGGTTGAGAACCAGGAATACTTTGCCAAACTCAGCGAGTTCATCATCAACGGGATGAGTCAAGTCACCAAAGCAGGCTATGTTTTTCGCGTTGATGTCCGGCTACGTCCTGAAAGCCGGGCGGGGGCTATTGCCCGCTCCGTTGACAACTATGAGGCTTATTACGAAGGATGGGGCGAGATTTGGGAACGCCAAGCGTTGATCAAAGCCCGTCCCGTTGCCGGCGATTTAAAGTTAGGTGAACAGTTTATCCGTACCGTCCAGCCGTTCGTCTATCAGCGGTATCTTGATGAATTTTTCATCACGGAGATAAAATTGGACATTCGCCAGACGAAGGCGCGGATTGAAAGCCGTATTCGGGAACAAGGCGATGACTTGACAACGCATGTCAAACTCGGTATCGGTGGTATTCGTGATGTCGAGTTTACCATCCAATGCCTCCAACTGATTCATGGTGGACCCAACCCAGCGTTGCGGAATTATAATTCACTAGAAACCATTGAATTGCTCCACCAGCATGGGGTATTAGATCAAACGGATCGGGATGCCCTCGCTGATGCCTACCGCTTCTTACGGACGGTTGAGCACCGTATCCAGATGAAATCCGACTTGCAGCGCTATTCGCTTCCGTCAAAGGAATCGGAGCTGATCCAACTGGCCAAACGCATTGGCTATCAAGACAGTGGAATCGGTTCCGCTCTTGAAGCCTTCCAAGCGGACTACGCGCGACATACGAGTACAGTTCGCCAGATCTTTGAGAAGATCTTGGCAGCACCGATTTCAGATCGCGAGATAGATGTGGCGACCCTGCTCACAACCAACGATTTGGGGATAATACGTAGTCTCCTAGAACCTATTGCATTTGCTGATGTCCGCGAAGCCCATCGCCGACTGAAGCTGATGGCGGACGGTCCCGACGGTGTGCGATTTTCGCCGCAGGTCCGCCGATTGTTTGTTGATCTCGCACCGACGCTCCTCCGCTTGTTGGGCGAAGCTCCAGACCCTGACATGGCGGTTCGTTACATCGAAACCTTTGCAAGCAGGGTAGGAGCGCGTAGTTCGCACTACGCACTGTTTAATGAACAACCAGCAACCCTTGAGCTATTGACCAAGCTATGTGGGACCAGCCGTTTCCTAGCTGAACTACTCACCGGACAACCGGAATCCTTTGATGTGTTGACCGCTCCAGCGGTAATGGACCATCCCAAGACATCGTACGAGATCTGTATAGAGGTGCTCCAAGAAATCGCAGATGGAAGAGCCGATCAGGTATTTGAAACATTAAGGCGGTACAAAAACAGCGAAGTCTTGCGAATCGGTATGCGGAATATTTTGGGACAGGCAAACCTGTGGGCAACGACGACTGAACTCTCGGATCTTGCCGAGGGAATATTACAGGCAATGTATGCCCACATCAGCACAGAATTCCAAAACGAATACGGGGAGCCGTTGGAGAAGAAGGGAAATCAACAAGTCCCGATACATCGGGATACAAACGAAAAGACAGATGTAGATTTGCCTGTGGCGAAGTTCGCTGTGATTGGCATGGGAAAATTCGGCGGACGAGAACTCAATTTCAGCGCGGATCTCGATCTAATGCTCGTCTACTCCGCCGAAGGTGAAACGACACAGGGTACGCCTAATGCGGAGTATTTCAGCAAGCTCGGCTTGGAAATGGTCAATCGACTGAAGGGAAATACGGGAGGAGGCGAAATCTATGAACTCGACCTGCGTCTCCGTCCATTCGGTTCAGGTGGGGCGATTGCGTTGTCTCTGGCAGGTTACCAGAGCTACTACGAAAAAGACGCAGAGATATGGGAGCGTCAGGCGTTGATCCGTGCGCGTCCTGTTGCTGGAGATATTGAGTTAGGACAACAGTTTGTGAAACAGGCGCATGCTTTCGCCTATAGTCAACCGTTGACTGCTGAGGGGATAGCATATATTGTGCATAATCGGCAGCGCAAAGAAGAACAAGCAACACGTCCTCCTTCTACGTCACGCCGTCGAAGGGGCAGAAGAAAACAACAGATTGATGTGAAATCTGGATACGGGGGACTCATCGATATCGAGTTTGTCGCCCAAACGCTCCAGTTAATCCACGGTACAACACACCCGCAAGTGCGAGCCCAGAACACCGTTGAGGCGATTCACCAACTCCACGAAATTGGGGTTTTGACTGTGGAGCAGCGGGATCAGCTTCGCTTTGCGTATGAATTTCTGAGAAATGTGGAAAATAGCTTGCGAATCGTTCATGACCGACCGTTAGACGCGCTGCCGGATACAGAGGCAGCATTGGAGCAGCTTGCTAAACGACTCGGCTACGAAGACGGGGTACGACGAGCATCAGACTCGTTTTTGAGAGATTATCAGTGGTGCACAGAAACCACACGAACGTTGTTCAATCAGTTGTTGAATGGGCAGTAATTTGACGCAAGACCAATCTCTCAGAATAACCCACGCGCCGTTCCCCCATCCACTGACATAATCTGTCCCGTGATGTGCCTAGCCTGTTCGCTGCATAAAAAGGCGACAAGTGTCCCCAAATCCTCCGCCTCACCCATCCGACCGATAACAGAAGTTTGAGCTGTTTCTGATTCAATTTCTGCGTAGGTTCTATTCTGTGCTGCTGCTGTTCGCTGTATCAATTCTTTACCGAGCGGTGTCCGAAATGGTCCAGGACAGACGGTATTAACCAAAATTCCTGTATGTCCCAGTTCATTGGCAAGTGACTTACTCAACGCTGCCACGCCTGCCCGAAAAACGCTTGAGATGAGGTAAGGTGTACCGGGTTCTCTGACAGCAATACTGGTGATGTGCACAATGCGCCCCCAATGCACCTGCTGCATGTGAGGGATGACGGTGCGGCAGAGCCGAATCACCGGGAGCAAAACACCTTCATAGCCACTCTGCCAGTCCACCTCCCTTAGATCTGAAAAAGCACCCATCTGCGGATGTCCAACGTTGGTAACAAGGATATCAACGGTGCCAAATTCTTCCACGGTTCTTTCTACTAGTCGTTCAATGTCTCCTGCTCTTGTAAGATCGCAAACGACGGGCAACACCCGTGAGTCGCTTTCGGCGCGTATTGTTGACGCTGCTTCATTGAGTTCTCGCTCATTGCGGGCACAGATAACCACGTTCACACCTTCGCAAGCCAACGCCATGGCACTCGCTCTCCCTAAGCCCTTACTCGCCGCACAGACAATAGCAACCTTTTGACTTAATCCCATGTCCATGGATGTACCCTCCTGTCATGTTTTTTTCACACTTGAGTATAGCGCAAAATGCCGTATGGATCAAGCTCCAAAAACATTAAGAGACGATTGATCAATTCCCTAAAACATGGTACGATTGACGAATTAAAAGGGTTTTTATATCAATCGGGGAGGTACTGAAATGGCAGGACAAGTAGAAGATAAAGTTACTTTGGTAACAGGTGGAAGTTCCGGAATCGGTCGAGCAACTGCGCTGACGTTGGCAAGCGAAGGGGCAAAGGTCGTCGTTGCTGATCTCAATGTTTCTGGCGGTGAAGAGACCGTGCATCTGATTCAGGATGCCGGTGGAGAAGGTATCTTTGTGGAGGCAGATGTGTCAAAAGCTGACTCTGTTGAGGCGATGGTCAACAGGACGATCGAAACCTATGGCCGCTTGGACTGTGCCTTCAATAATGCTGGTGTCGGCAGAGGGGGCAGCACGGTGGACTGTACAGAGGAAGACTGGGAATTTACCATCAAAGTCAATCTCACAGGTGTCTGGCTGTGCATGAAGTACGAAATTGCCCAGATGCTCAAACAATCCAGCGGTGCCATTGTAAATACGGCATCTGCATACGGGCTCGCTGCCGCCGGCGGAACACCGTCGTATGTCGCAAGCAAGCACGGTGTTGTCGGTTTGACGAAGGCTTCTGCAATGGAATATGCCGCTGAGGGCATCCGAGTCAATGCGGTATGTCCGGGTCATATCAACACGCCAATGCTAGAGCGGGCGATGAACGACCCTGAAAGCAAAGCGCGGATGCTTGCGAGGCATCCAATCGGACGAATCGGGGATCCAGAAGATGTTGCGCAAGCGGTAATGTGGCTGTTATCGGATGCCGCTTCTTTTGTCACCGGGCACGCTATGTCTGTGGATGGCGGTTGGGTTGCCCGATAATTACAATTAGCATTACATGAGGTTGCGTGTTAATTTTACAAGGTGCTTTCCCTACTAACGGCGGAGTGGTATATTCTGCTCACGGCTAAGTCTCATGGCAAATTTCATGCAATTGAGCCACCTACCTGTATCTGCGTATCGTTCGCATAAAAATTGGCAATACCGGGGACAAGAGTGCGCCAGCGGCGACCATAGCCGCACGAAGAGATACGATACGACCAACCGCTCCTAAAACGGGACCACCTACTGCCTGACCGAAGGCGTCCGCTTGACCCATCATTGAAAAAATTGTAGCGCGAACTTTGGAATCAGCGTGCTGATTAATCCAAATCGTATTAATAGTTCGATCGAGCGAACGAAATAGTTGAACAGACCAATAAATGGCGATTACAAGGGCAAAGCTGCCAACCAAGCCCAAAGCAACAAGACTTGCAACTAGTAGCGTATTGATAAGAAATAAAGCGCGTGGAACCGCAAGTCGGCTGCTTGTATCAAGCCACCGTCGAGCGATTTCAGTACCGACGATTTGGACAATGTTTGCACCGACACTAATCACACCAAACCAGATAACGGGTTCTAGCGTTCCAATTTCAGGAAAGGTAAAGTTTTTCAGTAGGTATGCTTCCCAGAGCCGATCCAATCCTTCGGTGTGCATCCCAAAGAAGATACCGATGCTGAAGATAGCAATTAACACTGACCGTTCCCGTACGACCCGCATCCCTTCGCGAAAGGTGTTCCTCATTGCGTTCCAAGAAGTGCGTTCCTGTTGAGGTGTCGGCTGGAAACCTATCTCCGACATTGTGAAGGCGGTAAAAATTGCCAAACCGATGAACAATGCACCACCTACGATTGTCGGAAGGTTGAGTTGAATATGCGCCAGCCCCGTGCTGACACCGATGCCAATCAGGGAGCAGACCTGACTCACCTGTGCACCACGCATATAAGCCTTGGACGCTATAGTTTCGCTGGTTTCGTCAGCAATCCACGCCTGCGCTGCGCCGCTGAGAAAGGTGTAGCCTGCCGCGGCAATAACCTGCGATAGTAGAATCGCTACGAAAAAAGGAATTGAACCTGCCAAGATACAACTAACACCGAGTAATGCCGTCCCGATAATAATCGACAATCGGCGGCTATACACATCGGCAACCACGCCTGTGGGTATCTCAAGCAGAAATATAGAAACTTCCAACACCGTACCGATGAGCACCAGTTGTAGCGGATTAAGACCAACCACCTCAACGTAGTAGACGGCAATGATTGTGTACGCCATCGCTGAGAAAAGCGAGTATCCGCCGCTGTGAATGAGATAGATAGTGTATGCGCTGAGTTTTCTCATATAAGTCTCACTCAAGGTGTTTAGAAACAATTTTAGGAATAAACCCTAATTCGGTTTTTCTGAATATATGCAACATATTTCCTTGCCTAGTATCTGCCTATTTCTCTGATTGCATTTTCTACGTTAAATAACTCCATCCTGAAAAACTTCATCTTGAAATCCAAATATGTGTATGTGCGGAAAAGTAAGCCTTCACTTTGATGGTTGTCCTAACGATGGGGAAAGTGATATAATGAAAAAGTGCATTAATCACAAATTCTTAAGGAGATACAGATGGTAGAGAAAAATCGGATTACTATTACAGTCAATGCAGGTGAACACAATCGGGACAATTGCCCCGTCAGTGTTGGTGTGGATAACCGTGAAACCGAAGGGCTCGCAGGTGGTTCAGTCACCCTTACGGATCAGGCGAGCGGCACAGCCATCCCCGCTGACCTCAACAATGATGGCAAGACCGCGACATTATCATGGATTCTGGATGGGCTTAAAGCCCATCAGGAACGGTCATATATCCTTTCATCAGGAAGTATTGAGGGCAGTAGTGGTGTTGTGTTCAGTGAACGCGACAACGCCATTGATGTGACGATCGACGGCAGAGAGTTCACAACCTTCCGCTACGGAACAGATGGATTCCGCCCATACTTCTTCCCGGTCTTTGGACCCGGAGGGAATCCGATAACCCGTGGCGAAACCAGTGAAGAATCCAGCGACCACGTCCACCACCGATCCCTATACGTCGCCTACGGTGAGGTCAACGATGTGGATGTATGGGCAGAGGGCGAAAATTCTGGCAAAGTTGTCCATCAATCTTTCACGGATAAAAACGGCGGAGCGACGGTTGGCAAAATCTATACCGAAAACGATTGGGTGAACAAGGCGGGCGAAAAGTTAATGTCAGACAGGCAGAACTTCCGCATCTATAACACCCCTGAGACGGGAACCATTATCGACTTGGATTTGACCCTCATCGCATCTGCGGGAGATGTCCATTTCGGTGATACCAAAGAGGGTGGGATTATATCAGTTCGCGTCAATCCGTCGATGAACGCCTCCGATGGCGGAAAGATTGAAAACGCTTACGGCGGGATTAACGAAGGCGAAACATGGGGCAAACGCGCGCAATGGTGCGACTACTCAGGGACCGTCGAAGGAACGCCCGTTGGGATCGCTGTATTTGACCACACTTCCAACCCACGCTATCCGACATATTGGCATGTCCGCAACTACGGCTTAATGACGACAAACATTTTCGGGACCGGCACGTTTGAAGGCGATCCTAGCAAAGATGGTTCATACACAATGAAAAGTGGTGAGGAGATGAATTTCCGTTTCCGTGTACTCATCCACGAAGGTGATGCTGCGACGGGTCAGGTCGCACAGAAATATCACGATTTCATCAATCCGCCAACGGTGTCAATCTCATAATCACCTCGTACAAATATAAATCGAGGCGACTCGCCTTACGCCCTACGTTTTACGCTCATGTTAAGAAATTGTGCAACAGAAACCGATTTATAGTAAATTTTAGAATTAATGAGACACTTCAAATTGGTAGGCGCTGTTTCCAATCCCGATTTATCGGGATCCCGAGAATCGGGACAAGCCGTTTCAACCTACCACGGCACCTATGCGGTGCGGTTAAAAACCGCACCTACCGGGGGCGAAAGTGTTCATTTATTTTTACAATCCACCATAAAATGGAAGCATCATGCAACAGTAAAAGACATAAGGAGGCGCGTCATGAAATACCTGTTAATGGTTCTCGCTATCCTGATGTTTGGCTGCGGCACCGATACAGAGGTCATCGAGAAAATGCCGCCCGCCCCTGAACAACCCAAACCCAACACAAAAGTATTTGTCGTTTACGAAATCGGACCCACGGTGCCGGCGGATCCCGGCGATCCAGATCCGCCACGGATTATAAAGAGCAACGTTTACCCCAACCCTGAAGGGTTTGCCTTTAGTCCCCTCCCGTTAAATAGGGACGGCATTTTCTTCGACTTCAATGAGGATCTAAATCGGGTTGTAATTGACCTCTCAATGGACGGAGAGTCGCTCGGTTGGGTCACTAATACAATACGCTCCGCCAACAAAATCAGTATCTCCATCACGCTAACCGCGCCGGAGAACGGTCCTTTTCTCAAACACAATAAGGAATACCTTATCGATCTGCTTGTCGAGGATATGACAGGTGATAAGCTAGAACTGGAGATCCCACTTCGGACATCCCTTTAGCCCTGCGTAAGTTAGTTCATTGAGTCACCCTGCCCAGCGGACGGTGGTTACGCTCCTTTTTCTTGATTATAGTAAATTTTGGAATTAATGAGACACTCCAAATTGGTAGGCGCTCCCCGATAAATCGGGTTCCGCAGAGCGGAATCCCGACCTGTCGGGACAAGCAGAGTTTCCAATTGCGCCGTTTCAACCTACCGGGGGCGAAAGTGTTCATTTATTTTTACAATCCACCATAGTTCACTAGTTCCCCGATAAAATCGGGATCGAAACCGATGCCGTTACCGAGCATTCCGCTACGCGGAACATTAATGAACCAATGTACTAATGAACCAATGACTTTCACCGGTCAGTCCATGAGTTATGCCAAATCAGTTCATTTTGCTTTGGGTCGTCCAGTAAATCACCAACTGTCAGCGAATTGAAATAGTCCTCCGGCAGAACATTCTGTTTACCATTAAACGTCGAACCGTCAGGCATAAAGGCGCACGTCATCGCACGGCGCGGTCGGGTCGTCATGTTTGGTCCCGCGGCGTGG
>PYIZ01000036.1 GCA_003635265.1 Candidatus Poribacteria bacterium
AAGATGCCTATCCCAAACATTGGCTTAGGTGTCGAAACCGTTGATGGAAAAATTTACACAGTCGGAGGAACCGCTTCAGATAACACCAGCCGCCTCTCAAGAGTAGACATCTTTATCCCAGACGACGGTATGTGGATTGCGGAGGGTGGGTCTCGGCTTCCGATGGCAAGAGGGGGGCTGTCAGTTTCCAAAGTAAACGACAAAATTTACGCCTTTGGTGGGTCTTCACCACTGGGGATCGTCCCAACAGTAAACGAGTATGACCCCTCGGTGCTGAGTGTTGCCCCAAAAGACAATGTAGTAACAACATGGGGAGCGGTAAAACGCAACAGATAACCCTTAATAACCGGGTAATTAAACACCCAAATAATAAAGGAGATTTTTATGAAAATTGGTTTACGTATACCGGGCACAGCACGTGAGCTGCCCTTTGATGAATTCTGTCGTTGGTGCGCAGACAACGGTTTTGACGCCGTCGATATAAGCAGCGTCACACCCGAAGTTGTGGGGACAGCCAGAGACGCTGGATTGGCAATTGGCACCTCAGACATGCCGGGTACTGGCGACCTGTTAAGCGTTGACAAATCTCAGCAAGCAGCGGGTGCAGAAGCCGCAAAAACCGCCATTCAAGCCGCTGCCGATAACGATGTTCATCTCATGTTCTGCGTTTTCTCCCCAGCAGATCCAACCATCGGACGGGCAAAAGCCTTCGATTTGTGGAAGGAAACCGTCCCGCCAATCGCAGAGTTTGCCGCGGATTGCGGGGTTACAATTTCCGTCGAAGGTTACCCCGGTCCTTCGCCCCACTGTCCTGCGCTCGGTTGCACCCCTGAAACGCTGCGAGCGATGTTCGCGGAGTGTCCGAGAGGGCTCGGCGTGAATTATGACCCGTCGCATTTAGTCCGTATCGGAATTGATTATATACGGATGCTCAATGAATTCGCTGCCCACGTCGTCCATGTCCACGGCAAGGATACCGATTTTGATCAAGAGGCACTCTACCTCCACGGTAATCTGGGACCGACTTTCCATCCCTCACGCGGTTTCGGTGAGGATTGGTGGCGATATACCATCCCCGGCGATGGTGTCGTCGATTGGCTCCAAGTTGTTCGACGACTCGAGGATGAAGGATTCGACGGGATTGTAAGCGTCGAACTCGAAGACTACCGTTATTGGAAAACTTGGGAGGCAGAATCCGACGGGTTGAAGCGTTCACGAGACTACCTCGCACAATATGTCCGTTAGCATCTAATAAAACCAACGAAGGGTGCTCATAAATAGAGCTGAATCAGGATAACGGATATGATCTTATCAGATTTCTAAGAAAGAAAAGATCATAACATGTGTTATCCTGACAGCAACTATTATATCAATTCAAATTGCCATCTAAAATCCCCACGGGGCGATAGGTAGCAACTTCAATTAATTTATCTAAAAAGGAAGTTTTATGCAAGAACACACCGGAAAAGTGTTGTTGTTTTGTGGCATGGGAGTGATAATATTGGCTTTAATGTTCCTCTTGGATGGAGGTAGGGTGTTTTCTCACAGTGGTCGCACGGATAGCAGCGGTGGTCACTATAATCGCAAGACCGGGGAATACCACTACCACGGAACACCTAAGTCCTCTAAGTCGATCTATTCTAGCACGTCCCGAAGTAGCGGGATACAGAGTAGTGAAGCACAAAGTAGTCAAATAACAGAGCTAACGAGTGAAATTAGGAGATTACGCGGTTCAGTAGAAACGTTGAATGATTCGGTGCAAACGCTGATTGCAAGGATGGATGCCTCCACCGACAATGTCTCTGTGGTTTACACTACTCGCACAGGAACAAAGTACCATCGTGACGGTTGTAGATATTTGAGGGCAAGCAAGATTCCGATTCCATTGACAGATGCTAGGCAGCAGTACTCCCCTTGCTCGGTCTGCAATCCATAAAAGGAAGAAAGGAAGGATACAATGATCATCGACTCCCACGCATACTGTTTTGAACCGGCGGATAGCCCACGCGGATACGCCAGTAGCGAAGAACACCTCAAGTGGATTCAGGCATCACACGCGGTGCACCATCAGCCAGCATTTCGGATTCGAGACCGCGCACCCGGTCCCTCAGATGTTCTCGCCCCTGAAGGTCGTCGTGATTTATCCAACCTTCCCGATGTACGATTTCGGATTAACCACCCACGCGGCAGAGTGGTCTGGAACTACGAAGGTGAGGAGTACACCAAGCATTTCTACCCACCAAATCTCCGAAGCTGTGAATTCACACCTTTCAGCTTGAACTCCGAAATGGATTATGCGGAGGTGGATATGGCGCTGCTCCACACGAACCCAATGTTGGGACGGGATAGCACTTACCAAGCAGAATGTGTGCAGCGGTTTCCAGACCGTCTTCGCTCTATGACCCATGTAGACGAATGGCGTATCCGTGATGAGACAGATGCAGTCATTGACGAAGTTACTACCGCTATCACCGTGCATGAATTGCACGCTATCAAGTTCAATCCGCTGACCTACATCGTAAGTCCCGATCCTTGGGATGATGGCGTTTACCGACCATTCTGGGAAGCGGTCACGTCCCTCAACGTTCCGATATTTTTCACGCTGGGCAGCGGATCAAAAGCGGAGCAATACACCCTCTCCGACGTTGAACAGCAAGAGGGCTATCTGAATGAACTTCGCATCCTGATGCGATGGATGGAACGTTACCCGGAGACTACCTGCAGCATTACCCACGGCTTCCCTTGGCGCGCATTTCTGGATGGAGACCGCATCACGTTGCCAGACGCCATCTGGGAACCGTTTCAAAATCCAAATCTCAACTTGGAAGTATGCTTTCCCGTCCGAATTGGTGACATCTTCGACTACCCTTATAAAGAGGTCTGGCACACGCTCGAAGCGATGGTCGAACATATCGGCGCAGGCCACCTACTTTGGGGGACAGATATGCCGTTCCAGAACCGTTTCTGCACATACCGACAGTCTCGCCATTGGATTGAGAGATACTGTAGTTTCCTAACTCCAGATGACTTGGCAATGATCATGGGTGGCACCGTCGCACGCATCCTTGGACTTTGACGACTGAGGTGGGATATCCCCTAGCACAACATTCCTGAAAACCCATAGCACTAGGATCTCTATTGCCAAAACGGGAAAATTGGTATTACGTCCTATGTACTACCTATTGCGCTCCAACTCAACCTCAATCTTATTCGGGATCGCCTTCACCTCACTGTTAATTCTTGTGCCAATTGGGTTTCACAGTCCGGCTCACGCACAAACAGAATCAGAACCAGTAGAACTTGAAGAAATCGTCGTGACACCCGGCAAGTTCACGGTTCAAAGGGGAACGGATGCGAGCCTCTCGTTGTCAAAGGAGGGGATAGACCGGTTTCCACTGATTGACAACGACGTTTTCCGTGCCGCCCATATCTTCCCCGGTGTAACTTCCAACGATTTCAGCGCGAGGTTCAACCTGCGCGGCGGCGAGAAGGATGAAATTGTTGTGCGATTGGACGGAATGGAGCTGTTTGAGCCATATCATCTGCAAGATTTCGGCGGGGCGGGCGATACACTACATCATCGGTGCGGAATACGCTGCCGGCAGGAATTTTATGGTTCGGGCGGAGGGTTATTATAAAGTGCTCACCGATCTCACCGGGCAGATTCAGGATTTCGGTAGGCAAGCCCAGATTATTGCCCCCGCTGATTCGGGACATGCAAAGGGCTTTGACCTCTTTGGTGCGTACGCGCTGTCGAATCGATTGATGGGAAGTGTGGGATACGCGTTTTTAATTACAAAAGCAAGTGAGGAAGATCTGATGTATGATCGTCCACTATTCGGTGAGGAATTCTATCGGGATTTTGATCAACGCCATACAATCGCTCTCAACGGCAGCTATCAGATTGCGTTGCGTTGGCACCTGCATCTCTCATGGCGGTTCCATACCGGCAATCCGACAACGCCTCTAGAACACACCTTGGTTCGCCATTCTGGTGGTCGCGTGGGCTGTGTGAGGGGATTTGGGGAGTACAACACCGACCGGTTGCCCCCATATCATAGCCTCGATTTGAGGCTTACAAAGACCAGCAAATACAAGAGTTGGATGCTCAACTGGTACGTTCAGATCCTAAACTTATACAACCGATTAAACGTTCATGAGCGTGTGTTCAGCAAAGTTCATGACGAGGCAACAGGGAACCTCATCGGGTGTGAAGTGAGCGACGAACCGCTGTTTCCGATTCTGCCAACACTAGGCGTGAGTGCCACATTCTAGAGTGACAGAAATTCCCACGTCCCCATTGGATTGATAATTCTGTCTCTTCAACTTAATGGCTCATATTAAGAAATCGTGCAATAGAATCTGGACTTCCTAGCCCTTTACGCATTACCAAAAATCACGGGAAATGCCCCATCCCTTTAGGGTGGGGCTGTAGCCCGCCAAACCGTGTTATTCGTTAAAAAACGATTGATTGTGTAGAAACGATATGATATGCTTGTTTTGGCTTTCGTCAGAGGATACGCCTCCACCGCACGATGGAGTCTCTCACCTCCAAGCGTATGGATATGAAAGCGAGAAAGCTAACCATAATGAAAACCTACAAGTTCAAGTTGTATTCCAATCACGGGAATCGTGAATTGCAGCAAACGATTGATAGCCATGCTGAAGTTTGGAATCACTTTGTGGCGTTGTGTCGCCGTTATTATGCAATCTATAGCACATATCCGGGCAAGAAATCCCTCATGCGCCACTTAACAAAGTTGAAGCGGTTATCTCGCTATACCCACTGGAATCTATTGCCAAGTCAATCGTTACAAGACATTATACAAAGACTTGATAAAGCGTATACCCAAATGTTCGCTGACCGTAAAAGTGGTAAGCGTTGTGGGCTTCCGCGCTTTAAGAAACGGTTCAGATACAAGTCTTATACCCTCAAACAAGCGGGTTGGAAGCTGCTACAAAATAACTATATTCGTATCGGCAAGCGGATATACCGCTATTTCAAGAGTCAAGATATACTTGGCACCCCCAAACGTTGTACGGTTAAGCGGGACAGTATTGGAGACGTATGGATAATCATTGTGACAGATCATGTGGAGATACCCTTGAATCGACCCACGACGGGTAACAGCGCGGGGTTCGATTTTGGACTCAAGCGGTATCTCACCGGCTCTGACTATAGTGACTACGACTCTCCACAATTTTTCAAACGCAGTCTCAATGCTATCAAACGTGCAAACCGCAACCACTCACGAAAGGTTAAAGGTTCAAACAACCGTGAACGTGCGAGACTCAATCTTGCACGGAGGCACCGTAGGATAGCGAACCAGCGACAAGATTTCCATTGGAAGCTAGCGCATGAGCTAACAGACCGGTATGATTGGATTTCACTGGAGACGCTTAACATGAAGGGCATGAAACGCCTTTGGGGTCGTAAGGTCTCTGATCTGGGGTTCTATGACTTCGTACAGACACTGAAGTATATTAACTCTAAGAAACAGAATCGTGAAGTCCGATTCATAGATAAGTGGTATCCATCAAGCCGCACCTGTCACGTCTGCGGCATAGTTAATCAAGCGTTGAACCTTCGTGATAGAACATGGCAGTGTCCAAGCTGCCACACAGAGTTGGATAGAGACCGCAATGCTGCACTCAATATCCATAGGGTAGGGGCGTCTACCCTCTCAGAAGAAGTCGTAAGTCCCAATTCACCGGGCTAACTTCGTTGATAGAGCAATTCGACTCCTTAAAGGAACGGGAGAGAATCCTCACCCTTTAAGGTGTGGGAGTACGTCAATTTGATTATAATTGGGAAATTTTAATTTTGCGAGAAGCAGTATGCACCATTTTGACTTCATACTATATGACAATACGTAAGGAGAGAGCCGATGCTGAACAGTATCAAAAAAGCACTACAAGCGCTCTTCAATAGAAACGCTGCTGCGGCCAAAGGTAGTGTGCCCCGTGCCGTACCCAGTGCCGAAGAAGCAATTATTCCTTTTAATCCTGCTGAACACGCAATCCAACCTCAAAGCCTCAAGCGGTTGATCGATAACGGTCACGATATTATTTTATTAGATGTGCGTGAAACGTGGGAATACGAAATTGTCCATCTTAAAGGTGCAAAGCAGATTCCCCTCGGAGAGCTACCACAACAGGTATCTTTACTGAATCCTTACGCCGAAATTGTTGTATACTGCCACAAAGGGATGCGCAGCCTAGATGCCGCGCATCTGCTACAACAGCTTGGATTCAAGCGAGTCAAGAGCTTGGTTGGCGGTATCGATCGATGGGCAAAGGAAATTGATACCGAATTTCAGCGATATTAACCTCGCGATCACGTGAGGTTCACGCTTCACGTATTGATGGCTTCTATCTTTTCACGCAGGAAACTGACGCAGCCGTCCACCTCTGCTTCGCTGAGTCCGTGAAGAATTATCGGAACATCGGGGTCGACGTTGTTAAGCAACGACAGGTATTGATCATAATCCAAAAGACCCTTTCCCGCGGCAAGATGACCTGCTTCGCCATCACGGTCAAGATCTTTTGCGTGTGCAAAGGCGATGTGCTCACCGAGCAGCGCGAACGCTTCATCAAGAATTTCACGCATACGCGGCAATTCCCCTGTATGAAAGATATTGGCACCATCCATAACTATCTTCAGATAGGGGGAGCCGATCTGGTCAATTATGCGACGGGCTTTTATTGCAGAATCAACTACATTGGCAACTTCCGGCTCAAAAGCAAGGGTAACTTGATATTCCTCAGCGACCTCTATGGCTTGACGCATCGAAACTACCAGATCGTCCCATGCTTCCGGTGTGTCATTGTCCGGGTGTCGCCGCCACATATTATCAGGGTCTCTTGAGCCTGTACATAGCGTAATCACCGACGTCCCTAGCCTTTCACAAGCCGCTGCCAACACACGCAAATTGCATACTCCATCGGCGCGTCGTTGTGCATCAGGATGAATCATGTTATAGGTGCCACCAAGCGCGGTCATTGTTATGTTGCGCACACCCATTTCTTCACGGATTTTATCACATAAATCCTCATCAATATGCGTTGGTATTTTGGTTACACCGGCACTCGAAAGATTAAATTGTACACAGTTCATGCCATGATTTGCAACGGCATCCAACACTTCTTCCAACGTATCACGGGCAAAGGTGCCAGACATAGTTCCAATCTGCATTTGCATCCCCTCCTCAACTCAGACCAACTCTCGATTTATACACCACGAAGCTGTAAGTGAGCCACCACTATACCACCCCTTATACGCTGAATCAAGTGAAAATTGATCAATGCCACGACAGGAAAAAGCCGAACACATCAAAGGAAAAACTATCGAATATCGCTGATCTCATTCTCTGATTCTCCAACGCACCTTGACTATGCACACATTATCAATCCTGCTCAAAGCCAGTTGGCACGGCTGGTTAAATAGTATTCAATACGCCTCAGAGGATAGACAGAAAAAGGGCGCCGAGTTAATCGGCTTCCTTGTGATGATGGCTGCATTATACCTGATAGGACACATCATCTTCAAAGTAGTCGAACAGCAGGCTGCTTTGAGTCCCGATGCAATCGGGGCTGATACCGATAGCCAAACCATACTACGCGCAATCAACATTTGCGTGGGACTCGGTGTGTTCGTCTTGGTGAGAGGTACAATGGAAGACACAATCAAAAAGTTTTACGAAGCCACAGATACATCACTGCTTCTGTCGTCATTATCTCCATCAACCGTTTTCGGATTTAAGTTGGTCCAACTCATTGCATCAAGTTTATTGGGCATGGTGATGTGGCTGTTTCCCCCGTGGATCGCATTTGGACGACTCTTCGATTTACCATGGCATTTCTACATTGGGCTCATCCCAGCCTGTTTCTGCTTGCTTGTTATCATCGTGACAAGTGTTGTGGTTGTGATGATGTTGGTTATACGCTTTTTTTCTTCACAGCGAATGAAACAGTTCTTAAAAATTGTCGGTGGAATTATCAGTGCTGCCGCTGGATTTTTTGTCGGGTTCAGTATCTTTATATTTATATCTGAGTGGTCAGATGAGATTGCCGCATTTCTTCTCGAACGATTAAAATTCCCTACCTCCGACTGGTATCCGCATCTCTGGATAGTGAAGTTCATGATGAGTTGGCTCCCCGAATCAGGGATCCAGCCGTTACGATGGGGAATTCAACTGATCGCTGCAAGTATAGTCATACCGTCTTTAAGCGTGTTATTGGCTTCTAAAATCTACCACCGGAGTTGGGAATACGCTAGGCGTGTAGAGTTCAAGCCAAGACAGAGCGACAAGAAACGGCAGCGTCCTGCGCTCCTAGGTCGTGGCAAAATCCGCTCAATGATGGCAAAAGATTTCCACGTTTTCCTCCGCCATGAGGGACGAGTGATGATGATTGTAATAATAACCTTCGTCCAGTTGATAATGGTATTTATCTTAGTTTATCAGATGCGACCTGATGATAAAATTCGCTATGCTATTTATCTGCCGAACTTAGCAGGGATAGCCTTTCAAACCATGATCTACAGCATGTTATTGACAGCCGGATTCTCATGGGGAGGCTGCAAAGCGGATGCGAAAACGTGGTGGCTCTTAAAATCAAGCTCGATTTCGCCGACGCTGTTGTTCGACAGCAAACTGCTGATCGGAACGCTCTGTGCAGTCACTTACACAGAAGTGTGGCTTGTCGTAGTATTAATTTTGGCGCAAATACCCGCTCAACTATGGCTGCCGATCCTATTGATGATCGCGGTGATTACGGCGACATCCACAGCGTTCAACACAGCAATGGGGACAATGCCTTGGGTCGCAGAAATTGGAGGAACAGATCGGGATTTTAGCAAGCAACCCATCCTTCGACTTGGGACGCTTCTAGTTACAATCATTGCTAACCTAATACTGCTCGTTGCGCCCACCATAATCTTACAAATCGGTGTCCTTGGCAAAATGAAGTTCTTTGGTGGAAGACAGAGTGGTTCACTTTCCACTTTACAGCAACTCACAATTGGGTTTATTCTAATTAGCCTCATCGGTGTGTGGGGTATATCATACCTACTCGGCAGGCAATCCTTACGAAAACTGCTCTATAGATAGCAACCTAAGGTGAATATCGAATTACGCGCGTTCTCTCTTACCTGCATATCTCCAAGATTTCTGTTGAAATAGAACACGAAATATGCTAGAGTCTTATTCGACACACATCAACGTAAAAAGATAAAGCCGTTTTCGGTAAAAATAAAAAAATCGCACAAACCAAATTGGAGGAAATTAGATGGCAGCAACCGATAAAGTACGAGTCGCAGTTGTTGGTATGGGGATAGGCAAACCTAACGGACGTGCCTTGTCAGCAAACTCACGTGGACAGGTCGTTGCGCTCTGTGATCTGTTAGAAGATCGCATGCAGGAATTTGCGAAAGAACTGCCGGAAGATGTCAAATTTTACACCGACTACAAACAGATGTGCAAAGATCCAGAAATCGATGCCGTCTTTGTCGGAACGCCGAATCAGTGGCATGTCCCCGTTGCGTTGGAGGCTGTGCGAAATGGGAAACATGTTATGGTGACTAAGCCACTCGCCGACTCAGAGGCAGCAGCGAAGGAACTGGTTGCTGAAGCGGAAGCAGCAGGCGTTGTGAACATGATGTCTCTTTCCACCCGCTTCGGTCGGGACTGTCAATATCTCGGAAGCCTCCAACAGCAAGGATATTTCGGCGAACTCTACTACGCAAGATCCCGCAGCGTCCGGAGAAACGGGATTCCAACTTGGAGCCTCGGATTTATTCAGAAAGGCGGTGGTGCCTTTCGGGATATGGGTGTGCACGCTCTTGATGCCGTGTGGTGGGTGCTGGGTATGCCTAAACCTGTTGGCGTGTTAGGGACTGCCGGAGCGAAGTTCGGTCCCTACGGATTGGGCTATTCTGGCAGTACACCTCCACCTAAATCGTTCTACGAGCAGTACGCATCGGACGACTACGGCGGCGGTTTTATCCGTTTTGAAGACGGCACCGGTTTACAGATTGAAAGTTTCTGGGCATCGCATCAACCGGGCGAATTTCAGATGGAACTGTTTGGCACAGAAGCGGGTGCTATACTCAATCCACTCACACTCTATCGCATGGAAGACGGTGCCATCCAAGACATCCGTGTTGACCCGCCCCCAGGGCTTGAATCCTGGGATAACATCGCCGCACATTTTATCGATAGTATCTTGGATGGCAAACCGTGTGCAGCCCCACTTCGTCACGGACTTATCGTGCAGCAGATGATGGAAGCCCTACTCCTGAGCGCAGAAACAGGGAAGGAAGTGCGAATCGAAACTGATGAGTAGGAGCCGGCTTTGATGACCTGCTAACTTATTGTAGGGAACGCAGATCTGCGTTCCCTACGAGGCACCAAATTTGATTTTACCATAAGCAAATCCTGATAATTTCTTTAGCTCTATCCAATTCCAAATCCTCATTTGCAAATTTCTATGGAACTGTGGTATAATTTGAGCAACCAAATTTACCGAGATTATAGACAACTAAAAAGATCAGATGTGTCCGAGGAGAGATAGAAATGGCTTACGTAATTGCCGAACCCTGCGTTGACGTTATGGATACGGCGTGCGTTGATGTGTGTCCGGTCGATTGTATTCATACGAAAGAAGGGGAAAAGCAGCTCTATATTAACCCCGCCGAATGTATTGATTGTGCAGCATGCGAACCTGCGTGTCCAGTCACCGCAATTTTCATACTTGACGATGTGCCAGAGCAGTGGACCTCTTATGTTGAATTAAATGAAAAATTCTTTGAGGATTTTGTTAAACCGACAAAAGCGGGGGCAGCAGAAGGAGAAGACGGCGCAGCCGCAGCAGACGAAGATAAAATTGGAATCGAAGAATTTGTACAAACTATCGAGTCACCCAAGTCTTCGATTCGTCCCATATTTCGTCCGTTTGTTATGCTCTCCCAGCTTGTGCTAGGTGCCTTCGACGCGAAATTTAAGCGTGAACTTGAGGAGATGGCTCAGAATCCGGTTATCTTCAGTGCACCCATTTCAACGGGAATTAACAGCCTCATCAATTTAACACTTTATCCACTTGTACTTTTCCTCCTTTTCTCCGGCGGGAATCTAGGATCTGCCCTGTTTACTGGCAAAGGGAACTTTGCGATTTTCCTCGGCGTTATCTTGGCGGTACTTGAGGGGCTCTATCGATTTAGAGACGATCTCGCCACGACGGACAGCGAAGAGCCCTCTCGATATGGGGCTTCGATATACGGTTGGATACCATCGCTAGTTTTCCGCCTATTGTTGCCAGCGTTGCGACCAGTGCTTGTAACAGAACCCACCTCACCGCGCTCAACTATGCCGGGGGCTGTCCTCACCGATGGACCTATTTATCAAGAGGATGTCCGTGAACGGTATCGCCGTTACGGGATGTTAAACCGGATGGAAGAACAAGTTGATCGTTATGTCATCGAGATTGAGTTCCCGCGCTGGGTGCCTGATTCTACATATAAGCGGAAATACAATCTCCCAGATCGGATGCCGGATTACACATATCAAGTCAGCCTCGGCGAAGGTACGGTCGATGTAGAAACCAAGTTAGAGGACCCTCGGTTTGCCGAAGTAGCAGGGCGCATCAGTTCGTTCCCCCTTGGATTCAACAACGTGTTTCGCATTGAAGCGCAGCCCGAAGACTTTCAGGCGATGCTGCGGGATAAGGTGTTGCAGATCATCGTTCCGAAATCAGGTAAGGTCGAAGATCTCGTTATTGACCGTCCGATCCACTATGCGAAAATTAAGGGATAGTTGCGATAATTCCGAACTCAAGAAGCGGAATCTGGAGGATCCCTCCGGGTTCCGCTTTTTTATTTTTCGCACAGAAGTAATCCACCAACGGTCAAAACAAGGTTGCCCATGATGTATTGAAAACCAATGGACATACCTCTAATTGAAATATCACATGCCTAAACCCTACAAAACTCCTGAATGGGAAACAGAAGGGTTTAACCATATCTGGTTGCCCTACACACAGATGCAGACCGCATCGCTGCCGCTGCCGGTTATCTCTGCCAACGGTGTTCGGTTGACCCTAGCTAATGGCAGGGAATTGATTGACGGCATCGCGTCATGGTGGTGCACCTGTCATGGATACCAACACCCCCATCTGGTAAAAGAGATCTCAAGCCAGCTTGATAAGTTGGCCCACGTCATGTTTGCGGGACTTGCCCACGAGCCGGCTTATACGCTTGCCCGTCGCCTCGTCTCCATCGGACCAAAAGGATTAAGTCGCGTTTTCTTTTCTGATTCCGGATCAATAGCCGTTGAAGTGGCGATGAAAATGGCAGCACAGTTTTGGTCTAACCGAAAGGAACCGGATAAGCGCAAGTTTATCTGTTTTCGGAACGGTTATCACGGGGATACCATGGGCGGCATGTCACTCGCCGACCCTGAAACGGGGATGCACCGGACGCTGAATCACTATATGCCTGAACAGTACGTTTTCGACATCCCTAACAGCAGAACAGATCTGGCTGCGCTCGCGGAATCACTAGAGGAGATCAAAGAAACAGTGGCAGGGCTTGTGATCGAACCGCTGGTTCAAGCAGCAGGAGGAATGAAGTTCCATTCTCCCGAAACAGTTGCTGAAATCCATCAACTCTGTAAGGAGCACCAGATCCTGTTCATCGCCGATGAAATTGCCACCGGATTCGGGCGCACCGGTTCTATGTTCGCCTGCTTGGAAGCGGACATCACACCCGATATCATGTGTCTAGGTAAGGCACTCACCGGCGGTATGATGGGGTTGGCTGCGACGTTAGCCACAGAGGAGGTGTTTGAAGCCTTCCTCTCAGATCGGCTAGAAACCGCACTGATGCACGGTCCCACATTTATGGCGAATCCACTCGCATGTGCCGCCGCCAACGCCTCGCTGGATCTCTTTGAAGATGAACCCCGTCTCGCACAAATCCAAGCAATCGAAACGCAGTTACAAGAAGAACTGAAACGGTGCCATAAACTGGGGAATGTCACCGATGTGAGGGTGAAGGGCGCTGTCGGTGTCGTCCAGCTGTCCAATACGAGCGGGGAATATATACTTGCGCTCCGGCAGCGGTTTATAAAGGAGAGTGTGTGGCTCAGACCGTTTAGCGATGTCGTTTATATCATGCCGGCTTTTACAATTTCGACAACAGAGCTAACGCAATTAACTGATGCGGTGTTTAAGGTCTTAGCGGCATAGTTAAATTCTGTTCCTTCTGCCTCACCCCACCCTACTGTGCTTTATGAGACGAATCAGGGGACTTTGCACTCAAATCATCGAAGAACAGATCAAAATGCGCGAGACACGCAGCGTCTGGCTGCTCGACCCCATAAGTGCTCGCCGTAATCCCCAACTGCAACGCGGGATATTCCCGATGCAGATAATCAGCAAACTGAAAAAGCCATCGATAGATCGCGCCGATTGACTCAGCGCGTGTATAATGCTGATGCCCCAGCGCATCGCATCCTTTTAATAGGTTATGCTGTGAACCCAAAATCGGGCGATCCAAGATAAGCAGATCCGTCTCCGTTTCCTGAAGCAACGTTTTTACAGCTTGTGTGAGATAATAACCATAATCGCTCAAAACACAATAAATCACCGGGACGGCTTCGTGAGTTGTGGACTGCTGCGTTTCTCCCTCGTCTTGTTCCCCTTCTCTGTCCATATCGTGATTTTTCGGCACTGCCGGCCATCGGAACACCGGCACCGGTGCAAATTGCCACTCCGGATGATCCAAAATAGATGTGTGAATCTCAGCAACCGGGAGCCGGATCCCGAACTTACCCCCGCCTTCATGCACCTGCCGACTTATCTGTTTTATACTTTGCAGGTCTTCGATGTTCCAGTCATAATCAAGGGCAATTAAGTCCCCGGGACGCATTGCACCTATTGACCTCTCTAATTCAGTTTCCAGTGTTATCCATTGAATTTCAGGGATATGCAATTTCGCATCTCTAGAATATGATGGAATATACGCCAAGCCATCCTGCGTAATCTTTTCAATCGTAGCTTGGAGCCCACCTTCAAAGAGCATCGTCCAGACCTTGGGGGTGTTTACTGACCGACTTGGCGGCACTCGGATTTCAGCCCCATTAATAGCTGTTGTTGGTCTTAAACCAATCGACACAGCTTCGCGATCTGAATAGACCGCGTAATATTTGAGGATCCCTGCACCCTCGTTACCTAACACTACACCGCCATTGATGTCGGCATTACCTATTAGAATAAAGGGATCTGATGTGCCTCCTTCCCAAGGCGTTGGCAGCGGTTCCTCTAGTATTCCTGACATTCCGTACTGCCAGACTTGAAGGCTGTCCTCCCGTCCCGCAAACAGAGGTAGAGACTCAATTACTACATTCTCTATAAAAAACGCTGAATCTGTCAGATTCTGAATTGTCAGCCATTTGCGAATTACCGGCAGATCGGGGGAAATTTCGTAGTGAATCCACAGATAAAAAGTTGGTTTCGCTTCCTCGACTGAATTATGAGTGAATTGAACCGTAACTCGCTTGCTCCCGCCAATTTTCTGGGCAATTTGATAATCGTTGTAAGTCAGCAGGCTGCTATCCCCAGAAAAGATAATCTCCCCAATCCGAAACCGAAATTCCTCGCTCGGTCGATCTATATAGTTTTGTCCTGATCCTTTGTGAGCGTAATGGATAGTCTGAATCTTGTGGGCCTCTTGATTCAAACGCAGCCAGCGTTCTACGGAGTCATTGCCCATGTAAAGCACATGCGCTTTTTGATCGAAACCGGCATAGGTGCCAATCTTCCTTAACGGTTTGAGTTGCGCCCTCAGATCAGCGATCGAAACCGTATTCTGCTCCTTACCGCTGCCTCCGGCGCAGCCAATACAGATCAGAAAGATGGGTATGTAAAGCAACTTTAGGCAGGAAACATGAGACGCGCGAATTCTTAGGAAGTGGGAATTTAGATGTGTCATGCCATTTTCACTCGGCATTTTCAAATAGATGGGGTAATGATTAGCAATGAAATGTTATCGTCCGCACAGGTCAAACGGACTAGCCCAAAGCCTCTATGATGAGAGAATATAGCTTCGGAACAGTCCGATCAAAATCCCCGGAAATATGGTAACTCTCGCCGCCATCTTTCACAGTGCGGACAAGGATTGTTTTTTTGGGACGGTGGTAGTAGTGGGCATCTGTCGGACTGCCTTCCTCCCGGAAATCGGAGAATTCAATTAGATCAAAGTTCGCTGTGGTGAAATGCCGGATCTCCTCCCCGCGTTGTGCGGCGATGTTTCGCGCCATCGACAGGCTCTTGAGATAGACCTCTGGTCCCATCACCGCTGAACCTAAGTTCAGAAACACGCCCCCTTCTAACTTCGAGACGCTGTGGGCGAAGCGCAGGAAGTCCTCGCCGGTTGTGTAGCCCATCGCAGCGTAATCGGCAGCGGAGTGTTGATCAATGATATCGTAGCCGATTCCCTTATGCACAGTCATCGGAACCCCCAAACGATACGCCGCCGCGAACATGCTAATCTCTCGGTGTGGAAACTTGACAGCACGCTCTTCATTTTGAATGAGCCGACCGACCGCCTCGCCGAAGCCGATTTTGTCGTGATAGCCGCGAGTGATTGCATCGTTGATGTAACGTCCGGTCTCCTCCCAGTTACCAAACTTTCCATCCCAGATATACCGTTCCACATCCTCCAGCGTCGCACCGATCAAGGCAAGTTCAAAATCGTGGATGGCGCCAGCACCATTCGTCGCCAGATGGGTGAGGACGCCGCGTTCCATCAGATCGATGATATAGCGTGAATTGCCCCGTCGCATGACGTGCGCGCCCATCATCCATATCACCTGTTTTCCCGCCTGATGGGCTTGAATTATTCGATTCGCCACTATCCGCAAATCATCGTTTTCATACGACGGCGTCTCCGCATCCAACGGGTAGATGTCTGCGACCGTCATTTTATGTTCCCGTTCAACTAACGGAAGAATCTTTAACTGTGTCCGATCCAATTTTGAATAAACCACAAGCTGCAAATCCCCCTGATTTTTAGCCGAACACAGAATAGGGCAGCGGCTCTCCCTTTAATCCAGCCAACAGGTTCTCAGCCGCCATCGTTGCCATCCGTGTGCGGGTTTGTAACGTTGAGCTGCCGAGATGCGGGAAGATGAGAGCGTTATCAAGTGTCAATAGTGGATCGTCCGTTGGGATGGGTTCTGGATCTGTCACATCAAGCGCAGCCCGTGCAATTTCCCCGGTCTTTAATGCCTCGTACAGTGCTGCTGAATCCACCACTGGTCCCCGCGCAATATTCACAAGGATTGCCGTAGGCTTCATCTTTTTGAACTCTTCCGTACTAATCAGATGGTGAGTCTCCGGCGTCATCGGGACATGCAAGGTTATAAAGTCAGATTCTGCGAGCAAGCCATCAAAACTGGCATACTCAATGCCCAATTCCTCCTCCCAATCCTCGCGGCGGCTCCGCTTGTAATACAGAACCCGCATATCGAATCCCAACGCCCTTTTAGCTACCTCATAACCGATTCTACCCATGCCGATGATGCCGAGCGTTGCGTGATGTACGTCGTATCCATGGAAGATATTTGGGTCGTAGCATGTCCAACGCTTTTCCTGAACATAGACACTAGCGGGGACAAGGTGTCGTGCTGCTGCAAGAAGTTGCGCGAAAGTCGTATCAGCAGTAGTTTCGCTCAACACACCGGGCGTATTGCCAACAGCAACGCCCTGTGCCCTCGCTGCCTCCGCATCAATGTGATTATATCCAACACCGACGTTGGAAATTACCTTAAGATTTGGCGCGCTAGCGATCATCTCTGCTGTTACCGGTTCATGACTATAAGTAACTAGCCCATCAAGCCCCGGCAACCGCTCTGCAGTCGGGGGCAGAATCTCACTCGTAGGCCATATATCAACTTCACATTCTGCCTCAATCATTGCTAAGGCTTTTTCTGGGATTGGACGGGTAATAAAAATTTTCGGCTTCAATGACGATACCTCCTGCGTGGAACGTGACGCGTGATGAGTGATACGAAGCAACTACCTGAATTCTGTTCTGTAATTTGATGGATGCCAAAGTCCTGAAACCTGACAATCCTCGTGCGTGAACAACACCTCCTGTCGGGTGACCTCTTCCCTGTAAAAGGTTGACAACGCAACGGAAACGGCTATAATATAGCTTAGAGGAGTCAACGCAGTCTTCACTCGCGGATCATATCAGATATTATAATCCACAAGGAACCTATTCTCAAGAGGTTTCTGCCCTCAATAGCCCACCCCATGAGAAACGGTATAAGCCCGAAAGAAATTGCATTAAACCCCCAATCCCAACAACCACAGATCCGTTGGAGCACGATCTGGCTAGGTCTAGGACTCATCTTTATTAACAACTACTGGCTGTTTGCCATGTTGCGGTGGGAACAGGGCCTCCCAACCACCATGTCGCTCTTCTTCAATGTGATTTTCATCTTCGTGTTTGTGGTGGTCGCGAACTTTTGGCTCGCTCGGTTTTCGCCGAAATTAGCATTGACACAGGGCGAATTGTTGACGCTCTATGCAATGCTCTCCGTCGCCTCCGCAATCGGCGGGCATGACCTGTTCCAAGTTGTTGTCACCAATATCGCGGTCGTCGGCTGGATGTCAAATGAGGAAAACGAATGGGCGACCCTGTTTCACCACTACCTCCCTGATTGGCTGGCACTGACCGATAAAAAAAGTATTACCCCCTATTTCGTTGGGGACTCCAGTCTTTATCTCGCTGAAAATCTTCGATTATGGTGGCAGCCCGTCCTTGCATGGTCTGGATTTATCATCGTTCTCCTTTTTACCGCTTCTTGCATCAATGCAATCCTGCGGAAACAGTGGATTGAAGCAGAACGACTCAGCTACCCAATCATCGAGCTCCCACAGCAAATGACCACGACAGATTTCTTTCGGAATCGATTAATGTGGGCAGGATTCGTTCTCGCAGGCGGTATGGATCTCATCAACGGACTGCATTTCTTGTTTCCCATCATCCCCGGACTTGGTGGCGAATTCTTTGACCTGCGCCCTTTTTTTACTACGAAACCGTGGAACGCTATCGGTTGGACGCCGGTCGTTGTCTTTCCCTTCGCTATTGGGATGGGGTATTTTATCCCTCTCGATCTCTCTTTCACCTTCTGGTTTTTCTACGTCTTTTGGAAGTTTGAAATGATCATGGGGAGCGTTTTCGGTCTTCAGCACATCCCCGGTTTTCCCTTCATCTTTGATCAATCATTCGGGGTCTGCGTTGGCGTACTGATTATCACGTTGTGGGGAGCGCGGCGTCATTTGCGAACCGTGCTCGTGAGTGCATGGCGGGGACCTTCACCCCATAGCCTTTCTAGTTCTCAAAATAACCGATTGGAACAAGGGGATCCATCAAGCCGGGACATCGAAGCCAACGAACCCATTTCCTATCGCACCGCTGTCCTCGGACTGATCATTGGCTTCATGCTGTTGGTCGGTTTTTGGGCGGTAGCAGGACTACCTCTTTGGGTTGCATTTCTCGTTCTCGTCATCCATTTCACAACGGTAACCGTTATCACCCGTATCCGTGCGGAGCTGGGACCGCCCATCCACGATTTACGCGCGATGGGACCCGATGTTCTACTGCCGAAGATGTTTGGTATGCGACGGCTAGGGGCAAGAAGTCTCACCCTATTTTCGCTTGTGTATTGCTTCAATCGCGCCTATCGGGGCAACGCCATGCCGCATCAGTTAGAGGCACTGAAACTCGCAGAACGCACGGGTGTGTCGTCACGTCGTGTCGGATACGCTATACTGCTTGCAGTTGTTCTCAGTCCATTGACTTCGTTCTGGTTTTCGTTGCACATCGGCTACAAGTCCGGCGCGTGGGAGGTTTGGTATGGATCCATCTTTCGGCGCACCCAAAGCTGGCTGACCAACCCTGCGCCTGTTGACGTTTTGTCCATCTTGGCGATGTGCTTCGGGGCTGTCTTCACTTTCCTACTCACGGCTATTCGTACACGCTTTGTTTGGTGGCCCCTATACCCGGTCGGATACGGTATCTCCGGCACATGGGCTGTCAATTTCTTCTGGTTTTCCGTGTTTATCAGCTGGATAATTAAGTGGTGTATTCTGCGCTTTGGCGGCTTAAAGACATTTAGGAATCTAGCACCATTCTTTCTAGGATTGATACTGGGTGAATTTCTTGTCGGCGGGGTATGGGCACTGATTGGTGTGGTGCTAGAAAAGCCGATGTATCGATTCATCTGGTAAATGGGGTGCCCTGCATCTACCTCTGTTGGATTTGGAAGTCCTTATCAAGCAGGACAGAAACTTCTATTGTCCATAACAAAACGATTGCAATTCCAAAAAGCATACAGTATAATATCAACGTTTTAGGTCGGAGCAGCTTAAAATAGTGAGGTGTCACAGACCTTCAGTGTCATAACCTTCATTTCTGGGGAGGAATCACCATGCCAATTGGCCCATGGGAACTGATTGTTATCCTTATTATTGCACTTCTGGTTTTCGGTCCGAAGCGTTTACCGGATATGGGCCGTTCACTTGGAAAGGCGATTCGAGAGTTTAGGAACGCCGGCAAAGAGATTCAGAACGATATTGCTGAATCAATTGATGAAAACGAGCGCGATTCAACCAAATCTGCGAATAAGACGGTTTAGTTATCAACATGGCCTCTGATGCGTCAATGTCCTTTCTGGATCATCTTGAAGAACTCCGCCGACGAATTATCATCTCCCTGATTGCGATCACGATATGTATACTTATAAGCCTGTGGTTCAAAGACCCGGCTGTGGAAATCATAAGGCGCCCTGTTGACATACCACTCAATGTACAATTGGCGAATTGGATAGACCGAAGTGTGGGTTCAAACGGCTCTTTCATGGCGTTCCTGTCGATTGCCCTGAAAGCAAAAGCAGCGAGCACGGTTCAGCTGAATAAAACCGGAGCCGGCGAAGCCATCATGGCTTTTCTCAAGATTGCCGTTACCTTTGGGGTATTGCTTGCATCGCCCATTGTGCTCTATCAGGCTTGGGCGTTTGTTTTCCCTGCCTTAACACAGCAGGAAAGGAAATTCGCGCTTCCACTATTTCTAATTATTGTTTTCTTCTTCCTTGTTGGGGTAGTTTTTGCCTACTTTATTGTCTTACCCGTCGTCGTCCAATTTGCCGCGGGTCTCTTCGCTAATGTGGGCGTTGGGAATCTGTGGAGTATTGATAGGTATGTGGGTTTTGCAACCAATATGCTGCTAGCCTTCGGTGTCGCGTTTGAACTTCCAATTGTTATGGCGTTTCTATCACGAATCGGCGTCATTAATGCACAAGGCTTCCGAGAACGACAACGATATGCCATCATGTTTATCTTTGTTGCAGCCGCGCTGTTGACACCAGCGGATCTACTGTCTATGTTATTAATGGCGATCCCACTTATCTTGTTATATCAGTTGGGGATCTTCCTCGCCTTTCTTGCAGAACAGGAGCCTGAAAGTAATGCCTAATCTCGACTTGCAGGAACAGTTACGATTGTTGTACGAGTTTCAGCAGATTGACGCCGAAATCTTGAGGCTGGACAATAAACTCAAATCGGTCCCACTCAAGATCAGGAAGGCCGAAGCACAACTTCAGCTCTATCAACAGAAGCTACAAGAAAAACAGGCACAACTGGCTGACGCAGAAAAACTGCAGCGCTCCAAAACGGCAGAACTTGAAATGGAGGGCGAGCAGCGTGGCAAATACCAAGCACAACTGCGAGAGGTGAAGAGTAACGAAGAATACCAAGCCCTCGACAACCAAATTAGTTTTGTCCAAGAGAAAGAAGCGGAGATAGAAGATGAGATTTTATCGGCAATGTTGCGAATAGATCAACTCAACGAGGAACTCGCCCAACAACGGAAGGAATTGGGTGCCGAGCAGGAAAAGCATAACGTACAGAAAGCCGAATACGAGCAGGAAGCAAAAGATCTTAAAGCAGCAATTATAAAATGGCAAGGCAAACAACAAGACTTTGCCCACCAAATTGATTCAGGGCTAATAGATCAGTATCACGCCCGGTTCAAACGTTATCGCAAGGGACTAGTGTCACTGGTTGTTGAAAATGCATGTGGCAATTGCCATCTCACGATTCCGCCGCAAACATTACAGGAGGCTCGTAAGTATGAACAACTCATCCGTTGTGGCAGTTGCAGACTCATTCTTTACATTCCATCTCCCTCTCCCGACGATGTTCCCGCCGAAGACCCCGCTTCTGGTTCGGGTCAGTCCTAGATTTTCGTCGCTGCACACCAAGATTTTTTTACCTACCAATATATAGCGCGATAGTTCAGCCTGAGCCTAACCCAATATTAGTATTGCGCGATTTGAATTTCCCGAGTTCTTCCTCTACCAATGGAGTATTTTCATCTATAGCTATAAGTACTATTTTTTTCGTTTATATACGTTCTCATGAAACCAATCCAAAAATCTTTGCGTTAGGCGCAGCAAAGTGACCTATCTAAAATCCAACTCGGAGAAGAAAAATGACCGTAACACAGAAATCGTTCATCCTCGTGGTGACACTATTTTTGTCTGTATCTACCACAGGACTATCAACAAATGCGTCTAAATCCGCCGAACCTCTAACTAAAACCAAATCTCCATTTCGCTTAACCACCATTGTGCTCGATGCTGGACATGGGGGCAGAGACCCGGGCAATGTCGGTCCGGGGCGCGAAAATGAAAAAGACATCAACTTGGCAATTACGCGCAAATTGGCAGCACTGATCCGGAAGAAAACGACATATAAAGTCTACCTCACCCGATCAGAAGACCGTTGGATTTCGCTAACAGACCGCGCCCGTTTTGCCAATCAATTCCCAGCTAGTGAGACCCTGTTTATCAGTATCCATTGTAACTCACATCCCAGTTCTCGGGTTCACGGATTGGAGAGTTATATCTTTAACTTACAAGCGACGGATAAATTTGCAGAAGCATTAGCCAAATGGGAAAACGACACAGAGGACATCAATCCCGTCGATTTTATTGTCAGCAATCTATATAAGAGAGGTGTCGAAAAATATAGCTGGGAAGCTGCCCGTATTGTGCAATCTGTGCTTGTTTCCCATCTCGGAGCGCGAAATCGGAATCGAAGCGCGCCGGACAAAATGGTTAGACGCGCACCTTTTCGCGTCCTTGTCGAGACCAAGATGCCAGCCCTCTTGGTCGAACTGGGATACTTATCCAACAAAGCAGAGTACAAAAAACTCAACTCTCCCACCTACCAAGACAAGGTGGTAAATGCACTGTTGCGGTCAATTCAGCAGTTCGATCAAGCGACACAGGCTGTAAACCGTACTGAAGCGCGGCTGCCTTAACAAGAATCTCAGCCGTGCACAGACCCACAAACTTTGCACGTTTTTTTGATGTAGACGGATCGGAAATTAGAGCTGAAGGGAAGTCGCCATGTGTGGAGCGATTTAGGGACCTGTGGGCAGCAGATCTTGTGGAGAAAAATACGGCAAGTAAGTTGGAGTGCTAGCAGAAAAACGGCGGCAGGAATATTATCTCAGTCTTTAATCCAAGGGTTTTCAGATAGTTCGGACGTACTTTTCTCCATGGATAATCTCACCAATCAGAGACGGTGATTCACCCGACTCTCGGAGTGAGGAAATCGCCGCATCAATCTGATTTGGCGGCAGTATGAGCACCAGCCCAACCCCCATATTAAAAACATGGTACATCTCGGCTTCATCTACGCCACCTTTTTCTTGAAGGAAGGGAAAGATTGGCGGTATCTCCCAAGTGCCCTTCCGAACCTCTGCACAGCAATTCGGGGGAAGAATGCGGACGATATTATCTGACAACCCACCACCTGTAATGTGGGCGATGCCTTTAATATCGCATCGGTCGCGTAGGGCAAGAATACTCTTCACATAACTCTTATGGTGAGCAAGCAGCTCCGAGCCAATCGTTGTACCGAGTTCAGGGATGTACTGATCCACGTCATAGTCGCAGACCTCAAACACAATGCGGCGAGCAAGCGAAAAGCCGTTTGTGTGCAAGCCAAGTGAGCCCAAGCCAACCAAGACATCCCCCGGCGCAATGCTGCTTCCCGTGATCAATTGCGACTCTTCGACCACACCGACAATTGTACCCGCGAGATCATACTCCCCCATCGTGTAGAGTTCCGGCATCTCCGCGATTTCTCCGCCGATTAGTGCACAGCCAATCTCCCGGCAGCCCGCCGCCACCCCGCTCACAATCTGCTCAATGACTTCAGGGTGGAGTTTACTTGTGCCAATGTAATCTAGGAAAAAGAGCGGTTCCGCCCCTTGAACAAGGATATCATTGCCGCAGTGCGCCACGATATCAAACCCAACCGTATCGTGCCGTCCCGCCATAAAGGCAACCTTGAGTTTTGTGCCAACACTGTCGGTACTAGACACCAAGATGGGCTTTTCGTATTCACCGAGTGCAAACAGTCCCCCGAAATTGCCAACCTCGCTCAAAACCTCAGGACGATGGGTCGATTGAAGGAGGGGTTTTAAGCGCTTCAGTGCATCATCCTGTGCGTCGATGGACACACCTGCGCTAGCGTAAGTTAACCCTTGCTCAGACATCAGAGTTGTCAGATTCCTTCCGTTTTTCCATGCGCTGATTAAACGATTCCAAGCGTCGATTGCCGATGAGAGCCATTATTTTGTCCATCTTTAACAGGGAAGCGACCAATACCACAATACACAATCCAACTGTGATCAACATTGCCTGCTCTGCGGCGACCTGCGGAGTAACTGTTGGACTCAGTTTTTGAACCAGCAGGATTGCCGGTTGGTACACCACTATACCAAGAATCGCACACAAGATGATGGCATAAAAAGTGAATCGCCCCTGCGAGGTGGATAAACCTCGTCTGACATTTTGAAAGGGGTGGGAAGATCTAGGTCGTTCTCTTCTTAATCTGTTTTGCATTGGATCACTCCTCTGGAAGGGCTTCCTCTGCGACCATCAATCCCCTTGCTCCATAAAAGTAATGGGGAGCTGTGACGTCGATTGCCCACTGAATTCAACAGGATAGCTTCCATCAAAACAAGCCGTGCAAAAATCTTCGGGTGATTTCATACTTTTGAGCATGCCTTCAATGCTGAGATAGCCTAAACTATCTGCGCGGATGTATTTACAGGTTTCCTCAATGGTGTGTGAACTAGCGATCAACTCTTTGCGGGTGGGAGTATCAATACCGTAAAAACAGGGGAATTTATTTGGTGGAGAAGCGATACGAACGTGAACCTCTGTAGCACCGCCCTGACGAAGCATTTTTACAAACTTTCGGCTCTCAGTTCCCCGCATAATCGAATCATCAACCACCACAACGCGCTTGCCTTCAAGCACATCACGAATCGGGTTTAATTTCACCTTAACCATCAGTTCACGAACCTCTTGCGAAGGGTTCATGAAAGCACGACCCACGTAGGAGTTCCGGTAGAGCCCCACATCATACGGAATACCTGATTCTTCTGAATATCCCAATGCAGAAAGGGTCGCCGAATCCGGCACAGGGATGACGATGTCTGCTGCTGCGGGGCATTCACGTGCTAACTGTCTACCAAGTTCACGTCTTGGCCGGTTAACGAGTTCACCAAATACAACACTGTCTGGACGTGAGAGGTAAATATACTCAAAGATACATTGTGACAGGTGGGGTAACGTCTGCCCAAACATAAATGATTCTGGTTCTTTGCCCGTCTCGGTAATAATGACCATTTCACCCGGGCTAACCTCGCGGATTGGCTCCGCTTCAATCACATCGAAGGCACACGTTTCGGAGGTGAGAACATAGGAATCGCCAACGCGACCTAGCCAGAGCGGACGGAAACCGTATACATCCCGCACACCGATAAGGATAGATTTTCCCATGAAGACAAGTGAATACGCACCGCGAATCTCTTTGAGGGCATCCAAAATACGATCTTCCAACAGCGTTTGGCGGGAACGAGCAATGAGGTGAGCGATAACCTCTGTGTCGGATGTCGTGCTAAAAATTGAACCGGCATCCTCAAGGTCATTTCGGATACGCTGGGCGTTCACAAGATTTCCATTATGCGCGATTGCGAGGGGACCCCGCTTGTATTCCCGAACCAGCGGCTGCGCGTTCTGGAGGGTGCTGTGCCCGGTTGTCGAATAACGGTTGTGTCCCAGCGCAAGATCGCCTTCCAGCTTTCCCAAGGTATCCGAATCAAAGATAGTCGCAACAAGACCCATACCATGATGATATGTGAACTCATCGTCGTCTGCAGCAGCGATTCCTGCACTTTCTTGACCGCGGTGCTGCAAGGCGCGTAAACCCAAGTAAGTGAATTCAACCGCTCTAGGGTGTCCCAAAATGCCGAATACCCCACATTCACATCTTGGCTTATCATCAAACGCATTGAAATATTCCATATTTGGGTGATTCTCCAATTTATCGGGTGTTCCGCCACACACCGGTACGCTATTGCATGGCATCAGAAAATCTTGACGGTCTGGATTTGGGCTAGGGTTCAACTGACACTGTCCGCCTCCGCTCCATACTAAGTCGGTAGCCAAGGATTGCGCCAATCGGTGCCGCAATGATGTACAAAAGCTCAGGAGGGCATTTTATCGCTAGTAAAATGCGAAGGGGGAGAGATATGATAAGGGCAAGTAATTGCGCTATATTCAGGAGTATGTAGAACAGCAAATTCGAGGCGACCAACGCTTCCCAGTGAATATTCAGCAGTGACATCAACGCTACTATCGCAGGAGCACCAAGGAACGCGCCTTGATACGTGCGCTTGCGGTCTATACTAACGCCAAAGCGGCGTCCGGCAAAGATAACGCCTTCAGCAACACCAGCAAGAGCAATCCCGTATGTCACACCAAAGGAGATTAGTAGGAGTAGACCCACCCAGAAGCCGTGCTGAACACGGTCACCGATTAAGCCTTTCCATAAGACCAACTCGACAATTAAGCGGCAAAGCCATCCACTCGCTAAACCGATAAAGCCACCCAAAACGATTTGACTCGCTGTTAAAGCAATTGCTCTCTTTCGAGGCATACCACACTCCCAAAAAGTCAGGTTTGATATGAAAATTATATCACGGCATCGTATCCGTGTCAACAGGAATGGAACGAGAAGACGGCTCCTGCAATTCCACCCAATGGTACGCTACTAGAACAAACGCACAATCGAGCAAAAATGTAACAGATATCAAGAGATTTTTAACAACTTAATGTTTGAGTTTGATCTTGACAGACCGTGCGGCATCCCCTACAATTGTATGGTGGATACTGTGAATAAGTCTGTATGTGCTTGCCACAGGAGTTCCCCCGTTCAAACTTGACTGTGACTACAAGCAAGTTAAATTGGATTGAGAGGAAACCGATGAGCAACCTACTGTTTCAATCAGGTGAAAAGGTGCTATTTATTGGTGATAGTATCACCGACTGCGGGCGTCGTGGGGACCACGCACCACTTGGAAATGGCTATGTGAAAAAGATAACGGAACTCATCACGGCAAAGTATCCGGAACGTCGAATTGAGTATGTCAATAAAGGCATCGGCGGCGATATTGTCGAAGGACTTGAAGCACGGTGGGATACAGATGTTATCGCCGAAAAACCGGACTGGTTGTCAGTGAAAATCGGTATCAATAATGCGTCACGGCAACTTGGGGCAGGTATTCCAAACGAAACATATCTTCCAGAATGGGAGATGTGCTATCGACGTATCCTCACTCGTGCAAAGGATGAATTGGGGGCAGGACTTTTTATGTTCGAAACCTTTTATATTGAGGAAGATGTCCCCGAACCCCGTCCGTTAGACGTTGATGCCTATAATAAGATTATCCATCGGCTCGCGGACGAGTTTAACGCTCGATTGATACGAACAAACGAAGCGTTTGACCGAGCAGTGGATGCGCGACCGGGAGCGTTGTGGACAACCCAAGATGGTGTTCATCCAAATCCGGAAGGCCATACGCTGATGGCGTTAGCGTTTCTCAAACAGGCGGGCTGGTAGAAATCCTTATTTATATTTGCATATTGCCGCTGGAGGCTTAATCATGGACAGAGCTGCACAAGTATTAGAACGGATGAAAGGACCGGTAGTCCCGATCAATGTCTGTTTTAACGCAGATGGCACAATCAACTGCGACGCTGTCGGAGCGTATGTCAACTGGCTATGTGAAGAGAATACGCCTGTGCTTTTGCTCACGTACGGGAGTAGCGAATTTGCAAGCATCAGCGATGAAGAACTCTGGGAATTAACTGAGACGGTTGCAGCCACCGCCGCCGGACGCTCGCTCTGTATTGCATCTACCAGCTATTGGAAACCGGCGAAAACCCGAGAATTTCTGAAACACGCCGATGCCGTCGGTGTTGACGCTGTCAAGGTGCAAATTAACCCTTGGTTGCCCAAGACGCGAGAGGCGTTGGTCCGATACTTCGACCTGATTGAAGATGCGTCCGACATACCGTTGTTGCTCTGGGGCGTTGCACCACCCCCATTCCCCGTGGACGTTGTAGCGGAATTGGCACAGCGTCCCAACATCATCGGCATGAAGAACGACGCCCACCCCTTTTATGACTATTACGACTTGGTTCGTGCCACAAAGAATGAGGGATTCGGTGTGGTCAGCGGTGGACAAATGCGCAACTTCGTGTTCGGACACCAAATTGGGTCGCCTGCTTATCTATGTCCCATCGCACCTTTCCGTCCCGATATCGCCTTGCAATTTTATCAGTTACTAGTCGAAGGAAACTACGCTCAAGGGTGGGAAATGGTCTACCGCTATGAAGAGCCTTGGCTCCAGTGGGCGATTGACAAAAACTGGCTGGGAGTAATGAAGTCAACAGTACAGCTTCAAGGACTGTATCCCAACAATCTGCTTGGTCCCCCGCATCCCCCGCCTAGTCCGAGCCTGCTCACTGAGGTGCAGGAAAAGTTAGAGGAACTCTTTGGAGCATCACGTACGCGTTCAAGGTAAATACCTAACCCTCCGGCTTCTAAAACCACTTCCCGATGATTGGTATGTCCCCATCCCCATTTCGCAGGATAAAACGAGAAAGGATCTTCCCAGATGTATGAGGAAAAGGTAGAATGAGCATCCATGCAGCCGCACAATATCATCAAGACACCGCTATGAACACTGAAGTGTTCAGCAAATTACAAAGTTTGCTGGGCGACCGTCTAACTACCGCGAAAGATGTCCGCGAGGACCATGCAAAGGATGTTTCTCATCACCTACCCCGTCTGCCACATGCTGTCGCATTCCCCCACACCAACACCGAAGTCTCTCAAATCGTGAAAGTCTGTGCTCGGTATTCGGTTCCGATTGTCCCCTTTGGTACAGGGACCGGAGTTGAGGGGGCAGTCGTCGCTATCCATGGGGGTATCTGTGTCGATTTAACTCAGATGAGCCAAATCCTTCAGGTCAATCAGCACGACATGGACGCAACAGTGCAAGCGGGGGTCACACGGAACCAACTCAACAGCCATCTTTCTGAAACCGGGACAGGGCTTTACTTTCCCGTCGATCCGGGGGCAGATGCGTCGTTGGGCGGTATGGCAGCGACCCGCGCATCAGGTAACGCCGCAGTCCGTTACGGCACCATGCGAGAGAATGTACTCGGATTGACGGTAATCACCGCCGATGGAAACATCATCCACACCGGAGGCCGCGCCCGTAAGTCCTCTGCCGGCTATGATTTGACGCGACTATTTGTGGGATCGGAAGGGACGCTGGGAGTTATCACAGAGGTAACGCTGAAGTTGGAGAAGACACCGGAGGCTGTCTCAGCAGCGGTCTGCGCGTTTTCAGATATTGCAGCAGCGGCAAACACAGCCATTCAAGTAATTGGATCCGGCATTCCCGTAGCTCGACTGGAGTTGCTTGACGAAATCCAGATGAGGGCAGTTAATAACTACTCCGGTTTGGATTATAAAGTTGCGCCAACGCTCCTTTTTGAATTTCACGGCTCAGAATCAGCGGTGACTGAGCAAGCCCAAACTGTAGGCACAATCGTCCGCGAACATGGCGGCGAAGATTTTCAATGGGCAGCCGGGGAAGAAGACCGCAACCGGCTTTGGCAGGCACGGTACGATAGCTATTACGCCTCATTGGCGCTTCGCCCCGGATCGGTTGGGTATGTCACGGATGTTTGCGTTCCTATTTCACGCTTGGCGGATTGCATCCTGAAAACCAAGCAGGAAATCCAAGCCTCCGGCTTAATTGCACCGCTGCTTGGGCACGTGGGAGATGGCAATTTTCATGTGGTGTTCCCCCTCGATCCCGATCGTCCCGATGAGTTGCAGGAGGCGCAACGGCTCAGTCAACTTTTCGTAGAATACGCGCTTGAGATGGACGGCACCTGTACGGGAGAACACGGCATCGGACTCGGCAAGATTGACGCTCTTAGGCAGGAGCACGGACCAGGCGTCGATGTGATGTACGCCATCAAAAAGTCCCTAGACCCACAAAATATCATGAACCCCGGCAAGGTCATACCGCTCTGAGTGATATGAAAACAGCATTTAAAAAAACGCTAATCGCTTTTTTTGGTTTTATTATAATCCTCATTGGAATTCTGATCGGTGTTATCAAACACTGGTCGCAGAGCGGTTCTTTGATCGAAAGCATGATGATGGTTGACTTTTCTGGGCTTTTGCTTAGTGTCTTGGGGGCCTCAATCTTAATTCTTATTGGCATTGCCTTGATCTTCTGGCTAGCACACGCTTGGTCAGTCGAGCAACCCGCATTGGGAGAACAAATCATTCGACTGGCAATGCTTGTGAGTATCTTGCTGATTCTTGTCTTCGGTGGAATGGGAATCGGTCTAATTGTTTTACGTACCCTCTGGACAGTTAATTATTTTTAGAGTGAGGTTCAAAGACTAAACATATCTATATCAGAGGATTTTCACTTGCATTTACAGACTCGGATGTGCTAAAATAATTTAGGAGTGTGTCATATTCCATAACAAAACTTCGACTTTTAACTTGTTTTATTAAGGTTACGGTTAACAAATGGAACTCACTGTATATTGTAGGAATTGATCTCCACAATATACACCAACAAATTGAGAAGGGGTGTCAAAGATTCAAAGCAGAGGTCGCCGTTACCAGCAAAAAACGCAACAGCAACAAAACAGAGTGAATCGACAGATTCGGGCAAGGCAGATCTTGTTAATCACTGCCGATAACGAAAAACTTGGACCCATGCCTGTCTATGAAGCACTCGACCGTGCACAGGAAGAAGGGCTTGATTTGGTGGAAGTCTCTCCAAATGCCGATCCGCCGGTCTGCAAAATTATGGACTACGGTAAGTTCCAATATGAGAAAAGTAAACGGGCAAAAGAAGCAAAAAAGAAACAAGCCAAAGTTGTCCTGAAAGAGATAAAGTTTCCCTCTGTAAGAACCGGAGATCACGACTTTCAATTCAAGCTGCGTCATGCTCGCGAGTTTTTATCAAATGGCTGGAAGGTCAAAGCAACTGTTAGATTCAGTGGGCGTGAAATGCTGCACACGGATCTTGGAATGGAAATGCTGCGACGATTCGCAGCAGATGTTGCAGAGGTCGGCGAGATTGAGTCGCCCCCGCGGATGGAAAGTCGTTCTATGTTCATGGTCTTGACGCCAAAGTCAGAAAAGTAGAGGAGCACCAGTCAGATGCCGAAAATGAAGACACATAAAGGTTCAGCCAAGCGTTTCAAAATCACAGGAAATGGGAAAATTCGTAGACGCAAGGCTTACTCGAATCACCTATTTATATCAAAAACGGCGAAACAGAAGCGCAATCTCAGGAAAAGTGCACTTGTGGATGAAACAAACGAGAAAAGGCTACGTCGCTTGCTTCCCAACTAGGTGGTTGTCAATATCGTTTTTAAGGAGATCGTAATGTCAAAAGTAAAAACAGGTAGTGTCCGTCGCCAACGCCGCAAAAGAATCATGAAGCACTCAAAGGGCTATCGCGGCGGTCGCAATAATCTGAAGCGGTCTGCGATGGAGGCTGTCGAAAAGGGTTGGAATTACGCTTATGCCCACCGGAGAGCGCGAAAACGGGAATTCCGGCAGCTGTGGATTGCCCGTATCAATGCCGCCGCACGGATGCACGGCTTATCCTATAGCCGTTTTATGAACGGATTAAAAAAAGCAGGAATTGACCTCAATCGCAAGGTCCTCGCTGACCTCGCTGTCCATGATGAGGCTGGATTTGCCCGCATTGTGGAACTTGCAAAAGGATAATAAAATTGAGTTTGCGTAAAGGCTATGAAAGGACAAAGTAAGCGGTTCGAGTCTTCTAATTAGAGAGGATGCGTCACCGGCTGAAAGCGCATCTTTAGAACGAGTCGCTGAATTTCATCCTGGAGCCGCCGAGTTGAACGCTGATTGTGGCAATTAGGCTCGTGCCGGGAGTTTCACCGTTACTGAAACGATTAACGAAGTGGGTAGATACTATATCTGCCAATAAGGGTGGTACCGCGGAAGATCTTGACGCCTGTCACTTTCGTCCCTTGGACAAGGTGATAGGTGTTTTTTTTTGCAATTTTACAGGAGATAAACATGCAGGAAGAGTTAAAGCAAATCGAAACTGAAGGATTGACAGACCTCGAAACTGTAAGCGACTTGCGCGAACTAGAATCCCTACGGATTAAGTATTTCGGACGCAAGGGTTTGCTCTCCACAGTGATGCGAGGGATGGGTAAACTCTCCAAAGCGGAGCGACCGGTTGTTGGTAAACTTGCGAATGAAGTGCGAGCGAGTCTCACAGAGGCGTTTGATCAGGTCGAAAGAACGCTGAACCAACAAGCGCGAGAGGGGCAACTTGCAGCGGAGGCTGTGGATATTACGCTGCCCGGTCGTCCACCGCAGCTGGGGAAAAAGCATCCAGTAACCCAAACCTTTGATCGTATTCAAGAGATCTTCCGGGGCATGGGATTCCAAGTTGCTGAAGGACCGGAAGTTGAGCATGAATATTACAATTTTGATGCGCTGAATACACCCGCGGAACACCCCGCCCGAGATTCACACGATACATTTTATATTACTGATAGCCTACTATTGCGGACACATACCTCACCGGTTCAAGTCCGCTACATGGAAAAACAGAAGCCTCCTATACGAATTATCGTCCCGGGACGAGTGTATCGTTGCGATTCCGATGCCTCCCACACACCGATGTTCCATCAGGTCGAAGGTTTGCTAGTTGCCGAGCAAGTTACCTTTAGTGAGTTGAAGGGTGTCCTATACGCTTTCGTGCAACAGATGTTCGGAGAGGGAACGCGGACCCGCTTCCGTCCCCACTTCTTCCCATTCACAGAACCGAGTGCAGAAGTTGATATCTCCTGCACTACCTGCCACGGTGGAGGGTGTCGCCTCTGTTCAGGCACCGGTTGGCTCGAGATTTTGGGGGCTGGCTCGGTGCATCCAAACGTCTTCCGTTATGTCAATTATGATCCGGAACAGTTTACCGGCTTTGCGTTCGGCATGGGCGTCGATCGGATCGCAACCTTGAAATACGGCATCCCAGACCTACGGTTGATGTTTGACAATGATATGCGGTTCGCCCAGCAGTTTTAGGATCAGTGGAGGAAAGTGAATCATGAACGTAAGTATCAAATGGTTAAAAGAATATGTCGATTTCGATCTATCTCCTGAAGCACTCGCGGAGCGTTTGCTAATGCTCGGTATGGAAATCGAATCCATCAAACGGCTTGGAGAGGGACTGGATCGGGTGGTCGTCGGCAGAATCAATACTGTGGATAAGCACCCACAGGCGGACAAGCTAGTCCTATGCAACGTTGATGTTGGGTCTGGTACAGATGCACAAATCGTCTGTGGTGCCCCGAACGCACGCGAAGGGTTGGTTGCCCCTGTTGCGCTCATCGGCGCACAGTTGCCCAACGGATTGACGATTAAGCGGGCAAAAATCCGGGGTGAGGAATCGCAAGGGATGCTCTGCTCAGAGCAGGAATTGGCGATTTCAGATGAGGCGTCAGGCTTGATGGAACTCCCCGAGGACATGCAGATAGGCACATCGATTGTAGAGGCACTCGGTTTGGACGACGTTGTTCTAGAACTTGAGATCACACCCAATCGCCCGGATTGTCTTAGCATGATCGGGGTCGCTAGGGAGATTAGCGTGGTCACGGGAAATCCACTCGGGTTGCCCGAAGTAAATGTCCATGAGGGACTGATAGATATCCACGATCTCACCAGCGTAACGATTGAAGCGGTAGATCTCTGTCCACGTTACGCAGCACGAGTTATTCAAGGGGTCAAAATCGCGCCTTCCCCCGCTTGGCTACAACGTCGGCTCGAAGCCGTCGGTGTTGGAACAATTAACAACATCGTTGATATTACCAATTATGTCCTGATGGAATACGGACACCCCTTGCACGCTTTTGATTATCATCGATTAGGAGAAAACCGGATTGTTGTCCGCCGCGCCAAGCCGGGTGAGAAATTGAAAACAATTGATGCAGAAGAACGCGAACTGACCCCCGATATGCTTGTCATTGCCGATGCAGAGAACCCAGTTGCGCTGGCTGGTGTGATGGGTGGATTCGATTCGGAGATTACCGATCAGACAGTCGATGTGCTGCTTGAAAGTGCTTACTTCGACCCACCAAGTATCCGGAAAACGTCAAAGGCTTTGGGTATGCACACCGAAGCTTCTCATCGATTTGAACGTGGCGCAGACCCGGAAGGTGTTATCCCATCTATCAACCGTGCGGCACAACTCATCGCAGAAATCGCCGGTGGGGAGGTCTGTTCAGGAATTGTCGATGTCTATCCAGGCGAGCGAGAAGCTATCAATATTAAACTCCGTCCAGAGCGCGTCAACTTTGTATTGGGAACCGAAATCGGTGAGGATGAAATGAGGGACATCCTGACTCGCCTTGGCTTCACTGTGTCCGATACGTTTGAAGTTACAGTCCCTACCTTCCGCCCCGATGTGAACCAAGAAATTGATCTAGTCGAGGAGATTGTGCGTGTATACGGCTTCGATAATATCCCAACCACGCTGCCAAGAGGCGACATCCCTATTCCGAAGGTGGACCCAAAAGAAAATCTGCGTGAACATGTGAAAACGTATCTCCTACAATGCGGCATGATGGAGGCGATGAATTACGCATTCTATCATCCGGACGTTTTCGATCGCATCCGCCTCGAATCAACAGATCCACTCCGCCAAGCGGTTCAAATTGCTAATCCATTGACCGAAGATCAGTCGATCATGCGAACAACCCTGCTTCCCAGCTTGCTTGCAAACGCCCAGCGTAACCGGAACCATCAGATCAACGATGTGCAGTTCTTTGAGTGCAGCAAAGTCTTTACTCCTAACGGAACGAATGAATACCCTAATGAACCTGAACGCGTTGCAGGGATTATAGCGGGTAATCTCGGCGCGGGTATATATGGCGATCCGCTCCATCCAGCAGACTTCTTCGATATCAAAGGGGTCGTCGAAGGTATGCTAAACCGATGCGGCATATCAGATTATATCATCGCCCACACCGAGCATCCAGCCTTCCATCCCGGACGCCGGGCAGAAATCCGCATTGAAGATAAATCGCTGTGCGTATTCGGTGAAGTCCATCCGGAGGTGCTGGAAAATTACGACCTGACCCACAAGGCTTATCTGTTTGAACTCGATTTCGAAAAATTGGTTGGTGTGTTTGAACCGACGAAACAATTTGAGCCTATCCCAATCTACCCCAGTGTCAATCGGGATCTAGCAATTGTGCTAGATGCGGAGACACCTGCCAGTCGTCCGACTGAAATCATTAAATCTGCCGGCGGCGAGTTAGTCTCTGGGTTACACCTGTTCGATGTCTACACAGGCGAGCAGGTGCCCCAAGGGAAGAAAAGTTTGGCGTTTGCAATTGAATATCGTTCGACGACGGAGACCCTTACGGATGAAATTGTTGATAGAGTTCACGGCAGGATCTTAGAACAGTTAGAACGGGAATTGGGGGCGACACTGCGTAGTTAAGCAGCACCGCAGGGTTTACCTAATCTTGCGGGCAATGCCCCATCCCTTTAGGGTGGGAGCAATTGGGGCGAAGCCTATGTAGCCCGCCAATCTCTATTTGTTGTGTAAAGACTGGTTGAATGTGTATGTGAAATATGGTATACTTATCTTGTCTTTCGTGGGAGAGGTTCACGCCACCGCCCGGTGGTGTCTCCCGCACGCCTTGAACCGGATATGACAGATAGAAAGACCCTTCCAATGAAAACCTACAAGTTCAAAATGTATTCCAATCACGGTAATCGTGAATTGCATAAAATGATTGATAGCCATGCTCACGTATGGAATCACTTTGTGGCGTTGTGTCGCCGGTACTATGCAATCTACGGCACATATCCGGGCAAAAAAGCACTGATGCGGCACCTGACCAAGTTGAAAAGACTTGCCAGATTGTTCCATTGGAATCTGCTTCCAAGTCAATCGTTGCAAGATGTAATAGACCGACTGGATAAAGCGTATACCCAAAGGTTTCTGATTGGGGTTTCTATGACTTCGTGCAGAAACTGAAGTATATTGATTCTAAGAAACCGAATCGTGAAGTCCGATTCATAGATAAGTGGTATCCATCAAGCCGCACCTGTCACGTCTGCGGCATAGTTAATCAAGGGTTGAACCTTCGTGATAGAACATGGCAATGTCCAAATTGCCACACACAGTTGGATAGAGACCGCAATGCGGCAATCAATATCCATAGGGTAGGGGCATCTACCCTCTCAGAAGAGGTTGTAAGTCCCAGTTCACCGGGCCAACCTCGTTGATAGAGCGATTCGACAGCCTATAGGGGAACGGGTGAGAATCCGCACCCTTTAGGGTGTGGGAGTATGTCAACGGTGCCACCATCTTCTCTTAGATTTGGTTTCCGGTAGGTGGGGCTGGAGGGATTTTTCGGAGCGTAGGGATTTGAGCAGGCTCGATATTTCC
>PYIZ01000037.1 GCA_003635265.1 Candidatus Poribacteria bacterium
TGTTGGGGCGGAATCCGAAATCTGGTCATCTTTTTCCTTGACAAATAACATCAAGACTGCTACAATATTGATGTATTGCTGGTAGAGAATGCTACCCTCGTCGCAAGGCGGGGTCTCTACCACCACCGAGTAGCATCGGGAGCAATACACTTTTAGCAATACAACTCCAAAGGAACACATTACCATGAAAAATCCTGGACTCTATATCCTTACTTCCCCGAGTGGCAAACAGTATGTCGGTAAAGACAGTAATTTGCCAAGCCGTGCTACACAACATTTGCACGGTAGACCTCAGTGTCCTGCTATCCACGACGCGATCCAGAAATATGGACGTAACGTCTTTTCTGTTGAAATCATCCGATACCCCGGCATTTCGCATGAGGCATTGAACGCTGTAGAACGATGGTGGATTAGACGGCTTCAAACACTGTCTCCATCGGGTTACAATTTGACCGAAGGTGGTGATGGTGTTGTCCCCTCTGAGGAAACACGCCAGAAAATGAGAGAAAATGCCGTGAAACGCGTTGAGGACGGTACACACAACTTCCTTGATGGTGAAGTTGCGCGGCACACTAACAAAAAACGACTGGAAGATGGTACACACATTTTTCTTGATGATGAAATTCAGCAGCACGCTAAGAAAAAACGAGATGCGACTAACAAAAAACGACTGAAAGATGGTACACACAACTTCCTTAATGATGACTTCCAACGTCAAGTTCAGAAAAAACGCGTTGCGAATGGCACTCATCACTTCCTTAGCGGTGAAATTTCTCGGCGCACTCATAAAAAACGACTTGATGAAGGCACTCATCACTTCCTGGGAGATAGCAATCCAGCAAAGCGCCTGTCCAAAGAAGGCAGACACCCCCAGACAATCAAGCGTCTCAAGGGACAATGGTGCTATATCATTGCGGTGTCTCGGTTCTACTATGAAATTCACGATTATACCCTCAAGCGTCGCAAGGATTTCCTGTCTAAAGACATCCCCGATCTGTCAAATGCCGAACAGACATACCTTTTTTAGAGGGACAGGGGACCTGTCCCCTACAACACACTAATCATTATAAGTGATGACCCCCCGGTAAGGACGAACCGGCTCCGCAATCTCTTTTCTTTCTGTCCCCACTGCGGCAAACGGGAGTCTCCGCGTGCCTTTGCTGGATGCGCCGTCCGCCGTCACAACGCTCACAATGACATCCGCGACCTTCTCGTCAACCTTCGAGAGATGAAACATTCGTTTTTTCTGCCAGTCGATGGACTGCACCTCCGTGAGGATCTCGAGTTGCGTGGTCCGTAAAATTTGTGGCACCGTTAGCGACAACTCCGCCGCACATTGATGGATCATCCCCAAAAGTGCCTCTTCGTGAGCGTCGCCCATCAGCGTGTCTACATCAATGCCCTCCGCCGACAGACGTTTGCGAACCGTGCGCTCGGCATCCGGGGCGAAGGGTTGTTGCGATAGATAGGCATCGGAGATATGATCCGCCGTGACATCCGGCGCAATCAACCCACGCACCGCATCGTAATGGTCAGAGGTCAGAACCGTTGCTGGCATTTTTATCAGTTACCAGTTACCAGTTGTCAGTTACCAGTTAAAAGAGAGTTTCCGTAACATTTCGGTTCCGAATTGAGCACGGCTCTCAAAGACCCTCTTAAACTGGTTACTGGTTACTGAAAACTGGTTCCTCCTCCTATTCCAAAACTTTCAGTGCCTTGGCACCCGTCTCACCCATCACGACGATGTAGATCGCCTTCTTCGGCTGATAGGAAATCCAGCCCCAGATCTCGGAGCAGACGATGTATTCGACCTGCTTGAGCATGTCACGCGTCGTCTCGATGATGTCCGTGTTCATTTGAGACACATACTCGACAGCTTTCCGCTTGTCATACACGACAAAGGCGTTGTGCTTCGTCAAACTGTTGCCCGATCCCGCTTGAATCCGCTCCTCACAGTAGTCGTGCCAGCCGACCCGCGTGCCTTGCGACAGTTGGTTCATCACGGAGAAGTTACCACCCCAACCGCTCATGATGGCGTTCGGACGCTCGTTCATGTTCACTAACATCACGTTCGTCCCGGCGACCTTCGCCAACTGGAGCTCCGTAACATCCTCGTCCGTGCCGATCCCGGAGGTCAGCATATAGGAGCGTTTGAACTTTTTCTGGAGTGCAAGCCACGCTTTGGGCGTCATCGCATCCGTTGCATCGGAATCCAACTCCTGGAGCCGAATAAGCGTGCCACCGAGGTTGTCGCCACCGGCACCATGAAACATCGTCTCAAGCCCTTCATCCACCTTCGCCATAATCCGCTGGACACCGATCTCCTCAACGTGTTCCATCGCTTTGTCAATGAACTCGACTTCCCGGAGGTGTTCGTATGTGAACGGGATCGCCAGCATCCGCTTTTTCGGCTGGATGGGACGTTCAGAGGTGTCGAAGGTCGCCATCGGGGGATCCGCCGCAGGGGTCCGCTGCTCCTCACGGAACGCGTCTTCCTCATACTCGAGGATCGTGGCACGGTAGTCCTTCTTGCTCGTCTCTGCCATGCGGGTCGTCAACTCATCGAGATTGATGTCGACCTCCACATCCTGGTCCCAGTGCGCCATGGCATCGTGGTAAGGGGTCAACGTCGAACCGGGGGCGGTATCGTGGACATCTTGGAAGGTGCCGGCACGTTCCCATCGCGCACGTCTTTCGGCTTTTCGGGCCGCGGCTTCCATCTGCGGGCGATACACTGTGCTTCGATACGCGTTCAGACACAACTCTTTGAGTGCTAATTCTCGGGCTGGGTCACCGATCACGTCTTCACACCGAGTCGGCCAGATCCCCGCCGCAGGGTTACATTCCGTGGTCATTTCCAAATCGTCAAGCACGACCTCGAACCCGGAACGCCGTTCGTCATCGGCACCCAACTCACCGTCTCTCTCTGGATCGTATTGGGAATCAAGATAGGCAGAATACGGCATGCCTGCATCCGCTGCTTCCTCGACAAGCCCCGCACGCTGAGACGCATTGCGAGTTCGTTCTACCAGTTCCCGTGTCGTCATTAAAGGCATTCTCTTTTCTCCTTTTCTGTTGGTTGTCAGTTGTCAGTTGTCAGTTGTCGGTTACAAGAGGGAAATCTCGCTAAACGGAGACCTCTTCACCGATAACCGATAACCGATAACCGATAACTACAATGTAATCAAGGCGTGTGTGGTGTCGAACGCCAACACAGAGCCTTTGCCCTTTAGAGCCGCAACAACATTGTTAATCTGCGTCCGAGCATCGTTGTACGCCGTTAACTTCTCTGCATCGGTATCTATATCTGCTGCAGCGAGTGCCGCAAGGTCTGTAGGCAACGTAACAGCCTTCACATACCCCTTGGCATTGCTGTTCGACGCATCCACGCCAGCGACTAACTTGTTGCTACGTGCAACCGTTACGACCGTTCCATCTGCTGCCTTCGCAAGCGGGACACGCAACCCACCGAACATGTAAGCAGCCGTGATATGGGTACTGTCAACAGCGATAATCACGCCATCAAATTCCTCACCATCTGCCGGCAACTCGGCTTTGCCAGCGTCATTGATTTTATAGACCTTGCCGACTGCCGTGCTACGGTTCTTCTTCGTGATGTCATACGTGATCGTCGATTTATCATGCGGGATACTCGTCGTCACCACATGAGGGTGTTCCTTTAAAGCCATTCCTCGTTCCTCCTGTAATTGGTTGTCGGTTTTCAGTTATCGGTTTTCAGTTAAGAGGGTTTTCGGTAACAATCTACCGCCCTTTGGCATATTCCAAACTGGGGAAAATTGTTACAAATATACCTCTTTGCTGACGGTTTCCGACAGCCGACAGCCTCTTTGCCATTCTCTACCGCCATCTCCGTTTCCGTTGACGCGGGCTCCGTTTGTTTCGCTCGGGGGGCGGTTCATGCTCGTCGCTGGTCGATCTGCCACCAGATAACGCCGCATCGCCCTTCTTCTTGTTCTGCGCAATATGCGTTTCGAGTTTCTCAAGCGGCATGTCGCCGTAGTATTCGCGGTGATAGTCTTCATCGAACTCGTCACCGTAGGCACGGACGCCCTGCTTGATCGCTTCCTCAACACGCGCTTCCCGATACGCCTTGCCATCCTCGGCGGCTTTCGTCAGATCGGCGATCTCGTCTTTCTGCGTCTCGACTGTGCCGCGAAGCCCCGTCACTTCCGTTTTCACTTTCTCTAAGACGTCATCGGGGTCATCGGTAGAACGTACATCCTTGAGACCGACCGCCTCCCGCAACTGCGTCACCTGCTGCTGACGATCCGTCTTGACACCCTCCGAGGCTGTCGTCAAGTCAGCAATCTCATCTTTCTGGGTTGACACGGTGGTGCGCAAACCCGCAACCTCGGTTTCCAGTGCCTTCACAACCGCATCGGGTTCGTCCGTCGACCGGATACTCGGGATGTCCAGCGCATCGCGCAACTTCTCAATCCACTCTTGATCTGTCATCAGAATTTCCTCCATAAAACTTCGCATCGCTTTGGCAGGGTTCATCTCGCCATCTTCTATGATGTCAGGCAGGTTTCCCATCAGTGCAAGAAACCGCTGCTTCTCGATGGAAGTGTTTCGGTTAGACCCGAACTCAACGAGTGAGACCTCTTTGAGCCGAGCATCAAAAATTGTATATGTAGCTACCTCTTTTTTGCCGCTCTTGTTCTCGTACTTTTTTCCCATTCTATGGGTACACTTTCCCTCACGTTCAAGGTCGGTATCCCAATCCCAGTAGGAGTAGCGTTTGATAGGCAGGTTACACAGATTGCAAACCTCACGCGCATCGTAGAACCCGATGGACACCTGGTTCACTAACTCATGTTCGATCGCACGAATTAACTGCGCACTCGACTTGAAATGCGAATCCGAATAATCCATGTCCTTGAGAATGTAAAAGTCGATGAGCAACTCGTTCTTGTCGGTGAGTCGCGCATTCACGGAACGCCCATACCCGAAAGAACGGGAACGATAGAACCCGTGATGGTCTTTCAATGCGACACCGAGTCTCGCTTTCGCATCCTCCTCAAAGTTCTTGAGCGTCGTCTTCGGATCCATGATGGAGTGATGTCTGTCCAACTTGTCATTAGTTGCGGTTATTCGTAACCAGTACTTATCTTCGTCCTCCTCAGGGAGATCCTCATGGATGGCTCGGGTACCGATGCTACAAGGGAATAACCTTATATTTTCCATATATTTTCCTCCTTTCAATCGTTGATTTAACCCTCTCCACACCTGTTTTTTTCTTGACAAAACGCCTAATAAACTGCTATAATATTACTGTATTGCTGGTAGGGAATGTCATCTGCCTCGCTTGAGGTAGTCCCTACCAAACCGAATGACATCGGGAGCAATACACTTTTAGCAATACAACCCCCGAAGGAGTTTATGATGAAAAATCCTGGTATCTATATCCTTACTTCCCCGAGTGGCAAACAGTACGTCGGTAAAGATCGCAATTTGCCACGGCGTGCTAACGAACATCTCCGCGGAGGAGATACCAAATGCCCTGCTATCCATAAAGCAATTCTGAAATATGGGCATGATGCCTTTTCTGTTGAAATCATCCGATACCCCGGTATTTCGGAAGAAACCTTGGATGCTGTCGAACGTTGGTGGATTAAGCGACTTCAAACCCTGTCTCCGAATGGCTACAATTTGACCAATGGGGGCGATGGCGGCAAACTTTCCAAAAAAACACGACAGAAAATGTCTGAACGCAATCGGAAAAGAGTTGAAAACGGTACACATAATTTTCTCGGTGGTAGTATTCAGCGCCACACTAACAAAAAACGCGTTGAAGAAGGCACGCACCCCTGGCTTGGTCCTGAAACGAATCAAAAAATGTGGAACGACCCAGAGCATCGTAAGAAAATATCTCATGCGATACGTGAACATAATAAAGACCCACAGGTGCGTAAGAAAAAGTCTCAAAGAAATCGAGAACAGATTAAAGCAGGCACGCATAATTTCTGTAACGCTGAAGTTCGCCAAGAAGCCCTTAACGCGCGTCGGCGGAAAAAGCAAAAAGCAGAATGGATGTGGACCCATTCTATTGCTATGTTTTTGTATGAAATTCATGATTATACCCTCAAACGTCGTGCCGAATTCTTGTCAAAAGACATCCCTGATACGTCAAACGCTGAACAGACATACTTTTTTTAGAGGTCGGTATCCCTATGCTGAAGTTTCCCCATCCCGCCGAAAACTCGCATCCCTGCAGAATGTTTGGTTTTCTCGGATTTGTATTTCTCCACAGCATCCTGGTATGTCATGTCGTCGATCCCTTCCATGTCTTGTAGCTCTTTTAATTTTTTAAGGTTGTCAATCTTGACACCCTCCGCCTCCGCTTGGTTCTTAACATCCATGGGATCTGGCGTGTTCTCAAAATAGAACATCACCTTCCCCTGCCGTCCCTCCGCCCGTAGCACGAAGCCCAAAAGGGTTGAAAACACGCCCGCCACCGTGGACTGGATACTCGATATGTTGACCCGATAGTCCTTCCGCTGCTCCTGGGCATGGCTTTCCGCGACATGTTCATTGGACCCCTGCTTAATAGGGGTGCTCCCCGTCGCTCTCCCAACTCTCCGATCGTAAAGCCTCATCAATCCGTCAACGAGCCCGAAGAACGAGGTCTGCATCTGACCTCCTTTGGGTGTATTCACTGTCACAATATCCAGATGTCCATACCCTTCATTCGGCCTCAACTTCGAGTACGTCTCGTTGATGCCGTTGAGGAAGTCTTGGATAAACTGGTCTTCCGCTTCAACATCACCGATAATCTCCGCCGGCATGAAGTCTTTTAACTTCTCCGTATCCACCGTGAAGTCCGATCGCGCCCAGCCTTGGGACTCCAAAACCCTCCGAAAATCGTGCATGACACCGAGCATCCGGATGACATCTAAGGGTGCCGCTTCCAACATGGATCGACCGAACGGTTCATTCGGTCCCGCATTGAACGGCACATACATCACCGTCGGATCGTCCTGTAGCGATACCCATTTCCCGTTCTGCCACTGACCGAGATGCCAGTCGTTACCCATTCGGTTGAAACGCGCTACATACGGATCCAACACCGCAATGTCCATCGCCATGTCGCCTGTCTCGTTGAGTTCCAACTCCCAAAAAATAGCACCCGCTTTGTAGATGCCGGCAAACACCCTATCAATCAACACGTCCGGGTCATGGTGTTTCTCCTCAAGCCTCGCAAAGAAGTCGTCGATAATCGGCGTGGCACCTTTCGGCGTCACTTGGTATCCCCAAGACTCGTTTGCATTCCGCAGGAAATCCGTGTATGCCTTGTTGACCTCCGGGCTAATGCTCGTCACGACCTTCATGAACTGATCGACCGGCAGACGCATCAACTCTTCTTCTGTCCAATTCTTCAGCTGCCAAACACTTCGGGATCGTTCCGGGGGTGCGACATGATACATCGTCTGTTGACGGTGCGGGTCCTGCATCGAGACACGACCGCCAGCCAACGCCCGTGTATTCCGGGACCGTGCGGCTGCTCTTGGGTCCCTACCAAAAATCCGTTTGTTGAAGGTTTTGAAGGATCGTTGTAGATTCATCGCATTTTAACGCTACCGTGAATGACGCGTCCGCTCCCGATACGGTTTCCCGACCCTTTTTCGAGCGTCCGCACCAGATAACTCGTGCCGTCTATGCCGTGCTTTTCTCCGTCTGTCTCGGCATCGTCCTTTTGCGGGTTACCCGTCCGTTTCTCGCTGTAACTCAAACCCAAAAACTCATCTGTTACTTCCACAGGCAGATACTTTTCCTTCAGCGTTTCATCTGGCGGATGTACCAACCGATCCCGTAAAAAGAAAATAGCAGGTTGCCCGGTCTCGTCGACCTTCAATCGTTTCTGCACAACTTGAATCTGTGCCACTTTGTCTTTGGGGGGTTCGTTGACTCGGAAGCCCACGCGCCGCAACTGCTCTACGCCATCCTGATCCGCTGAGTCTACCGCCGCATACCGTATCTTCTTCTTCTCGTCACGATCACAGTTATCCAGTATCAGCTGTATCAAGTCGGGTTTTATCAGATTCGTTTTGTAGATCTCCTTGTAGGCGTAAAGTCGATCGTCAGGGGCGTGTGCCCACCAAATCACGCTCGCCGCATCCCGATATCCCCAGTCGACACTCAGATACCGCGGCCAATTCGGCATAATCGATGCACTCGTTTTATCGAGGATATGGATCTCCGGGTCAAACCCTTCAAAGACTAAATCCTCACCGGAACCCCATAACCCCAGAAAGCCGCGTTTGAAACGTAAGCCTTCCAGGTTCTTGAGTTTCTCCACACGCCGAAAACCGCTATCGGTGAACAGGTGTTCGATCTTCTTGAGAAGTTTCGGATCCGGGTTGTTTTCAAACGCCCTTTTGAATTCCGCTAACTTCGGATCCTTCTGATTGATGATCTCCGGATTGTCTAAAAAGGAGAGCGAAAAATACTGAAGTTTCCCTTCCTTCGCTTGCTGGCGAATCCAGTGATTCGGGATACTCGGATTGCAATCCCCGACCAACTGTGCAATCGGCATTACACCCGCACGTTCCGTAACACGACCCGTCAACTCGTCCCACGCCTCGAAAGGGAGCAGCTCACACTGGTTGACGAATGCCGCATCGAAAAAGTCCGATAACAGGTTCTGCGGTTTGTCCAGCCCATTCACGTAGATACGCGTCCCGTTCTTATACTCAAAGAACTCCGGCTTCTCACCCCCGAAACGCGTGACATCCGTCGGATTCGAGGCATCCCGACTCGTTGGGGTATAGCCCAAATACTTGTAGTAGGTCGGCAGGATGTTCCGATAGACACGACTCAGACTTCGATGTACGAACGTCATTCGAGAGCCTTCAAACTCGTTCGCAAGCGCATCCATATACGCACAAAGACTAAATGTCTTACCCGCATCATAGGTGCCACCCGCAACTTTTACGCTCGCCGTTGACTCCCATAAGTCCAGCATTTTTCCGTAAATCGCAAATTTACCTCGACTGAACTTATACGCGTAATGGGGCATCTAAATCAAACCGTCCGTTTCTTGAGGTCCTTTCCCGGAAGTTTCGCTAAGACTTCTCGCATCGTCTCGTCATATTCGCGAATCACGACCACCTGATCCTCAGGTGGCGCATTCGCGTGTGCCTCTTTCTCACGTTCCACTGTTTTTTGCTTAGCATCTTCCTGAGCCTGACGTGTGTTCGCGTCATAGCCGCGATGCACCAGATACCACCGCTTCATTAACTGGTCAACTGTCGCACCCAACCACCGTAGACTTTTTATTGTCTCGATCTTCTCCACAATCCCATCCCAGTCCTCATCTTCAATCGAGAGCGCGACCCTATCCAATAATTTGTCATAGAGATTTAACAGCGTGTTAATTGTTTCTGTATTTTCTAACTCGCCGCGCTGGTTTTTTGGCACCGCTGGCACATTTTCCTGCCCTTCTTGCGTCAATTCCGAATCCGGTAAACGAAATGTCCCTTTTATCACACGAACGAGTTCGCCATCTGCCACCATCCTCGATATGCACTTATCTATAGATGCTACCTTAGCTGGGATCGCTTTCTTAATTTCAGCAGATGTCTTTTCGCCGTCCCACGGCAGATCCAAAATCCGCTGTTTCAGTTTGGGTTTCGATGGAGATTTTGACATAATTTCTACCTTTTTTCTGTCAGGTACTACCCGAATTTTGTCAGGTTCCACCTTTTTTCTGTCAGTTCGGGTCCCCTTTTTGTCAGGGTGCTGTCAAACTCTTAACGCATTGTTAACTTCCGTTTCGGAGTCCAAAGAAGTATCCCATCACGATGATCGTGGGAATGTTGACCCCGAGGTATCGGAGAACCTCCGGGTCAACTTCCAAGATAACTTTCTGTATCGCGCTGCGGAAACCATAACGCCATACATCCTGGTTCAGTCGATTACCTCATTAATATTTTATCTAAAGAAACGCAGTCCCTTAAAGCACATTCCGCAAAACGATATGTCGATTTACAATACATAAACAATACATATGAAAAAAAAGCAGTCGCAAGAGATGTGTGCTAAACGAAGGGAAACCCCTAAGGAGTTTTTTGCAGAAGTGGGATATAATGACGCGTATCAGAGTAGATACCAGTGGTAAGGAAAATAAGAAAGAGTAGGACTTACGCAATTTCCGATAAGTACCCACGGCCCGCACACCGCTGGCGAGGTTTCAAACCGCGCCAGCAAAGGGTGCTGCGTAAGTTCTGAAGAGGATAGAAAACCAGCCAAGCGAGGATGTGAGACGGAAAAGGACGCTATCGTTGGAGCAGTTCAACGACTTGCGTAGCAGCAGAAAACTACAGGGTCAATGGAAAGGAAATTTAACACTACAAAGGAGAGAATATAATGTTAGCGGTCAATGTACCCAAGCCAAAAGACTTGGGAAACCTGTTAAGAGTCCGTCAAACAACAAGAGTTGTTTAGCATTCTCAAAGCCCGCGTCTTGTGCTTTGTTTGTGTTTCTCGCTTCATAGAGGTTGGTAACCCAACGCTCTCCACGATGGGCGCAGGTTTCCGCCCGTAAGCGTATGTTTAATGCAGCGTTGTGGTCTCGGTCTAACGAAGTGCCACAAAAACTACAATTATCTGAATTTCTCAAAATAATTGTCAATTTCATCTCTCAACTCAATACCTGCCATTTCAAATGCTTCCAACAGGTCGATGTAACTGCCGTTACCTCCGAAAAAATCCCAGAGTTCTTCTGCAATCAAAACCTCGTGATCCAAGTCTAACATCCCTTTCAGTGTCCACCGTTTATACGGTTCTGGCTCATAAGGATTGTAAGGAAACCCAATTTTTGTGTTTACAATTGCTTTTGGATCTCGTGTTAACTCAGCAGCGGTCCACTGCAAAAGAGTTTGTTTGAATTTCTCAAAATCATTTTTGTTAGGTTTCACAGTTTTTAGATCGAATAAAAACAGTTCGCCTTCGTGGTTTTCCAGCCAGACATCTACCTGAGTCAGTTTTACTGTTTCCAAATCTCCGGTTTGACAAACTTCCCTAATTTCCTGTGTTTCCAGAGATTTATTAGGATCTCTATTCCTGGCAATTACTAATTCATTGATAATTGTCTGTATGTGTCGCTGTGCGCCAGTGCTGATTTGGTTAAAGGGTTTCACTTGAGTTTTGACAACCTTAAACCTTTCACGCGCTAACGCAAGAGCGACTGGTTCATAAATTGAGACACCAAATGTCGTATTCAGGGATTGAATGAAGGAATATAAAGCCATCCTATCTTTACCGAGCAAACGATAGTGAAAAGGCATATGTTTGGTTTCAGGAGTGTAAGCTTGAAACTTAGCTCGCAAACAATCCTTAATCTTTTCTTTTATCAGGGTCTGTCGTTGTGAATGCATCTATTCAACTCCTTCTCTCTTTCAAATGGAATATTGTCTCAGAATACGCTGACTCCCGATTTTTTTCTGTCCGATTTAAGACGGGGCGTTTGTGCTGATTAACAATGTGCATCCCCGCTATTTCAGCGATAGTCGGATACATATTGAACTTATCGTTTGCAACAATGAAAACATCATAAGCGTCAGTTAAAAACCGCTTACAGTTCTTGAAAACTGCTGCTACGCCGTGGATGTAAGATTCTCTCGCCTCGCGCCCTTTACCTCTAAATAAGGGACCAATCTCTAATTCATCTAACCTTTTGAAACCGAAGAGATCATAAGCGTAGGCATGTTGCTCATGGTAGTTGATAAGTCCAACATACGGCGGACTTGTAAAGATACCCTTAATTCGTTGTTTTTGGGCAATCTCTGCGGATTGTGGATCGACCTGTTTCAACATTCTGAAGATGTCAATCGTCCGAGAATCACCGGTTAAACAGTGTTGACGCGTATCTGTTTTTAGTTTACCAAATTCAACCCATCGTTGCACACTATCCTTACAGTATCGTTCCCACCAACTGAGAATTGAAAAGAGCGGTTTGCATATTTTCCCATGTTTTCTGCAATAATATGTTGTTGTCATGGGCTTCCGTAGCGTTCCTAAATCTGCATGTGTCGTCGCTCGGCACGAGCGAATCGTCCGGCTTAATATTAACATCAAGGCGTTTTGTATTGAAGGATCCTTTACCTTTCTAATCAAACTATGGACGAAATCAATCTCGGCTCTAACGCTCGGAAGATACCACTGCTTCATAAAACGGGCAGAGTCAATTGGCATCTGTATATCAATTTGATACTCAGAGACGAGTCCATGATAGATATTTAAAAATTCGGCTTCCTTCTGAGTTCCGTACTCCTTTTGATCGATTTCACCCGCTCTGATCTGGCGTTTGAAAGACACTGGAAAATATTGGTTATTGAAATCAACAAGCATTTCCGCAAGTTTCGATTCAAATTCGACTATCTTGGATGTAGCAACAAAGTTTTTGAGGGATACCGTGATTTTCTGGCTTTCCTCATACAAGCGGGTCAAATTATATGTCGTTACTTTAGCATTGCTAATGAAGGCATTAAACGCCGAAACATCAAGACCAATTGCGTGCATTCCAAGTTCATTTGCTTGGACCAAAGTCGTCCCACTCCCACAGAACGGGTCAAGCACAATATCACCGGGGCGAAAATAGATATCGCGTTTAAAGTTATCAGTGTGAGCATCTAAAAAGTAGCCTACGAGTTGTGGAATAAATTTGCCTTTATAGGGATGTAACCTGTGAACATGCTTTGTGGTTTCCGCCTCTTTGATTTTTTCAAAGGACAGGGTCCAATTCAGGTCATCACCGAGCTCATCTTTCCACCGTGTTTTACGGTGGTTTAGACTATAATAATTCTCAAGACTTTGCACGGGAATCAACGTTGACCCCTTATCTACAACGGATTCAATCCTTCCATACTGGATTAAGTAGGTGATATTCGCAGGTGTGACATTTTTGTTGAGATGTTTTGAAGCCCATTGACTTGCTTGTTTAGGTGTAAGAAGCATCTTTCGTATGTTTCCATTTAATTGGTTGAGGGTGAGTCTACTTTCTGAAGAACCACTTTGCTCTAACGCCTCAATCAGTATAGGGGAAATATAACCAAGTGTCAAGAAAAAGGTCCCCGGAGGCTACTTATTGCGAAACTATACTTGAAAAAGTCATATACTTATGATATAATAATGTTTTGTAAAAGGTATCAATGTTTCATATCCCCCCGCTTACGATCGACACGGACGCGGACCTACCCGAGGATAACAAATGTCATCTAAACTCGAACGAACGACCTTCACACTCACCGAAAATCAAATCAAATGGCTCGCTCAACAGAGCGAAAGAACAGGTTTACTCAAATCTGAAATCGTCCGACGCGCAGTCGACGAATACGCAGCGCGCGAAGATACCAAAGAGGAACGCAAGTTGCTCACATCTGATCAGTGGAGAGAAATTAGGGAAATGGCGCGCGCCACGGGGAAATCCGCGGTGAATGTCGTCCGACGCGCAATCGACAGGGAACGCAACCGATTTTTTCGCCGATACTAATCATTCACCTGTAGGAGCGAGTTCCACTCGCGACTCTCAACTTCAATCAAGGAGCTTACAGATGCGTAAAGAAATTTATTTCGACGATTACATCACGGTCATCGTGACAGACGAAAAAGGTGCTGGTGGTGCACATCATGCTTATGAGATCCTCAACAGAGAAACCGGCGAAGTGTTGGATACTGTTTCTTTTCAGAATGGGCCCATCGCTGACAATGGCGTGAACGGATCCACGAACGAGGCGTATTTGGCAATTGTTGGGCATCGGCTTGAATGTTTCCAGTCCGGTCCCTTCCCATCACATTGGAGTGTGAAAGCACAGCACGGAGTGGATTTCGCGCGGTCTGTGTTGGAAATGCGAACCGCAGAACGCAAAGCACGCGGTGTTGAAGGCAAGGATATTGCCTAAGGGAAGGCATCCTTAAAAAATGAAGGACGCACGCTGCAATATTTACGCACGATGCGATCAGGAATGTAAATCCGACCATTGCGACGACTACGGGGCAGATTATTGTGCAGACTGGCATACCGAGGAAGAACACTTTAAATCTGGTCACGGTTTATCTTTCTGTGCTAAATCAGCGTTTCTCAGTTCTGGTTGTGAAGTCTGTGCGGAATGGGCAGTCATTCACCGAGAAATCCAAGAGGGTGAGACGCCCAAACGCACCTGCCACGAATGCTATCACGTGTTTGAACTCAATAGCAAAAACCCCTACGGGGACGTTCTCTACGATGAAGGCATCGGTGCGGTTTATTTCGAGTGTGATGAATGTTCTGTTTTGGAGAGCAGCATCGACGATATTGAAGATGAAATCGACCGAATGGCGGAACTCATGGAAATGGGCAGAATTTGAAAGGCGCGCGTGGTATCCTCGTTAGATTTCTGACATGGATTCACGCTTTGCTTGATGAAGCCTGCCACGTGTAATACGGGTTGCCAGACCGTAGTTCCGAAACGATAGGCAGTCGACCTATCGCACAGTCCAAAGTCTGTTTCTACAGATATGTTCGGAAATCTACAGGTTTAATTCATCGGATAGCACGGTCCTTTTGTGCAGTCCCATTCCGACGCTGTGGGAGTATGTCAAATTAGAGTGAGGTTGGGTGGATCAAGAGGCAGAAGTCCATTTGCTGACCCAGTTATAGATAGTTCTTTTAGTAACTTCTGTGAATTGAGCAAATAGTATTTTGCGTTTTTCTTGTAATGTTAGCGTTTCTGGTAACCCATAAAAAACGCGACGTGCTTGATTGTAATATGGGCTTCTCTTTGCTTCAGAAACCTTTTGGCGAACTTCAGGGCGTTTCATAGAGCAGTTTTCAGATATTTTCCGACAGATTTCCGCGGGACGTTTTCTACCTTTGAGTGCATTAGAAACTTTCTGACGAACTTCAGGACGTCTCATTGCGCAGTTTTCAGACATTTTCCGACGGGTTTCTGCAGAATGCGTTTTGCCAAACATCGGGTTTTTTTCACCTTTATTGGCTGCTGAGAGGTTTCGGCGATGTTCTTCAGAACGTTTTCTGCCTTTCATGGATTCCGAGATGCTGCGCTTGGTTTCTTCTGAAAGAGGCTTGCCTCTTTTAGGTGAGGGCTTGCCATAGTTATTGTTGTTTTCACCTTTACGGGATTCAGACATTTTCTTACGAGTTTCATCAGAATGAGAACTGCCGCTCTCACCGCCAGTGGTTAGATTATATCCGTGAGGTGCAACTGTATTAAATTTCATAATCGCTTCCACTTCAAGTGTGTTCAAGAATTCGGAGATAATGCCATCATGAAGTACCTCATAGGTGAAAGCATTTTGTCCATATTTCGCAATTGCTTGTTTGATAAGACGATTACCACTTCCGTTGAGATGTTTGCGTATCCTTGTTTTCTCAACATCGTGGCGTGTTTGCCCAATATATGATTTGCCATTCACTGTGTTTGTGATTTTGTAGATAGAACCCATGTCAAGCTCCTGTAGGTTAGGGGACCTCGCTTGACATTTCAAAAGGAAGTGTGTTAAAATGAAAATGCCAAAACAAGATTCCGGTGTAGTGAATTGGTTGATTGTTTCTGGCACTGTGGGAGGGCTGACCCCCTCTCACCTTACCTTCCTATATTATACCATTTTCCCCACTTTTTAGCAAGAGAAATAAGCGAAAAATTGAATCCAGGAGCGGACGACACAGATGCCAAAAGTTTACAATAAACGTCGTCCTCGTGAAATACCTAAAGATGCCGTTTATGTCGGTAGACCTTCTAAGTGGGGCAATCCGTACAGGGCTTCTCACACCAAAACACGGGAGCAAGCGATTCATGAGTTCCAAACGTATGCCGAACTCAAAGATTTTCACGAGAAAGACTGGTTGGAACCGCTCAAGGGGAAGGACCTGGTGTGCTGGTGTTCGCCGTTGCCGTGCCACGCCGATATCCTAATTAAACTTGCAAACGAGGACATAGAAACCAAACGCGCACGACAGGCAGCAATGGGGAAGGTTGATTAACTGCATCTAAAAATCTATAGAAATATACATATTTTCGTTGATTTCTATAATGTTTTGTGCTATAATATCTATATGAAATATTATAGTGCTAAGCAAGCTTCGGAGATACTTGGCTATAATGCGAACTATCTCCGTGAGCTCGAAAAACAAGGTAAGATTGCCTGTATCCGAACCGCAGGCGGACATAGGAGATATGACGTTGACTCGTTCATCAAGGTTTCCAAATCCGAACCAGATACTTTTACTACCGTATGCTACTGCCGAGTCTCCTCCGCAAAACAAAGAGATGACCTTGAAAGGCAGGTCAACCTCATGCGATCGCTCTATCCCGACGCTGAAGTTATCCGAGATATTGGAAGCGGTCTCAACGAAAAAAGACGAGGGTATAGAG
>PYIZ01000038.1 GCA_003635265.1 Candidatus Poribacteria bacterium
GCTACCCCGCTCTATTCATGCCGTGACTGCCGCTGGATTTGAGATAAAGGTCCTTTTGTTTCTCATTGCTACTATGATTACACTTATCATCAAATAAACACTAGCAACTTGCGTTAAAATTAACAAAAAAGAAAAGAAATGTCTAGATGACGCGGAGGGAAAGGTCAAAAACGATTGCGGGAAGGGCTATAAAAAGATAACCGTTAAAATTGAAATATGGGATTCTAAATGTAGTAAATATGCGTGTGAGGAGACAAAAAGTGCAAAAACGTACCAAGCCACACCAGTGAGTATAAACCGAGAGCTAAAGCCGTATAGTTGGTATAAACAGCATGTGTTAATTGGGGCAAAGGAACAAAGATTACCAAAACGTTACATCGAAATATTTAATCGGGGTTGATGCTGACGACGATAGTTGCAAAGAGCGTGAGGCGTGTGAACTTGCGATATATAGTTGTTGACTGTACATGCCAAAAATATCATGGGATTTTAGGGATATAAATATCCGATAATAATCTGTTCTCGGACATTTCAGGGGACTTTTCGGCAAAAAACGAATAAACGAATCCAGTGTTTATGAGGTTTTTTCCAGTCTCAATAAGCGAGAAAATGTCCGAGAACTTGTAAACGGGAAAAGGAAATATTCAGATACACGCGCCGACTGGTGTTAATGACGCTACTATAGTGGATCTTAGAATTAATGAGACACTTCAAATTCCGATTTATCGAGGCTGCTCGACGAGTCAGCACCGGTGCGGTTAGGAAACCGCACCTACCGGGGGCGAAAGTGTCTATTTATTTTTAGCATTCACCAATTACTCCCAAATTAAGCATCGCTAAGGAGTCATCATATGATTAGAATCGCCAAACTCAGTTTCGCTCATGTTCACGCGAGAGGCTATGCCAACCAGATTCGGGAAAATCCAGAAACCGAACTGGTCGCCGTTTGGGACGAAGAGGAATACGGAGGCAGGCAGGCTGCTGAAGAATATAACGTTCCCTTCTATTCAGATCTCGACCAAGTTCTCGATCGAGATGACATTGACGCGGTCGTAGTCGATGCTATCACCTCAGATCACCCCAGAGTGATGATTGCGGCGGCGGAAGCAGGGAAACATATCTTCACCGAAAAAGCCCTTGCCATCACCGTTGATGAATGCGACCAGATTATCGAAGTTGTAGAGGGGGCAGGGATCAAGTTCATGATTTCGCTGCCATCCCGTTGTAATCCTGATCTGGTGCTAGCGAAAAAAGCCCTTGATGACGGACTTTTGGGCGACCTCACCTTCGGTCGTGGCCGTGTTGCGCATTCGGCAGGATTGGACAGATGGTTCAAAGGTCCCAGCCTCTGGTTTGGGGATGCAAAGCGGGCTGGCGGCGGCGCCTTGTTCGATCTCGGTTGTCACCGGGTGGACATTATTCGCTGGCTCATGGGCGAACCGAAGAGCGCGATATCGAAGATTAATAACTTCACGGGCAACTATCCAATCGATGACAATAGTGTGTCGGTGGTCGAGTTCGCGAACAAGGCACTTGGGGTTATTGATGTTTCGTGGACGCACCGTTCTGGTCCCAACATGCTCGAACTCTACGGAACGGAAGGCTCAATCGTTCTCGATCACGGCGATATGCACTTTGAAACGCGCAAGCTCTCGGACGAAGAAAAAGCGGAATACATCGCCCAGCGACCTGAACCACCGCCTTCGGCGATGCAGCAGTGGGTCAATAGCATCTTGCGCGATGAACCGATGCACATCACCATTCAGGACGGTCGTAACCTGACTGAACTGATGCAGGCGTTTTATATGTCCGCTGATCAGGAGCGTTCAATAGACCTACCCCTCTAATCAAAGATGCGCGAAAATAGGTGAGGGAAAATTATCAGGCATGGAAGTATCTCGTGGGGAATTTGTAGCTTTTATCTTGGCTCATGTTAAGAAATGGTGCAACCAAAACCGATTGAGTTCATAAGTCCACTCGTTTATTAATGAACCAAGGTACTAATGAACCAGTGAACAAAGAGTTTTCACGTTTCACGCATCACGTTTCAAGCTCTTAGCGTTTTGCATCCTCTTTTGACGTGACCCCTATTTTTTTGCTTGCAATCATTTTCAGTATCTGTCATAATATCGGAACGATACGATAATTCCAACGTTAGATTCAATAAATAACTGTCTGCAATCATACATTACTCATCCGCTGTGTTGGGATTGTCTTCATTGAAGGAGTCGAAAGCATGTTCAATTGTGATTATCACATACATACAAGACTTTCCCCCTGTGCCGCTAGGGATTTCGATTTAGAGAAAATTATTAAAGTTCAACAAGAACGTGGGATAAAGGAAATTGGCATCACCGATCACGATTATGCATATGGTTATAAAACCAAGAACATTGAAGCCGTAAGAAAAATTATCCAGCAATGTGAGTCGCCGATTCCTATCCACTTTGGCGTTGAAGCACACATCTTGGAATACCGAGTTGCTTCCATCAACATCCAACTGGCATCATATTTTGATTATGTCCTGATGGCACCAAACCACTATCATCTGCGTGGTGTTGCGCTCCCCTCAGATCTCGGCAGTCCAAAAAGAGTTGCGAACCATGAACTCTATATGTTTGAAGCCGCAATCGCTTGTCCGTTGACCGATGCCATCGCACACCCATTTGTTCTGACGCCGAATGTCTTTCGTCTGTCCAACGAGGAGGTATCAGCATTCGGAACTGAGATGATGCGACACATCGATCAGAAACGACTGATCCACCAGCTAGACCTCGCCTCTCAGCGCGAAATCGCCATTGAGATTAGCCCGAAGTTTGTCCGGTACAATCAGCGGCATTTAGTTGAGTTTTACCAGTTGTGCTTGGAACGGGAAGTGAAATTGCTTATTGGTAGCGACGCACATAACGCTGAAGAACTGGGAGCATTATCGGAACTTGAGCCGATACTAGAGGAATTGGGAGTCCAAGAAGCGCATCTGTGGCGCCCCAAGGAGTGGCGATGGTAGCAGCAAGCGCATAATCGAAGGAATACGAACAACGCTTGTGAGCATAGATTTGGTCTGAATTGGGAACGAATCAGACCGGCGATAATGAGGTTGAGCAGCCGATCCTCGCCTTCCAGCCTTCTTACCATTCCCAACAGATATCCACCTTCAATTCTTCCGCAAGACTCGCCAAATCTCGCAGATGGTTGATATGAAGCGGAATGCCGGTATCGACCCACGCTTCGCGCTTGCGCCACTCGATCTCGCCGGGCAGATACACCTGATCCACCCCCTCGACAGGTTTCGCCGCCTGAATAGCGCGGATGCCTTCATCTATCGCTGCGGCGTATTCATCATAGTCCGTGAAGCTCGCCACATTGATTGCGATGAAAAAGTGTTCTGAGGTAGCGTCGCCCTGTTTTGCGGTTGCTATCAAACCACCCACCAAAGGACCGGCTAAAATACCCATAGTCAGCGCCAAGCCGTACCCTCTCGGTCCGCCTGCCGGTGTCAGTATCTTTCCCTCGTTGGGGTCCTGGGTCGGTTTCCCGTCAGTGGTTAATAGCCACCCCGGCGGAATTGGTATACCGTACATTTGCAGTGTGCGGACCTTGCCCCACGCCGAAGAACCACATGCCATGTCCAACACGATGGGACGTTCTTCGCCGGCGGGGATGCCATAACTGAGTGGGTTATTTGTAACCACAGGTTCCGCCGCCCCCGGCGCAGCGACAGAGGGTCCGCCTGTGTTCGTCGTTGAGAAACCGATCATCTTCGCTTCGACTGCCATCATCGTGTAACAGGCTGCGGCACCAAAGTGACCCGCGTTGCGTACGCCTGCCGCGGCGATGCCCGTCGAACGTGCTTTTTCGGTCGCCATCTGCATCGCTAAGGCACTCGGTGGGTGCCCCAGACCGTTATCGCCATCAATGACAGCGAAGCCGGGACCTTCTTGGACAACGCGAATGTCTGGACTGGCGTTCATCGCGCCGTCGAGGATGCTGCGCAGGTACCACGGTATCATGCGTGTGCCGTGTGAGTGGACGCTTCGCAGATCGGTTTCGACTTGGAGATCAGCCATCAGTTTCGCATGTTCCTGACTAACTCCCGCTTTCTGGTAGAGCGCAATCGCAAATTCATGAAGTGGTTCTGCTTGAACGATAATTTCTTGTCCTTCTTGGTTCATGAGTTCTCCTTTCTTATGTAACGGTACATTAGTTCATTAATGAACTAGTGAACTAATGTACCAATGAACATGGATTCTTCTCTAATACCCCTTCTGCTTGTCTATAACATTGACCAACGGTTCACCCTTAACATCGTGGTGCAGGTTTTCGATAAATAGACCCATCGCACGCTTGCCAATGTTCTGTGATCCACCGGCGGTGTGGGACGCCAAAATCACATTCGGTCTCATCCATAGCGGTCCATCTTCCGGATACGGTTCGGTGTAGGTGACATCTAGCCCCGCCCCCGCCAACTTACCGCTATCGAGTGCAGCGATCATAGCGTCTTCGTCAACCACCTTGCCGCGACTGACATTGACGATATAACTTCCTTCCGGCATCGCATTAAACTGATCGTGTGATAGCAGTTTGTGCGTCTCCGGGGTGATTGGACAACAGACCATCAGAATGTCGGTTTGGGCTAGGAAATCGAGCAGCGAGTCCATCTGACCAAGCTGATCGACCGTATCTGGCTTTTCGATAGGCTCTTTGTCAACGGCGATTACTTTGCAGTCGAACGCCTTCGCTCTGACAGCAACAGCACGACCGATGCCGCCAAGCCCAAGAATGCACATGGTCATGCCTGCAATTTCAATGGTTGGCGTCCATTCCCAGTGCTTGTGTCGCATGAAATCGAGTTGCGTAATGATACCCCGCGTCAGCGAGAGCAGGAGCGCGAAGGCGTGCTCGGCAATCTGGGGACCGTACAAGACGCGGCTGTTGACTAGGCTTACGTTGCTTTCCATGAAGGCAGGGAATCTCGCCCATTCAACGCCGACAAAGGGTTGCTGTATCCAGCGCAATGCTTTCGCCTTGGGAAAATCTGATTCACTGACGGTGCCGTAGACAATTTCAACATCCGAGACATGATCACCGAGTTTTTCGCCTTCGGGCAAGAATTGGATATCAAGTTCTGATGGTGCATCTTCGAGCATGGCTTCAATTTCTGGTCCCGGTCGATGTGCAATTAAGACTCTTGGTTTGGACATTACAGTTTCCTTTCTCAAATTTTGTGAAATGTGACATAATACATGATGCGTAAAAGACCTAACATAGTGTATAATATCACAGATCGATTATCGATCACAATCATCCATTTTATAAGGATTGGTTCAAAGCCGTGTCTGAAAACCAATCGCTCCCGTTCACTTTAAATCAACCGACAAGACCTAAATGTAGTCAAACGGTCGCATTAAGAATTCATTCCTGTTTATTTGAACCGTAAATCTTCCTCCACTTGGAGGTTTGAGGTAAGCCCAACACACTATGAAAATTGCTTCAACTGATACAATAGAGACAGAGTCGCAGAGTGGAAAAGAAAAAGCCAAAGAACAAAAACGCACCTTTTTTCTAGCTGTCGCTCAAGGCACATTTATACGAATCTCTTTTGCTTTTGCTGATTCCACTACTGTTCTCTCCGCTTTCGTTTATAGACTCACCAACTCAAATACCCTCGTTGGTTTGGTCGGTTCAATCGGCACTGCTGGTTGGATGTGGCCCCAGCTGCTTATCTCAAATCTCTTGGAACACCGTCCCCGCAAGATGCCCTTCTATGCACTAGGTATGGGTATCCGCACTTTCGCCTGGGTCGCAATTTTTCTGTCCACCCTGCTAATCGGTCCTAGTAACTTCGGGCTACTTGCCACCTGTCTTCTCTGTTTTTATTTTGTCGGTTCTTCGTCGATGGGTGTTTCGACGATTCCGTACATGGATATTATTTCCAAGGCAATAGGACCGCATCGGCGCGCACGATTTTTCAGTTTGCGTAACATCACAGGTGGGATCTGTAGCTTCTTCATCGGCTTTCTTGTCCGATATGTCTTGGACGATGATTTCGGGTTAGCGTTTCCACATAACTACGCGATTCTGTTTGCCTGTGGTGCCGTCTCCGTTGGAATGGCATTGACTATTTTTCTAAGGATTCGCGAACCTATTACCCCGGTCGAATCCACGCGCCGCACCCTTCGACAACACCTGAAACAGGGACCACAATTTATTCGGACAGACCGAAATTATCGATTGTTTCTGTATTTTCGGGTCTTCGGGCATGCCGCAGGGATGTGTAGTCCTTTCTACGTTCCGTATGCACTGAACAGATTAGGAATTCCGGAATCGGAGATTGGACTGTTCATTGCTGTGAGCGCAGCCAGCGGTGTCATCTCAAACTTTTTGTGGATCTACGCCGCGGAGAAATATGGTGAACGGTGGATCCTGATTCTCACATCAGCGATGGCTTGGGCATCGCCCTTAATCGTTGTTTTTGTGCAGTACTTGTCGCCGGCTTGGCGGGTGCCAGTCTACCTGTCAATTTTTGCCCTAAACGGCGGGGCGATGAGCGGTATGATGGTCGGCTTTATGACGTATATGATCAATATCGCACCACCCAAAGTTCGTCCGACCTATCTCGGTTTTATGAATACCATACTATTTCCGTGTGGTTTCATGCCAGTGTTAGCAGGCAAACTGGTAGGAATACTTACTTACGAAGGGATATTCTTGATGTCCGTGGCAATGGGAGTATTCGGATTTTTGATAGCAACACGGCTGAAAGATGTGTATTATGAGGAGGAGACTGCTTAAAAAGGAAGCCGAAACCAGCTATGAAAACTGCTTCGACGGACATGCTAGAACCACAGTCTCAAGAGGAAGAAGACAAGAAGCGCGAACAGAACCGCAACTTTTGGATCGCCATATTTCAAGGTATATTTGGGCGAATATCTTTCTCATTATCAGATAGCACGACGGTTCTTTCCGCTTTTATCTATAAACTCACCGCCTCCAATACCCTCGTCGGCTTGACCGGCTCACTGATGTCAGTGGGTTGGATGTGGCCCCAGCTACTGATCTCAAATCTGCTGGAACACAAACCTCGCAAGATGCCGTTCTATACCCTCGGCATGAGTGTGCATACTGCTGTATGGCTCGCAGCTACCGTGTGTACAGTGTGGATCGGTGCACGGAATTACGGTTTATTCGCTGCGGTTTTTATCTTCCTTTATTTCGCTGGGACTTCGTCGATGGGTGCGTCATCCGTTGCATATATGGACATTATCTCCAAAACGATTGAACCACTACGGCGCGCACGATTTTTCAGTATAGGCAATTTCATCGGTGGGTTCTTCACCATATTCATCGGTTTTCTGGTTCGCTACATTTTGAGCGATTCTTCCGGATTTGTCTTTCCGAATAACTACGCACTTTTGTTCTTTGGCGTTGCGCTTATGGCGGTAATTTCACTCTTCGTCTTTCTTAAAATCCGCGAGCCAATCCGTCCCGTTCAAACCGAACGCAAAACGTTCTGGCAGCATATCAAACAAGGACCGCACTTCCTCCGGACAGATCGGAATTATCGAGATTTCATTGTGTACCGAATTTTCGTCAATGTCGGACGGATGTGTATGCCCTTCTACGTGCCCTATGCCTTGGACAAACTGAGCATCTCAGATGGAACGATTGGGCTGTTCCTTGCGGTCGGTGCTGTCAGTGGGGTTCTCTCAAACATTCTTTGGGGCTATATGAGTGGACGGTACGGTGTTAGATGGATATTGATCTGTACGGCGCTGCTTGCTTGTACGACACCGTTGGTGGCAATCTGTATCCAGTTTCTTCCACAGGCATGGCAGCTGCCGTTCTATTTTCTGACGTTTGTCCTCGGCGGCGCATCAATGAGTGGCATGATGGTCGGATTCATGACATACATGATCAATATTGCGCCGCCCCTGAACCGTCCAACCTACATCGGTTTCATGAACACGTTGGTATTTCCTTTCGGTTTTATGCCGGTGCTTGCTGGTGCACTTATCCGATGGATCGGCTATGAATATACCTTTTCGATTGCGTTGGGCGTGGGATTCTTCGCATTCTTTACATCAACCCGTTTAGAAGAGGTATACCACGATGAGGAATTCAGGTAGCAAGTAGTTTGGTCAGGCACAACCCCCGATGGATCGGGATTAAGAAACCTGCCCCTACATTGGATTAATCCCCGTAGGGGCAACTCTTGTGGTTGCCCTATTGTAGGTCAATTTTCCAAAATCAACATGTTGTGTCAAAATATGAATCTCGACCTACACAAGTGCAGGAGACCGACAATTACCTCGGTAGCCTAGAACATCGGGAACGGAGATCTCCGTTCCCTACGAATAACTCAGTTCTGTGTCTAGGTATGGGTTTTGGTAGTGAACAACGATCGTTGTTCACTACAACTACTGCAAAATGTCAACGCGCCCTAGTGAATCAATGGACAAAAAAGCAGCTCTCAAAAAAGGGATTCAAGAGTTTAATGATGGCGATTACTTCGAGTGCCACGAAACTTTAGAGGACGTATGGATGATCGAAGTTGGACCCGACCGTCCCTTCTACCAAGGGCTGCTCCAACTGAGTGTCGGGTGCTTCCATCTCTTGAACCGAAATTATGTGGGGGCAGAGAGCCAATGGTCGAAAGCCCATACCAAGCTAATAGCTTTTGGGGACCAGCATTTGGGAGTTGAACTCAAAGCACTCACTGAGGGTATTCTTCGCTGTCAGGAGATGCTAGCAATGGTTCAGAATGGACAGCGAAAAAACTTTGACCCTTCGATCATTCCTCATATTCAGTATACTTGAATTGCTATATAGCCCTTAGGGGCGAGGGTCCTCGCCCGATGGGTTGGGAGACCCAACCCCTACGAAGAATATACCGTCTGCCAGCTCAATGAACCAACACAGCTAAGGAGATCAATTATGCCGATACCAAACGTGAATAGAAACACCCTTACGATAGATACACCCCTTCCACCGCCAACTTGGGCACTTCTGGAAAGGGAACTTATCCGCGTCCAGACGCTCGCTTGTGAAGCATTCTTTGATCGCTACTTTGACGACCGCGGTTATCTGATCTGCATTCCACGCTGGGGTGGGAACGACGGACCGGACGATGCCATCGAAAATCTCACAGGTTGGCCCATATTGCACGCGCTTGGTGCCTCGGATAGCATCTTGGAGATGTATAAACTGGCGTGGGAGGGACACCTACTGCAATATACAGAAGCGAAAACGGTGGAGGTCCCTATCGCCCGCGAGGGGATGTATTATAAGGAGTTTTCCGTCATGTTTGACTGGTTTCATCACGGCGAAGGGCTTGCGGTCTTTAACTTGCAGGGATTGTCGGATCCCTACGATCGCACCTTTCAGCGTCGGGTGAGGAGTTTCGCCGGTCTATACATGAACGAAGATCCGCAGGCTCCGAATTACGATCCGGAGCACAAGATTATTCGGAGTATGTTCAACGGTAGTCGAGGTCCTCTCCTACGCAAAGCGACCGCTCTAGATTGGGCAGGAGATCCTATCGAAGTCGAGGGACGTTTTGACGCAAAACACGGCGAGCGCAATTTTGAGGAGATGTTAGCGCATTTCAAGGACTATACCGACATCGTCGGCGACCATCCACTGAATCTTGCTGCGACAACCCTCGCGATCAATGCCTACATGCTCACCGGTGAAGAAAAATACAAAGCGTGGCTCCTTGAGTATGTTGACGCTTGGGCGGAGCGGACAGCTGCCAACGGTGGCATTATCCCGTCTAACATCGGCCTGGACGGCACGATAGGAGGGGAGTGCAATGGCAAATGGTACGGCGGGTGCTACGGTTGGGGTTTCACCGTCGTCGTTCCACAAACGGGCGCATTGGCAGATCGCAACGCCCATGTGCGAGGGGTTGCCGGTTTCGGGAATGCCCTACTTGCTACTGGTGACCGGGGCTATGTCGATGTGTGGCGGAATATGATTGAAACGATCAATTCAAACCAGAAGACAATCGACGAGCAGGTGATGTATCCCAGTATGTATGGCGATGACGGTTGGTACAGCTACACGCCGCAGCCATACAATCAAGGCGCGCTGGATGTCTACTACTGGTCAATGAACCGTGATCTCCTCAAGTGGCTGCCCACGGACGGCTGGATTGGATTCTTAGAAGGAGATAACCCGGACTATCCGACAGAGGCGTTCCGACGCGACTTTACTACGCTGCGCCGGAAAATGCAGGGGATGCATGAGGATACCACAACGCCGGATACGCGATTGTCGGACGATACTTTGGCTTTCAACCCTGCGGTGGGCAGCAGTTTAATCGAACTGATGCTCGGTGGTATCACACCGCGGTTCGGCGAACCCCTACACTGCCGTGTCCGCTATTTCGATCCCGCGAACCGTCGCGCTGGGATACCGGAGGATGTCGCCTCACTCGTCGAGAAACTGACCGATGACGAAACGACACTCTCTCTTGTCAACATCAATCCCGTCGAAGAGCGAACGGTCATCGTTCAGGGCGGTGCCTATGCCGAACACCAGCTTGTCAGTGCCGCTGTCAATGACAAAACCGTGTCGATAGACAAATCCGCTCTTACCGTCCGTCTGGCTCCCGGAGCGGGGAGCCGTATCATTCTCAAGATGAAACGTTATGCAAATCAACCAACGCTCCTATTCCCTTGGGACAGGGATTAACCGCTTCCGTCCAGCGTCCAGCAATCAGAAAGCCTCAAAAATCGTAGGCGGGGCTCCCCGATAAATCGGGATCCAAAGCGACTTGCCCCGCCCTCAACGCCTTCATTGTAATTGCACTCCGTTTTTTTCCATGAGCCGCATTAGAAAGGATAATCCAATGAAAGTAACAGATATCGAACGCATTGTCGTTGATGTACCGTTTACCCCGCGACAGCAAAAGATTACCCGTACCAGTATTTCGTCGGTTTACAACTGGTCGGTTTTGGAACTGTGTAAGGTTACGACAGATACCGGACACGTCGGTTGGGGCGAGACTGTTATTCGCTACACTTACGGACGGGTGACTGATCAAACGGTGGCAAGGGTCCTCGGTCAACGACCAGCCGAACTGATGAACGACGATTCTCTCGGTGCCGGTTTGCAGATGGCACTCTTTGACCTCGTCGGTAAGATCCTTGAGGTACCGGTCTATGAACTGATCGGCATGAAGGTGCGGGATTGGACACCGATCTCTTGGTGGTGCGTTGATTCCTCCCCCGAAGATTGGGCAGCCGAAGCACAAGACGCTGTGGCAAACGGTTACACCAGTCTCAAGAATAAGCCGCGCCCGTGGTGGGACATCGTCGCCCAAGTTGAGGCAGTCTCCGAGAGTGTGCCGCCGCATTTCAAGTTAGACCTCGACCCAAACGGTTCGCTCCAGAACGCGTCGGCTGCTATTCCGGTCATGAAGAAACTGGAGCAGTGCCATAACGTCGCCATGTTTGAAACGCCCATACCACAAGACGACATATTGGGCAACAAACAGATCCGCCAATCGGTCAACCGACCGATCGCCATGCACTTCGGCAGTCCACCTTATATCACCAATATGCGTGAGCGGGTGTGCGATGGATACGTTATCGGCGGCGGAAAATCCGAGGTTGTACGGCAAGGTGCCTTGAGTGCTGAAGCACAGATGCCCTTCTGGCTGCAGCTGGTGGGCAACGGCCTAACAACGACGTGGGCTGCCCATTTGGGCGCGGTTCTGACGCATGCAACTTGGCCCACAATCAGTTGCATCAACATCTACAGCGAGCATCTCCTGAAAAAGCCGATTGAGGTTGTAGGCGGGTATCAGCAGGTTCCCAATGGACCTGGACTCGGTGTTGAAATGGACGAGGACGCTATCGAAAAATACCGGGTTTCTCAAGAGCGGTTGGACGGCTTTGAGAAACATGGCGAACCGATCCACCCAGATCCGGAGGTTATCAAGACGGTTGTCTATCCAGACGGTAGCTGCGTCCACATGGTCGACCAAGGGCTTGGTTACTTCAACGCCGGCAACGGTCCCGCTTATGTGGAGGGTGTACGCTTGGAGATCCGGGAAAATGATGGATCCAGTGAGTGGAGAGATCTGTTCTCTAGGGCGCAGAAGCAACCTGTGCGTGATCGCTGGAGATAATTCAAGCGAGACAGCACATTTTCCTAACCACCTAAGGAGATTTGCTATGTCATCGGTAGCTGAACGGATAGACGATCCTTTACTTTGTGTGGTACATATCGGGCAGGGAGAGAGAATTACCGGATTGTTGGGGGAATTGCTCAACCCGGTCAATTCGGAGAGCTTTCACGAATATCGTTTGCCCGCAAACTCGGATGTCGAACTTCACTACCACGATTACGATGAATATTGGCTATTCACGGCGGGTACTCCCAAGGTGACGTTGCGGCTACCGACGGGGATCATGAAGACAGTGCAACTTGAGCCGGGGGATATGGTGGCGTGTGTGCGGGGTGTGGAGCATACGCTGTGGGCGGATCACGAACTGGTCTATTTCCAGTTTTCCAGTGTCCTTGAAGGTAGCGAGCGGCGTGGGCATCTGATTCGATCTGATTCCGCGTAGGAGGCCTGTTGAGTAATCAGCAGTTAGCGGAGGGAATTGATCCCTGTCAGAGGGTTTCTGTCCACAAACTGCGGGGGCTGTCTCTCAATGAAGGGTTCGATTGACCGATCTTCAATGACTTGGCTACCTTTGGGTTCAAAGCGGAAGTCCAAGCGTGAAAGTCCCAGATCAGATAGTGCCGCTGTTACAGCACCCTGTTTCCCCTTGGGAACATAGAACAGAAAGGCAGTCATGTCCTCCAAGAAAGGAATCTCAATGAAAGTCATTATCCCTACCGCAGGCAGTGGGACGCGGGTTGTCAACGCAATTATCAAAGACGCGATTATCCACCCGAATGCGGAAGTACAAGATGTCCTCATCCATCGATCAGTCATTGGTCCCGATGCACGGATATATGGGAGTTTCCATAAGCTCAACATTGGTAGTTCAGCACAGATTGATTTCTAGCCACCTACAGACAGGAGAAAATTTTTGAATTCCGTAACGTTTCAAGGCGTTTTGGCTGCGCGCCGCGTAGTCTATCAGTACCTGAAACCGACGGCGTTAATCCACTATCCAGAGCTGTCAGAGCTATTCGGCTTTCAGGCTCACATCAAGCACGAAAACCATCAACCAACAGGAAGTTTTAAGGTTCGTGGCGGATTGAATTTTATGAGCCAACTTCCGGCTGATCAGCGGGATCGCGGCGTGATAACCGCAACGCGGGGAAATCACGGTGGATCAATCGCGTATGCAGCAAAACAGTTCGGTGTTCATGCCACGATTGTTGTCCCGCACGGCAACAATCCGGAGAAGAACAGCGCGATGCGTGCCTTCGGTGCAGAGTTAATTGAACACGGCGTCGATTTTGATGAATCGCGAGAATTATGCGAAAAGCTGCAAGCCGAACGCGGATTCTATTATGTCCACCCAGCCAATGAACCGCCGCTGCTCCACGGGGTCGGGACCTATTCCCTTGAAATTTTTGAAGAGCTGCCGGAGGTGGATACGATCATCGTGCCTATCGGAGCGGGGAGCGGTGCGTGTGGGGCGATCACGGTGGCACAAGCGATTAATCCAAACGTAAAGGTCATCGGTGTGCAGGCGGAAAACGCCCCGTCGGTTTACCGCTCATTAAAGGCAGGACGCAAGATTGAAACGGACTCAGCAGATACGGTTGCCGACGGTTTGGCGACCCGCGTGACATTCGATCTACCGTTGTCGATTCTTAAAGATGGGATCAGCCAGATTTTACTGGTGAGTGAGGAGGAGATTCGAGAGGCGATTCGGAGGGCGTTACGGTATACACATAATCTTATAGAAGGTGCTGCTGCGGCACCGATTGCCGCTGCCTGCAAGCTGAAGGCGGAACTCGCAGATCAAAACGTCGTGCTGATTATGAGCGGTGCGAACCTAGATACCGAAACTCTTAGATGGGTATTGGGAAAGGAATAGCGATTAAAGAATAGTTCAATGTACTAATAAACCCATTTGGTTCACTAGTTCATTAGTGCATTGGTTCATTTTTCACGTTTCAGAACTCTGTTTGATGGAGATAGCCAACTTCTCTACCTCTTCAAATTTTGGGCGATACAGAAAGAGACCAACAAGCGAAATCGCAAGGAATATCAAGAATGGGGTCAATTTGCCCTCCATGAAGAAGATTGTTAGCCCGAAAGCCGCAATGCTTTCTGCTATAGCAAGCGAAACAACCACGGCGGGCTTATATCTGGCGATGTATGGTGAAATCTGTCCCGGCGTGTTGCTCGTTTCTTCGGGGAGCGGTTTGGCAGACGCCCTGTGCAACATATATTTCCGTATAAAATAAGCCAAGATGAGTCCAACGACTGACACACCATATAGAATTTGTGTTATCTGTCTAATATTACGTGGATGGTGCACCTGTTCGACGTTTCCGCCAAGCAGAAAAGCAAATATCAGCGCCAAAACGAGGGTCAGGAACATCGCGATCCAAACAGTCCAGACCTTGAACATTCCTGCCTTTAACTGTCTTACTTCCCTTGTCGGGTCTAACATAGTCCTCCCCTTCAGTAAATGTCCTGCCGAGATAGCGCTTTATTTTAATGCGAGCCCGTTAAGCTCACTCGTTTATTCCTGGCTGAAGTGATTGGCAACAACAACCAGATCGAAAATGTTGACAACCCCATTGTCATCAACATCCCCCTCCAGTCCTGTGCCAGTTTCTCCAAACTGGCTAGCGACGCGAACCAAATCGAGGATATTGACGATTCCATCTCCAGTTACATCATAGCGCAAGGGTGTATATGTGAAACCACCCGCGACTGTTACCGATTTGCCGTCAGGATTAGTGACGACAATATTGGCACTGCCAGCAACCCCCGCTGGCGCTTCGACTTCTAACTCGGTTGGTGAAACAAAAATCACATTTGATGCGGCATTCCCGCCAATTGTAACCGTTGCTCCGTCCTGAAAGTTTGCCCCGATTATCTTAACCGTTGTTCCGCCGGTCACAACATCGTTGCTCGGTTCAACACGGGTGAGCGTTGGTGCCGGTGGCTCAATATATGTGAAGCCTCCTGCAAGTGTATCTGATTTACCATCAGGATTAGTCACAACGACATTGACACTGCCCGCAGCACCCGCTGGTACTTCAACTGTCAACTCAGTTGACGAAACAAAAATCACATTTGATGCAGCCCGCCCACCAATTGTAACCGTTGTTCCGTCCTGAAAGTTTGCCCCGATTATCTTAACCGTTGTTCCGCCGGTCACAACATCGTTGCTCGGTTCAACACGGGTGAGCGTTGGCGGCGGCTCGATATATGTGAAGCCTCCTGTAAGTGTACCAGATTTACCATCAGGATTAGTCACAACGACATTGACACTGCCCGCAGCGCCCGCTGGTACTTCGACTGTCAATTCAGTTGGTGAAACAAAAATCACATTTGATGCAGCCCGCCCGTCAATTGTGACGGTTGCGCCATCCTGAAAATTTTCTCCGATTATCCGAACGTTTGCTCCCCCGCTCACCATGTCGTTGTTTGGCTCAACGCGAGTGAGGGTTGGCTCAACCGATTGTGCTGCCGTTGGATTCGCATCGCTATCTATCGGCACAGCAAACCACAATCCGATAAGCACTAAGTGGAAAAGATTGATTGAGTATTTTATCAAATTCAGCCTCCTGATAACTGAGAATCAACTTCATGTTCGCCTTTATGAACCATCTCTGGCAGCCTTCATTAACTCGGAAAGTCGTTCAGCAAATCTGAGCGCACTGTTGTCTTCAGGTTGATAGTCAATCACTTTCCGTGCGTTCACGATGCTCCAGAAACTGTGCGAATTGTCGCTGATTCCGTAGACGATCTGAAACGGAATCCCATTTTCATCTTCGATGTCTGCGGTCTCAATGCTTTTGATGAACAGTTGCGTCTGATCCTTTGCGCTCAAATAGGCACCAAGTTCCCGATGGATATACTTCAAGTCCTTTGGATCAGCGGCATCAAGAATCGTTTCGCGAGGCGCACCAATACGGACCTGCACGTTTTCCAGTTTTATCCCATCAACGTGCCCCGTCGCAAACACAAAGCCGAGATGTTCATAGGTTTCTTTCGCCCAACCGTAGAAGTTGTCTGATAAAGGACGCATATCGGGTGTCACCACATCCCACTTATCTCCCCAGATCAGGTTCTCATAGTAGTCCGCCGCATGATTGGAACTACAGACGACCGCCCGAGGCACCCCCTCTTCAAGACAGGTCTGGTAGAGATTGTACGCCATCTGGACGTTGGTTAATTCGTTCTCAAAACTGCCGCCCTTAAAGGCACAATGAACGACTGCATCAACGCCTTCGAAATAGGCGCGGTATTTGTCCCGGTCCGGATCGGTCAAGTCCGCGATCTGAATCCCATCGACTGTCTCGCCCGCTCGATTCGTCGTCTTGACATCAAGCAGCACCAGCTCATACCGTTCACGAAAGGTAGGTAAACTCCTGCTTGCGATATATCCTGACGCTCCTGTAATAAGGATTTTTCTTTTGTCAGCCATGTAGCGCCTCCCTCCTTGATATGCTGAGAATAATAGCATAGCTAGCACTATCCGTCAAACAAAAAAGTCCATACAAAATCCTTGACAGACACATAATATCCTGTTATAATTTTATCATTGGTTTTGCCGGGTCGTCTAATGGTAGGACGCATGGTTCTGGCCCATGTTACGAGGGTTCGAGTCCTTCCCCGGCAGCCACCTAATGGCGCTATCGTCTAGGGGTTAGGACGGGTGGTTCTCAGCCATCAAACCGGGGTTCGATTCCCCGTAGCGCTATAATCAGAAACCAAGTTTGAATTGCAGTGAATTTCTAAAGCCGCCGTCGGATGGACTGTGATCTCCTGGATCAATCCACTGACCGCGGCTTTTTGCATTTCTGGGATGGTGAGGGGACGGAAGGGGGTTGCTTGGAAGGTGGAACTAATGGAGTTTCGGGGTGGGGTGCGTGTGGTCTCGGTGCCTGCCGGAGCTAGGGTGTGGGGAGATTCCTCCCTGTTTTTCCATATTCGACAGACTCCCTAAGTAGCAACTTGAGCTACTTCACGACCCTTGAGTGTTTTTCCACTTGAGAGCATCACGAACTGTCTGGGAAAGAATTATCGAAGGAATAGTTTTCGGAATGCCACAAAGTGACTGAAACGGATTATAGAATAAGGACGTGTTATGGTGGTGTAAAGATAATAAACATACGCACTCAATAGATACAGGCTTGTTTAACGCAAGGTTGGGGGTAAGGAAAACTGCTAGGGCAAATGTCCAACCTGATGGGTTAGGGTCATTTAATTCTCCCGTAACTAGAATTCCCGGTCAAGGTTAGGGCGGGGCAAGTCCGAGAGGATCCCCCGACCGGGGATGCCCCGCCTACGGGTTCGAGTTGTTCCGAAATCGCTCAAAAAGCGGAAAACTAAATAGCCGTACCATCTCCACCATCTGTTATGATTCTAAATTAAGGAAGCCAATCTCAAAAAGAATCTGCTCAATTTACTCTTGTCCCTTCTGCTGTACGTGCTTCACCCGTCGGACAAGCTCTTGGGTCTTTTTTCTGTAGGAGAACACAAACAGGATAAAAAGAGCCACCAAAACGATGAAATCATATACATCCGCGCCCCACGGCAACACACCTATCACCTTCTCACCGATTTTGAGACCGATAAGCATCATCACCATCGCACACAGTGTCCGAAACAGGTTGTTCTGTGCGGATAAAATGTCAATCCTTGAATCCGACTCGGAAGCCTCCACATAATCGTCATAGGACGCCTCCCTTACAAGCCCGATCCGTTCTAGCACGGGCTTCACAATCAGGGTTCCGACCCTGCTAATGACCAACCCGATGAAATAGTAAAGAACGATTCCAACGATCCAACTCCTCTGGATCAGCGAAAACGAAGTGAGCCTTTCCCCCAAAATCACGAACAGGCTGCCGGGCAAGAGATAGCCAAAAATATGATAAGCCGATAACTTTTCAAGAACCGCCTTCATCAGATCTGCCCTCTCATTAGCTGATACAGGTGTGTGCCTTCTCAATAATCCCCGATATATTATACACGAAACAGTTTAAGCCACTATCTCAAATCAGCGACTTTCCACAGGAGCACCGTCCCGTCCGAACTGCCACTGGCAAGCACACCACGCTCCGGGCTGAACGCCACGCTATTGACCGCATCTCTATGCCCAGCGAACGTTCCCTTATGTTCACCTGTCGCGGCATCCCAGAGATACACCAGCCTGTCCGTCCCTTCTCCACTCACGCTAGCAAGCACCCTGCCGTCCGGGCTGAACGACACACTCACAACCCTATACCGATGCCCACTGCATATCTGCTTATGCGTCCACGACACAGTGTCCCACAGGCATACCGTCTTGTCCCAACTTCCGCTGGCAAGCGTCTTACCGTCCGGACTGAATGCCACATTATTGACCCGCCTCTTATGACCGGAGAGTGTCAGTTTATGCTCGCCCGTCTCGACATCCCACAGGCGTACCTCCGCCATACATGCACCGGCAAGGATTTTCCCATCCGGGCTGAACGTTACATTATTGACCCACTTTGTCTGACCAGTGAGCGTCCGTTTATGCACCCCGGTCTCGGCATCCCACAGCCAGATCTTTCCGTCCGAACTCGCACAGGCAAGCGTCATGCCATCCGGGCTGAACGCCACACTATTGACCCTCTCCATATCCGCGGTGAGTGTCTGTTTGTGCACGCCTGTTTTCGCATCCCACAGCCGCACCGTCTTGTCCCAACTCCCACTGGCAAGCGTTATGCCATCTGGACTGAACGCGACGCTCCTGACCTCCGACCTGTGACCGGTGAGCAGGGCTATCTCCTGACCCATAGCGATATCGTAGAGCCAGATACCGATAGAAGTAGCGACTGCAAGCCGAGCCCCGTCCGGAGAATACTCTATCTCGTTTATCGAGCCTCTACCAAGGCGGGCGATCGCTCCGGCGGGCAGGTTTGATTGTGCAGGTACTTGGGCGCGGGCGGTTGCTGAGAAAAGAACGAAAAGCGTGAATAGGGTTGCTGTGACTTTCATGTCGAATTCCACCTTTCTGTAAGTGTGAATCCACGATTTCGTTCGGGCGAGGCACTTCGCCTATACTGAACGAAACCGCGATATGCAAAACTTGAACGAAAGGTAGAAGTTGGCGGTTTACTCAGTTATCATCCGCCACAAGAGCACCGTCCCATCTGCACCCCCACTGGCAAGGACATTACCATCGGGATCGAATGCCACACTCGTCACCCACTCCCCATGTCCGGTGAGCCGCTGTTTATGTCCGCCTGTTTTGGCGTCCCATAGTTGCACAGTTTTGTCCACACACCCACTCGCCAGCACGTTCGCCTTAGGACTGAATGCCACGCTCGTCACATAGTCCGTATGACCGATGATCCGTCCCTTCGGTTGCCACGTTTTGGTATCCCACAGCCACACTATCTTGTCCGAACCCCCACTGGCAAGCACCTTGCCATCCCGATCGAACGCCACGCTCTGGACAGCTTCCGTATGGCCGCTGAGTGTCTGTATGAGTTCACCGGTGTCGGCCTCCCACAGCCGGACTGTCTTGTCCGCACTCCCACTGGCAAGCACCTTGTACTCCCGATTGAACGCCACGCTGTAGACAGCCTCTGTATGACCGGTGAACGTCCGTTTGTGCTCGCCTGTTTTGGCATCCCACAGTCGTATTGTCTTGTCCACGCTTCCGCTTGCAAGGGTCTTCCCATCCCGACTGAACGTTACACTCGTGACCACGTCTGTGTGCCCGATGAGCATCTGCTTCGCTGTGCCTTTCGCCGTATTCCACAGTCGGACTGTCTTGTCCGCGCTACCACTGGCAAGGGTTTTGTCCTCCGGGCTGAACGCCACACTGATGACCGAGGCTGCGTGTCCAGTGAGCAGCCACCTCTGTTCCCCTGTTTTGACCTCCCACAGCTGCACTGTCTTGTCCCAACTCCCACTGGCAAGCAACTTCCCGTCCGCGCTGAACGCTACGCTATTGACCGCATCGGCATGACCAATAAATTCATCTTTGTATACCGCTGTATCGCCGAGAGCATTGGACGAAAACAGCACCAAAAGAAGAAGTAATATCGCCGTGATTTTCATCTGACCTCCCACCTTTCTCCGAATGTCAATAACTGGTCAGGAGTTACGTAATTGAGTTTGTAGTAGCGCAATTCATTGCGCGTCAGATACCAACGACATCGTGCTAAAGTATCTGGCTCAATTCACCAAACACCACCGTGGGACACAACGGGTATTCGATAAATCGCTCTACTACAAGCCTTTGTACTTACTGTAGTTGTCCGATTCACCGGACGTTGGAAATTGTATACTGCGGCGATGAATCGCCGAACTAAAGGTCGAAAACTCTCGCCCGGAGACTTTGAGCGTTCAACTGCGTAAGTGCTGAGTTTAACGTTGGCAAACAACAATATTCTCCTCGTGCATCGTCACATCCGTCTCACCGGGTACGTTGGTAGGGCTCTTCTTCGGCATCCGCTTGTTCGGTATATTCCTAACGATGGTCTCCTTATCCGAAAGGCCGTGCTTGCCGAAAGCGGAGATAATAAACGCATCGGTCAGGAGGGGCACACCTATCGCCCCGATGGACCTTTAAGGTTGATTATACCATGTTTGCTATACACATTGCACTCCTCCCCGATCGCTCCCCGACGAATCGGGACAGGCGGGATTAAGAAACTTGTGGTTGCCCAAAGGCGGTTCCGTAGGAGCGAATTCTCCTCGACCAACGGCCATTTTGTCTGAACACCGCAAGCCAAGCACCAATGAACCAAGTAACCAACATAGCCCCAAATACCCGGTGGTTTGTCCGTCCATTCTTGGCGCATTGAGCCCAGTACCTTATGCAAGGTTCCCGGTATTCTAGACAGGTGAACCCGTTTCGCTCCAGCGAGGCGGAGGGTTTTGGCTGTTGTGTCGTTTATAGACCGCCAGTCCGATGGGGTTTCACGTGCTACCTTACCTGATGTGAATGGCGATGGCTGTGTCAACATCCTTAATCTGGCTTTGTCATCAGGCAGTTTAACAAATAGCATTGGTAGTATATTGAGTTCGGAGTCGTAGGCAACGCTCTACCCAACCTACAGGCTGGAGAGCTTGGGGATCGCTGAACGGATTCCGGGGGAACGGACATGGGTGGCTTGGCGACTTACGGAACTTGGGAGGACTGAAGGGGTGGATATTATTAGGGAGTTGAAATGAGGGCATGGCGATGATAGAATCACTTTCCGCAGGTTCCAATAAAATCGCAACCCTCGGAACGGACCGCCGCGGGTAGAAATTTCTGAAGAGACGACAGCCTATTTCCAACCAACTAGCTGATACGAAACCCCTTGACATAAGGAATCTATAATATGATTTTACCAATTCAGTATAGCACCACCTGCTTGACTTTGCTAGCGGTATGTTTCGTGCTCATGAGCGTTGGGTGCGGCGATTCGGATGACGACGAAGACCTCATTGAGGAAGGGGCGGAACCCCTTGTTGTTACAATCATCGACAAATGGTCTGACGACCCTCCCGTACCTGAGCGCTCAGAGGCTGAGATTCTGGCGGATAAAATCTTGCAGCGGGAAACAGAGGATTTCTACTTCGACCTCCCCCAACGGAACCAACTCATCGTTGAGATAGAGCGGGTGCTGTCGCTCATTCGAGCGGTTTATCCCCCCATGAGCGGGATTCATGCCGCAGAGCATGATATACCGGGAGAGCTTTGGGTCTTTCTGGAGCCGGATTTCTATGAAATTGTTGAGAATATGCTCCAAGATAAGCAGGGGCTGTTCCGCTTCGAGACCGGCAATGCTGACTTTGACGCGCTCAACGCGAAGCTAGAGGTACAGGCAGTCAAGTTGGGACCAGCCCGTACGAGCAGCTTCATCTTTTTTTTCGATAAGCACCTTAACCTCAGGGTTGCAAGTGAGGCTTATTCAGTGGTGGGAGTGGTGCAGCATGTCAGCGCTGGGGGTCCGCTCGGAACAAGTACCGATATTCAGGCGTTCAAACAGGGGGAGACTTGGTATTTCATCTTTCGTAACGGCTGGGGCGATTGTCCTGCCGGTTGTGTCTATCAGGAACTCTTCTGCTTCACTGTAACGGGTACAACTGTCGAGATGATCCCGACTGCACAGGCACAAACGATGCTCCCATTCCAAGAACTTGACAGTTGGGGGCTTCATAATGCGACTCCCTTTGCCAATGCGACTGCCTACACATGGTCGTGGTGGGATAAGAATCGGAGTTGGGAGTATGGCGGTCGCCTTCCCACCGACGACAATCTGGGGTGCGCGCTGTTTGGCGAGATTGAAGCGTTCCCCAATCTCCTTAGCGTCTCGTGTGGATATAGCGTGGAGTCGTTGCCACGAGAGGATATTGATGATTATGATTTTACCGGTGCTGTTCTATTGCTCGTTGCGACGCAGGAACGGACGGTGATAGGCAACAGCGAGTCGCATTCAACCGTTGTGGCTTCCAAAGTCGTGCTAGCTGCTAAGACCGCAGCGGAGATTGAGCAGCCAGAGCATGTTTACTTCGAGAACGTCTTGATGGCTATCAACCCGCCCCCGCCTTCTTCGCCATTTGAGCGGTGGTGGGGCGCGGTACACCCTACTTTTGTTGTCTGCTGGGACCACCCCCAAACCGGTTGGCGCGCCTACCAGTTTATAGAGCCACATTTCAGACACGTAAGCAGATATGAGGCAAGCAATCAGCCCGGCTGTGATAAAATCAGGGATACCGATTATATTCAGATCCTTGATGTGTCGGTGCCGATCCATAGTATACGCGACGATATTGATGAGGTGCTGCCGCGTCCTGCTGCGCCTGAATAGGGGATAAAGTCCCTAAATAGCATTACCGATTAGCACATCTGCGTGGATCTACCCCGGTGGGGCGGTATCCATGGCTTCATAGCTTTCGACAACGGATCAACCCCGGACAGGGGCGGTATTCGAGAGGTACAACAACCTCCGGATCCCGCCCTATCCGGGGTTTTTTATTTTTTTTTAGGGCTCGCGCTTTGTAGGGACCGATGACCGTTGTCCCTTACGACTATATTCTCACATACCTAAGGAGTGTGAACATGTTTACTCAAAATGCGAGGCAAGTATTTAGATCCGTATTTGTTGCTTTATTGATTGGCTGTATTTGTCCTACATGGTCTACTGCCGAAGAGAACAAGGTTGATGCTGGTGTTCGGACAGCGGCACAAACACAATCAACGGTATCGGTGGCTATCTATCTCGAAGATGAACCGCCGAGCAAACAGATTTCTGAAGAAGTTAAAGCTCGGTTTCAACCAAACATTAAAGCCAAAGCGACTGAGATTCGGAATAGGATTCGTCCGTTCCGCCGTCAGAGACAAGCGCTTCCGACGAATGTCAAAGCGGAGGTGGGGCGGATGCACCAAAGCCTCGATACGCAGACCCGTCAGATGCGACAAGAGATTGGACAGCGGCTGAAGAATCGTGTCTCTGTTAGTCAGCAGCGCGTGCGCACGGAGATAGAGCAGGCGGGAGGCACGGTTTATGCACAGGTCGCACTCGGCAATCTCATTGGTGCACGAATCCCCGCTACCGCTGTGAATCAGATTGCCGCGTTAGATGATGTTAGACGCATTGGGTTAGATACAGCACCCGTACCTGCGCTGGAGTACAGTGCCCAAATCATCTATGCACCGCGTTTTTGGGATGCCGGCTATGATGGCGGGAGATACGACGTTGCTATTCTCGAGGAAGCAGGTGTGGAAGATGAGCATCGATATTTACGTTCAAAATCGGCGGGTAAACTCATCGAAAGAAAACCCAATGATCCAGAACCTACCGGAGATCATGGAACGCAGGTGGCTGGTGTTGTGGCAATGACAGCTTATACACATGCTGCTAAAGAGTATAAAGGCATCGCCTATGGGCTGGATAAAATTCTTGATGCCACATGGAAATGGCAAAGTCGGGAAGAGGACGGTGCTATTGATATAAAGGCGACAATGGAGTGGGCGGTGACTGATGTATCTGACGATGCGGAAGTCATCAACTTTTCCTATCATGGGCTATCCAGCGAGAATTTGGTAGGGTCGGCCATAGTGATGGATCGTGGTGACCCGGATTACAGTTCAGATTATGGAGAGTGGTTTGATAACTATATCGACACCCATGATGTCCTCATCATTCAAGCGGCTGGAAATCAATCAACCAGTTCGAATGACAGTTATACCCTGACTTGGGGATCCGACTCCCATAACGCCATCGTTGTGGGCGCAACTGCAACCGGCGGCTATGCCCCTCGCGCTCAAAATCCGATGTACGATGGTAGTGGTCGAGGTCCGACCCCTGCGGGTCGTAAAAAACCGGACCTAGTTGCCCCGGGAAGCGTAAAGATATCGACTGAGCGTGGCGGTGGGTTTGGGTCCTTTGGGACGGGGACTAGTGTCGCAGTCCCTCACATCTCCGGTGCGATTCTTCTGCTTTGGGATCATGGTCTATGGCATCCGATGCTGCAGAAAGCGTTGCTTATCAACTCGGCAGAGGATAGGGGTCCCGATGGTTGGGATAAAGAGTGGGGTTGGGGGTATATTGATCTGTATGCCGCGTTAGAGCAGTATGACTATACCAAGATCGGCAGCATTGATGGTGGCGCCGAGAAGTGGTATAAGGGAACGATGAGTGGGTGCCAAACCGCTACATTGGTCTGGCACAAACACCCCGGCAAACGGCTTTCCAACCTTGATATGTATCTTTACGATGCAGGGACTGAGGGGTTTATTGGCGTTTCCACTTCCCCAAGGGACAATGTTGAGCAGGTTAAAGTTCCTTCCGGTCACAATCGCGCGGTCTATCTCAGGATCGTTCACCGGGACAGCAATGGCGAGACTGAGACGTTTGGTTTAGCAGTGCCGAGTGAGTTTGAGTCGCTGACTCAACAACCTTTCACACCATAGGTACGCAACGCGCTGGGGCGTGGGGTCCACAGACATACGGTCCTTCGTAGGGGTTGGGTTGCCCAATCCCTTGTGGGGTTGGTTGATGAGCACCCCTCAGTGATATGCGACGTGATAAGAAACAATACCCTATACCGTAGGTCGGACCTCTCCCGATGCCGTTCCTGCCTGTCCCGATGTATCGGGGAGCATCCCGATCTATCGGGACTTGTCGAGGCTCCTCGTTTCGTGGGACCGGATCAGTCGGGATTTTCAATTTTCCGGAACTACAAAGCCCCAGCGGGGTGATAGGTATATAGAAGATCGGTCAACCTAATTGATCCAAGCCCTATGGGGCAACAGGGGTGTCGTCCCTCTGATTAGTTCTGATACGTGCGGATTAGGAAAACTTGACCGACAGACTGTCTAGCAACTTGGGTAACTGTGCATAAGCGGTGCGGTCCGATTCTCGTGACCAGGGTTGGAAACCGCACCTACCGGGTGGGATTGAATTGGGTTTGGACGCTGTTGCATAATTTCTTAAATTGTGGATACGAAGGAGGCTAAGGATTTCGTTATGCCTACACCTCGACACGACACCCTGTGCTTGCGGCTCATCTTTATCTTAATCCTGCTGATAGGGTTTTGCGTCAGTGGGTGCGGCGATTCGGAGGAAGCTGAAGCTCTCACTGAGGAAGCGGCAGAACCGCTTGTTGTCACAATACTCGATAGCTGGTCTGACAGACCTGCCGTACCCACTCGGTCAGATGCCGAGATTCTGGCGGATAGAATCTTGGAGCGTGAAACAGAGGGTTTCTACTTTGACATCACCCGACGGAACCAGCTCGTCGGTGAGATAGAGGAGGTACTGTCGCTCATTCGCGCGGCGTACCTGCCGATGGGTGAGATTCATGCCAGAGCGTGGTCTGAGCCGGGAATGCTCTGGATCCGTCTGGAGCGAGATTTCTCTGAGATACTTAAGGAGCTGATTGAAGATAAGCAGGGGCAAATCCGTTTCGAGACCGGCAATGCTGACTTTGACGCGCTCAACGCAAAGTTGGGGCTGCAAAACGTCATATTGAGCTGGGACCTCTTCCTTTATTTTGACCGACATCTCAACTTGCGGACGGCAATTGAGGCGTATTCAAAGGTGGAAGGGGTTCGGCAGGTCTTGCGTAATCCTGCTGTCGGAGATAGTAACGATATTGATGCGTTCAAGCAGGGGGCGACTTGGTATGTTATCTTTCGTAACGGCTGGGGCGATTGTCCCTCCGGTTGTATCTATCGTGAACTCTTCTGCTTTACGGTGATGGGTACAGCTGTCGAGCGGATCCCGACTGCACAGGCACAAACGATGCCGCCATTCCAAGGGCTTGTGCCCGAAGGAGACTGGGAGCGTCATAATGCGACTCCTTTTGTCAATGCGACTGCCCACAGCTGGTCGTGGCGGGATAGTCGTATTTCAGATCGTAGTGCCCGTAGTGCTGGCTATGATCTTGGGTGTTCGCTGTTTGGCGAGATTGAAGCGTTCCCGAATCTGCTTAGCGTCTCGTGTGGCTACCGTGTGGAGTCGTTGCCGCGAGAGGATACGTTCATCGATAATTATGATTTTACCGGCGTGGTTCTGTTGCTCGTAGCGACGCAGGAACGGATGGTGGTCGGCAACAGCGAAGCGCATTCAAGCGTCGTGGCTTCCAAAACCGTGCTAGCTGCTAAGACCGCAGCGGAGATTGAGCAGCCAGAAAATGTCTACTTTGAGAACGTCTTGATGCCTATCAACCCGCCGCCGCTTTCTTCGCCATTCGAGCGGTGGTGGGGTGGCGTACACCCCACTTTTGTTGTTTGCTGGGACCGCCCCCAAACCGGTCTGCGTGCCTACCAGTTTATAGAGTCAGATATCAGGTACGCAGGCAGCGATGAGGTGAGGAATCACCCCGGCTGCGATAATTTCAGGGATACCGATTACATGCAGACCCTTGATGTTTACTTGCCGCTCCTTGATATACGCGACGATATTGATGAGGTGCTGCCACGGCCCTGAAGCGGTGGAGTGAATGCGGTGCGGTAACAAACCGCACCTACCGGGCCTGGGGAATCGGTAGAATATTGGATACGAAGGAGGCTAAGGATTTCGTTATGCCTACATCTCAACAGGACCCCCTGCGCTTGCCGCTCATCTCCATCTTAATCCTATTGATAGGATTTTGCATCAGTGGTTGTGGCGATTCGGAGGATGACGAAGGTCGAATTGATGAAGCGGCGGAACCGCTTGTTGTCACAATCATCAACAAGCGGTCTGACGGTCCTGCCGTACCCGCTCGCTCAGATGCCGAGATTCTGGCGGATAAAATCTTGCGGCATGAAATAGAGGCTTTCTTCTTCGACCTCCCGCAACGGAACCAACTCATCGTTGAGATAGAGCGGGGGCTGTCTCTGATTCGCGCGGCGTACCCGCCGATGAGTGAGATTCGTGCCGGAGAGGAGGTTATACCGGGAATGCTTGCGATCGATCTGGAGCCGGATTTATATGAAATAGTTAAGGAGATGCTCCAAGATAAGCAGGGGCAAATCCGTTTCGAGACCGGCAATGCTGAATTCGACGCGCTCAACGCAAAGTTGGGGCTGCAAAACGTCAGATTGGGGGCAGGCCTCACCTTTTATTTTCACCGGCATCTCAACTTGCGGGTGGCAAGTGAGGCGTATTCGATGGTGAAGGGGGTTGGGCACGTTTCCGATTATAGTGGCTATGATCTCGTAGTAAGTGCCGATATTAATGCGTTCAAGCAGGGGGCGACTTGGTATTTCATCTTTCTCAACGCATGGGGGGATTGTCCTGCCGGTTGTATCTATCACGAACTTTTCTGCTTTACCGTAACAGGGACAGATGTTGAAATAATCCCGACGGCACAGGCACAAACGATGCCGCCATTCCAAGAACTCGAGGCGACCCAAAGAGACCGGGGGCCTCATAATGCGACTCCCTTTGTTAATGCGACTCCCCTTGTCAATGCGACCGCCCACACCTGGTCGTGGTGGGATAATCATCGGAGTTGGGAGTATGGCGGTCGCCTTCCCACCGACGACAATCTTGGGTGCGCGCGCTTTGGCGAGATTGAAGCGTTCCCCAATCTACTGAGCGTCTCGTGTGGATATAGTGTGGAGGCGTTGCTGCGAGAGGCTGGGAGGTTCGATGATTATGATTTTACCGGCGTGGTTCTATTGCTCGTTGCGACGCAGGAACGGACGATAATCGGCGACGCCGAGGCGCGTTCAACCGTCGTGGCTTCCAAAACCGTGCTAGCTGCTAAGACCGCAGCGGAGATTCAGCACCCAGAGAATGTCTACTTTGAGAACGTCTTGATGGCTATCAACCCGCCACCGTCTCCTACCGGATTGGAGCGGTGGTGGGGTGGGGTACACCCTACTTTTGTTGTCTGCTGGGACCACACCGAAATTGATCTGCGCGCCTACCAGGTTTTAGAGCCAAATTTCAGACACGCAAGCAGATATGAGGCAAGCAATCAGCCAAACTGTGATAAAATCAGGGATACCGATTATATTCAGATCCTTGATGTTCCGTTTCGTGCTTCGTTCCCGTTCTTCGAGGCATACGGCGATGAGGTATACGACGATATTGATGAGGTGCTGCCGCGGCCCTGAAGCGGTGGAGTGAATGCGGTGCGGTCCGATTCTCGTGACCAGGGTTACAAACCGCACCTACCGGGCCTGGGGAATCGGTAGAATATTGGATACGAAGGATAGCGCGATGTTTACCCCTCCAAATAATATCTTGTCTTTGCCGGTCATCTTAATCCTATTGATAGGCTTGAGTATCAATGGTTGTGGCGATTCGGAGGAGGCTGAGGTTCTCATTGAAGAAGCGGCAGAACCGCTTGTTGTTACAGCCATCAACGGGCGGCCCTCCCCAACCAAGCGTTCGGATGCTGAGATTCTAGCGGATAGAATCTTGGAACGTGAAACAGCGGATTTCTTCTTCGACATCGCCCAACGGAACCACCTCGTCGTTGAGATAGAGGGGGTGCTGTCGCTCATTCGCGCGGCTTACCCGCTGATGGGTGAGATTCATGCCGAAGAGAAGGCTATACCGGGAATGCTCTGGATCCATCTGGAACCGGATTTCTATGAGAGACTTAAGGAGATGCCCCAAGATAAGCAAGAGTCGTTCCATTTCGAGACCGGCAACGCTGAATTCGACGCGCTCAACGCAAAGTTGGGGCTGCAAAACGTCAGATGGACCTCATGGGGCCTCTTCTTGTATTTTGACCCACGTCTCAACTTCAGGGTGGCAATTGAGGCGTATTCAAAGGTGGCAGGGGTTCGGGAGGTCTGGCGTCATCCCCCCGTCGAAGTAAGTGCCGATATTAAGGCGTTCAAGCAGGGTGTGACTTGGTATTTCATCTTTCGGAACGGCTGGGGCGATTGTGCCGCCGGTTGTCTCTATCAGGAATCGTTCTGCTTTACGGTGACGGGGGCGGATGTCGAAAGTATCCCGACGGCACAGGCACAAACGATGCCGCCATTCCAAGCACTTGATGCGACCCACAGACTATGGTCGCTTCGTAATAATACTCCCGTTGTCAATGCGCCTGCCCACACATGGTCGTGGTGGGATAATCGGCGCCCTAGTGCCGACTACAATCTTGGGTGTTCGTTCTTTGGTGAGATTGAAGTCTTCCCCAATCAACTCCGCGTCTCATGCGGATATAGCGTGGAGGAGCTGCCGCACGAGGATAGGTTTTTTGAAAATTATGAATTTACCGGCGTGGTCTTAGTGTTGAGCGCTATGCAGGAACGGACGGTGGTCGGCAACCCTGAAGCGTATTCAACCGTCGCGGTTTCCAAAGTCGTGGGACCCGCTAAGACCGCAGCGGAGATTCAGCACCCAGAGAATGTCTACTTTGAGAACGTCTTGATCCCTATCAACCCGCCACCGCTTTCTTCGCCGTTCGAGCGGTGGTGGGGCGGGGTAATACCCACTTTTGTTGTCTGCTGGGACAACCCCCAAAGCGGTCGGCGCATCTACCAGGATTTAGTGATAAATATCATACACGCAGGCAGCGATGAGGCGAGGAATCAGCCCGGCTGTGGTAATTTCAGAGATACCGATTACATTCAGACCCTTGGTGCTTTGTTTGGCAGGCTTCATGGAGACAAAGGGATTGATGAGGTGCTGCCGCGTCCCTGAAGCGGAAGATTAACCTGAAGCACTAGTTGGTTAGGGGATCGAAATGAAGGAGGGGAGTGGCTGGACTTGGCGCTGCCCACTTTTTCTGTGGCAACGAATTTCTTTCTATGAATCCCAATGGTGTGCTAAAATGCTTGCGTCCTATGACCTAACAGGGGTGAGGAGAGGTGAACAACCGTGTCTGAAATGCGATCATTCTTAAAAAGCATTCATGTCGAAAATTTCCGCAGCTTGCGTAAGGTGGATCTGCCACCATAGCCTTTAAGAATTCCAATGTGGAGGAGTCTGTATGCCAACCGTAAGAATCTGGACTTTGGAGCCAAACCATGATGTCCAAGCGATCAAACGTGTGGCAAACAAGTTGGTAATAGATTTACAAGTTCGCAATCTGTCCATCCGAACAGCTGACCAAAAGGCATTCTTGAAGTACGACAGAGAAAATGACTCTTTAAGCGACATGCTGACAATGGCGGTTCAACATTGCCTCCAGAAAGATGACTGTGTTATTTTCGTCGTTGATCCAAGCCCCTCGATACCAATCCATCAACAACAAGAAAAATCGGACTCGCTGATCCACCACATTGAACAGGCCATTGACGACGATAGATTTGCTGGAAGGGTTTTTCTCGCACAGGGTGTTCAGGAGTTGAAAGCGTGGTTGCCGGTTGTTTGCAAATCCTTCGGAATAGATTCAACGGCTTGGCAGAAAAAGTGGGATCGTGTCGTCGCGCCGTTTCATGAAGCCTTTGCCGACATACCAGAGGAAGAAGTAATGCGAGACCTTGAGGAAGCATTGACGGAGGTGAGACGCAAGCAGGTGTGAACATTGGTGGTGTTTCGACCAAGTAATAACTACAAAGCGTGGAGATCGGTATTATGACATCGCACCTGATACTGACTCTCGCGCTTTTTTTGTTTGTAGACTTACGAAAAATTGACGCCCGTCCCAAAATAACGATATTGGCGATTGCGTAGAATTGTCCTCCATAGTAGAATAGTTTCAAGAGAGTTGCTGCGGCCCTGAACAACCCACCCCTATCAAACCTTAAGCAGTTGCAGGTGCTTGACTGTACTGCCCTTCGACTCCCTCGCTCCCACCAGACCTGATGCACGTAGCCGTAAGCACCCGGTGTTTGCATATCCGAATAGTTCGAATTATAAGCGGGCTCCCACCTGCTGGTTGCAATCCACCGGTGCGAACAGGTCATTCACTCGTGTGTATAAATCCCATTTGTCCATAAGTCATACGGGATCCGTGAAACGTAATCTGTTTATCCACAAGTTATCCACAATGAGTAACGCTCAGAACGCAGTCGTAGAGCGGGTTTACGGCTTGCACAAAAGTTATCCACAATTTTTTCGGAAATTTTTACACAAGAGACAAACTAATACAATGACTTCAATAATGCCGTGGGTCGCGCGATAAACCTTTCAAACCAGACGTTCTGCACCGTCCACTCGCGGGCGGCTTGACCTAACTGGAGATTGGGTAGTTTCTGGAACCCTTTTGTCAGCCTCTGGAGCGTCTCGATTACACCGTCAACGGTTTTTGACCCGAAACCGGGCCGTTCCGCATAGAGATGTTGCTAGCGCGTCTATCCGTTCAATACGCCTAGTTGACATGCTGATCTTCAGGTGAACGCGCCGGTGCGTAACCGCTTGACAATTTTCAAAAGTATCCCCTATAATAGCCCATGTACCCACTGCTACATGGGTTTGCGATGTCTGTCGCGTGGGTGTGGGAGGAATTGGAGGGTGAATCGGAGTAAAACTGTTTTCGGGTCAATTGCCCGTAGCACTATAATCGTGTATACCACCATCAATAGTATATTCGATCTTCATAGTCTCAGCTGGTCTGCTGTACTCAGTTTACCCAATCGTGGTCCCTGTGTCGTATTGCATCACCCGCCGATAATAGGTTTCTGAGAGTTCCAGTGTCAAGATCTTCTTACGGAGAGGTCTCAAATCTATTCATAGCAAGCACACTTTAGCATCAGACAAGAAGGGAAATGCCATGCAAACCTTTGACATTGAACGACATGCAACCGAATTGGAACAGGACGGCTATACCGTCATGCACGATGTGATGCCGCCATCGGAACTTGAAGCGACCAAGCAGGCGATCGAGGAGACATTGGATGCCGAAGAAACCATTGGTCGCAAATACGGCTTGCAGAACGAAAATCTTCGACATGCGTTCAACGTCCAAGGCAAGCATCCACATTTCTACGGGATGCTGCTTCGCAACCCGGCACCGATCGACGTAGCCCGTCGCGTGCTCGGTGAGGACATGTTCGCACACGACGTCGTGATACGAACTCCGATGCCGACCGGCAAAAAGGACGCAACCCGATTGGGAGGCAACCTACACGCTGACTGGGCAGACTTCACCGTGAAGCCTTTCATCGGCGGGGTGCACTATCCGATGGCAATTCAGTCCGTGTGGGCGATAGTCGACTTCACAGAGGAAACGGGCGCGCCAATGATCTGGCCCCGCTCGCACCTGTCCCTTGAAATCCCACCCGAAGAACCGGAAACCCTACCACCGGGAGGCCTCCTCGCTGAAGCACCAGCGGGATCGGTATTCTTGTGGGATTCAAGCCTATGGCACACCGCTGGAACCAACTCCAGTGATAGCCCACGATACGCACTGATTTTCTACTTCCAGCGGTGGTGGATCAAGGGGTTTAACGATTCCTACCGCTATGTGTCACCGGAGGTTCGGACAGCGATGACGGAAGAGGAGCGGCGTATTTGGGGACTTGAGGCCGGGATTCCGCCGAACACACACTTCAGAGGCATGACCGAGGAGCAGATTGCCGCGCTAACGCCAGAAGAGAAGGCAGTGCTTAACATTGCGCCGTTCTAGCTTTGTAGCACCAGCCATAAACGGCTTGGTAAATGTACGGAGATCGGCAGCACCTAACCTCAACTAAGGAAGGTCTAGTCCTAATGAGCCAACTACAATCACCGCAACTAATCGAAGCACTGCAACAGTACGATAGCGCAACAGTCGCCAATGCAATCGAACACTTCGAAGTACGCGACCCAACTATGGGCTATGCCAACAATGAATTGGTCTGCCAGATGCCTGAAGTCGGGGCACCGATGGTCGGCTATGCTCTCACCGTGACAGCCGACACCACTACACCCGGCGACACAAGAACCTCGCGCGTTGATGATCTGGTGGAGGCGATTGATCTCGCACCTAAGCCGTCGGTACTCGTTGTCCAGCATGTCGGGCATGACCGCAAGCGGTGCTGCCTGTTCGGCGATATGTTCTGCACGATCGCAAGTAAATTGGGCTGCGTGGGGTTTGTCACGGACGCCAACGGCCGTGACCGAAGTGCCATCCGTCAACGTACGCCGGATTTTCATGTCTTTTCAACTGGGTGGGTCGTCTCGCACGGTTACGGCGTGTACATCGACTTCAATGTGACGGTGTCGGTCTGTGGTTTGACCATTTCACCGGGCGACCTGTTACACGGCGACGAAAGCGGTCTGGTCTCCGTCCCAATCGACATCGCCGCAGACATGGTCAAAAGGGCGGAGGCGGTTCGTGAAGAGGAGGCAGAGTATTTCGATTTTCTTGAGAGTGATCGTTTCAACATGGCAGAACTGAAGCGCCGTATCATCCCCCACGAGTGATTCGCTCCGAATGCGACTTTTCCTAACACAATGCCCCTCAAATCAAGTATAATGCCGTGCATTCGACTTGGATAAATCAAACGAATAGAATCTTTGGATTTAAGATAATCTGCTAAAGTCAAAATAACAAGGAGAAATAATATTGAAAATTACTGATGTTAAGACATTAGTCATGGGCACCAGTTGGCGCAACTTGACTTTTGTTAAAGTGGAAACCGACGAAGGATTGACCGGTGTCAGTGAGGTCCGGATGAACAACCGCACAGACGCGCTGGTCGCATATCTTGATGGTGCGAAGAAGCGCCACGTTATCGGTAGCGATCCGTTCAATACCGAAGACCTCTACTTGCGGATGTTCCGTAACGATTATGGACGTGCTGGGGAGATCGTCGCAACAGGAATTAGTGTGGTCGAAATCGCGTGCTGGGACATCATTGGCAAGGCACTCAACCAGCCGGTTTACCGACTGCTTGGAGGCGCATGTCGTGATAAGATGAAGGCATATGCCAACGGTTGGTACAAGGTAGAACGCACCCCTGAAGAATTTCACGCCGCTGCCAAACAGGTACTTGAAAAAGACTACAAGGCACTCAAATTTGATCCCTTCGGCGCAGGATTTTATGAACTCTCTTACGAGGAGAGACTGAGGTCCGTCTCGCTGGTCGAAGCGGTACGTGATTCAGTGGGACCAGAGGTAGAGATCCTGATTGAGATGCACGGACGTTTTAGCCCGGCAATGGCTATCCAGATAGCCCGCGAATTGGAACCGTTCGAGCCAAGCTGGGTTGAGGAACCTGTTCCGCCGGACAATCTCGCGGCACTGGCTAAGGCAGAGGGAAGCATTAATATTCCCGTCGCCACCGGCGAACGGCTCCACCATAAGTTTGAGTACCGTGAACTGATCAATCTGCAAGCAGCGGATATCCTCCAGCCTGACATCACACAGACAGGCGGCTTTCTGGAGACAAAGAAAATCGCAGCAATTGGGGATATGTGTTATATGCTAGTTGCGCCGCACAATGTGGGTGGACCCGTGTCTACCGCAACTGCCCTGCACTTCTCCGCCTGTACGCCTAACTTTAAGATTCAGGAACATTTCAATGATTTCTCAGAGGCGTGGGTCAAAGAGGCAGCGACCGGGTGTCCCGAAGTGATTGATGGCTATTTCAGTTTACCGAACGGTCCCGGTCTCGGTATGACACTAAACGAGGATCTAATCGCCGAACACCCCTATCGTGAAGGCTCGTTTAATCTGTGGGAAGATGATTGGCATCGTCGCCAATATTGAGGCGTGAAACGTGATGCGTAATGCATAAGTTGGTTCATTAGTACATTGGTTTGTTAATGAACGAGTGAGCTAATGAACCAATGTACTAAACTGACCCACCTATATTTCGATTCTACCCACTTCCTAACTAATCTCTCCCCGTACTTAATGCGTGCTAAAACAGTTTATCAAACTAGTCAAACTATTATCCCACCGAGGGTTATCCTTTTTGTCCTGTTTCTAGCGATGCTCTGGGGCGGCAATGCGGTATCCCTCAAGATTGGGCTTCAAGAATTTTCTCCATTCGCCTCGGCAGGGCTCCGGTTCACGATCGGGCTTGCCCTTATTGCGAGTTGGGCTTTGGCTAACGGCATATCGATCAAGCCGCAGCGGCACGAACTCCTGCGACTGTTTTTGACTGCCCTCCTATTTATAACGCAGATCGCTGCGCTCAATGTGGGGGCGGACTTCACGCGCGCGGGTAGAACCGCCGTCATGACCAATACCTACCCGCTCTTTGTTGCCCTTATCGCACACTTCGTTGTTCCGGGTGATCACATGACACGGCGGAAGGCGCTTGGATTAGTCTTCGCCTTCGGTGGAGTCTGTTTCGTATTTCGGGATAACTTCATCGGCGGCACAGGAGAATTTCTGATTGGTGATCTGCTGACACTGCTCGGCGGCTTTCTACTTGGCCTCCTTATCGTCGTCACCAATCGGCTTATCCAGCATATCAATACCTACTGTGTATTGGTATCACAGATGGTCATCGGTGTCCCCGCCTTTTTCACCCTGAGCGCAATTTTTGAGGGTAGGGCAGGATACGGGTTCTCGTTCCCCGCGTTATTTGCGGTTCTGTACCAAGGCGCCGGAATCGCAGGATTCTGTTTCGTCGCATGGACACTCTTGCTAAAGGATTATCCACCGAGCCGACTTTCCGTGTTCTTTTTTACTACACCACTCTGGGGCATCTTACTGAGCAACCTCCTCATCGGTGAACCGATTACCGTCGGTCTCACTATCGGGGCAGCGTTGGTCGCACTCGGCATCTATACCATCAATCGCTCTCCCAAACGTCAATTAGTTCATTAGGCCATCGGTTCATCACGCATTACGCATCACGTTTTACGTTTCACGTTTCACGAACTTTTTTCTTGACCCAGGCTCGGATTTGCTTATAATCAAAGCCATATAGCAAACGGTTGTCAAACAGATATTTATGAAACTCGGAGGAGATACCGGTGCGCATCACGCATGTAGAATCTATCGCCCTGAAACACGCATTCGGACTACCCGAAGCGGGAACAAATAGAGAGTGGACAAATGTCCTCATACACACCGATGAAGGCTTGACAGGCTTTGGTCGAGGTGGAAGTCCCGACCTGATTTCTCGTGATCTCGCTCCCGTCCTCATCAGTCAGGATCCCCGACAGATCGCCCGGCTCTGGGATCAGATGTATGAGTCGGCATGGCGATATCGGGGACCGGGACGCGCAGCCATGTCTTCAATAGGTGCGCTGGATATTGCGCTGTGGGATCTGTACGGAAAGGCATGTGGGCAGCCGGTGTGGCGACTGCTCGGCGGTTACACGGATACCGTTCCCGCCTATGCTGATGGCATCGGCTATATTGACCAGTCCCCAGAGGAGGTAGCCGACGAAGTCAAAGAGCACGCAGATTTGGGATATGATGCGATCAAACTTCACTTCAACAGCTGCACCCCCCAAGAGGTGCTGGACAAGGTACGCCTTTCGAGGGATGCCCTTGGACCGGATAAAAAACTGATGATAGATGTCTCCCGCGCTTGGAGCGGTAAGACAGCGGTGGAAACCGCCCGCCGACTCGAACCCTACAAACTGTATTGGATTGAGGAGCCGGTTCGGCTCGACGATGAGCCACTCTACATGCGAATGGTACAAGAAGCCACGAGCGCCATAGTCGCCGGTGCGGAGGGCGAGGGAACCCTCTACGGCATAAGAAGACTCATCAACGAAGGTGCACTCCAACTGGTACAGACGGACATCCTGATCGGCGGCGGTTATACTGGACTAATGCGAATTGCAGCACTCTGCGAGGCATATCATCTGCCCATCGCACCGCACGGTGCACAGTTCCCGGATGTTAATTGCCATCTTATCGCCGCAGTGCCGAATGGTCTGATGGTGCCTGCGTGTCCAAGTTGCGAACCGTTCCAGATCTGGTCGAAGCTATACGATCCACCATTCCAAGTCGTAGATGGACAGATTACCATGACCGATAAACCGGGGTTGGGATTAGAATTGGATTGGGATTTTATCAATCGCCACCGTGTCGATAGTGCATAGGTTCATTAGTGCATCGATTCATTACGTTTCACGCATCACGTTTTACGTTTCACGCTATTAACAGTTGAAAACTAGCGCCGTTGGTCATGTATAGGGAGACAAGGACTATGAATCAGGAAGATATTAAATATTTTCAGCGGTTCGGATTTATTCATTACAAGGGCTTGCTGTCGCCGTCGGAGATGGCGGTAATCTCCGACGCTTTCGACGAGGGGATGCGGTTGGCACGCAAGGGCGCACCGCCGCCGCAACAGGGAGAGAAAAGACAGCAGATTGTACCCTTCTTCGACTACTACCCAGAAGTGCTTTATCCTCTGCTAGACCATGAGAAGATTGTAGACATCTTTGAGGGCTTGATGGGCGAAGACTTTATCCTGACCCTCAGCGAAGGGATTATCCATACCGGCGGCACTCAATGGCATCATGATGCCTATGCCCCGGAAGGTTACTTCAGCATGCGGGCGGCAATCTATCTTGATCCGCTCGGTCCCGAAGATGGCTGTCTGACTGTTATCCCCGGCAGCCACCTCAAGGAGTTTGGGGAAGCAATCAACCAGATGAGAGATGAACTTGGCGGGCTTCCCGACGAGATGCCGGGACGCTATCCGCTTTGCAACGAACCGGGGGATGTGCTGTTCATGAATCACAAGACCTATCACTCCGCCCTGAGTGACAAGTACGGCAGACGCGCTATCCACATCAACTGTGTCCCGAACACAACGCCTGAGAAGAATCAGGAACATTTTGATTGGCTTATGAACTTCCTCGCCGGGGAGACGAAGGGTTGGGGCCGATTCTATAGTGACCGATTGATTTCGACCGCGGGTCCCCGTCGTCAAAGGATGATGGAGCGAGCCATTGAGTTAGGCTTCGGAAATACAGGACCCATCACCCAGTTGCAGGATTTGCGTTAAATTGCTGGTAGTTCATTAGCATTTGTAGGTCGAGATTCATATCTCGACTGTCGATTTTGCAAAATCGACCTACAATCGCTAGGTTGCTGGCGGCGTAGATTGAAGAAAGGACTCCTATTATGACAGACGAAGAAAAATTCCTCGTCGATCTCGAAGGATATCTGGTTATTAAAGATGTCCTGACGCCCGACGAACTTGACGAACTGAATGAAATCATTGATCAGGGGGATCGCTCTGGACATCCGACGCGCTGGGGTGCCCCTTTCAAAAGCCTGATTGACCATCCGAAGATCCTGCCTTACCTCATTGAATTGCTCGGTCCCACCTTCCGCCTCGATCACGATTACGCTATCTTTATGAGTCAAGGTGAACATCGTGGGAGGCTGCACGGCGGAGAGGATGGCGGTCGTGCCGGGGGACCTGAGGGGGATCACTGGTACAAATACCGAGATGGGGTCATCCGAAATGGATTGATCGTGATGACCTACTGCCTATCCGATGTCGGGGAAGGCGATGGCGGATTCTCGTGCATTCCGGGGAGTCACAAGAGTAACTTCTCCACCTGCCTGCCCACAGATGTACGCAGTTTCGAGCGACCCGCGCATTACGTTATCCAACCGGCTGCCAAAGCTGGGGACGTGATTTTCTTCACCGAAGCTGTCATCCACGGAACGATGCCGTGGCGTGCTGTGCATGAACGCCGATCACTGCTTTACAAATACAGCCCCGGACACTCGGCATGGTCTGGAAACTTCTATAATCTCAGCGAGTTTGGCGAGCTGACGGAGCAGCAGAAGCGGATCCTATCCCCGCCTTCGATCGGTAATCGTCCCAATGTCATACAGGACGAAACAAACCAATGAACTCTTGACCCAATTTAGGGAGCTAACTATGCGTTTTGGAATGAGCGGAACATTTTTGCCGAGTAATATGGACGACTTCACGCCGGAGATCGCAAGGAAGGTCAGATCATTCGGATTTTCGGGTGCGTTTACCCGTTTTCGCGAGAATGATCCCTTTGAAACAACAACCGCCCAATGCCACAGGGTCCGCGATGTACTAGCGGATGAGGGCATTCGGATGTATCAGACGACAGGCTATTGGCAGTGCTTGATTCACCCCGACGAGACAGAGCGGAAGAAAGCGGTTCGCACGGTGCAGGAAGCCCTAAGAGTTGCCGGAGATATCGGTGCGCGGGGCATCGACACTGGACCGGGATCGATGAATCCAACGGGACCGTGGAATCCTCACCCTGACAACTGGAGTCAAAGGAGCAAGGATCAGCTAATCAAGAGCCTACGGGAGTGTGCGAAGGCAGCGGCAGATAATCAGGTTTACCTTAGCTTGGAAGGGCATCAACTTGTCGTGCTTGCAAATGAGAAGGTCACAAAGGAAATCCTTGATGCGGTCGATTCACCGTGGGTCAGATCTGATTTGGATCCGGCAAACTGGGTGACACTCAAAACGGTCTACAGGACCGGCGAATACATCGATCGGATATTTGACACGCTCGGCACACATATTGTGAGTGGCCATGCGAAGGACGTTACCCTCACCAATGAACATACCCTCCACCTGCCGACCTGTGCAGCAGGAACGGGGATGCTAGATTTCGGAGCCTATATCCGCCGAATGGATGCGCTCGATCCAGAGTATCCGTTGATTGTCGAAGGTGCTCAAGAGGCAGAATTGCCGGAGGTCAGCGATTTCCTACATCGGACAGCAGCAGATCTTGGAATTCAGGTTATTCAGTAGAACGTGACGCGTGAAACGTGATGAGCAAACTTAATGCACTAATGAACCAATGAACTAAAGATTAGTTAGACTCTGAGAAATAGAATGATGGGTATGGAAATGGTGTGATTTGCAGGTTGAAGTGTTTTCTTACATCGACCACATTAGAGAAGATGCGGACAAATGTCCATCCTGACTGTTGGACTATAAAGAAGATGCGTTTGCCGTTTTCTGTGTTAAGCATATATACGGGCCTCCCATCAATCCAACTAAACTCGGGCAACTCCCGATAGCCTAACGCATAAATCGCCTCGTGTGGGGTCAGTCGTCTATTGGCATAGAACGAGAGCATTACTACTTTGTCGTTCAGAATGGCTGCGGTTAATCCTCTGAATCGATATTTATGTCCAAAGTCGTAGGTGGGTGTGTCGTTTTCTATCGTTTTGCGCGCTTCTCCCAGTATGGGTTCGATATCGGCATGAAAGGTCAAGAAGTTTTCACCAATCAATTGATCAATCCCGTTCATCTGTTCGGGGGTCAGATCAAGTTGAGCTATGGGAGCAGCACACCCGGATAGCAGGAGTGACAGGCACGCAACACAAACAAGGCGCAGCATCATCACTTCTCCTTTATCTCTCCCCAAAGCAGGGGTACTTTTCCACGCGGCGAGACCGGCAAGGGGATCTTCCATTCATGCGGGTAGTAGTCTATGAACTCGCCAAAGGTCAGCTGAATGACTCGCTCGTCCTCAAGATACATGCGATAGATATGCCAACGCTTGCCACCCCCATGCCCTGAAAAGAGGATAGATTTACCGTCTGCCCCGAATGTTGGATCCGTAAACCGGATCGGCATCCGTATCTCCTTATTCGGAACCGCTTGTTTATCATCAAACACAGGATCGACCGTCAGAATGAATAATATCTGCGGATCTAACGGTCCTCCCAGCTGTCGATACAAGATCTGTCTGCTATCCGGAGACCAACCGCCTAACTCCACATCCTCTTCATCTGAGAGCTGCCGCGGATTTGTCCCATCGGCATTCGCAACCCAAAGTTGATTATTATTCGACAGAAAACCAATCCATTTTCCGTCCGGTGAAAAACGAGGGGTGAATGCGTTTGCAATGAATTTCTTGATGTGACCGTCATCTATGCTTATCACATAGATATGCGTTTCTTCAGTCTCCCAAATAAATCTATGAAACGCAATCCGATCTCCGTCAGGATGCCAAGAGGGTGTGTAATCCCATAAGGGATCACGAGCATCCGCTGGAACATGGCTGGTGAGATTCTGTCGGTCGGTTCCATCGGCATTCATCACCCAGATATCCCAGCCCCGAAATGCGCGTTCATACGCAATGTGATGTCCGTCAGGAGACCAAGCGGGGTATGATTCGATTCCTCCATCGTGCGTGAGTCGCGTTAAGTCACTCCCATCAGAATTCATCAAAAAAATGTTAGATCCGCTCGGATCTTTAAATGCAAGTCGAGGACGCGATGAAGAAAACACAATTTTGCCATGGACACCGTCCACGATCAGTAGCCAGAAGCAGGTAATACAGACAAGCCGCAGCAGCATAATCATCCCTCCTTCATCGTAGAAAACTGGAACTTGCCACTTCCCTTGAGCACATGAATCAGGAATCACGAAGTCCAATCGCGCGCGAACTGTACCAGCAGCCGCACACCATATCCAGTACCACCCTTGCTAGGAACATACGACGAACCTTTGACATCCCACGCCGTGCCGGCGATATCGAGATGTACCCACGGATAACCTTCCGCAAATTTCTTCAAGAACGCCCCGCCGACAATCGTTCCCGCCGTTCCATCGCCAATATTTTTGACGTCAGCGACATCACTTTTGATTAGTTCGTCGTAATCGTCCCATAAGGGGAGTTCCCACACCCGTTCATGTGTTTTCTCTGCAGCGGATCTGACTTTGTCCATCACAGCATCGTCCGTTCCCATCATGCCACAGGCAATGGTTCCCAATGCGGTGATAACAGCGCCGGTCAGGGTTGCCAGATCTATCGCCGCCTTCGGATTATACTGGGCGGCATAGCCTAACGCATCCGCTAACACTAATCGACCTTCCGCGTCTGTATTGAGGATCTCGATCGTTTTGCCACCGTAGCTTTCGACAACATCGCCGGGCCGCTGGGCGGTGGCGCTCGGCATATTTTCGCTCGCCGCGATTAGTCCGACAACATGGAGATCCGGTTTAAGAACCCCGACCACCTGCATCGCGCCAAGCACCGCTGCTGCGCCAGACATATCGTGCTTCATATCCATCATGCCGGAGCCAGACTTGAGCGACAACCCACCGCTATCGAAGGTGATGGCTTTTCCAACAAACGCAACGGTGTCCTTCCCTTCACCATCGGGGATATGCTCCAAGACGATAAATCGCGGTTCTTCGATGCTGCCCTGAGACACGCCGAGCAATGTGCGAAACCCTTTCTCTTGGAGTTGTGCAAGGTCAAACACTTCGCATTTCAACCCAACCTCATTTGCAACCTCAACCGCTTTGTCAGCGAGCATCGTTGGGGTCAAGTGGTTCGGCGGTTGGTTGCTCAAATCGCGGGCGAGGTTGGTTCCGGTCGCAACCGCATCACCGATAGCAACGCCTCCCTCGACCATTGACCGAGTCGCTTCGTCCGTTACAAGAAAGGTGATGGAGTCAAGACTCTTGACCTTATCGAGTCCCTCCGTCTTGTGCTCGTTGAATTGGTAGAGCGCGAGTCGGCTAGCTTCGGCGGCAGCCTGTGCTATCTCTGGTGGGGTTTCTGGTGGCAGCGCAATTGCAATGGTTTTGAGTCCCAAATCCCGAAGTTCTTGGACCACTTTGCCCGCTGCCTGACGCACTTTCTCTGGATCTAACTCCTCGTTTTTCCCCAAACCGACCAGCGCAATCCGCGAGGCAGTGATTGCCCCTCTGGTGTAGAGCAGCGCGGTCTGTTTGTGCTCCCCTTTGAAGTCGCCGGCATCAATCAGTTCGCTAATTGCGCCGTTTGTCGCTGTATCAGCGGCTTCCGCCACGCTGACGAGAGGTTCTCCCTCAAATATACCGAATACAATCGCATCGGCGGTTTCTGTTCTGAAATCGCCGCCCTTGACATCAATCTGCATCCTATGATTTCCTTTCAATTTATTGGCCCAACCTTTAGTTGGACGACGGGCGGGGTGACCCCGCCCCTACGATTGGGTGGGCGTGGGAATCCGTAGGGGTTGGGTTTCCCAACCCGTTGGATGTCGTGCCGTAATGTGCACAAAGGTTACGGCATACGGAGTATGCCTACTACTATTTATACCTGTCGCGGATTGTTTCGACGAGATCAGTGGTCGATTTGCCCGGCACGTTCAACCCAAGGATTACTTTGCCCCCGTTGGATTCGACCGCCTCCCGCTCAATGACCCGCTCGATTGTGTAATCGCCACCCTTGACATGGATGTTCGGCTTGATGGCTGATAGCAGGTCGATCGGATCAAGTTCGGGGAAAATCGTAACGTAATCAACACACCCCAAGCCTGCGAGCATTTCGGCGCGCTCGTCTTCAGAAACAAGGGGCCGGTTCTCCCCTTTGAGGACACGGACCGAGTCGTCGCTGTTGACGCCGACCACTAGGATGTCACCGAGCGCCTGTGCGGCTTGCAGGTAACGCAGATGACCGACGTGTAGCACATCGAAGCAGCCGTTGGTCGTCACGACAACCTTGCCATCCACTTTCAATTGCTGGACAATTTCGACCAGCTGATTCCGAGGATAGATTTTTTCGTTTGGCATGATGGGTTACCTATAAGATAGAAACTGATTTAGTTCATTGGTTGATTTTTCACGTTTCACGCTTTTTGTGTCTTGCGTTGTGTTTTTTTACTTCAAGAAAAATCCGGTACAGGCGTATAGGTGTTGAAACCGTCTGTCCGATCTTCACCGCGTAGGAGATAGATGTGGTGGCTCGGTCTCAACGACGGGTCATTGCAGCGGACATCAGCGGGCATATAGCGCATCGTATAGCCGCATCGACGTTTTTGCGATGTGTTTGGTGCGGAACCGTGGATGGTAAACGCATCGTGGAAATGGCATTCGCCGACCGCTAACTCTAGATCGACAACTCTTGACTCATCCATATCCTCCGCGATAACCTCACTGCCGAACAGGTGCTTTTCCCGATCGACCGTCTCGTACCGTCGATCTCTGAGTTTATGGCTGCCGGCGATTACGCGCATACAGCCGTTCTCGACCGTTGATTCGTCCACCGCCAGCCACATCGTGATGACACGCATCGGTTGCAGTCGTTCGCCCCAGTAGACACCGTCCTGATGCCACGGTACTGCCAGACCGTCACTCGTCCGTTTGCTGATGAAGTGGCTTGACCAGAGCAGGATATCGGGTCCGATGAACCGTTCAATCACGTCCAATACGCGCGGGTCCGCAAGGTATTTGAACAGGTAAGGATGCTCGAAGTGCGGCACATCCATCTGCTCCGGGCGTTTGCCTTCGGGGAGCGATGCGATCATGTCATCGACGTAATCGCGCAGTTCGTCCAGTTCTGGTTGGGTGAAGATCTTGCCAAATTTGAGGTAGCCGTTCTCATCGTAGAAAGCCACCTCCTCATCGGTGACCGTCGTTTCGGTGTTCCAATTTTTGTCTGTGTTTGTAAGATTCATTTTTTTCTCCATCAATCAAAGAAAACATTCCACAGTAATAGCGCGATCACAACAACCGCCGTTCCCCCGGCTATCGCAATATACCATTTCACCGTCGTGGTGAATCGATCTACCGAGTTTTCGAGTCGATCCATTGACTCATTGAGGGAATCGTTTAAGTCGGAGATATCGTCGCGCAACCCCGAAAAGCTGCTATCTATTTTGGATTGCATCGTGTCCAATTTGTGGGTGAATTGCGATTCCATTTCCAGGAGTCGATGCTCAAGCGGGTTATCAATCACCTTCAGGTTTGGCGAATCTTGGTCACGCTGCTCCTCGATTGGCTGAGCGGGTGTGGTATCCGGCAGCTGTGAAGTGGTTTTGCTCGACTGCTCATCGATTTGGGGTTCGGATCGGTTTTGTGTTGTCATGATTTTTCCGCCGCGATGGTTACTTTTCGCACAGGCACCTGATTCTTTTTAATGACCTGAAGCAGGACCTCTGCATCTTCCAGTGTAACATCATGAGATTTTTCGATGGCTTCAATGATACGCTGCACCATTGGATTTTTGCCCGTCGGTTTTGATTCTAAACTCTTGGCGATTTCTGGATCACTTGCCAATTCTTGTGTGGCTTCCCACGCTTCCTTATCTTGCAGATAGGTTAGATAGTCAACCCCCGCTTTCAGCTTTTCTGTCGAAAGTTGTTTGATTAACTCTACTGCTTGCTGTTGTAAATCTGCTTTTCGCATGATGTTCTCCTTTGGTTCTGTTTGCTCCCTATTGTCTGAATCGCGGATTCCAATCCGTCAGCGGTAATATTTATTGCTGGAGCGTCAACATTGCGGCGAGGTCTGCTGGTAGTTTCACGCCATTTCTCCGCTCAAAGTCCGAGACGCTCGCGTATTCGTTACGAAACCCGTCGCTGATATCTACCCCCATCCTTACAGCAGCGGTTAGGTTTGATTGGGCGTTCTCCCATTCTCCGAGGTGTAACCACGCTTCGGCACGATTATAATAGGCTTCGGCAAAATCGGGTTTAAGTTCTATCGCTTTAGTGTAGTCTACGATAGCACGGTCATAATCCCCTTTTTTGTAGTGAGCCACCCCGCGATTGTTATAGGATTGGGGGTCGTTGGGATTCAGGGTTATCGCATTGGTATAGTCTATGATGGCACGGTCATAATTCCCTATGTTCGCGTAAGCACCCCCACGGTTCCCGTAAGCCTCTCCAAGATCAGGTTTGAACGCTATTGCTTTGCTCAAGTCTTCGATAGCACGGTCATAATCCCCTCTGCGCTCGTAAGCACCGCCACGATTGTTATACGCCATGGCGAGGTCAGGGTTCAATTCTATCGCTCTAGTGCAATCTTCGAGGGCGCGGTCGTAATCCCCTTTGTCGCGGTAAGCACCACCACGGTTGCTATAAGCCATAGCAAGGTTAGGGTTCAACTCTATCGCATTGGTAAACGCTTCAACCGCAAGCTCATAATCTCCTTTGTTCGCGTAAGCAACACCGCGATTGTTATGGAGGACGGCTTCGCGTCGTTTGTGGCGCGCCTCCGGTCCCCGATGGGTTTCGTCGAGATTTGAAGCGTTTTCCTGCGTATGCGCTTGACAGTCAAGTTTCACGTCTTTTGTTCTACTCACCGAGCCATCTCCTTTCTACATCAAATGCAGAGGTGGGATCACATCGCTTTGCACTTTCCTTGTACATGAGACGAAATAATTTAGGGCACTCCTGTGACATCTATGAGCAGCTCACGCCCATTTAATGGCTGTACCGGCCGGTTGTTGCCATGGATAATCGCTTTAAATGCCGCAATTTGCGATTCAGACATCTCAACGGGCGTTGTTAGCACAATCCATTTGACTCCCTCTGAACAAGGCGGGGTCGTCAGTGAACCGTTGTAGCGGTAGGTGCTGGGAAAAGCCCCTACTGCTTCGTCGAGTATCTGTCTATTTGGCGACAACATCATAGGTAAATCAATAATGACATTCTCAATACGCTGTGTTTCGAGCGGGGTGGACGGTAAATCGGTCCAGATTGGATCAAATGCAGGGTGGTGACGACCGTTCTCGATTAACAGACCAACGACTGCTAAATTGCCCGTTTCACTTTGGTGAACGAGGTGCATTTCCATGTCAAACGGTTTACCGTCTACCGTATGTTCGCTAGGTGCATGGAAATGGAATTGGAGCAGTTGGTAGTAGGTGCCATCGATTTGGATTCCGCTGCCTTCAGGATACGCCACTTCAATCGTATGTCCATTATGGTGGATGTTCACACCCGTTGCAGGGTGGTACTCATAAGAGATAGGCGGAAGTTCGGTTGGCATGGGGCTCACAATGTCGATCGGTGATTGGTGCGTCCCCTCGCCGCAAAGGATGTATTCCTGACTAAGCTGCCCCCAAACATCCGGTCCATTCTCTGCTGTATAACCCCACTTCACCTTAGGAGTATGGCGGGGCAAATTTTTTGCCCTTCCACAACCCGTTATACACATCATAAAACAGATAGCCTCCATGTTTTTTTATCGGTAAAGTTTAGAATTTGTTTGTCTGAATCGCGGATTCGCGCGGATTTAGGGATTATACGCATTGAAAAAACATCGGCGGCGATACATTATCCTTACACTTGTCTGAATCTGGATTTACTGGATTTTCAGGATTTTCAGGATTTTGGGACCTATTTCCTCTCTGTCTGAATCGCGGATTGACGCGGATTGCCCATTGGTGGTAAGGCTTATTGCTGGGGTGTCAGCATTTCGATGAGGTCTTCCGGCATCCCTCGGCTGCTCTGAAAGTCCGCAACGCTTCCGTAATCATCCTGAAATCTAACAGCAATGCCTATTCCCCTGTCTTTAGCAGATGTTAGGTCTCTCCTAGCATTTTCCCACTCTCCTAGGGATAACCATGCTATACCATGATAGTACTGAGCAGTGGGATTCAGTGAACCCACATGGAGTTGTACAACTTCTCGAAAATCTTTAACAGCAAGCACACGATTCTCTTCCCTCATGTAGATCATTGCACGATCGTATAACGCAGTGATATGATTGGGATTTAGTTCTATCGCTTTGCCAAAATCTCTAATAGCATAGTCAAATTCACCTTTTTGGCGGTGAACGCTCCCGCGGTAGCCATATCCATCAGTGCGAATAGTATCATTGTACCCGATTTCTATCAAGCTGGTGAAGTCGTCAATGGCATGCTTAAACTCGCCTTTGCGTTGGTAAGCTAGACCACGATGTATATAGGATTGAGTAACCAGATTGGCATCAAAATCCAACTCTATGACCACAGTGTAGTAGGCGATGGCATTATCCAATTCCTCTCTTTGGTGAACTTTAATACCGCGCGAAAAATAATCCCGAGCGTCGGGTTCTATGTATGGTTGATTGTGAGCGTGTAGACGAGCAAATCCATCAAAGTCAGGATACATAGTAGCTTCAGTAATATCTGATAATTCACTCAGGGATTTCAGAATTTCTCGCTTGCTACTTTGTGCGATGATACATTCCTCCTCTGCTTCGATCTGAGCACCACCAAATACAAAAACCGAATGTTGAGCGATAATGCGATTATTCTGAAGTTTGGGTTCCCATTGATATAGCGGATATATACCGTCGTTAGCCGGCTGAAAAAAATGGTCAATATCTTTTTTTAACAAACCCGGAGTAATTATTTTGAAACGCGCTATAATATCGCTATAGACCGCGAATACTTTACCATTTGTTTCTTCCTTTGTGGAACTTTGCTGGCACGCAAACCAGAGTGCGACCTGTGCGCTGCGTGTAAAGTCTATTAGGCATGTAGCTGCGCCGAAGTGCTGAAGTTCTGCAAGTAGTTCCAGATCAGATAGTTGTTGACCGTTTTTCTGATCGTGTCCCCGTCCCCGCGCGTCGTTTATCAATCCTCGATTGACTTCGAGAAGTCGAGCAGCAGTTTTGTTAGTTATCAGGCGGCGATAAGCGGAGGCTTCTATTTTGTAGGAAGATTTTGAAACACCACGAAACAAATAGTGTCCGTCGTTGAATTGCGACGCCCATTCGATAAATTGACTGACTGTTTCGATGTGCCTCATTTTTTCCCTTTTTAGCAGCATGATCTTCAATGCCCGAACCACAGACTAACACATATCCGTGATTCAGACAATATGCAGCATCAATCCGCAGAGCGAACCCGCTCGGTCAACTCGTCGTCAACGGTGATCGCCAGAGGCCCATCGGGACTGAGCATCCTGCTCACCATGAGCGCCTCAAGCTCCCGTTTCTCAAGCTCGGTCAGTTCCTCGACATAGGGACCGTTGATGAACCGCTTGTACACGCGACTGGTATCCCTGAACGGCAACATATACATCGGGATCACCGCCTGCAACATGGCAGCACGTTTATGCGGGGTACGGTTCACGCCAGCACGATGCCACGTCCGAGAATCGTAGAGGATATAACTGCCCGGCGGTGCCTCAACAACATCGGCATCGGGACCGGTGTAGGGCAGCCCCCTCGCTTCACGATGTCCTGGCTCCTTGTTTGCGTTTCCGGTTCCCCATTCGACTGGCGGTCCTGCGCCGAGTGCGTGTGACCCAAGTTTGAAACAGGTCGCGCCATTCTCCTTCCGAAATTCCGACACACACAGGTTGCGCTGAACCCCCATGGCGAACCCATCGACCTGATGCACAGGGATCCGGTCCTTTGTCCTGCCGGCAATGCCCCAGAGGTACGGGAAATCGGAATGCCAGCCTTGGACGTTCCGTTTGCCGTCGTCTTTGGGGAGTATGGCAAAGCCGGGCGAATGTCCGAGCCGAATGTCTTGGACCCCCATATATTCGCGCATCAACCACAAGGAGACCGGCTCCGTCGCGATCTTTGCGACGGCTGAAGTCTGGAGCATCGGTGCAACGCTCCGATCAAACTCTCCATCGCTTTCCCAACGACCGGTGAAGCTCACCCGCTCCAACTCCTCAATGATATCGGGATCGATGATCGCAGGCACACAGACCCAGCCGTTCTCTCTGAACGATTTTAGATATGTTGACGGCATGTGCGCGGGACCGTGTCCGGGGACGAACAACGCGGCAACATCGCTAAGTGTGCCATCACTGGCGAGCCATTTCCCATCATGGCGGAGGTAGCTTCCATCTTTGGAACGGGGCGATTCCGTTTCAACGACAAGACCGGTCCCCACGTGGCGATAGGTCTCTCCATCGGTGTCCCATATCGCCTGATCGTCCACATAGTCGAAGGTCGCAAATCCATCATCGGACGCGCCGAGGTAATCCCCATTGGGCGCACGAAGTAACGTATAGTGTGATGACGGTTGTTCAACACGAGTAACAGTTTCCTGAAAAATTTCGTCTTTTGGCATCAGTATTCCCTCCCAAATTTGTTCATTAGTGCATGAATTCACTAGTTCATTAATGAACCAATGTACCAATCAACTAATGAACTAACTCAAATCTCGTCGGGGGTGTGACCAAACGCTTCACGATAGTCGTCGTGGACCATACCCTCATACTTGGTGATCTCCGTTATCGGGAGATCAATAGGCGTCATCCCCGAAAGCGACGATTCATATAGCGCGATACACATCTCCACATCTTTCCGTCCACCGATCCCGTATTCTGGCTCGCGGTCATATAGCGCCGCGTTGGCGATGCTCATGATTTCTTCAGCGGTCCCGACGTTCCAATCGTCTATCGCATATTCTCTGAACGGATTCTCGTAGACAATCTGCGGATCGGTATGGACGACTATCTTTGAGAGGACATCGACCCCATCGACGGTATGGCGTTCCCTCTCGATTGGGATATCCGTCATCTCGCCGTCCACCATCGCACGGAGTGGGAAATCGGAGGTCCAGTAATTAGCGTTCGTCATTACCCCTTTTGTTCCCATAACTTGGTTGTACCGGATCGTTTCCTCGCCGACCTGCGACGCCTCGTAGACACCGACCGCACCGCTTTCAAACTCGATCAGCGCGTGTCCCCAATCTTCGTACACCCTCTCGGTGTTCGGGACGAACTGCTTGGTGATTCCCGCTATCCGTTTCGGCTCGCTCTGGGCATAAAGCCGAAGCTGAGACATCCGATGCACGCCCATGTCGATACAGACACCGGAGTGGGAGCCAAACGTCGAGACAGGGCGAGCAATCCCTTGCGGCTTCGCCCCGTGCACAAACTGTCTGCCTCGCCCAGACGGTTCGATAAAGTGGACGCGCATGATGTCACCGAGCACCCCTTCAGTAATCAGTTTGATGAGGATCCGATCGTTCGGCATCCGGAAATAGTTCTCGGCAACCTCGAAGTGGACGCCGTTTTTCTTGCAGGAGTTGATGATCACATCGCAGAAGGCTAGCGTGGGCGCCATCGGTTTTTCGACGATCGGGTGCATCTTATGTTCCGCCACAATCTTCGCCACCGTATGATGCTCGTAATCGCCGGCGCAGACATCTACGACATCGATATCCTTGTGTTTCTCCAGCATCTCCTCGACATCGGTATAATACGGCAGACCGTACTCTTTCCCGGTCTCGCTCGCCTTCGTTTCGTCGAGATCGCACACCGCGATGAAATTCAGATCTCCTTTTTTTGTCAACTCAGCGATAGTCGGCAGATGCCAGCGTTGTGCCACCGCGCCCAAACCGACCGATGCAATGTTAGCTTTGCGCATAAGCCAATCTCCTTAATGAAAGAAGGCAAAAAATCGTGTTCTTTATGATAACTCAAGTTGCCACATGTCGCCCCGCTGGGGCTTTGGGGTTTGTTGATTCAATGTTCTGAGTTTGGACATTCAATTGACTTGCTTTTCAAATTGTGCTATCATAGAAGCATGTCAAATCACTGAAAAGAAAGATTCATCATGGAATTTTCAATTGCCGAGTTGGTGGCTATTGGTGCGCTCGTTCTAAATGTTATTGTGTATTTCTCTCGCGTCCCTACTCGCAAGGATTTGAGCGATTTGCGTATTGAATTACGCAACGAAATTGGGGAATTACGCAACGAAATTGGGGGCGTGCACAATGAAATGCGGGACGTGCACAATGAATTACGCAATGAAATTACAGAATCACGCCATGAAATGAACGTGAGGTTTAGTAAACTTGATGAGGCATTTACGAATCATCTCATGTTTATGCATGGCACCTCTCGTCAACCTCCGACTCAGGGTGAAACCGAACAATAGGGATCCCCTTTCTTTTTAAAGCAATTGGTAAATAAGTACATTAGTCCATTTGAACTAATGTACTAATGAATTACTCCAACCTGTTCGCGCCACGTGTCTAGTAGTCGCATATTTGAAAGCGTATCGTCCCAAGACATCGCAGGGGCTTGGCGTGCGGCGATGTGATTGGCGACCGTGTCCGCCTCGTAGGTGAAGAGATCGCGATCCACAGTAACCTCAATCTCATTAGGTTCGCCATCGCCATGGGGTTGGACAATGATCGTCGATGACGGAAAAACAGTATCAAGCGGCAGCGGTTGCTTCGCACCCCGGCACGGCGATGAGGGCAGCCACGGGTTCGGGATCGTGATAACCCCCTCCGAGCCGTGGATGGAGACACCCCTCCCAACACTACCCTCGACTGCAGCGATTATATCCCCGACGATGTCGTTCTCAAACTTAAGCGAGGCTGCGGCGATGTGGTCTACCCCTGTGGGTCCCACCTTCCCGGTCGCTCTTACCACAGTCGGATGGAGAAACAACTTCCCTTCCGCAGCACCAGCGAAGAGGCGGACGGCGGAAGCGGTATAACACCCCAAATCGAGGATACCACCGCCACCCATCTCGCGGTTATAAATCCGGCCGTTCGGGTTGAAAGCGACCTGTCCGCCGAACCTCGCCTGAACGATGTGGATATCACCGATCACACCATCCTGTATCAGTTGAACCACCCGTTGGATCTGTGGGTGGCACCGATACATAAAGGCTTCCATCAGGAACACATCGTGTTCCCGTGCCGCGTCAACCATCGCCGCGGCCTCGGCATGGTTCATGCTGATCGGTTTCTCGACGAGGATGTGCTTGCCGGCTTCGGCGCACTTGATCGCCCATTCGGCGTGGAGTGGGTGGATCGTTGCGATATAGATGGCATCGATCTCGTCGTCCGCTAACAGCGCCTCGTAGCTGGTGTATTGTCGGGGGATATCAAAATCGCTGCCTAGTCTGTCCATACGGGATTGCGTACGGCTCCCTACGGCAAGAATCTGTCCGGAGTCTGTAAAGCGCATCGCATTGCAGAAGACATAGGCGATGCCGCCGGCGCTCATGACGCCCCAATTTAACATATGGGTTGCCTCCTAAATTAGTTCATTGGTTCATCCGTGGGTAGGGAACGCAGATCTGCGTTCCCTACGAAAACCTTTACCAGATCAAAATGGCAGGTTATTTTACTCTTTTGCTGCTTCTTCTCGTTCGTTTGCAAGCGGGTGCATGATACCGGCACCGGGGGGCCAAACGCCTGGCTCTGCCTTGATCCATTCGCACAATTTCTTGCCGTGCGGTGTCATCGTCTCCCACATCTCATGGGGCATGACCACCTTGAATCCGTCCTGTGTACGCCAAGGGGCAGCATACTCGACGTTTGGCAGCGCCCTGATCTCTTTAGACAGATTGGGGGTCGCGCCGTGCCACGCTCGGTTATCGCGGAAGACACCTGCGCCCGCTGGAGCACCAACGAGCGTCGAATGTCGCATCCAATCGGGTTCATCGTCGGTTATCGGTGGTGGCTGTTGGGCAACATGTGTCCCCGGAATCTGGCGGATGGGACCGTTTTCCCAAGTGAGATCTGCCATCAGGAAGTTGATGGTCACCGTCGGCGGTGTCATTTCCATAATCATTTTGATTGTCGGCACGTCGAAGTTGCCGGAACTGTCGGTCTCGAACTCAACACCGACCCGTCGTGCCTGCTCAATACGCGCTTCGGAGAGGTGCTGCCCGTCCCTACCATCGGAGTGGAGGTGTTGATACTCGATTGCGCCCGGCAGACAGAGATCCCCACCAGATCCCCAAACACGATAATCGGAAGAACCGAAGATTTCTGTGACAATGGGGGTGGTCGTCGGCAGGTCAATCATGTGCGTCCAAGCGGGATGGTGGAGCATCTGCCTCGAAGCGGAACAGGTGCCGTAGCTATATCGGTGTGGCAGCCGTCCGGTCTCGGTCATATATTTTCGCTCTCCCGGACCGGGAGTTTCTAAGATCTGTTTCAGTGCCTCGGCGCAGCCTGCCCTCCAAGTCTCTAGCTGCTCCGCATTGAGTAGGTCACGCACGACGACGAAACCGTCCCGACGGAAAATCCGAGCGGCACGCTCTACCTCGCTCGGATCACAGATTTCGAGACCGCGAATCCCGTTATGTTCTCGTAGGTGTTCCCGTAGCGCCTCAACACCCGGATCATCATACACCCTACGTTTGGGGGATCGATTGTCCGGCACAGACACCACGCCCCGATTGCGTGCCAAGAGGTTGCCGTACTGGTCTAGTGTCTCATTGGGCGGCGTATTTTCGTCCCACCCAACCAGCGTTTCCTGATGGACAGTCATGCTGTCTAGTTCTGCTTGTAGTTCCTGTTTTCTTGCTTCGGTCATCGCTAAACCTCCTTCACGCATCACGTTTTACGTTTCACAGGCTTCGAGGATAAGTCTCAAAACCTCTTGCTGCTGCAACCAAGTGACGGTATGCGTCTCATACGGCTGTGACGAGCCCGGGTAGGGTGTAGGGTTCATCGCCACGACAAGCGCGTAGCTGGGAAATACAACCACATAATGTCCGCCTGCGCCCCACGCGGCATACCCCTCTCTTGGCAAATCGTGCCAGAGTTTGCCCTTCTGATTTGTCCAAAATCCGTGTCCGTACCGCCACATATTCTCAGGACTGTTCGCCAGAATATCGGGTGCGACCCCCGTTGCCTCGCGTAGCCAACTTTCGGGGATCACGGACTTCCCGTCCCACGTGCCCCAGTTGCACCAGAGCCAACCCAGACGTGCCAACGCTCGCAGACTGGTGAGAATCGCTGAACCCCACCCGAAGATGTGGAGCCGTGCCTTATCGTGCATCTGTTGGGATCTCGATTCATATTCCCAATCCGCGCCAATCACATCGGCGATCTTCTCCTTGTAGAGCGGCGAGATCTTCGGCGATTCTTCCGGACGGTTGACGTCATACAACCCATACGCTTTCTCAATGCAATGCGAAAGCACACACATCCCGTTGGTCTGATAGTTGAACACCTGCCCCGGCGCTTCACCCGGCTTCATATATCCCGACACATTGCAGATCAGATGTCGCAGCGTCATCCCACGATTCGCCTCAAATGCCCATCGTCCCTCTTTGGGACCTTCACCCTCCGGCACATCCATCAGTTCAGGATAGTAGTCCACAGCGAGATCGTCGGCGCTTCCGATTTTGCCCTCCTCAACCGCGATGCCCAGCATACTGGACAGAATAGACTTATTGGCAGAGGCGATGTGAAGCTTTTCGGCACTTGGGATATTATGCGTCCATTCCGCCACGAGATAGCCGTGCCGCACAACCGCTATGCGGTATCTGTCATCCGCAAACTTTGAATCGAGCCACACCTTGGCAAGATCCAATTTTTCAGAATCCATCCCCACGTCGGAAGGGGGAGCGACCTGCCAGTCCGCTTTCGGAAATGTCTTCGCTGTCATAGAACTATACCTTTTTGATTATTGCTGTTCTACCAGTGAACTATCCGAGTGTGATAACGCCTTTGATATAGCTTGGATCTCCCGCTACAAGCCGTTGCATGAGATCCGGGTACTCCTCCAGCGTCGCCGTGTGCGTGACCAGCGGTTCGAGATCGAACACGCCGTTGTGTATCATGCGGATAGCGGCTTCAAAGGTGTCACGAATCTTCGATGATGGCGATGAATTGACAACCGTAAACCCGCCCATATGCCACTTGGTCGGATCAAAGGTGGCAGTATCGCCCTTGAGCCATCCGAACAGATTAATCCGTCCGCCCCGCTTGACAATATCGGTAGAAAGGTCCAACCCGCCCTGATGACCCGATGTATCGACAACCACGTCAATCTCCCGCGCTTTTAGGTCTGCCGCCAGTTCAGCCGTATCGACTTCAGTCGTGTTATACACCTCGTCCACGCCAAACTGCTTTGCCACATCCAGACGGTTCTGCACTACATCAATCGCAATCAGTTGGTCAAGTGGGTGGTGCAGCAAACCTTGTGTAATCAGCAAGCCCATGAACCCACAACCGACGACTGCAACCCGATCGCCGCCTCTGATCTGGCAGTGATCAACGCCCGTGACTGCACAGGACACAGGCTCCACAATCCACTGTTCATCGGGTTTTGCAGATTCTGGGATCTTGTACAATCGTTCCGCGGACAGATTTCGTACCGTCGCAAATCCGCCACCTGCGACGCGGTCGCCTTCTTTCACGTCGGTGACTTCAGCACCGATCTTGCTCACATAACCGACCCCTTCGTGTCCGGGCGGTGCCATGGGGTTCATCTTATCGCCCAGTTTGGCTGTAACCAGATCCCACGAACAGATCCCGCACGCTCCGCCTGTGACCTGCACCTCATTTGCGCCCGGATCGGGCACATCCTGTCCAATGACTTCGATCCGACCATCGGACAAATACTGCATTGTTTGACCCATGATTAAACTCCTTCTGTTTTTTTACCCGTTTCCACGCTCCAAAGAGAACTTTTTACAATGAGGGTATCTTATCACGATCTTGACTCTTTTTCAAGAATGTATTTCGGAGTTGTAGGGACATTTAGTCTTCCGCTTTTTGACCGATTTCGGAATAATCCAAATCCGCAGGCGGGGCATCTTGTCCCGCTGTCTGTAGTCAAATCTGTAGGTCGAGATTCATATCTCGACATCTTCATACGCTATGATCACACGTTGGGAAACCTATGACCACGAAAGACCGTCGATTTTGGAAAATCGACCTACAACAGGGCAACCACAAGGGTTGCCCCTACAGGAATCAACCCAATGTAGGGGCAAGTTGAGCGTAGTGAAACCCCGATTCATCGGGGTCTTGTACCTGCCCAAAACACTTGCGCGAGGATAAGAAAACCGCTCTGAACTATCCGGGCGTGACGTAGGACAGATCCCAATCGCCGAGTTTACGTAGCTCCATGCGCAAGGCTGGCAAGTCTGATTCGCCCGACGCTCGCCACGCCTCGATTTCGTCCCTGTGTCCAAGTCGCCGTAGTGCGTTCCACGTATCGCGACAGTTAGCGCGCCCTGATCCACCTGCACAATCCCAAAAGAACATGTGTTCGACACCGGCGCTATAGACTGTCGTGGCACGTTGCCGAAACTCCTCCGGCGTCATGTGGCGCGGCATGAGATTCGGGGCTAGCACGCATGACGTCCCACGAACCAGATTAACAAAGTACTCAAGTTGTTGTGGATCAGTCCAAGCCGTGACGCTGCTGTCGTAGTTCGGGCCCGATGTATACGGGATGAGTGTGTCCACCAAACCTTCGCCTACCCATGCCGCCAAGTCCATTCCGTTGATGAGGTTCTCCCTCTCAGTGCCACCGACGATTGCTGATATTTCGATACGTTTGCTCCGCTCCTGTGCGCGTCCCTCTTGGTCCATCGCAGCCCGAACCTCCCGCATGAACTCCGTCAGAACGCCTGCCCGATACGATAGCCAGCGTGGATCATGTGCGTCCAACCCGTGCGGGTCGTCGCCGAATTCTCGCTTGAACCCCTCCACAACCGGTGGCTCGTACTCCACCAACGGCATTCGGCGGTTGTAGAGCAGGCAGATACCGTCAATCGGGCGCTGCGCCATCTCGCGTAACAGTGAGATAACGAACTGGCGAACCTCTGGAAAGGTGTATGCCATTCGTGGCGTTTGCCGACCCGTCCGATCTACGCCTCGCCACTCTGGATGTCGCTTGTAGAAACTACTTCCCGTATTGAAATGGTCCAGCGGCGGCGGGTAATGGAAACCTGCCACCCGGTAACTGGCGTGAAACTGAAGTCCGATCTCGTGTGTATGTTTGAGCGCAACATCGAATGGATCAATCTCCTGTCCCTCGAACTCGCGCCAGCTTTCCACGTGCAGACGATCTCCACGACGACCAAAATCACCGAGATCAAACGTGTACCTCCCTCCAATCTGACTGAAGTATGAGGTCTGGTCGCCACCCCCTGCCTCCCAATACATGCGCGAGAAATCTGTGTCACGATACGGCTCAATCTCGCGCCTGACATCTTCGGGAGTGGTCAGACGATATTGGTAATGGGGACCGTGGGCGTCATTGTGGGCAAACAACCGCTTGGTATCAGTCTGCTGAACGTCTGATTGAAACGCACGTGTCTCCCCGCCTGTGAGTGGCACGAGTTTGAAGTAAGCCACTCGCGCAGGTGCACACTCAAACGACCCAGCATTATCACCGGGTGCCACCCGTGCGCCATTCTGTCCAATCTGCAAACCGTGACCCGTCAAGTCAGTGATCCGCCAAAACATCTCGACGATCTCATGATGGTGCGGTCCACCATCGCTCTGCGGCGGCAGCGTGAGGGCTGTGAACGTCTCGTCTCCGCTGCGCTTGAGCAGCACTGCAAGCTGGTGTCCTTCTTCAGAACTCGTAATCGGCAAAACGCCAACGGACACCGCATACAGACCGCGAAGGTTCAACGGATAGGTGATAGTGGGAGCCGCCGTTTCTGGTCCCGCTAGCAACATGGTGCCGGACATCGAATCGATCTCGTAAGTCAACGTCCGCCAGCGACGCAGACGGGGTTCCGTGGCAAGTGCATCTGCGGGGGTGCAGCGATCCAAATCCGTCCGATAGATGGGCTGTTGGCTCAACCAACTGTCGCTAATTCGGTCAATTGTTTTTGCCTCCATGTACAACCTCCTAGTTTTAGTTCATTAGTTCATTTTTCATAGAAGTCGTATTCTGTACCACGATCTGTTAGATTGTGATCCGAACACGCAAGCTAACAGTTTACGCTACAGTAATTCACTAGTTCATTAGTTTACTCACGTTTTACGTTTCACGTTTCACGTCCCGATTTATCGGGATCCTCGGAACGGGCCATCACATCCTATCACAAGCGGAAGAAACTCCCCGCGATGTGGCGTGCACCGCCGAAGTTGACCCCATCTTTCTCCATGTAGTAGTAAGCGGTGAAGATACGCCCATCGTCCAGTTCCGTGGCGACGGGGTAACCGAGATCCCAATCACTAGCGTCCGCCCGGATGATTCCCTCTGCCGACCAAGAATCCCCGTCGTCCTCACTGACGATTAACCCGATTCCAAACGGTGCCTTCCGCCGACCGAATAGCACCACAATCCGCCCGTCACGCAGCCGTAGCGACCACGGCGATCGGTAGTGGACACCGTTCCGCCTTGCTTCCTCCCAAATGTACCCCTCACGACGCGCCGCCACCCACGGAGACTGTCCCCACGCCACAATCGGCTTCGGTTCGCTCCAACTGTAGCCGCCATCGTCAGAATACGCCATTTGGATCGCATTACGGATGCCCCCGATGTTGAGCATATAGCACTGTAACCGTCCGCTCGGCAGCAGCAGCAAGTTCGCGTAGGTCGGTCGTCCCAAACCTGTGGGATCGCGCGTGACTTCCCCTAAATACTCCCAAGTCAGACCGTTGTCGTCGGTGCCGTATATCCCCACGAAGTTATCATTGGCACTTGGACCCAATGTCGCTGCTGTCATCTGCGTGCTGTCGGGAAACTGTACCAAGGGCGCTCCGTCCACATGCACATATCTGAGCGGTGGCGGTGGTGCTACTCGCGTCGGAACGGTCTCCCACGTGTGACCCCGATCGGCAGAACGGAAGGCAAAGCATTCCAGTGTCGGCTGCCCATCATCATCCGCGGGACCCGTTTGGGGACGAGGGAAGTAGATCGCTGCGTCCGGGCTAGCGAGATCAATCTGTTCGCGGGTGATTCCCGGCTCATCCGCCTGCCACAAAATGGCGCGCTTCTCCTCCAAGGGGCGTGAATCGTCCCAGATCTCTACGTCGTTTTCGTGGGACCAAGTCTGACCGTGATCGTATGATCGCTGAAGCAGAATCTTCGCCCGACCTTTGTAACCGGTCTGACCGTGCCGAATGTTTTCTTTTGTTTGATAGGTGGCAGGTGCATGGTGGTGGATTACGACAATTTCGCCGTCCCCGTAATTGTAGATTGGGCACTGGCGGGGATGCCCACAGTAGGTGTTTTTGCTGTAGCAGAGTTTGATATGGTGCAGGTCTGTCAGTTCTGGCACGACACGGTTCATTGTGCCTCCTTTCCTCCAACAGTTTCACTTGGCAGCGAAGTCTGGTAAAATTGGCATAATTGGTACTACGGAGCAACGGTTATAGTAATGATACCGCTCTGTATATCGGCGTGAGGGAAGCGGGCTTGGACAGCGTGGGAACCTGCGCGAAGATGCCATCGCGTTGTATAAGGATATGAAACTTTTTGAAAGGGTTCCCCATCCACATACCAAACGATCTCCGGAACAGCAGGGGTAACGTTGGCTCTGAGTGCAATGCTCTGCAACTGCTGTGGGATATCTGGATGGAATCGAAAAACACTCCCATTAACAGGCTCCTCAATGGCAATGCTGACGAATGGAGATTCGGTTGAAGTTGCAGGCGGTGGATCGTAGCCGTGCACTGCTCCCCAAGCGGTAAAGCGTGGCGGTAGGACGGCATAGCTCCTGATTTCTACCCGCTCCGGAGGTGTCGTGGAACCCGCCAATGTTCCTGTTCGTCGGTCAACTGCAAACGATTGGTGGACGCCGCAAGAAGCAGTCGGTTCGGTCCCAAGGGGAAGATATTCCAAGACAGTTTCGGAGCAAGCCTCAGTTGCAAGTTCTCCCGACAGTGGACAGAGTTTGACCAATTGATAACCCACAGAGCGCCCTGAATCCTGACGTAACTGAGGCGGCAGAAACGGTGTTTCGTCCACACCTCGACGTTCCTTGGGGTGCAAAAAAAGTAGAATCTCTTTCACCAACTGCGCTGCATCAAGTCCAGCCACCCGCTTCATCCGTTCATGATCCGGGTGCCCGATCCATACACCGACGATGTATTTTGAACTGTAAGCCACCGCCCAAGCATCTCGAAACCCCTGAGATGTACCGGTTTTCACCGCCACCGGGAAGGGATACTCCAACGGTCCCATGCGAGTGAAAGTGGGCAATCGTGCTAGCGGATCGGAAAGAAAGAGCGTGATCTGCCGGGCAACGTCTTCAGGAATAATCTGAGCCGGCGTCCCCTCATCGGGGGGTTCAAACCAGTGCAGCTTAAACGCCTTGCCATCGTTACCTAATACGCCATACGCGGCGACGAGGTCCTCCAAGGTCACATACAGCCCACCAATCGCCAACCCAAGTCCATAAACGCTGGCAGATCTGTCAGCCTTGGCAAGCCCCAACTGGTGGAATAGATCGTAGGTCTTTGCTAGCCCGACCGTCTTCAGGACATGAACAGCCGGAACATTGCGGCTATTGGCAAGCGCCTTCCGATAAAGCATCGGTCCGAGAAACCGCTCATCATAGTTGGCGACACTATACTGACCTCTCGAATGCACCAGATTGAACGGTAGATCCGCTAGCACACTGGCGGGGGAGAACACTCCCGTTTCCATACCCAAAACATAGATGAAAGGCTTCAGAGTACTACCAGCAGATCGTGGAGTTATGGCATAATCAATCGCACCAGCGAAGTCTGTATCGGCGTAAAATTCGGAACCCAGATAACTCCGAATGGCACCTGTCTCCCGCTCCGCCACGATAACCGCCATATTGCCCGCACCGCGCTGGCGGAGATGTCCCATCGCTTTGCTGGCGACACTATCCACAACCTCCTGAAGCGGAAGGTCTAAACTAGTGACTACCGGTTTCGTATAGGAGGCAGTGCCGTTAACCAAGTCTTGCAGGCGCAGAATGGCGTGATAGCTGTGGTACGGTCGCGATTCCTTAACGGGGATTTTCAAGGACTTTAGTTGGCGTTGGCTGATTGCAAGGTTCTCTGCATTGAGTGTCCCGTTTTTGTGGAGGAGATTGAGAATCAGTTTTGCGCGCTCAAACGCCTTTCGACGCCCCTCAAACTGGTAGAGGTTCATTCTGCCCGGTGCCCTAGGGAGACTCGCTAACACCGCTGCTTCCGCCCAACTCAGATCTGCCAAAGGTTTCTGGAAATACCGCCTCGCTGCGTAGGCGACGCCGTGGATACGATTGCCTTGGGGAACAATTTTCAGGTAGTGCCGCAGCACCTTTTCATGGCCGTACTTTTGGTTTATCCATACCGCTGTCCCCATTTCGCACGCTTTTCTCCACAGGGTTCGTTTTCCGGGGCGTTGTAGTCGCGCTACCTGCATAGCAATCGTCGAGGCACCCTGCCGTGGTCGTCCACTGAGGTTATTGACCAACGCCCGAAGAAGGGAACGGAAATCGACACCAAAATGTTCATAGTACCGCTTGTCTTCGACCGCCAATAGGCACGCAACAATGCGTTCCGGCAAGACCGCTGGCGGGTCCCAGAAACCGAGCGGCGCGTTCTCGTCAGTGGTTCCCTCCGCCAAAAAGGTGCCGTATCGATCGGTAAAAATCGGTGTCGCCGGTGGTGAAGTCAATTGGCTTCTACCGTGGACTTCGTGCAACAGCAGCAAAGCGACTCCTGTTATCAGAAGACCCGCGACGACGATGAGACATTTTAAGGCGAGTTTGAGGTGTTTTGAGAGATTTGATTTCATTGCCCTGTTTCTTTACGCGAATTACGGCATACGGAGTATGCCTACTACCTTATTTTATCACACCTGATTCAAATTGTGTAGATGTGCTGATTCTCCGTGTTAGTGCTGGAAATTAAACGGGCCCACACTCTATGAATTTCTACCTTGCCAATATGCCGCGAATCGTATATACTTAACGCTTGAAAGAATCGTGCCACCCCTCTTCATTCGGAAGGAAGTTTTGATGACCGATCTCCTCGAATCCTTGAATCCCGTTCAACGCAAAGCGGTACAGCACACCGAAGGACCACTCCTCATCCTGTCAGGCGCAGGCAGCGGCAAAACCCGCGTGATTACCCATCGAATTGCCCACCTCATTCATCACCATAGGGTTTCTCCGTATAATATTCTCGCGGTAACGTTCACAAACAAAGCCGCAGAGGAGATGAGAACCCGCCTCGAAAATCTTATCGGTTATAGTGAGTTGTGGGTGGCAACCTTCCATTCTACATGCGCTCAGATTCTGCGTAGAGACATTCACCATCTCGGCTATGAACGCTCGTTTACAATCTACGACACCTCGGACCAGCAAACCCTGATTAAGGAACTCATTAAGACGCTTCAACTTCAACTGAATAGCCCAGGCGCAGTCATCGGTGAGATCAGCAGAGCCAAGAGTGATTTCGTCTCTCCTGAAGAGTACGCAAAGCGTGCAATAGGCTTTTTCGAGACATCCGTCGCACAGATCTATCCGATGTACCAAGATTTTCTACGCGAAAATAACGCCCTCGATTTTGATGATCTAATCAAGCTGACGGTTGAGCTGTTTGATGATAATCCGAATGTGTTGGATTATTATCAGGAAAAGTTTCGGTATATCCTCGTTGATGAGTATCAGGATACCAATCGTGGTCAGTATTTGCTGGTTCACGCATTGGCGCAGAAGCATCAGAATATCTGCGTAGTTGGCGACGATGATCAAAGCATTTATTCATTTCGGGGCGCAGACATCAACAATATCCTTGACTTTGAGGAAGATTATCCAGACACGACGGTCCTGCGTTTAGTGCAAAACTATCGTTCAACGAAGAATATCCTTGAAGCAGCATATCACGTCATCCGCAATAACCAGAAGCGCAAGGAGAAGCAGATCTGGACGGATAACAAAAGAGGAAGTGCAATCACCCTTCATGAAGCGACAGAAGACATCAGAGAGGCGGACTATGTGCTGCGGCAGATCAGGGAGTGGCGTGGGCGCGGGAGGAAATACGGTGACTGTGTCATCTTTTATCGGATCAACGCCCAATCCCGTACATTTGAGGATGCGCTGCGCGGCGCAAATGTCCCGTATCAGATTGTGGGTGGCATCCGATTCTACGAGCGGATGGAGGTCAAGGACATCATGGCATATATGCGGGTGATCGTCAATCCCGCCGACACCGTTAGCATTAAGCGTATCATCAATGTGCCACGCCGCGGAATCGGCGTTGCGACAGTGCAGAAGATTGAAGATTTCGCCTACGATGAAGGTATCCCCCTGTTTGAAGCGATCCGGCGGGTCGGGGAGGTATCCACACTCAACAATGGCGCGAAAAACAGGGTGCGCGAATTCGCTGAATTGATTGCGTCGTTCAAGCCAGATGATCCGCCGTCGCGCACGGCGGCGGACTTAATAGATCGCTCCGGCTATCTCCAAACCTTGAGGAGCGAAGGTTCCATCGAGGCACAAACCCGCGAAGAAAACCTTCAAGAGTTAGTTGCAGCGGTTACAGAGTATGAAGAGAGTGAGACAGAGCCGACCTTGTCGGGTTTCTTGGAAAAGATTACATTGGCTTCCGATATCGACAGCATGGAGGATAAGAGCGATGTGGTGACGATGATGACGCTGCACAGCGCGAAGGGGTTGGAATTTCCGATTGTCTTTATGGTCGGAATCGAGGAAGGGCTGCTACCCCACCAACGTTCTTATGACAGCGAAGCCGAACTTGAGGAGGAACGGAGGCTGTGTTACGTTGGGCTCACACGCGCACAGGAGCATGTTTACTTGACGTATGCCCGTTCACGGCGGTTGTATCGCGACATCGATTATCGTATCCCTTCGCGCTTCATTGAGGAGATTCCCCCCGAACTGGTCGAGCAAGGCACCCCCTACGAATCGCCTCGGCGTCCGGTAGTTTCCTCTTACGACCCTGATGAACCTGATTATGAGGATGAGGTTTCATTCCCTTACAACGTTGGGGACGTTGTACATCACTCAAAGTTCGGGAGAGGAAAAGTTATCGCTATCGATGGGTACGGATTTGAGATGCGTATCACGGTACGGTTTGAACGTGGGTCTGAGAAAACTCTCGCCGCGGCGCATGCACGGTTGCAGCGGGTGGGCTGAAATGAGGGAAAACCCACCGCGCTTAAATCTAAATTAACACGAGAATGGGGAGAACAGATGGCTACAATAACAACTGACGATGTGCAACACGTTGCAACCCTTGCACGTCTTGAATTTAACGAAGTAGATGTTGAGCAATTCACGCATCAACTCGCTCGGATTTTGGACTATATCGGAAAATTAAACGAATTGGATACAACGGACGTACCGCCAACATCGCACCCGCTCCCACTCCGAAATGTCGTCAAAGAAGATGTCGCGAAATCCTCATACGACCGAGACACTGTTTTGGAAGGGGCACCGAATGCGGAAGAGGGATATTTTGAGGTACCAAAGGTCATTGAGTAGGAGTTCGAGGGCACCTGCAAGTGTTTGCAGCCCGCCTGTCCCGATTTATCGGGGAGTTGTCCCTACTGAAGAAAGCGGTTGATGTGCTGCTATAATATCCTCAAAGGAGTAGATGTTTCATGCCGTTATATGAATTAACAGCCCATGAACTTCATGAGAAACTGAAAGCACGCGAGGTTACTGCTGTCGAACTGACGCAGTCTATGTATGACCGAATCGGCGCGGTCGAAGAACAGATAAAAGGATACTTAACGCTGACCGAAGATATGGCACTTGAGAGCGCCGCAGCCGCGGACGCAGGCTTTCAGCGCGGCGATGAGATGCCCCCGTTAGCAGGAATCCCGATTGCGATTAAGGATGTGATCTGTACCAAAGGCGTATTGACGACGTGCGGCTCTGAGATTCTGGGCAATTTTGTCTCGCCCTACGACGCAACCGTGATGACCAAACTCCATCAGCAGGGAACCGTGATGCTCGGTAAAACGAACATGGACGAGTTCGCAATGGGGTCATCGACAGAAAATTCGGCTTATCAAACCACGCGCAATCCGTGGAATCTGGAAACTATTCCCGGCGGATCGAGCGGCGGTTCCTCGGCAGTTGTCGCTGCAGGCGAAGCGATTTGTTCACTTGGATCGGACACAGGCGGTTCGATTCGACAACCTGCCGCCCTATGCGGCGTTGTAGGGATGAAGCCAACCTACGGACGCGTCTCACGGTTTGGGTTGGTAGCATTCGCATCGTCCTTGGATCAGATTGGACCGTTCTCAAAAGACGTTACCGACTGCGCCTTACTGCTCAACGCAATCTGCGGCCATGACCCGATGGATTCGACTTCCGCAAATCTACCCGTTCCGGATTTTACCAAGTCCTTGATTAACGACCTCGAAGGGGTCAAAGTTGGTATTCCGAAAGAGTATTTCACGGCGGGCATTGATCCAGATGTAGAGGAGAGTATTCGGAGTGCAATCGAAGTACTTCAGGAAAACGGCGCGATTATCGAAGAGGTCTCCCTTCCACACACCGACTACGCGATGGCTACATATTACATCATCGCCCCCGCTGAAGCGAGCGCGAATCTAGCGCGGTACGACGGTGTCCGGTACGGTTTCCGTGCAACAAACGCTGAAGAATTGGGTGATATGTATAGAAAGACGCGGAGCGAAGGCTTTGGCGAGGAGGTTAAGCGCCGCATTATGCTCGGCACCTACGCGCTCAGTTCGGGATACTACGATGCCTACTACCTGAAGGCACAAAGGGTGCGAACACTAATTAAGTCCGATTTTGATAATGCCTTTGAGAAAGTCGATGTAGTTGTGACACCGACCTCACCGACAGCGGCGTTTAAGATTGGCGAACGGACAGCGGATCCGTTGCAGATGTATCTCTCAGATGTCTTAACAACACCGGCGAGCCTCGCGGGTCTGCCAGGTATTTCTATACCGTGTGGGTTGACGCAGGACGATTTACCTATCGGCTTGCAAATCCTTGCCGCCCCGTTTGAGGAGGAGAAAATTCTACGGGCAGCGTATACCTTTGAGCAGAATACCGACCACCATCGAAAGCAACCAAACCTGTCCTCAACTTGATGGGACGCTGTAAAACGTGGAGGGGACTCATGGACACCGTAAAGGATTTTAATTTAAAGCGAAAGAAATATATGCCGGTCTTTCCAAGGGCAACCGGAAATCCCACGGTTTATATCGAAGGCTATCCCTCGGAGGACGATGAGCCAATGGCTGCAACCGGATTCCACGGCGTGCAGATTCGGACCTTCAGCGACCAACTTGCACGCTACTTTAGCACTGAATCATCTATCTACATCGGTATTGACAGTTTTATCTACTATTATGAAGGGGAACGGACCAAATTCGTCGCCCCGGACATCTACGTTGTCTTGGGTGCGGAGAAGTATCCAGAGCGACGCAGTTTCTACACCTGGGCAGAGGGGGCTTTGCCAACGGTCGTGTTCGAGTTCCTTTCCGACTCCACCGCCGCTCAGGACCGTGGAGCGAAACTGAAACAATACCTCATTGACATCGGAGTAGAGGAGTATTTTATCCATCAACCCGAAGGGGAAAAACCTCCAGAATTTCATGGCTGGCGTCGAAGTCCATCCGGTGATATTGAGGGGATTCCACCCGATGCCGAAGGGGGATTATTTAGTCATAGCCTGAATCTATGGCTCCGTTGGGAGGATTACATCGGCAACGTGCGGCTTTTACGACCATACCTACCTGATGGGACACCAATCACCACCTCCGCAGAGGAGATGCAGCTGCGGAAGGAGGCACAAGCACTTGCTAAAGCAGAAACCGAGCGCAGGCGTGAAGCAGAAGCACGGGCCCAACAGGAAGCACACCGCCGCCAACAGATAGAGTTAGAATTAGAACAACTCCGTGCACAACTGGCTGCCTCACAGGACGAGGGATAGCTAGATAAGCGGAATGGTAGATCTGTGTATCTGATTCTCCTCAGAAAGGTCAAACATCATGAACGGCACATATAAATCTCCACGCCACCTCCCTTTCGCACCGTTGGGTGGACTAGTTGGCGCGCTGCTTGGGGGTGCCCTCTGGGCTAAATATATTCAATGGACAGGGCTTACCGCCGGGTGGGTTGCGCTTGCCATTGGCATCTTCACAGGGATCGGCGTGTTGCTGGTAGGCAGATCGCGGCAGATTTCTATCAGCCTAGTTGCTGCGCTGTTCGCTGTCGTCGGTATCCTTATCGGGAAATATCTCGATGTTCAATGGAACGCTCCTCAAACAGTAACGGTCGCAGTCATCGAGGAACATAGTGGACCATCAGACCAACCAAAGCTGGTGGAGACGCGTGAATACGGCACATCGGTATGGCAGCTCATGCGCCAACGCATGGAGTGGATTGATGTACTCTTCTATGTGGTCTCAGCATACATTGCGTTTCGTGTATCCTACAGTAGGCGTTTATATCACTTCTTTTTTAGGACAGGATAAGGTTCACTATGAAAAGACGGAAATCGTATCGATGCTACGGATTTAATTTACTGGGGTGTCTCACCGCTTTGGTTTTCATCCTATTTTTGCAGCCCACCCTAGGACTTACACAGGAAGAAAACGATGCTTCCAAAGATATATTAGATGACGAACTATTAGAAAATATATCGTTGCTCTCAGAAGTGTTGGCACACATCCAACAGAATCACTTGGATTCTCCCGATTCCGAACCACTCATGTATGGTGCAATTCGAGGCATGTTGCGGACGCTAGATCCATACAGCCAATTTTTCCCTCCAGAAAACTATGCGGACTTTCGCACAGAGAGCCGTGGCACTTACGGCGGACTCGGCATGGAGATCGGTATACGGGATGAGCGGCTAACAATCGTCTCCCCCTTTAAGGGAACCCCCGCCGATAAAGCGGGACTCCAGAGCGGCGATATTATCAGTCATATCGAAGGCAAATCGACAACAAACATGACAACGACTGACGCTGTCGAACACCTTCGGGGTGAGCCGGGAACACAGGTCACTATCACGATTGTCCGTGAAGGTGAACCGAAACCGCTAGAAGTCACACTGACACGCGACGTTATCCAATTTCCTAGTGTCGAATCAAAGGTCCTCAGGACAAATATCGGATATATACGGATTAATCAATTCCGCGATAACACCGCTAGTGACGTGGATAAGGTATTCGAAACATTTAACGAACAGGAAATAGAGGGACTCATTTTGGATCTCCGATCTAATCCCGGCGGCTTACTTCGATCTGCGGTTGAGATCGCTAGCGACTTTTTGGAACCGGGACAATTGATTGTTTATACACAAGGCAAGACCCCGCGCGAAGAATACAACGCAGAGAGAGGCAAACAGCAAAAACGTTATCCTCTGATCGTCCTTGTCAACGGTGGCAGCGCGAGCGCATCCGAGATTGTCGCCGGTGCAATCAAAGATCACGGACGTGGCTTGGTTATGGGGGAAAAGACCTTCGGGAAGGCCTCCGTACAGCAAGTCTTTCCACTGAGCGGTGGTGCCGCCGTCAAACTGACCGTAGCACACTATTATAGTCCGAGTGGGGTTGATATTCACAAAATTGGCATCGTCCCTGACATTGAGGATCCATGGTTCAGTCGTTCAGAAATTCAGATGTTACGGAAACTTCAAAACCATAAGGAAATCACGGACTTTATTGAAAAGAACGGGGAGGACATCCTCTCTCAGTTGGAAAAGGCACAACACGCCTCAAAAGAGGACACCGAAGCTGCCTCAACCCTGAGGACATACCAACGACTGGTCGATTCGCTTACAGCGGAAGGGATTGTCTTGAGCGACATCGGGTTGAAACTCGCAATTGCGCGTAAGACGGAAAACGATATAGATGAGTACGAATATGACCCACGAATCATTCGGGCTATCGACCAATTGCGTGTGTTCAAAATTTATCAGTCAACGTTGAAAACCGACGACTCAGAATAACCTATCAGCAATTGAGTACGATTTAATGATTACGAAACGAATTATTCCATGCCTCGACGTTCGAGCGGGCAAGGTCACAAAAGGAGTTGCTTTCCAAGGCAATATTGATGTCGGCGATCCGGTGGCGATGGCGCGTGCGTACTATGAAGGTGGGGTGGACGAGCTTGTGTTTTACGACATCACCGCTAGCAACGAGAGACGCGACATTATGATTGATGTCGTTTCAGCAGTCGCGGCAGAGATCTTCATCCCCTTCTCGGTGGGCGGTGGACTACGAACGTTGGATGATATGCGCCGGGTGCTCCTCGCGGGAGCGGAAAAGGTGAGTATCGACTCCGGCGCAGTGAGAAATCCACAACTCCTCGCGGAGGGCGCAAAAGCGTTTGGTAGTCAGTGTGTCGTGCTAAGTATGCAGGTCAAGAGGGTCCCGAAGAGTGATGAAATCCCAAGCGGATTTGAGATCTACATTGACGGTGGTCGTCGTCCGATGGGGTTAGATGCCCTCCAGTGGGCGCAACGCGGTGTGGAATTAGGGGCGGGTGAAATCGTGGTCAACAGTATCGACCAAGATGGAACGAAAGCGGGGTATGACATCGAACTGACAGGAGCAATTGCGGCACTCGTTCCCGTGCCTGTCATTGCGTCTGGCGGGGCTGGCAATCCGCAACATATCCGCGATGTCTTTGTCGCAAGCAACGCCGACGCCGCCATTGTCGCTTCAATCACCCATTACGGTGAGTTCTCGATTGAGCATATCAAGCAATATCTTGAGAAAGAAGGGGTCCCGACCCGCAATACATGGTAGTACATTGGTTGATTGGTTCATTAGTTCACTAGTTCATTAATGTACTAATGAACTACTCTGCCGGAATGTCGGTGCTCTTACACTTTCGATGGCTACGTTGATGCACGCAGGCAATCCCGACTCCAGTGCCCGCTCAACCGCCGGGGTGAGATCGCACGGAGGCTCGACAAACTCGCCATGCCCTCCCAGCGCTTCAATCATCTTGTCGTACCGTGACGGCAACAACTCACAACCGACCGTGCGCTCTTCCCCATAATTTTGAATCTGCAACTGATGCTCTGCATTCCAACGCGCGTCGTTCCCAACAATGGCAACGATAGGCAGATTGTAGCGTAACGCGGTATCAAACTCCATTGCATGGTAGCCGAATGTGCCATCGCCCAAGAAAACGAGGACGGGTCGTTGCGGATGGGCTAGTTTTGCCGCAAGTCCCAACGGAACAGAACTACCGATTGAGCCTGCCGGACCATTGATAAGGCGATGTTCCGCTTCCAACCCCGCCTGTACCCACTGCCCAAACTCCCCACCATCACTGACAAATACCGCACCATCATCAAGGAATGGCTGCAGTGCCTCACACACACGCAATGGATGAATAGGTCGATCCGCAGTGTTACGTATCTGCTCCCATTCAGGAGGGGTAGCCCTTCGTGCTGCCATCACCTCTGCTCGCCAAGAGCCACACTGTCCTTCCCTTTGCGAGTCTTCAAGGGTTTGTGCTGCGGTCGTCAACTGACGCACTATTCCCGTCGGTTCGGCGTGTATCGTCAGAACAACTCGGCTTTCTGTGCGTAGCTGCGACGCATCGGCATCGATCTGGATGAAGCGGCATCCTTCAGAAAAAAAAGGTGGCTGTCCGAACCGTAGCGAGAAGTCTAATTTCTTACCCACCAACAACACGAGGTCTGCTTTGCTCAAGCAATTTGTCGCCTGATGCAGCCACGGATCGTTGACCCCACGCGGACTTTCCATCGGGAGGGCGGGAATACCCGTTGCTTCGGATAGCTGCTCCACTTCCACCCATCGCAAGGGACGTCCCATAGCGGGACCCGCCAAGATGAGTGGGTGCTTTGCTTCGGTCAGTTGGCGGAGTATATCGTCCACGTCGCTTGTTGGAGGGATACCTGTGGATGTATTATCTTTATCCGCTCCATGAAGGGGTTGGGGAGAGACGATAGCTTCTAAGACATCGGAGGGTAGACTCAGGTGAACTGGCCCGGGGCGTCCTTCGCACGCCAGAGAGAGGGCGGTAGCGATTGCCTCGTCCAAGTGGTCGGTGTCTTCCACCAGCCATGCTGCTTTTGTAACCGGCTCGGTGGTAGCGACCTGATCTATCTCCTGAAATGCGCCGCTGCCGATTTGGGCGTGAGGAGCATGTCCGCTTAATAGGACCACCGGCGATTCTGCCATCAATGCCCCATATAGCGCGGAGATAGCGTTGCAGTGACCGGGTCCCGCGGTCAGCAGTGCGACACCCGGCTGCTCGGTCAAGCGTCCCCAGCCATCTGCCATGTGCACCGCTGCTGCTTCGTGGCGTGTGTGGATAAGATTAATATCGCGCCCGATGCTCGCATCATATAGGGAAAGGATCTGGTTGCCAGAGAGCGAGAAGAGATGCTTAACTCCCGCAGCAATCAAGGAATCTATCAGCAGTTCTGCACCGGTTTTTGACATGGGATCCCCTCTATAGTTATTAATCAATAGTGCTAGTTCACAGTTGTTGATACGCTCTCTGGTCAAAGACCAAAAGTGAAACGTGAAACGATAGGTCGGGGATTGCAATTTTAGCGGGATTTTATTTTTTCAAGCCCTAAGTATCGCGTCTCTGGAAATCCTGCCTCAAGGTCGTCCCAAAAGCGATTTTTTAGAATTGTGGGACGCACAGCCAAGCCTTCCATATCCGCTTTTGAAAAGAAACGCGCATTGACGAGAAAAGCCTCCCCTTGCTCCCGGTTGGCAAGGGTGAGATCGCCGTCGAACCTTTTGCACCGAATGAAAAATTTGCAGAAGTGATAACCCGGTTCAGCATATTCGACGATATAGACGATACGATCCAGTACAACGGATAGCCCTGTTTCCTCCATCGTCTCACGCCGTGCACAGTCGAAGATGGATTCACTCCCCTGTAATTTCCCGCCCGGCGGCACCCAAAAATCGTACTGTCCTCGCTCCCTGTGATTGACTAGCAGTAGTCGATCGTGGTGCGTGATCAATGCAGCGGCACTGATTCCATATCTCATTGGTTCGGTCTCTGCCATTAAACCGCGCCACTATACGGCTGGCGGTCGTCGGGGTGCCATGGGTTCAATAATAGTACGCCTATCCGGGGTCAAACGCCCTAACAGTGCTTCGGAAGTCTGATAGTTGAATCGCTCACGCACATATTTTGGGGAGTAGCGGTAAACAACCGTTCGACGATAGCCGGGATTGGTGCGTTCCGCAGAACCGTGCGTTATTGCATCAGTAAATAGCAAAACGTCCCCCGCCTTCAGATACATCTCCTTCACAGCAACTGCTGTCCCAGCGGGTTTACCGCTCACACCGTCATAAACCAAGCCCCGTCCGTCCACATGTAGCCGAGGGTGGATTTCGGTGCATTTGTGGCTGCCCGGTATGAGGACAGGTGGTCCGTCGCCTTCACCGATATCGTGGAGCGCCATCAATACGTTGATCTGACCCACCAGCCATTCCCCGGTATTGTTCTGGCGAAACGTCAAATAGCTCAACGGGACATGTCCACCGCAGTGAATGTGGATGAAACCACCGGGACCACGCATATTAAGAAAGTTCTCGTGAATCGAAAGCCCATTGACGACGGAGTGGATGTACTTCTTGACCAAGTCAATCCAAGCGGGATAGTCTATCAACCGCTCAAAGACGGAACCACCCTCAACAATATTCTGAAAGTTGACACCGTTTTCTTCGTTGTATGTGTGCGTCTCCACATTCCCAATCCAACGGCTTCTTTCACGTGGATTCGCATTGGCGACCCACGGCTCCTCGACATAAGCCTCGTGGTCATCTATCCACTGATTTATCTCGTCCAGATCTGCTGATGAGATTGCGTTTTCTAAGACTAGATAACCTTGCAGGTCAAATAGATAGTCCTGTACGTTTCCATCCATCTTTTGCTCCTAATTTACCACATTCAAAATAGATCCCTGCGTTCCACCCATCACATCTTCATCAATTTTTGCACAAGGTTTGATTTTAGATTGACCTATCTGCTGATTCCGTTCGCAAGTGAGCAGAAATCGGTAATTGAAAAAACTCCTAACGTAATAACCGCGTAGAAAAAAACAGAACCTCAAGATTTTCGATTTCGTCAGTCTCAGGATTTAGTCGTGCGATGACTTCATCTGCAAGTTCCTCACTCTCCTGCTCTAGATACGGGGGGCAGGTATTTATGTAAAGAATATCCGCTTCACGGTCATACTGAAATGTTAGGTGCGTTCCCATTCAATGTCTCCTCCCGCAGTCAGCACAGAACTTCAGATGTCAACTAAACCAGTTGCACATGTCGCCCCGTTGGGGCTATGTTGGTTCACTCTGACTAATTTTGATTCATTGGTGTTGGGTTTCGCTGGCGCTTAACCCAACCTACGGGGGTGTGTGCAAGTTACGGCATACGGAGTATGCCTACCACTATTAATTTGGGTAATTATAGTGTCATAGCAGAAGTTTAGTCAAGGAGATAAACAGAGATGAGATTATCAAGAAACACAATCCGCCTCATCTTTCACGGCGTGTACTCGTGACCGTAACGGATGGTGTATCGGTAGCCCTGCTCGGTGAGGAAGAGCTGACGGTTGATTGCAAACTCCTGATCTCGTGAATCGCGGGTAACGATTGAGTAGAAGTGCGCGAGCGAGCCGTCAGTTTTGGGACGGAGGATGCGTCCGAGACGTTGAGCCTCTTCTTGGCGCGAACCGAACGTGCCAGAAATTTGAATCGCGACATTCGCATCGGGGAGGTCAATCGCAAAGTTGGCGACTTTGGAAACAACGAGCAACTTAATCTCGCCCTGCCGAAACTGTTCGTAGAGTTCGCCGCGCTCACGGTTCGGGGTTTGTCCCATAATCAGGGGTGCGTTTAGACTTGTAGCGATCTCCTTGAGTTGCTCGATATATTGCCCAATTACAAGTATCTGATCCCCTTCGTGTCGCTCGATCAGTTCGCACACGACGGGAAATTTGTCCGGATTCTCGGAAGCGATGCGGAACTTCTGCCTGGCACTGGCGACAGCGTAACTCATGCGCAGGTGTTCGGGTAGGTCTACGCGGATTTCGGTGCACTCAGCGGTCGCGATCCAGCCCTGCTGTTCCAACTCGCGCCAAGGCACATCATACTTTTTCGGTCCAATCAAGCTGAACACATCATCTTCCCTGCCATCTTCTCGCACCAGTGTTGCGGTCAATCCGAGGCGACGTTTCCCCTGAATCTCCGCAGTCATCCGAAAAACAGGAGCGGGCAACAGATGAACTTCATCGTAGATAATCAAGCCCCAATCCATCTCGGAGAAGAGTCCCAAATGAACGAAGTCCTCCGATTTGCGCCTGCGATAGGTCAGGATCTGGTAGGTGGTCACTGTGATTGGACGGATTTCCTTACGGTCACTGGTGTATTCGCCGATCTCCTCCGGCGCAATCGTCGTCTTATCAAGAAATTCATCAATCCACTGGCGCACAGCGATTGTATTTGTCGAAAGGATCAGCGTGTGACATTTGGTCTCGAACAAAATACCAAGCCCGACGATGGTCTTACCCGCACCACAAGGGAGGACAATTACGCCGCTGCCGCCGCGCACATCGCCTCCCAGATGAAAAACCTCTGCTGCATCGCGTTGATAGTCACGCAGATTGAAATCCGTCCCTGATAGTGTTGTAGGTCGAGGCGCAATCTCCAGATAACTTCCGCTGACGTAGCCCGCAAGATCTTCAACCGGAAAGCCTATTTTGATTAACGCCTGCTTGATGTGTCCGCGAAGTTGGTAGGGAACGGAGACAGTCTGAGGATCTACCTGCTTGCCCAGCAGATTTTTCACCGATTCGCTGTGAGCAATTTCAGCCATGAGCACCGGATCTTCGGCGTGCAAAACCAAGTCGTGATCCCCGGCGCGATCGGGATTCAGGTCGGCGTGCTTCATCAACTTAACCCGCCCGTAGCGAGACACATAATCAATTATCTCAGCGATGATATTTTGTGGCACATCATATTTGGTGTACTCATCGAGCGCGTCCAAAATGTCCCCGACTTCCATCCCTGCAGCGGCAGCATTCCACAACGAAAGAGGTGTGATGCGATAGGTGTGGATATGTTCGGGACTCTTTTCCAACTCCGCAAAGCTGGCGAGTGCGTCTCTTGCCCCCTCATAAAGTGGACTGTCAACTTCGAGGAGCACTGTCCGATCGCTCTGGACGATCAACGGGTTTTGTGGATTGTATGGCATTGGTCAAATCCTTGCATCAATTTTTGGTGGAGGTGTCACGAGTTTGACGGTTTTCTGGTCATTTAGGTTGGAGAGCAGGGTTCGGATATTTTCTTGAAGGACTGGATGAAGGACCTCCGGAGCGATCTCGGCGAATGGGACAAGGACAAAACTGCGCTGGTGCATTTCGGGGTGCGGTACGATAAGATTCGGTGTATTGATGCAACACTGGTCGTAGATTAGCAGATCCAAATCTACCTCTCGTGGTCCCCAACGTGCTCGATGCTTTCGTCCAACTGCCCGCTCAATTTCCTTCAGCAACGCCAACAACCGATGGATCAGCAAATCAGTTTCGACAGCGATGACACCGTTCAGAAACCAATCCTGTTTCTCATAGCCGACGGGTTCGGTTTCGTAGAGGGAAGAGATCTGTATCAGCGAGACGCTATCTGCTTCTAACAGCAGCCGTAACGCTTGAGTGATATAATTGAAGCGGTCGTCGATGTTCGATCCAAAACCGATGTATGCGTGTGCCATATTCAAGAGTTCATTTGTGCATTAGTTCATTGGTTCATTAATAGTAAAACGTGATGCGTCAGAAGAATAAGGAAAATAATCATGTCAAAATAGCCGAGTGTATTACCTGTTGAATGTGCGTTTGCGATTACACTAGGTATATTCAGTTTCACCGTTTCTGTTCGGCAAGCTATAGGAGAAGTTAACAGTATGAAGAACAAGAACGATTTGCAAAGCTCCCAAATGTGTAAGGCGTCACCTCCAAGCAAACTGGTGGGCGTGGGTGGCCACCAGTTGTATATCCACTGCATCGGCGAAGGCAGCCCGACCGTGGTGTTGGATGCCGGGCGAGGCGGCAGCTCAAATGACTGGCGGAACGTACAGCCTGACCTCGCAAAATTTACCCGGGTCTGTTCATATGATCGTGCCGGTTATGGCTTCAGCGAACCGGGTCCCAAACCCCGTACGGGACAGCAGATTATCAATGAACTCCATAAATTACTGGTCAACGCAGGAATTGAAGGTCCCTATGTTCTAGTGGGGCACTCGTCTGGCGGATTGCATGTTCGCCTTTACGCCAGTCAGTATCCGGACGAGGTCGTTGGGATGGCACTAATTGACCCATCACACGAAGATCAACGTCTACGCATACCCGCGGAGATTTGGAAAGTTGCCGCGCCCACACCGGAACCGGGAACCGCAGATTATGATGAATTTGTTGCCCGCCCAGAGACGGACGTACAGGTACGCGCCAATCGTGCCTTACCTCCAAAGCTGAGAGATATACCGTTAATAGTGCTGACAGGCGATCAAAGACCATCTACGCTACCGGGCATCTCAGAGGCATTACTGAATCAAGCGTGGCAAACTATCCAAGAAATGTGGGCGGAACTACCCCTTCTCTCGTCCAACGGAAGACGGATCACCGCTAAAAAGAGCGGTCACGACATTCCAAGAGACCAGCCTAAAACCGTAATTGAAGCAATTCGGCAAATTGTCGAGGAGGTTCGGCGTGAACAGAAGTGAAATATCTACCTGACCCCCTGTCTGAGAACGGAGGAATTGAGATGCTTAAATACATTAAACGTGGACTGATCGTTTGTATGTTAGCCCTTGTATTTCTCGTGCTGGCATATCTCCTTGGTGTAAAGACATACGATGCTCCCAAAAAGGAGAAGACTCAGGTTTATGAGAAGGATTCTACTATTCTTCGTTCAACAAAAACCGAACGTCTTTCTCACTTTAAATCAACGCTGGAAAAAGTGCAACAGTTTGGCGGAGGTCAGGTCATCTTTGAAGGCGGAAAGGGATTTGTCCTTTTTCGAGTTCGCAAAGATGGCAGTCTTGTGGCAATGGTCCCAGTTTTTGCATCGATTCCACATATTTCCTCCACCACCCTGTTTAGGCTTATTCTCCTATCAAAGAGATACTATACCATCAGGTTAACCTCTTGGGACAAGGAACAACTGGATCAGATAGCAGCCCTCCAAGACGCACCTGAGCGGGAAGTCCCATATCCGAAAACGGATCCACATATATTCCGTGAGGCAGAACTGGGAACGGATACATCAGCTGCTGCTGCGTTGACAGAAGCAGTCTTGACAAAGGTTTTTCACCTCAAGAAGGGTAGAATAACAATCTACGCCGGAGATTACCGTGAGTTCCGTTCGGCCGCTCCACTCGGCGGGTAGGGGCGGTGAGATGGTGGACGTAGATATGTTGTTTTCCGTAGAAATCGAGTGTGAGTATAAACCACAATTGACATAGAAGGATGTTTATTCTACCCAACTGTAAAACTGCTGTAAAATATGAGATGGTACTTTGAGTGATACAGCTTGACGCACAGCGAGTAGAATCTGACCTATTTTTTGTACTGCCATCGGAAATTAGGGCCACCCTCTAAACCAAGATTGTGATACAATGCCAATCCGATTGAAAGGAGATTTCCGATGGCAGTACAGGTTCAATGAGTTGTTCATAAATCTGTTGAGGTTCTGCTTGTTTAAGAAAATCAACTACTTCCTTTGATATTTTTGTTCAACTTGTAAAAATTCGGAGATTTTTGTGATAGCTGCTTCGTCCCCCGAACAACGGCTCCATATATGAAGCCCCGCTTGACTCTCTCCAAATGGGCTGCCCCATTCCATACCTATCTGGGAGCGTGTAAGAAAACGGAATTTCACCTTCAGACCGGGATTATTGGTTCGCAATTCCCAATGGTGGTTGATCGCATCAATCACTTCTGGAGATCTGAGTGTGATATTGTGTTGTGTGTCTTTGACCTGTACTACCGTAGCGGTTTCAGGCGATATTCTATCAAAGTCTTCCGCACCTTCCAGATAGAGCACCTCATCGTCGGCAAGGTCCAGCCAAGAATCTACACTATGCCAGATTTGATAGAGGTATCCTCTTAGCTGGGCATGTGCCTGACGTTTGGGGTTTGCCTTTAGAGGGTGTCTTTTGCGTTGTTTTTTTCTCTGTTTCTTTGCCATTTCTGTCCCTAATACTGGAAGGCGATCAAATTAGAGGTTAATTACACAGAGTTTTGCTGCTGTTTGATGTGTTGATAATAAAGTCGTTCTCTTATTGAAAACACAAGTTGCTAGACAATCTATAAGTCGAGTTTTTCACACCCGCTCCCTATTAGAAATAACCAAATAGACGACACACATGTCGCCCCTCTGGGGCTTGGAGGGTGGGTCCTATCGTCGGCTATAGACATGTCGCCCCTCTGGGGCTTTAAGACTTGGATTAGACATCCTCTACGACACACGTTGCGCTCTGCCCCAATGAATCCCCGATAAATCTCCGATAAATCGGAACAGGCGGGACTGGGGAGGCCCAACCTACGGGTATAGGGGGTTGGTTTCTATCGTGCCGCACACCACTAGCAACTTGCGTTATTATAACCTATTTTCTGACCAAGTGCGTCAATCCTACAGTTTTTAGATAGGTTGTAGTAACTCTGTGTGTTGTCCGAGTTCAGTAGATATTGACTCATAGATAACTCGTGCTTGTTCAACAGCCGCATTTGCTTCTGCGCCTGTAGCTTCCGTCCAGTTCCCTGGATAGCGGGCTTCAACCGCCCATTGGGTTAAGCTAGCCAAGTCCGGACACATTTCTTTGAATTGCCAGCCATCGGGCACCAGATTGCGTAGGACGTCTAGGTCATGGGTTCGTGGAAAATCAATCTGTAGAAAGACTAATACTGCCTTTAATGCTTTTTCGGCAGCCTGTTGAGCAAACCAGCAGACATGACGTGGGACAATATGTGGCTGTCTTAACAAAGTTTCAGCTGTTGTCAAATCTTCTTCGGCATAACGCAACCAGCGATCTGTTTCTGCAAGTTGCTCAGTTGCGTTCATAAAGTATTTCCCCTTCTCGTTGGGCGGCACGTAGGATTGTGCCCACCTGATCGCGCTGACGTACTAATTCTTCAGGTGTTGCTACGAGAATATCTTTAGCCATGGGTAGGTCAGCAAGGGCACGTCGGATGTCAACGGCAGTTTTCCGTTTATCAGCGAGTTCGGAGAAGACTACAAGCAGATCTATATCGCTTTGCGGGTGGGCCTCGCCGCGGGCATGTGAACCGAAGAGGATAATCTGCATGGGGTGAAAGTCGCGCACGATGCGTTCTGTCATGGTTGAGATGATTTCGTTATTCATTTGTTCGATCCTTTCCATTTTCACGCTGATACGGCGCGGGGTCACAAAAATGAGAGATCTAATTTATTGTCTTTGACGTTCATCCGCCTCAAGGGGTGGATCAAATTTTAACGGAACGGGCAATAAATTGCCCTACTACAAACGAAGCTACGGTGATCTGATGGTCTACTAGTCTTCAATCGACAATCGAACCGGCAGTTTGCCTTGAGCTGCCTGTGCCCCGACAATCACATCGACAGCTGCGGACACGGAAGCGTCATGGGTATCGTAAGCAGCGAGGGACACTGAGACAGCGGGGCAGTCCCGGAGCGTGTAAGGTGAACCGAGCGCAATCACAATAATGGGAGTTTTAGTCTCTAAACTAATCCGTTGGACGAGTGCTGCCTGTTCATCGTTTATGATTCCGGCAATAACCGCATCGGCGTTTTCTGCTTGCAAGATCAGTTGTGGCAGGATACCTTCCACCTCCGATTTCTCTGGGATTCGCGCCTCAACCGTGTTCGGGTGATGCGCTTTGAAGCTCTCGAATAAGCTCAATGATTTACTCAGAATTAGGACGGAGGTTTCCGGCTTTAATTTTAAGGGTAGAAGGTTATCTCGATTCTTTACCACTGTAATTGCCTGCGATGCGATTGTTTGGGCGAGTTGCTGATGTGCATCTGTCCCGACAGTCCCTCCCACCGCATCGAGATCAACAAAACGCTGGTTGAACGCTGCCGCTTTGTTTTTTAGGATGCGCTTGACAGACTGGTCTAACCGGGCTTGGGAGATGCGCCCACTTTTGACCGCGGATAGCAGTGCATCAAAGACCTCAATCTGCTTTGTGGGGGACCAGAGCACCATCACGATGTCCGCCCCGGCTTCAACCGTCATAACCGCAGCTTCGCCCGATCGGTAGCGGTCATCAATCGCTTTCATTTCCATGTCATCGGTAATGATTAAGCCGTCAAAGCCGAGTTCCTTTCGCAAGAGATCTGTTAGGATAGTCGGCGAGAGCGTGGCAGGTCGGTCGGCGTCAAAGGCGGGATAGACGATATGCGCTGTCATGATTGCAGCGACATCGGCATCAATCGCGGCGCGAAAGGGGTGCAGCTCAAGGGCGTGGATACGCTCTCGGTCATGGTTCACCGTTGGTAGGTCGAAGTGGGAGTCAACGGTGGTGTCTCCGTGTCCGGGGAAATGCTTTGCGGTCCCCAAAATGCCGTTGTCCTGTAACCCGTGGATGTAAGCAACACCCAAGCGGGAAACGAGTTCTGCCGATTCACCGAAGGAACGGCGATCAATAACGGGATTTTGTGGATTGTTGTTGACATCCATGACCGGCGCGAAGTTGAGGTTGACCCCCACCGCGGCGAGTTCGACGGCGGTGACTTCTCCGGCGCGCTCCGCCAACTCGGTCGAATCGGTCGCGCCCAACGCCATATTGCCGGGCAGCACCGTCGCACCTTCCTTTAAGCGGATGACCCAACCGCCCTCTTGATCTATTCCAATGAACAGCGGAATCTGACGCGCTGTTGCGCTCGCCAATCGCTGGAGTTCGTTTGTTAGTTCCGCTGTCTGCTGTGGGGATTGGATATTCCGACTAAAGAGGACAACCCCACCGACAAACCGCTCACGGATATGGGTTTCGATGGTTTCGTTGGGTTGTGTCCCCTCGAAACCGACCATGATAAGCTGTCCGACCTTTTCCTCGATTGTCATTTCGGTTATCATTGTGTCAATTTCCGGATCGGTGAGGGCGAAAGTTTGGGAAGATATCACCCCGATCAGCAGTGCGACAGACAGGTATAAGAGCAGCGCGTCGTGCATTGTGTTTGGTTCATTAGTTCATTGGTTCACTAGTTCATTGAACCGTTTTTTCGTCATCGCATTAAGATATGCTTGACGTATCACGTTTCACGCAAGCACATATCGCCCCGCTCCGATAAATCGGGATTCAAAGCAACTGGGGCTTAGGTGTTGGGCGGTTCGCTGTTTCTATAAACATGTCGCCCCGCTGGGGCTAAAGAGCCTGTCTATAGACATGTCGGTCCGCTGGAGCGAAGGATAACAGTGCTTGACCTTAATCGCGAACGGTTGGTTCTTTTAACACTAGCGACTTGCGTTATATCAAGAAATAGTGCGAAGAAATCGAGTTTTCAAGTCCCGATTATCGGGATGCTCCCCGATAGATCGAGGCAAGCTGAGTCGGCAAAAAAACTCGGTTTCTGTGAGCGGGGAGGCACTGATAACGCTACGAGTCGTCTTCGTCATCTTTAGCGGCGTATGATTGACCCGCGAAGGCAGCGCGGACGTCCGCTGCGGTTTTCGCAGTTTTCAGCGCATTAATTCGCGTCTCTTCTTCCTGCAATAACGCCTTAACGTTGGTCAGAACCGCTTCCGCCTTATCGGCTGGAAACTTGCACGCACCATTTTCATCCATGTGGATAAGCTCACCCGGAGAGACATCCATCCCGCCCACCGAAACCGGCACGTTGACCGCCTGTACAGCCATATCGCCGTGTCCGGGCGTGATGCCACTGAGCATATACTGAAATTTCATGGGACGAATTTCATCGATGTCTCGTGACGGACCGTTGGATATGGCACCGACACAACCGACGGCTTTCATCGCAGCAGTCATGTTTCCGCCCGCTAGTCCCGCTTTAGCGTGGAGTTCGGGCGGCCATTTTTGCTGGAAAACCAGAATTGTCGGTTTCCCCGATGCGTCGAGTGCATCAATGACATCCATAAAGGTTAAACGTGAGTAATTCGGGTCGGGCAATCCATACACGCATGTTACAGCGTATCCGACGAGTGGACCTAATTCGGGATACATACAACGGATGGATTGGTCGGTATACCAGTTCTCCGTCCAAGGGTTATAAAGCCCAAGACAGAGGGGGTTTTTGGGGTAGGTGGCAACAACGTTGGTGATTGATGGTGTGTCGTAGTTTCGCAATTCTTCTAAAATTTCTGATTCTGTCAATTTTGCCATAAGTTACCTCTTCGTAAGTACACTGTCTGGCAGATGAGGAGGGAGCCGACAGTTAGTACTTGTGAAAATCGTTACGCATCGGCTAGATAATAAATGATAGTGAATTAAAAAAATACATTAACACGTCTTCTGTAGGGGGCGTACCCCCCGAATCGCGACTGAATGTCCGCTAGTCGGGAATTGGAATTCCCTCCTACAACCCAATAATGTCAAGTTAATTGTAAAATCCACCATAAACGCAAACAGTGAAATATGTTCGCTACGGATTCGGCGGTGAGGTACAGATGAGAACCTCCATCGTCTCGTTTCCTGTGTTCTCAATGCCGTGTTCGCACCATGGCGGCAGATGGATAAAGGTGCCTTCCTCCACATCAATTTTCTCGCCGGCAAGTGTCATGACGCCTTTTCCACGTATAACAACGTAGCACTCTTCGGTGTGGTGGCTGCCCGGTTCTAGCACAACGTGCGGGGGAATATAGAACATCACCAATCCAAGATTCTGAGCGGGCGCCTTGGGATTGGCGGGGTGGACGATACGCACACCAATTCCTTCGCAGTCGGGATATTTCACCGGCACACCGTCTTGTGCTCTGACAACATTGGGGAGTACCTTTTCTCTCGGCTTGGGAAATGGTGGCTCGCCTTGGTAACCTTTGAACATAGTAATCTTTGCCATTGTTATTACCTCACTTGTTGGTTCATTAGTTCAGTGGTTCATTGGTTCATCAAACCAATAAATCCTATACTTAGTAATAAAACGTAAAACGTGATGCGTAAGAAGAATAATTCGTAAGCTATGCACATTGCGCTCCTCCCCGATAAATCGGGATCCAAAGCAACTGGAGCGTAGGATTGCCCCATCATTGTTCTATAGACATATCACTCCTCTGGAGCGAAAGACACGTCAACTTCGATAGAAAACCGATGGATCTTCAACGTCTAGCAACTTGGGGTATGATAGCATAAATCTTCTATTCCGATCAATGTTAAGATAACACTCGCTCAACCTCTGATTGCCACCCACAAGAGACAGCCCCAACCGATGATAAAGGCAACTCCGCCGATCGGTGTTATTGCACCGAGCCAGCGGACACCGGTTAGTGATAGGATATAGAGGCTGCCCGAAAAAATAACGATGCCCGCCACGAATAACCACCCAGAGGCGGTGATCAGTTGGCTACTCCACTGCGACGCAGCCCAAGCGCCGGCGATCAGGCCCAGCGCATGATACATCTGATAGCGCACTGCAACCTCAAAGACTTGGAACATATCTGGTGATAGTCGTGTTTTCAGGGCATGGGCAGCAAAGGCACCTGTTATCACAGCGATCAGTGCAAAACCAGAACCGAACGCAAAGAAAAGGCGTGACATATCTTCTCCTTCTCCAATTATCAATCATAGGGACACGATGAAACCCGCGTCTATACAAATATTCACAGAAGAACGCAGTCAGATTCAAACAAAAATCCTTCCCATTGTCTCAACAGCTTTCAAAACGGTGTGTTCGCTCCCGCCTCCGAACCTTCAGACGGTGTCTCTGAATCGGCGTATTCTGAATCAGCACCTTCCTCATTCAGTGTGAGAGGAGGTTCAGGACTTGCGGGGACCTCACTGGTTTGTGCGGCAGCCTCCAGTTGTTGGATACGCTCCACCAACTCCTTGAAAAGCTCTGGTGTGGAAGCACCAGCTTGTAATTCCGCAGAGAGTTGGGTCCACTGTAACTCGGTCATATCGTTACGGGATTCAACAGCGTAGCGACGTTTGACATAGTTCCAAAAATCGGACTTTGTGATACCCTGTTCTTCCAGTTTACCTTCCAGTTTGGTAGCCATTGAAAACGCTGCTTTCTGCGCGTTAGAAATCTGGCCCGTCGAAGCTGCGCTCGGTAAGCCCATCTGAGCCGTTTCACCCCCTGCTTGCCGATGGAGGTAGAAGTTCAGTACCTCCTTGATGACCGTGACGGGGAGTAGCTGTTTGACGGCGTTGCGCTGCGCTTTGTGGATCGCCTTCGTGAACGCATGGGGATCCTCGCGATTGCCCATCCGTTTGGGCTGCTCGTACGCCCCGTAGCGTGATGAACCAGTTACGGTATCTGTCGCCTTGGCGGTAGCAAGCCAAGAATGTTCCCGTTCTTCGTACTGCACATCGTCAACCTGAATTCCGCCTCGACGATTTGCAGCTTCGTTTATCCCCGCAAGCGTTAATCCCTCAACCGTCTTCCCACCTTGCTTAAACGAGTAGACGTAATCTTGAATGGATTGCCCCGTCATCATTTCGACAATCGCTTGGTCATCGACCTGATCTAAGACCTCGTAGTCCGCGACAGGCACAAGCTCATTTTTCATATCTTCAGCCATTTTTCTCCTCCAGTAAATTGGTTCATTAGCCCATTGGTTCGTTAGATTGATGAATTTTATAACCTAGCAAAACCTGAAACGTGATGCGCAAAAAGCAACGGAGCGGGCCAGATGCCCAACCTATAGGTACGTGTACAGGTCACGGCATACGGCATATGCCTATTACTAGGATAGGAACATGGAATATTGTAACAGATATTATAACAAATGTCAACATAAAGTTCCCATCTGTTAAAAGCGTTCCATATATACTAACAGCTTGTTGTCACGTCCAATCGAATCGAAAACTTGGTAACTTCCGGAGTGATTCTGTGGTTGAACGTTCACCACCGCATCGCAGCCTCACGATAGAGCGCAATCTGCTGCATACTGCGACGGATCTCAAGCTGGATTGACTTCCGTTGTCGGTTGGCATCTTTGATGATGATCGGCGCACGGAGTATATTGGTCATTGTAACCGCTCCCGACTGAAAGAAAATCCACATCTGCTGCTCGGTGTAGGGATTGACAATGTACTCCTGATCCGGCTCAAAGAAATCATACTTCGGGTATTCCAGTTCAATTGTTTTGTCGTACCCGTCTAACACCAATTCTGGCGGTGCGGACTTCGGCGAATAGCCGCTGAGTTTGCATCGCTGAATCCGTATCGGGCTGCCGGATTTGTTGATAAGCCGCAGGGACACAATGATTGCAATACGATGATTATCATCACGGTTGATAAACCACGTATCATCTGTAATGGCTTCAATGGTGAATCCGGGAATCTGGCGTTTCTGATGATAGACAGCCGCAAACGCAATGACTGCTCCGATGCCAACAAGTGTCCAGAGACCGGTCGGCGTCGATAGGAATTCGAGCAGCTGTTTGAATATTTGTTCTAGCACCTCGCCTCCTCTCCTTAGTTCATTAGTTCAAGAGTTCACTAGTTCATTAATGAACCCATGCACCAATACTATCAACAGTTGCAAACTCGCACCATTGGTTATGATTTCACTCCTCAATCAGGGGCACCGGTCATCGGTACAAAGCGAACGCCGCTAACGGTTTTGCACTCAATACCGTGCTCGGTCCTGTGAATCCGAACCAGATCTTGATGATAGTCACCGATCGGCAGTATCATGAGGCCGCCCTCCTCCAACTGCTTGATGAGACGATTCGGTAGCTTCTTCGGAGCAGCGGTCACAATTATCCGGTCGTAGGGCGCGTATTTTTCCCAACCGTAGTAGCCGTTGCCACATCTTTTATGGATATTTCGATAGCCGAAATCTTCAAACCGTTTCGACGCACTCTCCGCAAGTTCGGGGAGAATCTCGACGGTGTAGACCTGTTCAACTATTTCCGCTAAGACAGCGGTTTGATACCCGCACCCTGTGCCGATCTCCAACACTTTTGACGATGTGTTCAACTCCAGCAGCTCGGTCATCAGCGCGACGATGTAGGGCTGAGAGATTGTTTGGTCACACTGAATTGGCATCGCATTGTCTTCGTAGGCAGCGTTCATGCTATCTGGATCGACGAATAGATGCCGTGGCACCTTCCGCATGACCTCTAGCACCCTTTTGTCTTTAACCCCGCGCTTTCGGATCTGTTCATCCACCATCTTCTCGCGCAAATCGGCGTAGTCGTCACTCACTAGTTCGTTCTGTGGATTTTTACGGCGGAAAAACATTGTCAATTACCTGACTTTTTGGCGACGTTCGAGAGATTGGTTTCTATTTTTTCTTTTTCGTATCCTGCTACAGATGAAGAACTCTAAAGGTTAAGCGGAAATCGGAGATTACTGGAGTATGATTATTTTGGATGTTACTCCACCAACAAGGTCCCTAATCAATTCACCGTACAATCTTTCCGCATTTTTTTCGACGAAATATGGCATCCCATCTTCGATCCCTATTGATGCCGTTCCTCCCCTGCCAAATGTTCTGTTCCGACTGCTTAATCGCTGCCATAGTCTCTCACCTGTCTCGGTAGAAAACAGCTTGGCTGTGCAAACAACTTTGAGCTCCACTATATGACCGCCGCCACTGCCGCCATCTATTTCTGCTATTTCCATGAAATTAGATGCAGAAATAGTCCCGACGAGTACAGCGGGGACTTTAAATTGTTCTCCAATGGCTTTGATGGTTGCAGCGTCGAGTGCTTGCCGATTGACTGCTTCTAGCACGGTATCCAAATCTCCTAACGCAAGGATTTCTATTTCGCCTTGCGTCTTGGAGATTGATTCTATGAAGTATTGCGTTGCCAGTGTACCGATTGAACCTTTTACATTCTTTAGGGTAAATGAAACGACCCCTACCCGTTTATATGGCGTGAGATCTAGGTTGGGGCGATACTCAATTTCTTTCGTTCCACAGCCACATACTAACAAACATAGCATAAAACCAATAAACCGTTTCACCATTGTCTCAGTTCCTTTCAATGGCTACTAGACTCTCTTCCGGTCGGGCATTGGGCTCGCAACATGCACTTCTCACACTGGGGTGTCTTTTGGCATACCCGGGCACCGTGACGTACGATCAGGGCATGATATTGATTGAACAACTGGAAGTCGTGAGGGAGGTTTTCCATGAAAACCCTTCGCAGCCTGCCGTAATGGAACTTGCCGCTGAACCACCCCAACCGTTCCAATAAACGGTAGGTATAGGTATCAACGACGAAACTCGGCTTTTTAGCAGCGTAAAGCAGAATCGAGTCGGCTGTCTCTTCACCGATACCATAAATCGAAAGCAGCTCTTCCCTGAGAGCCTGTTTTAAAAGTCATTTGATACGGTTTTGCATCAAGTAAATGGAAGCAATGTACACCATCGCTTCAGCGGTTTCGGCAGAGCGTTCATAGTCCAAAGTCAATCGGCGAAACCGACCGAACCAAGAAAAGGTGCGTTCCACAATCCAACGTAATGGAACGACCACAAATCCCGATTGCCTAAGAGATGGGGCAATGTCCAATTGACACTGATGCGCCATATATAACCAGTCGCCTAATTTTCCACGATAGCCAGCATCGGCGCAGACTAACTGAATCGTTATGTGCCACCTAAAGATTTCTGTTAATAACTCTATTGCGACTCGGTTATCACTGATATTTGCATCAGTGACCTTCACCCGCAATGGAATGCCAATTGTATCGGTGACTATGTGGCGTTTACGACCTTTGACTTTCTTATGTGCATCAAAGCCGCGAGTATCTGCCAGTTCGGTCGTTTTAACGGATTGGCTGTCAATGATAGCTACTGTCGGTGAAGGTGCTTTGCCAATATCACAACGGATTTGCTCGTGAAGTGCTTGATGAATCATAAGCCATGTGCCATCAGTTTTCCATTTTCTGAAATGGAAGTAGACCGTTTGCCATGGCGGCATCTGATGCGGGAGCATTCGCCATTGACACCCTGATTTGACTATATAAAAGATAGCGTTGATAATTGCACGCATCTTCCACTTGAGAGGTCTACCTACCGGCGAAGGTTTTGGCAGATAAGGTAACAGTCGGCACCATTGGGCATCCGTCAAATCCGTGGGATAGTTTGTTTGGGTCATGTTTATGCCTTTCATTGGAGTTGGATT
>PYIZ01000039.1 GCA_003635265.1 Candidatus Poribacteria bacterium
AGCCTGTTTTAAAAGTCATTTGATACGGTTTTGCATCAAGTAAATGGAAGCAATGTACACCATCGCTTCAGCGGTTTCGGCAGAGCGTTCATAGTCCAAAGTCAATCGGCGAAACCGACCGAACCAAGAAAAGGTGCGTTCCACAATCCAACGTAATGGAACGACCACAAATCCCGATTGCCTAAGAGATGGAGCAATGTCCAATTGACACTGATGCGCCATATATAACCAGTCGCCTAATTTTCCACGATAGCCAGCATCGGCGCAGACTAACTGAATCGTTATGTGCCACCTAAAGATTTCTGTTAATAACTCTATTGCGACTTGGTTATCACTGATATTTGCATCAGTGACCTTCACCCGCAATGGAATGCCAATTGTATCGGTGACTATGTGGCGTTTACGACCTTTGACTTTCTTATGTGCATCAAAGCCGCGAGTATCTGCCAGTTCGGTCGTTTTAACGGATTGGCTGTCAATGATAGCTACTGTCGGTGAAGGTGCTTTGCCAATATCACAACGGATTTGCTCGTGAAGTGCTTGATGAATCATAAGCCATGTGCCATCAGTTTTCCATTTTCTGAAATGGAAGTAGACCGTTTGCCATGGCGGCATCTGATGCGGGAGCATTCGCCATTGACACCCTGATTTGACTATATAAAAGATAGCGTTGATAATTGCACGCATCTTCCACTTGAGAGGTCTACCTACCGGCGAAGGTTTTGGCAGATAAGGTAACAGTCGGCACCATTGGGCATCCGTCAAATCCGTGGGATAGTTTGTTTGGGTCATGTTTATGCCTTTCATTGGAGTTGGATTCACTGCTCCAATGATTGAACGTAAACATTAACTCTTGAGTAGAAGTTTTCTTTTTAAAACAGGTTCTAAGGTTGAACTTGAACAAAACCAAACGTCCATTGATGAAAAACGAACAGTCATTGAGGACCAACTTAGCACCCTACGTGAGAACCATGACCTGAATGCGGCAAAGGGAGAGTTTGAATCTGATGCAGACTATGCAGCACGGCTACGTCAACTGAATGAATTCATCGCTCAACGTCGCACAGAACTTGAGAGCGAGCATCTTTCACCCCTTTTAGAACGTCGCCTTGAGATTCAAGCCGAAATTGCACGTTTGCACCGACAAGGTATTTTTCACTAACGACATTACCGTGACCCTCGGAACTTATAATGCCAACACGGAAATCTTTCCATTTACCCTTGAGGCAAACAACCAGCGTTTCAGCAGAATCCTGTATATTAACAGAAACGATGCCCCAAAACTCAAAAACGATTGGGATTCGGTTGTCAAAACAGCCTACCTCTCAATTGACCCTGGCTATCGCCGGGGTTTAGCGCAGGTGAAGTTAAGCTACCCCCTACTTTTGGAATATGACCCTACTTGGACGTTTCATGAGGTATATCATCTTGGTGATAACCATCAGGCGGTTGCCTTTAGTCCTGATGGAAAATATATCGCGACGGGAGACGATAGCGATCGCACAATTTGGGCAGTGAGCAGTGGTGAAGCACTTCGTCGGACGGCACATCCCACTCGCACCTACGCAGTTGCCTTTAGCCCAGATGGTCAGCACCTTGCAACAACAGATCGCCGTTATATGAGTCTATGGGAGGTGAGCAATGGGAAACTTGTTTGGCGCAGGCAGAAAGCCTATAGTTCATATGGTTTTACCAGATATGCTGCTTTCTATGGGATTGCCTTTAGCCCGGATGGGCAGTTCCTCGCAGGCGGAAATGATCGTGGTGTTTTCGTCGTGGACGTGAATGACGGCGCGAATTTTTGGGGTAGGACCCGTTCCTATAGTGCATATGGTTCTACCCGATATGCTGCTTTCCATGGAGTTGCCTTTAGCCCGGATGGGCAGTTCCTTGCAACGGGGGATACTTATGGAGCCGCGATTATCTGGGATGCGAGCAACAGCGCGCACATCTACCAAATAGAACATAGTGATGACGTTTGGGCAGTTGCCTTTAGCCCGGATGGGCAGTATCTCGCAACAGGAGATAATGCAGGCAATGTGTCCATTTGTGAGGTGAGCAGCGGGATAAAACTCAAACAGATGCAACATACTGGAGGCTGGATTGGTGCTGTCGCCTTTAGTCCTGATGGAACTTACCTCGCTGTTGGGGATGAAAGTGGAGTAATAACCTTCTACCGAATGGGACAGGGACCAATTAACATTGACTCAGAGATTACCAAGGAAAAAAGCATCCGGGCGAGTGGTGCTGTCTATGAATTAGCGTGGCATCCCTATGGAAATTTAATCTCAGATGGCAAAAAAGTTTACCGAACACTTCTCGACTCTATCTTAACCGATTTAGTCGCTGAACCTTTAAGCACGCCGAGGGATGTCAATCGCGACGGTATAGTAGATGTGGAGGACTTGGTCCTAGTTGCCTCCAACTTTGGCAAATCCTTCACGGTTGATGCGAATCCCAATCCGGATGTCAACCGCGATGGTGTCGTAGATCGGGCAGACATCATAGAAATTATCATCTCGCTAGAAGCTGCACCAAGGGGTCCTGCCGCGTCTTGGCAGACGATTCCCACGTTCACTGCCAAAAACCTTCAGCACTGGATTAACCAAGCCAAGAAACTCAACTATAAAGATAAAACCTTTCAAAAAGGTATCAGGACACTAGAACAACTTTTGGCAACGTTGATACAGGCGGAAACAACCTTGTTGTCCAACTACCCCAATCCCTTCAATCCAGAGACATGGATTCCGTATCACTTGGCAGAGGACGCTTTCGTTACCTTGACCATCTATGACGGGAATGGTCAGATTGTCCGCACCCTCGACGTTGGACATCGGGTTGCCGCAGTCTACGAGAATCGGTCGAAGGCAATCTATTGGGATGGCAGAAACGAGTTTGGTGAGCAGGTGGCAAGCGGTGTGTACTTCTATCACCTATCAGCAGGGGACTATTCCGCCACGCGGAAGATGTTAATTCTGAAGTAGGAGTCAAATATGGACCGCGAAATGACTGAGTTATATGCAGTGCGTGCATCGAATCATTACAAGAGAGGCGATTATGAGGGTGCAATCGACGGTTTTAACCACGCGATAGAACGACAGCCAACCAACCCCAAGTTCTATTATGGTCGCGGCGAGACGTGCCGCAAAATAGGGAAGTATGACCGTGCGATCGTTGACTGCACCCAAGCGATAAAACTGAATCCAGATTTTGTTCCTGCCTACTACACGCGGGGAAACGCTTACTATGCAATGGACAATTATGATTGCGCTATCGCCGACTACACGAAAATCATAGAGCTGCGCCCCAATTTTGCGGAGGCGTATATGTGGCGCGGGTTCAGTTACACGCTCACTGGCGATTATGCCAACGCCATCAAGAATCAGAAAATAGCGGTGCAATTAAAGCCTGAATTGGAATCTATCCTAAGACGCTGATTCGAGAGACAAGCGGATTGTGAGATGTTGTGTGTGACTCGCCGTGCGAGGTGATACAAGGAGTTTTACGGTGAAGTCGAAACACACGAAAAGACCGATTATCAAGACCAAAATTAGGAAATGGTATTCCCCGTTGATTTTCGGTCTGTTGATGATTATGGCAAGAGTAGATTATCTTATGGTGGAGGCTTTGCGCCGCGCATTGGGAGGTTTTTTTTTAGTTAAACTCCTTAGCCTCTCAATGCGTGATGACCTAAGCCGAGGCGATGGTCATCTCCACCACCAGTCAGAATCGGAGGTGTGTGATGGTGTGCACCTCTGTATCAATGTAACAGCGGAGAATATCCGCCATGAAAACCTTGTTGACATACTCCCAAACCTAAAGGATTGGGATTCTTACGAGTCCCTCGCCCAAACACGAAGCGTTTCTGCGTGCGAATATCACTACACAGAAAGAATAGATATTTATCCGCTTGGCATCTTATGGTGGAAGCTTTACGCTGCGCATTGGGAGTTCTTGTTGAACCTCCTTGGTCTCTCAATGCGTGATGACCTAAGCCGGGGCAATGGTCATCTCCACCGCCAGTCAGCACCGGAGTCTATCCGTTATGAAACTCCGTTATGAAACCTTGATAAGGACTGGCGAGATAAAACGGATCGTAATGGGGGTCATACCATTTTGGGCGGTAACGCTGCTCTACGATCTGATCGCGTTGCATGTATCGTTTCTGCCATTTCTCCCGTGGGAACGATTGTTGATTATTTTACCGATGATTATTTTACTGATCTGCTTGCTAATTTCTGTGTCGCTGTTATTGGGGCTAGGTGCCCTGATTTACGTTGGGGTCTACTCGGTGATTTCTGTGCTGAGAAACTGTTAAGCGGCTTATGATGAGTGCCCCTCAATTGGATTCAATTTTTATCAACAACGAAAGGAATTTACAATGAATACCAAAGTTTTCACTGTGGCAACGGTACTGTTTTTGATTCTCGGACTCGGTGGGTGTGATCAGATTGTTCCTGTGATCCTTACCGAGCCGGAGGAGAACGATTTTGTCGGGGTCTGGACTATCCACTCGGTAGATGGTCAGCCCTTTAACGCAACCCAAGGGCAACCCCTTGCGGATTCCTTCAGCGTTTGGTTCTCCCCCGACGGACAATTCGAGTTGATATTGGGATGGACACCAGCCCCCAACGAGCAGGGCGTGTTCGATGTGCCGCAATTCTACTTCCGTATCGAAGGGGCTTATGCGTTGACGGGTTCAAAGTTTAGCTTGACGGCAGGACAATCTATCGGCTTCCTTGATACAGGAGACGATGAAGATGTAGGCGGCACTTGGGTCAGAGAAGGCACGACGTTGACGCTTACCGGCGATGACGGAACGGTTTTGGTCCTGAAAGAAAAGCTCTGAGATCAGCACATTGCAGGAGGGGAAGTGATGGAGGTCAATGTAACAATCAGAGATGGGATTATCATCTTAAAACCGAGTGGAAGAATCATAGGCGTTGCAAGTAGTGAACTTGGGGAGGTGATTCAAGCGCAACTGCCAGATACTTCTGAATCGCCCAAATTCCTGTTTGATTTTGCAGATGTCTCTCGGATGGATAGCAGTGGACTTGGGGCACTGATAGGATTGCATGTAACCATTGCACAGCAGGGCGGACGTATCGGTGTGATTAACGTTAATAAGCCTATTGACCACCTCCTTGCGATGGGGAAACTCATTACTGTCTTTGAACATTTCGACAGTGAAGCCGAAGCAATCGCCGGTCTACGAGCATAGGGAACGAAATTAGATTTATTTGAGAGATTAGGATTGCCCGTGTTTTGCTGCAGGTATGGCGTCCTGCGGGCAGTTCTAATAACGGGGGTATTCTTTACCGGGGTGCCCTCGTTTTATCAACAGAATGCGTTGACATTCCCTAATCTATCAATCACAGGGGTGGCTCCTGTTGTGATTTACCTTGAGCCGTTATGAGATCGCTCCACTCGGCTCTAGCACTGCTTATGTGAGCGGTGAGATCTCAATTATTATAACCTAAAAAAGGAGATCCAAAATGTTACGAAAGACGTTGTTAGTGGTTACTTTGATTGGTTATGCTGCGGTGGTCATACTATTTCTCGGCTGCGGCGATCCCGATTATCAGGAAGAATGGCTAGGTTCGTGGCGGGACACCGTCACAGGCTGGACGATCACTTTCCGTGAAGACGGCACGGTGGGGCTAAAAGTAGAACAAGCCGGCGTTACCAGGGCGATTGATCAGGCAGGCACATACACCGTCGGAGAGAATACATACTCGCTCACAATCCAAGAACACGCCGGCACTGTGGAACGGCAAGAAGACCGGGGCGGATGGGAGCGCAAGGATAATCGGTTGGAACTTGACTCCAACACTATGGGATCGAGAGTTTTGCGACTCATCGACGACGATTAATTTAATTCAACAGAATATGTCCAACAAAGACATTTTTCAGGAGCTACGCGAATTGATAGATGATGAACGAACCCAGTTTGTGTTATGGCTCAGTACGATTGCGTTTTTGGTGATAGTGTTGTTGGTCGTTTTAGGTTGTGCAGCATCTGTCCTCAACGCTCAAAGCGGGCTAAATCTAGTTCCTGTTGTCGCTGGCGCAGATCCCGCAGTGGAGGATAATCGGTCTGCTACACCGAAGATAGAACGTTCCCCACCGATTCCAAACCGCTTCGAGACTGCCGCTCTACAAATCGAGGCTCTGGTCGCGGCGGAACAGGACGCGAGCCGTGATGTTAATAAACTCGGTTGGTTTGGTGCGGGGGTTGCTACTAGCGTTATCATCGGTCCGCTTGCTGCATACGCTGGCAACGTCATCGGAGGCAAGATAGCCCCCGCAACAGGTTCGGGACTTTTGTTTTACGATGCGGTGAGCGACGGCGAGATAATTGGCACTTTTACAGTTTTTTTTATCGGTGTCTCAGGTCCACTCATTCTGATTTATAACTATAATCCAGACCCGCCCTCGAAGCGGTTTGTCGGGCAACCGCCCGAATACATTGATTACTACACCATGACCTATAAAACAAAAGCGAAATCAATTCGGAAATGATCTGCGACCGCGGGGTGTCTTACTGGATGTCTGCTTGGTTTAGCAACATTGTTATTTCCATAATCTGAGGCAATGTCCACAAAGAAGGCTAAAAATGAACACCCAACGTTTTGTAGCACTCACACTGAGCCTAGCGTCTATGAACTCGATGAACAGTAAATCATCAATTCTACGGTGGAGGCTGATATGAAAATACAAAGCAAGACAAGAGATGGGATCGTTGTTCTGAAGCCAATCGGAAGAATCATCGGGCCTGCGAGCAATGCGTTCAGGAGTGCGATTATCGAGGAAATGAAAGGCAGCACGGAATCGCCTAACTTCCTGTTTGACTTTGCGGGTGTCTCGCGGATAGATAGCGTTGGCATCGGTGTATTGGCGGGGTTGCATGTGTCAATCGCACACAGGGGCGGGCAGGTGGGTATAATCAACGTGAGCGACAACATCAGCAGCACCTTTGTCATGGCAAAACTGATTACGATATTCAAACATTTCAAAAGCGAAGATGAAGCGATCGTGAATCTGCGCTACAACGAATAAACGACTTATGGCAGTTGGCATTCTTTTGCAAGGAAGAAGGGTGCATGGCGCGCTTGCCAACTGCCTCCAAATGAGAGGTTAAGTTTATGAAAGCATACACAGATAAAAGTTTAATGGTGGTAGTAGTTGTTGTCTGGCTGCTGGCATCGCTAGTTGGTTGTGATCAAGTCAATTATCTTATGAGTCCTCTGATTAACGCGGATGGCACTTCTGTTTCCACCTTGAGTTGGGGAGGATCTATCGATCAGATCTATAGCCCTGGTCTTTTAATTATTATAGGCAATAGTGTTCAGGGCGGAACGAATCCCCGTATCACTTCGGTCTCCGGTCTGCCAAGTTGGCTATCTGAAGGTCTGCCGACTGTGTTTTCATCAGATTGGACGGAGAAATCATCTGTTGTTTTCACGGGAACAACTGAAGTCGGCACTTCGACGATTTCGCTGACTGCGATCAATGACGAAGGCGTAACTTCAAGCACATCGTATACATTAACTATTAAGTGATTATGGCAGTTGGTCACAAGGGTCATGTGGCTCAAACCCTTATTATCACTGTAGGGTCACAAGGGTCACTGCCACATATTGCGTCCCCCTGTAACTGTTTTTATTTTTTTTCTCGCGTCGCGTACTATGCAGTTGTGACCCTTATGACCCATCAATGTTCATGCGGGTTCCGGGCGATCAAAAGTTGTGCCCCAAGTTGTGACCCAACAAAAAACGTCCGCGGACATTTCTGTGATTGGAGGTATCCCCTGTGAAAAACATAAAGGCTGTTGCACATTCGGTTTTAAATTTTTACATTTCCATTATGGCGGTGTAATATCTCGAATCTGGTGAAACACACCGATTTGGTTGTCTTGGGTAAAGTCACGGGCATGAAGTTTATTCTGCTACCCGATCGTTCAAAATGCTCAACATCTATTAGTATCAGAGTGGAGTCCGTGATAAAAGGCGATAAAGCGGTCGAGGACGGCACTTTGAGATTTACAGTTTGGGGCGATGCGGGTGTCGAAACATACAGAGACACGCCAACAGTCTGTGAATTTACATCTAACGAGCGGGTATTACTCTTTCTGAATGGATCTAACGATAATTATGCGCTCCGTCTTTGGACTAGGGGCAAAGTAACGGTGAACGATAATCAGGTGCTTTTCCCTTATACCTTTGAGCGGAAGATATTCTCGGAGCAATACAACGAGATGGGAGAGATACCTGTTGAATCGGGGGTTGAGCTCCCATTAGATTTAGTTGTCACGGTCGCTGAGGCGTCTATCAAGGATTACAAGGCAATAGAGGTATTAGAGAAAAAGGTGGCGATAAGCGTTTCTGATATGCCGGTCGATGATCACCCCAAAGTTACTGCCGAGCTGTATAAGTGGGTTGAGGAAAAAGCCGAGCAAATCCTTAAAAAGAAACCTGACGATAAGCAGTAACTGGCAAGGGGCAAGGGAGTTTCAGTGACCGATGAAAAAGAAGAAACCGTGGATCGCTTTTGTGCTGTCGCTGCTTGTCTGTGGTTTTGGGCAATTCTATAACGGGCATCTGCTCAAAGGGGGCGTTCAGTTCCTTATCCCGATGGTGCTACTTGTTGAAGGTGTTGCGTTCCCTACAGGTGTCCTTCTCTGGCTTTTGCCTGAAAAATTAAAGGGCGTGTTGTTAATCGTTAATTGGGGCTGGTCGATAATCGACGCGACACTATCGGCTCACAAAATAAAGGGAAAGGATTATTAACTAATGGTGCGAGGTTCTGTTGGCATTTCATTGTAACTAGACAATCAAGAGGGTGCACAGACGCAGGATTCTGCGTAGGGGTTGGGTCTCCCAACCCTTTGTTCACACCTCAGAAACGACATCCGGCTGCTGGCGTGTCGAGATATAAATCTCAACCTACAATCTACAATCAATTCAACCTAGAAGGAGATCTTGATGAAAATCACATTCTGCGTTTTACTTTCAATTGTTGTGTTATATGCCTCTTCACTTACAGCACAGGAGGCAGAAGAAGATACAACCCCAGTCGTTGAGCTAGAAGAAATTGTCACCATCGGTACTCGGGTCCCTGATCGGAGCCGACTCGATTCGCCGGTGCCCGTTGATGTCATCAGCGAAGACGAAATTCGCAAGACGGGGCATACTGAGGTGGGCCGTGTCTTGCAGACACTCGCTCCATCATTCAACTTTTCGAGCTCCTCAATCAGCGATGGTACAGACGCACTAAGGCCCGCAACGCTCCGGGGTTTAGGTCCAGACCAAGTGCTTGTACTTGTCAACGGAAAACGGCGCCACGGCAGTGCATTGATTCACGTCAACACCTCTGTTGGACGTGGCACGGCGGGGGTAGATATGAATGCGATCCCTGCGAGTGCCATCAAGCGCATCGAAGTCCTGCGCGACGGAGCTTCGGCACAGTACGGCTCAGATGCGCTCGCCGGTGTCATCAACATTGTGCTCAAGGATGACTACAAAGGCGGATTCCGATCCTCCTACGGTTCCACTTACGAAGGTGACGGAGAAACATTCGTGTTGGGCGCTGACAAGGGGGTTAAATTCGGGGAAGATGGTGCCCTGCACGGAGCTTTTGAATACCGCGATCGACAACCGACCAACCGCGCCGGCTTGACGGGTGTGATTCAGTATCCCAGCACCGAAGTTGGGGAGGGTTCCCCCGTCCAGATTATGAAAGATTCCGGCAACAAAGAACACAACTTTGACCGCCAAAATTTCCGTCTCGGGGATGCAGAATCCCGCCAGATTGCTCTTGTCCTGAATTTGGATAAGCCTATTGATAGCATTTGGGACGATGCAACTTTTTACAGTTTCCTGGATCTTTCCAATCGTCAAAACACGAGCGCTGGGTTCTACCGAAGAGCCAATCAACTCGACCGCAACCCGGAAGGGTCTTCCTACCCCGACGGCTTCCTCCCGTTGATTAACACAGACGTGCTCGATTACTCCATTGGGGTCGGTCTTAAGCGGACTTTTTCTAGCGGTTTATTGATGGATGCAAGTGTCGTAACGGGCGGCAATACTTTTGGATTCAACGTCAGCAATTCGCACAACGCCTCGCTTGTCACTGCGGAGGGCGCTAGTCCATCATCCGCTGATGCGGGAGATCTGCGGCTGTTTCTCAACACAGTGGGACTCGATTTCTCACTCCCAATGAATTGGGGAAACGTTGCAGCGGGCGGTGGATTTCGTAACGACATTTATCAAATACGGGCTGGTGAAAAAGTCTCCTATCATGACTACGATGGGCCTGGTGGTGCATCGGCTGGTATCCAAGTGTTCCCTGGATTCCAACCTTCCAATGAGGTGGACGAACTCCGAACCGCTTTCGCGTTCTACACCGATGTTGAAGTTCGACCAATCAAGGAAGTGCTTATCAATCCAGCGGCTCGCATCGAAAATTATAGTGATTTCGGATCCACAGTCAATGGGAAATTGGCTCTGCGCTATGAACCGATCCAGATGCTTGCCCTACGAGGTTCGGCAAGCACAGGGTTTCGCGCCCCTTCGATGCAGCAACTGTACTTCAACAACGTCAGCACGCAATTTAACACCGTTAACGGTCAGTCAATCGCTCAAGAGATTGGAACGTTCCGAAATGATAGCGAGATTGCTAAAGCAGTTAGCATTCCTGAACTGACGGAAGAAACCGCGCTCAATATGACTGCGGGATTCATCTTTCAACCATTAGATCGGTTGATGCTCACGACAGATTTTTATCGTGCTACCATCAGCGATCGTATTATTATTAGTGGACGATTGGCAAGCGGCAATGAAGATATTCCGTCAGCAATTAGAAAGAGTCTTGAAGATTCAGGCGTTGCCGGCGCACAGTTCTTCATGAACGCTGCGGACACCCAAACACAAGGCATAGATGTTGTTGCGTCCTATGCGTATCCAGTGTTTGAGCAGGGGACACTCACGTTTAGTTTTGCTGCGAACTACACAGAAACTGAGATTACAGACGTCAATCTCCCCGCCAATCTCCCAGAATCGCTGTTCACCGAGCAAGATCGTTCTATCATTGAGACATGGCAGCCGAAAGACCGGGTTTCGATGTCAACCCGATATTCGGATAATACTATCGTTGTGGACTACTCGGTGCATCGGTACGGCGCATACACCGTGATTGATGGTGGTAAGAGTCAAACCTATATGCCTAAGTATCTGACTGATATTCAACTGAGCTACGGACTGGGTGAATATGGTCGAATCAAAATAGGTGCGAACAACCTATTCAATGTTACCCCTGATGAAAATCAAATCGGTCAATCTCGAGGTGGAAAAATCGTGGATCCTTGGGGAAACATTGTGGTTGATTCGCCGGGCGTGTTCACCTATTCACGGCGTTCTGCGCCGTTTGGTTTTAATGGTGGGCTTTACTATATTGGTTGGGAGCAGATGTTTTAAGTCCTTAACAACTGAGACTGACAATAGGAATATCACAACATGAACACTAAAAAAATCACAAACCTTGTGTCTATATTCGTGGTTATCATCCTCGTTGCGGGGATCACTGCCTGTGAACAACTTCAGCAACTTGTCCAACCTGTGATGCCATCGGAAGCCCACACAGAGGGCAGCCGTGTCCTCAATGTCGGTTTTTACGCCTATTTCTCGCCTGTGAGTTACAGTGCTTCAGCCGACCCAACTTCCGAGGACTTCAACATACATCTCGGCTATGAAGCAGACCTGTTGACGGCTCTCGAAGCGATGGAAGGTGTAGAATTGTCCTTTGTTCGCCACCCCATCGCGGTCTGGACGGACATCTGGCTCAAGTCCGCCGAACCAGAATACGATATTATTGGCGGTGGTATTACGATCCTCGATGCCCGCACCAAAGATGGGACCGGCAACCAAGTGGTCACTTTCACGTCGGGGCATATCAAGTTTCGCCAATCGCTTCTGGTGCGAACCGAAGATTCACAACGCCTTGCCACCCATGCTGACCTGACGAGTGATGTGCGTGTGGGAGTGCTTGCTGGAACGACCGGGGAAGCACGGTTACTGGAACTGACAGGGCTCGTCGATGCCAACGGTGTCCTTGCCGAGGGGATTCGCGTTGAAACACCACTCGGTACTGTCGTTGCTGATGGGACTGCCGCGTTCATGATTACCGCCGCCAACACCACTCCGAATCTGACAGAACGGAGTCATCTCTATCCACCTTCGGCAGATATGCCGCAAGTCATTTATCTTGGGCAGGAGGTTGGGGAATCGGAGCTTCTCAATGCGCTGGCTGAAGGAGAAATTGACGCGGTAGCTAGGGGAGAGATCGGAAACCTCGATGCTGTCCAGGCTGCTGGGGACGCATTCACTGTCACCGCCCTCGATGAGAAGTTTGAACTCGGCGGATTTACGCTGGCGGTCGAAGATACAGCGCTGGCTACTTACATTGATGAGAAGTTGAACTATCTGACGGATAACAGGAATATCGGCTATGCAGAATGGGTGGCAGATCCCTCGGTATTCATGCGCCGTGTCCAGATGTGGAACAATAGGTAGCCTGACGTGCAGGGACACAGAAATTAGGACTTATGGCAGTTAGCCATTCAATTAATCGATCAGAAGAATCAACTAATTAACTTGGTTGGTAAGAAGAATCGACTGATTAACTTAATAGATAAGGACCTGGCTGACTGCCGCCATCTTGTAGGAGTCAACGATGACCTGAACGGAGCGAATCATGGAATTGAATCTGATAGCGGACCTGCGGTTGGAAGTGGCACGGATACAAGATGTGATTAGGGACAATCCTACGAGTGTGAATCCAGAGCCAGTGTTAAAGGCACTTGAGAACTACGGTCGTGCATTACAAAAGAAGCAAAACGAATTGATGCGCCGAGCTGGTGTGTATAACAGTCGGGTATCTAGGATTATTGGAGAGGCTACTTTTAAGCAGATCTAACCGCAAAGTGCTAGTAGGGATGGGACGATAGGTGTATAGAAAAATCGTTCCTTACCGTGCCATCCAACCGCCATCGACTGTCAAAATATGTCCATGAATATATGAAGCCGCTTCAGATGCGAGAAAGACCGCCGCACCTGCCATATCATCGGGCGTGCCAAACTTAGCCGCTGGGATTCGATCCATAAATTCCGCTACTCGCACCGGATCATTTAAGATCGCACCTGTCATGTCGGTTTTGATATATCCCGGTGCGATCGCATTCACATTAACCCCCTTTGAAGCCCACTCGTTGGCAAGTGCTTTCGTCAACTGGGCTATACCGCCTTTACTTGCGGCATACGCCGCGGTCCGGATGCCGCCGGAAAAGCTCAACAGTGATGCGATGTTGATAATCTTTCCGCTGCCACGCTCGACCATACTCCGTCCAACCTGTTGGGAGAGCAGCCACACCGACTTCAGGTTGACCCGTATCACATCATCCCACCGATCTTCAGGAAAATCGACGACAGCATCACGATGCGTCGTGCCGGCGTTGTTGACCAAAATATCGATCTGTCCATAAGCCGCATTCACCGCCGTAACCAGATCCGAAATACCCTCTGTTTGACTCATATCACAAGGAAAAATCTCCACTTGAACACCAAGAGCCTGTATCTCCTGTTGTGCCTTGATGAGTGTCGATTCGGATCTTGCAACAAGCGCCAGATTCGCACCAGCACCGGCGAGGCCCATAGCGATGCCTTTACCGATCCCTCGACTCGCCCCGGTGACCAGCGCCACCCGCCCTTCTAGTGAAAAAAGGCTTAAAATTGCCATACTATCCCTCCAAACTGTAAATTTCCACGCTTAACCATAACTACTTAACGCTTGACACGGTAAAACAGGCGTCGGTATAATAACATAAGTTCGCATTTTCCACCATTGTCCGTCTGCAAATACAACTCTACAGAGGAAAATATCGTGAAAAACCGTTGCTTCTTTAGTCTTGTTGTGGCTCTTGCACTGTTTTTTCTACTTTTCGCCTGTAGCAAGGCGCAACTCCATCCCGCCGATCCGACCGACAACACCGCGTCTGGTGTCCAGTTATTAGAATCAATTGAAAATGCCTTCGTTAGTATCGCTAAAAGGAGTAACCCTGCGGTTGTTGGTGTCACTGCATCGAACGAAGAAAGGCAGGCGATCCCTCTTAGAAGGTCCGATCAACGGGAGGGGACAGGGTTTATTTTTCGCAAAGATGGCTATATTTTAACCAATAACCATGTTGTAAATGGTGCGAGGCAGGTTACAGTTCGCCTATTCGACGGCAGGGAGTTCAAGGATACCCAATTGATTGGGGTTGACCCAAATACAGATGTCGCCGTGCTAAAAATTGATGTGCAGGAAGAGCTGCCTGTGCTTTCCTTTGCCGATTCGGATAAAGTTAGAGTCGGACAGTTTGCAATCGCAATTGGCAACCCATTCCAACTGAATTATACAGTGACCACCGGAATTGTCAGTGGAAAGGGACGCTCGCCGTTTCCAACGTTTACGATGCACTATCAAGATTTTATTCAGACCGATGCGTGGATCAACCGGGGAAACAGTGGCGGACCCTTGCTTAATATCCATGGGGAAGTCGTCGGTATCAACTCTGCGATTCGACGTGCGGACGATTCCCCGGCAACAGCAGCAGTCAGAGCCGGTGCCGGTTTCGCTATTCCCATCAACCTTGTGAAGAAGGTCAGTGACCAACTCATTGTGAACGGACAGGTAATACGTGGGTGGCTAGGAATTTTTATGTCATCACACCCTGACGGTATCCGGGTAAATCGATTTTCCGCTCCATCACCTGCTAGACAAGGTGGGATGGAGGTGGGTGATATCATCGTCGAATACAATGGGCAAGAAACGCGAGAAGTTCGTAAATTCAGATTCCTTATCGCCGAGTCGATGGTTGGCGAGGAGGTGATGTTTACAGTCATTCGCAATGGAGTACGCAAAAAACTCTCCGTAACGATTGGCAGGATGCCGCGACGTTTCACAGGGCTGGAAATGGAGCCAGAGTCGCCATCTTGGAAGAAACTGGGAATAACTGTCCGTGAGCTAGGTGCCTACGACTCTGAGCGTTACACCTACCTAAGTCTTGAAGATGAAGGAGTTATTGTTGAGGAGGTGCGTCCTGATGGTCCTGTCCTTAGCGCGGGGGTCCCGATCGGCACATTAATCGTGGCAGTCAACGACCAGCGAATCAAAAACATGGCGGATTATGAAAAAGCATTGGAAAACGCACTCGATAAATCGGAAATCACTTTTGAAATCAAGAATGTCTATACCGAGGAAGGAACGGAAGTGGTTACGGTTAAAATCGATCGAGAGTGAAACCTCATACCAATTTTTCTCCCCGCGTTGAGCGGATATTTTGGGAACAGCCGTTAAACAACTCCTGAACGCATCAGTTACCTGATTTCTAGCTTCCACGAAAGGGTGCGATGAAAAAACATCTAGCAAATTTACGGGAAGTCCTTGGTCCCGATGGGTTGATTGCGAAACAGTTAACAGGCTATGAATTTCGACCGCAGCAGCTTGAAATGGCGGAGGCGGTCGCTAGTGCGCTGTCGTCCGATGAACACCTAGTAGTCGAAGCTGGAACAGGTGTCGGTAAAAGTTTTGCCTACCTCCTGCCGGCAATCGATCTCGCACTTAGCACCTACGAGCCGGTAGTAATTTCCACCAATACTATCAACCTGCAAGAACAGTTGATTTCCAAGGATATACCGTTTCTCCAACAGGTGCTCCCACAACCCTTCACCGCTGCACTTGCCAAAGGACGTGCAAACTACCTTTCACGGCGTCGGCTAAATAGTCTGCTGACTTATGAACGGGGTCTATTTGATACAAAAGCAGAGGTGGATGATCTCGCTCGTATTGTGGAATGGGTTGAAGTTACTGAAGACGGCAGTAAGGCAGACCTTGAGCCACAGCCAATGTTTGAAGTCTGGAATAAGATAGCTTCGGATACGGATAACTGCCTGCGACAGCGCTGCCCGACCTACGACACATGCTTCTATTTCAAAGCGAGGGCTCAGGTGAATGAAGCCGACCTGATTATTGTGAATCACCACCTACTTTTTGCGGATTGGGCGCTCCGAAAAACGAACCCGTATGCCGCCATATTGCCAGAGTATAGATACCTAATCATTGATGAAGCGCACCACCTTGAAGCAACCGCGACGGAACACACAAGCGTTGAGTTTAGCAATACACGGGTCAAGAGGTTTTTAGATTCTCTGTGTAATCCACAGGGGAAGGCGGGACTCTTTATCCGATTTGAATCAACGGGTTCTATTCGACTTGTCGAGGACGCACGAGAAGAAGCAAATCAACAGTTCGATTCAATTATGAGTTGGTTGGAACAGCAAGGGGCGAGAGATCGGGGACATGGGGTCACACAAACCGTAGATCAAGCCGATTTCGTGCACAATGTGTTGGATGCTCCTTTAAGTGAACTCCAAAGCCGGTTGAATTCGCTGAGAGATGCAGCGACAACTGAAGACGATCAGCAGGAAATTGAAGCCCACCTGCGTCGCTGCCGTGAATTGCGTAACGACTTAGATGTGATGGTTAGCCACACATTGCCAGATTATGTCTACTGGATCAATACCTCAACGCGGGGACGCTTCGATCGGGTTGTGTTGCATGCGACCCCAATCAACGTAAGTGAAGAATTGAACACCCACCTGTTTGAAAAACTGGACAGCATCATCATGACCAGTGCCACACTGGCGACCAACCAGAATTTCGACTACTTTCGCCAACGGGTTGGTCTACCGCATTGCCGTGAATTACTTGTCGGATCGCCCTTCAACTATCAAGAGCAGGTCGAGATCCATATCCCTTCGCGGATGCCGGATCCACGAGATCGCATCTTCACGCGGGCCGCTACCACGCAGATCCTGAATTACCTCAGACTGACGCATGGCAAAGCCTTCGTCCTATTTACAAGTTACCGGATGATGGACGAGGTCTACGAGGAAGTTCTGCCTCACCTTGAACAGCTTGGGATTGACGTGCTCAAGCAGGGAGAGGGGCTTTCGCGCAGCGCGATGTTGACGGAGTTCAGGGAGAACATCGATTCTGTTCTGTTTGGAACTTCCAGTTTTTGGGAGGGGGTTGATGTACGGGGCGAATCGCTCAGTAGCGTAATTATTACCAAACTACCCTTTGAAGTTCCCACACATCCGGTGATAGAAGCGAGGGTCAAGCAAATTGAAGAGCGGGGAGGAAATCCGTTTATGGAGTTCAGCTTGCCGGAAGCGATTATTCGGTTCAAACAAGGGTTTGGACGTTTAATTCGCACCAAAACGGACACGGGAATTTTCGTTGCCCTCGATTCGCGCATCAAAACCAAGTTTTACGGTAAACAATTTTTGAGTTCGTTGCCACCTTGCAAAATCGTAGAGAGCGATTCATTGTACGATAGAATGTGACAAGTGATGAATGATCCCAGCCGGTTTCACTCATCACTTGTCACTTATCGTTCACCGCTAGTATCGATGTGGTGCCGGTTGTGCAAGCCGAATCCCTTTAAAGTGTGCGAAAGGAAATTCGTATACTATTCTTTTATAACGAGTCGCGGTGCCTTCCGGCGGTTTTAACTCAAGCGGAATAATAACGGTTAATGTTTCGGCGTTGTGTTTCATCTGATAGAATGGGAGGAAGCCCTCAATGCTCTCGCCGGGCGGAATCCCCTTTTCTGTGTCTAGAAGTTGTGTTTCTATCAGAATCTCTCTCGCCTTTCTAAGTCCGTTCGTGACATATATTCCCGAAGCGCGAGACATATAGGTCAAACGTTCTTTTAGCGCGTCGTAATCTAATGACCCGTAACGGTTTTCCCCTTGATCGACCATCTCGCAGGGGACCTGGCGGGTGCCCTTGATCCGATAAACAACGGGGGTGGCGGCATTGTTCGTGACTTTAACATAAAAGACATCTGTTTTATCGCCTTGGTGGAGTGCTTCTGTTTCATAGAATGGAGAGAAAGCATTTCCACGATTATACTTGCGATCAAGGTCTGCACGACGCCAGTAAACAATCTGAACCGTAATATTATCCTTGGTCATTGAGAGCACTCGTCCCGTGGGCGGCCTAATTTTGAATGCGGCTGTATTAGCCTCCTCAAGGACAATATTTTCTGGCAAAGTCTCAACAGGTTGAACGGCTGGAAGATTTTTTAGGGATGTCCCTGCTACACAGCCAGCAACTAATAGGATTAACACAAACAGCCCAGCGCTGCCTATCCATGCGTGTCTATTTAATCTTTTCATGGTGGATTTTACCTCCTTGTTCGTCCATCATTTGTGATGGACTTTTTATTAATAGAACATAACTATTTCAATATTCACGCTCTCGCCTCGGCACCCAGAAATCTATCGAATTATGTCGAGGCGTTTATATTATGTAACTCGACGGTGTCGAGGTCCTATCAATTCGCTAGTATAGCATACCTCCACTTTTAATTCAAACACAAAATTGATTCGATTTTTCAGAAAACTATCAAGAAATATAGACTAACCCTTCTAGTTGTGTCACAAACTCATTCGGTTAGTCGCTCCATTGTTTTCTGATAGCGTTTTTCCATCTCTGGACCCTGCAATTGCAGATATTCCTGTTCAGCACGACGGGCTACCTTTTGCGAGGGAGGCTCCGGGATGTCGATAACGGCAGCTGAGATCTGGTCGTTGCCCCACTTATAAGCAACAATTTCGCCCTTGCTGATGATGAGGTTCATACCGACATTTGCCTCGACGATCGGTACGCCATTTTCCCGCGCCCGCGCAAGCACGGCTTCGTTTTGTCCCTTGCTCTTCGATCCATAGGAGGGGATAAAGATTAGACGTGCCCCATCGAGGACAAGTGTACGCGCTATCATCGGATTCCATCGATCATTGCAGATGACAGCCCCGGCACGTCCGATCGGTGTATCAAAAGCACGTAGCGTCTTGCCGATACGGTTAAAGCTCCAAGAGGAGTGAGCACCTTCAGCGAGCTGCGTCTTGTGATATTTGCCACAAATTTCGCCGTTGTGATCAATGAACACGGCACAGTTATAAGCCTCATCGTCAATGCGTTCGGCAAAACCGAAGCAGAGGCAAATCCCCAACTTTTTGGCAAGTTGCTGAAAACGCTGAATGTAAGGACCATCAATCGGTTCCGCAACATCAAGCAGCCTCTCCGCCATTTCCCGATTCTCGATGACCTCCATGACGACATAGCCCTCAAGCACCCCTTCTGTCGTCAAAATCACCTGCGGTTGTTCCTTGGCGGCTTCAACAAAAAATGCCTCCATCTTATCAGCGTTTGCGGCTTTATCCCACTTCTGCGGTTTAATCGAAATTGCTGCGACTTTGATTGAGTTATACATACTTCACCTCTTTATGTGTGAACCAAGCACTGCTTTCCACGAAACCAGAAATAAGCTGTCTATTTAGTGAAAGGGCCATGTGCCCGGGTTGAGTTGATCCGGACTCACAACAATCTCTCGAATCTCGCTTAGTAACTCCGGCGGAAGCGCATCGCACCCTGCAAATGACACGATCTCCTCCAACTCATGCACTCGACCGGTTCCCACCAACGCGGTGGAAACAGCAGGGTGGGCGAGCACAAAACGGTAAGCCAGTTCTGGCAAACTACTATCTTGTGCACCGCACAATGAGTTTATCCCGTTGACCACAGTCCGCAATTCGCGGAGTTCATCGGGAAGATGTGCATAACGATGGGTCAATGCGCCTTTCAGGAGAACAGACCGAATAATGACCCCCACATCGCTTTCTTTAGCCAGCGGCAACACCCGTTCTTCAAACTGACGATCTAATAGATTGTAGGCAACCTGTACACAGTCGAAGCGACCATCTTCTAACACCGCTAACGGTGCAGCTTCGCCATAGGTGGTCGTGCCAATGAAGCGAGCATAACCCGCTTCTTGCGCTCGCTGCATAATCTCTACAATTTCTCCACCTTGAATGAGTTCAGGAGTAGCATTATGGAGGTAGAGCAAGTCAATGGTGTCCGTCTGTAATGCTCGCAGGGATTCGGTGATTGATGCTTCTACCTGCTCTCGCAACTCTCTGCCGGTATACCCCTCCCAATTCGAGGAGGAAATCTTTGTCGCAAGGATATATTCGTTCCGACGCGATTTCAGTGCCCGTCCAATAATGGCTTCGCTCTCCCCATAAGCCTGTGCAGTGTCAATTAAATTGATGCCTAAGTCGAGCGCGCAGTTGAGTGTACGGGCGGCATCCGCCTCGGACGGCTGTAGATGCTCTCCCCGCACAGGGATACCGTAGTCCATTCCTAGCTCCACGGTTCCCAGCGAAATCTCCGATACTTGCAGGTTAGTCCGTCCCAAACGCCGATAGTTCATAGTGCTACTCCTACAGGATTCAGCCATTTGGATTGCATTGTCAAGGCAAATACCGTAGCACTTTGGCTCGGACTACAACAACTTGTTAGCCTCTCAAATTTCATTGAGCAATCGGTCATATTCAGCATGAGGGCCGATCCAGAACCAGTGAATTGCCTCCCCCTCCCGTAAACCCAAAGCACGCCAACCGATTCCCACTCGTATCGAGTAAATCGGTTCAGTGGGATGTACCCGCTTAAATTGCAAACTCGGATGGTTATGGTTTTGCTTCCACAGACGATAGTTCTTGCGAGCTTTCTCTTTAACGTTCTGAGGCAACCGCCGAAAGCAGACAAGAAAATCTTCTGTCAGATACGAATTCACAGTTCATCAAACCCCATTTTTGTGACTCGCCCCGCCTTAATATCAGCACGCACTTTTTCAGCAAGTTGAGCGAGTTTATCTTGTGATGCAGCAAAAGCCTCATCCCATTGCTGTTCATCTTCCAGTTCTTCGAGAATCACAGCCGCAATAGCATCCTGCTTTTCAGGCGGCAGTTTATAAACTGCGATGAGTGCTTTTTCAAGAAGTTGGGTCATAATTACCTTTCCTTTCTCATATTGATTGATATTGGAAATTAAGGCTTACTTGGTTCCCGGAAAATCGTCCCGCCGAAAATAACCGTTCTTGATTGTATCGATTTCACACATCGTTTGCGCGCTTGCCCAATGTGTGGCGTAACCACGTCGCCAGCGGTCAGATTCGTTACGATGGGACGTATGCAACGTCTTGCAATGGTGAAATACAACACCGCCCTTACTAACCTCCGCTAATGCCTCTTTCGATAGATCGATCAGTTCGGGTGGCGGCACAAGGTTATATGGCTCATCGGGATCTGGGGTTTCGTGTGGCAACACCGGTCCCTTGTGTGAACCTTCGATATAGCGGAGGCAGCCGTTCGACTCGTCTACATCGTCCATCGCAATCCAAGCGGTGATGACATGATCAGCCGGATCACATTTGAAGTAGTAGTTATCTTGATGGTACGGTTTCGCACTACCGAAATGTGGTGGCTTCATGAAAATCTGATCGGTCACCAGCACCGGCTCTACGCCGATAAGGTCTTTGATGATACGTGAGAGACGGGCGTCAAGGACGAAGGATTGAAAGTCAGGTTCTTTGAGGAAAGGCGCGTTGATTTTTCGCGGTGCAATCGTGCCATCTTCCGCTCGATCAACGGCGTAACCGATTCCCTGATCCGTAACTTCTGGGGTTTCCATCTCACGGTCACTGACCTCAATGGCAATTTGAGCAATGCGTTCAGCTTCGTCGGGACTGTAGACGTTTTCGATGGCGACCCAGCCCTTTTCCCAGTAATGATTATAGTCGTTTTGGTTGATGTGCATCTGTATCACCTCCAGAAAATTGCTATGTCCCACTTCGTGAGGACATCATCGTGGTTTCTTATTCCAGAAACCGTTTCAGCACATTGTTAGTAATTCTTGAAATCGTGTCGTCTACTATCACAGAACAGGGATAGGTAATCGAGCCGACAGAGAATACGGCACCGCCGCCACCGGGTTCGTGGTAAACGATTTCGGCGCCGCCATCATCGGGATTGAGCCCCTTGGCGAGCAGTTGGGTGTTTTTAGGAGAGCTTTCGGAGATTTTGTCCATTTCGTGACCCGAAGCTCCACCGGGACAACGCATATGTAGACTCTTTTCCCCGAACACATCCCCGTTCTTCAATCCTGTACCCTCAAAAATCCAATGGGAATCATCAATTACCCGGTAGGGCGCACCGGTCATAATGCCGGTGTCGGTACAGACGACGCCCAAGAGATTGGCTTCGGATTCGTGACGCAGGTGGAATCGGCTTTCATACCCAACATCCTGCAGCGTGGTGAAGCTGCCGCTGCCACAGTTCTCGTTGTGAACGACCATCGTGTATTCGTCGAGAAATTCAACCTCACAGTTCAAGCCGTTGCCTCCGAGATACATCAACTTACCACCGCCCTCGAAGACCCACGCTTTGAGCCGAAAATACATATCCGCAGACCAGTATTCGGGGTGGGTGCTGATCATAAGAACTTTGTATTCTTCCAAGTTCAGAACGCCTTGGTGAAACTGTGTTTCGGCATAAAGATCGTAATCATATCCTTCGCGCTCCAGCCAACCGAAGAGACGCCATTCGGCGGGGGCGACGTGACAGGCAGAACGCCCCTCGACTGGATCCGTAACTTCCGTATCTTCAGTGATAACGTTAATCAATTCAGGACGATCAAACGACAAAGGGGCATATTCGTCGGCATCAAAGTGCTGGTGGTTGCGGTTGGTATATCGCTTCAGATCGAGGCGGGCGTTGATGGTGGGGGTCGGTGGAAACTGGTCGGGATGGATATAGTTACTCCGACCGCCGAAGTTGCTATAGGCGTTCCAGTTGATGTTGGAAGCCAATACAGCGATGGGTGCCTGCGGTTTCGCCGGCGCAACAATCCACGGAAAGGAAAAGAACTCGCCCGACTCCCCCTTGGCGTGAAAATAGTAAAGCCCGCTCCGAGCCGGTGCTTCAACGAACTGGAGGTGATGAGGATTCGTATATCCGAACTTGTTCCACTCGATCCCGGTTTGGGTGTAATCTCCATCAGGGGAGATCTGCATCGTTGCGCGAGGTCCATGCTCATCATGCCAGCCGAGGTCTCGGATAAATTCCTTCTTGAACCCATACCGCCACAATGATAGCTGATACGCCTCAACAGCGTGAACACGGAATTCGGATTTCTCGCCGGACCGCACCCACTTGGGCCAAGCATACCCCAGCAAGCAGTCCGAAAGCAAGCGAAACTGGTACGGCTCATCTTCTCGGATTGTCATATTAACGCTCTTAGCACCGAAGCCGGGCTTATAGAGCGTCACCTTGTACAGTCCCGGTGACAGATCCGCATAGATCGCACCCGTCGCCCGTGAACGGGCTTCATACGAACCAGATTCGTTTACAAATTCTAACAATACGTCAGGAATCGCTACATAGCGTTCATCGCTGACATATCCAATCAGCATAATGTTCCTCCAAAAAAGGATTCTGATTCTTAAGGTTAAATCAAAGCAAGCAAAAGTTTGTTATTCGTTGGGTTCTGTTAGCACTACCGGAACAGAGGATTGGCATCACGATAAATCTTATGTTCCGCTGCGTCAGACTGCATAAGGGTTTTCTCGGTTCTTTAACGGGAAGGATACCCGTGTTTTCAAACGTTGCGACTCATGGACTGCCATAATCATCTCCAGTGCTGCGCGCGCATCCGCCCCACTGGAAACGGCAACCACATCGCGGTCCTCCTCAATGGCTTGGATCAGTTCCTTTACAATCATCAGGTTGCTGAGGTGCATCTGCTCCTGATCTGATCGGCTTGTACCGTCTGGGCGTTTCTCCCATTCGTCCAGAAGGATACGCTCCCATTCTGATTCCCTTGGAATCCACAACCCGTGAGGATAGAGGTACATCTCCCCGCAGGGGGAGTTTCGCAGCGAGATAATTCCATCGGTACCGTGAACTTCAAACCCGAACCAGCGGCTGCTAGAGTGATTGCCGGAGGGTTTTCCTCGATATGATTCATAGTGGGCGGTGATTCCGTTTTCAAAGACGTAATACGCCTCCACGCCGTTGCCAGCTAACAATCCAACACCCTCATCTCCTTCTCGGATGTCTGCGGACGTGACCTCACGACCATCTTGGGTCACATGCCCGTGCGCCCATGCGACATCGGCACCCGCAAAATACCGCATACTATCCATCATATGCGTTCCCAGTACCATCAAGTCCATCGCTCCAGCCCGGTGATCGGCTTTGCCGTGACCACGCAGCACCTGAATCTCTCCAATTACGCCTTCATCGACCAGTTGCTTGGCGTACTGTTCGTAGGCGCACGCCCGACGATGTGCGACGGCTACCTTCACCCCGTTGTGATCGCAGGCTTCCATCATAGCGTCGGCTTCCGCAAGGGTTCGGGCGAACGGTTTCTCGCACAAAATCCCTTTCACGCCGGCGTTGGCGCAGGCGATGACCATCTCCGCATGACAATCGATCCAACGCGGACCGACGCTCACCAAATCTAGGCTCTCCTCTTCCAGCATTTCGCGATAGTCTAGGTAGCGTTTCTCTACCCCTATTCGTTCTCCAGCCGCCCGAAGCCCATCTGGATCTGAATCGGCGATGGAAACAATCTGCACGTCCGAACCTTCAATGGAATCGGGGGGAATCTGAAATGCCACATCAAGACCATGGCCATAGTCGCCCCTACCCGTCCTTCCTATGACTCCTGCACGATACTTTGTCTTCATGGGTTTTTCCTCAGTAATGATCTAGAGGTCTTAGCTAGTCGCAGGTCGAGATTCACATCTCGACACCCGACTATTCAAATTGGCTAAAATAAGCCGCTACAGTTTCATGGTCAACCGTTTCGTCAGGTGTCATATCTAGGCGTTTATAGAGCTCTTCCCGTGCACGCATATCCGCCAGCAACACCGCACGCGCATGAATTGCAACCTGTTCAGCAAGTTCGATTGGCACAACGACCACGCCATCACCATCGCAACCGACAATATCGCCGGGACGTACCTGTACCCCGCCACAGCCGATGGGGGTTTGAACCTCCACCGCTTGGATGCGACCGGGAATAATCGTGCGCCCACGTGCGCGGGAACATATTGGAGTCTGTTGGAGAATCAACTCGTCTGTGTCGCGACAGTATCCATCGGTGATAATTCCAACCGCGCCCGACGCAATCATGTTCAAGCTGTTAGCTGATCCCCAAAAACCGACCTCCCGCGCACCGCCTGTGCCCGTTACAATGACGTGTCCCGCCTGAATCTGATCGCGGTAACTAACGTTTCCAACCTCGTTAAACCAGACTCCGTGTGCCCGAACAACCTCTTCGGTGGTATCAAGTTTCCACATTGGACGGTTGGCGGGGACACAGCGGAGAGTAAAGGCAACGCCCCAGAATTTCATGCCGTGCCAGAGCGGTCGAACTTCAGGGGACATCAGCCCGGTGTCGAAGTGCCCAACCCCGTCCATCCCATCGCAAACATCAGCGACGCGGAGATATTTGTACAACTTGAGTAATTCAAATGGATTAACCGTTGATTCGTTAGGATTCATAATATATGACTCCTCAAAGTCGTGGTGGTGCGTGTTCAATCAATCCCTTTCCAACGTAGATATCCAATCGCGGGATTATATGGTTTGCCGCGATCAAAATGAATGGCGCTATTATAGCATGTTTTTTGCCAAAATTAACAGGTCTTTAGTTGATCAATTCTGGACGCATATCAATCCAAATAGTCCATCTCCGGTAGCAAATTCCATCGGTACTGCTCTGCGGGCTGCGTTTCACGGCCCCAACCCGCCAGAATTTTCGCCTGTGCGCGTTTCTCCTCCATTTTTGCCACGATTGCTTCTGGATCCCAACCCTCCAAGACCCGTTGTGTCAATGTCTCTAGAACGTCTCGACACGCTGCATCACCTGCCCGGTCGTGCAGTTCCGCCGGATCTTCCTTTAGATTGAAGAGCTGCGACGGTTGTCCGTGATAGTAATTCAGTTTCCAGTCGCCACTTCGGATCATCCGGTGATAGCAGCCATCGTCGGTGCAATACTCTGAGAAGGCGATATCCTCCCATTCCGCTCCTTCCTGCTGCAAGAGCGGGAGGACACTTCTGCCGCGGGAATTTGGCAGGGCGGGTGCTCCAAGGGCGTCTAGCATCGTGGCATTCAGGTCTAAGGAACTAACGATCCGATTGCATCTCACACCTTCGGGCAGTGCCCCGGGCCACGAAAGGATGGTGGGGACTCTCACCGAATCCTCGTAGAAGGTCTGCTTCCACCATAACCCGTGCTCTCCCACCTGCTCGCCGTGGTCGGACATATAGAGAATAACTGTATTTTCCGCTAAGTCATTTTCTTGAAGCGCAGTCAAGATCTCGCCGATCATCAGGTCCATCCGCGTGACCAGTGCCCAATATGCTGTCCGTGCTCTGAGGATCTCCGCATCGGAAACCTCAACGATGCCGCACTGCTCTCGCCACCATCGAAAATGAGGGTGCAATTCATCGGAGAACGGTTCGGAGTGTTTCGGCATCGTCATCCCCCCATCGTAGAGATCATAATCCTCCCGCCGCGCCACAAAAGGTTGATGGGGTAACATGAATCCGACGGAGATGCTGAACGGTTCGTCCATCACACCTGCCCGCTTTCGGACGCCGAGACGATTCAAATAATCGACTGTCGCAACGGTCACATCTTCATCATGAACCTGATATGCGCTTTGACCGGGTCCCGACTTTTCGAGACTAACCCGCGCAGGACCCGCCGTGCCCGTGAGCGCCCCGTGATCGACGCCTTTCCCGCCGAGATAGTTAGAGCCGTGGTCTCCAACCAACCGTTCAACGTAGCCATGTAGCTGATCCGGTCCTAGCGAATGCATCCGCCCAATCAGGACAGGACGGTATCCAACCGCCCCCATTGCGTGTGCAAAGGTCGGACTCCCGGAGTCAAGAATATGGCTGTTCGTCCAAACCTCGTTTTCGTGGGGATAGCGGCCATTCAACATTGACATCCGCGAAGGCACACAAATCGGGGACGGGCAGTAGACATTATCAAATACGACTCCCCGCGCTGCCAACCCATCCAGATGTGGTGTCTGTACCAATGAATCGCCATAACAGCCGGTCACAGCGGGATTGTGTTGATCGGAATGAATATACAGCAGATTGGGACGTTGGGTCAAAGCGCCTTGATTGTCCATAAACACCTCATTTTAGTCAAGTAGATGCTATGACTATAGCACATCTCTAATTGAAAGACAATCGTGATATCTGTTTTTTCTTGACACCCGTCATCTGTTAGATTATAATACTAATACATTAGTATTAAGGCTTTAGTATATGGGAGAAATTTGAATGCAATCACAAAAACTGCACCGTTTGGAGCTTGACGTGATGAAGGTTGTCTGGCGACTCGGTAAAGCGACTGTCAACGACGTGCGCGATGCACTCAAGCAGCCGCTGGCTTACACTAGCGTGGCAACGACTCTGAACCACCTTGAAAAAAAAGGGTTTCTGACTCACGATGTAGATGGGCGTACGTACGTCTATCGTCCACTGATTCAAGAAAACGAGGTTTCGCAGTCGATGCTCGGCGATCTCCTTGAGCGTCTTTTTGATGGTTCGGTAGAACGGCTTGTCAACACGCTTCTGGAGACCCGAGAAATATCGCTAGAAGAATTGGAACGTCTACGCAAATCAATTGTCACCTATCGAGAGGAGAACGGAGATGGATAAGCTAATCGTCCTATTAAACACCTCATGGCAGTGGGGATTAATAGTGGGAATTGTCTGGCTGCTGGCTGACCGGCTTCGGCGTGCCCATGTGATCTGCTATGCACTTTGGTTGACTGCACTGGTAATGCTCCCTATATTACTGGGTCTGAACGTTATCCTGCCCGGAATTTCGTTTCATCGGACGCAAACCGTTCATACTGTGAACGCGTCTCAATCACAACTAACGCATACCCCCAACCCTCAATCATCAATCGGCGGACAGTTAGCAATCAATGACCAACTTTCGCCAGCGATCGCAAATCATTCGTCAGGATCTCAAACGAAATCTCCACATATAACTTGGGGACACATCGTGTTCCTCGCTTGGGTAATCGGTATAGCCTTGTCTATCCTTCGGCTTTGTCATAGCGCATGGCGACTCAGGCGACTCCATCGGTTGGCACTTCCTGCCGATGCGCAACAGCAGCAATTACTCAACAATCTTTGTGATCAGCTTGCCGTAAAACGCCCGGTTCGCTTGTTAGTCTCGAAAGAGATCAGCACCCCAATCTCATTTGGATGGTGGCATCCTTGTATTCTACTTCACGAAAATGTTGCGAATGATCGCCTAGAGTTCATTCTTCTCCATGAACTGGCACACCTGCAGCGGAAAGATTGGTTGGTGAACTTGCTGGTTCATGCCATCGGTATTCCCTTCTTTTTCCATCCGCTGTTTTATCTTGTGCGTAAGCGTCTAACAGATGTTCAGGAGCAGATTTGTGACGGTTGGGTTATCCAAGTGACAGGTAAACGGGCGGATTATGCACAATGTTTGGTGGATATGCTGGACCAATCTATTCAGCCCACAAAGTTGGCGTTGGCACTTGGATATCGGTGCTCACAACTAAGAAATCGTGTGAAAGCCATCCTAGATAACGGGTCTCCCCTGAACCTCCACCTAAGTCAAAGAACAGGCATATTTATAGGTGGAGTTACGCTTCTGCTGGCATCGCTCTTGAGCATGGCACAGATTATGCCGCTACGCACGATTTCTCTGTCTTTTGCCGAAAGCGAGCCGCAGGTGCTCATCCGGGGACGTATTCTGTCTCCTGATGGTAAACCGCTTTCTAATACCAAACTTGAGTTTTCTCTCCGTCAACTACGAAGCTTTGACCGTGGTTGGATCGAGCGTAGAGTTGAAGAGGTACAGACAGACGCTGAAGGGAACTATGAGCTCTCCTTAGATCATCTAGGGGTCTATGAGCTTTCAGTTCGATATCGGGGCAAGATGAGGTATGCACCATGGACCGTTCAGAGCAAACAGATTCGCGCCGAAAAATACGTCCAGATTGATGGGGTTGATTTAGAGGTCGTTGATAGGATTTCTGCGCTAATCGAAAGCGAGAGGTTTTCTGAGGCGGAAGTCAAAATGTTGGAGGCGAGGCGATTTCCTTGGAAATTTGACAAAACGGGAACAGAAATCAAACTTCCTGAAAATACCACCGAGAAGTTTCCTGCCAATGGCGATTTTGAAAACAGTTTAACAGGTTGGGCTAAATGGTTCGCAGTTGATAAAATGAATAGCCGGCGGACCTGTGAAGTAGTCTACGATATGGATAAGCGTTCGCAGGTCATTGAATTCAAAAGAACTGGCGGTGGGGCAGACGGTTCGCATGTCGGAGTGCATCAGGATATCTACATCGATCTGTCCAAGTATGAGGCACTTTACCTACAGCTTGATGTCAAAAGTATCAAGCACACACTCACAGGAGGTGGTTGGGCGGGTAGCGGGGAGAATCCCGTCTGTATCGAACTTGGTTTCCTAGACCAAAAAGGGGTGCCACATCGATGGTTTCACGGTTTTTACCACAAAGGACTAGATACATACGACACCTCTACAAAGGTTCACCAAAACGAGTGGTTCACCTACACTTCGCCGAATCTCAAAAAAATTATTCCCTTATGTGGTCACGAAGAAAACGTCCGTGACGATTGGTATGGTATTGAAACACACCCATACGATCCAGGTCTGAAGCCAAAGATAATAACGCGGCTAATCATTCGTGGAGGCGGCTGGGATTTCACCGGACGAGCGGATAATTTGCGATTTACAACATCGCTTAGTGAATAAGATTAAACGTTGGAAAATTCAAATGTAATGAAGTTATTAACACAGCGATTATATTAACGCAAGTTGCCATTGACTGCCGCTGCGGGTTATCCAAAGCACCACCTGAACAGATCTTTTTAAGTTTGCTTATTGTCCGATGTAGATATCGGGACAGGCTTGCAGGAATGTTACTATTTTTGACCATTGAGTATCGGATAAGGTTAGTGTTGGCATATCTCCGGGTTGTGCCACAAATGTCAACACGTCCTAAATAAACTTAGGAGATGTTTATGACTGCCAAACATTCACAACTGTGCTACGTGGGTCTAATTTTTGGGCTAGGTCTGTTTTTTAGCATTGGGCTACCCCACACAACCCGTGCCGAGGAAACTACTGTCTTTCGGAAAGAAGCGGGCCCCGACGCTTTTGGGAAAGCTGTTGACATCAGCGGAGACACCCTCATCGTTGGTGCACCGAGCAAACACGACGGTGAAGTCTATATCTTCACACACCAAGGAGATCAATGGATTCAGCAGCAGCGCATCAAGGCACCACGTCCGACCTTCGGAGGTTGGTTCGGCGGGGCAGTCTGTATTGATGGGGATACCGCTGTCGTAGGGGGATTAACCTCCTTTCACGGCACCGGTGGATTTGCACCCCGTTCCGGTGTGGTCTATATTTATCAACGCGAGGAACAGAATTTTCGGCTGAAACAAAAGTTGATGCCTAACGATAAGGATGACGGAGAGCGATTCGGATTCACGGTCGATCTGAGTGGGGATACTCTCGTTGTTGGATCTCCCTTTCATGGTAACGGTAGCGGGCCAGAGATTGGGGCGGTATATGCCTATGTGCGGGGTGAGGAAGGGTTTCAACTTCAACGGACATTCTTTGGTGAGTTGGGGAGCAGCAGATTTGGTTGGTCCGTCGCTATTGATAAGGACACTATTGTTATTGGTTTGCCGTTTCAGCGGGCATTTGGGGGTAAAGGCATGGCTGTTGTCTATGTCCGCAAGGGGCGATTCTGGACGCGACAGGCGATGCTGTGGGCTGAGCGCGAATCTGAGTGGAGTATCTTCGGTTGGTCTGTTGACATCAGCGGGGACCGTGTCATCATTGGTGCACCATTTTGGCGGGAACGGGCTGGTGCCGCATATATCTTCACACGCCAAGGGGACGAATGGACGCAGCAAATAAAATTGACCGCCAGCAACATGGAAGTAGGTGCTAGGTTCGGATTTACAGTTGATATCGACGGCACTCAAGCGATGGTAGGGGCACCGTTTGAAGATAGTATCGACGAAGATGCAGGAGCGGCTTATTTTTTTATGCGGGAGGATGATACATGGGCTGAAAAGGTAAGGCTCATGCCAAAAAGGGTGGTTCAGGATGAACCGCATAACATTTGGGAAGGAGATGTATACGGCAATTCGGTCGCCATTGCCGAGGCGGGTTCCTTCGCTGTTGTCGGGGCACCGGGAGATAATCTGCGTCTTGCGCCTCCTAATCCATCAGGTGCGGCGTATGTTTATCATACTAAAAAACAGCTGTTGGGAGCCCACTCGGTAGGACCCATTTCCCTAAGCGCAACGACATTGGGAGATGTGAAGCGAACGGCACTCTTCCAAAACTTCCCTAACCCGTTCAATCCTGAGACGTGGATTCCCTATCAGCTTGCGATGGAGGCGGAGGTGAGCATCAGTATCTACGATGTTCAGGGGCATCGTGTTCGCCGAATTGAATTAGGTGAACGGTCTACGGGGTCGTATTTTACAAAGGAAACCGCGGCATATTGGGATGGACGAAATGATGATGGGGAATTGACCCCGAGTGGAATGTATTTCTATCAACTCCAAGTGTCTCCATCCCGATCTATCGGGGCGGGGGATTATACTGCGGTACGGCGACTAGTAATTCTCAAGTAGGCACACAAATTGACCAGAGAAACTAAATTTTTCTAAAAAATCGGTTTCTGAAGTTAAAGCTGGTCTATCCTAATTCAGTTTTGATTACAAATAATGGGATAATTTTCTCATTCGTCCATTGAAGAGGGTTTTCAGTCTGAAAGGAGTGTTATTAATGAAAGTCTTACAAATCTTTCTCGCTTGCTTTATTTTCTTAATTGGACAGGTTGCATTGAGTTATGCCGTTGACCCTAAAGGGGAGGTTATTCCTGTACCCGTCAATGAAGGCATCCATTGGGGTGGTTCCGTTGACATCAGCGAAACAACTCTCATTGCTGGCTATGGATCGAAATTCGGTAACTTCGGTAACGATGACGGTGTCTATATTATGGAACAGAAAGGAGAAGAATGGGAAGTATTGAATCACTTCCCGTCGCCTAATCAAGGTCGAATAAATTACTTTGGTCTTGCTGTTGCTCTTGAGGAGAACCTCGCTGTGATTGGTGCCCCCGAACAGGGTGGGAACCTACTCAAGGGTGGGCTCGGTCTTTTAGGCGAAGGTCCAGGCAGGGTCTATGTCTACCGACGTGGAAGTGGCGGGAACTTTGCCCTGATGGAAGCTTTCAGTGCCAATGATGCCCGAGATCTGGACCGGTTCGGGTTTGCCGTTGATATCAGCGGGACAACTCTTGTTGTCAGTGCACCTCTTCACGATCAGGAGAAAGGTGCTGTTTATGTCTACACGCTAGAAGGAGACGAATGGAAACAACAAGCCCAGCTTCAAGCGGACGACGGGGGTCGAAAGAATCGGTTTGGCTGGGATTGCGCGATTAGTGCTGACACAGTTGTTGTCGGTGCGCCACTCGCCGCCGCACCCGACAGACACTCTGGTGCCGCTTATGTCTTTAAGCGCAAGGGAAATGTCTGGAAGCAGACAGCAAAGTTGGCACCTCATGACGGGGATGGTGGCGATCATTTAGGTCTTTCTGTTGATGTCAGCGAGGGTCACGCTATCGTTGGGGCACATAGAGATGAGAATCACGGGAATCGGCGTGTTTCCGGTTCAGCGTATATCTTTAGCGAAGCCGGAGACACCTACACCCAAGAAGCGAAGTTGACCGCGGACAAACCGCAGGAAGGTGCTAGCTTCGGGTGGACCGTTGCGATTGATGTCAACCGTGCCCTCGTTAGTGCCCCTTTTGCTGACACCAAAATCGGTGACGATTCTGGTGCCGTTTACGCCTTTTTGAAGGTCGGACCTAACTGGGTGCTACAAGCGATCGTCATGCCTGAAAGGGGACAGGGTAAAGAAGGCGGTGACCTTATGGGTTACGCGGTTGCCCTTGATGGAAAATTCGGACGAGATTTCAACTACGCTGCTATCGGTGTGCCGTGGGAGGCCACCCCGGAACATCTGGATGAAGGCTCAGTATATCTCTTTGATACTGAAGATATCAACAATCTCAACATACCTTTAAGCAAAAACATCGAAGATTTCAAAATACCGTTGTCTGTCGAGCCGACTGATGATTTGGCACTCATCATGTTAGGGGACATTAAGCGGACCGCCCTGCTTCAAAACTTCCCCAATCCGTTTAATCCAGAGACGTGGATACCTTACACCCTCGCCAATGATGCGAAAGTAAAGGTTCGTATCTACGATGTTCAAGGAGTGCCGGTCCGCCAATTAGACATCGGACGGCAGCGAGCGGGGCGATATCTCAACAGACAAACCGCTGCATATTGGGATGGCAGAGACCAATCGGGTGCGTCGGTTGCCAGCGGGGTCTATTACTATACATTAGAGGCAGGGGCTTTTTCAGAAACTCGGCGCATGGTTATCCAGAAATAGTTGCACTTATCCGTAGAGGCAACTTGGTTTGACGTACTCCCAAAGCTAAAGCATTGGGATTGTTATCCACTATGTTAGCCAGATTTACATAGGTGCCAATCAAATCTGACACCTATGGGGGACGCCATCGCCCCAACTACGGGACTCAACATGAATCCCGATACTTTGTTCCAGAGGTTGATTGCACCCACGCCGTCTCGGTGATACTCAAAGCCACAATGGCTGCAGTGGTAGTTACGGTTTGTGTGTTTCTTTCGATTCCCACACCGCGGGCAGGTCTGTGAGGTGTATGCCTCGGATACAAATGCCGATTTATCGAGCATCCTCGCTACGCGGGACTTGACCTTCAAACCCGCCAACTCCGCTTTGTAGCATATCATGGACTGGAGACGGGCAAACGCCCATTGGTGAACCTTCTGGTTAGATACTTTTCCAAACTTCGCTCGCTTACGGATGCCTTTGAGTTTGCCAATCACTATCGTATCTGCCTTCGCCTTGATGCAGTCAGATATAAATCGAGATGTGATTTTGTGTTCAGCGTCCTTCAGTTGAGCGTTCAACTTTGCCAGTATCTTGGTCTTAACTCGTTTGAGACGATACCAGCGATGACTTCGTTTGATACACCTATCCATTTTAGATTGGATATATGCTTTAAACTTGTTGATATACTGTTTGATAGCCCGTAAAGCACGACCATTGTAGATTATGGTATGTTCGCCGTCATGTGAAACTATCGGGTGAATCTCACCCATATCTATGGCAACCACTTTACCTGTCTCACGCTTGGGCGGTATTTGTACTTTGTAAACCAATGAAAAGTAGTAACTGCCCCGTTGGAAGTACATTTCAACATAGACGGGCTTTACATCTGATTTGAGGGTGATAGCCACATTCCCTTTACCATTTGATAGTCGGATAACACCATCTTTGAAAGTAATCCCATTTTGTATCCAACGCACCTTGTAGAAATGAGGAGTCCGCTTAGGAGGTTTCGCATCAGGATTGGACTTGACAGCACCAAAGTAACTCTTCAGTGAGTCAAAATAGGATTGGATTATCGCTTGCACCGTCTGTGAATGCAGATTGTATCCACGTCCCGTATTCACGGGATCCCGATTCTATCGGGACAAGCATATACTTCTGGACAGCCCCTTGTGATAGCCAAAACCCTTTCTTGCGCTTGACTTTCCAGAGTAAAGACACAACTTTGCAATAGACACGGCCAGACTCATGAGCAAGCATATCCAATTCAGGGGTCTTGTCGCATTTGACTTTCTTGGTAGTATACATTGGGATTGTCCTTTCGGTCTTTCGTTTGCCTGTTCGATAGGGTGTGGGAAGCACCACCGTGCGGTGGTGTCGAACCTTCCCACCGAAAGACAAGACAAGTATACCATATTTCTCCTGCAATTTCAATGCTAAAGCAGTCTGTAGAGGCTGCGCCCCAACTGCTCCAAGCCTAAAGGATTGGGATTTAGACCTAAAGGTTTTTTCGTTAATAATAACTCGAGTTGTCGCCTTTTCACAGGTTGGGGAACCCTGATTTCATTGAGGACAGACTCTACGCCACGAGGGTGTTGAAGCATTTTATTCTAACATGCCACAAAGTCAAGTAAGGATGATACTTTGTATCAACTGTGCAAGTTCTCACCGGTATTACACACTATGCAGTAAGCATAAGGAGATAACACAATGAAAACATTACAGATTGGGATTTTCATCCTTATTTTGATAAGTAGTCTGAGTGCTAATGAAGCCCCGATAAATAATGACAGCAGAATCATGCTCAATCTTGATGCTGCATCAGAAGTGTTCGTCAATGCTTTTATTGACCCAATTGAGTTTACGCGATACGATTTTCACGTTGAATGGGACACATTGGCGAATCTACGAGCCGCCGAACCAGAAAAGCAGCACACCGCGTCGGTTTTCCGCGCTTTCCTGCCGAAAGGTCCTGTTTCCGTTGGTGAACTCTGGAAAATTGAGCCATAAGACGGTATCCTAGCGTTACTTAAACAACTCCACCCCAATCCACAGATGGATATGGTGATTGACTCAGGAGATTCCCGAGGTGCGTGGGCGTGTCTGCGCGCTTACAATGCACAATTCGCTGAAATCGCGTTTCGCATCCATGCACATTTTGTCCTTAAAGATGGTTTTTTCACTCCCTCACAATTTGCAGGTAAACTGATTATCGCGCGTAACGACGGGAAAATCGCTTTCTTCCAAATGCACGTTCCTGAAGGAACATTGAACTTTGATGTTGGTTGGGAACACGAAGATCACCAGTGGACCATCGGAGACAGCGGGTTTTGCCCAAGAATGGAACTCCTCGCAGGGACACAAAACAACCAGACGCAATTTGCTGTCAGTATTTCCCAAGAAGAGGTTGAGCGCAAATTAATCATACAGTTCTACAAGTCACAGCAAATCAACTGGATGGCAATGGACAAAGCGTTGGAGATGGCACAAATGCTGCAGAAGCCGATTCACGCGGTTGCGGTAGATGGCCCGCTTGATGACGAGTCCTGCTGAGGGAGCGGAAAAGGCTTGAGGGCAGTTGTCCTCTCCGACAAGCGAATTATTGAGTTCCTAAACGCAATCTTCATCAATACTTGGGTACTCAATACAGATATGAAACGACTCCGCGATGCGCACGGGATGGACGCTATCTCCCCTTTGGCGCGGGCAATCATTCAAGGAAGGAAACAATACTCTCCCGTAGATTGTCTGGTTATCTCACCTGAACTTGAACTTTTGGGGCGGCAGCCGGTAAATGAACTTGCTTCAGGGAGACGCAGAGAAACCAAAATCAAGAGTTATCACGCATTTCTGGTTGAGGCATTAGCAGGAAAACACCCCGGATTGAAGGAGGATAACCCGATGTCCCGGTAACCGAGCCTAGAAAATCCTTCCTGTGCATGTTGTTATAATTTAATCCAAGAAATGACGTGGCTGATATTGATTAGAGATCACAGAAGAAATCAGGCTTATGGCGGAATCAAGCTATAACCGCCGCAAGAGTGCTGATAGAAAGATTACGATTAGTCCCAAAATGAGCGTCAAATTCAGCCACGGTGCGGGACGCTTCTGAATCGGTGCGAAAACGGGATAGGGAAACGTCAGCAACACGCCAAAGGTAAATATGACAAAAACGATAAAGAGTTTAACCCCCAATACAATGATATATGTGGATAGATTCTCAACAGGTTCTTTGGGAGCATCTTGGGACAGGGAACCCGTTGATCTCAGGAAGGCGATAAAATTGTAGACACCTGAAAACAGAATTGTCAGCAACGCACTCCAGATAACAATCCTGAATCGGCGAAATGCTGCCTCTAGGATTTTGGGGCGCTGGTCTTCAGGAAGCACTTTGATGGCGGGCAGCAGAATAACACGAAGAAAGAAAAAGCCGCCAATCAGCAGCACAACCGATCCGACGTGAATCCATTGTATCAAAGCGGGTAGGAATGTCATAGGTATCTGATAAGTTGAATCAAGCTTACCGTGAATAAATCATCGCTGTATCGGCACTTGTCTGCGTTGTCCCCAGCACCCGATTACGCCTGCGCCGAGAAGTAGCAGTAGTCCCATTGCCCAAAACATCGGTGAGAAGTTAAGCCAGTGAATCAGGAATCCCCCCAAGATAGGACCTGCAACCTTACCAGCATTTTTGAGTGTGCCGATGAGCCCCATCCCTGCACCGATGTGTAGTGCACTGATTTGCGTGGATACGAGTGCTACCGTGGATGGAAAGATAAGAGCTTGTGCAGCACCAATCAACACCGCCAACGCCATCAAGCCCAAAATACCGTGTGTCAACGTAATCAACGGGAGCGCAATTCCTGCGAGAACCATTCCCAAACATATTGCCCCAAAATATCCCAAGCGATCGCCAATCCTGCCTCCAACGGGCTTTAACACCATGTGCACTCCCTCCTGCACCGAAAAAAAAGCCCCTACCAAGGCGACGCTAATCCCTGTAGAAAGAGCATAGATAGGCAGAAATGCTTTGACAGCGTAGAGCGCAACAAACACAGTTGCTTCTAGCCCACCCGATAACCAGACGGATGGCGTATGTGTGCCGGACTTTAGGGCATGGACAATCTGCTGACCAATTGGGGGACGGATAGCTTTGACGCGTGGCGCAGGCTCTGAGAGTAATAGAATCGGGACAAAAGCGAGGCAACTGAACAATCCGATGATGGTAAAAACAGTGACAGGACTCACTCCTGTTGCCAATAGCCAGCCCGCAGCCGCCGGTCCGACAATATAGCCCGCGCTACGAGCCATGCCGAACCAGCCCAACTTCTCCGCCAGTCGTTCTTTTACTCCTTCCGCCACGAAGGCGAGCGTTACAGGACCGTAAATGGCTGTGGCTAACCCGTGGATAATGCGTATGCCAAATAGTTCTGCCGGGGTATGAACAAAGCGATACAGAAAGGGCATACCGGCGAAAAAAATAGTTCCAGCAATCAGCCACCAGCGGCGTCCCCAGCGGTCAGAAAGTATCCCAATCCCTGGTTTGAGAACCATGCCAGTCAGGGTAGAAACGGAGACAATAAACCCAAGGAACGCATCGGTCGCTCCCAGCGTCATTGCGAAGATTGGCAGGAGCGGTGTCTTTCCCATCTGATAGGCGGATCGCACAATGAAATCAGCACCCGTGATACTAATGAAATTGAGTGGGCGCTTCATTACCATATCTAAGGTAGGGATGTGAAAATTAAACTGGCGCATCAATAAAGATAAAAAATTTGTGCGATTTAATCAGTCAGATGAGAAATAGGAGGCTGATGCTGACAGGTCGGGATGGTTTTAAGTTTCTCCCCCAGAGCATCCTTTGCAACTTCAAGGTTATAATGGGCTTGCAGGTTGGACCACAGAGAATCAGAAACCCCAAAGTAGCGAGAAAGAAGTAATGCTGTCTCTGCCGATATACGCCGCTGTTCTTTGATAATCGCTGTAATCCGATTCGCCGGCACACCAATATCCTTTGCTAACCGATAGGGAGTAATTCCCATCGGTTTTAGAAATTCTTCTCTTAAGATTTCGCCCGGATGAGTTGGTTGAATAACAGACATTTTTCGCTCCTTGGGCACTAGTGATAATCAACAATTTCTACGTTGTAGGCGTTACCATTCCTGAACTCAAAGCAAACACGCCATTGACGATTAATACGGATACTATATTGGTCTTGCCTATCGCCTCTCAATTTCTCGAGCCGATTAGCAGGTGGTACACTTAGGTCCGCTAACTGATTTGCTGCATGCAGATAATTCAGTTTTCTTAGTGCCACGGAAGCTAAATTCCGCCATTCGGGCGCAACTCCGCTGCGATTAAAGAGGCGCTTCGTTTTTTCACAGTTGAAGGACTCAATCATAAGAGTAATGTATTATACCATAGTTATGTCACCCATAACTATGAGTATAGAGAACATATGTACTTCAACAAGCGGGTGCCAGTGTGGGGAATCTTCTTTAAATATCCGCTAGTAGAGATGCATTAATCTTGATATTTTTAGGTCACAATGGCTGGCAAACTAGCTTCGCTGATAAGGTTGTTAAAAGCAGCGACATCTTCCTCAACCACTGACTGGAGTTGATTCAGTTGGGCATCGATCTGGTCTGACAACTCTTCAAAGAGCTCATACGCCTGTTTCGGCGGGGCGAAGTCAGCAACTGACACGACACTAATCAACCCAGCGAGCTTACCGATTAACATGGTAGGCAGCCGAAGTCTATCACCGATGGTATCCGCTCCGGTCTGTATCAACTCTCCTTCGATGGCTTTCAGCTTTTCCTGTAAGGCGTCAGCAGCTTCACAGATTGCTTCGGCGTTGGTATCCTCCCCGGCATCTACGCGTTTCTTCCACTCATCTGCCTGTCGTTGTATGCGGCGGAGTTGGTTGATCGCTTCATGTGTCTCTGACAACTTATCACGAATCTGGCTCCATAGCTCAAACTGGGCATCAAAGTCCGCTTGACTAGCAGTTACTCGTGGATCTTTGCAAATCTCGAAGGTTTGCGTCTGCTTTTGCTCACCAACCTTGAGTCGAACCTGATAGGTTCCCGGCGAGGCGAGCGGTCCATTCTTCGGCTTATCTGGCGACTCATCCTGCTTGTCGATTCGCGGTTCCGTTATCGCTTCCGAATCTGAATAGCACATATCCCACACAAAGCGGTTCAACCCCGGTTGCGCTGGAATGTAGCGGTCTGCCTCATCCGAGTTTGCTTCATCATCTTCGGCGTCATCGGTGTCCTCTGGTTTAGTGTTGAATGTTTTGATTTCTGTTCCGTTAGCGTTGAGGAACGTGAGTTCAACGGAATCGTCGGGTGTATCTCCCAAGAGGTAGTAGACGATAACGCCCTGCGGTGGTCCTTCTCCGGCGTCAAGGAATCTGCGGGTGCGTTCCCCTTCAGGCGATTTTTCCAGATAGAAGGTTGCGGCGGCACCCAACCCCATCAGATAGTTCTTTCCTGTTTCGCTACGGAACATTCCCGCACCCCATTGTAGCCAGCGGCGATAGGTGGCACGAGGCTCAAACAGGTGGGATGAAGCCTGTGCTGCCTCTTCTGCCATTTGGCGTAGTGGTGTTACATCGTCCAAAATCCAGAAGGATCTACCGTGCGTGCCGGCGACCAGATCCCCGTCCTTGATCTTTAGGTCGTAGACCGGGACAACCGGGAGATTGTTCTGCAAGCGACACCAATTCTTTCCATCGTTCAACGAAATGTAAATTCCTGTTTCCGTGCCGACATAGAGGAGACCTGACCGAACTGGATCTTCTCGAATCACGCGGGTAATCTCACCATCGGGGAAACTCCCACTGATTGTATGCCACGTCTGCCCATAATCGTCTGTCTTGTAAAGGTAGGGTTGATAATCATCCAGTTTGTATCGGGTAACGGCTACATACGCCGTCGCTGGGTCGTGTGGGGAGGCTTCGATATTGCTGATCAACGACCACTCAAGCAGGTCCGGCGGGGTGATATTTTCCCAACGCTGTCCTCCATCTCTGGAGATATGGATCAAGCCATCATCGCTGCCAGCCCAAAAGACGCCGGGCTCGTGTGAAGATTCAACAAAGGCGTACACCGTTGCGTAATGCTCCGCGCCGCTGGCATCTTTCGTGATGGGGCCCCCTGATGGTCCCAGTTTCGTTACATCATTACGGGTCAGATCCGGGCTAATCGGTTCCCAACTGCTGCCTTCGTCCGTCGAGCGGAAAATTATATTGCCCGCTGCATACAGGACGTTCGGATCGTGAGATGAGAACGCAATAGGGAACGTCCAAGAGAAGCGATACTTAAGATCTTTCGGTCCCAAGCCGATATACTCTTCGGGCCAAACGTTGACCAATCGAATCTGACGGGTGTGATGATCGTAACGCTGGAGCACCCCACTTCCCCCCGGTGAGCTGCCTATCGCACCGATATAGGCGATATCGGGGTTGTCGGGGTGAACCACAATGTCACCGCTCTCACCGGTGCCAACTGGATAACAATCGACCCAGTGGATACCGCCATATTCGCTGGCGCTTGGGGCACAGATACTGGAGTTATCCTGCTGTGTAGCGTAGACGCGGTAGGGGAATCGGTTGTCGGTGTCGATGCGATAGAACTGCGAGGTGAGTTGGTTGTAGATAGTTGTCCAGCTATCGCCTCCGTTGAACGAGACACATGCACCGCCGTCATTGCCTTCGATCATGCGCCGCGGGTTGTTGGGATCGATCCACAAATCGTGATTATCCCCGTGCGGCGTGGTAATCTCCGTGAACGTATGTCCTCCATCGGTTGACTTCCACATCTTGAGGTTCAGGATGTACACAGTATCCGGATCTTGTGGGTCAGCGAAGATGTGGCAGTAATAAAAGGGGCGATGCCACAGGTCGCGGTTAGCTGTCAACAGTTCCCACGTTTCGCCGCCATCGTCGGAACGGTGCAGACCGCCCTTCTCCGCTTCGACGATTGCCCAGACCCGATCGGATTGGGCGGGAGAGGCAGCGACACCAATCTTGCCGATAAGACCCTTGGGAAGGCCCGGTTTATTCGTGATTTCCTCCCAACTGTCGCCGCCATCGGTTGATTTGTAAAAGCTGCTATCGGGTCCACCGCTCGACAGTTCCCAAAAATTACGATAGGTTTCCCATATCGCCGCGTAGAGAATGCGAGGGTTGTTCGGATCCATTGCCAGATCAACCGCGCCCGCTTTTTCGCTGCGAAACAGGATATTTTCCCAAGTTGCCCCACCATCTTTGGAACGAAAGACACCGCGTTCTTCGTTTGGTCCGAAGGCATGGCCCAAGGCTGCCACATAGACCAGATCGGGGTTCTGCGGATGAATGCGAATTTTGCCGATATGACGGGTCTCCTTTAAGCCAACATTTTCCCAAGTTTTACCGCCATCGGTAGACTTGTACACTCCATCGCCGTAGGAGACATCGAGGCGGATAGTGGTTTCGCCGGTGCCGGCATAGATAACGTTTGGATCTGCGTCTGCTACCGCGATAGCGCCTACCGCAGCGCTATTGAAGAATCCATCTGAAACGTTTTCCCAGTACGTTCCGGCATCGTCGGTTTTCCAGACACCACCAGCACACGCGCCAAAGTAGAAGACTGCCGGTTCTGTGGGATGTCCTGCCACAGCAACAACGCGTCCACCTCTTGGGGGACCAATACAACGCCATTTGAGCGATTGAAACAAATTTGAATCTGGTTGAGAATTGCTCATGTTCTGTTTTCCTTCATCGTTGGGTATGAGATTTTGTCAAAGTATTTATCGAATCTCGCCGAGATGATGCCATTTATCCGTTGTGACTACCCTAGCTTAGGAATCCTAATCCGCTTTTTCGTCGAAATCTAAGGCGACAAATCGGTAACCGATTGTTTTCATCCGTTCCACAATTGTTTCTCGTATCTGAATGGCTCTGTCAAAATCGGCTTCTGCTACCTGTATCCGCACGATCTTTCTGTGAGGATAGATTGATGCTTCTGGGATGCCAAGTTCGGATAAACACTGCTCGGCGAGTGTCACCATTTCATCTTCGTTGAGTTTTTGGGTTGTATTTGATTTCATATATCTACTTTCTTTCGAATAATAAAGCCAACTGCTAATTTGGAAAGTGTAGCAGAAATACTGACGGAGATCAATATAAATTTCATTGCATCGTGGGGGAATAAGTGACAACTTTCTTTCCTTGACAGCGACCCTTCGCTATGCTACACTAGGAAAAGTTGACATCTGTATTGAAATCATTCACTCACCGCCCGGCTTTGACACAACGCACAAGGAGTTTCCACCATGAGCATACCAATAGAGATCACGCAGCATCACATCGACACGGGCAAAGTGATGGATGCCTTCAACTGTGCAATCGCTGTAGGGTTGAAGCAAGAATTCGCCTACGAAATCAGCGTCACAAGTATGATTGTGATCGGGAAGGACGCTTACCGAGCGATGCCTGAAGTTGTTCGCTGGTTTGGGGATTTCGATAGAGGCAGACCAGTTAAACCAATCACGATTGAGCTTGTTTCATCTGACTGTGATATGGGAACCTATCGTCGGAAAGGTCGCGAACCGATTCCAATATGCGGCGAGGCAAGTGTGGTTGACTCCTAAATCTATAGCACTAGGCTGCTTGCTTTGGAACTATGTGGGAATAACCGTATGTCAACACCTTGCCGAGTAACGGTGTAGCATTTTTGCGACGAGGGTGTGGCACAGTTTCGACAACCGCTTTATAGCATGACACTCCCTCCGAAATTACAATTCGTGTAAAAAACAGATGCAAAGTTAGATTGAGAAAGGGTTTTTCCGAAAAAATCGGTTTTGGCACAATCCGCTTCGCACGGTTCAAAATAGCTTTGGTATCTAAATTGCGTATGGTTGACATACCAAGTGAATTTCGTTTGTCAACGATTGGCGTCGGATTTTATCTAACACTGTTCAAATATCAACGTAACCTAAACTATCGTGTCAAAAGGTCATGTGTTCAAACCGGATCAGATTCCAACCCCGAAAGGGCATCAAGGAGAAGATCATGCACACCCATTTCTGCCACACCGCGTTTATCTTAGCCTTATGTATACTCCTAGTGAGTTGCGGACCACCACCTCAAACCGGAAAACTACCGCCTATTCCAAGTGCAAACCGTTCACAGTCCGCTGCAGCTTCAACACCGACGAAAACTCGGACCGCTTCGGCGACAGGAGCATTACCTGCTTCTGCTGCGGTTGATGTTACTAAGAAACCACTCCTGAAAGCGTTCTTCAGAGGTCAACATGATGTCAATCGGCTTGAAGATCTCTATGGCACCACAAGAGGGCAAGTTCAGAACCTCAGCATTGTATCCAACTGTAGTCTAGATGTATTAAAAGCGTTTATCACAACAGACTGGGCTCCGATTATCCTATCAAGACGTTCTGGCAAGGGACACTTAACAACGGTTATGGGATATGATGATGCCGATCAGCAGATTCAGGTCGGAAATCCGCTTGGTGCACAGAGAAGAGGACTACAGACTCGGGCTGGGCGTACCCTTACTTACTCAGAGTTTGAGAAAGAGTGGACAACTGGATCTAGACGAGCATGTGTATTGATTACACCGAAAAAACTCAACGAAGTGAGCATCCATGCCGCTTTAGAAAAGTACCTCCCTAAAGAACAGGTCGCTCGAGTTCAGGTGAGGAGTCGATGAGAAAGGAAGAATAAAACGTAAAGCGTAAAGCGTAATTAAGAACTATTTTTTTACGTTTTACGTTTTACGTTTCACGCACCGATGCACAATCTCTTTAACACACTGCAAACCTTTGAAGCCGATGGACAGCGTATCCATTACTACTCCCTTCCTGCTTTAGAAGCGCAGGGTATCGGGACAGTTTCTCGCTTGCCTGTTAGCATACGCATTTTGCTGGAATCGCTGCTGAGAAACTACGATAATCAACAGATTACAGAGCAGGACATCGTGGACTTGGCAAACTGGGATCCGAAACAGCCCAAATCTGTTGAAATCCCGTTTAAGCCAGCTCGTGTGCTTGCCCAGGATTTCACCGGTGTCCCCCTCCTCGTTGATCTCGCGGCGATGCGTTCGGCGGTAGAAGAGCTCGGCGGTGATCCGCAGATTATTGAACCGCTCGTTCCTGTGGATCTGGTCATCGATCACTCCGTCCAGGTGGATGCCTATGGAACGGCGAATGCGCTACAGATTAACACCCAAAGGGAATTTGAACGGAATAAGGAGCGGTACGAGTTTCTGAAGTGGGGGCAGCAGGCTTTTGATAAATTCAGGGTGATTCCGCCCTCGATCGGTATTGTCCATCAGGTGAATCTGGAATATCTCGCTAAATTGGTTGTTCCCGATGCGATTAACGGCGAAACGATTGCCTATCCCGATACATTGGTCGGGACGGACTCCCACACCACGATGATCAACGGTCTTGGAATTGTCGGTTGGGGCGTTGGCGGGATCGAAGCGGAAGCCGCCATGCTCGGTCAACCAGTTTACATCCTGACACCGGAAGTGTTGGGGGTGCACATGAAAGGGACGCTCAAGGAGGGTGTAACAGCGACAGATCTCGTGCTAACGGTTGTGCAACGATTGCGAGAGACGAACGTCGTCGGCAAATTCGTGGAATTCTTTGGCGAGGGCGTGGAGGCGCTCTCAACCCCAGATCGGGCGACCATCTCCAACATGTGTCCCGAATACGGTGCGACGGTCGGCTTCTTCCCCTCAGACGAAGAATCGGTGAACTATCTTCGGGCGACGGGGCGCGATGAAGCAGATCTGGAATTAGTCACGACATATCTGCAGCAACAGAATATGTATGGCATCCCGAAAGCAGGCGAGGTGGAATATTCTGAGGTGTTGATGATTGACCTCGATGCGATTGAACCGAGCATTGCAGGTCCGAAACGACCGCAGGATCGGATTGAACTCTCAAAGGTTAAAGAGACGTTCCCTCGCTTGTTGACTGCACCGCTTACGGAAGGTGGCTACGGGCTTTCTCAAGGGGAGATTGAGGAGCACCGTCAGGGTGCGGAAACTACGGGCAGCATTACACACGGCGATGTCGCAATCGCCGCCATCACCAGCTGCACTAATACCAGTAACCCGTCGGTGATGATTGCTGCCGGTTTAGTTGCCAAGAAAGCGGTCGAAGGCGGCATCCGCGTCCCTGATTCTGTCAAAACCAGTTTAGCCCCCGGATCTCGCGTTGTCACGGAGTACCTGCAAGGGACAGGGCTGCTGCCCTATCTGGAGAAGTTGGGCTTTAACGTTGTTGGATATGGCTGCACGACCTGTATCGGGAATAGTGGACCCTTAGACGAAGAGATCCAGAGTGCAATCGAAGCAGGAAATCTAGTCGCTGTCAGCGTGTTAAGCGGCAACCGAAATTTCGAGGCGCGCGTACACCGCGATGTCAAAGCCAGTTTCCTGATGTCTCCGCCGCTCGTTGTCGCCTACGCCCTTGCCGGACGAATCGATGTTGATTTAACGAGTGAGCCGTTAGGTCATAATGACGCGAATGAACCGGTCTATTTGAGAGATGTTTGGCCCACACGGGGGGAAATCGCCGATCTAATCGCCCAATCGTTGGACGCCAGCACATTCAAACGTCTCTATGCTGAAATCGCCAATCAGGCGCCAGAATGGGATGATTTAGATATCCCCACGGGCGAACTGTATCACTGGAGCTTGGAAAGCACCTATATCCAGAAACCGCCCTTCTTTGAAGGATTCGGGTTAGAGCCTGCGCCAATCACGGACATTCGAGACGCAAAGGTTCTCGCTATTTTGGGAGATTCTGTCACGACAGACCACATTTCTCCCGCCGGCGCAATTGGTGCGGACAGTCCGGCTGGAAAGTATCTAATCGAACACGGCGTTGAGAGAAGGGACTTCAATACCTACGGCGCAAGGCGCGGTAACGACCGGGTAATGAGCCGTGGAACATTTGCTAACAACCGGATCAAGAACGCCATGCTACCTGATGTTGAGGGCGGTTATACCGTCACGTATCCCTCCGGGGAGCAAACAACGATGTATGAGGCAGGTCAACATTACCTGCAGCAAGACACACCGCTCATTGTTTTCACCGGCAAGGAATACGGCTCCGGCAGTTCGAGAGATTGGGCGGCAAAGGGACCCAAACTATTGGGGGTCAAAGCCGTTGTCTCTGAAAGTTACGAACGCATCCACCGCAGCAACCTGATCGGCATGGGCATTTTGCCTTTGCAATTCAAAGAAGGCGAGAGTGCAGCGTCGCTCGGCTTGACGGGGAGTGAAGTCATCAACATCACCGGTTTCGCGGACAATCTGCAACCGGGGCAAACTGCCACGATGGAGTGGATTGACGAATCGGGGACGACGCAATCGACGGAACTGCTAATCCGAATTGATGCGCCCATTGAGGTGGAATACTACCAACACGGTGGGATTCTGGATTACGTCATCAGAAATTTGATGGCGGATTGAAGCAAGTTAAATAATTATACTCTCAAAAAAACACCGGCAGAGATCTTGTCGGTGTTTTTTTATTGAATCGAGCCTGCTGCCAATTAGCCTTCCAAAGTCAAGGTAAGAATGAGATTATAGCTTTCGTCAAGGTGCAGCTCCGTACCGGACGGCATGAACGTTGTCGAATCAATCTCTTCGATAATCGCCGGTCCCGAGAGCTGTGAACCTACTGACAACCCATCCCGCCGATAAACGGGCATCTCCACGGCGTGCGTTGCGGATTCATGAACAATGCGTGGTACATTGTGCTGGGTGGCTTCGGAGGTTGTTGACAAGTTTATCTTCGGATGCTGTGCAGCTTCAGAGATGGAGACCTTCAGGTGTACCAGTTCGATTGTCTCATCCTCAAAATGATACCCATAAAACTGATGATGCCGCTCGTGAAAACGACCAATCGCTCCCTGTAAACCTTCCTCTGAACGATATTTGATATCCTGTTCGTAGTTCTGCTGGTAATACCGCATACTGATAAACAACGTCTCCCGTGGCTCCCCTCGCACACCTTCCCGCTCAAGTTCTTCTCTCGCTTCCTGTCGCATAGGGGCAAATCGTGCTTGGATGTCGCTGTCCGTAACGTCTGGGTCTCGCGCAGCAAAGGTGTGAACCTTTTCGACGCGCAGTTCGGAAATGGCAGCACCAAAGGCAGAACATAGCCCCGGATGGGGCGGCACGACAACGGTTTGGATCCCCAATTTTTTAGCAATTGCGACGGCGTGGAGGGGACCTGCACCGCCAAACGCCACGAGCGCGAAGTCGCGGGGATCGATCCCCCGTTCGATGGTCAGTAAGCGGATGGCGTTCGTCATATTTTCATCGGCAATCTCGACGATAGCTGTCGCTGCCTCCTGTTCGGAAACACCCATACGGTTCGCCAGTTTTTCGATCGCTTCTTTAGCCAGCGCAGGATAGAGCGGTAACTCTCCACCGAGGAAGAAGCTAGGGTTGAGACGCCCCAGTACCAAGTTTGCGTCCGTCACTGTAGCTTGCGTTCCACCTGTCCCGTAGCAAGCAGGACCCGGCACCGCCCCGGCACTCTCTGGTCCCACGTTCAGCATTCCCCCTTTGTCAATCCAAGCGATGGAGCCGCCTCCTGCCCCTAACGTGCGGACTTCAATAATAGGAATTGCGACCGGAAGTCCCCACTCAATCTCAAAGGTTGTGGTAAACTGCTGTTCCCCATTGAGCACCAAACCGACATCGCAGCTAGTACCACCCATATCGAGGGTAATTGCGTTTTGGAATCCCGCTGTTTCTGCGAAGTACTTTCCCCCAACAATGCCACCAGCCAAGCCTGATAGCAGGATATCAACAGGACGTTCAGGTGCGTTGGTGAGAAGTGTGGTCCCACCATCAGATTTGAGAAACGAACAGGGCCCTTTAACGCCATTGTCTTCCAAAGCGGTTCCAATGTTGTGGCAGTAACTTTGGATCAGTGGTTTGACAAAGGCATCAGCCAAAAGTGTGCTGGACCGCTCGTACTCCCGCCAAATTGGGGCTACCTGATGCGATAGGGAGATGGGGATGTGCGGGAAGGCTTCCTCAAGAAATCTGCCTACCTCTACTTCGTGGGCGGGGTTGATATACGAAAAGAGTAGACACAGAGCAATCACTTCAACCGCTTGATTTTGCAACCGTATCTCAATTTCGGTCTTCAGGGCTGCGAGGGTATCAGCGGTCAGGGGCACGACAACCTCTCCTTGGGCGTTTATCCGCTCCTTCACACCGAGGCAGTTCCGCCGCTTCACCAGCGGCTCCGGCTTGAGCCAATGCAGATCGTACTCCTTCTTTCGATTGATGCGTTGGATGAACGGGACATCCTCAAAGCCAGCCGTGGTGACAAATACGACATTTGCTCCGGTCCGCTGAAGAATGGCATTGGTGGCAACGGTTGTGCCGTGCACGATACGTTCGATTGCCTCAAACGGTATTTCTGACTTCTCCAGCACCCCCAAGAACGCACGCATGGGTGCTTCAGGGGTGGAAGGATGCTTGGCAACTCTCACACTACCATCCCCCGAAATTGCGACTAGGTCTGTAAAAGTGCCACCGGTATCAATGCCGATTGTATTGGGCACGTATGCTTTCCTCCCGTGTTTCCTCAATCAAGAATCATCCTTCTGTTTCAGGGTAGATCTGTTCCCAAGGCATAGGATAAGTTCGTTCCCAGCCGACGCGACCAAAGTCCGGGCTGCTAGAGTAGCTGTAGGTATAGGTGCGTTGTGGGAAGAATGCTTCTTGGGTCAAGCGCATTATTTCTGCCGTCAGTTCAGCATCCATGCGGTGGAATACATCAGCGGCTTGGGGGTCATGCGCTAAGTTGTGCTGCTCGTGTGGATCATCAGTGAGGTTAAACAGGTGCACCCCTTGAGCGTATTTACACAGCTTCCATGTGCCATCGAACCACATCCAACCGTTGTGCAAGAGCCCTATAATAGCGTCTCTACTGGCTTCATTCGCAATTCCTAGTCCGGGCAGGGGCGTGGCATCCATGTAGGCAGGGATCTTGCACCCCGCTATACCGAGTATGGTAGCAGTGACATCGGTAAGCGTGACGAGGTCTTTGCAAATACGAGATTCTTGGAACTCCGGATGGCTTACCAACATCGGAACATGACAAGCAGCTTCATAATACGACGCTTTACCGCTGAGTCCGTGATCTCCTAAATAATCTCCGTGGTCGGAGGCGAAGATAATCACGGTGTTGTCTCGAATACCCTTTTGGTCCAACGCCTCGACAATGCAGCCGACTTCATGGTCAATCTGTTTAACCAATCCGGCGTAGTAGGCACGTTGTAACATGTAATGCTCGTATGTTGGGTTGTTTTCGTTCTGAATAGCATACCACGATTTCTGGGATGATTCCGAGCGGGAGGGTTGCTTGGGTCGCATCAGTGCTGTATCTTCGAGGACAGCGGGAAGCGGTTCGGGCATATCTTCAGGTCGAAAGGTTGCGTATTCCAGCGCAGGGTCGTACGGGTTATGCGGGCCCGGGAAGCCGACCATCATTGCAAAGGGTTGATCGCCGTTGTACCCCTCAATCCACTGTGCCGCCTCGTTACCAACGAAGTGGTCGACCGAGTATTCCCATGGGATGGGGCTAATGAAGGCACCGAAATTTTTGTGATAGTCAGGCTCATCGTAGAAAGCGGTCTTGGTGTAGCCGTGGGCTTTGAGAAGGTGGTCATAGTCGTCCTGAATGTAGCCCCAAAGTTTATCTTCGGCAATGATCCTGCGCTGGAAACCCAGACGCTTCTCCCACGGGTAAAAGTGCATCTTGCCGACAGCGATGGTGTAGTAATCGTGCGCGTTAAGTAGTTCGGGCCACGTCGCCAATCCACACGCGCGATAATCAGGGCGTAGGAACTGACCGTTGTCAAGTACGCCAGTCTTGAGACCGTTCATGCCGGTCATGAGCGCGACACGTGCCGGAACGCATACCGGATGCTCCGAGTAAGCACGGCTGTAGCGAACCCCTTGTGTCCCCAGCGCATCAATGTGAGGGGTGTCAATGAAGTCAGCACCGTAGCAACTAAGGAAGTCGGCGCGCAGTTGATCGGGCATGATGAAGATGATGTTAGGTTTCTGGTTCATAAGAATCCTTTTTTTACCAGTTTTGCTGTATGGCTGAATGCATCATAGCAAAATCCCTAGCATTTCGCAACGGTAAAATCGGCGTGCACGCAGTAATTGCCAATTAAGTCCGAAACTGAAATTGAGTTTTTTCGTATATGATGTCAGGTAAGGTTTTATATTTAATTATAGTAAATTAACAATCAAAATCCAAAAGTCGATATCGGAGAATAAATAATGCTTAATAGTATTGGAATCATCTTGGGAGTCGCTTGCTCCCTCATAGGAATCGTAGGCGGATACCTGCTGCTTTCAACTGTTTTTGCTGGTATTCAGTTAATCTCCAAGCACCGCATGTTAGACCAAAGCATGGAGAAAAAACTTGACACTTGAACACCCTTCTGGGTAGCATATAATGCAGTCTTACTACCTGTCATTATCCCTCTGCCAGCTTCGATATTGATGGTTTCAAACCTTTCCAAGGTTAACCCGATCTCGTTGATGTGCAAGGAAAAAGCTATCCATAAGCCGGTGTTCAACCATGAATTATCAGCAGCTCCATCCATGGGAGATAACTCCCGCCGAGGCACGCCAGATTCAAAACGAACTGCGTAATCAGGTGATATCCCAAGATCGATTTGGTGACATCAAAACAGTCGCCGGGGTTGATCTTGGGTTTAAGCAAGACGTCGCCCGTGCGTCGGTTGTCGTTTTGAGCTTTCCAGAGTTGGAGTTGATTGATGGCGTCCTCGTTGAAAGTCCTGTCTCCTTTCCTTATATACCCGGTCTATTATCTTTCCGCGAAACCCCTCCTCTTCTCAAAGCCTTTACTCAACTTAATACTGAACCGGATCTCATCATCGCTGATGGACAAGGGATTGCCCACCCGAGGCGTTTTGGAATAGCGTCGCATCTGGGGTTAATTCTGGACAAACCGACGGTGGGGTGTGCGAAGTCACGTCTGTGGGGTAGACATAAAGAGCCCGCAAATGAAGCGGGTTCAATTGAATATTTGTACGACAAGGGTGAAATTATCGGCGCGGCGGTTCGTACACGGTCTAATGTCAGTGTGGTTTATATTTCGGTCGGGCATCAGATCTCCCTAGATTCAGCAATTCGGTTGACGCTCGCCTGTTGTCGACAGTACAGACTACCCGAAACTACGAGATACGCACATCAAGCGGCAGCGGGACAAATTTCCCTACCTCAAAAACCGACTGAAACAGAAAAACAACTTACACTCTTTTAGAAACCCGTAGTAGGCACGCTCCGCGTGCCGTAAACAAGGAATTAAAATGAGCATTCTTGTAAATAAAGATACAAAAGTGGTTGTTCAAGGGATTACTGGTCGATCCGGACGATTCCATACGCAGCAGTGCGTGGAGTACGGTACAAAAATCGTTGCAGGCGTTACCCCCGGCAGGGGTGGATCAGATGTTGATGGTATCCCCGTTTACGACACCGTTTCCGAAGCGGTTATAGAAGCAGGGGCAGAGGTGTCTGTCATCTTTGTGCCGGCGAGGTTTAACGCCGCAGATTCGATTATGGAAGCCGCCGATGCAGGTATACGGTTGGTTATCTGTATTACGGAAGGCATCCCCGCCCTTGACATGGTAAAAGCCAAAAGGTATTTGGAGGACAAGCCAACACGGCTGATTGGTCCAAATTGTCCCGGCGTCATCACGCCCGGCGAGTGCAAAATCGGAATTATGCCCGGCTACATTCATCGCCCCGGCAAAATCGGTATCGTTTCTCGCAGCGGAACATTGACGTATGAAGCGGTAGATCAGGTGACCAAGTTGGGGATGGGGCAATCTACTTGTGTTGGGATTGGTGGTGATCCGGTCATCGGTACAAATTTTGTTGATGTGTTGGCGTTGTTTGAAGCGGATGCGGACACAGAGGCGGTGCTCATGATCGGCGAAATCGGTGGGACCGCTGAGGAAACAGCAGCGCAATTCGTAAAGGAAAACATGACCAAACCGGTCGTCAGCTTTATCGCTGGACAGACAGCGCCGCCGGGCAAGCGGATGGGACATGCCGGGGCGATTATCTCCGGTGGACACGGCACGGCGGCGGAGAAGATTGAAGCGTTGGAAGCCGCTGGCATCGCCGTCGCTGAAAGCCCTGCGACGATTGGTGAGACATTAGTGCGGCAGCTTGGAGCAAGGGGATAGATATGATTATCTGATTGACTTCAAGTGGAAAATCGACTACGATATAAAAAAGGTCGGGAGATTGCTCCCCCGACCTAGCGTGAGTGCGTGTTAATGTTCCTTAGTTATTTTTCGCGCCCTCATCGATCCAGTCTTTGAAGAGTTGAATTTGGTCAGCAGCCAACGGGGCGCCCGGTGGCATGCCACCGCCATCAATCCGTCGGATAACCACGCTACCGTTGCTATCTCCGGGGTTAAATACGCCACCTTTCTCAAAGTCCGCGTATGTCTCCAAATTGAGTCCTTTCGGTGGGTTGGGGGCAGCATGACACCCCGCAACAGCACAACTCGCTTGAAGAATGGGTAAAATCTCTTCTTGGAACGATACGCCGGGAGGCGGTTCCGGTTGAGGTGGGAGTTGCGGTTCGGGTTGTTGCTCTGGTTGACGCTCGGGTTGCTGTTCCGGCTGTTGCTCTGGTTGTTGTTCCGGTTGTTGTTGAGGTGGTGGCTCCGGTTGAGGTTGTTGTTCCAATTGTGGTGTCGGCTCTGGCACAGGCTCTGGATCAGGGGCAACGACATCGTCACCCGTGCTGTCGTCATCATCACCACTGTCGCCACAGCCAGTGACAAAGATAGGAAATACCAAAATAGCCAAACAACTAATTGCAGTTACTAACAGATTTAAGCGTGGACGCTCCACGGTTGTTTCTCCTTTCAAAGTTGAGAATATAAAATTTTAGGCTGGAAATCGTCTAAAATCTGTAAAGATGCTTCCAAAACCACGAGGAGATTGGCAAATGAAAATCATGATTAATACGGAAGTTGAGCCGGAACACCTGCAACGTATTCAACTGGTTTCCGACGATATTCAGATCGTCCAACCCCAAGACAATGAGGCACAGCTCGAAGAGGTGGTAAACACCGACGTGATCCTCGGTGGATTTAGCCGCCCCCTCTTTGAAAACGCCGGACAACTTAAATGGGTACAAACACTTGGCGCAGGCGTTGACGGAGTCCTTTTCCCCGAGTTTGTTGAAAGCGATATCATCCTGACAAGCGCGAAAGGGTTTGTCGGTCCCCATCTCGCGGATCAGACGTGGGCGTTAATCCTCGGCTTGCTCAGAGGTATTGGTCGTGCTGTTCGCGAACGGACTTGGGAAAACCGGATGTCCATTCGTGAAGAAACATGGGAACTTGAAGGATGTACGCTTGGCATCGTCGGGCTCGGCGGCACGGGGATTGATGTCGCTAAACGTGCGCAAGGCTTTGAGATGCGCGTCATCGCGGTTGACCCGGAAGACGTGGATCCACCGCCATTCGTTCATGAAGTTTGGAAAATGGACCGGTTCTATGACCTCCTTGAGGAATCAGACGTTGTGTCAATCTGCGCCCCTTTGACGCAGGAAACGCACGGTATGTTTAATGATGAAGCATTTCAGCGGATGAAACCGCACGCGCTGCTCATTAACGTAACACGCGGCAAGATCGTTGATGGACCAAGTCTTCTCCGCGCCTTGAACGAAAAACGGATAGGCGGCGCAGGGCTCGATGTAACGCCAGAGGAACCTTTACCGCAGGATAGCCCCCTTTGGGATATGCCTAGGGTTATCATTACGCCTCATGCAGCGGGTGGCTCACCGATTCGGCTTGATCGGACGATTGGATTGTTCTGTGACAACCTCGAAAGGCTTATGGCGGATAAACCCCTGTTGAGCGTCATAGATAAGCAGAAGGGGTATTAGGTCGTTGCGGTTGCTTGCGTTGCACACCGTTATGTTTTTGACGCATACCCGCCAAATCTTTTGATTAAATAGGGCGTGAAAACTATTGGGATTTCTTAATCCGATTTTTCTGTTGGGCATACTTGCGGCCGCTGTGCCGCTAATCATCCACCTTTGGAGACGGCATCAAGCGAAAACGGTGGATTTTAGCAGCCTGATGTTCCTCTTGGCCGCTTATCGCCAAAATGTTCGACGCATTCAACTTAAGCATCTGCTAATCCTGCTTTTGCGAGTGCTAATCATCATACTGATTGCTCTCGCACTTGCACGTCCCCTGCTTAAAAACCAATTCGCCTTCGCCGGTGGAAGAACAAAAACCAGCGCTGTCGTCATTCTGGACAATTCTTACAGTATGGGATATGGAGGGATTCAGGGAGTAAGGTTTGAAGTCGCAAAGGGGATGGCGCTTGAGATTGTTCAATCGCTTCAACGCGGCGACAGTGCCTCCGTGATTTTAATGTCTGATATCCCTAATCCACTCTTTCCAAAATTGACTAAAGACTTGAATCAGGTGAGAGAGGCGATTCGTCGTTCCCAGATTGCTTACCGCGCAACGCTGGTCCCATCAAGCCTCGAAATGGCGCACGACATCCTTGAAGCGTCCAACGATCCAAACAAGGAGATTTACCTAATCTCCGATTTTAATCGTAACGGCTGGACGGACTGGAATCGTGTGCCCAACCGATCTGGGGCAAGGATTTTTCTGCTTCCTCTTGATGATGAAGTTACCGATAATATAAGCATTGAAGAAGTTCAAGCCTCTAGCCAACTAATTGGTGTGGGATTGCCCATTGAATTGGGAGTATCGATAGGAAATCATTCCGATGCGCCCGTGGCTGACACAACGCTGACGTTGTTTATCGACGATCAGAAACGGCGATCCATCAGCCCTCAAGCAGGAGCGGGTGAATCGGTGACATTAACCTTTACGCACCAATTTGAATCGCCCGGTACGCACACCGGCTATCTGGAATTGACTGCGGATCGGCTGCCCATTGATAATCGTCGTTACTTCGTCCTTGATGCTTATGGTCAAATTCGTGTGCTTTGCGTCGGTGTTCAAACGATGTATTTGGCGCTTGCATTAAACCCAGCGGTTCAGGGGCAACCAAGCACTGGTTCGTCTTTTTTACCTTCGACTGCTTCCCTAGAGGCATTAGAAGACCTAACGCTAACAGAATATGACATTCTGATTTTAGCGGATGTGCCGGGGTTCTCAGCCCGCGTTCAGCAACAGTTACAAGCGTTCATGCGGGCAGGCAAAAGCGTCATCTACTTTGTGGGGAATAACGTTGATACTACTAGTTATAATGCGTTTGCCGATTGGTTGCCCGCAGATGTAGGACAACCGATAACGTGGCAGCCGCCAGTAACCTTGTCAAATTACAAGGCGGATTCCCCGATCTTTGAGGTCTTTCGGGAGGAAGACTTTGCGGGACAGTACGCTCCACAATTTTATCGTGGTTTGGAGTTGAAGCCGGCTGAAGATGCAAAGATTGTTGCGCAATTGAGCGATGGGACACCATTCCTTGTCGAACGTTCTATTGACCGAGGGATAGCACTGTTCTTTAATGTGTCTGCCGCTCAGTTGGACGACGCGTCGAGTCTGTTGGTCAATCAGAACTTTCTCCCTTTGTTACAACAAGCTGTGCTGTACACAAAGGCAGCTCAATCTGCACATCAAAAAAACCTAATTGTTGGCGAGTCCTACACGGCAAACTACCGCTGGAGCGGAGCAACAACTACACAGATAACCCGCTTGGCGGATACAACCCATTCATCAGAGACGCTTTCACTTGCCGAGGATGGTTCGCTCACGTTTAGCGGGACAGATGCCCCCGGCATCTATCAAGTTGAAGGACAGGGTAGAAATACACTCCTTCAAGATTTTTTCGCCGTGAATGTTGATGCAACGGAATCGGAACTACGACCCATCCCCATTCAGGAGGCTGCGGAGCGAATTGGGGCGCAGACAGAGGTTATTTCAGAATCAGAGGCTTTAGAACAGACGCTCAACACCTACCGGGTTGGAGTGGAAATCTGGAGCGAGTTGTTACTTCTCGCTCTCGTTTTAATGTTGATTGAAGGGATTCTATCCAATCGAGAAAGTGCAATTCCTGATGATTCTGTACCAAGTCAGACATGAATAATATCTCTCAATTTACTAATGAAATGTCTTTGCCCCCTCGTTTTTATCCTCTTAATTTTTCTTCCCCAGATATTACCTGCCGATTCGGTTCAAATCCGCAATATTATTGTGACCGGAAATGAAGCGTTTTCTAGCGAGAAAATTCTCGGCTTGATGCAGTCACAGGTTGGTGATGATTACGATCCCGACCTACTTCACCAAGACTTTCAATGGATCGCTAGTTTCTACCAAATGCACGGGTATCAATTTGCTCGGGTTGATGAGGAGCAGCTTGTACTCCTAAAATTTTCTGATGGCGTTTATCTCAGAATCTACATTGACGAGGGAAGGATCGGACGAATTACAATAAAAGGAAATACCCGTACCAAAACTGATGTGATCAGGAAAGAGCTGCTTTTTAAACGCGGCGATGTCTACATACAAGACGATGAGTTGGAAAGTGAACGAATCCTGCGTCGAAAGCCGTATTTGGGAAGTGCGGAAATTCTGGCAACGCGGGACCCGGAAACTAATCTTATTCTAATAGAGGTTGAAGTTACAGACCTATGGACTTTTTTCCCCGCTTTAGATGTCCCTGCCTTTAGCAAAGATAAAACCGGTTTTTTAGTTGCGCTGTCCGATTCAAATGTATTTGGTTCTGGGGACAGCGGTCGCATCCGTTACGAACAGATCCGTGAAGAAGGAGAAGATCCACGCCACCTTGTCAGTGGTCTGTATAGGGTATTCCGTCTGTTTGATTCACATTGGGAATTCGATGGCGTGTATACTCAGAAACGGGAAGGAGTCTCATGGGAAGCGAGTCTAAAACGACCCCTGTATTCGCTCCAGACCCGTTGGAGCGCGGCGTTTACAGCCGCTGAATCTGTGGATGAACGTCGTTGGTATGAACAGGGTAAGAAAACAGCTGTCTTTGATCGAAGCAGCCAATCGGAGTCCGGGCAGATCATCCGTTCCTTCGGTGACCGCCGTCGACAGACACAGATTGCGCTCTGGATGACCTCTGAGCGCGTTCTCTTTGATGAGGTTGAGAGATTGCCATCTTCTACCGCTAATTTTCAGGACAGAAACGCACGGCTGATTGGGGTTTCGCTCGGTCACAGAAAAGTGAACTTTATCCGCACACGGTTTCTCAACAAGATGGGTCGTGTTGAAGATATTGGCGTCGGATATGGGTACAGCGTGTCAATCGGTCGCGCTCACCCGTTTTACGGCTCAGATCGCAGAGAAACAAGGGTGAGTTTGTTTCTCAACGCCTCCCAAGCATATCAAGATCTACTCTTCGTCAACGGGCGCGCCGGGGTTACAACCCGTTTTGTTGCGCATGAAGAAGAGGATTCGGCGTTTGAAGCGAGTATCAAAGCAGTACGCAAGAATCTCTTTCTGCGTCAAACCCTTGCCGCACGGATTTCAACGCAGATGCAATTCGGGCTTGAGGGAGAGCAGCAAGTGCTTCTCGGTGGGAACAGTGGGCTGCGAGGATATGATCCCCGGCAATTTAGCGGCACTAAAAGGATCCGCCTCAACCTCGAAAGCCGAACGATTTTCTGGGAGCACCCATTGGTTGTGATTGGATCAGCAATCTTTGCTGATGTCGGTTATATCTGGGAGGGTGATACCTCCGATATAGGAATCCCCAAACGGAGTGTAGGATTTGGGGTGCGTTTGGGGCTTCCCAAACTGAGCGGATCTCGAGTCTATCGTGCAGATTTGGCGTACCCGTTGGATGGACCGGAAAAACCATCGCTCATGCCGGTTTTCACCTACGCAATTGGGCACGCCTTTTAGACTATTCTTTGGGGATGACTTTTCCCTACTGCTCCGAGCGCCCCAATACGGGATACATGGGATCGTTATAGCCTTTCCCAGTATGCTCGCCGGGCGGCACAAGTTGATCTACTGCCGCTTCGTCCTCCGGGCTGATGTCGCAGTCGAGACAGCCGAGATTGTCTTCGAGCTGCTCTAAACTTTTAGGACCAATGATAACGGAAGTAATGGTTGGATTTGCGAGGGTCCAAGCCAAGGCAAATTGTGCCAACGTTTTATTGTGTGCCGCTGCCAGCGGTTGGAGTTTTTGCGCTACCTCGTAGCTTTCTTCGCGTAACTCGGTTTGCAGAATCCGACGGTCTTGACGTGCCGCCCGCGAGCCGGGAGGAGGCGGTTCTCCGGGGAGATATTTGCCCGTTAGTACACCACGTGCCAGCGGACTATAGGACACGACCCCCACGTTATAAGCTTTACAAAACGGCAGCAACTCAACTTCAACGTCCCGATTGACAATGTTGTAGAGCGGTTGCAGACAGATAAATTTTTCTAAATTCATACGATCGCTCTTCCACCACGCTTCGCAGAGTCGCCACGCATCGAAATTGGAGCAACCGATGTAACGGATTTTGCCCTGCCTGACACAATCATCCAACGCACGAAGCGATTCCTCAATCGATGTCAGCGCATTCCAACGATGAAGGTAGTACACATCTATATGGTCTGTATCAAGCCGTCTGAGACTGTCCTCCACCGCCATCATGATGTGGTGACGACTCGTACCGGATCGGTTAAGTCCTTCGCCCATCGCTCCGCTCACCTTTGTTGCGATAAGCACATCATCACGACAAGCTTGGACCGCCTTGCCAACAATTCGTTCCGATTCGCCTGCGTTGTAGACATTCGCCGTATCAATAAAATTGATTCCGGCATCTATTGCACGTTCGATAATTTTGATTGAATCACTCTCGCTTGTTGGGGTGCCAAACATCATTGCGCCAAGACAAAGTCGTGAAACTTGGACGCCAGAATTGCCAAGCATACTGTATTCCATTGATTAATACTCCTCTCAACATTTTTAAGTACGGGTTATAAGACCATGAATCAATGTTTTGTGCATTTTAGCACACAGGGCGCTTGAGCACAAACGAAAAGGGAATTGCGTTCAATCCCGCCTGTCCCGCCTGTCCCGATTTATCGGGGATTTATCGGGAATCCTATCGGGACCCGTATGCCGTAATCATGGTGCAACAGCGGTCCCTGTCACTTCTTGGATTTGGCGCATCGAAACCCGATATGGTAATATGCGCCTGATAGGGCGTAAGCGCGTGCAGCGCAGCGCAGATCGAATATAGGATCAAACCAGCTTCCACCACGAACAACAAACGGTCCCTTCGCAGGAAGCGTTCGTTGATTCGCATTGTCTCTGCGGTAAAGCGGTAAATATCTATCCGCACACCATTCCGCCACGTTGCCTCCCATGTTGTAGAGGATGTAGCCATTCGGTGGAAAATAATCAACAGGTTTCAGGTATCGCTGCATATTTTTCAGCCCACCGCTGCGTATATCTCTTGAATCGTAGTTTGCTGCGTTTGGATCAACCTGATTTCCCCACGGATAGAGCTGCTCTAGCTGCCCGCCTCGCGCTGCTTTCTCCCATTCCGCTTCCGTCGGCAAGCGTTTCTCACGCCATTCGCAATACGCTTGTGCCGCTTCATGGGTGACATATGTTACAGGATACCGATCCATGCCAGCGGGAAATTCATTTCCGATCCAATGCCTGAGATAGTCTCGTTCCTTGACAGCGGACTTTTGCCATTGGGAATTTGCCATGACAAATGCTCGATAGTCAGCGTTGGTTGTTTCATACTTGTCGATATAGAACGCCTCCAACGAGACCTGATGCACAGGTGTTTCATTGGGTCTACCTTTATCACTCCCCATCTGGAAGGATCCGGCGGGGATAAGCACTATCTCCGACGATGCAAATGCTTGGAGATATGCGACCGCACCAACGAACAGCAAGGCGTAAAGCGTGAAACGTGAAACGTGAGACATCAGATTGCATAGATAGTTGCACATAACTCACCATTCTTTGTGGTTCCTTCACAGAACGCGCCTTACGGCCAATTCGTTTGCAAATCCTACCTTTAGCTCAGTCTAACATACCGCCTAATTTTTATCAAGAATTGCACAATTCATTAGTAACCTTTGATATGAGTTGGTAAGGCTATCATTTCCACATCATTCAAACGTCACGAGTGAAGCGTAGACAGTTCCGCCTATCACGTTTTACGCTTCATTCTTTTGAAATTGACCCGACTCGAAAAATCTGATAAGATGTCCCTAACAGGTTTTGCTGGCATGTCAAATCCACACGACAACATCTCACTATAACCCCCATCGCACAGAAAAGAGGAGAGCAATGGAACAAACACATAAGGTTACGATGCTAGGGACAGGACTCATCGGTATGTTCTATACAATGACGCTTCACGGACAGCGGAGCCGGGACCGCGTTCATGTAGTATACTCACGCACTGAAGAGCGGGCGAAAGATTTTGCAGCTGAATGGGACATCCCTAAATCGACGACCAACCTCGCTGAAGCGATTAACGATTCAGAAACCGATGTGGTAGTCATCGGTCTTCCCAACGACCTACACGAGGAAGCGGTCGCAATGGCTGCCGAAGCGGGCAAAGCGATCCTGTGTACAAAACCGTTGGGGCGCAATGCAGCTGAAGCCAAAAGGATGCTCGATACGGTTGAAAATGCGGGTGTCTTTCACGGTTATCTTGAGGATCTGGTCTATCCACCGAAGACGCTCAAATCGCTGGAATCTGTCAAAAACGGTGCGATTGGTCAGGTATTATGGGTTCGTTCTCGTGAAACCCATCCCGGACCTCACAGCGACTGGTTCTGGGATATTGAGCAGGCTGGCGGCGGTGCCATCGTTGACATGGGATGCCACTGTATCGAAATTATCCGTAACTTTATCGGCAAGGATATTAAACCCCTTGAAGTCATGTGTTGGGCGGATACCCTCGTCCATCCCGTTGAGGCGGAAGACCACGGAATTGCCCTGATCAAATTTGAAAACGGCGCAATGGGACAGTTTGAGGTGGGCTGGGCGTTTCGTGGCGGCATGGATATACGCGATGAAGTCTCCGGCACAGAAGGCACGATCTGGCTCAACCACTGGCTGAGGACAGGTATGGAGATGTTTACATCGGGCGGACAGGGCGGCTACGTCGCTGAGAAAGCCGAAACTGATACCGGTTGGCTTTTCCCTGTTGGCGATGAGGTTGGGGAACTTGGATACCGTGATATGTTTGTTGACATACTCAACGCCTTAGATAATGGCACGGAACCGATGGAAACCTTTTATGATGGATACGTTGTCAACGCCATCATTGATGCCTGTTATAAATCAGCGAAATCGAAGCAGTGGGAGCCGGTAGAACTGGAGGATTGGCGTGGGGCAACTGGGGTGGAGAAGATTGGCGTTACCGCGGTTGAGGTTGACGGAGGTTATACATTGGTTAAGGAAGAGCGAATGCCCGATGGCCGTCTGAAACAGATTATCAGAGATAAGGAGAGCGGTGCTATCACTGAGCGGATTACAGATGGCGCGTAGGAGCGTCAATCTCCATCGGCTCATATTTGTTTAACATTTGTTAAAAAACAGTTGACTTTCGTTACCGAATGAGGTATACTATAATCCGTTGGTGAGCAATTATAGTAATTGCTCACAGTTTTTCGTCTTGCTCTCAATATCTTTGAAAAAGACGTCAACTGGCGTTTTCTTCCTGAACGTCGGTATTGCCAGACCGCCTCCCTCACGGTCTGGCATTTTTTTGATCAGATTTCAGTTGTTACTATTTTTCCCGCGTGTTCGATCATCTCACGTAACACATCCAGATTAATATCCGCCCGGTTACGAAAACTGATAGAACTTTTTCCAACCTTAATGGACCAATGCACTAGTGAACCCATTCATCTATCCCTCAAACCGGCGTTTTTCCACTTCCTTCATCACAAGTTGGGAACCCAGCCCCGGTTTCGTTGGAAGTTGCAGATAGCCATTTTCTACCTGCGGTGGGTCGGTCAGTAGATCATTCCGCCACGGTGCATCCTGTTCATCATCGACATATTCCAATACAAGCGCGTTGGGGATATTTACCATTAGATGAACGCTAGCGAGAGTCGAGATGGCACTGTTAGGATTGTGCGGCGAAACCTGCATGTAGTAACTCTCTGCCATAGCAGCGATTTTCTTCGTCTCCGCGATTCCTCCCGCACGGACCACATCGGGCATGATCATATCCACCGCCTGCGCGGCGATTAAATCGCGGAAGCCGAAACGCGTGTAACGCCGCTCACCGACGCAGGTAGGTGTGTTTACCGCTGCAGTGACCTTCGCAAGGGCATCGATATTTTCTGGCCCCACCGGCTCCTCATAAAATAACAACCCGATCTCCTCCAACCTATTGCCTAAGCGAATCGCCGCGCTTGTAGTGTATCGGGCGCCCACGTCGGTTGCGATATCTACCTCGTCCCCCACAGCCTCCCGACACCGCTGCATGTGTGCTAGTGCAATCCGTTCCTCGTTCAGGGTGATGGAGCAAGGGATGTTGATGCGTTCCCCCGGTCGGGGTGTGCCGCCGGGGAAATAAGCCTTGATGGCGGTACAACCTTTCTCCGCCAAACGAGCACACTCCTCCGGATCGCCTGCATGACTATAAAACCGCACCCTATCCCGACAAGATCCGCCCAGTAGATTATAAATCGGCTGACCCACTGCCTGCCCCACAATGTCCCATAGCGCGATTTCAATACCGCTGATTGCGGCAATCACCGCCCCTGTTTGCCCGATTTGTTGCAAGGCGTTATACAACAGATGGTAGATGTATTCGATGTTAAACGGATCTTCTCCGATAACAAACCGGCTCAACTCCTCAATCGACTGCTTAATGATCGTTCCGCCGGGCCAATTCGTTGCGTCCCCTAGCCCCACCACGCCCTCATCGGTGAATACCTGCACGAAAATCCACGGTGAAGGGATCACGGTGTTGCGGTTTGACCGCACGAGATGCACTTTGATGTCAGTAACTTTCATTGAGTTCTCCTCCCTATCCGCCAGCTTGACCCGGCCACCTGTATGGTCGTCCAAACGGCAAGCCAAAAGGCTCTTCACTGGGTCGGAACGGTACCATATCCGCAATCTCCTGAAGCTCGGCGCGAATAGCCGCTGGCAGCGGTCCCGCTTCAACCGCACGCACGTTTTGCTCCACCTCTTCCACCGACCGTGCTCCCATCAATACCGTCGAGATTTCAGGTGTTGCTACCATCAGGCGGAGGGCAGCCTCTGGCAGCGTCATCTCAATTTCATCCAGAAATGCGTAAAGCCGCTGATACTGCTTCTGTCGTGGTGGGCTTAACCACGGTGCGCCTGTCTCTATTTCGGGGTAACGTCGCGATAGAGCGCCCTGCTGAAGTGGTGAACCGACGACAACGCCCATATTTTGTCGTTTGGCTTCAGGGAAGATCGAGATCGTCGCTTCCCGCCAGAGTAGGCTATAGTTGAACGCTGTCAGAACGACATCGAAATTTCCCGTTGCCATGATAAGTGGAAGTTGATAAGCGGTAGTGCCACCGAGTCCAGTGAATCGAATAATCTTCTCCGCTTTCAGTTCTTCCAGTAGATCGCAGACGGGTCCGTGGAAATTGTCGTAGTCTGTCCACCAATCGTACTGACCGGGACGGTCAGGCTCATGGACTAACAGGACATCGATATGGTCGCGTTTGAGTAATCGGAGGCTTTCATCAACTGACCGCCGCAAGATATCCTTATCTTGCGGATTGAACGGCTGCGGGCGCCCGCCAAGTTTCGTAGCGAGAAAATACGGCTGTGGCACACCTTCAAGTGCGATGCCCAAAACCTCTTCACTGTCGCGGTAGCTAGGTGCTGTATCCACATAATTTACGCCGAGTTCAAGTGCACGGTGTACAGCACGACACCCCTCATCGCGTCCAAGGTCACCCGCTCTGGAAACATACAGTCCTCCCATTCCCAGCACACTAACTTCAAGTCCCGTGCGACCCAGCGTTCGTTTTTCCATATTTTGTTCCTTTCGTACGGAACACAGATCTGCGTTCCCTACAATACCTCGTAGAGGCTTGGTTATTGCTCTATTCGTTCGCCGGTGCCATGTCCCAAGCATCAAGGGACTTCACGTCTACACTCCCACCGCGGCTGAATAGGGTCACGCCTAGACTATCGCCGCGGGTCGGATAGATTCGCTGCGTCACGCATTGGCGTCCATTGGCAAAAACCTCCAGCACCGAACGGTCTAAAAAAATCCGCAACTTGAGCGATTCTCCAGAGAGTAGTTCAAACGGTGCTTCTTGGGCAGTCACCACTCGCTTGCCTTCAGGCACCCGCTTCGTTGCACTTTCGTTGCGATAGTAGATGTATCTAATGCTCGTGTCAAGACTGGACTTGCTAATGTTTACGCCCAATGTCTTTGCGCTTGGATTACACACAATGGTGGTCTGTTCTTCCCCGTCCGGCGAACAACGAACCTTCACGCCAAACTCACCCGCTTCTGCTAGGTCAACTTCCACAGCCAGTTCCAGACAATCCCCTCGGACATCATCAAGTTCTAGTTCCGAATCAGCGGTCAGATGGATGTTCTCGTGATGTCGGTGATTCTGCCGCAGCACCTCCAGTTCGGGCGCGGGTTCAATTACCAAACTACTGTCTTCGGCTAACGACAAGATCCGCGGCACGGTCATCACGCCAGACCAACCGGAGGCGCGCTCGGCTTCTTGTGTTCTTGCCTCGCGGATCCAGTCAAAGAAGATACGACGTCCATTCCCGTCCAGCACGGTGATTCCACCGCCGAGGTGTCCGCCAGCCCAACTCATGCGCTCGTATTGTTCCGGGTAAAGATAGTCGTCTTCATATCGTCCAATATAGTATTGAGTGCCCTGCAGATGACTGCAAAACAGCAGCATGTGTTTATCCCCTATCGGAAAGAAATTCGGGACAGCACAATCCTCATCCGCCTCGGTCCAACGCCGATTTGATTTATAGAATGGATGTAAATACTCCCAGTAAACCATATCGGGGGACTTGAACAGATAGGCGGTATCGCCTCCCGCTGGGTCGCGACTGCCGCACAACGCGTACCAAAAGTCGCCGTGCTTCCAAGCGCACGGATCATAGACACGGTATTTCCCGTAGTCCGGGTCATCCGGTTGTGGGACTGGTATAACGGGATTCGCAGGGTGCTTAGTCCATTCGATTAAATCTGGATCTTCGCTGGTAGCGATACAAGTCCCTTCGGGGACCCCGTGATAAATTAGTGTAGGAACGCCATCGTTAATCACCGCACCGCCACTGAAGCAGCCATCCCGATCGGGCCCGCCCAACGTCGGCGTCAATGCGATCGGATGGTGCGTCCAATGCACAAGATCTGGGCTCGATGCGTGTCCCCACTGGATCCATTTCCAGTAAGCACCGTCGGGATTGTGCTGGTAGAAAATATGGTATCTGCCGTTCCAAAAGAGGGGCCCATTGATATCGTTCATCCAAGCCCACGGCGGGGTGAAATGGTACGCGGGTCGCTGGGGATCTTTCTGAAACTTCTCTCTCAGTTCCTGTGCCCCTCGAATGAGTTGTTCGGTCTTTTCAATTTCGTTGATCACTATGGGTTCACTCCTTTATCCATACGCCCCACGCGGGTGTTCACCGAGTAGTTCTCGCTGGCGAGGGCTGCATTGGTCGAGAATGTCACGGGATAGGCTGTAATTGAGAAAGGGCCAAAATCGCTGTGCGACAAACCGGCGGGCGTAACTTGGGACAACCGACAGCCGGGTTTGATCCGTCCGATTCGGTGCCCCACGATGCCACATCTGGTTACTATACATGATACAATCCCCGGCGTGACAGGTAAGGGATACAGGTCCGTTACCCCGCCAATGTGGCGGATCGCCGTCTTCCGGCGTCGGTTGCCGACAGGCACGATGACTGCCGGGGACTACCTCTGTTGGTCCCAATTCCATCGGAACATCCACAAGGTAATAGTGGCAATTGATTGTATTGATGATAGGGGGATATTCTACATCGTCACTGACATCTGCCGGACGCTGCAAGTAAATTTCGTCAGAATGGAATCTCGACACCTCATTTCCTGTGAACATCCGGTGCCCCTGTAACCCGATGATGTGCATCCGTTCACCGAGGATGCGTTCCATCAGGGTATAGATAGGCTCGTTCAGCAGCAGATCGACAAAATCCATCCCTTTTTCAAACAGTCGCACCAATGAGTTTGAACCGTAGCCGACAGATGGTTCAAATCCAGCGATGCGTTCCCGAAAATGCTCAAACGCTGCTGGAGGCAAGGCGTTGGGAATGATGACGTATCCCACGTCAATCAGTAGTTCCTCCCATAGAGAGATCCGGTCTTCACTCGGTTTGTCGGTATTTAGGGGTGGCGTTTCAATTTGTTCAAATCGACTTCGTGGGGACGCCTTTGAAGCTTTTTGCATATCAATCTCCTTTGACAAAACTTGTACAGAGCTAAATTCCCATCTGTTTATTTCACTGATAGCGTTCTTCGGGGTGGAATCGGTAGTCGCCGAGCACCTGAAGCAGACGGTCACTCGCGCCTTCGAGGATATGTTCTGGCATCTTGTAGTTGATGTAAGCGTTGTAGCGCGGAAAGGGCCAACGCCTAGCGTATTGCTGCTGGAGCAAATAGCGAACTTGACCCGACCGGTTGGGAGTCCCACGATGCCAACATTGTGGATCGTGCAGATAGATGTCACCCGCCTTACACAGTATGGAAACAGGTCCCTGCCCTTCAAATGTTGGTGTCTCTGTTTTCGGCGGGTTTCTGCCGGAATAGTGGCTGACGGGAACGTATTGGGTCGGACCGTGTTGAATTGAATCGATATCCGTCAACGGCACCTGCACGGTGAGCCACTGCACCGGCAGCTCGATGCGCGGATCGTGACGAGGAACGTCATCGGGCAGTGGGAAGAATAGGGCATCGTCTACGTGCCATTGATCTATTGCATTGGTGTCATCAGTGCGAATGACGTTCATACCGCACTGCTGGAAACCCTTGTCAAAAATTGCTTCCATCAGACTGTAAATCGGTTCGCGTATTAGCAGGTCGCAGAAGATTCGATCCAGTTCGTTGGTGTGTCTGAGAATAAAATTCCTCTGAACGTAGCGACCGCTTATGACTTCTGGATCGACAAACAGCGCATCCGTCTTCTCACGCAGTGCCTTCACTTCGTGGGGTTCAAGCACACCCGGAATCAACGTAAATCCGTTCTGCCTGAAATCGCGGATGATTTCAGCGGTCCGTTCTTTGCTGAAAGGTTCTCCTTTATTGATTAGTGTTTGATTCAAAGGGGTGTCCTCCTACTCTTCGTCTATATCTCCTCAAGATTGGGGCGATCCCAAATTGGAGAGGTTATTTACGCTCGGATCCTGTATATCGCGCTTCCGAACGGGAGTGCATATCATCGTGCAATTCAAGCAGCCGTCGATCAGCATCTTCAAAGAGATGTTCAGGTATTCTGTGCTGGATATAGGCGTTATAACGCAGAAACGCCCATGCTGGACCGTACTGTTGCTGGAGTAGATAGCGATAACGCCCTGACCGATTCGGTGTCCCACGATGCCAACATTGGGGATTGTGCAGGTAAATATCACCCGCTTTGCAGAGCACGGAAACAGGACCCCGCCCTTCAAATGTTGGCGGATCTGTTTTTGGTGGATTTCTACCGGAATAGTGGCTACCGGGCACATATTGTGAGGGACCACATTCAATCGAATCAATATCGTTCAGCGCAATCTGTACCGTCAACCACATGATCGGCATATCGATGCGCGGGTCGTGGCGGGGAACGTCATCAGGTAGCGGGTAGAATAGAGAATCATCCACATGCCAATGGTCGATCGCTTGGGTATGGTCATTGCGTAACACTTGGTTGCCGCAGTGCTGAAAGCCCTTGCCAAAAATCGCCTCCATCAGACTGAAAATTGGCTCGCGAATCAACAGATCACAGAAGATCCGATCCAATTCATTGGGCTGCCAGACAATGAAGTGGTTTTCGCGCAGATAACCGTTCTCAACTGTTTTGGGGTCGTCGAAAAGTGCATCGGTTTTATCACGAAGCGCTTTCATTTCATCTTTTTCGAGTACGTCCGGAATCAACACAAACCCATCCCGCTTAAACTCACGGATGATTTCGCGGGTTCGTTCCTCGCTGAAAGGCGTTCCATTTTGAATTGGCGTTTGATTCAAGTGAGTGCCCTCCTTTACGGAAGGATATAGATGATATGAGGCGAACCTTACGGAGATTTTATGCGGTTGCAAAGTTGGGTTCCCCTACTGTTCGGTATCATAGCAAAGTTCAGGTAACTCCGCAACGAAAAAAGGTAACCACATGGAGACGGTAAATTTCTCTCTTGACCTTATTTCGGTTTCGTCATAATATAAATCTAAACTTCAAAACTTTAGTAATAATACTCCGTCTTGGAGGCGACCCGAAGGAGGGCAAATCTCATGAAAGCTGCTGTGTTATATGAAATCAATACACCACTGAAAATTGAGGACTTTGATCTGCCGGATACAGGACCCAATCAGGTACGGGTACGAATTGTCGCCAGCGGTGTTTGCCATTCCGATTGGCATGTCGTCAAGGGTGATTGGCCCCACATCCCAATCCCGACTATCCTAGGTCACGAGGGGGCGGGTATTGTCGAGGAGGTAGGTAGTCAAGTCACTGGAGTTCGCGAAGGCGACCATGTTATCCTATCGTGGAAGCGGAGTTGTGGCTATTGCGAGATGTGTCAGAAAGGGTTTCCCACTCTGTGTGAGCTTCCGCCCGATACGTCCACGCTCCCCCGATTCCCCGGCGAACAGAGAACAATGGAAAAGATGGCAGGTTTGGGGACCTTTGGCACACATGCGCTGATCCCTCAAGATGCGGTTGTTCCCATTGATAAAGATATGCCCTTTGCGCAGGCGGCGCTGATTGGATGTGGCGTCATGACGGGGGTTGGCGCAGCGATCAATACCGCTCAAGTACAGCAAGGGAGCTCTGTGGCGGTCTTCGGTTGTGGCGGCGTGGGGCTCAACTGCATTCAGGGCGCAGCGATAGCAGGTGCCGAGCCAATTATCGCGGTAGATGTCCGAGACAACAAGCTGGAGATGGCAAAGCGTTTTGGTGCAACCCACACAGTCAATGCCTCTCAGGAGGACGCTGTCGCTCGGATTCAGGAACTCAGCGGCGGTCCGGGTGTCCACTATGCGTTTGAAGCGATTGGGATCACAGGTGAACCGTTCCTCCAAGCTATCCAATGCACCCGCAGACGCGGCATTACCGTTTTCGTCGGTCATGCCCCCGAAGGCACGCCTGTGGCGTTGGACGCCCGGATGTTGATGCACGAGAAAACGGTTATCGGTTCCTATTACGGCTCCGCGCGTCCCCATGTGGACTTTTCGCGTTTGATTCGTCTCTACAAGGCAGGCAAGCTAAATCTGGATGAGTTAGTGACACGAACCTATCCGCTGGAGGGAGTCAACGAGGCGTTTGAGGCGTTGGGGAGAGGAGAGGTCGCACGTAGCGTCCTGATGTTTGATTGAGACATTCAGCGTCACGGTTTTTGCGCTGAGGTGAGGATCGCGGGCATCGAGATCTTCACACTCCCGTCCTTTTCATAAGCGGAGGCTGCCTTGATGACTGCCGTGCGAATGTTGTCCAGCGCCACCCTAGACTGAGCGCGGAGCAGTCCGCCCGTACGCGCTGTCCCCTCGTAGAATGCGACAAATAGGTCATTGGGCGAGGGAAGTCGCCATATCTGCTGAACCGCTGTAATAGAGAGATTGGTAAAGCCGATTGCCTGTAGGGTTCGTTCGCTTTCGGCGGGATCGCTGAAACGGAAGAAGGGAGGACCTTCAGGCAGTTGGATGGCAGGGTCGCCGTGAGTTTCGATCGCCTGAAGCATTATTTGAAATCCGATAGCAGCGTCGGGAGTCGCCCAGACAGTAAAGCCGATCCGCCCACCGGAGCGGAGGACACGATACGCTTCTTTCAACGCTTGCTCAGGGTTGCCGAAATGTAATAACCCGAAGTTGATGACAACTGCATCAAAGTTGTTATCCGAGAAGGGCAATACCTCTGCATCTCCTTCACAGAAGTCAATCTCCTGATACTGTTTTCGCGCTTGGGTGAGCATTGCCGTTGAGAAATCGACCCCGACAACCCGCATCCCTTTTCTTATGCCTGCCTGCGCGACGTTGCCTGAACCTGTTGCAACGTCGAGCAATCGCGTCGTGTCACCTCTCTGGATGGCGGATAAGAGTGGTTCAATGGTTTGACTGGTAAGGCGTGTCCAAAAATTGTGATACGACCGTGCGCTCCTCTCCCAAGCGGTGTGTTCAAATGTCCAGAATGGGTCGGGGGGCGGGTGGTTTGTCATAGTGAGCGTATTGGGGCAAATTGAGCTAAAATGCGCTGTGTGATGTCGTCAGCGGACACCACCGAGAGGTCAAGAGATGATCAAACAAAGCATTTGTCGCTTCGGGTGTGCCAATCTGTTTCAAGGCAAACGTCGCATGGAAACGCACATACCGATTCTCATCGTTCAGTGTATCCATCAACACAGGTATTGCAGCTTCAGCGGCCGGACCGAGCCGAGCTAACGCCCGCGCCGCGTTATCACGGATCCAATAATGTTCATCGCACAGTAAATCAATCAGCGCAGAAACCGTATTCTGAGCGGGTTGACCGATGAGTCCCAATGCTTCCGTCGCATGACGGCGCACCCACGTTGATTCATCCCGCAAAGCCTGAGTGAGCGCAGGGACTGCATCTTGAGCGGCATCCCCAATATCGCCGAGGGCATAAGCCGCATTCGCACGAATTGACTCGTTGTCAGAAACTAATGCCTCTACCAATGCGGGCACCGCCGGTCCCCCGATCGCACTCAGCGCATAGGTCGCGTGAGTTTGCAGCCATGATAATTGTGGAGACGACCATCCTCCGATCCCACTCAGCGCAAAGGTCGCGTGTTGGGAACTCTCATCCTCTGGATCCTTCGATGCCTTCCGCCATGTTTCAATCAGTGCCGGTACTGCCGGTGTGCCTATCTTTCCCAATTCATACGCTGCGTTGAGACGAATCACCTCATCTTTATCCCCCAAAGCTGCAATCAAAGCGGGGAGATCATTTTCGGCGGACCCCGTATCTTCCGTTGCACCGTCCTGTTTCCCATAATACCAATTCCAGAGACTTTGCCACATAACCTTAGGTCCCTTTGAAGACGCTTCTACATCAGGGGGTTGCCATGTCGGATCTGTGCTGTTCCAAGAAGGTGCTTTCGGTTCATCGAGTCGGGTGAAGAGGAACTTTAGCATGTGACGCTTTTTGTTGCTCTGATTCGGCATTGCCCGGTGCCAGAGATCGTAGTGCACCAGTGTCACCGTACCGGCTTCACCACAGAGAGCCAATTCCGGTTGAGCGTGGGCGCTTTCGTGCGTCTCATAATATTGCGTTGCGGGGAGTATCGCTGTCGGTCCCATATCTTCGGTGGTATCTTGGGGATAGTAAAACCCCATCATCCAGCGGCATCGGTGTCGCCGTATCTGCTCGTCTCCCTCGTAGGAGTCTTTATGAAAATTTTGTCCGGTACTCCCCGGCGGATTGAAGTGGCAATAGCGGTGTGAGTGCATGACATAATTCTCGCCAAGCGTACTGGTCAAAGCACCGTGAACCGCCGGATGCGAAAAGATCTGCTGAATCTCAGGGATGAGGGGCAAGAGGTTGTTCCCCAAATTTCCCTGATTCTCGAACATATCTTCGACCTGCTGGAAAATCGTTTTGTGGAAATTAGTGGGGAAGTCGGTTTGTATTTTGATATAACCATCAATGATGAAACGGCGCATCTCTTCGTCGTTGAGAAGGTATTCTTGATTTTCCATCGGTTTTCCTTTCATTTCGTATGGCTGGGTTTTTTGAGAGCACTCATCATTATTATACCAAATCATCGATCTTAACGGGAAGGTTGATTTTCCCATGCGAGCACCCAATACCTGATACACATTCTCAATTATTGTGTTGCATACTGCAAAGAAAGAACAAGTGAAAGCTTGTCCTTGAGTGAAGCGAAAGGAGTGCCCAAAAAATTTCACATGATAATTTTTTATAAAATCACCCAAAAGAGAAACATTTCTGCTCTTTTTGCAACAATAGAGTGTTACCTAAAAAGCTTTATTGTTGTGGTAAGGGTAAAACATTGTGAAAATAGATGACGCTTGCATAGTAAAATCCGTTCTCGCAGGGAACTCCAACGATTTCCGTGTTCTCGTCGACAAATATAAATTGCTGGCGGAGCAATGGGCGTTTCATCATGCTCGGAATATGTCCGATGCCGAAGAAATTGTGCAAGAGGCGTTCGTCGAAGCATATTCCCGGCTCAGTACACTGCAAAAGCCGTGTCGATTTGGCAGTTGGTTCCGTCGTATTGTGACTAACATTGCGATTTTGTGGTTTAGGCAACGTAGATCGATAGTCTCCTTTGAGGAGGTTAGCAACATCTACCATAACGAGGAAGAAATTCGTTATAGCTACTACGATACCCTGTCGCCCCTCAATCAGTTTGAGGCGAAGGAACAAGTGGATAAACTTGATGCGGCAATTTCGGCACTGCCTCAGACATATCGGCAGGTCATCATGATGTTCTACTTTGACGCCCAATCTTATAAGGAAATTGCCGCCGAATTGGGCATATCAGTTGCTGCACTCAAAAGCAGGTTATATCGTGCCAAGGAAAAACTAAAAAAGGAGATGTTGAAAAATGAATGAAGTGATCGTTGAAAAGATTGAGAATCTCATCGATTTCAATAAAGAATTGGGTGAGAAGGTCACAAAGGAGATTGACTCACTTCGTGAAGAACTGATTACCATTCGTCATCTGCTTGAACAGAGCTATTCGCCGGACCCGTCGCTTCCTCAATCTGACCAGCTTTCTCGAGTTTTTCAAGAATATCGTAAATTCCCTCTTGACACGGAAGATCCGATAAGATGGGGATTTATGGGGGCATGGGGACAAGGCGGTGCTCATCTTGCGACGAGCGTCCTATTCACGTCAGTAGACAACTTTCTATCCAAGAATAGCAATGAGGCAGTTGCGGCGTTCGCACAGGTTTTCAGCGATCCAAGAGTCATCGGTATCTGCAAGTGTCTCTTTCGTAGTGAAGATCCGGTACCACGTGAGCAGGTGAAACAGGTGTGCAACTTGAATGATGAAGAATTGGACACTGCTCTTGAACCGATGCTAGAATGGTATTTCGTTCGATGGCAGGACGACAAACTGCAAAAGATCGCGCACGGCATCAATTGGGCAATGACGTTGATTGGGATGTCGGACGAGGCGAGAAACGAGCGCCGTAAGCAAGAAGAATCTACCTCAACCAATCCGTAAATTTAAGCGATGAAACCTTCGGATAGTAACCTTTGGTGCTAGTTAGTGAGAAAGTCGTTTCCACCTTGTTCAAGTGGCCTTGAATCCCGATTTATCGGGGAGTTCATTGATTCATTAGTTGGTTGGTTGATTCATTCTTCTTACGTTTCCCCCTTCGGATACACATGTCGCCCCTCTGGGGCTTTAGGGTATTTGTTTATCCGTTTACTATAGACATGTCGCCCCTCTGGGGCTAAATGAACTAATGAACCAATGAACAAATCATTTTCACGTTTCAGTTATCAACAGTCGCGAACGGGCACTATCTTGTTATACAGATGTTACTAATTTCGTAGAGATTTTGAGACGACGCCGTACAAACTGTGATACGGAATCAATTCCCATATTGAGTAGAACTGTAATGAGAATCAGCAAAACTGCTTTATCGATCTGATCGTCGGAAATTGCGCTGTCGATGTAGAATCCCAGCGTGTAGATACCGAGGATACCGAGGATTGCTGATTCTCGCATCATCACCTCCCAGCGATAAAACAGGAACGCGAGGAACTGTCCATATACGCGCGGCAAAATTTCAAACAGGTATCGGTCTATCCGTCTCCCGGGAGCATCTATCCGCAGCTGTACTAAGTCGGCGTTGTTGCTGCACAGGAAGCCAAGAATCGCTCCGTTATGCAGGAGGATCGCCCAGACAGCCGGAAGCATTGATGGTCCCCAGAGTTGTACGAGAATATATGCGAGGATATACTCCGGTGTGGTGCGGATAACAATCAGTCCATAGTGCGAAATCCGGCTGGAGAGTTTCCCTGAGAAGTGCCGGCAGGCAAAGGGAAAACTGAGCAACGCAAATATACCTGTCCCAACTAACACAACCTGCGTCAGCACCACTGTGTTCCATATCCCTTCCCACGCTTCTTGGACAAAAATCTCGTTTACCCAACTCACGATCGGTTCCCACGCAAACGAAATCTCATGTGTGCCGTCGAGGACACCCTCCCGGCGCATGGGCCAAGGGAGAAGGTCATAAGTGAAAAAGCGAACGATGTTGTCCCATGACACCGTGATTGTCCTTGACAGCAACACAAACGACGCCACAATATAGAGTGGAACAAGGCGTGGCTTGAGCCAGTACCTGAGCGAGGCAATCAAGATATAGAACGCATAGAGCAGCGCCCAAGCTTCCGAGTATATGCCTTCACGAAACGCGGTCTCAAGATGAAATCCGAGTGTCGGCAGTCCGATGAATCCGAGAATGGCACTGGAACGCAGGGCGCATTCGAAACGGTAGCCGGTATAGTGTTTGGTGTCGGCATAGATGACGGGAAGGATGCCATAGACAAAGCGACTCAGACCTCCAGATGCTCTAGGAACGCCCTCCAGTGGACGCCGATCTGATTCTTGAATGATCTCTGCGTACACCTTCGCAAAGATACCAGCGTAGGGAATTGCGATAGCAAGCACACCACAAGTTGGGTTGAGTCCTACAATAGGGAGGAAGATGAACGCCCAGAAAATCTCGTGAATGGCGCGGATAAAAGCGCAGAACAACCTGACAGGGGTAAAACGGAAGGCAAAAGCCAGTCCGATGCCAAGTACGACAGCAAGAAAAATTCCACAGAAGGCAAACACCACTGTGTTGAGCAGCGCAAGTTTCAAATTCCAGAGGGAGGGAATATCCGGGGTGACTGCCCCCCAAGCCATTCGGCTCAGTTCTGTCCAAGGGTGTAACGTGGAGACTTCAAGGTCCGCCAACAGGAGGGCTATCAGGGCAATCGCAACGAAGAACAGACTGGTTTTTAACATGGTGATAGACCCTTGAATGGTCCTATATTCAAAGGGAATTCCCGTTCCGATACAGTTCCGTAAGCATCGTTTGCGTCACTTCTCCGGTTGGCAAATCGAATTGAATCTCCCCATCACTCAGTCCGACTATCCGCTGTGCAAACTTTAGGGCAAATTCCACCGCGTGTAGCGATAGCACAACGGTTTCGGTGTTCTGAATAATAATTTCCATCACCGTGTCCGCTTGAAGGGGGTCCACCGAGGATATCGGTTCGTCCGCCAACAGGATATCCTCTCCGCGATAAATCGCACGCGCAACAGCGACCCGCTGCTGCTGTCCGCCAGACATTGCTGCAACCTTTTCAAAAATTTTCTCCTCCATTCCCAGTGCATACAAAATGGGAGTAATTTCCTGCAACACTTTCTTCTGTGGCTTAATCAGGTTCAGAAGGTTGTGGAATGTGGAATATCGATCGAGCCGTCCCGTATAGATATTGTGGAAAGCAGAGAGCTGCGGTACAAGGGCATAGTGTTGATCCACGAATGCAGACTGGTCCGCAACGCTATTGTAGAGTCTACGCAGCAAGGTCGTTTTGCCGGCACCACTCGGACCGACCAGTGCGACCTTTTCACCTCTGTCAATTTGGAGAGTAATATTTTTTAGAACAACGGTGTTTTCGTAGGCTACGCTTTCTGCAGCCAGATTAAACAGTTCGGTACTAGGAGATGACTTCATATGCTATAAGTTAAAATGAAAGTTGAAGAACTAATCCTCATCAAATACGGGGACTTCCGTCCCCTGTTTTTCGGGTTATGTAGGGACGAATGTAGTGTTAACGTGGGAGTGAGACCTCATTCGGAACGACAATTTCACCGGCGATGATTTTTGCCCTCAATGATTCAACGGTTGCTATAATTTCGTCTGAAAGTTCGGATCGGTTGTGTTCATCAAGGGCATAATCGACTCCGCCATCTGCGAGTCCGAGGTATCGGATACCTCCCATAAAAGCACCGTCAATAGTTTCGTTGATTACTCCATATACAGAGGTCTCAATCTGTTTGACCATGCTTGTCAGGACCGTCCCCGGTGCGAGATGATTGCCGTTGGAGTCAACCCAAATGACATATTTGCCCTGCTCTTGGGCGGCTTCAAGCACACCCAGACCGGATCCACCCGCAACAGTGTAAATAACATCGACGCCGCTCTCATATTGGGTTAACGCGATCTCTTTTGCTTTGTCCGGCAGGTTAAAACCGCTTGTATCCTCGCTGATGTATGCTATGGAGACAACCGCATCTGGATTGACGGCGTGAACTCCAGCGACGTAGCCGGCTTCAAATTCTCGTAATAAGGGCACGTCTACCCCGCCGATATAGCCGATCTGACCGTTTGCCGATTTTAACCCGGCAATCGCTCCAACCAGAAATGAGCCTTCGTTTGCTTTGTAGTTGAGTCCGGCGACATTGGGAAGGTCAAGGGCAACATCCACAATTGCAAATTTGACATCAGGAAAGTCGGCTGCGACACGCGACAGCGGTTCTCCCATTTGGAAGCCCGCGGTTAAAACTAGGTCGGAATTTTGAGCTGCCTCTCTGAAAACCATTTCTATCAATACCGGGTCGCTCCGCTGTCCGATAACCTCGTAGAGGTGGACCTGGAGTTCTGCTTCAGCACGTTTGACGCCAAGATGGAGGGTGTCGCAGTAACCCTCATCCCCTATGCAATCGTCCGGATATATCATAGTTACACGAAGCGGTACCGCTTCCATTTCGCTCGGTGGTTGGAGGAGTTCCTGAGCTAGGTCGCAACTACAGAATAAAAGTAGTCCTAACATCCAGAACGGGTATTTTCGGAAGATGCTAAAGTTTTTCATCTTTGCTCCTTTGGGGTTACGCGAATCCTCGCTTCCTTGAGATGTTAGCACAGGTGCTAGATTATCGCAAGGTCAGTGATGAAGGATATCTATTTTCTAAGGTTGTTTTAAAAAGTGATATAATGCTCATACACAGCCTTCCCAATCCTCACCTTTCTGATAATTTGGCAAGTAATTTATGATGTCATGCAAATATGGGGACATCTGCAATACTTGACGAAATTTATTACTGTGTGCTTGAGCTAGTCCAAGCCGAGCCGCTTCGCCTTTGAGTATTTGATTGGCACGAGATAGCACTAGAGTTTTTTTGGATCTCGTGATGGAGACGTAAAATAACCTTCGCTGTTCCTCAAAAAAATCTGCTTCTGTTTGCGGGTATTCATCACGGAAGGATCCTGGAATAGCCTCTTCACAAAGGCCAATGACATATACGTGATCAGCTGTAACGCCTTTTGCTCCCCACAATGTAGCAACCTGCAAATCAGATTGCTCATCAGGTGCAAAGGACTCTCGAGTCGCAATTTCATATCTGAGCCTAGCTGCAACTTGCTTTAACTGTTGTTGCTCCGTTAATCCGGATTTTTCCAACTCAGAATCTTCTAACTGTAGCTCTTGGTATATGTCGCGTGCCTTAGAACCTGTTTTAAAAAGAAAACTTCTACTCAAGAGTTAATGTTTACGTTCAATCATTGGAGCAGTGAATCCAACTCCAATGAAAGGCATGAACATGACCCAAACAAACTATCCCACGGATTTGACGGATGCCCAATGGTGCCGACTGTTACCTTATCTGCCAAAACCTTCGCCGGTAGGTAGACCTCTCAAGTGGAAGATGCGTGCAATTATCAACGCTATCTTTTATATAGTCAAATCAGGGTGTCAATGGCGAATGCTCCCGCATCAGATGCCGCCATGGCAAACGGTCTACTTCCATTTCAGAAAATGGAAAACTGATGGCACATGGCTTATGATTCATCAAGCACTTCACGAGCAAATCCGTTGTGATATTGGCAAAGCACCTTCACCGACAGTAGCTATCATTGACAGCCAATCCGTTAAAACGACCGAACTGGCAGATACTCGCGGCTTTGATGCACATAAGAAAGTCAAAGGTCGTAAACGCCACATAGTCACCGATACAATTGGCATTCCATTGCGGGTGAAGGTCACTGATGCAAATATCAGTGATAACCAAGTCGCAATAGAGTTATTAACAGAAATCTTTAGGTGGCACATAACGATTCAGTTAGTCTGCGCCGATGCTGGCTATCGTGGAAAATTAGGCGACTGGTTATATATGGCGCATCAGTGTCAATTGGACATTGCTCCATCTCTTAGGCAATCGGGATTTGTGGTCGTTCCATTACGTTGGATTGTGGAACGCACCTTTTCTTGGTTCGGTCGGTTTCGCCGATTGACTTTGGACTATGAACGCTCTGCCGAAACCGCTGAAGCGATGGTGTACATTGCTTCCATTTACTTGATGCAAAACCGTATCAAATGACTTTTAAAACAGGCT
>PYIZ01000040.1 GCA_003635265.1 Candidatus Poribacteria bacterium
GTCACCGTTCGGGTCTGCGCTGACGTTGACTGAGGTTCAATTTCAAAATTAGGCGTCGGGGTTGGCGTGACGGGAGGTGCCACTATCCGTGGCGTCTTCTTCACAGCTGGCACCGGTTGAACTTTAAGAATACTCACTTCTAAAACATCAACATCGCTCGGAGTTGTTTGATTGATAAGGATAAAACTCAAGACCGTCGCAAGGCATAGATGGACCACTAGGGAGACAAACCAGAAGCGGTACTTCGGTTGAGATTTCATGGGGGTAACCTCCTTAAAGCGAATAATTGGCTTTTAACATACTTCCACATGCGGGCGTGTCAGTCCCGGTTTGCCTGAGAGGGGCATTACCAAATCGTGAGTCCACGATTCTGTGAGTGACAACACAACAGAAGCACGACATCGGGAGTTGTAAAGTCCCAAGCGCATGTGAGATACCGCTATCAACAACATTTGCTACCCGTAGAGGATTCAGTGGTATTAATTTACATCTGCTAGCCCCGAGGTAGTCTTACGGTGTCTCGTTCAATGGACGATACTTCGACCACTTTCTATATTTATACTGCTTTAGGCGGTTCAAAGTGAAAGGCTTTTGCAACAGGGGATTTCTACCTAACCCTAATGATTGGGCAGGGTGATGGCTCATTAATTGGTCATCGATCGCTTATACACTGTTATTTAAGAATATTATAGCATGTTCTGGCTAGGAATACAATCTTTTAATAGGAAACATGGTTAAGCGGGGACCTCCCCTCGAATACCCGAAACATTACACTATACGCACGTTACTACCTATAAGAAACGTTGCAAATTGGGAAAAGGAGATCTAAATTGAATCAATCACTACCTACAATATAAACCTCTTTGCGTTCATTTGCAACCAGTTTTTTGAAAGGCATGGACATATCATGTCCATGCGTCCAAAAATAACGGGAATTTTTGTATGGTTAGTTGGTAGGAGGCGTTGGCATTTTGCTGTCACTAATTCAAAAAATGTTGTAACCATTGGGCAATTCACCAAAAACCCAAGCAGTTGTCCAAAATCGCCAATTGCCTCAAATTGAACTTAACAAAATCCCGAATTATTGCGGACACATCAGATTGGTTCAATCTGTCAAATGTCAACGGAACCGGTAGTATGAGCTTGTAGATTGCATTGTTATAAATCTGAAAAAAGCGCCGCTAAACAACGACGCTTAGGTTTGAAATCTGATGTTATTTTTTTAGATATGGAATCTGCGTTTTACTCACGCCATGCGTGCTGGCTGATAATATCATCCTGACTCAACTCATCGAAAATAAGAGCCGCATTACCTCCGTCAGCGTCCATCATCCATATACCCAAACTACCGTTGCGGTTACTGCTGAAGACAATCTTTGTGCCGTCAGGCGACCAACACGGATAGCCGTTGTAACCATCCTCGGTGGTCAATAGGGTGTGACGTAGCGAAAATAGATCCAAGATATACACCCTAGCTTTGAACGGATCCGTTTCCCTAGTAAAGACCAATTTTGAACCATCCGGGCTCCAATCTGGGTGGATATCGTCTCTTGAGCTACTAGTCAAGCGTTGAACACCTTCTTGCACCACTGATGGATTGGCGCTCGGTGCTTGGGGTAGATCATCCTCCTTTTTTTCTTGATCGGGTGTTTGATGTGGATGTGGCTCTGGTTCAGGTTCCGGTACGATCTCTGGTTCCGGCTCCGGCTCTAGTGCTATCTCCGGTTCGGGTTCTGGTTCGGGTTCTGACACTACTTTCGTTGGAGGGACTTCTTTAGCGGCGAGAAATGCATTGATATCTACCACAAAAAGATTCCGGTTCTCTGCCAGAAGTGCTTGGGTATAAACGATCTGAGTGCCGTCAGGCGACCATGTGGGTCTAGCATCCGCGTGACAATCGGAAAGCCGAACACGATTTTCTCCATTCACATTCATGGTATAAATCGCTGGCTGACCTAATGCCTGCGAGTGAACAAAGGCGATGCGATGACCATCCGGCGACCAAGCCGGATGCCGATCATTAAAGTGACCCTCGCTGATAGATCTTGTGTTGCTCCCGCGGCTATCCATAATGTAGAGTTGTGGTAGACCCCCATTTTCTGAGCGACTGAAAACAATTTCTCTGCCATTGGGAGACCAGGCGGGGTGTAAGTCGGAAAGGTGTGTCAGTGGCTTCTCACCCGTACGATCTGCGTTGATAACTGAAATTCCAAAAAAGTCATTACCAACAACATCTCCACGTACGAAGACAATCTGCCCCGTTACTTTGCGTCGAATAGAAATCTCTTGCGAGATGTTGCTATCACCGACAGCTATACCCGGTATGTGTGTCGTATGATAGCCCGGCTTTTCCGCTGTCAGTTGGTAGTGACCCTTGGAGACCGGGGAAATTTCATATTGGCCTCCACCACTCGTCACTGCTGCACGTTCACCTAAAGAGATAAGCACATTCTTAACAGGATTGCCATCGTCAGAAACCACTGTACCCTTAAACCTGACACCGGGTTCAAGACGGAAATTAATCGTTGCATCCTCTGTGCGAGTGACTTCCACCGGTGCTTGTTGCCCCAGATAGCCACGGGCAGTGATTTTCAAAACATATTCGCCGGTTTTGAGTTCTTCAAATATGAAGTTCCCACTGGAATTAGTGGCTGTCGAAGCGACATCTTCCTGCTCAATATCGCCACCTGGGAGTTTCTTTTTAACGACCAATATAACTTGGGCATCTATAACGCCCTGCTCAGTGACCAAATCTACAATGGTTCCTTTGATAACCCCTTCTGGTGTTACCACAATCACGGGACCTATATCATCAATTTCGTCATCCTCGTCATCACCACAACCGATAAAAAACACAAACACCGTCAAAGCAAAAAGACTGAGGTAAGTGTAGGGGGTTAAGTTCGTCATAAGAATTCGTGGGTGTGTTTATCTGACACAGGTCGATAAACGTGCCACTTCCTCCTTTCAAAATTCGCTTGTTGGCAAAATGCTAGGTGTTAAACCACCATGAGATGGTGAGGGACACAATTCAAAAGGTAGAAGAATCAATTACAAAATGTTCAGAGGAACCACAATCCTCAAAACCGACTTGGTTGTAGGCTTTTGAGGCAAATGTGACTACACTCTGTGCAATCTATGTGCCAATATAAAAATATCGCTGAAACCTCAAAAGCAGTTGGGAGGCACCCTCTAGTAATATCAGATTTGGGTTGCTGTGGTCACAGTGTTTGGGAAGGAACCGCTTGGCTTATTACTGCGAATCAATCATACTAAAAATAACGGTTGGATTTAGTATGAAATGTTGAATGGTGTGCGAATGTTTGACGGTAATGTTCAGATTTTGAACAGCTGCCAATAAAACGCCAAACACTTTACAGAGTTGCACAAGGCGGTGCAACTCTTTGAACCACCCCAGCTGTTCGGAAATCGACAATTGCTCCACAGAAAATTGGGGTAATCTACCCTGCTACCGGCTGCCAGCGAATAGCGTACATATCGGTGTTGTCTCTGACCTCGTCCCACGATCCAGGGACTTGACTGGAGCCACAGATTGACAGAATTGTATCATCCGCAAATACCACACTGGCACTGTAACTGCCGGTGAAGGTAGTAGAATCAAGATAGTATACCTCGTCTAGCCAAGTTCTACCTTCGTCACGGCTGATCATCGCTCGCGACCCAGGCGGTCCGGGTCCATAGCGTGTATCGTGAATTACAACCACAGTCCCGTTGCTTTGGGCCGCGGGATAGCCAAAGGTTTGACCATACACCGTGCAAAGCATGCGTGGCGAACTCCACGTTTGACCGCCGTCCGCTGAATTCATTACAAACACATTCTTGAAACCTCTAGCTTCGTCGGACCCGTCCATTGGACGCATCATCTCCTCGGTGTCGGATGGTAAGGGAGGACGCTGATAGCGCATTGTCGCGAACGCATGTCCCGATGGCACCAACACAGCTGCTCCCTCCGAACCCCAATCGATCATCAGGATGGGACCTCGCCAAGTATTGCCCCCATCCGTTGAACGAAAGGTATAACAGCCGTTCATAGTGGTTGGTGTATTTCGGATGTCTACTGTCCAGAGCAGGGTGTCATCCTGAAGCCGGTTTAATCCACGATGCGTGTAGCGTTCGGTGTAAGGTCTGCCATCGGGCAAATTCATCTCGACCGGAATTTCTGCCCGCTTCGTCCATGTTATGCCCTCATCTTGGGAAACCCACACAACCGCTGGATCACGTACCTCCGGTCCCGTTGAGCAGTCAACACCAATGAACGTACCGTCCCGTAAGACCCGCCAATGACCGCCCGGCAGATCCTCCATGCCCATCAAAGATCGCGATGTCCATGTACGTCCCCCGTCCGTGGATTTGCACAGGACTTGGGATTGCTTTACGTATACCGTGCCGTCCGGTCCCACGTCAACGTGTGTACCTTGCGGACTCATGTCATTGCTATGCGGCAGCAGGGTCTTTTCCACTGGAACACGCGTGAGTTTTCCGTCGGCAGCGTGTAGGATATATTGGCTATCGTGCATCTGCTTGAGCACCTCTGCCGATGGTACATCGACCCCGCCGAGGTGACTTGTGCGCAGTTTTGGTTCAACGATTATTTGCATCATTTTGAGCCTCCGTTATATTGCACCGTTACTTATCACGCATATTTGAATGTCAAATCCAGTCCAAGAATCGTGACAATACCCTTAGGGAGAACGATATCGTTTCGAGCCGCTATTTCCACGACGTTTCTGCCCGTTTGCAACAGTGGCACCCGCACATTGTGCGTGAGTTGGCAATCCGTTTGACCTTCCGAGGCGAGAACAAAGTGACTGTCGGTCACTTCCTCACCATTTAACCGAACTAGCAACGCATCCTTCCAAGAAAGATCATCAAACTCAACAGTTAGGGTTGCCCTTGTCGGCGGATGCGATTCTAGATCGTCACCAATAATCAGTGGTAGGCGACCAATCACGCCGGTACGCAGAGCCCCACCCTTTGATTTAAGCGGTAGAGGGCGAGACGCTGATAGGTGTGCGTAGTATGGCAGAATACCGCTTGTGGCACTATCAACGCTGAACAGTTTCTCTTTGCCGATCAGCATATTCGCGTCCCCCACTTCATGCACACAGGCGTAGCAGCGACGGCGAGTCTCAGCCAACTCGTCGCCGGTCATGAACTCAAACGGTGTCCCAAGGTTCCAGAAGTAGAGTCCGTCAGCGCCAGCGCAATACCAGTTCGACGCCAATCCACGTACTAACGGCAGCGACTCCTTGCCCATATTCACACACGGGTAGACAGGCACACCGTGTGGTTGCGCCGCTTCAACCCATGTCTCAACCGGCAGAGACCACGGTGCATATCCACCACCGATAATGAGGAGGTCAATCAGATCTTCTTCGAGCCACGCCGATACGTCCATGCCGTTGTCAAGGGAGGTAATGAAGGTGTCCGGCACCCGTACAGCGATGAGGGACGGTCTACCCCGTCGTTCTGCTGCAGCGTCTGTCAAGCTGCGAATTTCCCTCATCATTGATGTGATGAGGGCGATTTCGTCTGCTGTGCACGATTCGCCGCGCAGCCGACGACTGAACAGCACTGGGTGGCGAATATAGTCCAACTCGAACCCATCCACATCATACCATTGGCAGATTTCCTCAATAATTTCTAGCTTGCGTTGACGCACCGGTTCGTGCGAGAAGTCCTGCGCTGTCGTATACAATTCAAACTCCGGCAGTGTCCCGTGGGTGTCAACCATAAACTCCGGGTGTGTGCGTTTCCAGACAGTCATGGCGTTGGCGTCCATGAAACTGTCGTGTACATCATTCATGCGTACCGATGCGAATGCCTCCATGTCGTGCTTGTGTGCGAAGTCACAAACCAAGTGCAACGGACAACGATACTCCCGTGCCAGCGTCTTAACGTTCTCAGTTACCCGGTGCCAATATTTAACCGGCGCGCCTTGGGCATCGCCGTAGATCGGCTGCACCTTGCTGTCGTAAGCCGGAGCATCGAACTGTCCGCATAACACCGACCAAGAGATGGCGCCGACCTGTGTTTCGGCGAGCGGCGCGATCCGATGTGCTAGGAAACCTTCGGGTGTGTTTGCGTCTTCCAGTGCTAGTTCGTGTGTGTCATCGTTAAAGATAATGCGCCGGGAGCGTTGTGCTGCCTCAACTCGCGCTCGTTTGGTCTCTGACCAGTCAGTCTTCGACATATTTCCCTCCTAGGTTCTCGGACATGTCTAAACTAGCCTCCAGCGGATAATCACATAATCGGTGTTGCCGATGCAGTTGTCCCAAGAACTCACATCGCCGTAGCAGGAACCGGTCAGCGTCAGCATCTCTTCCCCGTCCAGAGTGATGGTCGCTGCGTAGCCAGCCGCATGGCCATGACTGAGGTAGTACACCTCGTCCTGCCACGTCTCACCGTTGTCATGACTTACCACCGCCCTGCCGCTGCTCATATTGCGGGGATAGCGGTGATCGGTCACAATCACCGCACGGTTGCCCGATAGTCCAACTCCGTAGCCATAGCACTGCCCCAGCACTGTGGCGAGTTGTCGCGGCGGTGTCCATGTTTCACCTACATCGTCCGAGTGGGCGACGAACACATGCTTATACGGGAATGTATGCCCGGCTGCAAGCGCACCGGTCCGCTCCAACAAATCTGGAGGATCGTCGGGCAAGCTTGGACGTTGACAGCGAATCGCCGCCAACAGTCTACCTGTGGGCAGTTGGGTGACATTGACTTCACAGCACCACTCACCGAGGGCAGAATAGTCGGACCATGTGCGTCCACCATCTTGTGAACGGTAGATGCGACATACGGCGGGTGTTATCTCAGCCGCTTCGCGATTACCAATCCTGTCTGCCCCCACTAACACCGGCACGAGCAACGTGCCATTATCCAGACGGGTCATACTGAAACCCAACGACAGCACATCCGGCGTACCGACATCAATCCTCCCGATTTGCCGCCATGTGTCACCTTCATTGCGCGACTCCCACACAGTCGGCAGCGTACCGTTGACCGCGGGCTTGACGTTTAACATTACACCCTCGTCGTTGAACGCTACTCGCCAACCGACACATATATTGGGATCGCGTTGGAGGTGTTCCCACGTCTTGCCACCGTCGGTTGACTTATGCAGCAGCGTGTGTTGGGCGGCATAGATTGTACCGTTCGGTGCCTGCGCTAGGCATAGCCGCTGGGTGTGCCCCTCCGGATCACGCGGCAGCCGGATCTTTTCCACAGAAACTTTCTCTAATTTTTTGTCGCGGGCGTAGAGGATATAGTCGTTCGCCTGCATCGCTTGCAGCTCATCAGGCTGAATGGATACCCCGCCCATGTCGTGTGTTGAGAGCATGGCGTTTCCTTTCCTAATTTATCTATTGCTTTCTGTTAAATCTGCTACCAACTCATCCCTTCTGTGCAGCCAACCACTCCTCATATTCTTTCCTGCCTTCATCGTTAAATGGATAATATTTCCGCAGATCTCCGCCCTCTCGTAGCTTTATTCGGACAAAAACTTCGTGCTCCTCACGCTCGCCGGCGATGTCGAGAATACGAGGTATCAGCCGAGGCGGCACAACGATAGCCCCACCATCGTCCGCCATGATAATGTCACCGGGATTGACTAAGACCTTGCCACAGCCGATTGGGAGATTGAAGTCAGCGGGAAAGAGATTCAGGTGTCCAGCCCCACCGGTGGTCACGGCGGTTGACCAGACCGGCACCTTTAGTTCCTGGAAAATCGGCACAGAATCCCGGATGCCGGCGTCTATGACAACACCAGCCCCACCCTGCGCTTGGAAGTAGGTCATCAACATCTCTCCGAAGCAGCCGGTGGCGAGATCGCCTCTACCGTCAACTACGATCACATCGCCAGCCTGCACTTCAAACATCACTTCCCACAAGGCAGAGGTTTTCTCACCGGCTTCCTCGCCTTCCGGTTCCGATTCTTCAGCGGAGGCTCCCGGTATCTGATAGCCCCGCATCTGGTCTTCACGCTGTGGTGTGAAGCGGAGCGTCAGTGCAGGTCCGACAATTTTACTCCCGGGCACACGAGCGATGGGACCCTCCATAAAGGTTCGGCGCACACCCAACGCTTCCATGGTAGAGGTCACGGCATCGGTCCCTAACTCATACAACGCCTCAATAATTTCAGGCGCAGGTCGTTTGATAGTGGACATATTTTACTCTCCTATAAATCTGCTCACGAATTGGCGGATTGCACAGACGGACTGGGGGAGGTAAAGGAGATCAGGCGAATCTATACCATCTGTCAAATCCGCGGTTGGATTTTTCTTGCCTATCTTGTGATATACGACAGCCATTTTAACCCTTTGTTATACGTGGGTCAACAGCAAAAATTACCACGACAAAGCAATTGATTTTTGAACGAATGACAACGAAAACTCTGATTTTGGATCTCTTTTTTGACTCGTTCCTGTTACAATTAGGAGTTACGCACGTGGTGATAAAATAGGTTATAATAGTGTCTACTATGAATCGACCAAAATGTGCAGCATCTGACTATATCGACTTTCTGATAGCGACCCCAAGATACTACAGCAGTACGTGCCTATTTCGCTAAACCCATTTACACTTTAACTCCGTAACTCCTAAACACTAAAAACGGAAATGTTAAAACCGGGCATGAACGGGCAGACCGAAACAGTCTAAACCCGCTTGGTGCCTAATGTTGATAAATGCCCGGAAAAGGCGGGATTAAGAAACTTGGGGTTGCCCGTTTCTTAATCCTACCCCCTGATAAGGGAAAGGATTTGAGCGTTGAACTGCCTAACTCCTAACAATATCAAAAATCAACAAGGAGGTCTTTGCCAATGATATCTATCGCTTCCGCAATGCTTACGCTATCAAGAGATGCAATGACACAAGCGATTTCACCCATCGACATCGGCAATCGGCTAGAACTGTTCGTCGACGATTATCTGATTGATGAAATAGCTGGCGCAACCCAACGGTTACACCATCCGCAACCACAAGACGTTGCCTGTGTTCATGATAATCCGTGGGAGGGTAGCACCTGCGGTTATAAAACCGTGTTCCAAGATGGCGATCTTTATCGGATGTATTACCGGGGGAGTCACGTCATTTATACAACTGAGGGCTTTGACAATGATCACCACCCGCAGGTGGTCTGCTACGCCGAGAGCCACGATGGGATACACTGGACCAAACCGGAACTTGGCTTGATTGAGTTTGATGGCGGGAAGCAGAACAACATCATCTGGGAAGGAATTGGATCTCACAACTTCGCGCCTTTTAAGGACGAGAATCCGGATTGCAAGCCGGACGAAAAGTACAAGGCACTCGGTTCAGCTGAACGCGCCTTGTATGCGTTCAAATCCGCTGATGGCATCCACTGGTCACTCATGAGCGATGAGCCTGTAATCACCAAAGGTGCATTTGACTCACAGAACCTCGCTTTTTGGGATACGGTACGCGGCGAATACCGTGAATACCATCGCGATTTCCGTGACGGACGCGACATCCGCACAGGAACATCGAAAGATTTCCTCAACTGGTCTGATCCTGAATGGCTAGACTATTCGCCGAGTCGTGTGAGCGAACTGTATACAAATCAGATTATCCCATATTACCGCGCCCCGCATATCTTCCTCGGCTTTCCAACCCGATATACCGATCGCGGGTGGACGGAATCGACGAAAGCTCTGCCCGAGTTAGAGTATCGCCGTCTCCGAGGCTATGTATCTGAGCGCGAGGGGACAGCCGTGACCGATGGAATGTTCATGAGCAGCCGTGATGGGAATCATTTCAACGTTTGGCCCGAATCATTTATCCGTCCCGGCTTGCGGTTGAGAGGTAACTGGTTCTACGGTGACAACTATCAGAATTGGGGGTTGGTCGAGACAGAATCGCATATTGATGGTGCGCCCGATGAGATTTCCATCTATGCGAGTGAAGATTCGCATCAAGGGGATGATTGTCGATATCGGCGTTACACAATCCGAATTGATGGATTTGTCTCAATGCAGGGGCCGTTGAGCGGTGGGGAATTTGTAACAAAGCCGCTGACCTTCAAAGGAGATCAGTTCGCCATTAACTTCTCAACCTCTGGGGCGGGCAGTATTCAGGTCGAAATTCAAGATGCGTCTGGCAACGCCATCCCCGGTTTCGGATTGGACGATTGTCCAGAGGTTTTCGGTGATGACCTCCAACGGATAGTAAAGTGGAAGAACGGCACAGATGTGAGTCGGCTTTCAGGGCAGCCCATCCGTTTGCGGTTCCTGTTAAAAGATGCAGACCTCTATTCAATTCGATTCAGTTGATGCCTTGCATTCCGTAGTAGATATAAAAATAAAAAGACCGGGTTTTCTTGCAAAACCCGGTCTCTTTGCTTATGCTTGCTGAAGTAGTCAGTCGGATTAATTAGCGGTAGCTTAGGGGGTAGGTGCGTCTTCGCGCAGCAATCCTTCTGCCTTTAGTTCACTCCAAAGATCCGCAGGGATGGGGTGTTCAAATATTTCTACATTCGATTGAACATGCTCTGGCATGAGCCCGCCCGGAATGGCTGCGGCGACGATTGGATGCGCCAATGGGAACTGTAATGCTGCTGCCCTTAGCGGCACGTTATGCCGATCACAAACCGCTTGAATGCGCCGTGTTTTTTCCAATACTTCAGGGGGCGCTGGGGCATAGGCGTAATACGCATTCTCCGTCGGACCTGTCGCTAGAATACCAGAGGCAAACACCGCACCAATCACCACACCGACGCCGCGTTCCTCGCACTGTGGAAATTCAGCGTCTAAAACATCCTGATCCAACAATGTATACGGCATCGCAACGATAAAGAAATCGAGATCTACCATCTCCAAGAAGCGCGGGATGGTGCCCATCTGATTCACGCCAGCCCCTATCCCTTTTATCTGTCCACTAGAACGAAGTTCCTCAAGTGCCCGCCAACCGCTGGTACCGAGCTGCACCATGTGAGCGTTGATCCGTGTATCGTTCACGTGAAACATGTGATCGAGATCGTGGATGAGCAGAAGATCAATAGAGTTCAAACTGAGCCGCTGGAGACTGTCTTCAAAAGAGCGCATGACCCCATCGTAGCTATAGTCAAAATAGAGATCGAAGGGCAGGCCTCCCGCCCACATCCCTTTGTCGAAATTATCGGGATCGCGCGTCGCCCGCAGCACACGCCCAATCTTCGTAGAAAGCACAAACTCATTGCGTGGCTGTTGACGGAGAAAATGTCCGAAACGATGCTCACTTTTCCCGTAGCCGTAGAACGGTGCCGTATCGAAGTAGCGCAAGCCGGCATCCCATGCCGCTTGCAGTGTCCCCTGCGCTTGTGTCTCACTGAGAATCTCAAAGAGATCTCCGAGTGGTGCCCCGCCAAAACCCAAATTGGTTAAGGCAACCCCTGTACGTCCCAAGTTGCTTGTTGCCATGTTACCCATTAGTGTTCCTCCAAACTAAATTGGTATCTGTTGTCAATAAAATGATCCTAAATTCATGCCTTGGATGCCAATGATTTTCTCACAATCCTCAGCAGACTTCAATCATTTTTTATTTCAAGTTACTCTTTGCGGGACTGAAATTAAAGATCCGCATCAAATCTATATACCGGCTCCCAACCCAGCAGCCTCTCTGTCCGCGCCACATCCCCTTTTTTATAGCCCCCCGGTGTGGCAAATACATAAAAACAATCATAGCTAATATCCGATGCCTCTAGGGCGCATTTTAGCGCGGACGCAACATCCCGTCTATCAATCGTGCCATAATAGTAGCCGTTTACAGGATGACCATCGGTCGTAACCATTTCATCTGAATCAATGATGCCCCACGGTCGAATACATGCAATGGAAAGACCGTGTTGTTCATGATAATTCCGGGCGAGTTCTTCTTGCACCAGCTTAGAAAGATCATAGGAGCTAGCGGCTTTGAGTGGATATAGGTCGTACGTGAGGAACGTGTCCTCCGGATAGCCACCATGAACCGCTCCACTAGAGGTGTGGATGAATCGCTGGATCTGGCATACACGGGCAGCTTCAAGCAGGTTGAACATACCCCGTACATTAATATCAAAACCGGGACCGTCCATCCCATAACTGCCATTGGGTGCCATAATCGTATTCACAACCGCATCATGGCCCGCCATCACGGCTTCAAGCGTTGTATAATCAAGCACATCCCCTTGAACAACGTGGTCGTATTCGTCCACCGGACGAATGTCAAAGGCAGTCACTTCATGGTCTTGGTTCAAAATATCGACTGCAGCACGTCCCACAAAGCCGGCTGCGCCTGTCAACAATATTTTCATAATCGTAATTCCCTCGGTTTATACGTTCAATTATTGATGAGAAGATATAGTGTCTGTTAATATGCTGCATGTTTCAAGTTTACCTAACAAATTATTGTTCATAACCCCTCGACTTGTCAAGAGATTGACCAGCGAGATTATTGGGAGACATAATTTTTCCGTTGACGCTACACCGAAGCATCTGTATGATAAACGCTTTGAGGTGAAAACCTCGCTATTCTATGGCGTGGAGGAAAACAGTGCGCTTATTTTATATGCGTTAAACGAAATCCAATAAATTGATCTTATAAAAATAAAGCCAAAGGAAATCAAATAATAATGGAAAACAGCGGGACACGGTTAGCAGGTAAAGTCGCTATTGTCACCGGGGCGGGGAGTCGTACCCCGATAGATGGCGTTGGACGGGCGACATCAGTTCTATTTACTAGACAGGGTGCTAAGGTTTTGTTGGTAGACCGAAATCTCGAAAATGCCGAGAAAACCCTTGCTGCGATTGAGGAGGAAGGTGGAGAGGCGTCCATTTTCGTCGGCGATGTTTCCCAAAACGATGACTGTCAAGCGATGGCTGAAGCAGCCGTTGAGCGATACGGTGAACTACATATCCTATTTAATAGTGCCGCCATCGGTGGTGCAGGGACGGTCGTTGATGTAGATCCAGATGTTTGGGATGATGTGATGGCGGTTAATCTCAAGGGTATGATGCTGGCATCTAAACACGCCATACCCAAGATGATTGAAGCGGGTGGAGGCTCGATTGTCAATATTGCTTCGATTGATGGGCTGCGGGCAAATATCTGGCGCAACATCCCCTACGCTGTATCAAAAGGTGGTGCGGTCTCCTTGACGCGCAATATGGCGGTACATCATGGGCGGGATAACATTCGAGTCAACTGCATCGCACCGGGTCACATTTACGCCCCAATGACGACCACCATTTCCGATGAACTGCGCGATCTCCGTCGTCGATCAGGTCCGTTGGGAACAGAAGGCACCGCTTGGGACATTGCATGGGCAGGGTTGTTCCTCGCCAGCGATGAGTCCCGCTGGATTTCCGGCGTGCTGCTTCCCATTGATGCGGGTCTACTTGCAACAACGCCGCTGGCGATGTTATCACATTTGCAGTGATGGTCACCTTCTGCGAGGGAAAGATTTTAGCAATATGCAAGGAATCAATCAGTTGTTTGATCAGCCCAAACCGATCATCGGCGTGATCCACCTGCCCCCACTGATCGGCAGCCCCCAATCAACCCAACTCTTCCATGAAATTCGCGCTCGTGCGCTCTCGGATGCCGAGACGCTAATTGATAATGGAATTGACGGAGTCATCATTGAAAATTACGGGGATGTGCCCTTCTCATCGGATAGCGTCGAACCCCATACCGTTGCAGCACTAGCCCTCGTTGCGGACGAGATTCGAGAACGCTACCCCCAGACGCCGATTGGACTCAACGTCCTACGCAACGACGCAAAATCGGCGATAGCAATCGCGACGGTTACGGAGGCAAACTTTATCCGTGTGAACGTCCACACCGGCGCAATGCTCACCGACCAAGGTCTTATCCAAGGGAAAGCGCACGAAACCTTGCGCTACCGGTTGTTCCTCAAAAGCGAGGTTAAAATTTTCGCGGATATTGCCGTGAAACATGCCGTGCCACTTGCCCCGATCGATATCCTCGCAAGTGCGGGGGATACCTATCATCGTGGACTTGCCGACGCACTGATCGTTACAGGAACAGCAACGGGCAAAAGCACCGATCTCGATCAACTAAAAACTGTGAAATCAGCGGTTCCTCAAGCTAGTATCTTCGCTGGCAGTGGAGTGACAACCGATAACCTCACCGAAGTTTTGCAGTATGCGGGTGGGGTTATTGTCGGCACCTCGATTAAGCGCGACGGTGTGACGACAAACGCCGTTGACGCAGATCGTGTACGCGCACTGATCAGGGCACGTGAAGGGTAAATACTCCCGAAAATCCAAAACATGTATCACGGTCAGACGCTGATGGTGTAGTTACGCTGCCAATGCATTCATGAGATCGGTGTGGGCAAGATGCCAATCCTCGATATGGTTGAGGAGCACCGCAGAGTTAAGTGTGCCGTCATCTTCGCGTCCAACTGTCGCGTGAATCTCTATCCGCTTCTCATCCCTGTGGATACGGTTGCGGATAAAGGTGTTCCACTCATCCGCTTTTTCCCGGTCAATTTCACCGCCATTCTGTTCTAGTACCCACGCCTCAAACTGAGTGTAGCTAGGCAGGTTTTCACGGACATAGGCGACGGCATCGGCGGGTTCGATTCCAAGTACGCGTAAGACTCGAGGGTCCAATCCGTTTTCGGTCATATCCGGATAGTCCGGGTGAAGTTTGCCTTTTGCTTTAAGTAGGATTTTAATCCAAGTTCGGGGCAACTGGCAAACCTCCAAAGCGCCGTAATCAATATTTGCAATCAGTGGTACAACACGACCAGTGAGCGCCGCAAAATCATTATCCAAGTTACGCTCATAAAATAGCTGCCAATCCTGTAAGTTATTCAGAATCACAGCGGACGTGATGCCCGCATCGTCAGGAAGCCCAATATCACTGTACGTCTCTTCAATTTTTGCTGGACGGTGATCACGAGATCGGAGTTGTTCATTCCAATCTGCCACGGCCTGTTGGTCAATCTCGCCACCTTTTTGCTGGAGAATCCAAGCCTCAAATTCGAGATAGTTCGGCATATTGTCTCGCAGGTAAGAGAGCGTTGTCTCTTTGTCCAAATCTAAAAGTTCGAGGATCGATGTATCAAGTCCACCGCTACAATCGGGATATTCTGCATCAAGCAGCCCCGCTTTTCTGAGGGTAACTTTCCACCAAAAACGCGGAAGCTGACAGGCACCTAAGAGACCATAACCGATGTTACTGATAAGGGGAACCATATTATGCTCCTTGTCTTAGTTGTCCTAATGTGAAATTAGTAAATTTGCTACTAACTTTTTTCGATTCCAAAGGTTGTTTTGTTCATTGTATCATGATTTTACTGACTACATCAACCTCCAGATGGAGTTTCTATTTAGCCTTGACAATCTAGGGCGTTTGGCATATTCTATACCCATAGGATTTTTGAATAAATTTCATAGTATCCAATTCTGAGGAGAACAGAGATGGCCGAAAAAACTTCAGCGAGCACCGAGCAGCATCGGGAGATGGCTGCAGAACACGGTTCCGTGCTCGTAGCAATCGTCACCGTCAGCGATACGCGCACACCGGAAACAGATAAGAACGCAGCATACCTCCGAGAACAACTAGCAGCAGGCGGAAATGAGGTCGTGGGATATCGCATTATTAAGGATGAGCCGGATCAGGTCAAGGCGGTACTGGACGAGTTCGCAGCAGGCGACGCGCGCATGATTCTTTTCAATGGTGGCACGGGCATCGCCCCGCGTGATACAACCTTTGACGTATTGGATCAAGCCCTAGAGAAAACCCTACCCGGTTTTGGGGAACTCTTCCGAATGTTCAGTTATGATCAAGTCGGAGCGGCAGCGATGCTATCGCGTGCTACCGCTGGCGTGTACCGGGGGAAAGTGGTTATTTCGACACCCGGCTCAACAGCTGCGGTGCAGTTGGCGTGGGAAAAACTGATTGGACCGGAGTTGCAGCATCTGGCATGGGAAGTCGGACGATAAGAAAATAGAAACGTTTTGTTATTCCGGATTCTTTTCCTTTGCCAATTGATGGCAAATGTGGCAGCTGCCAACATTAAGATGCGGCATAGTTGGTGATTGCTCGGTCCCACGGAGATGACACTTCAGACAAGCGGCTGGATCTGTGTAAATCTGGTGGTCTGGAATGTCGGAACGGGCAGGCGCTGCGTTGAAGAAAAGGATGATCATTACAATTGTAAAAATAGCTCCGATGACGCTAACAATAATCAACAGCGTTCGGGCACTGGCTTCTTCCGTTGGCACGTTTTAGTCCTTTTAGTTTGCTGAAATCAAGATAGGAAACTCGAAAATTGAAATGGAAAATTGAAGTTAGTTACAAACCTGAAACACCGGATGCTATCGGACAAGGTATCCTTCAGGATATCGCTGATCTCGGACTGACCGGTGTAGAATCCGTGCACACCGTTCAAATCTATTGGATCGAAGGAGACATTAATTCTCATACAATTGAACGCATCGGTGCGGAACTGCTCGCCGATCCGGTGACGCAGAATTATGTCTATAGTCGTTCCGACAATCATACCCCAAAACAAGGTGATGGTTCCGTATGGACCATCGAGGTACGGTTGAAACCGGGGGTAACGGATGCTGTGGGTGATAGTGTTCTCAAAGGGCTACGTGATATGGGGGTTCCAGATGTCCAAACTGCACAGACAGGACAGAAGTACCGGATACACGGAGACTTAGATCAACCCAAACTTGAAATGATTGCACAACAACTCCTCGCAAATGACGTTATACAAATATTTGAGATCTGGCAAGGCTAGTGAATTCCTTTGACCATGACCATCGAAGTGTATAAACCAGCTAGCAATAATCATGACATCATTTCTTACTTATCAGTTTTTTGGTTTTCCATGTGCCTCGTCTAAACCACCACCACATCAATAAGCCTTGTACAACGTTTGATAGGGCGATGCCAATCCAGACTCCCTTGAGTCCCACTAAATGGGAAAGCAGGATTACTAAAAACAGCCCAATACCGAGTTGACAGATGAATGTCATCACCATCGGGGAAACGGTATCCCCAGCACCGTTGAGGGCACGACCAAATACGATAGAAATCGCGATAAATGCAAAAGTGGCTGATAGGTAACGGATGTAAACACTCCCAATACTGATAACTTCCGCTTGCCCGGTAAATATCCTAATACTCAGATGAGGAAAAATAAACAATAGACTTCCAAGCACAGCCATAAGTATCGTTGCTAATCCACCGGCGAGGTTGGCAGATTTTTCTGCCCTGTCAATCTGACCTGCTCCGATATTCTGCCCCACCATCGGTGCGACAGCGTTTGCGAATCCGAAACCCAAGTGCATCACGAGGATGCGGAGGCGCATACAGATGGCGTAGGCAGCCACCGCATTCGTTCCATGAATCGCCACAACTCGAATGAATCCCAACCGGGAGACGTGTCTCAAAAATCCTTGCATTGAACTGAAAATTCCGAGGCGCAGGATTTGACCCATTACTGACAGGTCGACACGGCGTTTAACGTGCTTCAATGAGATGACGCTACGTCCGATGAAACAGAGATAAACGAAAATCACAACTCCAGCACTTCTGCCAATCACGCTTGCATACGCGGATCCCGCGACCTCCAAACGTGGGAATTTCCAAATCCCAAATATCAGCAAGGGATCAAGAACAATGTTTAAGACCGTTGAAACAATCATGACGATCATCGGTGTCAGTGAATCGCCACCCGCTCTGAAAATGGAACCTAACGTCATCGACACGAACATCATGATACCACCGAGCAGTGTAATACGCAAGTAAGGTACGCCCAGTCGTACCACCTCTTCCTCTGCTCCGAGTAGCCTTAATCCAATTTCAGCGAGTGGAAAGCCTATACACGCGATTACAAGCGGACATACAATGCTTAAGATGAGTGCCTGCATCGCGATGTTTTCCCCTTGCTCTCTCTGTTGTGCACCGATTGACTGAGAAACCAGAACGACCGTTCCCATTGAAATGCCGAGTGAAAGCACGCTGATCACTCGCTGAAGATTCGAGCTCATATCAACAGCGGAAATTGCTTCGGCTCCCAGTTTTCCGACGAAAATCATATCGACCACGCTGAAAGAATCTTGCAAAATGTTGCTGAGAGCAATGGGCCAAGCGAGATGTATAAGATTCTTGAAAATACTCCCTTGGGTCAGGTCATGTCTCGATTTCTTCATAGATAGCTTTCTCTCCGGTGTGTTGATGCGCTTTCGACGACTCAAATCTCCCTTATGTTTAGCAATTTTCATCGAAGGATACCTGAAACACAAGGGTATCTTTCCCTCATCTGCTTAACGTCTTTACAGATCGCAGCCGCACGACTTAGATCGGTGGGGTCCAACTCAAAACCAATTGATTTGCCAATTCGTCGGGAATTTTATTAGTTATTTTATTGTGCCACATCTTCACAAAATTCGGCAAGAATTATCTGCTTGAATCTCGACTGCTAATTTTTAGAAAAAAACGAGTGAAATTCTGTTAAAAAACTATTGACAGATCATAAATAATCGTTTATCATATTAGCCCCAATCGCACATATTGTATGATAAAAGAAATTATACACAATATATTGGTGTTCTATGAAATGTCCATACTGCAACGGTTCCAGCATAAGAGTTATCGACAAACGCGATACTGACGGAGGAACTGCCATCCGTAGACGCCGAGCGTGTCTCCATTGCTCAAAACGGTTTACAACCTATGAGCGGGCTGAAGTGTTGGATCTTTTTATTATTAAGAAGGACCAGCGCCGCGAAGCCTTCGACCGGCAAAAGCTAAAGCGCAATATCATGAAGGCGTGTGAAAAACGCTCGATTAGTCAGGAAACCATTGATCGCCTGATTGGGGATGTCGAACAACAAATTATCGGTATGCACAAATCCGAAGTCGAAAGTCATATCATCGGTGAAATTGTTATGGATGCTCTCAAGAGTTTGGATAGTGTCGCATATATTCGATTTGCTTCTGTTTACCGCGATTTTAAGGATGCGGCAGACTTTGAAAACGAGCTCCGTCAATTAGCACCTGATGATTAAATTAATGAAACTGATAGTTCAGGAAGAGCGTTGAATTAAGGGGAATTATCAACGGATTACAAGTGAGCGAGTTGCTGAATCTGTCAATTTTTTTAGCAATCATAGAAAGGAACTGCAAGAAATGTCCCAAACCAACGATTTTGGTGTTAATCAGGATTCGATAGTCGCCGCACCATCAGATGAAACTGCTGACATCAAACCCTCTGCTCTTGAAGAAACTGCACATCAACGGGGATTGAAAATCGATCGACGATATACCTTGCCCGGTGTGCATCCATTCGATACCATTGAGTGGGAACCTCGAAGTTCGGTGATCTATAATGAAAAAGGCGAGGCAATCTTCGAGAAAGACGAGGTGGAAGTCCCATCGAATTGGTCACAGTTGGCAGCGGATATTGCAGTATCCAAATATTTTCGTAAAGCAGGGGTGCCTGAAACGGATAGCGAAACAAGCGTTCGTCAACTCATCCAACGCGTCGCGCATACCATCCGCCACGCCGGCGAAGCCTTTGGCGGCTACTTTGCCACACCGGAGGATGCTGATGCTTTTGAGATGGAACTGATGGATCTGCTCGTCATGCAGCGCGGTGCGTTCAATTCGCCGGTCTGGTTTAATTGTGGACTATATCATCAATATGGAATTATAGGCGGAACCGGCAACTGGTATTGGGACTTTGAAAAAAACAGTGTGATCCAGACAGAAAACAACTACGACCACCCACAATGCAGTGCGTGCTTCATACAATCTGTTGACGATGATCTGATGTCGATTTTTGAGTTGGTCAAAAATGAGGCGCGCGTCTTTAAGTACGGTTCGGGAACTGGAACGAATTTTTTCAAGATTCGAGGGCGTCAAGAAAAACTCTCCGGTGGGGGGACAAGTAGTGGACTTATGTCTTTTCTGGAGGTGTTTGACCGTGGAGCAGGGGCGACTAAATCTGGAGGAACTACCAGACGGGCGGCAAAGATGGTATGCCTCGATATGGATCATCCGGAAATCGTTGATTTCATCAACTGGAAAGTGAATGAGGAAAAGAAAGTCGCAGCACTCGTCGCTGCTGGTTATCCCTCTGACTTCAACGGGGAGGCGTATAAAACTGTCTCAGGGCAAAACTCAAATAATTCTGTCCGAATCACGGACGACTTCATGAATGCCTATCTACGCGGTGACAAATGGCATACGACGCTGCGTACGACAGGCGAAATCTGCGAAACATTTGAAGCCAAAGATCTCATGCGTCAAATATCCGAAGCCGCTTGGGCTTGTGCGGATCCGGGCGTACAGTTTGACACGACGATTAACGACTGGCATACTTGCGCTAATACCGATCGAATTTATAGTAGCAATCCATGTTCAGAATATATGTTCCTTGACGACTCCGCATGTAATCTTGCTTCTATCAATCTACTCAAATTTGTCGATGAAGATGGAAACTTTGATGTCGAAGGGTTCAAGCATGCCTGCCGAATCTTCTTCATTGGGCAGGAAATCCTTGTGGATTTCTCCTCCTATCCGACCCCCTCAATCGCTCAAAACAGTCACGACTATCGACCACTCGGATTGGGATATGCCAATCTGGGAACGCTGCTGATGGTCAACGGTATCCCCTACGACAGCGAAGAAGGATATGCCATCGCTGGCGCGCTCACAGCAATCCTCTGTGGCGAAGCGTATCGGGCATCCGCTGAGATGGCCGCGGTCAAAGGTCCCTTCCCCAGCTTTGATGAGAACCGTGAGTCGATGCTGCATGTGATGAGTAAACATCGCGCCGCAGCCTATCGCATTAACCCAGATGTCTGCCCGCCTAACCTTTTGAAGGTAGCACAACAGACATGGGATGCTGCGGTTGAAATGGGTGAGCGCTACGGCTATCGGAATGCGCAAGCGACAGTGCTAGCGCCTACCGGCACCATCGGGCTGCTCATGGAATGCGATACGACCGGTGTTGAACCTGAATTCGCGCTCGTGAAATTCAAGAAGTTGGCGGGCGGTGGTTACTTTAAGATTATCAACCAATCCGTGCCACGTGCGCTGAAAAAGCTCGGTTATACGAATGAAGAGATTGACGACATTGTAACCTATGTGCAAGGGACTTCCTCGCTAATCGGTTCGGCGCATATCAATAATGTTTCCCTTAAAGAGAAGGGTTTGACTAACGAAGAGATTGGTCAGATTGAAGCGACGCTACCCTCCGTCTTTGAGTTGGCACATGCATTTAACGCCTACACTATTGGAGAAGCAGGGATGGTGCGTCTCGGATTTGGTTCGGAACAATATAACGCGCCGGACTTTGACCTCTTGAGTGAATTGGGATTTACACAGCAGCAAATTGAAGAAGCAAGCAAAGTAATTTGTGGCATGATGACCATCGAAGGTGCACCGCATCTGAAGGAGGAACACTTACCTGTCTTTGATTGTGCCAACAAATGCGGGAATTACGGTCAGCGTTACATTGAGCCGATGGCGCATGTGCGCATGGTGGCTGCAACGCAGCCATTTCTGAGTGGGTCAATATCCAAAACCATCAACATGCCACACGAGACAACGGTTGAAGAGGTAGAGGATCTTTACGTTGAGGCATGGAAACTGGGATTGAAGGCGGTGGCACTCTACCGGGATGGATCGAAACTGTCGCAACCTCTCAGCACGACTAGAGCAGAAGCGGAGGAAGAAGAACAGGAAGCGCGACCAATCCGCCGTCGTCTGCCCAACGATCGTGATTCAATCACCCACAAATTCAGCGTTGCGGGTCATGAAGGCTATATCACCGTTGGATTTTACGAAGATGGCAGCCCCGGCGAGGTGTTTCTCAAGATGTCCAAGCAAGGCTCAGTCATCTCTGGATTGATGGACACTATCGCGACAATGACCTCTATCTCGCTACAATACGGTGTTCCACTGAAATCGCTGGTCGATAAGTTCAGCCATGTCCGATTTGAGCCTGAAGGGTTCACCAACAACAAGGATATCCCGATAGCGAAGTCAATCATTGACTATGTATTCCGCTGGTTGGGACTGAAATTCGTGCCCCAAAGCGAGGTGCTTGCTGGGGAAGACGAGAGCCTAGGCGATCAACTTGCCCAACCACAGCTGCTGCATCCTTACGGAGATGACATCAATCAGGAAGAGAACGCCCGAACGCTAGAAGCACGCGAAAAACGCGTCGCAACAATGCAGTCGGATGCCCCTGCTTGTCATGACTGCGGGACAATCATGGTACGGAACGGCACCTGCTATCGCTGTCTGAATTGCGGCGCGACGAGTGGGTGTTCATAGGGCTGTTGATAACTATCCATAGATTAGGCGTAGAAGATTCAAGCCAATCATCCCCGCCACAATCAAAACGATAAACGCAAAACAGAAGCGGATTGAATCGCCCTGTATCCTCTGATTCGCGATTACCCCTACCTGTGCACAGATTGTAGATCCAATCAGCAAAAACACAACCAGCCATAAATCGACATTGCCCCGCATTGCATGAGTAGCAGTCCCATAAGCCGCAGAAAAAAATACGATAAGCGAAGTCGTGCCAACCGCCGCATGTGTCTCAACACCATATCCGTAGATCAGTAGCGGCACGAAGAGGATACCGCCGCCGATCCCGAGCAATCCTGTGAAAATACCGATGACGAGCGCTGAGTAAACAATTGCCGGGAGCGAGATTTGGCGAACACCGGTGATGGGGAAGGAAGCGTAAGGTGGGAGGCGTAGGTTTCGAAGTAAGCCGAGCGGTTGTTTGTGATCGCTTTTTCTTCTGTGAATCAGTGACTCGATAAGAATCAATCCTGAAACGGTGATAAGTACCCCAAAGAAGAGCCATTGCAGGTAAAACTGAAGCGCTGGGATTGACTGCTTCCCGACACTAATCTCTCCTAATTTATCCAGCCAGTCGAGCAGATATACCCCAATCTCAATACCGACAAAATTACCTCCCACAATCATCAATGCCAGTTTTGCGTCTATATTGCCGAACTTCCAATACCGCAATACGGCAGAGAAAGTGGTGCCAGCTGTCCGAGGAAGCGTACTTCCAATGCAAATTGGGAAGGGAATGCCGAATAGGATATTGAGGATCGGGGTGATTACTGGTCCACCGCCGATCCCGAAGAAACCTGATAGGAAACCGCTGATGCACCCTAAAGCAATCAACCCCAAGATATTAACAGGTATACCACTGATATCGACGTTCATCGAGCGTTATGGGTTCAGATGTGATAATCAATTTTAGGGTTGTGGGGAGTTGAACGGCCGGTACGACGTTCGAGAAGGGTAAAGATCCAGTTAATGAGTGCCCCCCAAGCTATAGGAAAGAGTAAACAGATTAGAACGTTGAAAATGCCTTTCATGTGCAGCTCCAATTCGATGGAACATCAAAATCTGCTTGTATCCCACGGCAGAGGTTTTTGATCCCTCCCAAGTTCCCTGCGTATCCATCCGATTCTTCCTAATGTCTTGAGAACTCCGGACTTCTATCACTGGAGGTATTGGGGATTCACGCCATCGTATACTCGCACCTCCAAGTATAGAAGAAAGTTATGCTATTGTAAAGGGAAAAATTGATTGAATTCTTTTTGCTTGCATTTCCCATAGGGGTGTGCTACAATCACCAACGCTTTTAGCAATTTCCAAAGCAGGTCCAGACTTAGCAAATGGCACCTCAATGGAGTCCTCTTTTTCGTAATCAAGGAGATTCTGAAAAGTTTGAAAGTGGCTGCTAATCTTTTTGCTTGATTTGGGGGTGTAAGATATTCATCGGTTTGGAGGCCGCTTACCCCCTAGCAAGGCTTCAAGGGTAAACGATACGAAGGGGACCTACAGAGGAACCGGATAAAAGTGACATCAGAGCCAGTTCATACAAACAAAAACTTCGATAAATCGGAACCTGCTTAATTGCATATTTCTGCGATGTTTTTGGTTAAACTGACACCGTAAGGAGTTTTTTTAATGAAGGAATATCAGACGGAACAGATTCGGAATATCGGTATTATTGGGCATTCGAGCACAGGGAAGACTTCGCTCATTGAGGCGATACTCTATAATGGGGGCACAATTGAGCGAATGGGGCAAGTTGATAGTGGGAATTCAGTTTCAGATTATGCCCCAGACGAAATTGAACGCAAGATGACAATTAACTGTTCTGCATGTGTCGCCGAGTGGAGAGGGTACAAGTTAAATGTTATTGATACGCCCGGTGTCGAAGATTTTCATGGAGACCTCGATAGCGTATTGCGCGTGGTAGATGCCGTTATTGTGGTGATTGATGCAACAACCGGTGTCGAAGGGGGTACGGAGAAGGTATGGGAAGCAGCTGATAGATATGAACTCCCACGGGTGATCTTTATCAACAAAATGGATAAAGAGAACGCTAGTTTTGAAAACGCGCTTGCAAGCGTTGATGAAATTCTTGAAGCTCGAACAGTTGTGACGCAGGTCCCAATTGGTAAAGAAGCTGATTTTAAGGGCGTCGTTGATCTCATCCAGATGGGAGCGTTCACCGAACCACAGGATAATAAGCCCTCGCCGAAATCGGAGGTCCCTTCGGAACTTGAAGCACAGGCGGAAGAGATGCGGGAGGAACTGGTCGAGGTTGCAGCAGAAAGCGATGATGAGCTAATTGAAAAATTCTTTGAAGGTGAACTCACCGATGAGGAGATTGGTACTGGACTCCGCACAGGATTAGGCAGCAATCAATTCGTACCTGTACTTTGTGGTGATGCTCTGCGGAATATCGGTGTCCAACCGTTGATGGACACGGTCACGAACTGCTGCCCATCTCCGGTAGATGCCAGACCGATTACAGGAATTGACGGCGAAACAACCTATGATGCCTCCTCGGATTCGCCGCTGTCGGCGTTGGTTTTTAAGACATTAGCAGATCCCTTCGCGGGTAGACTCACTTTCTTCCGTGTCTATTCTGGAGTCTTAAATGGTGATTCTCAAGTTTACAACGCGACGAAGGGTGAGAATGAACGAATCGGCAAACTTGCGTTCATGAATGGGAAAACTGCTATCGACACACCCCAAGTCTCCGCCGGTGATATCGGAGTTGTCTCGAAACTGACGCTTGCGGAAACGAACGACACATTTTGTGATGTGGGCAGTTCATTCCAACTTCCCGGCTGCGAATTCCCTCAGCCCGTTATCTCGTTCTCCATCATGCCTGCACGAGAAGGGGACGACGAGAAGCTGAGTTCGACCCTATCCCGGATGATGGAGGAAGATCCATCATTCCAGGTTGAACGGAATAGCACCACGAAACAGCTGCTAGTCTCCGGGCTTGGCGAGATACATCTCACTGTCATACGCAATCGAATGCGAGACAAGTTTGGAATTGAAACTGAGGTCGAAATGCCAAAGGTTTCCTATCAGGAGACAATTCGCGGCAGGGCGAGCAGTGTTCAGGGTAGGTATAAACGTCAATCTGGCGGACGTGGACAGTTTGGTGAGGTTTGGATAAACCTGTCTCCGCTCGAACGTGGTACCGGCTTTGAGTTTGTCAACAAGATTGTGGGAGGTTCAATCCCGCGTAATTACATCCCCGCGGTTGAGAAAGGTATCCGTGAGTCAATGGCTCAAGGTCTGATCGCCGGCTATCCCTTCGTTGATGCACAAGTTGAGCTTTACGATGGGAAACATCATCCCGTTGATTCCTCAGATATGGCTTTTCAGATTGCTGGTTCTTTTGCGTTTCGAGAAGCGGCAAACCAATCCAATCCGGTGATGCTTGAGCCAATCATGGACGTTACAATCTCCGTTCCTGAACAGTTCATGGGGGACATTATCGGCGACCTCAATAGCAAACGCGGGCGAATCATGGGAGTTGAGCAGGCAGGCAAACGTCAGGTGATCCAAGCAACTGTACCGTTAGCAGAAATGTTCCGATATTCGATAGACCTTAAATCGATTACCAGTGCGCGGGGCAGCTTTACGATGGAGTTCTCACGTTACGAAGAGATGCCCGATGAACTCGCTCAAAAGGTGATCGCCGAGGCAAAATCGGAAGCGGAAGAGTAAGCCGTACTATACTTTTTGGCTCATATTCAGAGGTCGTACGTGCGATAGAAGCCGAGTTTTTGGCCAAAAACTCGGCTTTTTTTACTTTTTGTGAGAGCATTTTAACGGAATGGCGAACACGGAGATGGAACAGTTGCTTGTAGAGTAGTCACCTATCACGCTGCAAGCTCATTGCCAAACTTTGCTGAAACAATCTTTGACAAGCCTGCTTGTTCCATCGTCACACCGTACATGACATCGGAGATCTCCATCGTCCGCTTATTGTGGGTGATGATAATAAACTGTGTCTGCTGGGCATATTTCCGGATGAGGTTCGTGAAACGGAGCACGTTCGCTTCGTCGAGCGCAGCATCAACTTCATCCAGAACGCAGAACGGGCTCGGCTTAATCTTGAACACGGCAAAGAGTAGGGCAATGGCAACAAGCGACCGCTCACCGCCTGAGAGTAGCGTTATACTCTGTGGTCTCTTACCCGGCGGGCAGGCGATGATATCAATCCCCGCTTCTAATACATCCGATTCGTCTGTCAAACGCAACTCCGTCTCCCCACCTCCGAAAAGCTCCTCAAACACCTCTTGAAAGTTAGCGCGTATCTGCTCAAATGCTTCGAGGAACGTCTCACGCGAAGTCCGGTTAATCTTCTGAATTGCTTGATTGACCGATTCAAGCGACTTTTCTAGGTCTTCGCGTTGAGTGACAAGGAAATCTTCGCGCCGCTTGTGCTCTTCGTACTCTTCAATCGCTACAAGATTAACAGCTCCCATTCCTTCAATTTCGGTTTTCAGTGTGTCAATCTGTCCCATCAATTCAAGGTCGTCAACCGGATTGTCCTCAATTTCAATTTGGTCGATTGAAATTTGGTACTTCTCTAGAATTCGTGCGGAAATTGCCTTCAGTTGCATCTCTAACTGGGTTGTCGTGACCTCTAGGTGATGCCGGAGGCGATTCTGCTTGTCAAATTCTCTCCTCGCTTTGCGTACTAGTTTCTGTGCTTCTGCAATCTGTTCGATTAAGCCTACATGCTCCTCCTCTAGCCGCCTAACATTTTCCTCAGCATCGAATTTTTCCTGCTCTATCTGGAGGAATTTGCGTTGCGCTTCGTCGATTTGTGCAGAGAGTTCTTGGCGAGTTTGATCATCAGAATCGATAACCGCTTGATGCTCGGCAATACTGTCGCGAATCCGTGCCTGATTTTTTTGAAGGTTCAGGATTTCGGAACTCAGGCTCTGCAATTTTTCCCGTTTCCCTGCTAAGACAATTTCAAGTTCTTGACAGGACTCGATGACTTCCTCCCGTTTACTCCTTTCGCTCTGAATCTGTTCTGACAACCGTTCGATACGTCGTTGTAGTTTACGGCGCGTCTTGGCTGCATCCTCCAATTCGGACTGAAGTACGTCCTGATCTGCTTTTGCTTTTTCTGTTTCCTGATGCAAGCTTATCTCTTCCTTCTCTACGTCGTTCAACTGCTCCTCAAGCTGGCCGATTTGCCGCTGCCCCTGTTCCAAAACTTTTGATAGGCTCGCATGTTCAATCTGGTGTGCTTGTCCTTGTGTGATGAGGCTTTGCTTGGTCTGTTGGAGTTCAGCTAACCTGCCGGCGAGTTTTTTGCTTCTGGTATCCTTTTCGTTAAGTTGGTTTGTCAGCCGATCAATACGTTCCTGTAGGTTTTCTATCTCCCTTGAGCGACTCAGAAGTCCACTGGTTGAACTGGTGTTATGTCCGCCTGTAACCGCGCCAGAAGTATTGATTAACTCTCCTTCCAGCGTGACGAGACGTGCATTATGGCGGAAGCTCCGTGTTAATTTTATCGCTGTGTCAAGGTCCTCGACTACGACCGTATTTCCCAACAGTTGCTGAACCGCAACCTCATATTTTGAATCATAGTCTAGGAGTTCAGCTGCCAGACCAATGACACCAACCTCCCCCAACAAGCCATCACCCTTAAATGGGCGAGTCCGCAGAATATCCAAAGGCAAGAATGTTACCCGACCCGCTTTCGTCTGCTTGAGGAACTCAATGCCGGACTGAGCATCTTCAGCGGTTTCTGTAACAATGTTTTGAATCGCGCTCCCCAATGCTACTTCAATTGCTAACTCGTAGTCCGGTTCGGTTCGAATGAGTTCCGCGATGACGCCACAAATTCCGCCAAAGCGTTCCGGTTCTGTTTCGCGGACTTTCAGGATCGCACGAACACCCGTATAGTAACCTTCATGGGTAGCTTGCAAGTCCTTTAATGACTTAAACCGTGAAGCACTAGTACCGAGTGAATCCTGCATCCCTCGCATTTCCGACTCTAGCTTGCGGAGTTCCGTCTGATAACGTTGGGTTTCTTCTTCAGCCTTTTGTCGGTCAGTCTCAAGACGAATTAGGTCAGCATTAAGCTGCTGTTCACGTCGTTGTGCTTTTGTATAACTCTCTTTTTCCAACTCCAGTTCAGCACCTAAGGTGTTTGAGCGTTCTGTAATGCGGTCCAGATTGGCAGCTGAGTACTCTAACTTGTTGTTGAGTGACGCAAGTTGTGTTTCTAGTTGTGAAACCTGATTCGTGGTTTCAAGCAAATTTTCCCGTGCTGTCTTCACGGAGTTTTCGGCTTCCGTCACCCGCGTGTCGAGTTCGGTCAAAACCCGCCGTCGCGCGGTCAGTTTACTTTCCTCCAACTGAAGCGAAACGTCAACCTGTCTGTGCTCCTGCTCACGCTCCTCCTTTTGCGCTTCAAGTTCCGTTGTTTGTTTCTCCAGTGATTCAATTGCCTGAAGTGCCCGTTGACGTTGCTGCTGAATATTTAGCTGTCGTTCCTTATAAACTGCAATGTCTCGTTCTGTTTGTTCAATTTTGCTAGTGAATCCGCTCACAACTCCTTGCCCCTCGCGAATTAAGTTCTCTAACTCGGCTCGGCGTGCTGTGGCATCCTCGATTTGCTGCTCGGTGGAATCAATCTGCTCATTGGCTTCTGTCACAACAAGCATCAGTTCATCTAAGTTGAGTTGGGCCTGAGTTAAGTCTTTGGCGAACCGCCCGTGTTCCCGACGGCTAAGGTCTAATTCGAGATTTTTTAGTTGACCGTGGAGTTGTTGATAACGTTCGGCTTGCGCTGCTTGCTGCTTGAGCGATTCAGTTTCACGCTGCACCGTGTGGATGACATCATTAATCCGCACAAGGTTCTGCTCAGTTGCTTCTAGCTTTTTAAGTGCGGCTTTTTTACGGTGCTTATATTTGGTTATACCCGCAACCTCGTCAAACAGGAAACGGCGCTCTTCGGGACGAGTATTGAGAATGAGATCTATTTTGCTCTGCTCCATGACAGAATAGGCATCGACGCCGATTCCTGTATCCATAAAGAGTTCAGTAATATCTCGTAGCAGACATGGAGCGTCATTAATGAAATAGTTACTTTCACCGCTACGCGTCAATTGACGACGAACTGCAATCTCCGGAGATTCGAGTGCAAGCTTTCCCTCAACATCGGTGAAATGGAGGGAAGCCTGTGCCCGTTGTGCTGGCTTAAAGTTCGACCCGCCGTTGAAAAGGAGATCCTGCATATTGGCACAACGCAGGGCGCGAGGGCTCTGTTGGCCCAGTACCCAACGAATTGCGTCTGACACATTGCTCTTGCCACAGCCGTTAGGACCTACAATGGTTGTGATCCCCGGCTCCAATATTAGTTCCACATCTTCGGCGAAACTCTTAAAACCGCTGATTTTAATTTGATCGATATACAACGGATATTCCTCCTCCGATAAGCAATTCGCAAGTTACATTTTCATTAACGTAAGTTAAGCGATAAAGTTTCGGTGTTACGCTAGAAAGGTCCGTTGCACATCGATAGAATATCCCCATATCAGCTATTTCCTTCCAGCCTTGGAAAAACTCTGGTTCAGTGCACCTTTAATCTCTGTAATAACTTCTGTATCCACTTCCGTGTCTAAGCGCGTCTGTAGCGCTTTTCTTGCCGCTTTACCGCCAATCTGTCCTAACGCCCACGCAGCATGGCTACGTACTAGGGATTCGTCATCGTTCAGCGCCTGTTTAAGGGCAGGCACCGCAGCGCGATTCTTCCAGTTACCAAGCGCAACCGCAACATTTCGGAGAAAGCCGCCTCGTTTCGCTCGCTTGATTGGACTGTTCCTAAAACGTCTGCTAAACTGTTCCTGTGTCATGTTGATGAGTGATAGCAGCGTAGGTGCGAGATTCCCTTTGCGTGGATAAAAGCCACGTTCCTCTGTTGGTGTGGCTTTGCTGTTCCAAGGGCAGACTTCCTGGCAGATGTCGCAGCCGAATATTAGGTTATCCATCTGTGGGCGGAGCTTGTGTGGGATGCTCCCTTTCAACTCAATAGTAAGGTAGGAAATGCACAGCCGAGAATCAAGAATGTTGGGGGCTAAGATTGCATCTGTGGGGCACGCCTCAATGCAGCGGGTGCAAGTGCCGCAACTTCCACGAAGCAACGGTGTGTCCGTTTCCAATTTAATACTGACCAAGATGCCCGCGAGAAAAAACCAAGAACCTGCCTGCCAGTTAATCACATTTGTGTTTTTAGCAATCCACCCAATTCCCGCACGTTCAGCATACTCCCGCTCAAGGACCGGGGCGGTATCTACATAAACTCTGGTTTTGACATTCTCTTCGGCAGTTTCTTGGATGAATGCCGCCAGTTGATCTAATTTCAACCGGATAAGACGGTGGTAATCCGTCCCCCACGCGTATCTAGAAATCTGTCCACGGGATGGGTCTTCCGCAAGTGATTTAGGCGGGTCAAGTGTATAGTAATTAATCGCCAACGCGATGATTGATTGGGCTTCGGGGAGGATCTGGCGTGGATCTCGCTTCAGTGGCAGATGCTTTTCTAGATAATCCATCTCTCCGGCATGACCATCTTTCAACCACTGTTCATAATGATTGACCGTCTGGCTCGGTTCAACGGGGAGGATGCCAACTAATTCAAATCCAAGTTTTTGTGCCTGAACCTTAATCTGTTGTGTCAGATGCATACCTTTGTCGAGCGTGTAGCAAGCAGTTATCAGCGAAGTAGCACCACTTACTCTAAAATGGAAGGACGGATTCATGAAAAGCTTACTGCTATCGTAGCAGCCATTTTCTCTAAAGTCAAAGGAATTTTTCAAAAAAATGATATACGCCCCAAGAATTTACTTGACACAGAATAATAATTGTTATACAATACTGCGTTACGCCCGCTTCAGAGGACAAAATTCAGAAACGCCCTTATCCCCTAATCTCAAGGTCAGGTGAAAGCATGCCCCACCCCGTAAAATATGATAAACCCGTCAAATATTATGGTAAACGTGGACGATTGTCTTATGGAAAAATTCCGGAGATTATGGATCTCCCGGATCTCATTGAGGTTCAAAAATCCTCCTACGAAGAATTTCTTCAACGAAACACCCCTCCAGAAGAGCGGAAAGATAAGGGTCTACAAGCTGTTTTCAACGAAATCTTTCCGATTCCCGACTTCAGCGAAACTTCCGAACTCCAGTTCGTTAGCTATTCACTCGGTGCCCCGAAATACGACATTAATGAATGTCAATCCCGCGGATTCAGTTATGCGCTGCCGGTGAAGGTTTGTGTCCGATTGGTTCTCAGGGAAAAAGATGAGGATACCGGTGAAAATCAACTTATTGACATAAAAGAAAACGAAGTCTATATGGGCGAAATTCCGCTCATGACGGAAAACGGTACTTTCATCATCAACGGTTCTGAACGCGTAATCGTCAGCCAGTTACAACGATCGCCCGGCGCAACGTTTGGCGAAGAAGCCCATACCAGTGGGCAGACACTTAACACTGCGAGAATTATCCCGTATCGTGGCGCGTGGATTGAGTTCGAGTACGATATCAAAGACCTAATCTATGTCCGGCTCGATCGACGCAAAAAAATGCTCGTAACCGTTCTGCTGCGGGCACTCGGTTGGGAAACCGATGAAACTATCCTCAAACTGTATGCTAAAACAGAAGAGGTTAAGCTCGACGACTCCCTAGTTGATCGCGTAACGGCTGCGCCAATCAAACAACCTGACACTGAAGAACTTCTGCTTGAAGCGAACACGGAATTGACGGAAGAGCAAATTGATGAATTGCGTGAGGCAAAAATCAAAAAAATTGAGGTTTTGGATGCAGATGATGCAGAAGATATCCGTTTCTTGCGAAACACGCTCGAACGTGACCTCCAGTCCGATTACGACCTGCCGCTAAGTTTTGAAGTGTCAGCTGACCTCCAAAGCGATTTGACGGATGGCGCACCGGTGTCAGATGCGTGGCACCAACAGTTTAAGGACAATGGTGTGTCTCTATCCTCCTCTGCAATCGCGCAAGTATTAACAGAGGGGCGATATCGGATATCTAACAAAAACAGTAGAGATAACTTTACCATTGAGAAGTCGGGCGATACACTCAACGTCTATCGTGGTACTATCCAAGACCTTGCAGTAGTTGAGATATTTCGTAAGATGCAACCGGGCGATCCACCTACAATTGAGAGTGCACACAACCGATTTGAGAAGCTATTTTTCGATCCGGTACGTTACGATCTCGCAGAGGTGGGACGGTACAAACTCAATGAAAAGTTGGGGAATCTCTCCCTGTATCGGAACGATGTCGAGGTAGTAGATGAGGAGGTTCGTGTACTACGCAAAGAGGATATCGCCGCGGTTCTCCAATACCTGATACAAGTACAGAACGGAGAAGGGGAGATGGACGATATCGATCACCTCGGTAATCGTCGAGTGCGAGCTGTCGGCGAGCTGTTGCAGAATCAGGTGCGGATGGGGATGTTGCGAGTGACTCGCGCAACCCGAGAGCGATTGACGGTTCAAGACTTGGAGAATGTGACCCCTGCTGACCTGATTAACCCGAAACCGTTGACCGCTGCAATTAAAGACTTCTTCGGCTCAAGCCAACTGTCCCAATTTATGCAGCAAGCCAATCCGCTAGACGAATTAACCCATAAACGCCGCTTGAGTGCATTGGGACCTGGCGGACTGCATCGAGAACGTGCGACCTTTGAGGTGCGGGATGTTCATCGAACTCACTACGGGCGCGTCTGTCCAATTGAGACACCTGAAGGGCCATCGGTCGGGTTAATTGTTTCTCTTAGTACCTATGCACGGGTAAACGCCTACGGTTTTATGGAAACACCCTATCGCAAGGTGTCGAAAGGCAAAGCAACCGATCAGATTGATTATTTGGCTGCAGATAAAGAAGATACGTTCACCATCGCGCAAGCGCATGCCGTCCTTGATGAGAAAGGAACGATGGAAGGCGACATGATGGTGACACGCCAAAAAGACGATTTCCCGCGGAAGGCAGCACCGGAAATTGACTATATTGATGTTTCACCCAAGCAAATCGTGGGCGTTTCTGCTGCACTCATCCCTTTCCTGGAGCACAATGATGCGAACCGTGCATTGATGGGGAGTAACATGCAGCGACAAGCCGTACCGCTTATCCGCCCGGAGGCGCCGCTGATTGGAACTGGCATGGAGCATAAAGCCGCTCGTGATTCTGGAGCGGTTGTGCTAGCAAAGCGGGATGGCGTTGTGGAAAGCGTCTCCGCCGCTGAAATCATTATTCGCACCGATGATGCCTTCAGGACTGCTGGTGGGGAACAGTCGTTCAGCGAAATGGGTTACGATGTATACCGCTTGACAACCTTCAAGCGATCGAACAGTGGTACTAGCCTCCATCAACGTCCATGTGTAGATGTCGGAGAAGAGATAAAAGCGGGTCAGGTGATTGCCGACGGAACCTCTACCGAAAACGGAGAACTTGCCCTCGGAAGCAATATCCTAATCGCATTCATGTCTTGGGAAGGATATAATTATGAAGATGCCATCCTCCTCAGCGAGTCGCTCATCACTGACGATACCTACACCTCTATCCACATTGAAGAGTTTGAGGTAGAAGCGCGTGATACCAAGATGGGACGTGAAGAAATTACGCGAGACATTCCAAATGTCTCTGAGGAAGCTTTGGCACAATTGGATGAAGAGGGAATTATTCGCATCGGTTCGGTTGTTCGTCCCGGAAGCATTCTGGTTGGCAAGGTGACACCAAAGGGTGAAAGCGACCTCGGACCCGAAGAAAAACTGCTACGCGCCATCTTTGGTGAGAAGGTTGGCGAGGTACGGGACGCTTCCAAATATGTCAAACCCGGCACAGAAGGCGTTGTGGTTGATGTCAAGGTCTTCTCTCGGAAAGAACGAGAACCCGACCGTCAAACGAGACTGCGGGAGCTTGCCAAAGAAAAAGAGGTGGAGAAAGAATGGGAAGCGAAACGTGGATTGATTAATCAACGCAAAGATGCCGAAATTCGCAATGCGCTGCTTGGTAAAAAACTCGCTAGCAGTGTCTCTGATGGCACGGAGCTCATTGCTAGAAGAGGAAAGATTGTTACAGAAGAGTTGCTTGATGCAGGCGTTCCGTTGGAATACTTCCATGTTACGGATAAGGATGCAATGGAGCTCATCGAACGCATTCAACAGTTGGCGCAAGGACGGCTTAGAGATCTGGAGGAGGAAAGGGACGCGCAGATTGAGAAAATTCGCAAGGGAGATGAGTTGAAACCGGGCGTTCTCAAACTGGTGAAAGTTTACGTGGCGACCCGCCGAAAGATCTCTGTCGGCGACAAAATGTCCGGCAGACACGGCAACAAGGGAGTCGTTTCAAAGATTCTCCCACAAGAGGATATGCCCTATCTGGAAGACGGTACACCAATCCAAATCATCATGAATCCATTGGGAGTTCCCGGTCGCATGAATGCGGGACAGATCCTGGAAACGCATTTGGGTAGAGCGGCTCGAGAGCTTGGCTTATACATTGCTACACCGGTATTCGATGGTGCAGAGGAGCCGGAGATTCGTAAACTCTTAAAAGAAGCTGGTTTGCCAGAGCACGGGAAAGCCAAGTTGTACGATGGTCGCACCGGAGAACCCTTTGCCCAAGAAGTTACCGTCGGATATACTTATATCCTGAAACTCAATCATTTGGTGGATGATAAAATTCACGCCCGCAGCACGGGACCTTATTCCTTGGTGACTCAACAGCCACTCGGTGGTAAAGCACAGCAAGGTGGTCAACGCCTCGGTGAAATGGAAGTATGGGCTCTGGAAGCATACGGTGCTGCGTACACCCTGCAAGAATTACTTACAATTAAGTCCGATGATGTGATTGGAAGAAGCAAAATCTACGAGGCTATTGTTAAAGGAGAGAATGCCCCTGCGCCGGGCACTCCAGAATCATTCAATGTCCTTGTGAAGGAATTACAAAGCCTTTGTCTGGATGTAGACCTAGAGCAGACATCTGACGACCTAGATACTTTTGACCTAGACCCTGAAAATTGGGAGTCGGAACATGAGATATGATTCAGCCACTCAGGGACTAGCGTAAGGTATATCCAACCTACAAAAAAATTGCTCCATGCCAAAAAAATAACGCGAATCTTAAACTGATTTCGTTGTGCCGATATCCTGATGTTGCGGGATCCTTCCAACGTCAGGGATTCGGAATCCGCTTGGTAAATGGGGTTTACAGCTGCTCACACCAAGATGAAAAGATCGCACTACCGAGTCACTACTTAATTTTCAATTGCCGATTGGTTAATACTAAGGGAGAACAGCCATGTCAAATCAAGTCCAAGAACAAACAGCACAGTCGGGAAATCTAAACAATTTTGATGCGATTTCAATTCGAATCGCCTCGCCAGAACACATTAAGGAATGGTCAAAAAATACAGCCTGCCACCAACGGACCAGTGGCTGTGCAACAAATAACTGTGCATGCGGCGAAGTACGGAAACCTGAAACGATTAACTATCGCACATTTCGTCCCGAACGAGATGGCTTGTTTTGTGAGGCGATTTTTGGGCCGCAAAAAGACTGGGAATGTGGATGCGGTAAATACAAGCGGATTAAGCATAAAGGGGTGATATGTGACCGATGCGGTGTTGAAGTTACCCAACAGAAGGTACGCCGTGAACGGATGGGGTATATCGAATTAGCGGCGCCGGTATCGCACATCTGGTTTTTCAAGGGGCTACCTTCCCGGATAGGATTGTTTTTAGACCTCCCATTCCGTGACATTGAGCGCGTCATCTATTTTGAGTCGTTCATTGTATTGGAGGTTAGTGATCCAGACTGTGGCTTAGAAGTAAAACAGCTCCTGACAGAGGAGGAGTACACAGAATACCAAGATAAATTTCCCAATAGTTTCCGTGCAGGTATGGGGGCTGATGCCATCCGAGAATTACTGGAACAGATTGATCTGGATCAGGAAATCGAAACCCTGCGCGCAGAACTCGAAGCGACCGCAAGTAAGCAAAAATCTCGAAAGCTGTCCAAGCGGCTCAAATTGGTCATGGGCTTCAAAAAGTCCGGGAATCTGCCGCATTGGATGATCCTTACGGTGATTCCGGTGATTCCACCAGATCTGCGCCCGTTGGTCGCTCTTGATGGCGGACGGTTTGCCACTAGCGACTTGAACGATCTGTATCGGCGTGTAATCAATCGGAACAACCGTCTGAAACGCCTGATGGAACTCCGCGCACCGGAAGTGATTATCCGCAATGAGAAACGAATGCTCCAAGAAGCAGTAGATGCGCTGCTGGACAATGGTCGGCATGGCCGCATGGTACGCGGTCCGGGCAATCGTCCCCTCAAATCCCTTTCCGATATGCTTAAAGGTAAGCCGGGACGTTTTCGTCAGAACTTGCTCGGCAAACGTGTGGACTATTCAGGACGAACCGTCATCGTGGTTGGACCCGAACTCCAGTTGCACCAGTGTGGTTTGCCAAAGAAGATGGCATTGGAGCTGTTCAAGCCGTTCATCATTCATAAGTTGCAGGCGAAGGGCTATGCTCATACTATTAAACGAGCCAAGAATATGGCGGAACAGGTCTCGGAGGAGGTATGGGAGGTGTTGGAAGAGGTAATTGACGAGCATCCAGTGCTCCTGAACCGCGCGCCAACACTCCACCGACTCGGAATTCAAGCGTTCCAGCCTGTACTTGTCGAGGGGAAAGCCATTCGTATCAATCCACTGGTCTGTGAGGCATTCAATGCTGACTTTGATGGGGACCAGATGGCAGTGCACGTTCCATTGAGCGTTGAGGCACAGGTTGAAGCGAAGCTACTAATGATGGCTACGCGAAACCTTCTCAAGCCTGCGCACGGCGGAGCCATTGCAGTGCCAAACCGAGATGTAGCAATGGGGGTTAGCTTCCTTACAAAAGCTGTTCCTGAAGAGGACTGGGAGAAAGAATGCAAAGTGCCAACTCCACGAACCTATCAGGATACGGAAGAGATTATTCTTGCACACGATTGCGGTGCACTCGGACTACATGATCCCGTAAAGCTTTACTTTGAAGGAGCAGAGCAGCCAATTGTAACAACAGTGGGACGGGTGATCTTTAATCAGGCTATCCCCGATACACTACTGTTCACCGATGCCCAGACGCAACAGGCGTTACCATTTGTCAACCAAGAAATGGGTTCCCGTGATCTTTCAGACTTAGTATCTCGTGCTTTTGAGGAACTGGGTAATCGCCAAACTGTCGCGTTTATAGATGACTTAAAGCGGCTCGGTTTTCATTATGCAACGCTAGGTGGGATTTCTATTGCCATGCAGGACATGATCATCCCTCGTGAGAAGGCGGACTTGATAAGGGATGCACGACATCAGGTAGAACAGATCGAAGCCGATTACCAGAGGGGCGACATGGGCATGAGCGAGGGTGAGCGGTATAACAAAGTGATTGATGTCTGGCATCGGCTGATTGAAGAGATCGAAACCGCCTTGTTTGATGGATTGGAACAGGGACGTGATGATGAGGTTGAAGGATTCAATCCCGTTCATATCATGGTGGACTCAGGCGCGATTTCTCGAAGCAAGCGAGATTCAATTCGTCAATTGGCGGGCTTGCGTGGGTTGATGGCAAAGCCTTCCGGAGAGATTATTGAACAGCCAATTGAATCATGCTTCCACGAAGGATTGTCGGTGCTTGAATATTTTATCTCGACGCACGGTGCACGGAAGGGACTTGCCGACACCGCTATCAAGACAGCTAGCAGCGGTTACCTAACGCGGAAATTGGTTGATGTCGCGCAAGATGTCATGATAACAACTGTGGACTGCGGAACGCTTGGTGGTATTACCAAGACGACAGACGAAGAAGAGGAAAGTCCGTTTTCAGAGCGGATTTTCGGACGCACAGCTGCCGATGACATCATTGACTTGAGCACAGGTGAGGTGCTAGTGCCAAAGGATGAGTTGATTACCCAACAAGCAGCAAAACAGGTCGAGGCAGTTGGTATTCCTGAAGTCCGTGTTCGGTCTGTGCTGACATGCGAAGCCCGATACGGTGCTTGTGCAAAATGTTACGGCACCGATTTAACAAGCAATCATCTGGTAGATGTTGGTGAGGCGATTGGCATCATCGCAGCGCAATCGATTGGGGAGCCGGGAACGCAGTTGACGATGCGGACGTTCCACACAGGCGGCACCGTCAGTGGCGGTGGGTCCCAATCGAGGGTTGAAGCTCGGCATGATGGAACGGTTCAATATTACAACGTCAGATTTATTGAACGTCCGGTTGAAGCTAATTTGGTGTCAGGAGATCAACAGCCCGCTACAGAAACGGAAAGGGTTGTGCTTTCCCGAAATGCGCAAATCCGGATTGTTGATAACAATGGATATACGGTGGAGCGACATACCGCCGATGTCGGCGCACGATTATACGTCGAAGATGGGCAAACAGTGACTAAAGGGAATTCCCAAAATGACGAACAAGCAACGCTGCTGCTTGAGTGGGATCCATATCAAGTACCGATTCTGACAGAACATGCCGGATACCCTGTGTTCAAGAACATTGATAAAGGCAAAACAGTACGTGAGGAAAGAACCTCCGGTTCGGCAGAGTGGGTCATTATCGAACACAGAGGCGAAGATCAGCCACAAATTGAGATCCATACCGGGAAAGACGTGATTAGCTATCAGATGCCGACAGGAGCATACCTTTCAGTTCCGGTTAAAGAATTGAAAGAAGATGAAACTGTTTTGGAGCTAGCTACAGAGCACGTGGAACAAGGAGCGGTCTTGGCACGACTGCCGCGCGAGAAGGGGCAGAGCCGAGACATTGTGACAGGGTTGCCGCGGGTCACAGAGCTCTTTGAGGCGCGACGACCAAAGGACACGGCTGTCATCTCTAAGATTGAAGGGCTGGTTGAGTTGGAGAGTGCTAGCCGTGGTGTGCGAATCCTGCGTGTAATGGGAGAGAACTCTCAGGAGAGCCATCGCATTCCACAGGGCAAACACCTCATTGTGCAGAATAATGATAGGGTCGCTGACGGAGAGCGGTTGACAGATGGACCCATCAATCCGCACGATATCCTTGAAGTCAAAGGGGAAGAGGCAGTCCAGAATTACTTGGTCAATGAAGTCCAAGATGTGTACAGAACACAAGGCGAGCGTATCAACGACAAGCACATTGAAGTCATTGTGCGGCAGATGCTGAGTAAGGTAGAAATCGAGGATCCGGGGGATACAGACTTTCTCGAAGAAGAAGAAGTAGAACGTACGAGGTTCAATCAAGTAAATCGCCGCGTTGTTGAAAACGGAGGGCAGAATGCGACAGCAAAACCGATCTTACAGGGAATCACGAAAGCCTCCCTGTCCACGGAAAGCTTCATCTCTGCCGCTTCGTTCCAGCAGACGACCAATGTGCTAACGAGAGCTTCGGTTATCGGTAAACGAGATCGGCTCGTCGGTCTGAAGGAAAATGTCATTATGGGGCATCTTATCCCTGCGGGAACGGGAGTGTCTAAGTTCCGCAAGATTCGTGCTTTCCCCACAGGGGAAGCACAACTCGAATCCGATGGGGATTCAGAGCAGCCTGAGTTTACTGATTCTCTATCGGCTCAAGTTGATGAACCAGCAGCAGATTAAACTTGAAAGGAAGATGAAACTTTAAGTGTTTTGTCTTCTTCTCCCAAATACCTACTCAGCAGTTAAGAGAAAGTCGTCCAATACCTTCCATGAGTCGATGAGCAGAATGGTTCCTTGATAATGCCGTGAGGAATCAAATCGCGTTCCTTCTTGAAGGCGTTGGGTTGGGAGGTGAAACCGTTCAATCGTTTGCATCGCTGTGCGGTTCTGCCCAATCAGTACTCCTAAGTCTGCATCGAGGATAGCGAGAAAATCTGAGATCGAATCTCCAATATACAGCGTCCGTGGTGCTCCCCCGTCCCCGATTTCATCGGGGTTTGGGGGATTTTTTTTTCGTAACCTGAACTCTCTCAGCTTATCCCGCGCCGAAACGACGTGCAGATGGATATCACCGGTCGAACGTCCCGCCGCATCATACTGCAAACTGTTGGTAATCACTCGATCACATAGTCCTTCCGTTGCACCTTGGATCAAAGCCTCTGACCAATTCGCGGATAAAATCTCAATCTCAACGCCATCCCGGCGAAGTCGGGATAACACCCGATCAACCCCCGGTTTCTTGATGACGTTCCGTCCAACCGCTCTTAATCCCTCTCTTGTAAGTCCTTCCAGAAACCCTTTCGCAATCACTCGTTGTATGGAAGCTGTCTCCAGTTCCTCAAAGGATTTTAGGTAATCAACAAGTGAGTGCCGATGGTCCTGCCATGCATCACATACCCGATAATACCGTGTCAAAAACCATTGCACCATCTCCTGCCAAGCTGCGAGAAACTCTTCTTTCTCATGTGCCCGGTTGTCAGCCGCTGTATGCACGAGGGTGCTAATAGTATCTCGTTCCGATATTGTTTCGTCAAAATCGGTGATAAGTTTATCGATTGGGTATTTTGGCATACAGTGTTGTTCGTGAATTGGGTTACTGCGGCTTAAATTGTACCACTAATTTCTCCGCCCACGCCTGGTTGGCGTCAATAGTCCGTCCTGCATTATGTGGCGTATGGACGACGTTATGCCGCCCCAGAAGTGGATCATCTAACGGAAGTGGTTCGACATCCCAAACATCGGCAGCAAGGCTCAGTTCGTCAGCAAGAACGCGCCTTCGCACTGCTTCCATATCACAAATCCCTGCGCGCGTTGCCAGAACGACTAGACAACCTTTCGGCAGTGCGTTGATATGCTCTGCGGTGACAATACCCCGTGTTGATTCTAACAGAGGCACCATTGGTGCGAAGATTTCAGCGTCTTTAACCAATTCAGAAAGGTGCCATTCCTTCCGAGAACCCGCACGGTGAAAGCAGGGTTCACTGGCATACGGATCCCAAACCGCTACATCAGCACCCAACATACTTACAAAGCTGGCGTAGCGACTGCTAATATTTCCTGCACCAATAATACGCACCCGTTTTCCTGCAATCGTGCCGCTGGTAAAGTTTGAATCATCACCAAATTGATGTCCACGTCCTCCGGGAGTACCCATGCCGTTGGGTGCTTCGTAGTCCCAAGGGACTAAGCTGCTAAGGATCGCACGGTGTAGTTGTGGGATACGACGCAATCCACACAGCGTCAATGCAAGAGCGTATTCCGACACAGTTTGGCCCCAAAATCCCTCGGTCGGATGGTTATAAACCGTGATCCCTGCCTGCTGAATATGCTCCTGAATCGGTCCCTCTGATACACTACTACCGTAACTACCTTGGAAAGTCGCCTCCTCTAGTCCCGTAAAACGCTGCAGACACTCCAACGTCACGGGTACGCTGAGACATGCGAGCCGTTTGATCCCAGCGGGCTGTGAGGCAATCTCACCGAGATTTCGCTCGTCGCTGGATTCGAGGCGTATGAATTCAACCTCCCCCTGTGCTTGCCACAGCGTGTGGAAGTGATCGGCTGCAAAGGGCCAAACGCCGTCAAAACGGGGATGGACAACAATTAAGCTGCTCATTAATTAATACTCCTTTCTGATACCAATTTTTGATCGATTCCTTCCTTCCTTTGATTAACTATACGATTTTGCGAGGAAGGTTATTGACTTTGTCGTGATAAGAAGAAACCAGATTTTCGGTGTATACCCGGTATGCGCTACACGTCGGGAATTAAACGCCTGTAAATAATTTAATATAAGTCCGAGCAACTTTTAAGTCTTCCAACGCCTCCTCCGACATGCAAGGCGGATCCGCCTCTCCCTTGATTGCATTCACGAAATTGATCGCTTGTTGCCGCATGGCGTGTACTGAAGGGAATTGCGGCAAGATGGTTTCTGGAGTAACGCCTTCACTGGGGTCACGCAAAATCTCAACACGACCGGGACGATTGCTCGCTAACGGTGCCGGCAGTTCAATTTTTACGTAACCCCGCTCAAAACACACGAGCGCGGATTCCTGCCAATCAATCGTCGTGTGATAAGGCGACATTTCAATGGTACAGGCGATGCCGTTTTCGCTCTGTCCCGCTAGTAGTACACCGGAGGGATCCGCATACGTGACCTTATAGGGCTCTCCAAGCAGGTAGCGCATCAGATTAATCTGATGGATATAATAGTTGACAAAGCCGTTATACTGGCTGCGGACTTCGTCATTCATGCCAGCGGCGGGCGGATCCCACTCCAGTGAAGGGGCAGGGGAATCATCCCGAATCAGGTCATTAAAACCGCCCGCCACCCAGTCCCCCGAAGGCATTAGGATACGAACATACGTCATTTTTCCAAGTTCGCCTGATGCTTTGAGACGCTCGATTTCCGTCTTTGCGTACATCGTTGCTAAATCACTGCGCTTGTGATAGCCGACCATGTGCCAAGTCCCACTCGTTCTCATAGCGGCGACAATCTTCTCGCCCGCTTCGATGGAGGCAGCAAGCGGTTTTTCAGTAAAGACGGGGACCCCCGCCTTGAGAAGTTCAGGCACGAGTATCCCATATCGACCGAAAGGTTGAGCAGCCACAATACCAGCCAACGCTTCGTTTTGTAACATCTCTTCGTGTGTAGGATAAGTGTTTGGGATGCCGTAGCGGGCAGCGACTTTTTGACGCAGGGACTCGCGTATCTCAGCAACTGCAACTACCTGACAAATATCCAGATTTGCATAGTTCTTCAGGTGGGCGCATTGTCCCATGTTGCCGACACCGACGAATCCAATCCTAACTTTCTGCTCCGACATATTATGATTCCTTTCTGAAGCCTATCTTATCAAATTTGCCAGACACGGTCAATCCCAAAGTGGTCTCCGTCCGCCGATGGTATTGACAAACTTTTCTAGCGCCCTTATAATGGACACCTACCTGATGAAACGGACGCATGAAATCATCTTGAAATCGTTAAGCTACAATCTATAATAACCAGAGGAGATCGATAATGCCAGTTTTCACAGCGGAGGTGTTGGCACAAACATGCCTGAACGTTTTCCGCGCCATGGGTATCTCTGATGCAGAGTCTGAAATCGTGACACGCTCCATGGTTGACGCCAATCTAGTCGGACATGATTCACACGGCATCATCCACTTGCCGAAATACGTGCACGAAATCGAGGAATCCCTGATTCAACCGGGAGCGACAATCGAAGTGAAACGTGAGTCCCCCTCAATGGCGACACTTGATGGAAATTGGGGATTTGGGCCCGTGATTGCGACACATGGGATGAAATTAGCAATCGAAAAGGCAAAAGCGACCGATGTGAGTACGATTACCATCTCCCGTTCTAATGAGACCGGCAGATTAGGGGGATATGTACTGATTGCGGCGACGGAGAATATGATCGGGATCGTGACGGTGAACGACCATGGCGGCGGTCAAAATGTCGCACCTTATGGAGGAATCGAGGGACGGCTTTCAACCAATCCGCTTGCTTGTGCCATTCCAGTTGATGGACGTGAACCTATTGTGTTGGATATGTCTACCAGCGTTGTCGCAGCAGGAAAAGTGCGGGTAAGACGGCATCGAAAGGAAGCTGCCCCAGAGGGATGGCTTATTGATGCTAAGGGAAATCCGACAACCAACGTCGAGGATTTTTATGAATCTCCGCCCGGTGCACTACTTCCTTTTGGAGGGATCGCGGCGCAAAAAGGATTCGGACTCAGTATCGTTGTCGATATTCTCTCTGGAGCGTTGAGTGGGGCGGGATGTACCAGTCAAGAAGGGTCAAGGGTGGGCAACGGAGTATTCATTACAGTTATCAACATCCCCAGTTTTGTGGATCTGTCAGATTTCAATGCAGAGGTCAATCGCTTTATTGACTACATCAAGTCTTCCAAACGTTCACCCGGTGTCGAAGCAATCCGCATTCCGGGTGAGCGGGGCAGAGGTGAACAAGAGAAACGAGAACGAGAGGGGATCTTTGTCGAAGACAGCACGTGGGAACAGATCCAAGAGGTTATGCGGAAATATCAGGTCCCAATTCCTGATTCGTTGACATAGACAATCACAAGCACAGGTCTGTCAGATTTCATTTGTGCTTTAACCTCCGGGAAATCCCGTAAGCATCAATCCATAATCGCACCCTGATACCACTCCCAAAACCTGCACAGCCCTGCTGACAGAGAGGTTTGCGGATTATAGTCCAACAAACGACGCGCTTTATCGATATCTGCGAAGGTAATCTTCGGTTCGCTGAGTGGGGCAGGCGGCGTTGATAAAATCGCTTCGTGACCAACCAACCGTTCGATAATCTCTACGAAATCTGTCATGAGGACCGGTTCACCCCGTCCGAGATTGATGAGTTCATAGCCCAACGGCTTATCGATCGCAGCGATTACGCCTCCAAGAATGTCATCAATGTAGGTCCAATCACGCTTCATTTGTCCCCCGTCGAACAGGACAATCTCCCGCCGATTAACAATGCTATCTGTAACGATGAACGGCATCATATCCGGGCGCCCGCGAGGACCGTAGACATTGAAGAAACGCAACGCTGTGAAGTTCAATCCGTGCAAGTGATGATACGTATATCCCATCAACTCGACTGCTTTTTTACTTGCGGGGTACGGGGCGAGAGGTTGATTACAGGGATCCGTCTCAACAAAAGGCAGGTGTTTCGTATTTCCGTACACAGATGAGGTGGATGCAAAGACAAAGTTTTCGACGCCGATCTCACGGGCGGCTTCCAGCAGGTTGATAGACCCGCCAATGTTGACATCGGTGTAGAGTCTAGCACGTCCGATAGAGTAGCGCACAGCACCGTAGGCAGCTAAATGAACAACCGTTTCTGGTCGATGTTCTGCGAAAATACGATTGACAGTTGCCTTATCGCGGATGTCACCCTTGCACAATATACAGCCGGAGTGATTGCGTAATTGATGAACATTTCCCTGTTTACGCACTGTGTCATAATAATCGTTGAAGTTGTCTAGGGCTATTGCTGTATCACCACGCTCCAGCAACCTCTCGCAGAGATGTGAACCGATGAAACCCGCAGCGCCGGTGATAAGAACTTTCAAGATATGCGTTCCTTTCTTTCAGTCTCTGCTTCTTCGGGGCAGCGACTGACATGTAGACGAGCGAGGCTTTCCGTCCCTTTTTATCGTCCAAAGGGTATGATTCCTGAATGACGCTATGCTATCATACAAGTGTTGACTCGGTCAAGAAGGGTGAATTACAGAAAGGTTTTGCGTTTTTTTACTGGATGTGCTACTTTAAGACTTATCTATGCCAGTATGGGGATTCCGGGAGCCAACGATATAATACACGAAAATCTTGAGGCTGCTAAACATATCCCGGACCTGTGGTGCGAAGTATAAAAGGAGATCGTGTGGGAACAGGGCAAGCTGCCATAAAACTTCTGCGTTATAGTCCGGGACTCTTTCTGCTCACAATACTGTTTCGGGGGGCAGATGACCTTGTCCCATTTCTGACCGGATTGGTCTTTAAAGAGTTCTTCGATGCACTCACAGGTGATGCACAAGCAGGATTCACCGCATGGACTCTTGTAGCACTGTTTATCGCTGTCGAGATTGGTGACGTGATAGTTCTATTTGGATCTGCAGTCGTTTGGCCCCGCTGGTGGTACCGGATAGAATCTCTGCTTCGCAAAAACCTGATGGAAGCCTTGCTTAGCGTGCGAACGCCACGACGCATTTCAAGTGCCTCCGGCGAAATAACTAACAATTTCCGCGATGATGTAGGAGCCATCGTTAGATACCTAGAACGATACATTCATCTGTGGGGCAACCTTATCTTTGCCGTGCTCGCCATCATCCGAATGGTGCAGATAAACGTGATGATTACACTTGTTACAGTCATCCCATCTATCTTCGTTGTAATTATTATTGATGCAGCAAGGAAATATATCCATAAATTTCGGGCAGCACAACGGGTTGCCACAGCGCAGTCAACAAACTTCGTCAACGAAATGTTCCAAGCAGTATTGGCAATCAAGGTTGCAACGATGGAGTCAAATGTCATATCGCACTTTCGCCGCCTTAACGATGCACGGCGAAAATCGACCCTGATAGATAATCTGCTCGAACAACTCCTGCGCTCGATTAATCAAAATCTCGGGAACATTGCAACAGGGGTAATTCTCATACTCGCTGCGGAGAAGCTGAAATCAGGCGAATTTACCGTCGGAGATATCGTCCTCTTTATGGTCTACGTAGGTGAAGTTGCTAGGAGTGGTTCGCTCTTAGGAACAACGATGACACACCATGCACGCGCACAAATTTCCTTTGGTCGAATGGAACGAATCAGTGATAGGACACCACCAAGCATACTCGCCCAACATAGTCCTGTCTACCTCCGGGGCGATCTGCCTGATGTTCCGATCCCTGTCAAAACAGACGCCCATCGCCTTCACGAATTAACGGTCAAAGGACTTACCTACCGCTACGAGGATTCAGAGAATGGGATTCACGGAGTCGATCTACAAATACCCGTGGGTTCATTCATCGTCATTACCGGACGAATTGGGGCTGGCAAATCGACGCTGCTGCGAACTCTCCTAGGGGTACTGCCAAAGGAGTCCGGAGAGATTTACTGGAATGGCGAGATGGTGAATGATCCGAAATCGTACTTCGTGCCGCCCCGTTGTGCCTATACCCCACAAGTCCCACGGCTTTTCAGCGAGCCACTTAAGGACAATATCCTCATGGGATTGCCAGATGACCCAGCGGCACTTAACCGGGCGATTCGATTGGGTGTGATGGAAGACGATCTCCCGACGCTCGAAGACGGATTGGATACGGTAGTGGGTCCACGGGGAGTCAAGCTATCGGGAGGGCAGATACAACGCGCCGCTGCGACACGGATGTTTATCCGTCCGGCCGAGCTCTATGTTTTCGACGATCTATCCTCTGCGTTGGACGTGGAGACAGAACGTGTGTTGTGGGATCGCGTCTTTGAAACACAGCGTTCCACCTGTCTTGTTGTTTCCCATCGTCGACCAGCGCTCCGTCGTGCGGATAAGATTATTGTCCTGAAGGACGGGCGGGTTGAGGGAGTAGGTAAACTCGACACCCTCCTAGCATCCTGTGAAGAGATGCAGCGGCTGTGGCAAGGGGAAGTAGACGCGTAATTCTTAATAGGGGTTCTCCGCTGTTGTTATAGGACACCAGCGAGAGGTCAACAGGTCGTCCCATAAGGCGTTTTGTGCTTCCTGCGTTCCGATCTGCCGCAACACCGCAGCCGCATAGAAACGAACATACCGGTCCTCATCGCTTAACCTTCCCGCCAATATTGGCACAATGCCGTCTGTGGATTGACCAATCTTTGCCAGTGCCATCACCGCGTTAAGTCGAACGAGCATCTCCGAATCGCTTGAGACCTCCATCAATGGGGGTACAATATCCTCAGCGGGCGCTGCAATTGTTCCCAGTGCTTCCGCTGCATTACGGCGAACCCACGAACTCTCATCACGCAGCCCCCGAATCAATGCCGGCACGGACTCTTCCGCAAGCGAACCCAGATTGCCCAAAGTATCCGTGGCTGCCGCACGGGTGGGCCAAGACGTGTCATCTAACGCCGAAATCAATGCAGGTACACTGGACTGTCCTACTTCTGTCAGTGCTTGGGAGGAATACAACTCTGCTGGATTACCCCCTTGTGGATTCGCTGCAGTTTTTGCGAGGTTTGTTTCCGCCAAAGCCTCAGCTTCTTTTTGTAACGCTCCCATTAGCGCTGGCACAACGGATTCTCCCCTCATACCTAACGCGTAAGCCGAATTCAAGCGAACACTCTCATCAGTATCTCGTAGCCCCGCCATCAGTTGTGACACAGAGCCATCTTCGTCGGGCACGATGTGCATCGAATCCCCACCATTGCTTTGAGAGAGCCATTTCCAGACATGCCTCGATAACGCCTGATGTCTATCATCGTCCGCAGGTTGCCAGTGCGTATGCCCGTTACCCCATAACGATTGAGAGGGTTCCTGCATCCGCGTAAACTGAAATTTCAGCATGTAACGTTTTTTGTCGCTCCGATTTGCTGTTGCCCGATGCCACGAATCGAAATTCACAATTGTTACCGTGCCAGCCTTGCCACAAAGTGCCTTCGCTTGCCCAGTGCTTTGCGTAGGATTTGTGTCGGAAACTGTATTGTAATACTGTTTTCCGGGCAAGACTCCCGTCGGTCCCATGTCCTCAGTAACATCTTGCGGGTAATAGAAAGCCATCACCCATCGGAAGCGGTGATGACGCACCTTCTGGTCAAATATATAATCGTCTTTATGCCAAGTTTGTCCATCGCTTCCCGGTGAGTTGAGATGACAGTAACGGTGGGGGTGCATAAGGTAGTCAGGACCTAACAGACTCGTCAACGCACCACAAACCTTCGGATGCTCGAAAACCCGCTGAATATCAGGGATCCGGGGTAGCAGATTATTTCCCGGATTCCCTTCCTTCGCAAGCACCTCTTCAATCTGCTGGTAGATATGCCCATGAAGATCCGTCGGAAAATCAGCTTGAATTTGGATATACCCGTTGACAATAAAATCCCGAATCTCTTCGGGATTGAGGAGATACGCTTTGTCTACCATTTCCTTTCTCCTTTCGGCGCGGGTCGTCCTGCTTCCCTTATGAAAGGTTCGTGAGTTCGGACTCGCTCAAATACGGTCGGATTTTTTCTGCAAAATCAGCTATCGTCTCATCGACTGTCGCCGTGGAGGTATCTAGCGTTATCTTGTTTTGAATCGACGAATTTTGGTGCGCTTCCTCGAATTTTTGCAACACATCTGAAATGTCCCCTTCAGGCACAACGGGGTATTTGTGGGGATTTTCTTTCATCCGCTTGGCAATGACTTCGGGAGAAGCCTTCACCAAGATAAGCACGGTTTCGGGTGCAAAGTTGAGGATACGCTGCTCAAGGCTTTGTGAAATCGTTTGCCTATCGCCCAATCCGCCCGGTCCTCCGTAACCGTAGTACAGCGGTCCGTATATCCCTTCTTCGATGTGGACACCAATTCCGAGAAAGTCCTCTCCCGATGAGGACTGGGCGGGTGTGTGATAGTATAAGTTGTGTCGCATTATAACCTCTGTCAGCCGCGGACTAAGCGCATCAAACTGAGCGATTTCTTCCTCAGTGAGCCCTGGTCCATGTGGCTTGGTATCCGGCAGCTTGAAATGGTCGTGGATGAGGGTAAATTCCTTATCCATGGTTTCTTTAGTCCATTCGTTAATTGCGTGGGCTAATGTCGTTGTGCCGCTGTATTCACAGCCGATCAGAATCAGTCTCATTGTTTCCTCCGTTAGTTTTAGGTAGATAGGGAATTGGTCCTAACAATTGTCCTTTCAAAGGCCCTGTCCAGCGATTAACATGCGTCAAGACAAATTTTGCGCCTGCTGTTTTCTGTAAGCTGCACTGGCAGCGTTCAGAGTCTCAATCGCTTCGTCGGGCAATACTATCTCTGTACCGGCAAAGTTGTCCTCAACATGTTCAGGACGTTCAGCACCAGCCAGTACGCTCGTCACCTCTGGATGGGTCAGCACCCAAGCGACGCAAACCGTTCCACGACTCACGCGCAGATCCTGTGCCACTTCGTCCAGCACGTCTATCAGCCTCGCCAGCGGTGTATCTGGGTCGATATTACGCCCCGGCACAAGGTGTCCGGTATCCAAGGGGCTAAAGGCGAGTAGTCCCAGTCCTGATTTCCGCAACACAGGAAACATCTCTTGCTCCATTTGAACCACACGGAGATCGCCTGTATCGGTCAAGGATTCTCCTGCGATGTTATAGTAATCCTCGGTGCCTGCAATGGGCGATTTGCCCGTGTTTTGACCGAGTTTGACATATTCGCTCACCTGTGCGGTGCTATGGTTAGAGACACCCCAGTATCGAATCTTCCCTGACTGCACTAGCGCGTCCATCGAATCGACGATTTCTGCTGCTGGGGTAACCTTATCCGGCTGATGGAGCAGGTAGAGATCGATATAGTCAGTCTGTAAGCGTCTGAGGCTACCTTCTGCCTGCTGGGCAAGAAAATCTCGAGTAAAACGTGCTGGCTCCCCCGGACTATCCTCTTTTTCTGGCGCGTATGATGCCGCAACTTTAGTGCAAATGACCACCTGATCGCGTCTGTCTACAATCGCTTTTCCTAGAGTCTCTTCGGCACCGCCCCAACCGTAGGCGTTCGATGAATCGAAGAAATTTACGCCAACGTCAATACAGTGTTGCAGCACACGCAACCCCATTGGGTTATCCGCTGCTCGTGGGATATTCCGAAACGCAGTCCCCTGACAAAGGCGGGAGACGTACAAATCGGTTGGTCCAAAACGCACCAGATGTGGGGGACGCCCTTCGTCTGACTTTCCTTCCATTTATCCATCCCTTTCTGCAAATTCCGTTACAAGTTCAATCCTTGTTCAGATCCATTATCACGCCATTGGAACGCTCAAAGTTATGCCGTTCATAAAAGGGAACAACGTGCTCCCCGCAACGCAGAAAAACCTCCTCTACTCCTGCCAACCGCTCGACTACCCGTTGCATCAATTCTGAACCGATGCCTGTTCCACGTTTCGATTCCTCTACGACCACATCATCGATCAATGCCCGGTAGATACCATCGGTTAGCACTCGGACAAAGCCGACAAGACGGTCACCTTCCCACGCCCCCAATGTGAGGGGTGTTCCTTCGAGCATTTTTTCGATGCCTTCAATACTCCTTTGGTCTGCCCAGCCCGTCTGCCGGAGCAGGCGCTGCAACTGTTCTAGTTCGATTTGTCTGTCAAAAGAATAGTCCATCATATCGATACCTCTCCGACTTTTCTTAATTTTCTTCTACTGCTACGCTGCCAGTTGCTGAAGCATACGGAGGGATTCATCGACCATCCGCTCGCCGGTGCCTTCCTCTGCGTAGCTGTGCAGTCCCATCCAAGTTTGATAGCCGCCGAGTTCGTGGGCTTCCCGATCGGGCAGATAGCCCATCCAATCGTTGGCGAGTGAGACGACGTAAGTGTGCTCAAACGGAGAGCGTTCCTTGAGATCAACACCTAAGCCTGTAAACAGTTCACCCGGCACACCGACAATGGCGACCTCACCAATAACCATCGCTATGAGTGTGGTTTCACGCACCTGTCCTTGTTGGGGCGCAAGCGCCTGACGCATGTTTCGGAATACATTGATAGTGCTATCTGCGCCGTCCGGCACCCGTTTACGACAGTAGGAGGACACCTTTTCGTCCTCCACAATTTCGTCAAACGTCCGAATCTTGAAGGTAAAGGGACGTTGAATAGACGCTAGTTTGTCCACGGGCATCAGCTTTGCCTGTCTCATAGCGTTGGTAATTGCCCTTTTGAGTCGCCTAACCGCTTCGGATGGTGGCACCTCGGTGACATTGTGCGTCGAACCGAATGCGCCCGGCAGAAAGCACACGCTCCCGCCCAACTCAGCTTCCAGTTCCTGTGCCGTTAAGCCGTAGAAACTGGGTGAGCGGACATCCCCGTTACAGGTGCCGATCGTATGGGTGGAATGGTTGTACATCAATGCCTGAAGTTGATCATCAGCATCACGGAAGGCGAAAACCGGTAGTTGTGGGTCGAAAGGACCGGTAGGGCGCACCGCATCTGTACCAGGACCCACCCACCAGATCGTGCCATCAGCGAGCAGTAGGCGGCTATTCCCACCAATGGTCCTCTCTTCACCTTGATGAAAGTAGAAATAGGATTCGTTTTCGCTTAAGTTCGCATCTGCCTGTTGAACAGCTTTGACAATTCCTTCACGTAAACGTTGGCAAAATACCTCGTCGCGACCGTAACCGTGCACGGCTATGGTACTCGGTGAGTGATGCGTATGTGTAGCACTAATCAGGATGTTGGCAGGCGATATGCCGGTCGTCTGTTCAATCTCGGAGACTACGGCATCAACGTCATCGCGTTCCACAACAATAACATCGCAAACGACAATGGCAAGTTTGGGAGACGGTGGCTTTTCAATCACAATAGCTACCGCCCTCAATTCACCTTCTTGACCCTTGACATGCCTCGGCAGTATGCTGCCAGCGACGATCATGGAATCGTCAGCCTGAAGATTCACACTGCCCGTGCCTACATGTAAAGAAGGAAGTCCTCTCTCTCCGGCAACTGTCGTTGATTCCATCAGGTTGTCTCCAAATAAAACAGTGAATGCTTGAAACGCAACAACTATCGGTTCGCCTTTAGTTCTCCCCACGTCGTTGTCAGCTTGGCTGCGGGGGAAACTGATAACTCACTCACAAACTCATTCATATCTAGGTTAGGTATATTCTCGCCCGTGATGACCACGTTATCGAAGCGAACCTCTGCATTTCTGACATACAACGCCGCTCCGCCTGTGTTTAGCCGTTTTCCCTCTTTGAGTATAGTTTTGAGCTCAAACTCGCATAGTGGGGTATCATCAATGGACGCGTCGTAAAGTGTCGTGATAGCACCTATGGGGGAGGAACGGATTTTCAGCGTATACCACTTTTTTGGCTCAATTATAAAGCTGCCTCTATCCGGTCCTCTTTGATAGACAGGAGGTAGCCAGACCTCACACCCTTTGGTTTTCCAACCATCATTTCCGCGATGGGGTTCCTGATTCGACAGATAGACTCCAACCCATTGATTTTTTTCAAGCTTCATTGTACCTGTCTGAGCAACGTCAGAATCAATTGCGATTCCAAGGGCAGGCATCCAACCGCCTGAGCAGATAGAGAATGTCCGTTTGAGTGAGAACTGTGCCGAAAACTCATAATCGCTCCACGTCTCATCGCCAATTCCCAATGCGGGACCTTCATAACAGAAATTTTTAGAGGTAAAAACCAATTCACCCTGCTCCACAGTCCACTCTGCGTGTTCAGGGAAGAGAAATCTTGACGGTCTCCAACCATCAAAATCACCGTCCTCAAAGTCGTCGGTGAGTGTTCCCGCCCACAGTGATGATGATATTAAAACTGCCAAGAAAATCGATATCCATTTCATGTAGGTCACCTAGCCCTTTTAGCTAAAGCAGATGTTTTCTCAACTTTGTTCATCTTGGTGAAATCTTTAATAGTCAATCGGTTCTCGCCCAAAGTGACGGTGGAGACGGTATCGGATGTCGCAATCGACATCGTAGACCTCAAAGGGATTCTCAATATTTGAATCTCGCTTCAACAGCGTGATGTGCACCGTGTTATGTCCCGGCTTCGGATAATACTCAGGAGGCAGTTGATATTTATACACCTGTCCGTAGGGACCTACAGCCCCGGTGCTTATTAGGCGATAGTTCAAGTCCTCTATATCTAGCATGGAATCCGGCAACGGTTGACCGTTAAGTTCAATTCGGGTTTCGTTCAGGGTAGGCTCAATCCCTATCATACGTATCCGTAGTTGAACCGATTCAACCCTTCCTAGTGCACCCCATTTTTGCAGTTCATCGCTTATCCGCAGGCGTACTTCGACCGATTCTCCTTCAATCAATGTCTGCGGGAGGGAAGGTGCCACACCGGGCGCCCAACCCACACCTTTGGTCACACCCTGCGTCTCAGAGCGAACGCGGTAGAGTTTGTCAGCTGTCTCCAACATTTCGGGATGTCCCAACAGCCGTAGAGTCTGGTACTCATCGTGCGTCCAGGGCCAACCGTTGGGCGTCCAGTGGGCATCCCCTATCCCGAAACCATCCGCGCCTTGGGCGTACGCATTCGCAGCGGCAGCCCAGATCATCGGTGGGGTGGCGTACTGTTTCAGCTGCCTGCCGAGCACGTTTTGGAAGGACGCAAGCACCCGGCATTGAGTGCCACTGACTAACGCTACCGCACCTGAGAGATCGGGATCCTGATCCACAGGTCCCTGCGTGAGTCCGGGTTGACAGATTAGACCATCCACCAATCCCTCCGAAACCCAAAGCGGAACATCGTATCCAAGGGCACGCCAAGCGTCTGGATGTGCCGGGATACGAGCATAAATCCGTTTACGACGCCCCTGATCCGCTTCAGCGTTCCGAGCGACTGCGCGCAGGTCGCGTATCCATTGGGTCATAATCGGTGCGAGTTCATCGACCTCGTCGAACCGACAAAACGGAACAAAATCGGTCATGTTCAATTCAATGCCGTCGGTTTCGTAGTGGGCAAGTAATTCCTCGGAAACCTGAAAACGGTCCTCCCGAACCTCCGGATGCAAAAAGCTGAACCGCGTCGTTGATGCGTCTGATGCCCGCGGATCATCCTCCACTCCCACCTGAAACTCTGGATGCTCGTACACAAAGTCGGACTTGCGACCCAATCCGCCGTCGGTCGCTCTATCTCCGCCAGAGAGGGTGACCGGGTTGCTGGGAATGAACCAGATCCCTTTTTCGTGGCAGCGATCGCAGAGCAGCTTCAGCGGGTCGTAACCGTCGGCGATCAGTTGATGGATGTTTCGTCCGGCACGATACCAGACCGTATGCGTCCATTTGACGACGTTATCGCCCCACTTCTGTGCCACGCGGCTGTCATACATGGTCACGCCTCCCTCAAGCACCGCGAAGTATATCAGGGTATCTACACCGCTGTCCGCCAGTTGATCTACGTTGTAGGTGAAGTCTGAGGGTTCGAGGGGCGGTTCAAATTGGTAAAGGCTCGCAGCGTGCCGTCCATCGTCGAACATGAAAACGTGGGGCTCGTCCAAGGAGTGTCTACGTCTCATAGCGGTTCGCCTTTCCGGTAGAAGGATTCAAGATTCATGCGGATGGGGGATCAAAGGCTGCCAAGTAAGTTCGCGTCGTCTTGTTGAGGTTACCGTAAAACGCTCGTACTTCCGGATCCGGATCGTGACGCGAGAATCGAGGCGGTATTATAGAGCAGTCGCTCAAGTAAGGGCGAAAACGGTGCCCATAATAGGCTTGCACCGTTTTCCGCTCTCGTTGTGTGACGCGAAGTGTTGCCGTATGCGGAACAGCGATGTTGAAAAGTGCGACAGTGCCTGCGGGTCCGTGGAGGTCTACGGTTCCGTTGCGCTCGACATTCTCTGCGACCTCCACAATCGGGTCATCCACGGATTCCGGCGAAATAGAGAAGCAGTGTGTCCCTTCATCGACATCGGTGAGATAGACCATCAGTTGTATGTAGTCCATCCGAAGCGGATGCTCCTCCCAATGCGGCTTGTCACGATGGAAGCCTTGGTGAGGTTCGCCATTATAAGCTCCCATGTGGCGCAGACAGATTTCGCCGAAGCAGACGGGACCGCCCATGAAAAATTCAATCGCCGGTAGAATCTTGGGATGGCGGAGGAGTTGGTCAAATTCCGGTGAGGTGACTAACGCATTACAATTTCGCGTCTGGTTGGCAAAAGGATGCCAACAATTCGGATGGCCAAACTCCTTGCGGTCGCGGTCATAAATTTCACGGAAGTATATTACTTCATCGGGCGTGAGGGTATCTTTGAGAACAACATAACCGTTCTTGCGGAAATGTGGGAGGAGTGCTTGGAAGTCATCTGGCGTTTGGGTGTCGGTCATTCGTTCTTCCTCAAAAGTAGTAGGCACACGCCGTGTGCCGTAACTCTGTGAACAAGGTTTCTGACCTCGTTCGTGCACAGTATCCAATTAATTCTATAATCTACCATAAATCATTCGTTCATCATCACCTGTGCGGGGTTGATAGCACCATATTTGCCTTTGTTTGCAGTAATCTCAAAGGCTTTAGGGACGGACTCGATGCCGGATAAAACATGGTTGATGGTCGGTTTTAGGCGAATCCGTCCGGAGGCGACCAACCGCACCGTGTGTTCTAGGTGCGCCAGTGTGCTGATGTCTGGGAACAGACATCGGAGACTCCGTTCTCGTAGTGCGTCAACATCAAGTTCCATCGGATGGCCAAACCACGAAACGATGTTTAATTTTCCGCCTGATCGCACGGCTGCGATGGCTTGTGTCAGCGTTTTCGTCCCCGACAAGCCCTGCTTCGGACTGCCACCCGCGCATTCAAAAACCACATCCGCACCGTTTCCGTCCGTCAATGTCTGAATCACCTCAACGGGATCGTCTCGGCTCGCGTCGATGCTGTGGTCAGCACCCAACTCCACAGAGACTTGGCACGCTTCCTCTCGGACATCTACGGTAATCAACTGCCCCGCACCGCTCGCACGAGCGACCTGCATACACTCAAGCCCCATGCTACCCTGACCGAAGATAGCCACGGTATCCCCAATACGTATCTCCGCCGTGTCCACCGCTGCGAGGCTGTCGGAAAGTGACTGTAGACATGCTGCCTCGCTATCAGAAATTCGGTCGTCCACCTTTGTCAAAGCGATTTCAGGCAGGAGGGCAAACTCGGAGAAGCAACCGGGCAGCTGAAAACCGATAATCGGGCCGCGCCGACAGTCGTTCCCGCGTTCCGATAGACAAAGGGAGCATTCGCCACAGGGCAACTTGGCACGGGCTGCCACACGGTCTCCGGGCTGGAATTGTGAATCCCCATCTGCTTCCACGATTTGGGCGCAGAACTCGTGCCCGAATAATCGTATCGGCGCCTCGGTCTCCAATCGGTATTTAATCTGCTCGTAAGCGAGGGTAGGAATACCGTAAGCCAGTTGTGCTTCGGTCACGGAAGGTTGCACACAGAGGATCTCTGCGATCACATGCCCCTCACGCCGAATTGGGTCGGGGACCTCGTCCAACCGCATATCGTTAAATCCATAAAAACGCCACGCTTTCATCTAAAACCTCTCCGATTTGCTAGTAGTAGGCATACTCCGTATGCCGTAACTTGCACACATATCCGTAGCTCCAGCAAAGTTAATTCGTAGGGAACGCAGATCTGCGTTCCGTTTCTTCTTATACATTATTATATTTCAGGGACAAAAATCCTCTATCCGCTGCGCCCCGCATTGAAAAAGCGATCTGTTTGCTGGCACATCAAAGGTGAACAAGGGTTTGCCCCATTCCGATATCTGCTGTGCGAATTGCAGCGTCTTGCTACCTTCCGAGGCATGGGCGATACATATCTTGTCCGCAAGTGCCGCAACAAATGTGTTGCGTTGACTCGCCAATACTGCGGTCGATCGCCGATGTTTGCTATCAAAGATGGACAGGAGTAACAGACGGCCCTCCGCTAACGCCTCTTTCCACTCTGGGTTCAGCCGCATGTTTTCGATACTCCGGGCGGGACATAGGATAATCGGTTGTGAGCCTCGCAACAGGACGCGAAGGCATTCCTTTTCAACTGGGGAGTGATACCCTCCGATGGTGGGCCTCCCTGATTCACGGAATTGTTGAGCCAATTCATGCGCTTTCAAGATAATCTGACCGGGACATCTGCTCGAACAAAACAGTGCCCAGAGGTCTCCGTTTAGGTGAGCCTGCTGATTCGTCAAGAGAGCGATATTCCCCCGCGCCCAGATAGTTTCTGGGGCATCTGTTTTCAAATACCTTTTCAGCTGCGTTGGGTAATTGGGATGCGTTTGTGTGATGCGTTCAATTGGATGTGTCACTTCCGAGTCTCATACGAATGCTACGCTAAACTAAACAATCCCCCTGCGGAGTTTACGATGCTCTTCCGGCGGTGCACCGTTTTTAAGCCAATCGAGGGGCTCCTCTTCTTCGTTATATTCAGGATTCACCCAGATGATGTCTCGGATTTCACGAACATGCCGAGTGGCTCGGGCGAAAAGTTCCCGGATGGATCTATCGAGCGAAATAATGGTTTGATCGGTTTTCAGTGCTGCTTCAAGAAGGTGAAAATCGTCCCACATCTCTTTACGCTCTTTGTCGCTGATTGCTGTCCCTTCGATTTTGTTGCACAATGCTTGGTTCTCGGGGGATCGATCATAATAAAATCTCTTTTTAGCAATCATTGTTGCCAGCCATGTAGCTGAAAATTCCGATTGATATTCGTCCCATTCCTTGGAAAGATCTGGTGTCATCACGACATGATGTGGGCACTCATCCCGAAAGGTTTCAAAAAATTCGGTGCAGTTGATTGATACTAAAGCCGTTGCCTCTTCGCCACCAGCAGCACTAGCAACTGATGTGTCCACAACAAGCCTCTTAAAAGTCCTTGACTGCATATTATGCTCTTTCAGCCAGACGTAATCGAGATGCCTTTATATAATGGCTCTGTGCCTTCAGATTAACATCACCAAAGTCTTCGGGCCAATCCCCATAAGCACCCACCTCATCCAAATCTTCGGTATCAATTTTGGTAGCACCATTTTCACCTTGTGTGAACCAATGCAGCTTCACCAACTCCGGTGAGAGATCTCCTTCGGCAACAAGCGTTTGAATCCCTAGAAGCAGCAACGAACTATGTGTTTCCACAACGACCCGAACGTGACGCTCCGCCGCCGCTGCTAACACTTGCGCTAATGCGCTCTGTGAGCGGGGGTGGAGGTGCAGCTCTGGCTGTTCAAGATAGACCAACTGTCCCGGTTCCGCGACAATCAGGGCAACTAAAACAGGCAAGACTTGGGATACACCGAATCCCACATCGGCGATACTGACCATATCCGTTTCGTCCGTTTGTTCCTCACGGAGGCGACCGACTTGAAGTTCGATACGGGTGTCATCAATTTTTTTAGTGCCGACCTGCCCTGTCAGTCCAAGAGTATGAAGAGTATCGGCTAACGTTTTCAAACGGGGATCTGTCCTTTCCTGCCATCCGTGAATGATACTCGCAACGTAATGTTCAAATATGCCAGGATACCGGGGACCAATGCTGGTTAGTTTGTGGATGCGTTCTAGATTATCGCGTAATCTGGGGAGGTGAATACTGTCCAAAATGTTGGACTCAAGGTTAGTGGTAAGGTCGAAGGGTTTATAATCATCTGGAGACTCAAAGTCCAAAAAACACCGTGAACGTATCACACCATTAACACCTAGAATATCGAGAAACGGGTCTTGGTCAACCAGCGACTTAATTTCTTCAGGCGACATCTCAGGATACAAGGTAAAACGATCGGGAGGCAATGATTGATCTGCCTCTAGTTGTCTCTCGGTTGCCATTTCAACAAGTTCAATCCCGTTCTGGCCCTGTTTGAAGGTCGTCTTCACAGAATAAGAAAAATCATCACCAAGCGTCTCAATCCGGATCTGAAAGACCTCCGCCCTTTCTTCGCTGGTTAACTTGGACAAAAATTGCTCTGCTGAAGTAAACTGAATGTTTGGTCCATCAAACAGCAATGGTCCCGGATCGTATGGTGCCTCCAGTGTCTGTTTAAGCATCAAAAGCGGTTGCATGATACTCGATTTTCCGGAACTATTCGCACCGGCAAGAATCGTCAACGGACGAATATCAATTGTGCGCTCTTTCGCTATTGACTTGAAACCACGTACAGCTATCTTAGTGAACCCTTCAATCTTTTTCATACGAATCGTTATCTCCTCGATTGTCTTTTTGGAATCCGCGTTTCGTTCATGGTTGTAAGCATGGGAAAGAAACCTGAAAAAATCTGGTTTAATTTTCCTATTCTGCTAAAATTACTCTGAAACTATAAATCTGTCGAAATTATTTAACTCACATTCTGCCCCTCTGATTGCAGATTTGAGCATTTATTTCTCAAATTCGCATGAATCTACATTGAGCAGGGTCATTTGGGACGTGGGTTTATTCTCAAAATATCAGAACATGCTAAAACAAAAACGGAATATCAATTCAACAACGAAGATTTGTATTTATTACTGTTCGCATCATGCTAAGAATAAAGCAATCGCAAATTATAGCATTGATTATAGTATATCCTCCTTTTGACCGCAAGCCTTTTTCACCCTTAGATCAGTGATGCACTTAACAGTTTTTAATTTTGCATTCGCAGCGTAACAATGGTAAAATAAGCAATTATGGAAGTCTCGATTTGTCGATAGATTAGTGGGAATACCATAGAAAGCAACTCACACCAGATACACCATTCGATAGGAACGAAAAATCGATGACAATACTCGAATTAGTGTTTGCCGCTTATAAGGTAGCTGGGGGAATCGCCTCAATTATCGGTGGGATTGATTTTGCACTGAGGCGCTTTAGTAAAAGTACCGCAGAGGATTTGTTCAAGAAATCTTTTATTGATGCAGTTAAGCAAAGTGCACCCAAGCTCGCCCATTTCACTGAGAATCAGGATCCAAAAACAGTAAGCGTAGACACCAATACACTTGATGATGTAATTACTTCACTCAAAGATATTAATATCGCCACGCTAACATCGCTAGAAGAAGACGAAAAACTCATAAAAATCACTGCTCTCTTTCATAAATGTATCATTCTGCCCGGCCACCAATTGACGACAGAAGACCTTGAGCGCGAAATCCAGCCTGTTCTTGAAAAAACTATTGCTAATTTCTACAGTCGATTACCGCTTAATCAAGAGGCGTCCAATCAGATTGAACTTGAAATGATGAAAGCCCAATTGAAAAGTCAGACACGTTTAATCGAAAATACCCAAGCCATTAAAAATGATACCGACAAAATTAGGGAAATGACCGAAGCAACCCATGATGCAGTCCTAGGATCGGAGGCAAGTCTTACTGATGCTTCAAATAGATACCTCAATGTAAGTATCGCCGATATAGTTGCAAAAGAACACCAATTTGAAATTGACAATGCACGAGATCTACTCAAGAAAAGTAACCCTCAATCTGCTCTCGAACTATTAGAAAGCCTAAAGCAACGTATCTGGACAGACGCTTCACCGATTGTCAGGTTTCGCCTTTTGACAAATATGGCAGCAGCTGAACTCATTCTCAACAAGGAACAGGAAGCGGCTAGGTTGCTGCTCGAAGCATTTCAATATAATCGTGAGGACGAAATTGCCCTTTCTAATCGTGCTGCTGCCCATTTCTTACTAGGGGATACTGATGAGGCTGAAGCCTATGTGCAAAAGACATTAGAACAGAATCCAGCAAATACAGATGCTTACCTTATCCTTATTCAGATTTCCACAGATGAAGAAACGCTTGAAGAGATAATTGCTAAGGTTCCGGAATATTTGCGGCAGAACCCACAAATTGCCTATGCAATCAGCGAAATTGCGAGACAACGCCGACATTTTGAAGAAGCGAGAAGGTGGGGCGAAATTATGGTGGAGCATGAACAAGAAGACATTCCTGACCCCAAAGCTGCTTTGGCAACTGTCTTGGTTGAGCAGGTGTTGAAGGACGATCTTGCTGTGTTGACCAAGCAGCTTAACGACGTTCAAGAAGAACAATTAAGACGAGCAATTGAACTTTTCACGGAGGCATGGGATTGCGTTGCCAACACTGAATTACGCACCCTACGGACAGGTTGGATTATCAACAGAGGCACAGCATATTGCCATCTTGGTGTGTCACAAGAGGCAATAAAAGACTTTGACACAGCCTTGGAAATCGAGCCATCACACCCCGTTCCGCTAAAAAATCGGGCGATATTAGCCTTTGAACAAGGGGACAACAAAAGCGCCATTGAATTTTTGGAGCAAATCCAGCCTAATCCAGAAATCCCTGAAATTCCAATCTTACTTGCCGATATCCTTCGGGCGGATAAACAATTCAATAAAGCTATCACGATACTCAATGATTTTTTGATGACGGACTCATCTTTGGAACTACAAGAAGACGCGAATCGTTTACTCATTAACACTTACATTGCTGATGGACGTTTTAAGGAGGCGCAACAAATTTCTACAGCCATGCGGGAATCATCTCCAACAAACATATTGGCCCTTATTGATGCGGCTCGGATTTCCAAAGCAACTGGCGAGACCGATGAAGCACTGTCTCTGCTCAAAGAAGCATACGACTATGCTAAAAATAGCGATACATTCAAGGAAATTGTGGAATTAGCTGATGAACTCTATATTTATAAACAATTTAAAGAAGCAGCAACGCTTTACGAAAAATTTGCCAATACGAGTCTAAACTCACAGTTAACACAAAGTTTGCTATACAGCTACTATCACTCAGGCGAAAGAGAAAAGACGCTTGCGATTTGCCAATCCCTTCGCGAGACATCTGGTCCGCTTAAAAACATATCCAAGATGGAGTTTTTTATTTACAACGAAATCGGCGATATGAATCAGGCCCGAGCAGTGTGTGAGGTATATATAAACGCATTTCCAGATGACATTGAGATGCAAATACATCTTGCTGTCGTGCACTCCCGGTCCAATAAACTTGAAGAAGTTGATCGCTTGTTAGAAAGATCCTTTGACTTGGAAAATCTTTCCCTGCGATCTTGCCTTGACCTTGTCTACTTGTATCGAATCAGATCTAAACCGGAAAAAGCATTAGACATCATGTACGAGACCCGGAGAATGCATTATGATGATCCCGAGGCTCACTTGAAATACGTCGGCTTGTTTTATACAGTCACAGAACAAGTGGGTGAGTTATTACACACCACTCAAGTTCAGCCCGGAACGGCGGTATGCCTTGAAAGTTCCGGTGAGACCTACTGGTATGTCATCGAAGAACGTGAAGATACGGATGTCACACGTAAAGAACTTTATGTCGAGGAAGATCGGGCTAAGCGGTTACTTGGTAAAGTTGTAAATGACGAGATATGTATTCGACAAACTCCGTTTGGTCCGGAGATTGGAAAAATTACTGATATTAAAAGTAAATATATTTATGCTTTCCAAGAGAGTTTTCGGGCGTTTCCCAAAATGTTTCCGGATACTCCAGGATTATGGTCAATCAAACTAGATGACTCTCACGAAACGGGTGATTCAGCGAAATTTCAACCGCTATTCGACTTTATTAACCGGCAACACGAAGCCTCTCTTCAGATTGAAGAAATGTATAAGGAAAACCCGCTCCCAATTGGTGCTTTTCCAAATCTGACAGGTAGTAATGTTATAGATACATGGATGTTTCTCATGAGCAAACCTGACTTGGGTGTTCGGTGTAGTACGGGAGATCTCGAAGAAAAGAGACAAGCACTCGCCCTACTTGGGAGGCATCAAGTTAGACTCGTCGTGGATCTCATCTCGCTCATGACCATACATAGTATAGGAGCCGCTGATGCTGTTATCAAAGCTTTTGGAAAACTTGGTATTGCACAATTAACCATTGACGGACTTCAGGATATCATCAATGAAAGAGAAGCAATGTCGTTGAAACGGGAGGGTATGAGTGTTGGAAAGCAAGGGGACCAATATGTGAGGATCCCCATCAACCCCGAATACGTTAGGCAGGAGGTAGAATATCTGAAAAACATTATCAAATGGACTAGAGAAAATTGCGAAGTTCATCCATGCACCGCCGCACTAGAGATGAACAAACTACGCAAGCAGGAGTTGGATAACGCGCTTCAACCGTTTTTTATAGATACCCTTCTTATCGCAAGTCAGCCGGGGCATCTGCTCCTTTCGGATGACGAACCCCTCAGATCTTACGCAAAAACCAATTTCAATATTGACGCGGGAACAAACTTTCACATTGATGGTGTCTGGACACAGATTGTACTGGAGCATTGCGTCAACAAAAATTTCCTTGATAAATTCGAGTATGATGAGATGACAATCAAATTGGTCAGTGCTCACTACTATCAAACGGATTTCGATGCGGATTTGTTAATCCAAACGGCAAAAGAGTCGGATTGGAATCCTTCTGAACGTTACAATATTTTAATACAAACACTTGGGCACCAAAGAACAAACGCATTGTCGGCATTGGACATCGCAGTTGATTTTCTTTTTGAGTTATGGATGCAATCGATTCTGATTCACCGGCGCGAATCTTTGACATTCAATTTATTGGAGGCCCTTACATCTGGGCGGGAAGCTAGGGCAGTCTTGATTGTGCTTGCAGATCGAATTCGCAATAGACCTACACTAAACTATTTAGCCAAACAAAATATTCTCTCAGAAATTAAAGCGTACGCACAAACTCGCCTTTCTTAGGATTGATTGGTTTACTCTCTTACCTGAACAAGTCTAAATATAAAAGTCAAACATTATCAATCATTCTGCTTCAGTTACTAATAGTTGCTCGTGTGGAGGCAGCCACCCTCAGTTGACTTGGATAGGTCGTATCCGTTTGTGTGATGCGCTCAACCGTTTCAGTCAGTTTCCCAACCCCAGCCGGTATTTGATGTCGTAGTTGATGATAAAGTCTAATTCCTCGTCGGTCAAGCCGTAGTGTTGGGCAAGCACATGGTCAATTTCGTCTATGATAGACTTGGACTCTTTTAGGTAAAACTCGTCATATTCAACCCGTCCCGACGTTTTATAGACGTAGACACGCCTTCTCGATTTTTCTTTTATATCTGCCATTAGTCGCTCTGCAATCGGTGCGACTTTTGGGGCTAGATCCTGATTTGACAGATCAATCGGAAACTCTCCCACTTCCCTTTTGTTGAGATGGTAACAGTCGGAATTGGTTATCCACCAAAGATAGAAAAGTGAACTACAAATAACTCCCGTCGCCGTGAGGGCGTGGTCCTTTCTCTCGAAAGTCATCGGTTTAAGTTGAGTTGAAATCTTTTCACCATCTCTTTCACTGTGGAAATATGGAACAAACGAATGGGCACGGATCCAATGGACGGGTGCATTGTGATAGTAAATTTTGTGTTTACCTCTATGTAAAGCAAGACTACCTTTATGTTTCAGTAATTTTTCAATGATACCCCTGTGGGTGCTAGTAGATAGCTTAGGGATGAAATTCTGTGATTTACGATTAACAGGTACGTATTCAAGAAGCTGAAATAGACCTTCCCTTTCCTCAGTAAACCATTTTGAGTGCTTTGTTGCGTGAAGCCCTTTATTTTGTGAGTGGGTCGAGGCAAGAAAAATAGCCAGCCGGAAATTAACACCCGGAAAAAGAACGCTGGGATGTGCATCACCACTGATGTTCATAATGTATAGGAGTTTTGCTTTGCTATAAAAATTAGTAATCAGTGGTTTCATGCGATCTGTACTGTGCCCACTCAATGGAACAATCATACCACATCGCCCGTATTTTTTCCCCAGGATCATTGACCGTTCCATGACAAACGCATACAAGTTTCCACAACTTTCCGTCTTATACCCTTTAATCGTGTAATCTTTTTTTACCTTACTGTATTCCACATACGGCGGATTACCAATAATCACATCAAACCCACCAGCCTTGAGAATTTTGTAGAATTCAGTAAACCAGTGGAACGGTTTGTGCAAAGAGAGCCATTTTTGATAAGCACGTTTTTTATTTGGGACTCCCTTGTATTCGTCAGCAAGGTAACGGTTGAGTTCATCTTCTAACGCCTTGAGTTTATCTTGCAACACCTGTTTGTCATCAGGTTCCACAACACCGCCCAATTCCGTTTGCTGTTGACGAAACAGATTAAACAACTGTTCAACATCCTCCGCCTTTTCTTCGATGCGCTGCATGGTGTTATCGAAGTCGAACTTACCGGTGACGGCTTGTTTTACCTCGTCATAAGTCGCATATCCGACGAGCGTGTTCCCCGTCTGTATGTTAAAGTCGATGTCGGGCAGCGGTTCAATCTGTCTCACGTCATCAATCTGTGCCACCATTTTAAGGAAGAGCCGCAACTTGCAAATCTCTATCGCCTCCTCCATAATGTCTACACCGTAAAGATTGTTAATAATAATCGACTTGAGGATGAAGTAACGGCGATTCGGGTGCTGATCGATGTCTTCAAGGACTTTGCGGAAATCCCTAAATCTTTCGGTACGCGGATTGGCGTGGGTATGTTCTAACTCTGCAAGAAAGACTTCCATCCGATCCAAACACGCTTCGTAGAGTGGTTCAAGGATATTAAGAGCAGCAAACAGGAACGCCCCGGAACCACAGGTCGGATCAAGGACTGTTACCTCAGTAATTGCTTTCCAAAAGGCGCGCAGCAGCTCGGGGCCCTCACAATTTTCGATTACATCCTGTGCAAATTGACGGAGGTCGAGATTGTGCGCAATGAGCGCGTTAATGTCATCTATTTCTCCGTTTAACAACTTAGTATGAATTGATTCGTATCGGCTCCACCGTGCGACAACCTCCCGCCATATCTCCGTTGGATTGGCATATTCATCAGGTGCTGGCGTGTTCCATACCCCGCGTTTGGATATATCGCCAATCCCTTCCACAATATCTTCCGGTAAATCCAACTCAACACCCGTTTTGACAGCATCGTAGATGTAACGATCTAGGTCGTCTCGTAGTAGTTGCCAGACGCTTGCCTCCCCCTCGAAAGCGATTCTACACTCCTTGCGTGCAGCATCAAAGAGAAACGGAATCACCGTGTTTTTGCTGATATATTCTGTGATGTCCTCTTTGGTGTAGTACGCCCCCATCTGTTTCTGGTTAATGTATTTTTCAAAGATATAGCCGAGGACATCGGGGTTAATCTCGTTATCGTTTCGCAGCGGACGTTCATCGAGATGCCATTGATATTTATCAAAAAAATCAAAAGGTCCTTTAAACGCAGCGTCAGGAATCTGAATCGTTTCTCCATGGCTTTTCTCAATCTGGTGTCGCTGAAAGATGCCGCCGTTCAGGTAAGGCACTTCTCCGAGCAGCTGTCCCATCTCGCTGCTCCGTTCAGACTCTGGTTTTGCAAACCCCTCAAAGAAGAGCGGACAGAGAAAATCGGTGTAGTATCGATCATTACCTCTGCGTTGGCTCTCCTCCAGTTTGGTTTGCAAGTAGTTCGGGTCGCCGTTCAGGAAGTCCTTCTTTTGGATAAAGTAGATAAACATCAGACGATTCAACATCACCGAGACGTACCAGCGTTCCATCTCTTGATTGGGAATTCCTTTGAGAAACTTGAGAAACCGGGCATGTTCCGTTTTGAAATGGTCATAAAATCGTTTGGTCACGCGTTCCACGTCAAAAGCCGCCCGAACACGCCCGGTTACATCCAGCAGCGTAAGATCTGCTTCCTCCTCTAAGCTAAAAGCAATTGTCTCCAGTTTTTGAATCAGTGCCTCACCGGATTGTTCGCGACGATAGGGCTGTTCACGGCGTGCAAGGGGTTTTCCCGGCTCCCGTTTGACCCACTGCCAGATCTGTGTGGTTTTCTCAGCATCGGCGTAAATGATGATGTGTTCGTGGACAGACTTGGCAACCTCCTGTTGAATTTTACGCCGTATCTGGGAATCCGGAATCATTCCGTCAGGTGTTGGGGAACACAAAAAGACAGCCAGTCCGCGTTTTTCAGCAATTGCGGTTAATAGATATTCGCTTTCATCGGCCCCCGCTTCTCGGATTTCAGTTTTGACTTCTCCCTTGTGACGGTCCCAACCGAGGTCAACTAGGAGGGATTCAAATTCAAAATCTTTAAGGAGTTGGCGGGTCCGTTCGCGATCAATTTGCATTGGTGTTGTCCTTTTTTCCTACGGTTTCTGGTTACGGCATACGGAGTATGCCTACTACCTTGCGGGGCAAGATGCCCCGCCTACAGGGAATCGGCTCGAAGCCCAAGTGAACAGATAATCTGTGGTTCTCGTATCTGTCTTTCTTTTTGGACGATGCAAAGCCGATCCTCATCCCGCAGATCGATCACCTGTTCCGCAAGCCCTCGATCAGAAATACCGCTACGCAGTTGGCGATTGAGGATGTCGGTTGCGCTCTGACGCAACGGATAGCGATAGATGTCTTCAATGGCTCGCCTCAGCTCAGGTATATCAAATACCATACCTTCCACCTCTTCAGCGTATCGTGTCAGACGTTCATAGACACGGAACCGTGCCCCCGACGGTCGTCCCAATCCCCCGCCGATTGACCGCTCCTCGGTTATTATCAACTCTGTCCCTTTTTGCACAAGGTCGTGGTGATTTTCAAGCGGAGACATTGCCGGGGTATTTGGTTCGCACGCTGCGGTCTGAAGGATTGCAAACTGGGATTCTGTTACACTCTGCCCGTCTCGATCCACCCATGCTAGCGCGTCGTTTCCTTCACCCGTCCGCATATAAATGAGTGCCCCTTCAGGTTCTGTTTCTGTCGCGCGATGCGGTTGTGTCGAATAAACGACAGACGGCATCTTAGAAATAATCCCCTCTAATTCTGAATTTTGGGTGATTGCGTTTTGCCAAATCTGATACGCATAGGAGGCGAGATCCACATCGTTATCCAGTTCATCATCGAGCAAACCTGCTCGCTCATTGTAGAGGTCAAGGATTGCTTGCTCATTGCGGTCATCTTCAAAAAACGCTTCGTCTGTGCCGACAACCTCCGCATTCTGATGTAGGCGTGCCCGGACGCGCGCCCGCAAGTTGATGATGCGTTCCACGCCTTCCGCAGGCAAAAACGAATGGCACAGAATTTTCTCTGCTTTTTGACCGATCCTATCGACACGGCCAGCGCGCTGCACCAAGCGGATAATCGCCCAAGGTAGATCATAGTTGACGACGATTGAACAGTCTTGTAGGTTCTGTCCTTCGCTCAGGATGTCTGTGCTGATGAGAACCCGTAACTCATTTTGTGTATGTCCCCTGTTATTGCTGATGGGACTGAATTGCCTCGCTAGCTCAGTCGGATCCGGTGAGTCCCCTGTTACCTCCGCTAGCTGAGTAATCCCACGCGCCGAAAGGGCATCGTTCAGATACCGCACCGTATCGGCAAATTGTGTGAAGATTAAAACTTTATCGTCCGGGTGGCTTTGGGTTAGGAGATCCTCCAGTGCGTTGAGTTTTGCATCTTTTCCCGCGTCCCATGTGCCGTATTTTTGCAAAACTTCAAGCAAGGCGTGCACATCGTCGGTGAGGTCTTTTTGAAGTGATTTATGAAAGAGATTCGGCCGAATCCACCTAAACCGGCTTTTGTATTGCGTCGTGTAGAGATGATAAATTTTAGCGGCTCGTTCTTTGAAGGCATCGGTTGTATAGGAAATGAATTGTGAACTAGTATCATCAAATTTTTCCCCGGTGTCGTCAGTGTCGTCATCGAAGGGATCGGATATGAGATTTAGGGCATCGGCATCTTCGTCATAGAGGCGCGAATCGAGCATCTCGGCGTTTTGCGATCCGATCGGTAGCGGTTTATCGTTTTCAATTGCATGGAGGAAAATATAGTTTCGCAAAATGTGCCGCTCGACAGATTGGATGAACACATGGCCGCTACTTTCCAGTCGCTTAAAAAGATTGGTCCGACTGAAGCCGATCAACCGCTTCCCGCCCCGCGAGAGATTTTCCAGTTGTCGTTGTTCAGCGGGTGTAGGTTCCGATGATTCCTTATCAATGTAATTTGCAAGCCCATATCGAGGGAGTTTCAGATTGCTGATGGTATCCACAACATAGGGAGAGTATAGTTGGGCGTAGGGATCATCGGGATTTTCGTCGTCAATTGTGAATTTCACCGTTTTGGGAATTCGTGTGGGAAAGTAGGAACGGTTTCCATCCGGGAAAGAGAGAAATTTTCGGCCCGTCTCGGATTGCATTTCAGCGTAGTTTTCCATGATGAAGCTGCGCGTGCGACGGACAAGATAGAGTCGCATCAATTCACGCCAGTCGTCGATGTATTCGCTCTGTTCAAACGCTGCAAGGGTTCGGGGACCGCTTTGGTGTTTACGGGTAAACTCAGCTTCACCGCCTAACCTTCTGATTAGCTGTTCCGGTCGAATCCCCAAGTCTTCATTCTCACCAACAAATAGGCGTAACTGACTGGAGAGATCAAGATAGGTTTTGTTGTAGGGGGTCGCAGAGAGGAGAATAACCTTGCTCTCATTTTCTTGAATATATTCCCGAATTGCACCGTAGCGTTTTCCCTCGCGGTTTCTAAGGTTATGACTCTCATCGATCAGGACAAGGCGGTAGCGTCGAAGGTTGGGCAACTCAGAAATGACCCGGCTAATGGAAAGCACCCTTGCACGCAGGCGATACTCGTCCCGATAATCCTCCCACATCCTCACCAAGTTCTTGGGACAGATAATCAGCGTCTCAAGGTCATGGTCGTCCTCAAATATTCGTGCGAGTGCCGTGCCCATCAACGTTTTGCCGAGACCGACGACATCTCCTATCAACACCCCACCACGCTTATTCAGGTGATGCGCTGCAATTTTAACCGCTGCGGTTTGAAATTCAAACAGCTTACCCTGAAAATCGCGTGGAATCTGAAATTCATTCAGACCCGCTCGCGCTTCGTTTGACAGGTGATACGCCATCTTGATGTAGATGTGATATGGCGGAATTAGTTCCTCGCGCGCCCAGCTCTGCTCAATAATTTCGACCAATTCCTTGGAGATATCAATACACCACCGGTCGGTCCATCGATCTTCAAACCAATCTTCTAACTTCTGACAGGTGTCTGGATCGAGGACTTCAACGTTGAGTTCTCCCTGTTGTGAGAGTCCGGCAAGGGTCAGGTTGCTACTGCCGAGGTAACTCACGGTTGGGGTAATCGGATCAGGGCGATAAAGCAGATAGAGTTTTGCGTGGAGGGGATGTCGAAGAAACAGTTTTACCTTTACTTTGTCATCACGAATCTGCCGTGCCAATTGACGCAAACCCTTTTCATCTGCACGGGTCGGTACACCGACGGTCAACTGTTCACGGAATTCCTCTGCTAACCTTTGTTTCAAGCGCAATGCCGTTTGATTGTCAATTCCATCATCCCCTTTATCAAAACGCATCGTTTGCCGAAGTGTGTCTTCAGGAGGCGGTTGCATTCCGACCAATAAGCGGCAGCAGCCCCCTTCTCCACCTTCCCACTCCTCAATATAGGAGCTGAGCCCTCTCCATCCCCGCAGATTAAAATAGCCGACGCAGAAATCGGCATGATCGGCGGTTTTGAGGGTCTCGCGGAGCGCGGGTAGCAGCCGTTGGTCAATGTTATCGAAGATGCGGGGCATTTAGAACTCCTATGCAGTTGAACAGAGGTTACTCGGTGTCTGGTGTGCCATGCTCTATTCCTTTAATATTTTTTCCATTTCGGCTATCAGTGCATCCACTTCAGCTGTGTTAACCCCCTCTGTTTTCTGTGGTAACGCCGGCTGCCCGACTGAGCCCGTGTTACTGCCTTCCCTCACCCTGCGCCGCCATTCAAACCACTGTCGCATCTCTGGGGAAATCACCGTGTGGCGCCACACACGTCGCGTGCCGACTGTGTCGTAACTGCCTAAATGCTTGGTAGGGAGACCTTCGTTGTACGCTATCTTGCTGTGAGCATAACAATAGCGATATTCACCTTCAACCACGGTGTCGCAATATTCGCACGGGTGCCAATTGTCTCTGACGTCACAAAATAGGCAATATCCTTTGTACCCGTGAACGTAATAGCCGTGGCAATGGTCGCATTGTGTGCGCTGATACACAAGACGCCGGTGTTTCACCCGCAAATCCCAACCGGCAAAATCTGCGGTGCGGACAATCCATTCCTTGCCTTGCGTCCGTGTATGCAGAATCCGCTTGATTTCGGTCAATGTGGCAGTTTCCGGAATGCACACTTTCAATGCTGCTATGCCCTGTTCTGTCTTGACCGATTCCACTTCTGAATCGGTAGGGTTTACCAGTAAACGCAACGGGCTCGGCTCGCCTTGGGTGTGACCTTTATTGATACCCGGTATCGGCTTACCCGTTCGCCTTGACCGGCAGAACGGTTGCAGACTCAGAATAAAATCGTCCACTGCCGCCGTCTTGTACACAACGTGCGGTGTCCCCATGTTTGGCAGCTTTTGCGCCTTTCCGACGCTGCTTGCTAACGCCGCCTCAATCATAGCGTCAATCGTGCTCAAGTTATGCCTCCAGTCCTTTTTTGTGTTGCGCTAGGGCTTTATCCTACAAAAAGAGGGCACCCACGAGGGGTGCCCCTACTCTGTCAATTTCTTTGATCGATTTCCCAAATGGAAGCGTCTTGAATCCAACTACGCAACGGGAGGGGTGCCCCCAATCGGCTCAAAGCAGACACGAGACCGATTGCAGTTCTCTGGGGAAACAAATCGATCATCCGGTCCCACCACCGTCATCGTGCAGTTGCACCAGTAGTGCGAGAACGGATTGGTCTCAACAAGGTTTTGCAGGTTCCCACCGTGGGTATAGAGTGCTTTGGTACATAGGTTTTGACATATCGGTTTATTCAAGAGGGACGATCCTTTTTCTCCTAACATGTTCGTTCTCCTTATGATGGTATGTAGGCAGATTTTCCAAAATGGCTCATGTTAAGAAATCGTGCAAAGAAACCGAGTTTTGCCGAAAAAACTCGGTTTCTCTTCGCATTTTACACTAATTGATGCAGCCGTGTTTAAGCGAGATCCATTGTGGCACGACTAATAATGTTCCGAGTTAATGGGACCTTATAGCCGTTGTCAGTCATCGGCTCTGCGTTCGCCACGGCTGCCTCACCAGCCTGCTTCGCCACCGCACCTGTGAGACGCTTGCCGTTCAACGCCGCTTCGGCTTCCTTGGAACGCCAAGGGATAGGGGCGACCCCACCGAGGACAACATTCGCTTTGCTGCAGGTTCCGCCATTCATCTCGAAGAAAGCGGCAACGCTCACCAACGCAAAATCGAAAGAACCGCGTTCACGGACTTTGAGGTAGGTGCTCTTTGTGCCTGCCTTCGGTTGAGGGACGTGCACCTCTGTGACGACCTCGTTCGGTTCAAGCACATTCTCACGTTGCGGATTGACATCGGGCAGGACGAAGAAATCCTCTAACGGCATCGTCCTATCTCCGTTGGGTCCGACAATTTTCACTGTAGCACCAAGAGCGATGAGTGCTGGTGCCGTATCAGACGGATGGACGATGTAGACAGGACCTCCACCAAAGATTGCGTGGTACTTGTTCAACCCGTCGACCGCGTAGCAGGTATCGCCGCCCTTTTTCAGGCAGATAATGTCGGGATGGCGATAGTACCAGCAGCGGGGACGCTGACACAGGTTGCCACCAAGTGTGCCAACATTCCGAATCTGTGGTGATGCGACGGAGTCGGCAGCTTCTGCCAAAACGGTGTAATGGTGCTGAATAGTTGGGTGTGCAGCGATGTCTGCAAGCGTCACAAGGGCACCGATGGTCAAGCCTGACCCATCCGTCTTAATCTTATCCAGACCGGGGATAGATTTGAGGTTGACCACCTTCTTCGGCGTTTCAATATACTCCTTCAACTCGCCGAGGAGATCCGTCCCTCCTGCGATCATTTTCGTCTCACTCCAGTCGTCGCTCAATAATGAAGAGGCTTGCTCGACATCTGCTGCGTTGACGTAGGCAAAATTTTCCATTTTCTTATCTCCTTCTCTTCTAACCGAGGGCGTCGAGGACTTTGTCCGGCGTAATTGGGATTTCCCGGATACGAACACCGATCGCGTTATAGACAGCGTTTGCAATTGCGCCTGCTGTCGGGATTGTCGGCGGCTCACCGATTCCCGTTATTTTCCGGTCGGTATCGTATGCGATGGATACAATCTCAGGCATCTCCATCGTGCCGGGGATTTTGTAATCCTCAAGGTTCGGGTTAATCATCACGCCGGTCTGATCGTCCATGATGCGCTCCTCAAGCAGCGCGTAACCCAATCCCATAATGACCGCACCGTTGATCTGGCTCTCGGTCGTCAAGCGGTTGACCACTAAGCCGCAGTCTTGGATGGCGACAATTTTGATGACCTTGACAATTCCAGTTTCTGTGTCGACTTCGACCTCAGCAAATTGGACACCAGCGGTATCGCCGACGCGGAGGTTTTCGTCCCATACACCACCTTCGGAGATGGTCTCCATGCCAAGATAGCCCGTCGCCTCTTTCCACGGAATGCTCATCCTTAAATCTGATTCAGTGTAAATCCGACCACCGGCAGCGCGCAAATCTCCCGGCACCGCTTCTACCAGCGGTGCGATATGCCCAAAGAGCTTACGTTTGGCTGCCATCGCTGCGGTCTTTATCACCGGTGCTACAGAGCCGATTGTCTGGCTACCGCCACTTCCGCGAGAAGGCAGTCCCGGTTCGGTATCACCAATTTTGACCGTAATATCTTCGGGACGCAGCCCAAGTTCTTCCGCAACGATAATGGCGATAACCGTCCGGATAGCTGTGCCGATATCTTGCGTACCGGTGACCGCTTCGACAGCACCGCTTGAGTGGATGGTCACACGGGCTTGTGTTCCTGCACCACCGCCGCCACCCCACAATCCGCAGCCCATACCGATACCGCGTTTCTTAACGTCCGTACCGGATCCGGGGATTCTGTTGCGTCGGTGCCAGCCGATCTCCT
>PYIZ01000041.1 GCA_003635265.1 Candidatus Poribacteria bacterium
CTATTGTTGACCTTGAAGCCTTAGGTAAAAAGGATCTCGGTATTAAAGCCCAAGGACGTATCGGTTTTGGAACCGTTGATGGCAAGATCATAGTAGATGATGTGTTTGTTACGACACCCGAAGGCAACCCCTTTTCCGTTGAAGCAAAAGGTAAATTGGCAACGGTTTGGGGCAAGCTGAAAGCTGGGCAGTAGACCACGGTATCTTATGAGGATGCCTCTCATTCGACTGTCACAGATTTGAAAAATGTGAGTGTGCTATGAAAATGCTGGAAACAATCCCAATGCTTTAGCGTTGGGTCAAACGGTGCAGTTTTGTCCCGATTCTCGGGATCCCGACCTGTTGGGGCTTGCTTTTCTTAGCAAAAGTATGATATGATTCTAATACGTCCAAAAGCAGGAGCATATCACCTCTACACCTTGTAGAGGCTCCCGTTCCCTCTCGTGATATGGAGGAATTGGGCGCGTGGCTAACCAAGCCATATAAGGACGATAACCAAGTCCGAAAATCTGCACCGTCGTGGCGGGACACGCCAAGACGTAAAACGTCTGTGGAGAGACGGTAAGTCCTCACCGGTAGCACGAGGCACATCTTGTCGAAGCAGATATACGGCTGGGGTGCCATTTTGGGTACGCCCGTAAGTCCGTTAAAAACTCTCAAAGGAGACTCATAAGAATCCCAATGTTTCAACTTTGGGAGAGGTCAATATGTTTTTGATAGTGCGTCGGCAGATGAGATACAGTGTTAATTCGGTTGTATCACATCTGAAAAATTAAAAATGAGTTATTTAACCGCGCGATAAATTGCGCAATTTCAGATAGTTTTTAACTATCGTTTTATCAATTTACTCTAAAATTGGAGGAGATAACACCATGTTTAGGTATGCTATTCTATGCACGATGGCGTTAATAATGCTATTTTCTGCATCACTTGTTTTTGCACATTCGGGCGGTACAGCGAAAGCCTTCTTCGCACAAAAGCCGCCTGAACTTGATGGCAAGGTTGATGCAGAGTTTGAGAAGCATTGGGACGAGTATCAGAAAGCCGATATGCACATGGATGTCGAGCGGGTTCCGGATTGGTTCCTCTTTGAGGAAACCTCACCAAACCGGGTGAGTCGAGGCACCATTGATGACGCCGAAGATCTGAGTAACAATTTCGGATTTCTCTTTGACGAAGATCGCCTTTACTACGTCGGTGTGGTCAAGGATGCGAATTTGCCCACTGATATCAATAGCGGCGAGGCGAAGAACAAAGGCGGACCCACCGCACCCAATACATCTGAGTTGTGGCTTGAGTTTGAGTGGGAACATAACGCTTGCCGGCAACCCAAAGGGAATGATGACCGGGATCTTGCGCAAGTTGACTGCTGCAAGCCCCAACCTGGCGATCACTGGTGGCGGATTAAACCGTGGACGGGTTCCGGTACCTCCGAACCTGCCTGCTGGTGGAACCATGGGCAGAACGCTGTCCTCGGCGACCGGCATGTCTTCGATCCGGATTGTACCGCAAATTCAGCGGCGACCCAGACCGGTGATGGCATGATAATCGAAGTTCACCTTGACTACAAGGACGGTCAGAAAATCTCGACCATCGCTCCGTTCGAATTCCAAGATGGAATGGTAACAGGATTTGATTCCACGATGAATGACCACGAAGAAGCGGGCGCGAGTCGAGAGGGTTCCATTTCTTGGGCATCATCCTTTGAGAATGACAACTGTGTCTGCATCTACGGCGACCTCCAGTTCGTCGGTGTGCGCTCTGTCACTCCCAAGGATAAGCTCCCACAGACGTGGGGCAATATTAAGTTGAATGCAGAACGAGGACTGTAATCGCGTAGTCCAAATATGAAGCGTGATGCACTGTTAAATCAATGCATCACGCTTTATTTTTATTTTTTAGTTGGATAGAGATTGAATGTGTTCTGTAGGAGCTCGCGTTACAGACTTTGACTGCCCTTTTTACACGGCAATGTAACAAGGTCCCAATAACAGCGGTTTAAGCATCAAGGGAAATTGAAAAACAATAACTCAACGTTTCTTAAAATAGTTCAAACTCAAGTGATTTAACACCGAAAATTTAGAACAAGTTATGTTTTAAAGAGATAAGGAGGGAGTTGAAATGAAAAGAATTCTATCATCACTATTCACCCTCATATTTGCCAGCGTTATGATGTGTCTCTTCTTGTCCCCTACCGCTATGGCAAAAATCCTTTTTGAGGATAACTTCAGAAACGCAGAGAAATCGAAAAACAACTGGGTGTTCGCCGCAGGCGATTGGAAAGTTCAAGGCGGTAAATTGACGCAAGGTGCGCAGCAAGAGCGCACAATGGCTTACATGTCGGATAAAGCTTGGCCGGAAGAATATGATACCAAGGAGACCGCGCTGACTCAGTATATTGTTGAGGTGACTGTGAAGAAGCTCAGGGGCGACAATGGTGCCTTAATCTTCTGGCGTATCAGAGATGATATGAAAGTGCAGATCGGCAGGGAGTGTGGCGGTGGTTTTAACAGTTCGTTCTGTTTAGGCGACGCCGGTGCAAAGGGACGCCTCGAAAAGATAGGCAAAGGTCGCATTAAGCTTTGGTGGGACCTTGGTCGCCAGGACGAGAAATCGGTTCTGGTGAGAGACATTAACGGAATTGCCAGAGATTTCGAAGCCTCAGAATCAAAGCACAAACTCGCGAAAAACAAAGAGGTTCGGGTCAGAATTGAAAATGACACTAAGTTTGTTAAGTTGTTTCTTGATGATAACCTGGTCTGGGAAGGCAAGGTCATCCAAGGTGCCAATACGGGTGGAAGGATTGCTCTTGGTACCCATGCGACATCTGCTGAATTTTCTGACTTTGTTATCACCGACCTCAAGGGAGAGGCCGTTGAACCCGGTGGCAAGATAACGACCACTTGGGGTTCCCTCAAAACCCGTCGATAAATCTGTTCTTTCGCATTCAATTGTTTATATTCAAGAGATATTTTGTAAAGCCCCCGCCTTTTGGTGTGGGGCTTTCTTCTTTTTAATTTTCTACAAAATCCCCACCTATTTCTTGCCATGAAGGACACAAACGCGATAATCCCAATCAAAAAGCGTGCGGTGCTGATCGGTGCGTTGCTAATCATCGCCAACAGTTACTGGATCGCCTATGTCGAAATGATATGGCATACGGCGCATCTGACAACCGTTTCGCTGTCCGTCAACGTCATGTTTGCTGTCCTGATGATAACGTGGCTAAACATAATTGTCCGTCAGATTTCGCCCCAATCTGCTCTCAATCAACAAGATCTCCTCGTTATCTATGCGATGCTTGCGGTGGGAAGTTGCTTCTCCGGGCACGACGCGATGCCCCGTTTGATGGGACTAATGCCCTACGCGTTCCGCTTTGCGACGCCTGAAAACGACTGGGCGGCGTTGCTATTTCACCACCTGCCGGATTGGTTGGTCATCTCCGACCCGAAGACCGTCAACGATTTTTACGAAGGGAATGTCAATTTCTTTACCGACGGCTATGTGCGGTATTGGGTGACACCCATCCTGTCGTGGTCGGTTGTCATCTTCTCGTTGATGCTCATTTTCCTTTGCCTGACATCGCTTATCAGAAGGCAGTGGGTCGATCGTGAAAAATTAGCGTATCCGATTATCCAAATCCCGCTCGAAATCACTGCTCAGTCTGGGGGGATCTTCAGGAATCGTGTCCTGTGGATCGGCTTTGGGATTGCCTTTGGCGCTGACCTGTGGAACGGCATTGCGTATTTCTTCCCTATTCTCCCCTCTCTGCCCATTAATGACCGCACAAGAAACGTCTTCAGCTTTTCACAGAAACCGTGGAATGCGATGGGCAGTACTTCGTTTTATTTTCATCCCTATCTGATTGGTCTCTCCTTTGTCCTACCGTTAGATCTTTCCTTCTCGTGTACGTTCTTCTATCTCCTGCGGAAGGCGCAACTTGTCTTTGGCAGCATGGCAGGCGTCAGGAGTATTCCCGGCTACCCATTCTTGGGTGAACAGGGCACGGGTGCTCTATTCGCTTTACTCGTCGTGACCTGTTGGACCGGCAGAAGGCATTTCGTGCAGGTTCTCTCTCGCGTCATTCATCCAAATCAGTCTGACGAGGAGAACGAGCCAATTTCCTACCGAACTGCTGTCGTTATACTGTTTATCTGTCTCTTGGTGTTGATGGTCTTCTGCATCAAGGGTGGGATGTCACTCTGGGGCTACGCTGTTTTTATCGGCATTTACTTCGCGATTGTTGTTGGATTGGCGCGTATGCGGGCAGAGTTGGGTCCCCCAATCCACTCCATCGGCTACATAAATCCACAATACATGATGGTTGCTATGTTCGGCACGCGACGCCTAAAACCGGGGAATTTAACGATACTCTCGTTGATGAACTGGATGAGTGGTGCCGGGTTTCGCACCCACCCGATACCCGATCAACTTGAGTCCTTCAAACTGGCAGAGCGAACTAACATCAGAAATCGGACGATGTTCATTGTGTTGATTATTGCTAGCATTGTCGGGATCGAGTCCAGCCTCATCCTTTACCCATATACGATTTACAAGACAGGGGTCGCGGCGGGATCTGAACAGATTCATGCCGGCGGTTCGGGAACTTACAACCTTCTCTCCGGGTGGTTGGTCAATCCCAAGCCAACGAATTGGTTATCAATGAGCGTTCTCGGATTTGCTTTTTTCGTGAACCTCGGTATAATGTTTTTCCGTGCGCGCTTTGTTTGGTGCCCACTGCACCCGGCAGGCTACGTTATTGGTCTTGCACCCGGCACAACGGATATGATCTGGTTCCCTGTAGCAATCGCAATGACTACCAAGTGGCTGCTAATCAGGCATGGTGGTATCAAAGCCTATCGTGCCGCAATACCCTTTTTCGTGGGATTAGTTCTCGGCGAAGCGGTGATGGGATGCTTCTGGCCCATCTTGAGCCTCATTCTCACTTCCTCCGTGTATAGTTGGTGGTAGTGATAGATAGGGCTATTTATGGTAGATTTTAGAATTACTTAGATACACCCAATGCACGCTAACCCCCTAAATCCCCCTTATCAGGGGGACTTACCGATGAACGTCTACTTATTTTTATAGTTGACCATAAATGCCCCTAAGTGGTGGAAGATCTCGTTGTGACCTAAGTTTTCACTTAAACAAAGCTTGAGTGGGGAGCCTGGAAGATCGGCTTTATGAAGCTAAGTGTTTTGATGCCAGTTTACAATGAGAGAAAAACGCTTGCGGAAATCGTTTCTCGTGTGCTTAATCAGACAATCAACGGCATCGATTCCCTTGAACTAGTGATCGTGGATGATGCGTCAACCGACGGTTCGACTGAAATTCTCGAACAGTTGGCAAAAACTCATCAGCAGATTAAACCGATTTTTCAAAAAAAGAACCGAGGGAAAGGTGCTGTAATCCGGGCGGCGATTGAAGTCGCTTCTGGCGATATAGCCATTATCCAAGATGCGGATCTCGAATACGATCCGAATGATTTCCGGGTAGTATTGACCCCCATCCTGCAGGGTAATGCGGACGTGGTTTATGGATCTCGCTTTATGATAAAAAAGGACGGGCGGGACTTATTCTCCAAACACGCTTGGGGGAACAGATTTCTGACATTTCTGAGTAACAGGTTTACAAACCTCAATCTGACAGACATGGAAACCTGCTATAAGGCGTTTCGCTTACATTCCCTGAAAACAATCCCGTTACGGTCAAACCGTTTTGGGATTGAACCAGAAATTACGGCGAAAATTGCCAAGCGAAAGTTACGCTTCCACGAAGTTCCCATTAGTTATCACGCCCGCACCTACGCCGAAGGGAAAAAGATTAAATGGAAAGATGGGATTGTTGCGATTTACATTATCCTCAAATATTGGATTATTGATGATAGTCTCAAAAAGGACTAGCCAAGATTGAAAATCTAGGTTGGGAGGCAGTATGTATACTGTTATTATGGCAGGTGGAAAGGGAACTCGCTTTTGGCCCCTAAGCACCGAGGATACACCCAAACAACTGTTATCTCTGGTAGGCGATACCAGCTTGCTTCAACAAACGGTGGCTCGCATCGCCCCACTCATACTGCTAGAAGATATCTATGTTGTGACCGGTGAGTCCTTAATATCAGTGACAAAACGCCACCTCCCCGACCTCCCGTCAGAAAACATCATAGCGGAACCGGTGGGGCGGAACACCCTGCCCTGTATTGGATTGGCAGCCCTCCATCTGAAAAAACGGAGGGACGGCGATGCCGTCATGGTTGTGTTACCCGCGGACAGCGTTATCCAACGTCAGGATCAATTCCGTAAGTTGCTGCAATATGCCGAAAATATTGCGGCAAACGATAACGCCTTAATCACTTTCGGAATTCCGCCCACCCGCATTGAGACCGGGTACGGTTACATCCATCTCGGATCAGCAGCCCATACAACCGATGATTTTCAAGCGTTCCAAGCCTGTCAATTTGTCGAGAAACCGGATAGGGAAACCGCAGAAAAGTACCTTGAGAGTCAAGAATACCTTTGGAATAGTGGTATGTTTGTGTGGCGGGTTGACCTTATTCTCAATGCTATCAAGACCTATCAGCCTTCCATTTATCAGAGATTGATGGAGATCGACGCTGCCATCGGAACCCCAAGCGAGGCTGAGGCAATATCTCACGCTTATTCCCAGATGAAGAGCATCTCCGTTGATTACGGTGTGATGGAAAAGGCGAAGGAGGTGCTGGTAATTCCCGCGGATATTGGTTGGAATGATGTGGGAAGTTGGGGGGCGATGCACGAACTGTATGAACGGGATACGTCTGGAAACACTGTACGCGGGAAGCACATAGGAATAGATACCCAAGATTGTATCATTTTCAATCAGACTGCACAGAATCCCGATGTTATTGAGGGCAAACTGATTGCGACCATCGGGGTGAGCGATCTTGTCATCGTGGAGTCCGAGCATGCGGTGTTGGTCTGTCCTATAGATCGTGTACAAGAAGTCAAGGATTTGGTTGAGAAGTTGGAGGATTTATAAGCACAAACTAATATTATGGAAGAGAAAGATGATTGAATATATCTGTGATCAGTGCAATACGACATACCGTATCGACACCCTTCGATACAAATGCGATTGCGGTCAACCGCTTCAATTAAAGAGAACGGAGAGCGAATCTTCAATTGCCCCAATTTCCAAGGACGACAGCACACTCTGGCGCTATCGGCAAGCCCTTCCAATTACCGATGACGCATCGATAATCTCACTCGGTGAAGGGATGACTCCGCTTGTATCTTTTGATAACGACACGCATGACCATCGGCTGAAGTTGGATTTTGTTTGCCCGACAGGTTCGTACAAAGATCGTGGGGCTGCTGTTCTCTTGTCTAAAGTCAAAGAACTCGGTGTCCAAGAGGTGGTTGAGGATTCGTCGGGGAACGCGGGGGCAGCGATTGCGGCATATAGCGCGAAGGCGGGGATCAACTGCACAATCTACTGTCCGGCGTCTACCTCAAAAGGGAAACTTGCACAAATCTCGATGTATGGCGCTAAACTAAAACTGATTGAAGGGAATCGCGCTGCAACGACACAGGCAGTTCTTGAAGCGGCGGAAACCACCTATTACGCCTCACACAACTGGAATCCCTTCTTTCTGGAAGGCACAAAAACTATCGCCTTCGAGATAGCGGAGCAGCTCGGTTGGCAGGCGCCAGACCATGTCATCTGTCCAATCGGGTTTGGAAGCGTTTATATGGGTTTGTGGGTCGGATTTGGAGAACTTCAGGCGCAGGGGATTATCACCAAAATTCCCCACTTACTTGGCGTTCAATCCGCAGCGTGCTGCCCCGTTTACAAGGCGTATTCCGAAAATAGGACGCAGATTGAAAGATCTCCCCAAACTTATGAGACGCTCGCAGAGGGTATCACATCGGAGGTGCCGATCCGTGGAGATACAATTATGCAGGCTCTCCGCGAGACTGACGGTGCAATCACAATCGTTGATGAGGCGGAGATTGAGATCGGGATTAAAGCCCTTGCTTCAAAGGGCATCTACGTCGAGCCTACTTCCGCCGTTATCGTCAAAGCGTTTGATAAGTTTGTAGAATCGGGGGTTATCCGCGCGGGAGATATTACTGTCTCTATCCTGACAGGTTCAGGTTTGAAGGCGACCGACAAACTGATGAAGATAGCATAAGAGGATACAAGGAGATATACGATGGGACAATCCGACGGGAAACTTCACAATCAGGTGGCGATTGTTACGGGTGCCGCGCAAGGAATGGGCGCCGCGATTGCTGGTCGTTTGGCAGTGGAAGGTGCGAAGGTTGTCGTGAGTGATATCAATGCCGAAAAAGTCGCGCAGGTTGCTGAGAGAATAAGTGCTGCCGCTGGCAGCAGCGCGTTGTCGATGAGGACGGATGTCACGAAAGAGGACGAGGTCGCTGAAATGGTAGAAGCGGCTGCCACTCACTATGGGACGGTTGATATTCTGGTCAACAATGCGGGGATTCTCTATCCAACCCGAATTGACTATGTGACCAAAGCCGAGTGGGATGAGGTCCTTGATGTCAACCTGAACGGTAGTTTTCTCTGTTCAAAGGCGGTGCTGCCGATAATGAAGGAAAACAGATTTGGTCGCATCGTCAATATGTCTTCATCTGCAGGGCGAAGTGTCAGCACACTCGGCGGCGTTCATTACACCGCTGCCAAAGCGGGTGTCCTCGGCTTGACACGCGGGATGGCAAAAGAGGTTGCCCCCTTTGGTATTACCGTCAATGCGATTTGTCCCGGATTAATCGATACAGAGATGGCACGGGAAAACTGCACCCCTGAACAGTTACGCGCTTATGAAGAGAGTTTTCCAATTCCCAGATTGGGGACACCTGATGAAGTGGCACAACTCATAATCTTTCTAGCGACGGATGCAGCGTATATTACAGGGGCATCGATCGATATCAACGGCGGTGATTTGATGATGTGAGGGACGGAGTTGTCTATCGCTTATCCAAATGGAGGGATACGGAATGATTGGTATAATGAAATCTCATTTGAGAACGTTGCTTGAAGAAATCGAAGAGAGTGGGTTATACAAAAGGGAGCGGATCATCACTAGTCCACAGCAGGCACGCATCAATGTCCAAACCGGCGAAACGGTCCTCAATATGTGCGCCAATAACTACCTTGGGCTAGCGAATCACCCGGCGATCGTCGAAGCCGCAAAGGAGGGCATAGACCAGTGGGGGCACGGGCTGTCGTCTGTTCGTTTTATCTGCGGGACACAAGCCATCCACACTGCGCTTGAGAAGGAAATCTCTGAATTCCTCGAGACGGAGGACACCATCCTTTATACCTCCTGCTTCGACGCAAACGCGGGATTGTTTGAGACACTCCTGACTGAGGAGGATGCAATCCTCAGCGACGAGTTGAACCACGCTAGTATCATCGACGGGATCCGGCTCTGCAAAGCGAAGCGTCTGCGCTTCAAGAATAGCGACATGGGGGATCTAGAAGCCAAACTCAAGGACGCTCAGGACTCGCGCTTTCGCCTGATTGCAACGGACGGCGTGTTCTCTATGGATGGCACCATCGCCAATCTACAGGATCTCTGCGACCTTGCAGACAGATACGACGCACTGGTCATGATCGACGATTCCCACTCAACGGGGTTCATGGGGAAAACGGGGAAAGGTACGCATGAATATCGCGATGTGATGGGCAGAATCGACATTATCACCAGCACGCTCGGAAAGGCGCTCGGCGGTGCCAGCGGCGGATTCACAACCGGCAGAAGTGAAATTATTGATCTGCTGCGCCAACGTTCACGTCCCTACCTGTTTTCCAATACTGTTGCTCCTAGTATTGTCAACGCATCCCTGAAGGCGCTTGAGATGATAACAGCGTCCACCGCCCTACGGGACAAGCTAGAGGAGAATACCCGCTACTTCCGAGCAAAAATGGCGGAAGTGGGGTTTGATATTCCGTCCGGTTCCCATCCCATCGTGCCGATTATGCTTGGGGATGCGAGGTTGGCACAGCAGATGGCGGCACGAATGCTTGAAAAAGGGGTATATGTGATTGGATTTTTCTACCCTGTCGTTCCCGAAGGTACGGCGCGAATCCGAACGCAGATCTCCGCGGCACATTCGATCGAGGATCTTGATTTTGCTGTCAGGATGTTTGCCGAAGTTAAGGGAGAGTTTGGCGTGTGAGCCCTTCTCCATTTTCGGACCGAGTTTCCCCTTGACAAGTTGCCTTGAATTTCGATAAAATCGGACGAAGTGCAGAATTAAGAAGGATTTCTTTGAACCATTAAATCAAAGGTGTGCAAAGAATTTTGATACAGAAAGGAAAACAAAATTGAGAATTATTGACCCACACGTTCATGTCTGGAAGAATAACCCACAATTTCCGTGGGCGCCTGAAACAACCAGTCCACCGACCGACGACGCCACACCGGAGATGTTATTGGACTTGATGAACGCCAACGGCGTTGAGAAAACGGTGTTAGTACAGGTTATCCATTATCGCTGGGACAACAGTTACGCCGCTAAGGCGATAAAGGACTATCCCGATAAATTCATGGCGGTCTGCCGGATTAACCCGGAGGATCCCGACGCGCCAGATCACTTGAGTTATTGGACGGAGGAGCACGGCATCCACGGTGTTCGCCTTAGTCCGTCTGGCAGTGCCACCGACGATTGGTTCACAGGTCCGCTGATGGATCCAATCTTCAGCCGTGCAGAAGCGCTTGGCGTTCCGATGCTAATTTTGACCGGCGTTGATCGAATGCCTGACCTTGCCGCGATTTTAGAACGGCACAGTGACCTTGATGTTTCTATCGATCACATGGCAAGCGCACCACTGGATGACCCTGACAAGCAGCAGCTGTTGCTAGACATGGCGCGATTCCCACGGGTTTATGTCAAAATTAGCCACACTTGGTCGTCTTCCGATAGCACATATCCTTGGGCGGATTCGCACGACTTGGTCAAGAAAGTCTATCAGGCATTTGGCGGGAAGCGCATCATGTGGGGGACGGATTGGCCCGTCTGCTTGAGCAACGCAACCTACGCCCAAACTCTATCCGTTGTGCGGGATGAGATGGACTTTTTCGCACCGGAAGATCGGGAATGGGTATTGGGTAAAACCGCACTTCAGCTTTGGAACTTTGGTGAGTAGGATCGGTTTGTAAGAGTTCATTGCGCCATGACGAGGGTACGAGATAATTCCGTTTTCCAATTTTCACGTTTTACGCATCACGTTTCACTTTTGATCTTTGACCGGAGTGCATATTAGCAGCTGCAAACTATCACCATTGGTATTAAGCAAAAGGAGGCGTCTACCATGCTATTTTGCCCAGAATGTAGTGCTGAATATACTTTAGATGTTTCAATTTGTGGTGATTGTCAAGCCGAATTGGTGCCCGAACGCCCACCGGAGGACGCTGCAGAATACATTGATTGGGAGGTTGTTCAAGAGATTCCCAGCGAATTTGTCGGAAATCTAATCAAAGGGGTGCTGGAGGGCGAAGGAATTGACGCGGTGGTGCGACCACACGAGATTTCCGCACTCGGCGGAATCCGGCTTGAATCTGAATGGGGTGAAATCCTGGTCCTCTCCGATCAGGTGCAAAACGCGAAGATGGTCATTGAAGACTACCTTGCTAACCTACCTGAAGATGCCCTCGAAAACAGTGACATGGATTCGGACGAGGTCTAATCGTTAGGCAGAGTCGGGATTTGGAAATCCCTCTCCGTTCCGTCCCGACTTGTCGAGGATCCCGATTTATCGGGAGGAGTCTTCGACCTACAGGATAACTAAATGCCCCTAATGGTTCAAGATTTGCATTGACAAACTCACTCCGATTCGCTATAATGCCTCAGTCTTTTCTCGGTGTAATCGCTTATCTCGTATGCCTCAATCTGGAGGATCGTTTGCCAAGATTTAATAGACATTTAACCCTTTTTATACTTTGTGGGCTTGTACTATACCCATGGACAGTAGCCGATGGGGCGGATATACATGAAAACGTCGGGACGCGGGCGATGACATTCCTGAAGATCGGCGTCGGTGCGAAAGCGATCAGTATGGGAGAGTCTCAAGTTGCGGATGCAGATGACCTGTATGCCACATACTGGAATCCAGCGGGACTTGCCCAACTGCAACGTCCACAACTGGGTCTCATGCACAATGAATGGTTTGAGGGGATTAACCACCAATTCATCGGCTTTGCACAGCCCCTTGGAAACGCGGGTACACTCGGCGGGAGTCTCATCTATCTCTCTTATGGTGAGCTTGAGGGATACGACATTAATGAGAGCGGTGAACCCGTTAAAACAGAGAACTTCCATCCTTATGATCTTGCCCTGATTGGTTCTTATGCTCGCCGATTCGGAGGCGCGTTGTCTTTGGGTGCCAATGCTAAATGGGTTCGAGAAAAGATTGACACGGAAAGTGCCCAAGTCATTGCGTTCGATATAGGCGGACTGTACGCTATCCTCAACAATTCATTCTCTTTTGGATTCAACGTCCAACATCTTGGCGCCAAAGTTAAATTCGTCGAAGAATCCTTTAGTTTGCCGCTTAACATCAAAGTCGGTATGGCGTATAGATTGCTAGATGAAGCGTTGACTCTCACTGCCGACGTGAACCGCCCCAGCGACAACGACCCCACCGTTGGAGTGGGAGCGGCGTTCACAGCCTACGAGCTCATCCACCTGCGTGCGGGTTACAAATATAAAGTCGGCGGCAACGATTTGGGAACGGCATCCGGTATCACCAGCGGAATCGGATTTAGCATTGAGGGCTTTCAACTTGATTATGCCTTTGTCTCTTTCGGTAAACTCGGTGGCGCCCACCGATTTTCGCTCATTTCGAATTTTTAGTATGAAACGTAGGAAAAAACTTCAAACCTACCCGTACAGAGTTGTGAGCCGAGAGGTATAAACGATATGCTGAATCTTGAAAATGATAAACAGGATGAAGAAATGCCGTCACTGAATCATAGCTATATCTGTCTTCAGATTCTCCGTCAGTTGCTTCAGAATGAGAGGGTTGAGCCCCTCCCGGAACTCACTCTCGATATTGCAAATGGACTCACGCCGGATATTTCAATTTTCCCCAAAGAGCAAATACACCCGAATTTTTTTCGTGATGTCTCTAAATTTCAACAGATGCCGGTCTTAGCAATTGAAGTTATTTCTTCAAGTCAGACTATTGAGGAATTGCTGGAAAAAGCAGCACAATTAATTCAAGCCGGGGTCAAGGCAGTCTGGACAATAGAGCCGCATAGCAGAAGTGTATTCGTGACGACTTCGTCAGAAGAAAAATTGTTCCATGACGGAATTGTTGAGAATGAGGAGATTCAAGTCGATTTTGCAAAGGTATTTGGTCAACGGGCATCGTAACCTAAGAATTTTAGTGAGAGGACACAACTGTTATGGATTTCGTTCAGCTCACCGAAACGCAACGTCGAGATTTTAACGAAAATGGCTATCTGATTGTGCCTCAAGCCCTTGATGGGGCGACGGTCGATCGTCTAATCGAAGCCGGTGATCGATTGATGGAATCATTTGAATACGAAGATTACTACGCACATCGACGCCCCGGTCTCATCCAAGACGAAGATGCCTACGCATCACTCATTACGAATTCAAGCACGGTACCGCTCATCGTTCAACTGCTCGGTCCTAATATCCATATCACCAATACCGCGCTGATTTATAAGCACCCGCAAGCGCCCGAGACACCTGACGTCCGCAACTGGCACCGTGATGTCGGGGTCCACCTCGACCTTGGACATCAAAAACTGCCTCGTGTCGGACTGAAAATCGGTTACTGCTTGACAGACTTCACGGGACCCAATTCTGGTGCGACCATGTTCGTTCGCAAAAGTAACAACTTCAGCGAGCCGCTGCCCATTCCCAAGGGCAAAGTTGACCCGCTGGAGTATGACGAACCCATCCTGCGTGCCGGAGACGCATACCTATTTGAAAGTCGCATTTACCATGCCGCTGCCCTCAACTTTACCGATCAGGTTGCCAAGGTTGCGATCTACGGCTACCACTATTCTTGGGTCAAGCCAGACTACTACCTTCGACACTATAACGGCAGATTGCAGCCGGATGCAGCACTATTAGAAAAATTAGATGACGTTGGCAGGCAGCTTCTCGATGCGGGAGAGGGGACCGATGGCCGTTCCGCACCCAACGGCATCCAGTGGCCCCTCGTTGAATGGGCGGAACGACACGGTGTTATGCCAGAGCCACACACTCATGTCATTGAGGTTTGAAAAAGTATTAAACTTCCCTATGGTCCTCCCAAAAGAAGTTGTCCGTCCTTATGAACAAGGAAATTTACGTTCGTAAAATCTTCTCATCAATTGCGAAACGGTACGACTTCCTCAATTCCTTGTTAAGTTTGCGCCGTGACCGCGCATGGCGAAAATTCACGGTACAGATGAGTGAAGTGACGCAGGGGAGCAGAGTCCTCGATGTCTGTACTGGTACGGGTGAGCTTGCGCTTGCCTATGCCGACAAAATTGACAGCACCGCAGTGATTGGCACAGACTTCGTTTATGACATGCTCGCCGTTGGCAAGGATAAGGTTGCAAAGCAGGGACGGACTAACGCTTTTATTCCAGTCGAAGCAGATACGCTTGAACTTCCATTTGCGAACAACACCTTTGATATCGTATCGGTTGGCTTTGGTATCCGCAACGTTGCCGATCTCCGGCTCGGCATCCGTGAAATGTGCCGAGTCGCTGCGACGAACGGTCGAGTCGCCATCCTTGAGTTCACGCAACCGACAACGCCTCTGTTTCGGCACATATACTACTTCTATTTCAAGGGACTTCTGCCGTGTATCGGAAATCTTATCTCAAAAAATAGGGATGACGCCTACGGTTATTTGCCGGATTCCGTCATGCAGTTTCCAGATTGCGAACAACTCAAGGCGATTATGGAGGAATGTGGCCTCACAGATGTCCGATTTTACCGGAAGACGCTTGGCATTGTCGCTATCCATATTGGACGAAAGAAATGACTCGGCTTTACTGGATTTGCCTAACTATCTTGATCGCGATGGTGTTCGCTGGGTGTAGTGGTGACACCTCGACGATTAAAATTGGGGTCAGCATTCCAGAAACCACAGCCCCTGTTTATACCCTCATGAAGCAGGCGATGATTGACGGCGAAAAAGATAACGGAGTCAAAATTCTGTGGAATGGGGTCCGAGATGCAGGGATCAAACAGAATCTAGCGACGTTAGAGACACAACAGATCCGCAGGATGCTTGACGAGGGGATTCGGGTCCTGATTCTCAAGCCTGTTGGTGGGCAAAACGTCTACTCCATCCTGAAGGAAGCGGAACGCAGGAACGTACCTGTTATCACGCTTGATCGGTTGTTAGTGAGTATAAACGTGCGAGGACATATCGCCGTCGATGAAACGGGGTTAGGGGAAGCGGCTGCCCAGTATGTGATCAAGAAGATCGGTTACAAAGGCAATGTGCTCGTATTGGACGAGTCCACGGGAGCAGAATCCTTTCGAAATATATCGTTGGGGATTTACCGTGCCTTAGATCGGCATTCCGATCAAATTCGAGTGCATTCCCGTACCTCTCCCCTTGATGCAGATGTTGCGTTGGATCTGACCGATCGTGTTCTGAAAAATTACGCGGGAAATATTCAAGCGATCATTGCTGTAGATAGTACGCTAGCGGTCGGTGCAGTACGCGGTGTGCAGTTGCACGAACTTGCCGATCAGATTGTGACGGTTGGCGTGGGTGCGGGGGAGGAGGCATGTCGCCAGATTATGTTCAAGCAGCACGATGTCGAGGTGGACGCGATACCTTATCAGCGGGGGCAAGAGGTGTTGAAAGCGGCGCTCGATGCGCTGAACGATCGTCCTTTCTCCTTTGATGTTGAGTTATCCGATGGTCGAATTTTGACGAAAACGAAATTTAGTCCAATCCGTCTCATTACACCCGCCAACTATTCGGTGGTCGGACGGATGTGGCCCAATCTGTTTGAAGATAAAAAGTAGGTGATAGGGATGCGATATATTTCGTGTTTCTTAATTATAGGGTTACTTGTTTGCCCGTTGTTCGCTTCAAATCAAGAGCAGGCAGAAAAACCACCGCAGGTTGGCGAAGATGCACCTGATTTTACGTTACAAGATGCCGAAGATCAGGAGCACGCACTAAAGAAAATGCGAGGCAAGGTTGTCTTTTTAATAATGGGAAATCGAAAAATCCGGGAGGAAGATGACAAATGGGGGCACGCCTTTCAGCAAGATTATCAGGAGAACGATCAGGTCGTCGCATACATTATCGCTGATATGCGAAGTGTGCCTGCATTCGTGCCTAAAGGCTTCGTTAAAAGGCAACTCAAAAAAGATAAACCGCCGGTAACGTTGTTACTTGATTGGAAAGGCAAAGTGCATCAGGCGTATCGTACGGAGAAAGAAAAGCCAAATCTCTACATTATTGACCCTGAAGGGAAGCTTGCCTTTCATATAAAATCTAATTTCGATAAGGAGACCTATCAGAAACTGAAAACAGTGATTGATGGGTTTAAGAATTAACCAATCAGTTTAACTTTTATTAAGGATGAGGAACAAATCAATATGAACAATATCTCTCCAGATAAACCTTTAGTCAGTATTGTTATGGGCAGTGATTCTGATTTGGGAAAGATGAGCGAAGCTGCCGAAGTCTTAGAAGAATTTGATATCCCTTTTGAAATAACGATTTCCTCTGCCCACCGTTCACCGGAGCGAACAATGGACTATGCGCATGGTGCTGGTGACCGCGGTGTGCATGTCATCATCGCCGGTGCAGGACGCGCAGCCCATCTCGCTGGTGTCATCGCTGCCCACACTACCCTGCCCGTTATCGGCGTTCCGATTGACGGTGGACCACTCAACGGTGTGGACGCACTTTATGCCACCGTACAGATGCCGCCCGGTATCCCTGTCGGGACGATGGCGATTGGATCCGGTGGCGCGCGTAACGCGGGACTTTTCGCTATCCAGATACTGGCACTCAAATTTCCCGAACTCAGTGAGAAACTTGACGCCTACAAGGTCAAACTCAGCGACGGTGTGGCAGAGAAAGCGGCACGGTTAGACGAGGTTGGCTATAAAGACTATTGATCATGACGCAAACCGTAGAGGCAAATTGCTCCGCAGATTTTTTGATAAGGGGCAGGAAGTCCGCCTTTAAGACGCATAGCCCTGAAGAAACGCAAGAAATTGGGGTAAGGATTGGGCGTCAACTTAACCCTGGCGATGTTGTCGCACTCATCGGTGACTTGGGAGTGGGGAAAACCTGTCTAACACAGGGCATCGCCCACGGTGCTGGCGTCTATCAAGACCAGACTGTCAATAGCCCTTCCTACATCCTCATCAACGAGTATGAGGGCAAGATCCCGATCTACCACATTGATCTCTATCGGCTTGAGCGGCTGGAAGATATTGTCGATCTTGGGTTGGAGGAGTATTTGGAGGGGGATGGCATCTGCGTTATTGAATGGGCGGATCGGATGAGTGAATTGCTGCCTGAAAACCACATTCAGGTCAAGATCACCGGAGAGGACGAGTTCACACGCGCAATCGAAGTGTTACCCGTCAGTGCCGATTAAGGATAGCAACCCCTCCATAGAATGGGTGAAAGTTAGAACCGTGCAATCCAAGCGATACAATATCTTGTACCTTGATAGTGGATCCGGCATTGGTGGCGGTCAGCGCAGCTTGCTGTTGTTGCTAAAACATCTGGACGCGACGCGATTTCGCTCGTTCGTCGGTTGCTTGGGTGATAGTATGCTCGCGGCGGCGGCACGGAAGGAGGGGCATCCAGTCATCCCACTTGATCTCCCGAAACAGCACGATAAGGGGGATAAGACTCGCCGTTTTACATTCGACGATATCACACGTGATTTACGACAGGTCAAGGTAATCCTTCAACTCTTGGGGGTACTACAAGAAAAGCAGATTGATCTCATCCATGCGAACTCGTTGGCTGCAGGTTTGATCGGTGGGGTTGCTGCTAAACTCTACGGTGTTCCAATCGTGATGCACAAGCGGTATGCCACCGCGTATGGCGTGTTGGATAGACTCTGTGAGGCGCTGCTGGATCGCGTGATTCTAGTTTCGGAAGCAACACGATGGACGTTTGCCCCTCATTCGAAACAGGCGTTGATTTATAACGGTGTCGAGCTTTCCAAGCTTGAACCATCCTCGCAAGTTGAGCGTCAGCGAAATCCTGCCTGTCCCGATGAAATCGGGGATCCAATCGGGGTGGAAACCCTCCGAGCGGATCTCAACCTTGACCCTAATGCAGTGCTGGTTGGCATTGTAACGCGTATCACGCCGGAGAAGGGGATTCATACTTTAATTGAAGCAACCGCCAAACTCAAGGCGTCGCCTGCTGTCCAATTGCTTGTTGTGGGAGGACCTTACTTTCCCAAAGATGCGGAATATATCAATTCTCTGAAGGTACAGGCGAAGAAATTGGGGATCGCAGATCGCGTTATCTTCACCGGCTTTCTGGAAGACACAGAAGCGATTTTATCTTTTCTCGACGTTGTGCTGCTCGCCTCGACCATCCCGGAAGCCTGTCCGCGTACCATCATCGAAGCGATGGCAGCCGGCGTGCCAGTGATTGCCACACCCCTTGGTGGGAGTAAAGAACTGGTAACGCCGGAGACGGGGATTCTCGTCCCTGCTGAGGATCCAGACGCCTTTGCTGAGGCAATTACGCAACTTGCCGAGGATGCCGAGCGGCGAAAGCAGATGGGAAAGGCTTGTCGTTTGAGAGCGGAACAACTGTTTTGCGCGACGCAGAACGCCCGCTTGACTGAAGATCTCTATTTGGATTTATTATAATTGGGAAACGCTTGGCTCTTCTTCCGATTTGGTTGGAGATGATGGTTCGATAGCGAATCAGATACCAATCACCGTCAGATGGATTTCATCGCTCTGTGGATCTTCGTTCTGCGCTAGCCCAAAAATCACTTGGTCGGCGTCCGATGCTTCGTTTATCACACCCATCGCACTTCTTAACTCATCCGACTTCACATCAGATCCCACCACAAAACGCACTAGAATATTCTTTGACCCTTTGATGGAACGCTTTTCCAACAGTGGGGAGGTGAGTGCTTGCTGGACGGCAATAGAAGCCCGATTCTCTCCGGATGTACGAGCAACACTCATGAACATATCCCCTGAGTCAGAAAACGCAGTTTTAATATCGGCAAATTCAAGACTGATTTCCCCGACGTCCGCTTTGAGGGCAAGGATGCCATCAAGCACGTATCGACCCACATCGTCTAAAAAGCCGAAGGTCGGTTGCCGATGTAGAGTTTGATTCCGGTTTTCAATCAACCGTTGATTCGGAATAATTGCCAGCGCGTCGGTATAATGCCGCATACGCTTGATACCCGTTTCGGCGTGAACTGCTCGTTGTTGTCCTTCAAACTCAAATGGTCGTGTGACTGCACCGATTGTCAGGGCACCCGCCTGTTTGGCAAGGTTAGCGATGACAGGTGCCGCACCTGTACCCGTCCCACCGCCCATTGCCGTAAGGACAAAGACCAGATCTGCGCCTTCAACGATACGCTTAAGCGTTTCCTGATCTTCTTGTGCCGCGTTCTGACCTTTTTCAATATCGCCCTCTGTGCTGATCTGACGTGTTGTGTTGACACCAATCTGTACCCTGTTGACTCCTTCGCACTTACTGAGTTCTTGAACGTCTGTGTCAACCGCATAAAACTCCACGCTGGGCTGTTCGACACCGATATGGCAAACAGCGGCACAGCCGCCGCTACCGACGCCGATAACTTTAACAACGGGAACCTTCTTAATTTCTGCCGGAGGTTGAGCGGTGCTGGTGTTAATTGAACGCGCTGGTGGAGCGGCTTCATTGACCGCTTGAGGTGGACTCGGTTGTTGGTCCCTCGCCGTTGTCAGGATGAGTTTCTGAATCTCATCGGGATGACTCAGATAGACATGACCGATCAATGCCTCAAGTTCATTGGTCCGGTAAATCTGGACATCCTGCTCCTCACCTAAGCCAACATTTATCATGCAGTATGGACATGCACCACGATGTTCGATGTAAAGCTGACCGAGCGTTTCGTGGATTCGCGCCACGAGATGTGGATGATAACCTTGCGTCGCTTCTAAACGCTGCATTGTTTTCAATTGCTCCTTTCGCTTAAGCTTTTGTAGCTCCTCTTTGATGATAGTTGCCATCGGCTTTCCTTCGCTTAAGGAGAAATCCTTTAACCAATTGTACAACTCCGCATCCATCCTTAAATCAAACTTGGGATATTTGTTTGTTCTTGTCATCGACTCAATCCTCATGTCTTTCTCATATTGTCAGGACATAATTGATAATATAATAATATAATGTCCGGACAAATGCAACAGAATTTTGATTCTTAAGACAGATTGACGATTGCTCGGAAAAAATAACAACGCAACAATAGGGCTAATGCGAAGAAGCGATTGGTGATTTCCATGACGTACATTTCCAATTCCGTGTCCACAGATCCTAGTCCCAGATTTTTCATTTATTGCTTGTGAATTTTTATTCATTCTGCTATAATCGGTCGCCAAATCTTTCAAAGCATCAGTCGAATCAGGCTTTAAAAAACAGTTGAGAAAGGAAAAGACTATGAAAAAACTTACGTGCTATTTTGTGATGTTGACACTTGCCCTACTAATCATTGCAATACCCTCAACGGACGCTCAAGAAAAATTAACGATTGCTTGGGCGCAATGGGATCCTGCGAATTATCTTGATGAGTTGTCGAAGGACTTTACAGCAGAAACGGGAATTGAGGTTGATCTGGTTCAGATCTCTTGGTCCCATTTCCAAGACCAAGTTTTCACCGCATTTGTCGGCAAAAGTGACCGATATGATATTGTTATCGGCGATAGCCAGTGGCTCGGCAGAAACTCTGTTGGCGGGCACTACATTGATTTGACGGACTGGATTAATGAAAACATTGATGTCGATTCGATTTACGCAACCGCTATGGAGGCGTTCGCTGAGTATCCGAAAGGAAGTGGGAAGTATTGGGCGCTCCCCGCAGAGGTAGATGCCAACGGTTTTCTCTATCGCACAGATCTCTTTGAGGCTGAAAACGAAAAAGCGGCTTTCAAAGAAAAATATGGCTATGAACTTGCACCGCCCAAGACCTATGCAGAACTCCGTGATATTGCCGAGTTTTTCACGCGCCCTCCAGATCTCTACGGCGTTGCGCCTTGGTACAGCAAGGAGTATGATGGGATTACCATGGGCTTTCAACAGGTGATGTGGTCGTATGGTGGATCTTATGGTGACCCCGAAACCTATAAGGTTGATGGCCATATCAACAGCGATGATGTTGTCAAGGCTTTGGAGTATTACAAGTCGCTCAAGGCGTTTTCGCCGCCCGATTCGCCGAACTATTACTGGGCAGAAACGTTAGATGCGTATAAGGCAGGAAAAGTTGCAATGGCGATGGACTATTTCGCCTTCTTCCCGGGGGTCGTCAGTTCGGATCAGAACCCCAATTACTACGATAAAACCGGCTTCTTCGTCTCACCTGCGGGTCCGAAGGGGCACGCCATCAGCATTGGTGGTCAAGGTATGTCAATCTCTGCCTACTCCAAAAACCAAGAGATTGCCAAGCAATATCTGAAATGGTTTATGCAGAAACCGGTACAGGAAAAATGGGCGCAGTTGGGTGGGTTCACACCGCATGAAGAGGTCCTCCAATCCGAAGTTTTCCTCAATGCAACGCCGTTCAACAGAGCCTTTGCCGCCAGTTTTCCATACCTGCGCGACTTCTGGGCGGTTCCCGAATACGCAGAACTCTTGGCAGCGTGCCAGACGGGTTGGAACCAAGTGATTATCGGATCCAAATCTGCCAAAGAGGCGTTGGATGAGATTGCACGGAAGCATGAAGCCATTTTCGAAGATGCGGGTTACTACGACTGATTGGTTCATTAGTTCGCTGGTTCATTGAGGCGCCTGTAGGTCGATTGCGGCAACTCGACATCCAAGGATCAAAGATGAAAATGTGGGAGAGGCATCCCTGCCTCGATTCGTTGGTTTTCCCTCCTTTGTAGGGGGGACGCATCATTTTTACAGAGGAGGAAATGCGATCCGCACGTTTTTCTCGCGGGTTCAGTGACTACCAGATCAAGATGGCGTTTATCATGCCGACCATGATCTTGCTCATCTTGATGAATATTTTCCCGCTGCTATGGTCATTGTACTTGAGTTTTCATCGTTATAAGGCTTCCATGCCGAACCGTCCGGCAAAGTTTATCGGTGTCCAGAACTACGCACGGCTACTGACCGATCCGGAGATCTGGGGCTATTTTCAAACGACCGCTTACTTTGTCGTACTCGCTGTTATCACCCAATTCATCATCGGTTTCGGGTTGGCGTTACTCCTCAATCGTGAGTTTCGGTATAAGGGAGTCGTGACAACGCTGATCCTATTACCGATGATGCTCTCCCCGGTTGTCGTCGGTCTCTTCTGGCGGTTCATTTTTGCGTCCGACGCCTCAGGCTTGGTCAACTATCTACTGAGTTCCCTGCTCAGTGAATCGATTGGTTGGACGACAGACCCCAAGATCGCCATGCTCGCCGTTGTGATTGTCGATACGTGGATGTGGTCGCCGTTCATGATGCTGATTTCCTTGGCTGGCTTGTCCGCTATCCCCAAGTATCTCTACGAAGCCGCAGATGTAGACCGCGCCTCCCGGTGGTTCAAGTTTCGTTGGATTACCCTGCCGTTGGTTTCTCCCCTGTTATTAATCGCCCTGCTGTTCCGCACGATGGATGCCTTCAAGATGTTTGATATTGTTTACGTGCTGACCCGCGAAGGGGGACCGGGGACGGTGACAGAAACTGTTTCAATGAACCTGTACAGACTGGCGTTTCGGAATTATAACACCGGCAAGGCGTGTGCGATGGCTTACCTGCTCCTAATTATCATTGTCGCGTTGAGTAACATTTACGTGAAACAACTGAATAAGGTACGCGGGGAGGCGTAAGATGGCACAGATAGAACGAAATAGATTTGGACATTACGTCGCACTAGCTATAATTGTGGTGGCGGTACTAGTCTACCTTACCCCAATCTACTGGATTGTCGCGACCTCCCTGAAATCGCCGAGTGATATTATTGCGCAGGTTCCCCTATTCCTATTTCGAGTTACCTTTGAGCATTATCAGAAACTGATGCCCGATGAAGTCCCCGGACTTACATACCTCTTCATTGCACAGGTGTTGATTGGGATGCTCGCCTGCTTTTTACCTCTCCGAAACATGGTCTTGGCGCGTCGTTTTGCACTTCTGTGGAACGGTCTGCTGATTTTAACCTGTCTCTACGCGCTTGCGACTACTATCAACTACAATTTCTTGATGTTGGCGATTTACACAGTTGTTGTTTTCCTGCTGATTTCCCCTCAAAAGGCAACCGAAGTGAGACGGATTCGCCTGTCCCTTGTGGGTGTCGGTGTATTGGCAATTGTTGCTATCTGCACACTATTTGCACACGGAGGTTCAAAGTATTTCCATCAGCTGCTGAACAGCATCATCATCGGGTTTGGCAGCACCCTCCTCGCCGTTGGATTCGGCACACTGTCTGCCTACGCGTTTTCGCGATTCAAGGTCGCAGGCAAGGAAGACCTGCTCTTCTTCATCCTCAGTACACGTATGCTTCCGCCCGTTGTTGTTGTTATCCCAATTTACTTGATGTACAGCGCCCTCGGACTGCGCGATACCCACTTTGGACTTATCCTACTTTACACCACCTTCAACGTTTCCTTCGCTGTCTGGCTGATGAAAGGCTTCATCGACGAAATCCCAAAAGAATACGAAGACGCCGCCCTTGTTGATGGGTATACCCGCTTCCAAACCTTTGTCAAAGTTGTGTTGCCCCAATCTGTGACGGGGATTGCTGCAACGGCCGTTTTCTGTCTAATCACGGCGTGGAACGAGTTTGCCTTTGCGCTGGTATTGACCGAAGTCGGTGGCAGAGCAGTAACCGCACCACCTTCAATCACCAGCGCGATCGGATCTAGCGGCATTGATTGGGGGAAGATCGCGGCTGCGACCTTTGTTTTCCTCTTACCTGTTGCGATTTTCACCTTCCTGATGCGAGGTCATCTGTTGCGCGGTGTCACATTTGGTGCGGTTAAAAAGTAGAAATACGTTCGCACTTCGGAGGTAGTTCTCGGATTCAATGTGGTTGCCTTGCTGTAGGTCGATTTTCCAAAATCGACGTGGGGGGACGAGTCAAGATATGAATCTCGACCTACTTTTGGTGAATCGCCCCATGCTTACAGCATTTCCCGCATTGCTACAGCGAACTATCGACCTAATTGAAAAAGATAGTTGAAGATTAACACGCAATATGGTATATTTTCAATCAACTTATCCTAGATTGCTAGTTGTGCCACACGACACACATTAACCCCCTACAGCGGTAGGTTAGGCAATCCCGATAAATCGGGATTTCGCTGATGCTTAACTTGCCTGACCTACAAACCCCTAGTTGCTTCGAATCCAGAGTTTATCGGGACGGAGCGACATGTGTGTCGTGAATTGGGTTGTTTCTAATAGGTGCCGAGTGGAGAAACTCGACCTACGGGCTATCTAGCAATTAGGGTTAAGATAAGGAGGCTTAACAATGCTAAAACATCAGATAGCTCTGATCGCCCTTTTAATCGGTTGTGTCGCTTTCATTTCCTGCGATCAGCTAGTAGAAATATTAACACCGGCACCACCAGAAGCGGATATGCCGGACGACATGATGCCGGACGATAGCATGATGGTTGGCTTGCCAATGTACATCTCAATGTACACCTCGTGGCTGCCGAAGGTTACCTATCCCGAAGCTACGGAGACCGGTTTAGCACACGGTGAAGGTGCTCGTACGATTTACATCAACAACGTTGGGGCGAAGGCGTTGGAAGATGCAGACGTGACCGCTTATCCCGCCGGGACTATAATTGTCAAGGAAATCATGGACGACGCAAACACGTTCATTCAAAAAGTCGCAACAATGAAGAAAACGGACGATTCGCGCCATAACGGGTGGACGTACAAGAAATATGCCCGTCCTGATGAAAACACTGACTACACCCAGGTCAGAGGGGATGGACTTCCAGATGCAGCCGAAGGGTGTCATGCCTGCCACACTGCAGCCCCCGTGGACAGTGTCTTCGTCGATTTCTCGATGGATGACACGACGACCGATGATGACACGATGTCTGATGGTGACATGATGCCGGCAGGTGACACGTTGCCTGTGACGGTGGACCTAGCAGGGTACACTTCGTGGCTGAATAATCCCCTTCCCGGCCCTATAGGTGCCGGTGGAGCACACGGTCAGAACGCGCGTACGATTTACATCAACGATGTTGGCGCTATGGCATTGCAAGATGCGAGTGTGACCGCTTATCCCACCGGGACAATAGTTGTCAAGGATATCATGGATACCACTAACACCTCTGTTCAAAGCCGCGCTATAATGGTGAAAACGGACAATTCGACCTATACCGACCATAACGGGTGGATATATAAGTATGTCGATATCAACGCCGAGTCAGTTGAAGTCGGAAGCGATGGACTTGACGGTCAACAAGGGTGTCATGGTTGCCACGCCGCAGCTGGTACAGATGGTATACCCGGTATGGACGGTGTCTTCGCGTTCCAGAGGGCTGACATGGATGGTGAGGGGCAGTAAGATGAGTCTTGAACTTGAAGGACTGAAAAGCCTTTGGAACCACGATTTCAACGTTCCTCAAATTTGCAGCAGGAAAATATCAATCTGCTTGCAAAAAAATCGTTGAAAATTAATTTGAAGTATGATATATTCATAGAGAAGTTATGTAGAATATGAATTTGACGGGTGCCTATGTTGCTGGAAAGCACACAGTTCATTGTGTCTATACAGTAATAGATTGGCATCTTGTCATTACCTATTTATTGGCGTAGCTTACAGATTTCCCACGTTTGCTACGAAACACATTTTAAAATAAGGAGTTTTAACAATGTTAAAATTTCAGATGGGCCTGGTCGTCCTTTGCATCGGTTTAATCGGTTGTGTTGTCTTCGTCTCCTGCGACTCCATACAGGATATGATGACGCCGGGCATGGGCATGGCTAATGACGATGACGACGACGACATGGGCATGGGCATGGCTAATGACGATGACGACGACGACATGGGCATGGGCATGGCTAATGACGATGACGACGACGACATGGGCATGGGCATGGCTAATGACGACGATGACGACGACGACGATGGCATGATGACGCCATAATGGCTACCGCCATGATAGACATGTCGATGAGCCCTGAATCTGAAGGGTTGAGAAGTCAAATACCAATCAATGCCTAACAATATGCTTGGCGCAATGAGCTAAGAGTTAATAGACAATGACTGGGTATTTTGGCTGTCTTCGTTGATAGAAGAGTTTCATATGCTAGAACGAGGGGTTTGAACTGTGAAACCCCTCGCTTTAGTGTGTGAAAGTATGCCAAATCTATGCCGACCGTTAAACTTGAAAATCTCACCAAGCGTTTCGATGATATCGTTGCGCTTGATGGGGTCAACCTTGATATCCGAGATCAAGAATTCTTCGTCCTGCTCGGTCAGACTGGAGCAGGCAAAACAACTACCTTGCGCTGTATCGCCGGATTGGACCTACCTGAAAACGGCGCAATCTACCTAGATAATCAACAGATTAACCACCTCACACCCGCCGAACGGGATGTCGCCTTTGTGTTCCAGGCACATATCCTGTACCCTCACCTAACCGTCTACGAAAATATGGCATTTCCGCTACATCCGCGTGGTCTATCGGAGGACGAGATCTCTGACCGCGTCACAGATATTGCGTCAATGCTGCACATCGAGCACCTCCTGCAACGCAAACCGAATCAACTCAGTGGTGGCGAAACACAACGGGTTGGTCTTGGCAGGGCGATGGTGCGGCGACCCCAACTCTTCCTGATGGACGAACCGATCTCCAATCTGGATGCCAAACTCCGCACGGAGATGCGCGCAGAGATTAAGTGGCGGCAGCGTCAACTGGAGATCACAACATTATACGTCACCCACGATCAGATCGAAGCGATGTCGATGGCAGACCGTGTTGCTGTGCTGGAGAAGGGGCGGGTTCAACAGGTCGGCACACCGACGGAGATTTACGACCATCCAGCGAATCTGTTCGTCGCTGGCTTCATCGGCAATCCGAGTATGAACCTGATCCCCTGCCAATTAGTTACTTCGGGAGAGAGGATCTATCTGGAATTGGTTGGAAGGCATCGGATAGCGGTCAAGGACGAAAGGATTACCCACACCTTAAGTGCGTCCGGGAGAGATCGGGATCTGGTCCTCGGTGTGCATCCGGAGGATCTGCTCATCAGTGGAGATAGCTCTCCAGAAAATATCCCTGTAGAAGTTTATAGCTTCGAACCTCTCGGTGCGGAAACGATTGTGGATGTGACTCTCGGCAAAGATGGGACGGGTGACGATATTATCTTGAAATCCAGAGTGGGGATGACATTTGATGTTCGTGTTGGGGGTGCGTTGTGGATGACCTGTGTGCCTGAGCGGATTCACATCTTTGATGGGGATACAGGTGAGGCGATTTGCTAATCTTGGCTCAAGTGATTGGCACAATTTCGCCTGTCCTGACCGACTCCGCTTCCTTATAGCAGAGCAGCAGTGCGTCCCTTGCACCAACTCCCGATAGTGTGGTCGGGTCGCTCCCGCTATTGATCGCATCGACAGCGTGCTGAATCTCGCCTGTAAAGGCATCAACAGGATCTACCTCGCCCAAATCGACTTCATGAGTCTCCCCATCGTCGGTCAGCAGCATCAACGGGGTTGAGGTGACAGGTTCACCGCCAAGCGTCGCAAAATCATACAATAACGTGGCTTTTTCCAGATATAGCTCGAAGCCGTGCGAAAATGCCCGCCCCTGCTGAGACACCGCCCCCGATGAGCAACTGATCGAGAGATCTTTGTCCTTGTAGATATACTGGGTCGTGAGGTATTCGACAAAGTTGCCGGCAGCGAGTTTGCCTTGCGAGAATACCGCATCGGGGACACCACAGAGCAGCTGAATAAAGTGCGTATCGTGGATATGCAGATCGATACCCGGTCCCCCGCTCTTTTCTATATCTGCGAAGTCGCGCGTCCATGTCGGCTGGGAGATCACCCGCTTGAAATGCCCACCGAGTAGCTGTCCGTATTCTCCACTTTCAACCACCTGCTTCGCGTAAGCGAATTCTGCAAAGAACGGTAGGACATGCGCCACCATGAAATACTTGCCGCTGTCCACACCGACCTGCACCACCTCGTTTGCACCGTCGAGCCGGATCTCAATCGGTTTTTCGACGAGGACATGCTTCCCCGCTTGGAGGGCAGTGATGCTGACCGATTTGTGCATAAATGTTGGGAGGCAGATGTTCACCATGTCGATGTCCGGATCTGCGAGGAGTTCCTCGATCTGATTGTATTTCCGAAGGTGCGAGAGGTCTTCGATTCCACCGCGGGGACCAAAATTTCCCTGAATGCTTGTCCAATCGCCGTCCAACTTTTTCTGATCGCGTGTACAGATAGCGACCACCTCCCCGCCGGAGACCTTCTTCGCGCCGTAGTAGTGGATCATTCCCATGAAACCGATACCGATAATTCCAATTCTGACCATTACTTTCCTCCGTGTTCTATTATAAAAAATCGAATCGTTTATTTTCCTATCTACAGTAGAGAACGCAGATCGGTGCTTCCTACGTTTGTCAGACGCCTTCTTTATTAAAGTGATAATCTGTACTACCACGCCCGTCTAAGGCTAAATGAACCAATGAACTAATGAACCTGTAAACATTCACGCCCAGACAAACACCTCATCGTCATCTGGAGAGTACCCGATGAAGATAGCAAGTACAGTGCGCGGGGATTTACCCTTGATACCGGGGACTTCATGGATACATCGGGTGTTAAAAAAGTAGAGATCGCCGACCTCCAGATCGACCTGAACGTTTTCGATGTTGTTCTCTGCTGCATACTGATGGAAGGTATTGTCTGTGATGTGGTGAGCGATTTCTGGCTGCCACAGGCAACGATGGAGGATGGATTGTGCTGTTTCGCCCTCAATCTCAGAGTTCTGGAAACAGAGTATTCCAGCCAACTGATGCTCGAAGCGATAAACCTCGTAATTGACGCGATTCTCCCGCCATCTGACCGAATCGAAGTGTGGACTATAGGAGGCGCCGCCATAGTGAATGCGAAAAATCGCAGGTCCGTATCGCCGACCGTCAGGCTCATAAGCGGTCACGATACGTTTGCCGGGGGCTAAACGGGCGAGATTTTCATAAAGGGTCGAAACCGGATTATCGTATCCGTCGAACAACGTCTCAAAGAGAGCGTGAGTTTCTTCGGCGTGTGAAAAGAAGTCCTCTGGTGAGTTGCCGCGATTGCCTAGACTGGTACCGATGTCTATCCGTTCAGTTGGAACAACCGATGGATTATTATAATGCCTGTCTTGGTCATACATCAGATCTTTTTCGATAAACCGTTGGGTGAGTCCTTCACAGTGAGCGGGGTTATACGCCTGACGGATGACCGGTGCCGGTGTTCTCATCTCTGCGAGTGCTTGAATTGGATTGGGGTATTTTTCCAAAATCGCCTCCCAATCCGGTTCAATAGGAATCCACGGATCCTGTTGCGACATGATTTATTCTCCATTAACTGATAGTGCGAGTGTCAAACTATTTAATACGCTCCTCTGGCAGAGACGGTGCGTGAAACGTGAAAACCGTTTGTTCATTGGTCTATTAAATCTACCTCTGTTGGAGAAATCCGCCGCTCATAAATCTCGAATCTCAGCCTCCAACGAATCCAAATCTACAATAGCGACCGTGGATCTGCCGGTCGTCCAACCGCCGGTCTCGCCGGGGTTCACGATGAGCGTCCCGTCGTTACGCACATCGATCTCATGGGTATGCCCATAGATCACAATGTCGTACTTACCGCTTTTCGCAATCGGTTCGGCAAGTTCCGGGTAGTGCATTGCAGCGATCTTACGTCCACCGACCTCCACGCTTGCGAGGTTGGGGTGAACCTCTCCAACCTCCTCAAACCGTGCAGCGAGGCCGATCTGCTCTCCATCGTTGTTACCGAAGACGCCGACGACTCGACACTTCAGGTCGCCCATCGCTGCCACCACAAATGGTGCGATGAAATCGCCGGCGTGTATCACCAGTTCAACGCCTTCATTGTTGAACAGTTCGACCGCTTTCTTGACCATCGGAACATTATCATGACTGTCTGACAAAACACCAATTTTCATGCGAACCTCCTAGAACGTGATGCGTGAAACGTAATACGCGAAAACCAGTTGCACGCTTTCTCAACATGGGTGAACCTCAAAATTCCTGTGCCTGTTGTTCAATCAGATCTGGGTTGACATAACCCTTGTGGAGGACGACACGATACTGAAATTCAAGTCGATCATCTTCTGCAAGCTGAAACGGCTCATAATAAGCCGGTGACGGGTGGAGTATGCCATAGTTTTCTCGATTCCGCACCCACCATGTCGTCGGATGGCGTGGGTTGGAAGGGTGATCGATAATTGTCCCCCCGTAAACGCCGCCATCTTCCGCGTGTGTTCCGGCGAAACCGCACCACCGGCTCTGCTTTCCAAAGATGTCCATCGGTTCTGTACGTCCATCCGCATCCAACAACTGCCCCGGCGTGAGTGCGTTGTCAAACCGAATAGTCAAGCCGCTGTAGAACAACCCGCCCCCTCCCGGTTCTCCACGGTTGAGATCTAACGTCACCTCGCGTCCATGTGGCTGAAATTCGAGATGCACATCAACCACCAGATGATCTGCTTGTGGAGGAAGCACGGTTATCCGACGAATCTCCGTGAGATGCGTCACATCCTGCCAGTCAATCCACGCATTCTCGACTGTGAATTGGGCTTTCTCTGCATCGCTGGACTGCTCCACGATCCGCTGATGGACGATCCTTCCGAACCCTGTGGGATCTTCGCCCGGCTTCGGCTGTTCCCAGAAATTGACACCATTGACCTTTTTCCACGCAACCCACATCCCTTGGTGGTGGACATGATCTTCGGGTTGGTTCATTGTCAGTGGCGGCGAATCCGGCAGTCGAAGCGGCTGCCAGTAGGTTCGCTGTCCACCCGTTTGGAAATGGTAGTTGAGCAGCGTCTGTCCGTTCCAAGTTAAGCTCAATCCATCATCAATTAATTCAAGTGTCAACATCGGTTTTTCCTTTCTGGGAAAAGATGCAAGATGCACTACCCCAATCACGCATTTCGATAATCGATCATTGCCTGCCGATACGCTTCTGGTACGCCGATATCAAAACATCTGCCTTTGACAACATAGCCTGAAAAATTACCCTCTTTCCGCAATTTGTCTAGACAGGAGGTCAGTTGAAACTCGCCTCGCTCGCGCAGGCTATGGGTGATGTTTTCTTCAAGGTAGTCGAAAATTTCTGGCACCAATACATACATACCGAACACCGTCAGGAATTCATCTGGGTCCAGTCCTTCTACCTGAAGATGTTGTCGAGCATACTCAACATCGGGTTTTTCGTAGAATTCTGTTATTGAAAGAATTGTATTCGATTCTTGCCAGTTGCCGGTCACACACCCAAAGTTGTGGATCTGGTCTGAAGGTGTCGCTTTCAACCCAACCACACTATGCTCCACCCGATCATATACATCCAGAATCTGCCGTGCACACGAAACCTCATTATCAGATGTATAGAGATGGTCCCCCAGCATCAGTAAGAACGGTTCGCCATTGATCCATTCTCGTGCACAAAAGACAGCGTGTCCAAATCCATCCTGAACATCTTGGGTCACAAACGTGACTCGCTGCCCCAACTCCATCATGTACTGGGAATACTCCTGATCTTCCTGCGATAGCTTGTTGAAATTTTCAATCAGCGGCGGAGTCTTGAAGAACCGTTCAAAAAGTTCTCGGTCTCTACCTTGTACAACAAGGCAGACCTCTTCGATACCGGCGTTGATCGCTTCTTCGACAATTGCCATGATGACCGGCTTCGGTTTGCCGGATTGATCGATGATAGGGAAAAGCTCCTTTTTTATCGCCTTTGATGCTGGAAATAGACGGGTGCCAAAACCCGCCGCAGGAATCACCGCTTTTCGCACACGCCGCCCTGCCTGAATAACCAGTTTCAGACAGGACATCTTCAAGTCTCGTTCGATGACTTCGATAGCCTTCTGTTGGCTCTCCTGATCCTTAACGATAAATTGTGCGGTGCCATCTCCTTGCGAACCGACACCTTTCCCACCTAGTATGTGTGGCTGAATAGGACCGTAATTGAGAACTTTATGCAGCACAGGCGCTGTGAGTTCCGATGGGCAGGCGGGTTGAACATACCTATCAAATTCCGCCTGTGCCTTTTTCATCAGTCTTCCGATCTCCACTGCATTGCCTTGATATAGTGCGTTGTACGCTTCGTGTGTTATCCCTGTGCTGATTGGACCGAGGTATTTTTGGACGTTCCGTTGCATCTCGTCTTCGGCAAAGGGATAACAGTGATTGAGACGGTTGAGTATCAGCCGCGTATCCTTGCCCGCTCCCAGATCGACGATGATGAAGTATAAATCTTTCGACACGTTAATTTCTTCAACATCAATTCTATCGCCATCAAACGTCATCATAATGGGGCGATTGCCGTAAGCGCAGCCCTGATCCATCCGACCACAGCGAGAAGGCGTGGTAATCTCACCGATATAAGCGTATTCCATTTCGTCGCGGACGGTCATTTCCAAGTCATAAATCCGATTGAAGGCACGGGCGACAAGGACACAGGTTGCGGCACTGGATGAAAGCCCCTTCTTTGCAGGAAGATCGGTGAGATAATTGTCGATCTCAAGTCCATGTACCTGATAGTGCGTTAGAATCTGGTAGGCGACGCCAGCAGCATAACTGAAAAAGCTGCCCTTTTGTGCTTCGGCGAGAAGTGCCTCGCTCTCCATGGGCACTTCAAACGGGTCCATACGTGTGCCATCGCTGAGGGTTGCCCGTAGAATCAGTTTGGTTGGGTGGGAATTGACTTCGGCATACAGCCCCTGATTGGTGCTAGCGATGATTGCGTAACCCTTCTCTAAGTCGGCATTGGTGCGGCGGTGGCCGCCCGCCCAATCGGTGTGTTCACCAAAGAGGCAGATGCGGCCTGGCACAAAAATCTTCATGGTTCGGGCTCCGGTTTTTTAGTCTACCTATCTCTAAACACCTTTGGTGTCTGATACGTTGCGCACCTTACCAACCCACCGCATAACCATCGCGTCGTGGATCTGACCCGCCGATGAGTGCATTTGAATCCGAGTCGATCTGAATTGCCTGTGCGCTGCCGGGTCCATCCCAATCTCCCAAAATCCGGAGGTCATGCCCCCGTTGGGCGAGTCCGCTGCGGACATCTTCAGGGAACCGTCCTTCTAGCTGAAGTGCGTCCTCACAGGTGTGCGGTATGGTCGATTCCATCGGATTTTGGAGATTGCGCCAGCGCGGTGCTTCGACGGCTTCTTGGGGCGTCATTCCGAAATCGACGACGTGTGTGATCAACTGAAGGTTGGTTTGCACCTGTGTATCCGCTCCCGGTGTTCCACAGATGAGGAAGGGTTTGCCATCCTTTGTTACAATCACAGGGTTCATGGTGTGGCGCACACGCTTGCCGGGCATGAGACAGTTGGGATGGTCTGCCTCAAGATGCCAATACGTCATCCGGTTATTGAGCAAAATGCCGGTGTCGCCAGCGACAAGACTTGAGCCGAATCCCGATTGTATGCTCTGCAGCACACAGACAGCATTGCCTGCACCGTCCGCTGTGCAGAAGCAGGTGGTGTCCTCAAACTGTTCGGGACCTCCAGATGGCACATCCGTTGCCGCTCGATTTGGATCGATGCGTTTAGCCTGCATTTTAGCATAATCTTTGGACAACATACCTTTGATAGGGACATCGACCCAATCGGGGTCTGCCATATATTTCTCCCGATCTGCGAACGAGAGTTTTTTCGCTTCGACCATCAGGTGCACGCTTTCAGCCGTGTTGCAGCCCATTGATTGCAGATCGAATTGCTCGACGATGTTCAACTCCTGCAATAAGATATGGCCACTCGAATTGGGCGGCATCTCATAGACCTCATATCCCCGATAGTTTGTGTGGATAGGTTCACTCCAGCGGGCGTGGTAATCTGCGAGATCTTTCTCAGTCAACAACCCATCATACTTTTCACTGAATTCGACGATTGCTCTAGCAATTTCACCCTCATAAAGGGTGCCGCGTCCTTCTGCGGCGATTTTCCGCAAAGTTTTCCCAAGATTCTTATTGTAGATAATTTCCCCCGATTTCGGCGGGTCACCGTTATTGGTAAATATTGGGCGCGTGTATGGGTCTTGGGCAAAACGCGGATTCTCGCCTCTGAGACCACCAGCAAGGTTGTGACTGATGGGGAAACCGTTCTCACAGAGCGAAATCGCTGGTTCAAACGCTTGTTCCAGTTTAAGTGCGCCGTAACGCTCGTGTGCTTTAAGCCAGCCATCGGCAATCCCCGGCACCGAGACGCTGCGAATACCTTTCATCGGAATCCCACCATCCTTCAGGTACAGTTCGCGGGTCGCTGCGTAAGGTGCTGGACCCGTAGCATTCACACCCGTTACCGTGCCGGTTTCCGCCCAGTAAATCAGAATAAACCCATCTCCGCCGACGCCGGATCCCGCCGGCTCAACCACGCCCAACGCCGCTGCTGTTGCAACTGCGGCATCAACAGCATTTCCGCCCGCTAAGATCGCTTGAACCCCCGCCTGTGATGCGAGCATGTGTCCCGATGTCACCATGCCGTTTCTACCCATCGCAGAGGGTCGAAATCCTGAAAAATTTATCCCATGTGGTGATTGCATATTTTGTCCTCCGAAGTTTTGATATCCTCCCAATCCTGAAGGCTTGGGATTCTCGATGGATTTCCCCATTACCATCAGGCACAACTTTAGCATCATTGACTCTAAAAAATCAAGTGCAAACTTGTCCAGACCGCTTGTATAAAGCATGACAAGGGCTGCCATAGGATTGGAACATATCTCTTTTTTGTGTGTGTAAATCTTTAAGCATCCTATCACAATCGTAGGCGGCACATCAATTTAATTTTTCGATCCGTGACGATGTAGGCAAATCGATTAATGACTTAGGGCAGTTGTTACGTCCAATTGAGCAAGAGCGCACAATCCCACGGATTTGAGTGCTCAATATCAATCGGTGCTTGACACCTTCAAGCAAAGATGATAAAATGCGCTCGTGCTTTTGTAGAAAAAAATATATCAACAAGACTAAAATATACCAACAGGAGTCCAAAAATGAAAAGGTTCATTATTGTAGAAATCATTGTTGTCGCCGCCCTAGTAATCGGCTTTTTTATTGGTCGCGCATCAAATTCAGTGGGTATAGAGGCCTACTATACAAACGCGGATGCTGCGTGGGAAAAAGCCCAAAAGGCGGATACTCCTCCTGTAACTCTTGAAGATGAGGATCAGAAACGTGTGAGCGAGGTCAGAGCCTTATACCGGCATGTATTCGAGAAATACCCGGATAATCGTTGGGCAGATGATGCTCTCTATCAGTTGGCATCACGGCTTGGACGGACAGATGAGGAAGCCTTTGCCCTGTTTCGACGGCTTATTAACACCTATCCTGACAGCGAATGGACGGATGATTCGCTATACACCATCGCCATTGCTTACTATCGGTTGGCGGAAAATATAAAACAGACGGAGAGCGTCGAAAGCGCAGATGCCTACTACGATCGAGCATCGGCGATGTTTGACCAGCTCATCCAAGACTATCCGGGCAGTGCGCTCGCAGACGAGTCCAGATTCAACAGGGCGATGTGCCTCTATGGGAAAGGGAGTTGGACAGCTGCGCTTGAGGCGTTCGATGCGTTGCGCGAAGACTTTATAGGCAGTGAACTCTCCCATAGTATTGTATATTACACAGGGATGATTTTTACCGAGAGGCAAGCCTACGACGAGGCACGGATCGAATTTCAGAACGTCGTCGATTCGGGACATGAGGAACTTGCCCCACTCGCGCAGTTTGGTATCGGTCAAACTTATTTTGCTCAAGCAAAATATGATGAAGCGATTGAGAGTTATCAAAGGGTGATTGACACATACCCGGAAGCCAAAATGGCGCAAGACGCACACTTTAATATCGGTTGGGCGTATGAGAAGCTGAAAAAGTATGACGAAGCGATTATCCAACTGGAAGGGGCAATAGAGAAATATCCTCACAATGAGAATACTTCCAATATGCAGTTCTATGTTGGACAGATTTACTACGCGAAAGAGGATACTGACGGCGCAATTAATGCTTATCGCAAAGTCTCTGATAATCCAACCTATGATTACGATACACGAAGGCAGGCTCAATATTGGATCGGCTTCATCTATGAGAAAGCAGAGAGGATAGACGAGGCAATAGGGGAGTATCAGAAACTGCTCAAGGACTTCCCAGAACCTCACCGCACACTCCGTCATCCATCGAACAATATCAACGAAAACTATATTCAGAAACTCCGGACCGGGGAATTATAAGACGATTTCTGAATTGACAAGATTTGACATCATAGGTAAGCAAACCTTGTTAAGGTTTTCAATCATCGCAAGGTTTGCTCCGCCACATTGGTCAGTCTCGGAGAATCTTTGACCGACCCAATTCCAGTCGCTACTATCTTCCCACCCAAAATCCCTTCCATGTAACCCTCGTATTTTTGAAAATAACCGCAACTTACCCCTTACCGCCGATGCACATCAAGGTAAACAAACACCCGCTCGATTTGCTCAATGCGCTTCTGTAAAGCTGCCGCGCGTTCAAAGCGCAGGGCAATCGCCTCCCGATTTCGCTCCATGGTCAGTTTCTTAATGACAGCCTTATATTTCCCGTCTAATATGCGAATCACATCGTTAATCATCGCACGATAGGCTTTGCGGTTGACTTTTGCCGCACAAGGGGCTTGACAGCGTTTTAAGTGGTAGCTGAAGCAGGGCTTAAAATCCGGCAGTGGGGTGATTGTTCCGTCGCAGGTCCTAATCGGAAAAATCCGATGCAAGACCTCAATAACCTCCCTTGTCCATCTCAGACTTGAATACGGTCCAAAATATCGTGCCTTGTCAGCTTCTTCCTTGAAGACGATTGTTACCTTCGGGAAATCCTCGTTGGTAGAGATCTTAATGAACGGAGATCTGCGGACGGATTTAAGGCTGGTATTGTACGGCGGTTGATGGTGTTTAATAAGGCGGGATTCTAGCAACAGCGCCTCTAACTCCGAAGCACAGACTTGGTACTCAACTCGTGTGGCGTGTTGCACCAACCGTTTGATTTTGCCCCAACGATTTTGCTTGGAATTATACAGGTATGACCGAACCCGTTTTTTGAGGGATTTTGCCTTGCCGATGTAGAGAATCTCTCCAGACCTGCTGAGAAAAAAGTAGACGCCCGGCAGGGAAGGGAGATTGACAACCATTTCCTTGGTGAGCATATTAATATCAGAATCGGATCAGAAAGATGGTGGGAAAGGACGGCTGACGGAGGTTATTCAGACTCCTTATCTTTTTGCCTTCCACTGTTTAAGTTCTTACGCGCGAAGTGTGGTAACTGAAAAGAGAATCGTGGACTTAATTTGCGAATGGGAATGTTCCCGCATATCCGCGTGGTCGTGAGACATGCCATATCCCGTCATACATTGGCGTTACCTGATAGTGGCAGACCACATTGCTCCGCTCCATATCGTCCCGTTCTTTCGCGCCTTGGTGGGGAATGTGGTTGATGAACACCACGCAGTCGCCAGCTTTTGGATAGAGGATAACGTGTTCTTGTGCCTCGCACCACGCCTCAAACTTGGGACGATCCAAGGGATATAGATGAGGTGGTTCGACAAGATGCCCGCCCTTGACATATTTCAGGTGTCCTGAACCGGGTGCGTTGTCCTGAAAATAGTAGGTTGCGTTGAGGCTAATGGGAGATACCGCAAAGCGATATTTGTCCGCCTCTCGTTTCTCCTGCCAGTAGCCGTAGAAATCGAGGTGCCACTCTTGAAGGTACGGTCCCGGGTTGATGTGTGCCCGCAGACTCCGTAGTTGACACTGCTTCCCCATCATGCCTTCGAGATAAGGGCGGACACTCGGATGTCCTACCAATGGGGCATACGTCTCTGGTTCCCGGTCTAGCAAGGTGTCAAACCACATGTTGCCTACTGCGTTCAGCCCTTCCTCCCAGCCCATTTCGCGGGCATGGTTGATACGCTGCCGAATATGTTCTGTCTCCTCTGGGGATAGTGCGCCCTCTATCAGTGTGAAACCGTCCCGTTCCAATCTATCTAGTTTGCTTTCGATATTCTCCATAGCCCGCAAAGGTCTCCTTCCCAGTTACGCCAATTTTCGAGACAACCGATACATCTATCTGTAGTTTACTACATCCCACCAGAATCGTCGATCCACAATTTGAAAATAAATACTCCCTAAATGGGGGTAAAGATTTTCTGCTCTGTTACAAAGCCAATTCCATTACGACGATGTTGATTCCATTTGCGAATCGCTTGCGTATCTATCTACATGTGTGGTAAAATACTCCCTGCAAATTCAGCTACAATAGGACTTGCACAATCTAATTTTTCAAGAGGATTATAAGATGGATAGGAGTTACCGTGTCGCCATCGTTGGGGCAACAGGAGCGGTTGGCACGACTATGCGGCAGATTCTGGAAGAACGCGCATTCTCCGTCGCTTCGCTGAAGTTGCTTGCTTCCCATCGTTCTGCCGGTGAGATTTTAACATTCAAAGATCAGCCCATCGTCGTCGAAGAACTGACGCACGATTCATTCGATGATGTCGATCTGGTGTTTTCATCAGCGGGTGGGTCCGTGAGTCGTGAGTTTATACCGACTGCGGTGGAAAAGGGGTGTCTCGTCATTGACAACACCAGTGCGTTTCGGATGGACGCAGATACGCCGTTAGTGATTCCCGAAGTCAACATGCACGCAGCCATGCGGCATCAGGGCGTGATCTCCAACCCCAATTGTTCGACCATTCAGATGCTTGTGGCACTCAAGCCACTCTACGACGAAGCCGGGCTTAAACGCATCGTCGTTTCGACCTATCAGAGCGTTTCGGGAAAAAGCGGATCGGCTGTCCTTGAACTGATTGATCAGACAACGGCTGCGTTGGAAGGCCGTCCGATCACGTGCGATCAGTTTCCGCATCAGATGGCGTTTAACGTCGCCTTCGATTGGCCCTTCGCCGATAACGGCTACAGCGAAGAAGAGATGAAGATGGTCAAGGAAACACAAAAAATCCTTGAAGACGACACCATTGGCGTTTCAGCGACAACCGTTCGAGTGCCGGTGTTCTTCGCTCATTCTGAATCAATTAACATTCAAACAGATAGCAAACTCACCGCTGATGAAGCGCGTCGGATTCTTTCTCAAGCCCGCGGTGTTACTGTGATTGATGATCCAAAAAGTCGGGATTATCCGCTGGCTATCAACGCTGCAGGACAGGATGATGTATACGTTGGGCGTATCCGTGAGGACGACTCGATTGAAAACGGGTTGAACCTGTGGGTCGTTGCAGACAACCTCCGCAAGGGTGCCGCATTAAACGCTATTCAGATCGCAGAGATCCTGGATCAGATTAATGTGTGATAGTTACACGCCTATTCCAATCCTAACGTAAAACGTAATGCGTGAAACGTGATGAGCAAATGGTATACGTTCGTTGGTTCATTAGTCCATTGGTTCATGAAGGAAGTGCTAACGGGAAACCTCAAGGAGTTAAGCCGAACAGATGCCCTCCACACTTGAGAACGAGTTGGGTGAAATCTATGAGCGAGAAGTCGAAAAACTGATCGAATCTGAGAGCAAATATCACTCAGCTCTCGGGGCAGCTGAAGTTTCCGCTGTTGTCCGGGCATTCCGCTTCGCGCTTGAACACGGCCCCGATAAAGTGACCGTTCAGATGCTTTACGATATGATCGATGACAGTTCGGGGGATTAGCGTATGCGACTTGAACGTATCATCCTCAAATCTTTCGGCTGTTTTGACCGCAGAGATTTCGATCTGAGCGACGGGGTGAATCTCATCTTCGGTCCCAATTTCAGTGGCAAGAGCACACTTGTTAACGCCATTTTTTTCGCCCTGACAGGCAAACCGATTGTGCCTAGGGTGGGTTTGCCTGCAATGGCACAATCAGGCGCGTCCAGCGGCACTGCCGGGATCAATTTCCGCAATGGGGAGCAGAGTTATCAACTGTTCCGATCGACGCAGGGGGAAGTCCAACTCCGCCAGAAAGAAGAAAATGCGGAAAAATGGCGTATCCTCTTCACAGGCAAACGTTCAGCGGACGAGGATCTGAGAAAGCAATTCCACTTCAGCTACCACCACCTTGCGGCGGCGACATTCCTACGAGAAGGCGAAATTTTTGAGTTCCTTGCACGCCAGCCTGCGGATCGGCGCGATGTGCTTAACGCGTTGCTCGGAATCGATCGGTTGATGGAGGTGCGTCAACGTTTCATCGAAGGACGGCGGGTTGCCAAGCGAGAAGAGAAGCGGATACAGGATCATCAGCGCAGCATGCGGGTGACGACGGTCAAGAACCATCGTGAAGAGATTGAACGGGTTGAGGCAGAGCTGAAGAACTTGGAAGGTGAATATGAGTTGCTGTCGGGAAAAGCAGGTGAAGGGGGCGATACAGTCCTTGCTGCTGAATTGACACAGGCGCACGAACGGTTTCAAAAGGAGATTGACGGGCTGATTCAAGAACGGGCATCGGTTCTCAGCGGCTTCACCGATGTTGATCACCTACGAACCTCCATAAAAGAAATTGAGACAGCGACCGCCAGCGCAAGTGGGTTAGAAAAACAGCGAGACGAACTCATCCAAGGGATTGGCAGCCTGAACAGCCAGATCCAAACGCTTTCGGTGGAATGCGAAACCTTGCGCCAGTTAATCGACAGCGATCACGGGCACTGCCCAACCTGCCATCAACCGGTACAACAAAAGATCATTGCGGGGATCCTTGCGGAGAAAGAATCGGCGCGAGCTGCAAGCCAAGAGGAACTTGAAGCGCAGCAAAAAACTCTTGACGAACATACCGCGAACATCAATGCCCTACGCGGACTAAGGCAGCGGCATCAACTGATGCAAGGCAAGATTGAACAGCTTGAACGGATCGAAAAACAGCTTGCGAATCTTCAGCGTGAATTTGATAGGGTTGCCAGTCGATTGGGCGCATTGCAGCCGACAACACCTCTGCAAACGGGTGCTATATCCGACGCTGCCGATCCCGCACAGCTTGCCGAACAACGCCGCCAACTTAAATACCGCATTGACAGCTTACGTCGCCGACTTGACGGACTCAATAGAGAAGAAGCGGTTATCGCCCATAAGCTCGAAGAGCTGCAGCGGACGCAGCACCAAGCGAATCAGATTCTACGGACACGACTCAGCTTTGAACTTGCCTGCGATGGTGTTGAAAAAACGATTGCCTCCCTCCAACAAACAATCCTCCAACCCGCCGAAAAGGAAATCCGGCGTTGGCTAGAGCGGATGGATCTCACTCGGTTCTCTCAGATCGATCTCAAAAGCCAGCACCTACTCCCCTCCCTCAATGTCGAAGGCTCCGAGCGCAACTTATTGCTCCTCAGTGGTAGCGAGAAGATGATGCTCTACCTCTGCTTCAAAGCTGCGCTCTCGGAAGCGTTAGGGGCACTCGGTTTTTTTGTCTTCGATGATCCAACCCTCCACCTCGATCCGGATCGGAGAGGCGCGATGATTGACTTCATTCAACGGCTTGCCGAAGAACATCAGGTCATTGTGACGAGCAATGACCCGGAGGTTCGAGCTGGATTGCCGGATGCACATCTGATTGAGACAGTGTCGGGGAATGCTAGTTCGTAGGATAGGAGTTGCAAAACAGAAGTTCAGAATCCCTACATCACATTGGGTTTTCCAACCCTGACTGCCCTGCAAGGTCATCAACAAATTGACGCGCGACCCGTCCTGATCGACCACTCGACGACGCTTCCCACTCCAACGCTTTCCGATGGAGCTCCTGCGTCGAGAGAGACAACCCACGCTTTTGGGCGTAGTGGGAGACAATCTGTAGGTAGGTGTGTTGAGAGAACCGATAGAAGGCGAGTCGCAGTCCAAACCGGTCGCTGAGTGAAACCTTCTCTTCGGTGGTTTCCCGCGGATACAACTCGTCCTCGTCGGTGTGGGGATATTGGTTTTCGCTGACTTGACGCGGCATTAGGTGACGACGGTTGGATGTCGCGTAGATCAGGACGTTTTCAGGACGCGCTGCAATCCCGCCTTCTAACATCGCTTTCAGTTCTCTGTATTCTGCTTCCCCTTCGCTGAAGGAGAGATCATCGCAAAAGAGGAGATACCGTTCCGGGCGTTCCCACAGGAGATCGGCGATCTCCTGCAGGTGGAGAAGCCCTTCCTTGGTCACCTCGACCAACCGCAACCCTTCCGGAGCATACCGATGGAGTATGCCCTTGATGAGCGACGATTTGCCTGTTCCCCGGTCGCCCCACAGCAGCGCATGGTTCGCCGGTAAGTCTTGCAAGAACTGGCGTGTATTCCGATCCAACTCCTCAATCTGCCGATCCACCCCAATCAGATCCGCAAGGTCGATGAGATCGGGGTGTTTGACGGGGATTAAACGTTGACTCCGCCACCGAAAGGCGATGTGTCCGTCGAGTGGTTCGGAAGGATTTTCGATAGCAGCGGTACTGGCTGTCAGCAGCCTCTCTACTCTGTCGAGCAGTTGCTCTACGCGAGGGATAATTGCTTTCCAATCTTGTGCCATAGGTTTTTTATATTTTTAGCCCCGGCTTGAATGGAGCTAGTCAGCATTTTTCGCGGTCTCCGCCAAGATCGAAATCATTTCCGCGAGGTCTGGGAACGCGTCCGAATCTTCAGGCGGGAGATCCGCAAGGTGTGTTTTCCCGACCAATCGGTACATATCCGCGACACCCGCTAGAATTTTTGGCGTCAAGCCGACATGACCGAACGTCGCCGAGATCTCCTCCATCTCACCGATCCAACGTCTAGCCTTCGGCGGCATCCCCGGCAATCCGCCTTCCATCCGCTGATACAACGCTGACTGACTCATCTGAAATTCCGCTTTAAGGGCATCGGACACTCCCAGTAGTTCTGCGGCGGTCAATAGCTCCGTGCATAGTGCGGTCAGTCCTTTGGTCAACGAGGCGTAGCACATCTTGATCGCCGAAGCCAACCCAATCTGATCGCCAAGCGGACGGACATCAAGCCCGAATTGCGTCAACGCTTCAAAGTCACCGACATGGATACCTGAAGCGTAGAAGCGGGTTGCCCCCGGCTTTCTAGGCGGAGGACCGATAATCGACGCATCGACAAAACGACCGCCGGTTTTGGTGATGATTTCATCGAGTTGGCGTGTGGTTTGTGGGGCGATTGCGTTACAATCGACGTAGGTGAGATCTGTATCTGTTTCGGCGAGCACATCCGCAACCGCTTGAGAGGCTCCCTTGGCTTCCGCCGGCACCATGATCGACAGGATTATCTCTGATTCGTCCACAAGGGCTTCATACGTCGGCACATCTTCAATCTTCCCTTTTTCTGCGAGGGCTCGGGTCCGTTCACTTCTCCCCTGAAGGCAGGTAATCACGCGCAAGCCGTGTGTAACAAGGACGTTACCGACAACATGTCCCATATCGCCGGGACTCAGAAGTCCAACAGTTTGTAATGACATAATATTCATCTCTCTTTCAATCTGCGTTTATTTTGATTGGTGTTTTCTGTGTAGTTATTACGGCAATTCATTCTAAAGGAGTGGAATTTCTGTCCTCCCATTCCGAGCGGAGGAGGCCGTACAAATACATATCATAACGTCTCCCATCCCGCTGCAAGTGTTCCCGATGTACACCTTCGCGCTGGAAGCCCAACTTTTCATACAGCGCGATGGCACGTTCATTGTAGCTAAATACCGTGAGTTGTACGCGATGCAAATTGAGCTCATCAAAAGCAAATTGGAGGGCAAGTTGCATGACTTCGTACCCGTAGCCTTGCCCCCAATGTTTTGTCTCTCCGATAGCGATGCTTACGCTGCTCACCCGATGCGCCCACAGGATTCCGTCGAGTTCAACATAACCAATCAGTTCATCTTTGTCGAGGGAGCGGATCGCAAAAAGAAAAGTATCAGTCGAACTATGCGTATCGTCTAGCCATTGAGTCAACGTCGCCTCAGTTTTAGGATAAGCGGGGAGTGCGTCAAATAGTCGTAAAAAATCGGGGTTCTGATGCCATTGGCTGATGGTTGGGAGGTCGCTTTGCGTTAACGTTGTGAGCCGGACTCGACTACCGCGCAAAAGCGTCGAAGAGATCATGCCTAGTATTCCTAACGGATTGATTGCGGCACGTTGTCAATTGCGTCTTTTAGACTGTTCGTTGGCAGGTGAACGTTAAGCTAATTCCGTCTCATCATCTGTGTTCTCATCCGCCCCTTTAGTCCTTTCATCGTCTGTTTCATCAGATGTGTCATCGGGATCGCTTGACTGTTCTGCTTCCTGCGGTTCTAGCAGTGTCATAGGTATAAACAGCGGCTGATCGGAAGTGCTTGGTTGTTCCGTTTCCTCGTCCTGTTGTTCTGTTTCATCATCAACTGTTTCAGGCGTATAGTCGAGGGGGTTAGGCTGCGCTTCTTCCTGCCCTTCTGACCTACTTTCAACATTGTTGAGCATTGTCATGAGCCCTTCAAGGCGTTCGCGGACTTCCGCTTTCTCTTTATCTACCTCGAGACGTTCCTGTTCACGCTCATTCCGGAGCACTGTGATTTCCGCTTCAAGGTGGTTTAGTTCAGCGTTCCGTTGTTCAAGATTTTGAATCTGTACATCCCGCTGGTCCAACTCATTACGGAGTTGATTATTTTCAGCTTCAAAGGTTAATTTCTCTTCCCTGAGACGGTTGATAGTCTCAATGGCACGTTCAACGCGTTCTTCCAACAATGTAAGCACATTTTCGCGCAAATCTTCAAGCATGTAAACCTCCTGTTTCTTGTTCGATTAACGGTTTTGGGAAGGACTGTCTATAGCATCCTACCAAGTGAATCAAAATTTCTTGCTATCCTTCGCTCTCTAGCAGATTTTCAAGTCCAACCGTCCGGGCATAGTGGAAAAGGTACTGCTGGGCGTAACCGAGATGCTCACCAAAATAGTCTTCAGCAAACCGACGGATCTCACGAATCGAGGCCTCGCGTTTAAGGTAGAGCTGCTCTATAATCCGTTTCACCCACACATCAATGGGGAGTGCTTGAACATGCCCTAAAGAAAATAGGCAGATGCAGTCGGCAACCTTCTCACCGATTCCTTTGAATCCCATCAATTCTTGTTTCGCTTCGGCGTAGGGTCTACTTTTCAGACCTTCAGGATCGAATTTGCCCGCTGCGATTGTCGATGAGACTGTCCACAGATAAGGGGCGCGATATCCCAGTCCACAATCGTACAACGTCTCAACGCCGGCGTCGGCGAGGGATTGTGGAGTGGGGAAAGAGTAATCGACCAAGTCATCAAGCGCAATTTTTTCGCCGAATCGTGTGGAGATTGTGCGGATAATTCCCTTAATCCGGGGCACGTTGTTATTCTGAGACAAGATGAACGATGCGAGACATTCCCACACCTCTTGATTCAAAATTCGCATCCCCCGGAACGTTTCAATCGAGCGGTGGATGAATGGATCAATGTCTACAGCGTCTAAGATTGCTGCCAAATCGCGGTTCAGGTCCAAGTAGTGGCGGAGGAAGGCTTCTAGTTGATCTTCTGCTTCATCAGCCGAACTTTCCACAATCAGTGTCTGATTTTCCTGACGCATCTTCAGCTGCCTGCCTTCGACAACGCCGTAATACCAGTCGTTAATCGGCTGCCAGCGGAATGATTGTCCACACTCCAACGTATGTTTCAGATCAAAATCGGTGACAGGTTCAATACGGATAGAGCAGCCTCCTCACGCAAAAATGATGGAATGCTTATTCGCAGAATCGTGCGTATTATACAACGAAATTTCAATCAATACAAGGACAGAAATCATGCACAGGGAGATGGTGTCAATAAGAGGATACATCGGTATCCGGATGGTCTTTAAAAAATCGTGCCTGATTCACGCCGAAATCTTCTTGAAGTTGGATGGTGAGCCCACCGTCCACTGGTAGTGCGTGTCCTGTAATGAAAGATGCTTCGTCCGAACAGAGGAAGTTGATAGCGTTGGCGATGTCAATCGGGCGTCCGACACGACGAACCGGATATTGCGCCTCAAAGAAACGTAGAAGCGAGGGATTCTGTTTCCAATGTTCTTCAATACGTTCGGTTACGATATGACCGGGGCAGATTGCGTTGACCCGAATGCCCATCGGTCCAAAGTCAATCGCCATCTGGCGGGTGACGCCGATGACAGAAGACTTGCCTGCTTCATATACCAGTTTCTTCGGAGCCATCAGGAGACCGTGGACGGACGAGATATTGATGATACTACCTTTGCCCGATTTTGCGATCTCTGGTACGGCGTACTTTGCACCTAGAAACATGGACTTGACCAAGACGTTCATTGCGTAGTCCCAAGCCTCTTCCGACAGGTCTACCGCGCTGCCGTCCGGCTCTTTGGTGCTGAAAGCGTTGTTGACGAGGATGTCGAGGCGACCCCATAGTTCAACTGCTTTACTGACCATCGCCTCAATGTCGTCACGACGAGAGACATCAGTCTCAAGGACTTCCGCTATGCCGCCTGCATTCCGTATCCGCTCGGCGTTAGATTGAGCTGTCTCAACGTCCATATCGGCGATGAGGATTCTCGCTCCTGATTCAGCGAGCCGTCTCGAAGTTGCACCGCCGATGCCTTGAGCACCGCCTGTGACAATTGCGACCTGATCTGTTAGATTTCCCATAAATTCATCTCCTCTGTCAAAAGTTTTACGCTCATGTTATAGTGGACCTTAGAATTAATGAGACACTCAAAATCGGCGTAGTTGGAAACAGCGCCTACCAAACATGGGGGGCGAAAGTGTCTATTTATTTTTTGAATTCACTATAATAGGACTTACGCAGTCGGGATTTGGAAATCCCTCCTACAATGAGTGTGAGAGGGGCATCCCTGCCCCGATACACTTGATGAATCGGACACTATAATTTGAAGTGCGTAAGTCTTGTTTAAGAAATTGTGCAACAGAAACCGTAAGAAGTTCGGAAGATTGGAAGATGGGAAGATTGGAGAGTCCCCATCCTTCCCTTTGCGGGTACAGCTTGGATATGTCTATCCAAGCCGAGCGGGTCCGACAACTAGCAACTTAGGTTACTGTAGGTCGAGATTCATATTTGATTTCACGCATCACGCATTACGTTTCACGCACATCACGGTAAAGTCAATGCGATGAGTTCGGCAGGTTGGTTCGCTCCACCTATCGGGATCACAATAAACTGCTTACCATCAGCCTTGTAACTTATCGGTGCGCCCTGTGCATTACTTGGGAGTTCTGTTCTCGATACCAGCTGTCCAGTATCGGGGTCAAACGCCCATAAAAACGGGTTTTGGGTCTCAAAGCTTACTTCAATTGCGTTGCCGCGGGGTGAGTTACCGGTCCCGTCCCACGATGCCTGACTCGCTGCGAAAAGCAATGACTGAGTCAGTAGTGGGAAATTGCGTTGTGCCCAGCCCAAAGGTGGAAGGTCAAGATGTCGTAGGGTAGGATGATCTCTCGGTCCATCTCCGACCGGTTGCATCCACTTGTGTTCACCCGTATTCAGATCGATGGCAGTAATGCGTCCATAAGGCGGTTTCATTAAAGGGAGGCCTCGTGGACCCTTCGGTCCAAATGCGAGCGCACCGGTGTAAGTGTAGTCTGCCTTCGGATCTTTCGCTTTTTTTATCGTGGTGTTGGTGGGGAAGGTGATAGATGGGATATAGATAATCCCTTTGTTTGGGTCAACGGCTGCGCCCGCCCAACTAGCACCGCCAATGATACCGGGCATGGCGATTGTTCCCTTTTCAGTCGGGGGTGTATAGAGTGTGCCGTAGTCGTAATCTTCGACAATGCTGAGTGCTTGTTTACGCAACGTCGGCGTGAAATCAATTAAATCATCATGGGTCAAACCTTGGCGATCGAAAGGCGCGGGTTTAGTTGGAAAGGGTTGTGTAGGCGATGAGGATTCTCCCGGCACGGTTGACTGGGGTACGGAGCGTTCTTCAATGGGCCAAACCGGTTCTCCAGTCACACGATCGAATACAAAACAGAACGCCTGTTTGGTCACTTGGGCAACCGCCTTGATTTCCTTTCCATTGACGATAATATCAATTAAGTTTGGCGCGGCTGGGGGATCATAATCCCAGAGTCCGTGGTGCAGAATTTGAAAGTGCCAAACCCGTTCCCCCGTTTCCGCGTTAACGCAGACGAGACTGTCTGCGAAAAGGTTGTCTCCGAGGCGATGGCCACCGTAATAATCGTTGGTGGGGGTGCTAACTGGTAGGTAGACGTAACCGAGCTCCTCATCTGCGCTCATCATCGTCCACACATTCGTATTGCCTGTTGTCTTCCAAGAATCGTTCTTCCACGTCTCATTTCCGAACTCTCCTTCTTGCGGAATGGTATGGAAAATCCAACGTTGCTCGCCGGTGCGAACATCAAATCCTCTGACATCTCCCGGCGGCATCAGCTTTTGCGGCGGCTTATTAATCGCAAAGGAATCGAGAACTGTGGAGCCAACAACAATGACATCTCGACAAACAATCGGTGGTGAGAAAACGGCATACAGTCGCCGGTTCACCGGGCGCCGCAGACCTTTTGTTAAGTCGACACGACCACCTTCGCCAAACCCCTTGATTGGTTTCCCCGTTTCGGCGTTAAGCACGATGAGATACCCATCGCCTGTACCAAGGAGGACGCGCTTATCATCGCCTGACTCCCAATAGGAGACGCCACGATGCACGAAACCTGTGTTGGCGGGGGTGCCGTCCTCATAGGTTTTTGGGTCATAAACCCAGATAGTTTCTCCTGTGACGGCGTTGATGGCGGCAGCTAGATTAAGCGACGTGCTGGTATATACCACGCCACCAATCATGAGTGGTGTGGATTCATTCACCATTGTCCACAGATCGGGATTGGATGCGACGAGCGCATTATCGGGGGAGTTCCAACGCCATGCAATCCGAAGGTCTTTAACATTGTCTTTGTTAATCTGATCGAGTGGAATGTATTTGGTACTGGCTTTGTCCGAGCCGTAAGCCCACCATTCTCCAACCTCACCGGCATCGGCTTGGGGAACAGTCAGGCCGATTGCACAAAAGATCGAGACGGTATAAAGGAATAGCAGATAGTATGTTCGGGTCACAGTTTGATCTCCTTTATGTCAATAGCTGATATAAAAATGCCCTTATCCATGTAAACCAAGCCTCCGCCATTATAGCAGATTCAAGCGATCGCGTCAACAGAATTGGATAGGCTTGCATGACGAAAGCGCGTGGATGATTTTTGGGTTTCTATTTTCGGCGTAACTATGTTATAATCTTGAGCAATTTCCAAAAAATACAATCTGCCTAGAATGGGAAATCTCTTGATTCCTTGAGGGGTCCCCTAAAAATCTTATAGCACATCTAAATGAGGGAGGAAACAGATGATTGATTGTCAGTATCTTGAGCCGACCACCGTTTCAGAGGCGTGCACACTGTTAGCTGAGCACGGAGATGATGCGAAGGTCGTTGCCGGCGGACAGAGTATGGCGATACTGTTGCGGAACGGATTAATTCAACCATCCCACCTGATCAGTATCCAGCATGTCTCCGGATTGGAGGACATAGTTGCATCGGACGAAGGTGTAAAAATTGGTGCCAAGGTTACACTGGATCGTTTAATCGGCATAGGCGAAACACATCCGACGCTGCGTGCCCTAGATGATGTCATCAACGAGTTGGCAGATCAACAGATTCGTAACTTTGCAACACTCGGCGGGGCAATCTGTGAGGCACATCCGGCGAGCGATATCACCGTTGTTCTAAGCACGTTGAACGCTTCGGTAAAATTAGCAAGTGCAGGCGGTGAACGGGTTGTGTCTATGTGCGACTTTGTTACTGGTGCTTTTGCTACTGCTGCCCAATCGGATGAGTTGTTAACGGAAGTGGTTGTTCCATCGTTTGATCTCGGCTCCGCCGCAGCCGCGCATCGCCGGTTTGTTCTACGGGCGGGAGATTATCCCGTTGTTGGAGTCGGTGCGTTTGTCAGCCTTGATGGATCGGGGGGTTGTCAGGATGCGCGCATCGTGGTTGGCAACTGTTCTAGTGCTCCGGCTCACGCACAGGAGGCAGAGACACGCCTGAAGGGACACAGCATCGTTGGAAACAATGGAGCGATCGCCGAGGCAGGCGAACTCGCCGCCTCCCATGTTGCACCATCGAGCGATCCAATGGCACCGAGCGAATACAAAATAGACCTCGTGAATGTGCTGACCAGAGAAGCACTGGCGGAAGCTGTTGCACGCGCTACCGGTTAAGACAAAGGGACAGTATAAAATCCTAGTCTCCGATCGGGATTGGATTGATAACTAATTGTTTGGAGGCATTTTAATGAAATATCCATTATCATTGACAGTCAATGACGAAAATTATGACATCCTTGTTGAACCCTATCACACCTTGATGGAGGCTATTCGTGATGGGATTGGGCTAACGGGGACGAAGTGCGCTTGTGAAGATGGGCGGTGTGGGACTTGTACAGTGCTGATTGACGGGCAGCTAGTGAAATCGTGCCTGATGCTTGGATTACAGGCGAAAGGGAAATCGCTCTTAACTATAGAGGGCATGGGTTCACCCGATGAGCTACATCCGCTGCAGGCTGCGTTTCTTGAACATGGTGCAGTGCAGTGTGGCTATTGTACGCCGGGGATGCTGCTGACAGCGAAGCAGCTGCTAGACGAAAACCCGAATCCAACCGAGGAGGACATCCGCTCTGCATTTGTGGGAAATCTTTGTCGTTGCGGAGTCTATACGCATGCAACGGAAGCAATTTTGAACGTCGCAGGGGAGGAGGAATAAGATGAACGTTGTTGGAACTTCTGCTAAACGTATTGATGGCATAGAGAAGGTAACTGGAAGTGCGGAATTTACAACTGACATTGTGCTGCCACGGATGATTCACGCCAAGCTGAAGCGCAGTCCGTATGCACACGCAAAGATTCTGAACATTGATACCACCAAAGCTGAACAGATGCCGGGGGTACGGGCTGTCATTACCGCTGCGGATTTGCCTGATATACGGCTAGGTATCCTCACGCTGGATGAGCATCTGCTCGCCCACGACAAAACACGCCTCGTTGGCGAGCCTGTTGCTGCGGTCGCTGCGGATACCCCAGAAATTGCACGCGCAGCCTGTGAGCAGATCGAAGTCGAATACGAGGAACTTCCTCCCCTGTTTGATCCGGAGGAAGCGATTCGGTTAGATCCGCCCGTGGTGCTGCACGAAGAGTATGAGGAATACGAAAAACTCCTTGAACTCGCCGAAATGGACGAGCGTCCGCCCAACCTGTGGCAAGCCTACCGTATCCGTCACGGCGATATTGATGCCGCGTTCAAAAAAGCGGAGGATGAAGGTGGACACATCATCGAAAACCGCTATGCAACGGGCTATGTCCATACCGCTTGTATGGAACCGCACGGCGCAGTCGCGCAATGGAGTTCCGACGGCACATTGACCCTCTGGGCAGGGGGACAATCGCCCTACATCGCACGCGACGGTTTAGCGAAAGCACTTGATCTGTCGCCCTCCAAGGTTCGCGTTATTGTTCCATTTGTTGGTGGTGCCTTTGGTGGCAAATTGACGGTCAAAGAGGGAGCTATCGCCGCCGCACTTGCGCGTAAAGCACGACGTCCCGTCAAAATCATCTTGACCCGCGCCGAAGACCTCTCCGCTACTGCGGCACGCACACCGTTCATCTTTGATATAAAAGATGCTGTGACGAAGGACGGTATCCTGATTGGTCGCAAGGTCACTTCAATTCTCTGGGGCGGCGGCTATAGCGGCGAAGGGATTCTCAAACCGATTTTCTCCACGCATCTCTATCCCGGTTCCTACCGTTTAGCAGCGCTCTGGGTTGACTCCTACGGCGTGTATACCAACCGTGTCTCCGGTGGTGCGTTGCGAGGCTACGGCTGTGCAGAGTCTGCTTGGGCGGTCGAAACTCAGATGGACATCATCGCGAGGAAGTGCGACATTGACGCTGTCGAACTGCGTATAAATAACCTGCTGAACGAAGGTGAGCGCACCGCTATCACCATGCCCGCCCATGCGTTCAGTGCCCATGAATGTCTTACCAAATGTGCTGATGCGATCGAGTGGGAAACCCCCTCTGAATCGTTGGAGCACCCGTGGTATCGTGGGAAGGGCATTGCTTTGGGGAATAAGTATTCCTTTGCGCCGACTGCTTCTAGTACGGAGTTAAAGGTCCACGAGGATGCTTCCTGTGAACTACGAACTAGCGCAGTCGATCTGGGACAGGGTGCTTATACTATTCTCACGCAGATCGTCGCCGATGAGTTCGGGATCGAGATTGATAAGGTCAAACTGGTCACCCCGGACACCGCAATCACGCCTTTTGACCATGTCGCTGGCTCCAGTCGGCAGACCTTCCACACCGGCAATGCCACCCGCATGGCATGTGACGATGCGAAACGCCAGATACGGGAACTCGCCGCACCCAAGTTGGAGGCACACCCGGACGACTTAGAGGTTTCTGGTGGGCGCATCTCCGTTAAAGGTTCTTCTAAATCCATTGAAGTTGAAGACCTGTTCGTGGTTGAGATGCTGGCGGGCAAACGGCCTGCGGATGTCGAAGTTATCGGTAAAGCGACATGGGAAGTCAGTGCCAGTCCGCACGACCCAAACACGGGACAGGGCGAGGAACCGATGGCTTACATGGGACACGGTGCCCAAGCTGCCGAGGTCGAGGTCAATGTTGAAACAGGACAGGTTCGTATTCGGAAATTTGTCTCTGCAATTGATGTCGGCAAGGCGATGAACCCGCAAGGGGTCGAGATGCAAAACTACGGTGGCGGGTGCATGGGTATCGGAATTGCGCTGCACGAGGATATGTGTTTTGATGCGAGTGGGGAGATGACCAACGCTAGCCTGATGGACTACAAAATCCCCTCCATCATTGAGATGCCGTTGAAGGAGTACATGGAGTCGATTATCGTCGAAGTCCCGCACCAACATGGCCCCTACGGCGCCAAAGGTGCCGGTGAAATCGTCGTGGTGCCCACATCACCCGCAATTGGCAACGCAATTTATGACGCGATCGGTGTGCGTATCTGGGATCAGCCGCTGACGCCGGAGAAGGTTGTCAAGGCATGGAAGGAGAAGACGGCGTCCGGCAACGGTTCTGAGTCATAAGCCACGGCAGGATAGTCTAGCGGTAACGCCTAGGGTTTATACCCTGAACGATCTGTATTTCCGCCATACTTCATGGCATAAACAAGCAGATTTGTCATAAAGCGATGGACATCTGTCGAGCGACGCAGCCGTAACATGGTTCGGCTTTCGATCTCCACTGTCTCCATTGCACACATATAATCCTTGCGATTGTAGACGACAGCCAATCGATTGTTTATAGTAATTCCTTTTTGGTATTTGAACTGCGTGGGTTTTGGATGGTTTTCAGACCCCCAGAAGACATCACCGCCCGATGGGGGACGGGGCAGCTGATAGTAGATGTTATAGATCTCATGGTGGTGTGGCAGGTATTCTAAAGGATATTCGGGAAAAATCGTCTGTAGCTCATCAGCGACGATTGCGGCGAACAAGCCGTGAAATCCGCAATCGTCGAAAAAGAGCATCCCACCTTGTTCCACAATGTACTTCCGCAATGCCGCCCGTTCTGACGCAGAAAAGGAGTTGGTCAACGGTCCTCCTTTGGCAAGATTTCGTCCAACAGTAATGTCCTTGTCGTGCCCTGTCATGATAACCAGCGGGGCATCAAGGAGGCGCGAATCGGTCAGTCGCAGCGAGCCTCCTGCGTACTTCATGTCAGCACGGAGATCGGTATTTTCTGCAAGCCACTTCGCAAAGCTGGATATGGCAGTTGGATCCTGCCACCAATCGGACAGGGAGTGTTTGAGTCGAATCAGGCGAATATGCCCACGCATCTCTGTGCCTTCGCCCTCAAGAATAGCTCCAAGGTAGTCTTCAGGAAGCAAGTTCGGACTCTTCACATCAAGAGGCAGGTCTTGTACTCCCCCGTTTTGAGCATGTACAAGGCCCCCTCCGATAGTCGTCCCTTCGTTTCTCCCAACTCCTCGTGATAGTCCTTTTTGGGTAGGCACAGGACCTGCTCCCACAGCCGTGGTGTCTTGGTGTATCATTGCGGAGTGGGGCGGCACAAGATTCGCTTCTACGGATAAACCCTTGTCAAGGCTGATGGCTGGGGTATCGCTTAACGAGAGCGGATTTCCCTCTTGTGGTAGGTCAACTGCAAGAGGTGTTCCTACCCGTGTTACAGTTTGTAGAGGCAGCTCTTGTGGTTGTCTGTCCTGCACCTGACGGGGCGATTGTACGGGTTGGAGACGAATCTTCCTTGGCAGCGTACGAGCTGATGGAGGCAATTCAACCCACTCAACATTGATGGCATCGTCTTCCACAATTCCCTGACGAATCGTTAGCACCACGAGGAAAGCAAAAATGAGATGCAGGAAAAGAGAGATGACCAACGGTGCCGTTAATCGTTTTCGTATTCTCAACGTTTTGCCTTTCTGAACGGGATGAAGCAGGAAAGCACCCTAGGTCAAATTATGAGGGTCTCACTCTATACACTCTCAGTTAGTTCTGAATGTCAAAATGCAATCTATTTCAAGCACAACCCTACGCCAAAATCTGTCGCAGCCACAGCCAATCGATTCAAATTTATGTAAAATTCCTAAAACATCGTAGACCACCGCATATTAAATTGAGGTGTCCGTCCCGACTCAAGAGCTTGTGCCCAGTTTAGTTTCCAATTGCTTCCTATCAGTAAGCCAACACCCAGATTAATCTTAGGATCGGAGATGCTGACTTCGTCTAACTTGTTCCATACCTGTCCCGCATCGATGAAAAATGTGGCGAATGCCCCGTTGCTAATGTAGTCGGTTATGTGATGGCGATACTCCACATTGAGCAGCATACCTTGGTTACCAGCAAATTCATAAAGGTCATACCCACGAAGCGATCCAGGTCCCCCAAGAATAAATTGGCGTTGAACCGGCAGTTCCTTTGCTGAAAGCCCAACTTTCAAACGGAGGTCAAGCATATGCCGGTCGCCAATAGGTTGGTAACGTCTGGAGTGCAGCTCAAATCGTGTAAAATCAAAGTTAGAACCCACCACCGAATTACTGTGCTCTACTGCAAAGGTATTGTACCATCCCTCGTTGTCAAAACGACTATCGAAATCATATCTCAAAGCGATGCTCCGCATTTGACCTAGCGTTATTGGTGTATTTTTCTCCTTGTCCGATGTCCATTGAAAGAGCGACCAATCTGTCGTTTTGGTCAGGCTTTCATGGTTTTCATCGATCGCAGTCAGTTTCAGGGAGTGGCGGAGCACCTCTGGTTGCCATCGCAGCAAAATCTCAGAACCTTCCTTCAGATAGTAGTCTCGAAAATCTCCTCCATATAAAAAGGCAGTCAGCAGTTGCTCGTTATCATCTAATAAGATATCTAGATCTCTTACCGATGTCAGGCGATGGAATTGAAACCGAAGGGTCAGATTCCGGTTAATCCCTCCTAACAACGTTGCCTCCCCACCCGCTTCATAGTTCAATTTTTTGTTTGAAAAACCGTAACTCAAAGCACCAAATAGCTTCGGTTGAAGCGGTATCTCAACCTCCGGCGGTTTCGACAGTTCGAGACGAGGACCCAGGCGCAGACCCTGAACACGATTAAAACCACCACTCATTGTGAGGTTCATTATGCCATCCGGCACGGGCTCTTCTGCCGCTATTTTTTCCTCTACTATAATTGTTACAATCCGTTTATCTCCTTCCTCATGGATATGCCAGTCCGTGCGCCTAATATGCGGAAGAATAGCCTTCATTGTTTTGATGGCATTGTTGATGTCATCTGGTCCCTTTTCAAGAGCCTCTCTGATTTCAAAACCTCTCACCCTTTGGTTGCCCCGAATCCGAACCTCGTTGATTGGTTGCTTTTTTCTATCTATGAAGTAGGTTGAAGCAAATGAGAACACTGTGTCCTCGGAAGATTGATCGGTTGTTGAGGGAGTTGTGCCATCAGGTTGTTTTTCCAGCGGTTTTGACCGTCCCTTGCTACCAAACTCGTCTTGATGTGCTTGGAGCGAATTGTCTTCTAAGGAGTTAAGTTGTGGGATTCCCACACCAAGGCCTTCGAGGTTTCTTAATAATTCACCAATTCGTTGTGGATGCAAAGGTCCGACGATGTTCACTAGGTGCGTTGCGGTTTCTCCTGTAACCATTACAAAAAGACCATCGATTGTCTCTGTGTTGAGTAGGACCCATATCTGAATCTTTTCACTGTCTTCCTTGATCTTGGCAAAGGCTTCCCAACCCCGCTTTTTCAACACCCGTTCATAGTAACGAATCATTGGGTCGAAGCTCGTGGCATCACCGGAGTAACTACGGACGTATACTCCCTCTAGCATTGCAATCAATTCGGTAATTTCAGGCTCGTGTTCCGTCGTTTGAGCGACGAATGCGATTAGCTCACTATCTATGTTTACTTCGATCTTTGGCTTTAGGGGAATGGGACCATTAAAGGTAACAACACCTCCTGCTGTTTCTTCTGTTTTTCCGGCTCCTACCCAGCCAAGAATAGATTCAACCTGTGGCTTTAGCGGAATGGGGAAATCGAAGGTAATAACACCTCTTGCTGTTTCTTCTGTTTTTGCAGTCTCTATCCAGCCAAGACTAAAAAGAAAGAGAATGAGCGATAGGCTGGCAATAGGACGACAGTTTGCATAGTACTTCACGGCTTGTTTTCCCTTTTCTCGTTGAGGTTTGTTGCTTACCTTGGTTTATGACATTGTATCATACCTATTCTGAGGCTGGCAAACGGACACCATATTGTTCGAGATTTGCGTTCAGTTCGGCAAAGAATTCAGGACGGATATCGCACACAATCCGAACTACATGCATCTCATTGTCTTCAATTGCGACTATGAAGATTCCACGAAACCTGTTTGCATTGTATTTTGCATAAATGCAGGAGCTCTGTTGCCCTTCATAAACGCGGGTGATTAAGTTCCACTTTTTCTGACGCATCAGGTCGGCGTAGAGGTCAAAAATTTCAGCCTTATGCACTTCGGACGATTGATCTAAAATGAAGCGGCTTACTTGGACGCTCTTTACTCCGTGGATTGCGAGCGTTGCTGCCCGATTTTCATCTTCACCCACAGATGCGCCTAGGCGTTTGAGTAACCACCAGCCGGGTCCCCCAATACCAAACCCTACCTCTTTATGAACGTGGTTTAATCGATCAGCGCGGGTAGTATCCCCACCACCTCCCAACAGACAGCCACAACCTATATTTACCATGAGGAGGAGCAGGCAGATAAAAAACGAAAGACGTAAAGTGTGATTGGCTAATCTATTTTTCATGATTTTTCCGAGTATCATCAAAACACATTTGGCAGCGTTCGGGGCTTGTCACTATTCTTTTTGGGGCTCATCCTTTTTCGAGGACTTTGACATGTCATCAGTCTTGATATCCATGCCTTCAATATGAGGTAGACCAAGGTTGTCTAGGTTTGTAAGTAATTCGCCAATTCGTTCTGGGTTGATTTCACCAACGATATTCACGAGGGTTACTTCTATCTCTCCTGCAACCATAACGAAAAGCCCAAATATGGTATCTTCGCCGAGCAATATACGTACCTGAACGGTCTCGCCCTCCTCTTTGATTTTGGCGATGATCTCCCATTTCTCTTTTTCTAGCTTATCCTCGTAATGACGGGTTAATTCATTAAAAGTTGTGGTGTCATTTTCGTAGACGCGGACATATACGCCTTTTAGCATGTTAAGTAATTCCGTAACCTCTAGGTTCGGTTTCGCTGCTTTAGCAACGAGTGAGATTAACTTCCCACTTAAGTTGACTTCAACTTTTGCTTCCAGAACTTTCGGAAAGTCAAATGCAATGAGTCCTTTTACTTTTTCCTTCTCTTTTTGGGCCTCAGCAAATGCTTCACCGCTAGGCACTATGCCGACAAAAATACACAGGCCAGCTGCAAGCATTACAATTTGTACAACGTGTTTCATGGTTTGGTCCCCTTCAAACAGAACACAGAGACGTATTAATGTTCATTCGGCTAGTTTTTCCATCGAACTAAAATTATCGAGAGACAAGGATTTGAGAATCCAAGGAAGCAAAATCGGCAACGTTCTTGGTCCCCTTGGATTGTCGTCTTAGCTATCTTTGTTTGATTGGCTTGGTTCAGTATCAATCTTGAGATCCTTAAGCTGGGGCAGATCTAGGTTCAGATTCATATTTTCCAAATTGCTGATGATATCAACAACCTTTTCAAAGTCGATATGCCCGAAAATATTTACAAAGAGCGTTTCCTTAGCCCCGGTGACCATGATAAAAACACCGCTAACTATCTCTTCATCAAAGAGCAAAGCAACCCGGACGATCCCATCTCCCTCTTTAGCTTTGACGATGGTTTCCCATTCGCCTACTTTCAGTTTGTTCTCATAGTGACGAAGCATCTGATCAATATTTTCGCCATTCTCGTATCCCCGAACATATACCCCTTTGATCATTGCCACTAATTTGCCAATTTCCGGCTCGTGCTCCACAGATTTAGTAAGGAGTGTGAACAGTTTGCTGCTCACGTTCACTTCAATTATCGCTTCGGATACATCGGAAAAGTCGAAATTGATACGCCCTTTAATATTTTCGTCTTGCGTCTCAGCAATCCCATTTCCGACGGTAAAGAGGAGGGATAGTAGCACAGCAAGTTGTGTAAAGTTTATACATCGTTTCATGAGTCGTTTTCTCCTAAATACGTTGAAGGTTATGGAAATGAGGAACAGCATCACTCAGGTGACTGGTTATTGCCAGAATCCTCATCGTTACCAGTGGAACTATCTGTCAATTTGTTGAGTATGACGAGGCTACGTTGGATCGTTTCTGAAGAGTTAATTTCATCTATTGTAAGCCTTAACGCTCTGCGTGGTGCCTCCCTCACCTGATCTGCGGAAAGGCGTTTGTCGATAGCTAGTCCTGTTTTGTGCATCGCGTAGCGCACAGTGCTCAAGGCATAGCTGAGTTCGTAGGTAGCCTGTTCAACTTGTAAAGATTGTTGGTGTTGCTGATATGCGCTGAACGTCACGAGAATAATGAGACTAGCAGTGACGGCTCCAACTGCAACCGGGCGAATGGACAACCCACGTAGGACTTGCTTCAATGAATCAAACCATCCCTGAGTGGTGGGTTGTGGATGAGATTGAACGTAGGCAGCAACTTGGTCAAAAACCTCGGCAGGTGGTTGGGGTTTCGGCAATCCTTGCACCGCCTCACCGACTTCAATCGCGAAGTCCAACTCATTTTGGCAACCTTGACATGCAGCTATATGTGTCTCAATTGCCGCTTGAGCGTCCGCGTTCAGTTCACCGGCAATATACTCTTCCAAGACTGAATGCACGTATTCACAACGTATCGCTTGTGTCGTTGAATGTCGTTGCATTGAATTATCTCCCCATAAGGTTTCCCAGTATTTCGCGCAATCTCTTTTTCGCCCGAAACATGTTCGATTTCACAGTGCCGACAGGTTGATTTAGCGTTTCTGCAATAGCTTCAAAACTTAGCCCTTCTATTTCACGCATAACGACAACCGTGCGAAAATGGAGAGGGAGTTGGGCGATTGCCTGTTGAACCAACTGTTGGCGTTCCTGCCTGATGTAGAGTTCTTCCGGCGACAGATTTGATGATTCAGTGACCGTGCCTTCGCGCTGATGGTGGGCCAGTGTTTCAATTTCTTCAGTATCTCCCATCGTTAACGGTACTTGAAATCTACGTCGGCGTAACAGATCAATACATAAATTATTGGCGCATTTGAGCAACCACGATTGGACTGTTTCAAGTCGTAATTCAGCATTGGAATTCCACGCTTTGATGAAAGTCTCTTGAGTCACGTCCTTTGCGTCATCTGGGTTATTGAGCAGGTACAGCGCGTGTTGATAGATCTGTGCTTGATACTGCTTGACGAGATCAAGAAATACCTCCTCTGGCATATCGTGACTCCATGAGCTTTCTCTGAGGTTGCCCTTACTACGAATGCCTCGACAAAAAGTTGCATCAAAGTTTGAAAAATTAGCAAATTCTGCAATGTGGGGGCGTGAGCAAAAAGATGAACCAACGTTCCAAAGATAGAAAACCTTCTTGACAATTGATTGCCATCATACTATACTTAGCCCAAAACATCAACCGGTCAGAAAATTACAACTTCCGTTATCCAAGCGGGACGCTATTAAGGGAACACACTAAAGTAAAAGTTTTGTAGCTACCTTATGAATATCCGGTATCAAACGACTGATCTCAAACTTGTTCACCCCTTCAAGATCGCCCGGCGAGCCGTCGATGAATTCCGTCAAGTGATTTCTGTGGAAATTGATGGCGGACTTGGTGAGACAGCTCCCGCGCGCTTCTATGGCGAAACCGTTGAAACGGTTCAAGTCGCATTTGACCTCCTTGATGCAGGTCTTGGTGCAAATCTTGATGCGATTGAAAGTGTCATGTCAGAACTTGAATCGGTTCTCGGACGCAACTACGCTGCAAAGTCCGCGATTGACATGGCGCTGCATGACCGGCTTGGGAAAAAGTTAGGCATACCGCTTTATCAACTTTGGGGACTCGATCCAACGATGACACCGCTTACCACTTTTACAATCGGGATTGATGAGCCGGAGATAATGCAGCAGAAGGTGCGTGAAGCAGACGTATATCCCCTCCTCAAGGTCAAACTCGGCACCGATCGTGACCTAGAACTCATTCGCGCGCTCCGTGAGGTCACGGATAAGCCGATCTATGTGGATGCAAACACGGCGTGGACACCCAAAGAAGCAGTGCGTAAGATTCGTGAGCTTGCTCCTTACGGTGTCGAATTGATTGAACAACCCACAAAGCCGGACGATCTGGAGGGGTTAAAGTTTGTGCGTGAGCATTCAGAACTTCCGATTTTTGCCGATGAAAGTGTGAAACGCGCCGCCGATATACCTTCGCTGGTCGGCTGTGTTGATGGTATTAATATTAAGTTGGTCAAATGCGGTGGTCTGCTCGAAGCAATGCGAATCATCCACATTGCACGAGCGCATGGGCTGCAAGTGATGATTGGTTGTATGATAGAAAGTTCCCTAGGCATTACGGCAGCAGCACATCTCACACCGCTTGTGGATTACGCAGATCTGGACGGACATCTACTGGTTGCGAATGATCCATATCGTGGCGTAACACTTGAGAAAGGTAAACTTATCTTACCCGATCTGCCCGGAGTTGGAGTTGTGCCAGTTGAGGGGTAGATCCGTTGAGAAATGATGTCCACATAGGCGTATCCGTATCTGAGATCAGCTTTCAGGAGAACTGCATGAGTAAAGCTCAGTTATTGAGAGACCATAAAATCGGAAATATTAATAATTTATATTGGAACTTATCGACACCTACCCTATATGAAGAAGCCCTCAGGCGGGGCGAAGGGCAAATTGCTCAATTTGGTCCTTTTATCGTCGAAACACTACCCCACACAGGTCGTTCCCCCAACGACAAATTTATCGTTGAACAATCGTCAAATCGAGATAAAATCTCGTGGGGCAAAGTCAACCGTCCCATCTCTGAAGAGCACTTCGATCGCGTGTATAATCACATGCTCACTTACATCCAGGGGCGTGATGTCTTTGTTCAAGATTGCTATGCCGGTGCTGACCTACAGCATCGTATCACCGTCCGTGCTATCACGGAGTATGCGTGGCACAGTCTGTTTACCCAAAGTCTCCTCATCCCAGCTGACAAGTTGTCCCCAGATCGCTCGCCTGATTTTACAATTATTGATTTTCCGGGGCTTCACGCGAATCCTGAATTGCACGGCACTAACTCGGCGACCTTTATCCTTGTGAATTTTGAACGGAATTTGGTGCTTATTGGCGGCACAAGATACGCCGGAGAGATAAAGAAATCGGCATTCACATACCTCAATTACCTATTGCCGAGTCAGGAGGTGCTGCCGATGCACTGCTCGGCGAACCTTGGACCCGATGGGGATGTCGCCCTTTTCTTCGGGTTATCTGGAACGGGCAAAACAACGCTCTCCTCTGCGGCGGGTAGAAATCTCATCGGCGATGATGAACACGGCTGGAGTGATCACGGTGTTTTCAATTTTGAGGGCGGCTGCTATGCAAAGACAATTAACCTTTCCAAAGAAGCGGAGCCGGAGATTTATGCTTGTACCCATAAGTTCGGGACGGTGTTAGAAAACGTGATTCTCAATCCGGGAACGCGCCGAATCGATCTCGATGATGATTCATTAACCGAAAATACGCGTGCGGGCTACCCAATTACCCACCTCGATAATATTGTTCCAGAGGGTGTCGGTGGACATCCGAAGAACCTGATTATGCTCACATGCGATGCGTTTGGGGTAATGCCTCCCGTAGCCAAATTAACGACCGAACAAGCGATGTACCATTTCCTTTCAGGCTATACCGCGAAAGTTGCTGGCACCGAACAGGGATTGGGAGATCGCCCTGAGGCGACCTTCAGCCACTGCTTCGGCGATCCATTTATGCCCTTAGATCCGGCTGTATATGCTGACATGCTCGGCGAAAAGATAAATCAGCATCAGGTGGATTGCTGGTTGATAAACACCGGATGGAGTGGTGGTGCCTACGGCGAAGGTTCACGAATGAAGATTGCGTACACCCGCGCCATTGTTGATGCAGTTCTGAAGGGTAAGCTGACAGATGTCCCCATGGAGCCAGATCCGATTTTCGGATTCCATGTCCCAACTATCTGCGAAGGGGTGCCGTCTGAAGTTCTCAAACCACGTAATACATGGAAAGATGGTACGGCTTACGATCTCCAAGCGCGAGAACTCGCTAAGATGTTTGCGGAAAACTTTGAGCAATTTACCGACAGTGCCACAGAAGCTGTCTGTGCGGCAGGTCCCAAAATCTAATCGGCTATACGATTTGAGGCTTTCCCTATAGTTTGTGAATCTATATCTGTTTTACGAATCATACGAGAGAGAATCTTAAAATGGCTGAAAAACGATTTGCGATTGTCACTGGCGGTACTGGTGCGTTGGGAACGGTTGTCACGGAAGTCCTGCTCAAAGAAGGTTACCAAGTTGCGGTGCCTTACACCTCTGAGCGCAACATCGAACCGTTTGAGCGTCAAATTGGGGACCTCAAAGCGCAAGTAACACTGGTTCGCACAGATCTGACAGTTGAAACCGAAGTCCAAAATTTTGTCCAAACCACATTGGATAAATTCGGCCAAATCGACGTTTTAGTAAATACGGTCGGCGGTTTTGTCGGCGGCATCCCAGTTGCCGAGATGGCTGAGGAACGATGGAATTTTATGATGGATCTGAACCTGAAATCGATCTTTCTCTGCTGCAAAGCGGTGCTGCCACACATGATTGAGCGGAAGTGTGGAAAAATCGTGAATACCTCTGCGCGTGCAGGATTAAGTGGGATTGCTGGACTGGGTGCCTATTCCGTCTCCAAAAACGGGGTGCGGATTCTCACAGAATCGATTGCGGAGGAGGTCAAAGATTTAGGGATTAATGTCAACTCCTTGTTGGTGAGTATCATTGATACGCCTGCGAATCGAGAGGGGATGCCCGACGAAGACCACTCCCGCTGGGTTTCACCCGACGACATCGCCAAAGTCATCCTATTCCTTATTTCCGACGCCGCCGCTATTATCAACGGCGCAGCAATTCCTGTCTATGGCAGAGCGTAATTGACGATAAAGGATCAATATGCAACGACGAAAGTTTTATTTTTGGCTGTCCATTTTCTGTGTGTTGAGTTTGCTGATTTACGGCTGTGATAATCAGAAAGGTGGGGACAAACAATCGACTGTCCAGACGGAGAGCGGTCAGGAAAGCAAACCGCAAAAGAAGCAGATATGGCTCTCCATCCTCGGTGGGGCGGTCGGTGGGACGTTTTCACCATTTGCCGGTGGGATTGGGACTGTCGTTTCAAAGGCAGAACCCTCCATCAGAATCTCCGTCGAAGCGTCCGCTGGATCCATTGAAAACGTACGTCGTGTCCACAGGGGTGGGGACTATATGGGGGTTGCGTTTGCCTCCGATGTCTATCTCGGTTATCATGGGGAAGAGGTATTCGCCAAAGAGGGAAAGAAAGAAAACATCCGAGTGTTGACTCTGCTTTACATCGCTTACAATCAATTTGTCACCTTGGCGGACAGCAATGTGCATCAATTTGAGGATATTGTCGGGAAGAAAGTTGCGATGGGAGCAGCGGGATCAGGCTCTGCACAGACGCTGGAACGTCTCGCAAAACTTGCTGGAATTCACGGCAAGTTCTCACCGGTTTATAAGGGAGGAACCGCAGGGGCGGATGCCCTCCGTGATGGACAGGTGAGCGGTTTTCAATGGCTTGTCAATGCACCCAACTCCGCCATCATTTATGTCTCCGAAATTAAATCTGTTCGCCTGATCGACTTCGACGCTCCCGCCAAAAAGTACGGATTTTACGAGAAGTATCCCTTCTATCTGCCCGGTAGGCTGCCTGAGAATGCGTACAAAGACGTCCAACCGGTGAATACATTCCTGATGCCGACAGTCCTCATTGCGCACAAAGACATCAGCGAGGAGACAGTTTACACAATCCTGCAGCGTATGTACGACGAGGCGGGACATCAAACGCTAGTAACTACCACCCCCGCCGCGAAGGATATGACGCTCGGAAATGCGCCGAAGGCGTTTGTAATTCCGCTGCACCGTGGGGCGGAGCGGTTTTGGAAGGAACGAGGAGTTGAGATTCCGCAGGGGGCGCAAGCTATAGATTAAACTGTCTCAACCCCGCTCGGCTTGGATAGACATATCCAAGCCGTCTTTGCGCGTATGCAGTGGATTTGTCAATCCACTGCGAGCGGTGATTGGCTTGAGATACACTCCAATAGCTGCGGGTGTAGCTTGCCGTTCGTCGCTAAAATTCCGCGGTTGCCGGTCATCCGTCTTCCTTGAGAGAAATCAAGTGCCTGTCCATCGACATCCGTTACTACTCCACCTGCCTCCTCCACCACTATCATTCCAGCGGCGTGATCCCAGATGCACTCACGGTAATCCGGTGTCGCGGGGTTCGGTAGGCGAATATAGACAGATGCTTCACCCCGCGCAAGTACGCCATACTTGCCCTGACCGTCCATCCGGATCGGTGGGTCTATGATGCCGACCTGCTGCGCGATTTGTGCGTGAGTATCAAGGTCGCTGTGAGTGGATTCAACGCTCTCCGCAAAACGGTGTGTTGCCTCAGAGATATGAATTCGTTCTGAGTCTTGTCCGTCCAACGGCAGCATCTGCGTGCCTTTATCTCTCTCTGCAACGAAAAGACAGCCACGTTGCGCCTGCGGATCGTCCAATTTCTGCGGTAGATTCGGGCACCCCAACACCCCAAGTTTTACCTCTCCATTAACAATCAACGCCAGTGCAATAGCATATTGATCTCCCCGCAAAAACCCTTTCGTGCCATCGATCGGATCCAGCGTCCAGAAACGTTCTCCCACTTCTCCGCCGCCCCGATCAATCCAATCGCAGACCGTTTGGGTTGAAGGTATCGCTGCGGCAAAGCTATCGACATATCCGGTCACACGCTGCATAAGTTGAGGGTTTTCTTGCAACGCTTGAGAATCCTCTTCGGCGACAATGACATCTTCCGGGAATGCCTCGCCAATGGCTTGACAAATTAACGCCTGAGAACCGAAATCTGCCACCGTCACAGGGCTTCGATCTGCTTTCTCCACCGCATCCGTTTGTACCATGTCAGTCTGCACCTGCTGGCACAGCTGGGCTGCTCTAAATACCGCGCTCATTGCGGTCCGTTTCTCTAATATCATCTGATATTTAATTTCTTAACCTCCGTAGTCAAGGGTACGACGCAAAATGCTGCGATGTCCAAGATTGTTTTTGATGTGGTAAATGATGGTGTATGTCCCCGCTGCGGATCGAAATTTGTTGACATCAATAGTCGGGGTAAACCGCACAACCTCTGAGCCGTCGTTAGGGACATTGAGACGCTGTGAGAAGGGACCGTAGCAGCGTTCACCTAACGGGTTAAGCACTTTCCATGTGATTTCGAGCCAGACTGGACGCGCATCACTACGAAGGTAAATGACAACCTCATCTGCTTCTAGCCCATCTTGATTGAAACCAAGGACACCAAGCTCAGAGAGCATTTTGGCTGTGAGCGTTCGTGGGATGTGTTCCAGATAACCTCTGCCGGGGATTGCCCGCCAAGTGCCGCCCGTTGCCCAAGCAAGCTGTTTGATGGGAAGAAAATTCAGGCCGATCACATCAACTCGAATATCTTGGCGTTGTAACGTTTCTATAACCTCATCTTGGCTATATTCCGATCTCCCATCGTAATCCGCATCGTGAAAGGCTCCATCGCTCGCAAGGACGAAAAATCGTTGCGTGTTGCCCCGAAATTTGATCCTGTGTAGCGCAGCCATCAACGCATCTAATCCCGATTCGGCAAGATCTCCGCCGCCTTCAAACTTAATCTTGTAAAGCCAATTTTTGAATTTACCATGATCTGTTGTAACCCCCTGAACCTTCGGCTTTTTTGTCATGGCGTCGGCGAATGTTACCAAGCCAAAGGCTGCATCGTGTCCTGAGCGTGTAAAATGTTCAAAGAAGAGGTCGATATAGGCGCGAATACCGCGAACGTTGTCTTCCATACTCCCGGTCTTGTCGATGATAAAAACCAGATCGATCTTCTGAACGATTGCCGCATCTGCCAGATTCCGGGCGAGTTCAGTCATCATCTTAATGTAGTTGTCCTCCGCGGAGGTGCCCGAAGGAATAGCACCGCCCGAATTGCCGATAGGCATTCCGTCAAGCGTCTCGCCTCGTCTCCGTCCAACGCGCAATTTCGTTACGCCGATCTCAGGAGAGCTTTCCGATAGATGGCTGCCTCCTTCAGCTACATTGATATTCTGATCTGCCGCCAGAGGCACTCCATTTTCCGAAGTCTCTCTTGGCAGATCCACTGCTGTCATGGTGAGTGCTTTGGAATCTGGACGCGCTTGTGCGGATATCTGTGGCTGGGAGGCAGGCCCAGCACTATCCCTAGTTCGGGGTGAATCAACTTTCGATCCAATCGCTGTCCGTTGATCTGTTTTGAGTGAATCAACTGTCAGCCAATTGGTTGTAGATGTGGGTTTTGGTTTAGGGGCGGGAACTTCTGGGACAACTTTCACCGGCTCAGGGGGCGGCGGTTCAACCGGCTCGGGTGGGACAACCACCGGGCGTTGAAAATGGGTGATGTCAACTAGAACGCCGTCATCAGACCATGGTAGTTGACGCTGCCCAATCTGTAAGTGCATCATAATGGCTGCAACAATGAGGTGAATGATGAGCGAGTAGATTAAGGCTGGACGAGCACTTCTGCGACGTAACATGGCATCACCTACTTTTGTGAATCAAGGGCTGTGGTCCCCATAGGAATCTCTCATCTTGAGGTTGATCTATGAAGCTGACTTCGCAATCCGAATCCCAACGTTATGCACCATCTCTATCGGTTCATACGCTGCGCGGTTCGCACATCGCGCAGCGAATTGCCCCCGCGGCACCCACGAACCTCCCCGAATGACCTTGCGCCTGCCTTCGGCTGGACCGAAGGGATTTTGCGCCGGTGCATAGCGATAAGTCTCTGGGTGGAACCAGTCTATGCACCACTCATAAACATTCCCGCCCATGTTGTAGCACCCATAGGGGCTGACCCCTTCCGGATAGTTGTCAACAGATGTTGTTCGTTTGAGATGGCTTTCCGACGAATTTGTTTTCGACGGGTCCCATTCGTTTCCCCACGGATACTCTCTGCCATCGGTGCCGCGCGCTGCTTTCTCCCATTCTGCCTCTGTTGGTAGGCGATGAGCGTCATCTGTTAATTCATTAAGATAGCGCAGAAACTCCCGTGCGTCGTACCAACTGACACCAACCACTGGACAGTCCGGCACATTAAAACGCGAATCGGCATAAAAGCGCGGCGGATAATACCCTGTGTCTTCCACAAATTGCGCATATTGGGCGTTAGTTACGGGGTACTTACCAATATAGTAAGCGTTAATCGTTACCGTTCGCTGTGGTTCCTCATGGTCGGTTTTTCGCAGTCCCGTTGGAAGTGTACCCATGATGAATGGGCCTTCAGGGATATGGATTAATGGGTAGTTTAGTGAATCGATTGTAATCTCTTGTTGGACTGACATGGAAATATACTCACTCGTGATAGCCCACAGCGGTTAGCAGATAAAGTGTAATGCATAGAACCTAAGAATATGCCGAAATTAGAAAAATTGTAACACCAAACAGCGGAGTGGGTCAAATGCTTTTCAAGGTTAATCACCTGAAAGCATTACTCTCACTTTTCCGCCTTGAGCCGCCGCCACAAGGTGGTACGGCTAATGCCGAGGCGTTTCGCAGCCAACTTCGGTTTGCCATCACACTGTTCTAAAACCCGTTGAATCAATTCCCGCTCCAGCGCAGACAAGGGATTTTCGCCCATAAGTGCTAGCGTTATAATGTCGTCTTTAGGCGCAGTTAATTCGGCAGGCAGATGTTTCGTCCCGATCTGATCACCCGAGCACTTGACAAAAACGTGCTCAATGATATTTTCTAACTGTCGCACATTGCCGGGATACGGGTATTCCATCAGAATATCTAATGCTTCGGAAGAGATGTCCTGAATAAACTTCTGGGTGTGTCGATTAAATTTCTGGATAAAGTGCTCAATCAGAAGGGGAATATCCTCCCGCCTTTCCCGCAGCGGCGGTAGCTGAATCGGCACGATGTTCAGCCGGTAGTAGAGATCCTCCCGAAAATCTCCTGATTCAATTGCGGTTTTCAGATCGCGATTGCTCGCAGCGATGATTCGCACGTCTACCTTCTGCGTATGAGATGACCCGACCTTCTCAAACGATCCCTCCTGCAAGACTCTCAGCAGCTTTACCTGCATGGCGGGGCTTAGATCTCCGATTTCGTCCAGAAAAATCGTTCCCTTGTCCGCTATCTCAAATCGTCCCTGTCGGGTGGTAGTTGCGCCCGTATATGCTCCCTTTACGTGGCCAAACAACTCACTTTCGAGGAGACTCTCCGCCAACGCCCCACAGTTGACACTCACAAACGCTTTGTCCGTCCTTTCACTTCGATGATGAATCGCCTTGGCGACCAACTCTTTGCCGGTGCCACTCTCACCCTGAATCAACACGGTCGTTGACATCGGTGCCACTTGCTGAATAAGTTCATAGATCTCCTGCATCTGTCGATTTTTACCGATGAGATTTTCAAATGTGTAAAGACTTTTCAATTGTTCGTTGAGTGCTTTTACCTCTGAGAGGTCACGGGCGAACCCTTGGATAAACCGCTCCCCACTATGCTCAATGCCGACCACCCGCATCCCTAGTGGTAGCATACCCCCATCTCTTTTCGAGAGTTCTGTTTCAAAGGTGATTGGTGTTCCTTGAGGGATAAGTTTCTCCAACAATTGAGATATCCGCTGAAATTCTTCGCTCCCCATCAGATTGTGCAATGATAGACTGGCGAGTTCCTGATGTGTGTACCCCAGCCACACACACAGATTTTCATTGACCGTCACAAAGGGTTGAGAGAGAGAGGGACAAATAAAGATTGCGTCGTTGGACATCTCAAAAAGGGTGCGGTATCTCGCGTTGCTTTGTGCAAGATCGCTGACCCATCGCCCCTTCTCGATCAGGATGGAGAGTTGTCCGGCGATTTGTTTGAGAAACCCAACGTGTGCCTCCGAAAACGCTTGGGCAATTGCACTGGTAAAAAATACGACACCAATCGGCTTTCCGCTCACCTTCAGCGGTAGCGTCAGGTTTGAGCGCATGCCTTCTTCAACCATAAGCCGGGTCCAGACACTGGGTCGTTTTTCGAGAACTTCTCGAAAATCATCAATAATTCGTGCCTCTCCTGATTCCAAAACACCTTCAAGGGTCGATCCAGCAATCCGCGCTGAAAAGCCGTTGTCCAAGACAATCTTGCGGTCAGATTTTGTCTTGACTTGTACTAACCTGCCTGAGGACTCGTCAATCAGTGCAATGCCCAAACGACTATGCGGGACAACCTTCTGAAGCCCAGCGTAGATGTTCTCGAACACTTCATCAAGTGTTTTACCGAGGTTAATCTGTTCAAGAATCTCATAGACCGGATCGGTTGTTTCTTTTTCCTCAGAAGTAACTGTGTCTTGTTGGTTCGGTGATTCGTCCCTGGAATCGACAGCGATCCGAATCGCTTCTCCATCAATCTGGAGTGCATACGTTTTAACGGCTGGCGTGACAATGGGGCAGCCGGTTTTTAGATCGTACTTCCACTCATGCCAGGGACAGGTGATACTCTCTCCGTCCAAAACACCCTCTCCAAGTGGTCCGCCCTGATGTGGACATGTGTTATTGATAGCATAAAATTTTCCATCGGCGTTGAATACTGCTACGCGCTCGTCACCCAGTTTAACCACTTTGCTTTCGCCAGATTCAATCTCCGATCTTTGTGCAACCTGCATCCATCTCGTCATTTTCTCCTCCCATGCGTGAAACGGGGTGGTGATCTTTCTTTTTTAATTTTATTCCCCCTTTATACCATATAATACCATTTCCTGTCAACCCTTTCTGTTTCAAATATGAACAAAGTTTCAAACTGAAACAATTTTGAGAATGGTCTGCCTGCATTGATGCGTTGAACGCTGACGCACACCAGCGGTTTCAAATTGAAACACTCGCGGACTCACCTGAAGAGGTCCGTTAATTGCCCATTCATGCCCGAAGTCCAACACCGGTACAGCTTCTGCTGATTTTGAGAATCTTGGCATCAAATTTGCCCGAAGCTAGGAAACCGTAACTTCGGTTGAAACAAGAATTGTCATCTATTGGTACCGACCGGGCGCAGGTGCTGCCGCCGCACTGGTAGCAAACCCCGTCGAACGCAGCGCCTCAAATGCGAAAGTACCCTTGAAAGGGTTAATGGCGTGAGAACAGCGGATATCCAATAGAACGATAATTATGTTGACAAGAACCTATTAAAAAGCTGCATTTTAAGTGAGGAGTGTACAAAATGGCTGAAATAACCTCTGGCTTCGCACACTGCATGCGTGTCGAAGACATCCCCGAAGGATCCATTATCGCCGTCAATGTCGAAGGACATTCGGTCGCTCTAACCTGCAGCGAGGGACAAATCCGTGCCGTGGACAATCGTTGTCCCCACATGGGGTATCCCTTGAGTCAAGGAACAATTCATAACGGCATTCTAATCTGCCATTGGCATCACGCGCGATTCGATTTGGAGAGCGGCTGCACCTTCGATCCGTTTGCTGATGATGTGCAATCGTATCCGGTTCAAATCCATGATGGGCAGGTTTATGTTAACGTCCACCCAAACGGGGATGACCCCACCGTCCGTTGGAAACGACGTTTGAATGAAGGGCTTGAGCAGAACATCAACCTGATTATTGCTAAGGCGGTCATTGCGCTTCGTGCATATCGCGCTGCAGCGGACGATATCGTTGAGGTTGGCGCACTGT
>PYIZ01000042.1 GCA_003635265.1 Candidatus Poribacteria bacterium
TGTCACCGGACAATTACTATTCCCACTTCGCGCTTGGACAGATGTATGCGACGTTGCGGCAGCATGAGCAAGCCATTGCTGCGCTTACGAAAGCGGGGGATCTTGCGATAGCGTCACAGTCTGCCACGCCGGACGAGTTGACGGCAACCTATAAGGCACTCGGACGTGCTTACTTCCGCCGTGATAAGATAGACGAGGCGATTGCCGCATGGGGTAAAATCGCTGAACTCGATCCAGAGAACATCTTCTCCCGCATTGAATTGGCGGATCTGTTTCGTGAGCAGGAACTTTATACCCAAGCCATTGAACAGCACGAGGCTATCGTCGGATTGAAGCGGGATGACCCGTATCGAGTCTGCTTGAGTCTGCGGGAAATTGGGAAAATTCAGGAGGAGATGGGGGAATACGACGCTGCTATCGAAAACTATGACAAAGCCCTCGCCTTGACAGGGCAGGGGAATTGGCTGCGAAAGGACATTCAGGGACGAATTATCGGTATCTACGCCGCCGAAAGTGACTGGCCCGGCTTAATCGGCTACTACCAAGAGAAACTTACTGAAACGCCGAACGATGTGGAGTTAATCGGCTTGCTCGCCTCGGCGTATACCGAAAATCAACAGTTAGACGAAGGCATAGCCGAGTACCGAAAGGGGTTGAAGCTTGCACCGACAGATGCCGGACTCCGCCTGAACCTCATCGCTGTTTTCCGTAACACCGAAAGCTTTGAAGAAGCTGCGGAAGAATATGAAATCCTCAGCGAGGCTCAACCTGACGATTTTGGTATCTACCGTGAGCTTGGTGAATTGTATCTGCAACTAGAGGACGAAAACAGAGCAAAGACGACCTATCAGCGGATGGTTGATCATGATCCAGATAACCCAGGAACGCACCTCATCCTCGCCGAAATTTACACGAGCCATGAATGGATAGATGATGCCATTGCGGCATATGAGAAGACAATTTCGCTTGCACCTGACAATCTGGATTACATCGAATATTTTGGCGAATTCTATTTTCATCAGGGAAATCGTGAGAAGACCGTTGAGACGTGGAATCGGATGGTCGCTGGGGGCTATGCAATCGCTGAAAATTATGACCGCCTCGCGCAGTTGCTTGACGCAAAGAATTTTCGGGCAGAAGCCATCGCCGCAAGTCGAAAGGCAATTGAGGTAGCACCCGATGAGTATCGTTACCGTGAGGTGTTGGCACGGCGGTTGATGGAGAATGAGGACTACGACGCGGCATTGACCGAATATGCGAAAGCGGCAGAACTTGCCCCCAATGAATTTTTCGTTGAGCAGATGGCTGACCAGCAGATCGAGATCTATCGGCGCCGAGGAATACTCGTGGAGAAGATTGAAGTGTTGGAAACTGAACTTGCTGGAGGGCAGCACTCTTCTGATGATCTCTTCGTTTTTCAAAAGCAACTTGCCAAGATGTACCTAAAGTTGGGCAATATCACCTACTCCGTCGAAGTCCTTTTGAAAGCAAAAGCACTCAAGCCGGATGATGTTCCAGTCAACCGTTGGCTCGCAGAAATCTATACCCAACAAGGGAGGCGTAATGAAGCTAACGCAATCTATACGCACCTGATTGAGGTTGATAGCGCGAATGCAAGGGAATATTACGGAGACATTGCGCGGTCCCATCTAAGAGTGATGGATTTTGATGCGGCAACAGCGGCGGCGAAGCAAGCGATCGCACACAGTCCACGCAATCCCGAAGGGTATCAGACGCTGGCGGAAATCGCCAAACAGGTTGGGAATTATGAAACCGCCATCGACAGCCTCAAGAGTGCGATTCGTCTGCGTCCAGAAGCGACTGACATTCGTGCAGAGATTGCAGAAATTTATGAACTTTCAGGCAATCCCCGACAGGCAATCGAACAATACTGGCGATGCTGGGAATTAAGCGATAGCGTGGACGACAAACTTACCTTTGTTAAATCACTCTCCAAGGCATATTACGACTTGGGACGACGCGGCGAGTTTGAAGAAAAATTGAAGCAGATGTCGAAAGCTAAGACCTCCAACATGGGACCTGTCTTAGCGTTGGCGGCGGTCTATCAGATGGAAGGCGACCTCCCCGGCGCACGATTTCAACTGGCGCGAGCGTTAGACCGAGAGCGCGACAATCCAGATCTATTGGCACAATTGGTCAAAATTAGCCTTGACCTCGGCGATATTCAGGATGCACTTACCTATCAACAGCAGCTCGTCAAAGTAAAACCCGAACCCATTCATCGGCGGCAGCTCGGTGAGTTATTGTTTGATGCCGGGCGGGAGCAGGAGGCGATTCAGGCGTGGACGAAGTTGCTACACGCGAAGAATCAGACACTTGAGGCAGAGATCAAACTTGCAATATTGCTAATTCGGCACGGTCTGCTGGACGAGGCACTTTCTAGCCTTGACCGTGTGGGTGAAAATGTGAAGGATGCCAAAGCACTCTATCAGATCGGTGCAACGTTAGTTGAGATGAACGAATTAGACCGCGCGCAACCCCACTTCCTGCGGATTATGGAGATGCCCAAACCACCTGAAAATACGACAAAGAACGTTGTGACGGGATCATCTCGTTCAAACTACGGACCGCCCGGAATCGACACGGACAAATTTGATCTCCCAGGACACCTTGTCTGGGAGATCCAGAATCGGTCATTTGGGCGTGGAAGTGGTCAACCGTGGGTGCCGAGTAGTTTTGAGGAAGCACAAGCCGGCGCGCTCGTGCAGTTGACAACTATTGCACAGCAGCAAGGAAAATTCAGCGAATTCATCCAGCAATTCGAGACGGAGGTTGATGCGAATCCGAAGGATATCCAGACGCTCGAAACGTTAGTGAAACTCTATAACCTGACCGAAGACACCGACAAAGCGAAGGAAATTACCGATCGGCTGATTACCGCATCGCCAAACGATCCGGTATATCAAGGCTTGCGATTAAACCAATCAATAGAGCATCAGCTCGATTATGAAACGACCAAAAAATATCTCGACGAAATGACCGGGGTCGCCCCCGAAGCGCGGCTCTGGTATGCCGCACGATATATCCGAAAGTTCCATGAGCAAGGAAGGAAGGCGGATGCCCTAAAATTGTTGGAGGAGTTTGACGCTGTAAAAGTGACCGATCTCAACACCGGTTCAATGCTGGTTAGTGCATACACGCGGATGGGCAGAACTGACGCAGCAGAGAAAGTCGTCGCCCAACTTCCAATTCCAGCGATTTCAACGGTGCCCCGAACTTCGATGATGGGACCGCCATCGCTCGCACAGCAACAGTGGTGGCAATATAGCCGCATCTACCGGAATCTCGCCGCCGCTTACATTGAGGAGGGAGAGACCGACAAAGGGATTGCACTCTTCTGGACACTCTTTGACCGGACCAAACCACCTGCCACAAACCCCCGGCATGTTGCGACACTCGCACACTCGTCGCACTCCTACAGCGGATACACCCCGATCCAGTCCAGCTATCCATCGCCAACAAGTTACTATAATCAAAACCGTTTAGAATATCTCCAGGCGGTTTTCAGTCAACTGTGGATGAAGGAGGGACAGGAAACGTTATACGCGAAACTCCAGATAGAGTTGGAGGCAACTGAAGGTAGAGCCCGCATCTATCCCGGTTTGGCGTTGAGCTACTGCTATTGGTGGGAAGGAAAACGGGCTGAGGCGCAGGAGGTCCTCTCAAGGTTACAAAAAGAATTTCCAGATGACCTCACGCTCAAACTCAACACCGTCTTTGTCTCTATCCAGACCGGACAACACGGAACCGCGTTGGAATTGCTCGATGAACTCACTGCAGCAGACCCACGAAATCGGCGTCAGTATTATAGCTTGACGCTACAGCTTGCCTCGCACACAGGCAACACAGTCAAGGTGCGTGAGTTGATAACGAAGGTGCTGAATTCGCCGGGCGGAGCCCGTGATCTTTATCAGTTTTCACGAAAACTCCAGCAGAGTGGCCTCACGCAGTACGCCATCGCAGTCGCCAAAAAAGCGATGACCTTAGCAATGGGACAACGCGACCCGAACTTTCTGATGGATTTGAGTGAGCACTTAGAAGATCTCGGTCGGGGACAGGACGCGGCGCGCATCGCTGAACGGGCAATGCGTTTTGCCAACCAACGCGACCGGTACGGTCAGACATTGCATGCGTGGAGCCTCCAGCAAGCAACCCATCTAATAAGTCGATCCAAATCTGTGCGAGAACGCGAACCCCAGTTAATCGAAGCTGCCGAAAAGAATCCGGATTCGTTCCAGGCGCAGGTCCAGTTGGCAGCGTTCTACGAAAGCACGAATCAGGTCAAAAAGGCGTCGGTTGCCTTTGATGCGGCGCTCGCTCTACGACCCAAGGACAGTATGACCCGTCGGCGGTACGCCCAGATGTTGCAACGCAGTGGGCAGCCAGGGGCTGCCGTGACCCAATACATGACACTCCTTGAGGAGAACCCGAATGCACTCGGCTACGACTATTGGGAGGTGATGGAGACCTTCTTCCAAGCCGGCAAAGTTGATGAATTGGTTTCGCTCGCGATGGGGATGATTTCGCCATCTATCGGACAGAGTTTCGGCAACGAGTTTGCGGAAAGTGCTGCACAGCAGTGTATGGAGAATAACAACCCCAAAGCGGCCGTCGAAATCTACGAAAAGATTGTCGAAGTCCAACCAAATCGGCATTACACGTATGATGATCTAGCGTCCGCCTACGCTGCTGCCGGCGAACGCGAAAAGGCAATCCAGTTCTTGCGCGAAAAGGTGGAAACTGAAGGTGACTCTTACGCACAAGTAGAAATGGTATCAAAACTGACCGAGATCTATAAGGCCTCCGGTGAGATAGAAGAATTGGCGGCGGAATATGAAGCCAAACTCGCTGAGAAGCCAGAGGATCCGGCGTTGCTCTATCTCGTTGCGTCAATGAAGATCGCGGCAAATGACCTCGAAGGGACTGACCCACTTGTTAATCAACTTCTTGATCTCGCGTCAGTTAATGCACAACGGTTGCAGCGTTTGGCGACTGCATACCGAGACGCAGGGGACCGAGACCGCGAACTCCGCCTGCTTGAAGCCACAATCGAGAAACTCAACCCACAGAATTGGTGGCAACTTTCCGAGGGTTACCAGAAACTCGGTACAGTCTACGCCCAGAAAGGCGAGAAAGAGAAGGCGCGAGACGCATTCCGTAGGATGGGTGTGACCCGCCTCCTGCGTGTTGGTAGCTTCTGGGAAAAAGAGCGTGTCGCGACTACATACATGCAGCACGAGATGTGGGACGATGCCGAAGCCTTATTTACCGAAATCGTCAATGGTCTTTCGGCACGACAATGGGAACGTCAACAGGCGCAGCGGCAGTTGATGGAGATTAAGCGGAAACGCGACGGATTGGTAACAACCACCCGGCTGACCGAAAAAACGCAAGAGATGAACGTTGGAACGCAGCGAGCGTTGGCGCAACAGTACAGGCGACGCAATCAACTCACGAAGGCAGCGGAAATTTATGAGCAGATTGCCACAGCGATGCCGGAGGACCTTGAATCTCGTGCCGACCTTGCAACCATCTATTCGCGCCAAAATAAGCATGATAAGGCAATCGATACATGGAAAACGTTACTCGAAGCCGATCCGGAGAACACAAGGTATCAGGATGGACTTGTCAATGCGTACCGGTCTGCTGACAAAATCCCCGAAGCCCTCGAACTCGCGCAGAAATACATTGATAGAGAAGTAGACAATAGCGTCCACTATGTCCGGCTTGCCAAGGTCTACGCCACCGGAGACCGGGTTGATGACGCCATTGAAGCCTATAAAAAAGCGATTGCACTCACTCCCGGTAATGGAGAGGTCTATCGTGAACTGGCACAGCTTTATCTCCGTAAAGATGATTTGGACGCTGCCGAAGAGACATTCTTAGAAGCCATTCAATACATCGGACAGGAATGGGAACGACGAGACATCGAACGACAGTTGATGAACGTCTACCGTCGTCAAGGAAGGTTGGAAGATATGTTGAAGAAGGCAGAGGACGAAGGTACGCTCACGTTTGAGATGCAACAGGAGCGCGCCCAACGCTATCGGAGTGAGGGTAAATTAGAAAAAGCGGCTGATGCCTACAAGAAAGCCCTTGACATGACCGCCCAAAGTTGGGAACGGACTAACATCTTCAACGAATTGGTGCACGTACACGTGCAACTTGGTGAGCACGATTTAGCAATGGAGGTTTACGAAACACTGTCTCGCTCCGGTTCAACAGGCATGTCAATCCACCACGGTCCAGCCGGTATCAAAGTTGTGTTTGGTGGCGATGAAGCACGGGAGACCTTGATTAACGCCTACCGAACTCAAGGAAAACTTGAGCAGTTGAAAACTCATTTTGAAGGCAGACTTGAAAAGGAGGCAGATAATCCTGCTGTGCTTGAAATGGTCGCTGAAATTTATCGGAATGCCAATGACTATGAACAAGCCGCTGAAGCCTATCAAGCCCTCTGCAAGGCACAGCCCGGCAACGTCCGCAGTTTTTACTACGCTGCTGCTACCCTCAATAAGAATAATCAACCCGACTTGGCGCAAGCGCTGCTGGATCAGGGTGAAGTTGCGCTTTCAGCGAGCAGCTACAGACATGACATGTGGTTCCTCGCTGCGGTGGCGACTATCTGTCTCGATGGCGATATGTATGCTCCAGCGATCAAGCATGCTGAAGAAGCAATCGCTGCGAGTGGAAGGTTCGGAGGCTTTCGTTGGGGACAAGAGCATTTATATAATACCCTTGGAAAAAGTTATCTCGGCACAGAACAGTACGAGAACGCTGTCAATGTGTATCAGCAGATGGCAAACATTACCCAAGATGATGCCGAACGAGAAAAGGCAGAAAAGGCAATGCGCCAGGCGTATAAAGCGGGCAAACTCTACGAAAAACAGATCCCCGAAAAGTTACAGCAGGTGACAGAAAATCCCGATGACCCGGACGCCTACCTTGTCCTCGCCCAAACCTATGAATGGGGTGATCAAGTTGACCAAGCGATCGCTGCTTACGAGCGCGCTGATGAATTGCACCCTAATAGCGCTGTCATCTTGGGACCGTTGGCAGAACTGTATGTCGATGCAGATCCCCAAAAGGCAAAAGTTCTTTACAAACGTCTCATTGAACTAACGGATATGCCAAATGACCGCATCCAAAGGCGGCAGGTGTTGATTGATTTGTACAAGAGGTTAGGGGAATTCGACGCCGCCATTGCAGAGCTGCGCGACTTTGCCGGAACAACTACAGAAAAATCTGAGCGTAATGCGGCACTCCACTTGCTCTGGGAGATCTACGATGATCAAGGGCGAGAGACCGAAAGGATTACTACCTTTGAAGAACTTACAGCCCAAATCGGAGAAGATGCAACTGTATACGAACTGCTCGGGGATGCCTACAAAGAGATAGGGAATCAGGAAAAAGCGACTCTCGCTTACACACAGTGGGGTGAATTTCGTCGAAAGGAGATAAATCGGCAACAAGGGCGCAGTTGGGAATATGGTCGTTTTGCAAGCCAACTCCTTAGCAAGGATATTATGCCAGAACAGGCACTCGAACTCGCCCTACGTGTTTCGCGAGAACATCCAGACCCCAATCATACATCAATCTTAGGGTGGGCATACCTCGCCAACGGAAGGCTAGAGCAAGTAAAAGCAATGATTCAATCGGAGTCCAATGCGGAAGCACGAGCTGGACTTGTCATGCTGTTAGCCGATCATTACGTCCGAACCGATCAAACCGCTGAAATCCTCCCATTATTATCTAAAGCAGCGGAGGAGAGCCAACATTTAGAAAGCAAAGCCCTATATATCGGCAGTATGATTTATCACCTGCATCAGGCTGAAGAAATTGAAAAGATTGCGGAATTGGCACCCGGGAGTTTTGTGCGCGAAGCTGAGTCTGCTGACACTATCAGTCGCGGATTTAAAATTGAAAAGGATTCAAACGCCTCTGGTGGCAAATTTCTCCATGGACTCGGAGATGATGTCTATGACAAAGAGAAAAATGTAAGCGACTCGGACGAGGTTGTAACCTTCGATATCAATATCCAACAAGCTGGCGACTATAAAATCATTGCTCGTGTACTTGCGCCTGATGGAAAAGCGGACAGTTTTTTCGTCAAGTTCGATGAGCGAGAAAAATTCTATACATGGGATACTATTAGGTCATCAACGTGGCGGTGGCAGGTCTTGACAGTTCGTCCACTAGGAAGGGAAGAGGGATCCTATACTCACGAAAGTAATGGACCGGTACGTTTTCCGCTTTCTGCCGGCGAACATCAATTTAAGTTGAAGAAACGAGAATCCGGTACAAAGATAGATGTGTTAGTCTTCTATCGTCTGCAATAGTGCAGACGTGAGGGTTGTGGTTTGACATATCTACTTCACAGATGATACGATTATCTCAGGAGCATCATCTGACAATCGATCATCACATGGTTCCCATGACACTCAAAGCGGGCGAAAACAGCATCCTCGTCAAGACCTGCGATGAGATGAGATTTTGGGGATTCTGTCTACGACTGACCGATACGGATGACAAACCCTTCACGGATTTAGCGTTTTCGAAAAAATAAAGATAACTGAAGTTGCTGTTTATCAAACTTGTTCGGCACCGACTTCTGATTTACTGGGCGAACCCCCTTGTGCGTGACTAGCAGGCTGATCAATCCACTGCGAGGTAAACCGTAAACGAACCAATGAACAATCCAAATCATTCTCCCGAGGAGGAACTCTCATGTTTGAACATCAAAAACAACTGATAGTCTTCGTCCTATTTCTCTGTTGCCTTGTGCCTGTTCTCTTATTGATTGCTCATGCTCAAGACGAAGCAGTTGATGAAAAAATCGTGGAACGCTACAAGCAGATGCTGGAGCAGAAACCGAAGGAAGGCAGCACCTTTGATCGTTTGTATCAGCTTTACCTTGAAGGGTCGGGCTTAGACCAGATGGTGGTTGATTATCAAACGGAGGCAAGGGCAAACCCGGACAACCCGAACTTGCAGCTGATTCTGGGACACATCTACAAACGGCTCGGCAAAAATACAGAAGCAATCTTAGCGTACCGGCGTGCTGTTGATTTGTCACTGGACGATTACTATCCGCACTTCGCGCTTGGACAGATGTATGCGACGTTGCGGCAGCATGAACAAGCCATTGCTGCACTCACGAAAGCGGGGGATCTTGCGATAGCGTCACAGTCTGCCACGCCGGACGAGTTGACGGCAACCTATAAGGCACTCGGACGTGCTTACTTCCGCCGTGATAAGATAGACGAGGCGATTACCGCATGGGGTAAAATCGCTGAACTCGATCCAGAGAACATCTTCTCCCGCATTGAGTTAGCGGATCTGTTTCGTGAGCAGGAACTTTACGCCCAAGCCATCGAACAGCACGAGGCTATCGTCAGATTGAAGCGGGATGACCCGTATCGAGTCTGCCTGAGTCTGCGGGAAATCGGAAAGATTCAGGAAGAGATGCGGGAATACGATGCTGCTGTCCAAAGCTATGACAAAGCCCTCGCGTTGACGGGGCAAGGAAATTGGCTGCGGAAAGATTTGCATCAGCGTATCATCGGCATCTACGCCCACAACGGGGATTGGCCCGGCTTAATTACCTATTACGAGGGAAAACTCGCCCAAACCCCGAATGATGTGGAATTGATTGGCTTGCTTGCCAATGCTTATGTTGAGAATGAGCAGGTAGACGAAAGCATCGCCAAGTATCGACAGGGGTTGGAGCTTGCCCCAACAGACACCGGGCTTCGCCTGAACCTTATCGCTGTTTTCCGTAACACCGAGAGATTTGCAGAAGCGGCGGCGGAATATGAAATCCTCAGCGAGGCTCAACCTGACGATTTTGGGATCTACCGTGAACTTGGTGAATTGTATCTGCAACTAGAGGACGAAAACAGAGCAAAGACCACCTACCAGCGGATGGTTAATCGTGATCCAGATAGCGCGGGAACACACCTCACCCTCGCCGAAATTTACACAGGTCATGAATGGATGGATGATGCCATTGCGACATACGAGAAGACAATTTCGCTCGCGCCTGATAATCTTGATTACATCGAATATTTTGGTGACTTCTACTTCCGTCAGGGGAATCGTGAAAGGGCTGTCGAAACATGGAGTCGGATGGTCGCTGGGAATCATGGAATTGCCGAGAATTATGATCGCCTCGCACAGTTGCTAGACACCAAGTATTTCCGGGAGGAAGCCGTTGTTGCCAGCCGAAAAGCGGTAGAGCTAGCGCCCAATGAATATCGCTACCGCGAGGCGTTGGCGCGACGGTTAATGGAGAGCAAGGATTACGAGAGAGCGTTGGCTGAGTATACGGAAGCCGCAAAGTTGGCACCGAACCCCTTCTTCGTAGAACGGATGACCGATCAGCAGATTGAAATCTATCGGCGTCAGGGCGTTCTTATGGAGAAAATTGTTGAATTGGAAGCATCGCCTGAAAGTTTTGAACAGCAAAAACAGCTTGCCAAGATGTTTCTCAAACTGGGGAACGTGACCAATGCACTTGAAATCCTGATCAAGGCGAAAGAGCTCAAGTCCCGTTCCGAGGATGCCGATGAATCGACACCAGATGATGTGCAGGTCAACCGTTGGCTCGTGGAACTTTACACGAAAAGCGGACGGCGTGATGAAGCGGTCGCTATTTACAATCATCTCATTGAAATCGACGCTGGAAATGCACGAGAATACTATTCGGAGGTTGCACGTCTCCACCTACGTGCGATGGACTTCGATGTTGCCACCGCAGCTGCAAAGCAAGCGATTGCACACAGCCCCCGGAATCCGGAAGGGTATCAACTATTGGCGGGGATTGATAAGCAACGAGGTCATTATGAAGGGGCGGTTGATAGCCTTAAGCAGGCGGTTCGTCTGCGTCCCGAATCCACCGAAATTCGCGCCGAACTTGCGGATGTGTATCAGCAGGGTGGCGATTATCGGCAGGCGATCGAGCAGTATTGGCGGTGCTGGGATCTGAGCGACGAACTCAGCGATAGACTCTCGTTCATCAATCGGTTAGAGGGCGCATATTATGACTTTGGGCGAAGCGATGAGTTGGAAGAGAAATTCCAACAGATGGCAAGGGTAAACCCGAATGACCAAGGACCTGTGTTGGGATTGGCAGAGTTGTACCGGGGACAGGGAGATCTACCCGCTGCGAGAGAACAGTTGGCGCGGGCGTTGGAGCAAGAGACGCAAAATCCCGACCTGCTAACGCAACTGGTTAAAATTAACCTTGAACTTGGCGAGAATCAGGAAGCACTTTCGTATCAGCAGCGGCTCGTCAAGGCGCAGCCGAACCCCTATCATCAACAGAAACTCGGCGAAATGCTCTTTGACATCGGTCGAGAACAGGAGGCGGTTCAGACGTGGTCAAAACTGCTACACGCTAGAAATAAAGATGTCGAAGCGGAGATAAAACTAGCTGGCTTACTCAGTCAACATGGATTGGTTGATGAAGCACTTTCTGCCTTAGACCGCGCCGGAGAGAAGGTGACGGAGGCGAAAAAACTCTATCATATAGGTGCGTTGCTAGCCGAGATGAATGAGTTGGAACGCGCTACATCGCATTTCGAGCGGATATTGGCGATGCCTGAACCAGCCGCAGAAGCCAAGAAAAATGTGGGACAGACTAGACGTCCTGCCTTTGGAGCGTCTCAAAAATCGTTCCTACCCAATACCCGCCGATTCAATTTGGTGAGAGATCTTGTCCAGCAAATTCAACGACCATATTGGGGATCGACTGGCGCGCGGTGGCTACCGACCAGTTTTGAGGAAGCCCAAGCCGGTGCGTTGACCCAACTTGGACTCATCGCCCAGCGCGAGCAACGGCTTGATGATTTCATTGCAGGTTTTGAAGCGAAGGCAGAGGCACACCCTCAAGATCTCCAGATCCTCGAAACCTTGGCTAAGGTCAACATTCTGATGGAGAACCGTGATAAAACGCTGCAAACCGTCGATCGCCTGATCACGCTGTCCCCAAACGATCTGTCCTATAAAGCCCTCCAACTGAATCACGCGCTGCAGCGCGACTTGGATTATGACACGGCAAAAAGCTATCTCGATGGACTCAGCCAACTCTCTGTTGAGGCGCGGTTGTGGTACACTAGCCAGTTGGCAAACACGCTTTATCAGGGTGGCAGGCAGGCTGATGCGAAAAAGTTGGTGCATGAAATCGAAGATACAAGTGTAACGGATGTGCAGGTTCTGTCAGAAGTTGTCAGGATACTGACACAGATTGGAGAGACAAGCACGGCAGAGCAAATCTTAGCGCAGCTCCCTACCACTTCAAACACCACCCGAATGGCAAACATGACGCGTCAGGGATCGCGGTTTCACCGGACCATGTATGCAAACCTTTCCTACGCCTATGTGCGCGATGGACAGATTGATAAAGCAATTACCATCTTCTGGAAATTTTTTGAGGACACCAAGCCTGCCGTTGCCAATGCCCGTGCTATCTCAATTGCATACAGTTCGCACAGTTACAGTGGGTATAACCCACTACAAACCAATTTCCCAACGTCCAGCATCTACTATAATCAAGATCGGCTGCAGTTCCTACAAGAATTTTTTCATTATCTCTGGACGTGGAATCAACTGGAACCGTTATATGCAGAGTTTCAGACGGAATTTGAGGGGGCTGAAGGTGAAGATAAGATCTATCCCGGTTTAGCGTTGAGCTATTTTTACTGGTGGGAAGGAAAACGCAATAATGCAGAAGAGATTCTAGCAGAATTGCAAACGGAGTTTCCTGACAACCTGACACTGACGCTCCAGACTGCTTTTGTCTCCCTCCATACTGGAAAACATCAGGAAGCGGTGGAGGCTTTCACCAAGCTTGCTGATAAGGATCGGCGGAATCGCCAACAATATAACGACCTTATTCTGCAAGTTGCTATCTACACGGGGGATACGGTCACGGTGCGTGAATTGCTGTCAAAGATCCTCAGTTCACCGGTTAGTGCGAGAGCGCTAAAAGAATTTGCTGAAAAACTGCAGCAGAGTGGGTTGACACAGTATGCGATTGTGGCATCGAAGGGCGCGATGAAACTCGCCATGGGGCAACGCGATCCAAACTTTTTGATTCAACTCAGTCAACAGTTAGAGGAGCTCGGCAGGGGGCAGGATGCAGCAATCGTTGCGGAAAGAGCCTTACGGTTTGCCAATAGGAGAGATCAATACGGACAGACGATGCACAACTGGTACTTCCAACGGGCATCAAATATGGCGCGCCGTCGGGCGACCAAGGAACGCGAGGACCGACTCATTCTATCTGCCGAGAAAAACCCGAACTCTTTTCGCGCGCAGATCAATCTCGCCACCTACTACGAAGCGATTAATCAAACGGATAAAGCTGCAAAAGCGTTTGACGCTGCGCTAGCCCTACGCCCAAAGGACGGTCTGACTCGCCAGCGATACGCCCAGATGCTAATGCGAGGTGGACGCACTGATGCAGCAACCACGCAATATACGATCCTGCTCAGAGATGATCCCAATGCACTTGGCTACAATTTCTGGGACATGATGCGCACCTTTTTCGATGCAGGAAAAGCGAAGGAAATCGCTGCTCTAGCGAAGGGGACGATCCGCCCTTTGATCGGACGTGGCTTCGGTTCCAATTTTGCCGAAACCGTAGCACAGGAATGTATTAGATCCAATCATCCCGAAGGTGCGGTGGAGATTTATGAAAAGCTGCTGGAGGTCAATCCCAATAATACTCGTACCTACGATCGGCTTGCCTCTGCGTACACTGCAGCCGGCAATCGGGACAAAGCGATCCAGTTCCTACGTACTCAGTTGAAGACTAATGAGTCGGCAATCGTGAAAAATAGAGGAACGCAGATTAAGATAGTTCAGAAATTGATTGAATTATACAAGGTATCAGGGGAGCTAGATGCGCTGCGTGAAGAATATGAGGGACGACTGGTAGAGAATCCCGATGACACACTGCCGATTTACTTGGTTGCGTTAATGCGGGTTGAAAGCGGGGACATTGAAGGAGCTGAACCGCTTGTCAATCAACTACTGGATGATCCATCAGTAATAAATCAGGAATGGTACAACAAACTCGCGGAAGCCTATCGCACCGCGGGCGACCAAGAACGCGAGGTGCGCCTGCTTGAGCGGGCAGTTCAAAAACTCAGTCCGTGGAATACGTATCAGAAGTCCGAGATGTATGGAAAACTTGGCGCAGCGCAGGCACAACAAGGGGATAAGGAGAAGGCAGCGGACAGTTTCAGGAAAATGGGAAGTCTACGTCTGATGGCGTTCGGTGGTAGTAGCTTTTGGGAAAAACAGGAAATCGCTAGTCGGTTTATGCAGCACGAAATGTGGGATGATGCTGAGGCGATGTACACGGAAGTCCTCAATGATCTCTCGGTGGATCGATACCATCGTGAGCAGGCGCAGGAACGGTTGACGGAGATTAAGCGACGAAAGAGCGGGGTTAGAACAACGACCCGCCTGACCGAAAAGGCGCAAGAGATGAATATTGTCATGCAGCGGGCGCTGGCAGAGCAGTACATGCATCGTGAGCAATTCAGCAAAGCAGTGGAACTCTACAAGCAGATTGTTTCAGCGATGCCCGAAGACCTTGAATCTCGCGCTGCACTTGCCGGCATCTATTCGCGTCAGGGTAAACATGAAGCGGCAATCACCGAGTGGAAGACGTTACGAGAGATTGATCCAGAAAACACGAAATATCAGGACGGTCTTGTAGATGCGTATCAATCCGCCGGCAAAACTGATGAGGCTATTGAACTCGCACAAAAGTTCATTGAAGCGGAGGAGAGCGGTGTCCACTACGCTCGTCTCGCCAAGGTTTATACCTCGATCGATCGGGTTGATGAAGCGATTGCCATCTATCAAAAGGCAATCGAGATCAATCCGGGCGATAGAAACGTGTATCAGGAGTTGGCACAGCTCTACATACGGAAAGAGGATTTTGGGGCGGCAGAGAAGATGTATCAGTACGCGATCCAGTACACCGGGGAGGAGTGGGAGCGACGAAACCTTGAGCGGGAACTGATGGAACTCTACCGTCGTCAAGGCAAACTGGAAGAGATGCTTGAACAGGCAGAATCTGAAGGGATGCTTACATTCGGGATGCAGCAGGAAAGGGCGCAGGGTTACGCCAGTCAAGGTGAGTGGGAACAAGCTGCGGCAGCCTACAAGAAGGCAATGGACATGACCACGCAAAGCTGGGAGAGGAATCAGGTTGCTACCGAGTTGGTAAAAGCCTATGCGCAACTTGGGCAGACCGATATGGCTATTGACGTCTATAAAACCCTATCCCGGTCCGGTTTGGGTCACGTATCTATGATGTCGTCATCAAGTACGGGAAGCCTCCAAATCTACTTCGGTGGCGATCAGGCGCGCGAATCCCTCATTAATGGCTATCGGAGCAAGGGTAAGTTAGATGACCTTCTCTCCTACTTTGGGGCGCAAGGCGAGGAAACAGCTGAAAATCCAGCAAGACTCGAAATAACCGCCGAAATCCACCGGACTCGCGGCGATTATGCAAAAGCTGCGAAAGGTTATCAGACACTTGCCAAAGTCCACCCCGGGAACATTCGGAGTTATTACTACGCCGCTGCGGCTTTTAATAAGAATGGTGAACCGGAAATGGCGCAAACGCTGTTAAATGAAGGAGAAACTGCCCGATCTAACGATATGCAGTGGAGGCAGGACATGTGGCATTTAGCAGCGCTTGGAGGTATCTGTCTTGAGGGAGAGTTGTACGATCCGGCGATTAAGCTGATTGACGAAGCCATCATGATGACTGGACGTTACGGCGGTTACCAACGCCAGTCGCTATATAATATGCTCGCTCAGAGCTATCTCGGTGCCGAACGCTACGAAGAGGCGATAAACGCCTATCAGCAGTTGGAAAATATCGCTGAAGATGAGGGAATGCGACAGACAGCGCGCGCTGGGATGCGTAGAGCATATAAAGCGGGAAATCTGCATGAGAAGCTAGCTACCGAGAAGGCTCAAGCGGTAGAGGATACACCCGACGATCCGGATGCCCACTTCGCCCTAGCGCAAAGTTACGAATGGAGCGATATGCGTGACAAGGCAATTGCCGTCTACGAACGTGCCAACGAATTGAATCCTGATAGCCCCGTTATCTTGGCACCGTTGGCAAAACTGTATGCCGAGACCGCCCCGGACAAGGCGAAGGTTCTCTACAAACGCCTCATTGAACTGATAGACGACCCCAACGACCGTATCCGGAAACGGCGACTGTTAATTGAGATATACAAGAAGTTAGGGGAACTCGACGCTGCTATCGCAGAGCTGCGTGACCTTGCCGAGACAGCTACGGAAAAGGTTGAACGTAATGCGGCACTTCACCTGCTCTGGGGACTCTTTGAGGATGAAGAACGGAAAAACGAGAGGGTCACTCTCTTTGAAGAACTTGCCTCGCAAATTGAAGAGGATGCAACCGTATATCAACTGCTTGGCGATGCCTACAAGGCGGTTGAGAATGAAGAAAAAGCTAGTACTGCTTACACTCAATGGATTGAATTCCGTCAAAAAGAGATAGATCGAAGTGGGGAAAATTGGAACTACTACCAACTTGCAAGCGAACTGCTCCAAAAGGGGATCATGCCCGAAAAGGCACTTGAATTCATTGACCGCGTTACACAGGTACACCTCGGCTCCTACCATGCCGCGATGTTGGGAGAGGCGTACCTTCTCAACGGGGAGTATGAAAAATCCGCAGAGAATTTCAAACGGGCACTTTCGGGAGAAGACTCGCCTTTTGAAGCGTCAATGGTATGGTCGAGTCTGGAACGGGCGAGTAAAACTGTGAAGGATGGGAAACGTTTTATAGAGTTGATGGGGGTCCTAACAGAAACAATCCCCCTTGATGCAAACGAACGGATGCACGCAAATTTGGTGTTTTCTACCTTCTACCACGAACGCAATCAGCCTGAAGAAGCGGAACGGTACATACAGGAATCGGGTGTTGTGCCTGAAAGGGCGTGGTGGGTTCTTGGTCCGTTTGACAATACAGGTGGCATTGGCTATAATAAAACTTACATATCAGAAGATGTCATGGAAATCGATAAAACCGTGACATACGCAGGCAAAGATGGACAAATCGGTTGGAAGCAGGGAGCAGATGAAACCTTTGACGGCTACGTTGATTTCGCTCCGCTCTTCGGTTTCGAGGAGTTAAATCTGTTGCTAATGGCGACCCGGCAGCCGGATCCTGAGCTTGATACTGTCCTTGCCTACGCTTGGACAACGGTCAACTCTCCCGACGAACGGCAGGCGCGGATATGGATTTCTACCCTCAACAATGCAAAAGTTTGGTTCAACGGGAAAGAGGTTGTCACAATGGATCGAGAGCTGCGATTCACGTCTGACGATCACCAGACGGTTCCCGCGACGCTCCACGCTGGTAAAAATAGCATCCTTGTTAAACTCGCTGGACAGCAGTGGGGATGGGGATTCCATTTATGGCTGACAGATGCGGATGGCTTCCCGCTTGAAGATTTAGAATATATGAATTCACCGACGACTCACGAATCAGTAGAGGAGTAAGGGTACTATGCGTGAGTCTTGAGGTGATTTGAACAAGTTTCGATTGAATTGTAAGTTGCCTAACATTCCGTTGGATTGAGTGAATGTAAAATTCCGGTTTAATCAGAACAAACCTCCGTAAGGAGAAACTATGATCTATCCAATCATTCTCACAACCGTTGGGCTATTTCTGTTAAGCCCAATCGCCTCATCGCAAGGAGAGGGCGAATCTGAGTCGGCGAAAGCACGCTGGAATGAGCGTTATGACCGCGACATGTATATCTACGGCAAAGAACCTGCTGCCTTCCTCGAGCAGAAGCTGAACGGGCTAAAGAAGGGGAAAGCACTCGTCTTGGCGATGGGCGAGGGAAGGAATGCGGTCTATCTTGCCCAAAACGGGTTTGATGTCACGGGTGTAGACATTTCCGAAGTTGCTATTGAAAAATGCAACAAGTTGGCGGAAGAGAGAAACACAACGGTAAACGCTGTTGTCGCCGATCTGACTGACTATGACCTCGGTGAGGCGCGATTTGACCTGATTACAAAATTCTATTACTACGAACCGTCAATCTTCCCACAGATTATTGAGGCGCTAAAGCCGGGTGGTATGTTTATCCTTGAGCAGTTCTCGATAGACCATCTCAAATACAGGGAAACTAGCAGCTTTGGTCCAAGAAACCCTGACTACCTCATAAAACCCAACGAACTCTTGGCACACTTCAAGTCGTTGCGGATACTCTACTATGAAGACACCGTCGTGGAACTTGATGAGGGGATGCACAAAGGCACCGCGGCAGTCATTCGACTCATCGCACAGAAAGCGGAGTAGCTCCTGTTGGGGAGATCTCCGAATCCCGACTTCCTACTCAAATGGGGAGAAAACCAAAAACTAAATAACCCCAATGCAGTCTACTCTTTAATTGGGAGTCTAAAATCAGAAGGGAGCCGAACAGATGCCCGAAAAGTTGATACTCGAAAAGATTCGCAGGGTGCGCCGTCGTTTGAGCGTACAAAGGACGCTCCAAACGTTAGCAAGATTTCTATGCTACGGCACCCTGGTATGTGTGATGTTATTTGTTGTCGATAGTTTCATTGCGACGTTTGATGTTTCTCCCCTCGTGCTGCTGTGGACCGTGCTTGGTCTCTCAGCTATTGCGTTAATCGTGAGTTTGCTGCGCCCGATTAATCTCCACGAAGCCGCCCGGACAATTGATCTCAAGGCATCGTTGAAAGATCGGGCTGTGAGTGGACTAGAGTTTATTCAGCGTCAGACCGATGAGATGTTGACAGCCCTACAACTCAAAAACACGTCTGACCGGCTGCAATCGGTGACTGCAAAGCAGGTTGTGCGCTATTCCGTTCCGCGTGAGACCAAGTTCATCGCTTTGATCATGGTGGTGGGGTTGGCGTTCTCCTACATCGAATTTTTCGATCCGCCCGAAGCACCGGCGACAGTTGACTTCTCCCCGCAGATAGCCGCAGAAACCGATCCCCTGCTAGAACAGATCAAGAAATCCGAAAAGATCGCCGAGGAGGTTGGATTGGAAGAGACATTACGGGAGATCGAAGAGAAGGCACTTGAACTGAAACAGGCAGGAATTACGCCGAAAGAAGCCCTCGCCAAATTGACCGAGATGGCTGAGATGTTATCGGCAAAAATGGATAAAGCGGGAGTTGCGAAAATAGACGCACTCATGAAGGAGTTGGGCGAACAATTCATCCCCAACCCCAATTTAAGTGATTTCGGCTATGCTTTGAAAGAGGGAAGATACGAAAGGGCAGCTGAACGTCTGTTTCGGTTGTCCAACAAACTCGACAGTTTTAACTCCGAGCAACGCCAAAACCTCGCTGACGCATTCCAACGTGGCGGCGCGAGCGTGCAGGGCACGGAGATAGGATCTTTCGGAAATAGATTGACCAAAGCCTCAACGGCGTTGGCACAAAATAACTTAAAAGAAGCTGGGAAATGTCTCCAAGATGGAAGCAAAGATCTATTAAATTACACACTCGCGCAGCGACGTAACGAGCTGCTAGCTGGACTACAGGCACAATGCCAAGCTTCTAAGGATGGAATCTGCAGGGCATGCAACGGCGGCGCCAGCGGTTCAGGTGACAAGCCAGGAACCGCAACGGATCCCAATCCATTCGGTGTTCTGACCAATCTTGACTCCTTCCGTCACTTAGAACAGATTACGGGTGTGCAGGGTGCCGGGGAGTCCACCGTCGAAACCACAGTAGTGCCTATTGATGAGGATCCCGAGACCGCTACCGATGGGCAAAGTGCAGCGGATAGTTATAAGGAAATTTATACCAAATACCACAAGCTCTCTGAGGACGCGCTTTCTCAGGAACAGATTCCGTTGGGTTACAGATTCTATGTGAAGCGATATTTTGAGTCCATCAAACCGAATGAGAAGTAGGAGGCGTGACGTGCAAAACGTGATGTGTGAGGTGATTTCATTACGTCTTGTGCTTTACGAATCAAATGTCATCAGATCAAACCCAATTACAGCCGGATTCCGTAGGGAACGCAGATCTGCGTTCCCTACTTGAGGGTCAATACGAGGAATTTCGTGACACTTTCAACCGTATCCAGCGCGAGGTCTCAAAGCAGATTGTCGGGCAGCAGGAGATTATTGAAGGTGCCCTAATCTGCTTGATGACAGGGGGACATGCGCTCTTAGAGGGTGTTCCCGGTCTAGGGAAAACACTGCTGATTCGGACGCTCCACGAGGTGCTCGATCTGGGGTTCTCCCGAATACAGTTTACGCCAGATCTAATGCCCGCCGACATCATCGGCACCAACGTCGTCGCCGAAGACGAAGGCGGTCGTAAGTTCTTTGAATTCCAGCAGGGTCCTGTGTTTGCGAATCTGATTCTTGCCGACGAAATTAATCGTGCAACGCCCAAAACACAGTCGGCGCTGCTCGAAGCCATGCAGGAAAAATCTGTGACGGTTGCGGGTGCACACCACGGATTAAAGCTACCATTCTTCGTCATGGCGACACAAAATCCGCTGGAGATGGAGGGCACCTATCCGCTCCCCGAAGCTCAACTGGACAGGTTCTTCTTCAAGCTCAAGGTCGAGTATCCGAGCCTTGACGAACTCGATCTCGTTATGGAGCGCACGACGAAGCGGGAGATGCCCCTCGTCGAAAAGGTGTGTGATGGTGAACAGATCAACGGATTAGAGCAAATTGCGCGTGATATTCTCATTGCAGAAGATGTGCGTAGATATGCCCTCCGCATCGTGTTAGGCACACATCCGGAATCGGAGGACGCACCGGAATTGACGAAAAAGTATGTCCGCTACGGATCAAGCCCCCGTGGCGCCCAAGCGTTGATCCTCGCAGGCAAGGTCAAAGCCATTTTGGATGGTCGTTACAACGTCGCACGGGCAGATATTCAAGCGGTCGCGCTACCGAGCCTACGCCATCGGCTTATCCTCAGCTTTGAGGGCGAGGCGGAGGGGGTTGACCCTGATCAGATTATTGAACATCTGCTGGAGGTTGTTGAGTAGAAAACAGGCAATCACATTACAAGCGCAAACCCGAAGGAGGGAAAGCAGATGAAAATGGGTCGGTTACTAACAATCATCGCTGTGCTTAGTCTATCATTATTGGTTTTCTTGATTGCGTTTAATTCCACAATTCTGGGGGATGAAAAAGCATCTGAATCAACGACAGAAACGCTCATCTCACAGATCCAAGATTTGCAAAAAGAGATTGAAGCCCTTAAAGAACGTATCAGCAAACTGGAAAGTGAACAAAAGATGACTCCCACTGTGCCAGAAGACTTACCTTCTGTAAATTCAACGCCGCGAGTCATAACTCCCGCCGAACCGCGCGCTATACCACAAAATCTCCCTCCTGTAAATACAACTCCGCACATGAATCAACTCCCCAAAGGCTCAGTGCAGGGAGAGATCAACGGTATGACCTATTACATTATCCCGTTGCAAGACCAAAGCGTTGATAAATGAGTGCTGCCTAGCTACAGGTGATATGCTTCACTTAACCTTCATCGTATGAATCTTGATACACTTGAGAAAAGAAGTGAATAACAATTATGACAACAACCATAGACAAATTGCTAATAAAAACTGAACGGATTGAACGGGAGTTAGCGGAGGTGAGACAAGCGTTAGAAGAACTTCGTCCAACAAAGCCGCTGACACCAGAGGAACGAGCGGCCGCACGACTAGAACACGTAAAGCTAAAGAATGAAAAATTGGCACCCCTCATTGATGAAGCTTTCAAAAAGATGGGGATTACAGGGGAACCCATTGGTGCAGAGAAACTTCAGGAAATGCTCGCCGCTGAGGGGGTAAAGCCGGAGGAAAACTCATTTAGTCGAGGCATTATTAAGATGCGTGAGGAGTAATTAATATGAATTACTTCTGGTTAGATGCGAGTGCACTCGTCAAACGCTACGTGCCCGAAGCAGGAACACCTGTGGTAAACTACTTCTTCACTCGTGTACCCTTACAGCAAATGCTTTGCCTTCTTGAAAGTGTTGGTGAAATTATTTCCATCTTTGTCCGTCGTAGAAATGGAGGAGCAATTACCGGATCTGATTTTAATCAAGCTATGCTGGATTTCCGTTTTGAAGTGATTCTCTGTGCCGAGGTGGAGAAGGCGTATCCAACCGAAAGTCAGATAGCTGCCTCGTGGGAACTTATTGAAACGCACTCCATCAATAGTACCGATGCTATTATCCTTCGTTGTGCGCTTGATAGTGCTATCGAGCTGCGCGGAGACGGAGATGATTTGATTCTGGTTGCTACTGATGTACGCCTTCTGAGGGCAGCACAAGTTGAGGGGCTACGCACGTTTAATCCTGAAACCGATAGTCAAGCAGTACTTGATGCCCAGCTCCATTCATCGTGAACAACGCTCAATCCACCTCTGCCTTAATTGTAAGGTTGAGGCGAATTGCCCCGAATCAGATTGTCCTACATCTACTAGAGTTTATTCAGTAGAGACACATCATCGATTGGAATAAAAAAACATGAAACAGTTCAGTCTTATTCTGCCTCTATACGTTCTATCGGTCATTCCCATGGCTGCGTTTGCTCAAGCTCCAACAACAGGAACAATTCGTGGTAATATCGTTGACACTTCCGAAGCGCAACTCCCAATCGAAGGGGTCCAAGTTGTTGCTGTCAGTACTAGAGGTTCCGAATATGAAGCAACGACAGATAGTAATGGTGACTACACGCTAATTTTAACTCCTGATCGTTATCTGCTTTGTATTTACAAGGCCGGATACGTTGATCGCGTTAGCAAACCGGTCACAGTTGTTGCCGGTGGCGACCACTACGTACCGCTAAAAATGACCAAAAGAGCAGGGTTGCTGAGTCTGTTGGAAAGACAATTTAACTCGGCGGTTTGGCCGTTCCTGCTCTGTGTAGGCAGTGCTTTTGTTCTAGGCTATTTCATTGGTCGAGCCGGTCGCCGTTCAGACCACTAAAGACTGCGCAGCTAACTTGCCGCTGGAGCTTCCTGCTATGAACAACACCCAATCCGCCTTCGATGGCGAATTCCTAAAAAAGCTGGAATACCTCTACATCGTATCCAAGAAGATCTTTGCGGGACGAATCAAGGCAGAGCGACGCAGCACACGGCGCGGCGTCAGTGTGGAGTTTGCTGATTACCGTAACTACACCGCCGGGGACGACTTCCGCTATATCGACTGGAACGCCTTTGCCCGTTTGGACGAGCTGCTGCTGAAACTTTATGAGGAACGGGAAGACCTGCACATCTACTTTCTTGTCGATGCCAGTCAGTCGATGACCTACGGCGAACCGCAGAAGTTGCTCTACGCCAAGCGCGTGGCTGCGGCACTCGCCTATATCAGCCTGTCCAACTTAGACCGTGTCAGCATCACGGCTTTCACAGATCAAGATCTGAATCGGTTGCCGACTGAGCGTGGGAAGGGAAAAATCTTCACACTGCTCGATTTTCTGGATCGGATTGACGGTACTGGTGAAACCCATCTAGCAAACGCGTTCCGCAATTTTGTGCATACAACGAAACGGCGTGGCTTGATTGTACTGATCTCCGATCTGTTTGATCCGCGCGGGTTCACAGATGGACTCAATGTGTTGCAGTTTCAGAAGCATGACCTATTTGTGGTGCACATTATTGACGAAAAAGAAGCCGATCCCAACTTGCGCGGCGATTACCATCTCGTCGATGTTGAGACGGATCAGCTCCGTCCAGTGACCATCAATGAAAATCACCTCAAACGCTACAAGGCGTTGTTTCAGCAGTATTGCGATGACCTCAGCCGGTACTGCGTTCAGCGCGAAATCGGTTTCATTCGCACAAGCACCCAACTTCCATTCGATGAACTGATCCTGCGCATCTTTCGGATGGGTGGGTTCGTGTCTTAACGGTGCGCCATGAACTTCCTATCGCCAACCGCATTTCTGCTATTCGGTCTCGCGGCACCCATTGTGGCACTCTATATCCTCAAATTACGTCGTCGCCGCGAACCGGTGTCCACCCTGCTGTTTTGGGAACAGATCTTCAGAGAGAAGCAGACGACCTCTCTGTTTCAAAAACTGAAGCATCTGTTGTCGCTTCTGCTGCAGCTGCTATTCCTTGCGCTTTTAGTCCTTGCACTTGCCCGACCGCAGTTTGCCTTCATGACCAAATCGGCACGCCAGATTATCCTGATTATCGATCATTCGGCGAGCATGAATGTCTTCGACGACACGGTTTCTCGTTTGGAATCAGCCAAGCAGGAGGCATTGCGCATGGTGGATAACCTCCGCTTTATTGACGAAATGATGGTGATTAGCTGCCACACCCAACCCGTAATTCATAGCCCGTTCACCAATCATCAGAAATCGCTACGCGGTGCGATTGAGTCGATTGTTTCCACAGATGTTAAGACAGACCTCCAGCCGGGGTTGGCAGTCGCCTATTCTGTAGCGCAGACCAAACCCAACCCGGAGATTGTAATCCTTAGTGATTTTCATCAAATTCCTGACACATTGCTTGAACAGCAGGAGAGTCCTGATGCCCAACTTTCAGACATGAAGGTGCGCCTTATGTCGGTCAATCTTGGCGACGAGGGGAATGTCGGCATCACACAGTTTCGGGTACGAAAAAGTCTGGTCAACGCCTTTGATTATCAGACCTTGTTGACGGTCATCAATGCTTCGGTTGAGGAGAAGTCGTTCAATGTCGAGCTTTATCTCAACGACGCACTGCTTGATGTCCGTCCCTACACCCTCGCGCCCGGTGAAAGTAAATCGGAACTCTTTACCAATTTCACGATGGAAGGGGGCAGACTAAAGGCTATGTTAGATGTAGAAGATGCGCTGTCTACCGATAACGTTGCTTACGCTGCGCTGCCAAAACGTGAACAGATCCCTGTCTTGCTAGTCACCCCGGACAACCCATTTCTCGAAAATGCGCTCGCTATTGATGAAAAATTGGATCTGACCGTCGTTACCCCGGACCAGTATGATCCCGATGCGGGCGGGTATAACGTTACTATTTTTGACCGCTATAACCCGCCGACACTCGACGATGGCAATTACATGTTCATCTATCCACCCAAGGAGGGTGCTGTCTGGCAGATTGGCGAATCGTTGGAGACTCCAATTATTACAGAATGGGAGCGCGACCACCCGATTTTACGCCACGTTCATCTAGATAATGTCCAGATAACCGAAGCGTATCAGGTCCAAGTCCCGGCTACGGCGAATGTGCTTGTCCGTTCATTTGAAGATCCATTGCTGATTGTTGAGGAAAATCAGAATCGAAGAATCGTTTTTATCGGCATTGATACCCTTAAATCCGACCTACCCTTGCGGATTGCTTTTCCGCTGATCGTTGCGAATACGATTCAGTGGTTTCAGGGAGAATCGGAGATCGAAGAATATCACCTCCAGACGGGAGAGGTGCTGAAAAAGCGGCTCGACGAAGCCGCTGCAATTGAAAGCGTAACAATCGTGGGACCGGTGGGTGAGTCGTGGGAGATTCCTGTTGAAAAGGGTGAACTACTCTTTGATGAGACTTCAGTGGTGGGGTTTTATGAGCTAAAAATCGGTGATCGTGAAGAGGTCTGGGCGGTCAATTTGACCGATGTGGCAGAATCGCAGATCCACGCAGCTGATAGAGTGGCGGATCTATTGGAGGAAGAAGAGGTTGTATTAGGAGGGTCTGCGCTATTGCATTATCCACCGTGGATTTATCTGGTTCTGCTCGCGGTTCTATTAAGTGCTGTCGAATGGTTTCTCTATCAACGGAGGCGAATTGACTGATATGGAAATTGCGCGTCCTCTTACACTGCTGCTACTTTTACTGATCCCGTTCCTCTATTATGGTCATCGCCGGAGTCTCGTCGATCTATCGCTGCCTCAACGCATTGTCAGTCTGATTCTACGAGCCCTCATTATCGTCTTACTCATTTGCAGCCTTGCTGGGATTCAATATCTAACGTCCGGCGGAAAATTGGCGGTGATTTTCCTTGCGGACATTTCTGATAGTATCTCGGAGGAGGGGTTAAAGGAGACGCAGCGTTATATTGATAAAGCGATGGATAGCCGAAGTGACCAACAAGTTGGTATGATGGCTTTTACTGGGGAGACCCAAGTGATTCGTGATTTTCAATCGAAATCCGATGAGGCGTTAGATCTCACTGAAATCAAGGGGTATTGGGTTGATGAAAATGAAAAAGCAGGGGCTGCCACAAACATCGCCCAAGCGATTGAGACGGCGTGGGGTATTTTTCCCGCAGATGCCAACAAACGTATTGTTCTTATCAGCGACGGCGTTGAGACGCGCGGTGATGCGCTGCGTGCCGGGTTGCGCGGGAAAACCTTTGGGGTACAGATCGATACCGTGCCCATCTACCCTAGCGATGCCCCTGAAGTCATGATTGAGCGGATTGATGCACCGATGCAGGTCAAACAGGGAGAGCCGTTTCATCTAGAGGTCTTTGTCCACAGCAATCGTGCGGATCTCGCCGAGGTACGACTGCATAAAAATAAGTTTGAGGGGGCGAAACAGACGGTTCGGCTAGAGGTGGGCGAAAATCGGATTCGCTTCTCTCAGACCGCGACCGAGAGCGGTATGATGACCTACGATGCGATTTGTGCGGCAACCCAGGACACCCGTTACGACAATAACCACGCACTCGGTATTGTTGTCGCTTCGGGCAAGCCGAAGGTGCTCCTAATTGATGAGAACGAGTCACAGGCTCGCTATCTGACGCGTGTCCTTGAGGACGCAGAGATTCAGGTGAATGTTCGGAACGGCTTGGGTGTTCCCAGCGAATTATCCGACCTCCAAAACTATGATCTGGTCATCTTCAGCGATGTTCCCGCCAATCGCCTGAATCAGAAGCAGATGGAACTGATTCGCACCTACGTCCAAGACCTCGGAGGCGGATTCATGATGCTGGGGAGCGAAAATAGCTTTGGTCTTGGCGGTTACTACAAGACGCCAATCGAGGAGATTCTACCTGTCCGCACGGATACGGAGAAAAAGAAGGAAACGCCGAGTATTGCGATAGTGCTGGTTATTGATAAATCAGGAAGCATGGAAGGGATAAAGGTTGAACTGGCGAAAGAAGCGGCACGTGCAACGGTCGAGCTACTTGGCAGACGCGATAAAATTGGCGTTATCGCCTTTGACGGGTCGCCACACTGGATTGCGGAAGTACAAACCGCCGCTGATAACTTTTACATCTCCGATCAGATTGGGTCAATCAGTGCGGGCGGCGGGACAAATCTTTATCCTGCACTTCAGCAGGCGTATCTTGCCTTGATTGAAACAACTGCGAAACTCAAACATGTCATTGTTCTGAGCGATGGTCATTCACAGCAGGGCGATTGGTACGGTATCGTCAATTCGATGCGTACCGAGCGGATGACCGTTTCCACCGTTGGCATCGGTAGCGGTGCCGACATGAATCTACTATCTAACATCGCCAACTGGGGCGGAGGCAGAGAGTACTTCACGCAGGATCCTTATAACATCCCGCAGATTTTTGCTAAAGAAACTGTCACCGCCTCCAAATCTGCTATCATTGATGAGCCGTTCATCCCGCAGGTTATTAAGTTCACACAGGTCTTGCAGGGGATCGACCTTGAACTCGCACCATTTCTGCTTGGCTATATTTCGACGCAACCGAGGCAGACCGCTGAAATCTTTCTCGTCTCTGATCGCGGCGACCCGTTGCTAGCAAGCTGGCAGTACGGGTTGGGTAGATCCGCTGCCTTTACCTCGGATGCCAAAGCACGGTGGGCTGCAGATTGGTTGGAATGGGCGGGCTTCGGCAAGTTTTGGACGCAGCTGGTACGCGACACGATGCGCAAATCAACGGTTAGCAACTTTCAGGCTCGCATTGAACAGGAGAAAGGTACCGCGCATCTCACTATTGATGCCCTGAACGAGACTGGGGATTTTCTGAACAACCTCGAAAGCGATATCTCCCTGATTCCGCCGAACCTGAAAAAGAAGCAACTCGACATCACGCAGATGGCGCCGGGCAAATATGAGATCGATTTTCCTGTTGACGAGATGGGTGCGTATTTTGTCAACATCATGCAGAAACAACACGGCAAATCGGTCAATACACAGGTCACCGGCACCGTTGTTTCCTATCCCGATGAATATCTCGTTCATCGCGCCAACGAAACCCTCCTGAAGCAGCTTGCATCTACCTCCGGTGGGAAGTTTACACCCTCACCACAAGACGCGCTTCGTGCACCGGAGCAGCCGGTTGTTCGCCGCATTCATCTATGGCGACCGCTACTTATCATCGCTGCGTTTCTGCTTCTAGCTGACATCGCATTACGCCGCATCGATTTGATAAGAGAAAGACGGGCAAATAGAACCGTTTAACGAGAAATTGTGCGTTTTGGAAACAACCAACAACATCAGGACTTGGGTCCAATTGGTTAATTTTGTTGATTTCCAAAGTTTTTTGTGATACAATTAAAATGTCTTTCTTGTGGGAGAGTTCGGCACCGTCGCCAGACGGTGTCTCCCACATCCTACCGAACAGGATATGAAAGACGGAAGGACAATCCCGCGTATATTAACGCAAGTTGTTACCTAAAGAACTTACGGAATCGTGAGTTCTGAGCGACCTTGTATTCTATTTATCAGGGCTGCTGGGTTGTAATTGCTATATGCTGTTGCCCCGTTGGGGCTTTAAGATTTGCTAGGTAAATCTGATGATTTACACGCGCTTACCTTGAGGAGTAGGTGTATTCGTTTTTCTATACATCTGTCGTGCTGGTGAAGCGGAGACTCGGAATATTATGTGGTTGATGTATTGCCCTGTATCTCTACATTCCAAGATCTTCTTGTGAGCAGCTGAAAGGAGACAAACAGATGTCGAACGATAATCGTCAAGAGGATTTGGCAACGCAGATTAGAGAACTCCATCGGTCCGGTGAATTTGATAAGGCTTTAGAGATTAGTGAACATGCACTAGAATCCAATCCAGTAGACTTGAAGGCTTGTGATTCCCGATGGAGACTGATAGGCGAAATGTTTCCAGAAGAAGAGGCAAACAAAAGGGTTCGTCCTGAAATTGAATCTGTCCTCGGAACACACCCGGAAACCCCAGAGGTATTGGAAGCTGCCTACTCGGGATATAGATGCCTTCCCGATGGCGCAAAGAATGTTCCAATGGAACTACTTGATAAAATGCTGCAATTCCCCGGAACCAAAGTTTATCAGAGTGCATTGTTCGGGTTAGCTGCACGGAGCCAAGATGTACGTCAAAAGTGGCACTATCATCAGCGCTTCATTGATGAGTGTACCGCTTCAGATGTCCCAGGACTATCTTGGTATTTATTAGCGTATGAAAAAATGCTCTGGCTAGTTGAGGAAGATCGCTCACTGGCGAGTGATGACTCACTTGATGAGCTTATCGACCGATTCTTAAAAGCCCATCTTTCCTACTGTCAAGATACACGGCAGTGGTTCGGCTGGGGTTATACTGAAGCGGTTAAATGGCGACTCAAGTTCAACGTCCGATTGGACAAAGCGTTGGAAATTTTAGAACGTGCTGAAATCAGATTAGGGGAAGAAGAGGAACAGGAATGGCTTATTAGACTCGACGGATCTGTAGAGGAAGCGCACAAGGACATCGCGCGCTTGCGCGGTGAAATCCACCTACAGCAGGAACGGTGGCGAGAATCGCATGACGCACTTGCAGCAAACGCACCGGATTTTTTGGGATCCCTATCGGATAGGTTTGACGAAAGTGCCATAAATTACCTCTACATGTTGGGACGGTCAGCAGAAGGAATAGAGGAATGGGATGAGGCGAGGCACTACTATGCCGATGCCCACTTTGCATCTACGTCTCACGCCGAAGCCCGGGCAGGCTTGGAACGTGTCTATCATCAGATGCAGCGAGAGGCTACCGATACGTTTGAGGCATTCCTCAAAGACACCGAAGCGGAGTACCGAATTCGAGAAGATGCCGATCGCGAAAAAATCCGTCAGGAGTTTATTGTTAACAGGCTTAATAAGAAAGCAACCGACTTTCGTTTAGAGACTTTAGAGGGAGAGATATACACGCTATCGGCAATGCGTGGAAAGGTTGTTCTACTTGATGTTGGGGCTTCGTGGTGTGGACCCTGCATCCAGGTAATGCCTGAAGTCAAAATTGCCTACGAACGATTCAGCAATGATGATGTAGTTATCTGGGGAGTCAATAGTGGTGAAGCCCCTCAACAGGTGCGGAAATTTCTAGATGAACATCAGCTGCCATGGCCCATTTTGCTTGACCCGCATCGGGAGGTGAGAAAAGCCTATCAGATTAAAGCAATACCATTTTTTATTCTGATTGATAAAGCTGGTAATTGGCAATATAGTTTTATCGGCTCAAATCTCATAGATGGTCAGCCATTAATTTGGCTGGTTGAAGCACTCCTAGCAGATTGAAGGCGCAAAAGATATACGTTCAGAACAATAGGTTGAATTTTAAGCCCAAATCGGAATATTGACGATTCATGTATTGCTTTATATGTCTACATTCCAAGAACTTCCTACGATCCCTGAAAGGAGGGGGGCAAATGTTAGATAATAATCATCAACAGGATTTGGCAACGCAGATTGAAAACTATCATCGGTCTGGTGAATTTGATAAGGCTTTAGAAATCAGTGAACGTGCACTAAAATCCAATCCGGTGGATTTGAAAGCTTGTAGCTCCCGATGGGAACTGATAGGCGAAATGTTTCCAGAGGAGGGGGCAAACGAAAGGGTTCGCCCTGAAATTGAATCGGTCTTGAGGGCACAGCCAGAGAATCCTGAAGTGTTATGGACTGCCTACTGGGGATATATGCACCTCCCCGGTCACGCAAAGAATGTCCCAGACAACTTGTTTAAGAAAATGTTGCAATACCCTAGAACCAAAATTTATCAGGCTGCATTGTTAGGTTTAGCCGAACGGAGCCAAGAGGCATCTCAAAAGTGGCACTATTACCAGCGTATCATTGATGAGTGTACCGCCTCAGATTTCCCAAGCTCATCATGGTATTTCGGAGCACATGAAGACATACTGTGGTTAGCTGAGGAAGACCGCTCACTGGCAAGCGACGGCTTCCTTGATGAACTTATTGACCGATTGTTAAAAGCCCATCTTTCCTATTGTCAGGAGATACAGCAGTGGCTCGGCTGGGCTTATACGAAAGCGGCTAAATGGCGGCTCAAGTTCAACATCCGATTGGACAAAGCATTAGAAATTTTAGACCGTGCTGAAATCAGATTAGGGGAGGAAGAGGAACAGGAGTGGCTTGTTAGGTTCGTCGAATCTGTATCTGTAGAGGAAGCGCACAAGGACATCGCGCGTTTGCGCGGTGAAATCCATCTCCGGCAGGAACGGTGGAGAGAATCTTATGAGGAACTTGTAGCAAACGCGCCGGACCTTTTAGAATCGTTATGGGCAAGATTCAAAGAGGATACTATACATTACCTCTGGATGTTGGGACGGTCAGCAGAAGGAATAGAGGAATGGGAAAAGGCGAAACGCTACTATGCCGATGCCCATTTTGTACCTACCCCTCATGCCGAAGCCCGGGCGGGATTGGAACGTGTCTATCATCAGATAGGGCAAAGGAAAACCGCTGATACGTTTGAAGCTTTTCTCAAGGACACCGAAGCTAAATACCGGATTAGAGAAAGCACTGATCGTGAAAAAATCCAGCAGAGACTTATCACGAACAGGTTTAATAAGAAAGCGACGGACTTTCGCTTAGAGACTTTAGAGGGTGAGACACACACACTATCGGCGATGCGTGGAAAGGTTGTTCTGCTGGATGTTGGTGCTTCATGGTGTGGTCCATGCCACATGGCGATTCCGGAGGTCAAAATCGTCTACGAACGATTCCGCGAAATCGATGATGTGATCATCTGGGGAATCAATAGTGGTGAAGCGCCTCACCAAGTGCGGGAGTTTTTGGATACCCATCAGCCGCCATGGCCCATGTTGCTTGACCCGCATCGGGAGGTGGGCAAGGCTTATCAGATTAAAGCAATACCGTTTTTTATTTTGATTGATAAAGCGGGAAATTGGCAATATAGTTTTGAGGGTTCACATCTCATAGACGGCCAACCATTAATTTGGATGATTGAAGCACTCCTAGCGGATTGAAGGCACAAGAATAGAGGATAGATGCTATGCAAAACACCACGTGGGCGAGCGTAGACGAGAACGATCGCGCGATCAGAATCGAAACCGACAAACTCGAAGCGGTCATCCCCAAAAAGAACCCTAAACAGTGGATGACCGGAATCGAGAAGGGATCGTTTCTCGACAAAACCACCGGCTTCCGGGAAGTCGGGGACGGCTTAATGGTGGTTGACTGGCTCATGGAAGCGGGCAGCGACGAAGACTACAGCGATCAGGTGACTGCCCCAGACGGGCACGGTGTCGGTAGGTACTCTTGGTACGAAAACGAGACCGAACCGGACCGACAATACTACACACGCATGTCACACGGCAGCAGCCATCGTAAGCGCATGGTCGAAGGACCACAACTCTGCCACAGGATGAAGCCTGTCCAGCCGGAGGTTATCCTCGGCGCAGATTTTATCGTGGTTACAACCACGTATCAGTACGAATACGCCGCCCCCGGCCGCAAAGCAGGATCACGCTGGACACAACGGATTGTATTCCCGAAAGGTGAACGGTTCTTTGTATTGATGGACAAAATCGACAGCGTCAACGATTCGCCGGAGATGTTCCTCCGCAACGACACGCCGGGCTGCATCCGCCATGAAAAAGGCGATACGTTCAGCGAGATTTATCTCAGCTATCTGAGCGGTCCCAGCGGGGTACGTATCCCGTCCAGTGAATTCTTCACCCCGTTCCCGCCGGACTTGAAGTTCGGCTATCGCCGTGATCTGAACAGAACCCCGGAGTATTTCATTCGTGCATACCACTTGCAGGACAAGGAGACGGATGAGGAGGGTCCGTGGTTGGCAGGTCTAACGCTTGAACCGTCCGTAGTCTATGAGGCGTGGTGCAGCCAACGGCCCGGGGACATCATCGTTATGATTGAGGAGATCCACGGCAAGCCTGTCAAAGCGGGTGATTCCTTCAGCGCAGTCCACATCGTGGGTTACTTTGACACAATCGAGGAGATGCACAGCGTATATGACCGGCATAAGGGGCACACCGCGCTGACCGCTAACGCGTCAGGTTGGCAGTTGGTCAAGTGAAGGAACTGTTGTATCAGACAATCTTTCGATCACAGCGTCAAAATGCAGCGGTTACAGCAGAGAATGGCGGTCTTCTCTTGTGCGGTTCCGTGTTGCCCATTACATTTCTCCCACACCCGGTTGATTAAGAAAGCCGATCTCCAGAAACCGATTGATCCATCGCTGCCTCACTGCGCTGCCGTGCGGATTCGCCAGCCAATTCTTGGGATAAGTAAACTGGTGTGCGTTGCGTGAACCGGATTGGAGTCGCGCAATCTCCCGAAGTAGTTCGATACTCTCGGTAGTGTCTGGGTTTCGGAAGTATTCTGCGTTGCAGACGCGCCGGCCGGGCATTCCACCTAACGAGGCGTGCCAAGTGCGAATATCAAAGAGGACAACGTCTCCCGGCTGCGTCGGGACAGCTTGGCAAGGAACGCTTTCAAGGGGCACCTTATCTAAAGCCTCCTGAAACATCTCCCGTTCAGCACCTCTCAATAGATGTGATCCCGGAATGAAACGCAAGGCACCGGTTTCCGCTGTCACAGGGTCGAGATGAAAGTGGTACTTGACGGCGAGCTGCACCTCCTCTGAATTGCGTTGCCAGTTGCTATCGCTATGCCAATCGGTGTTGCCCACACTAAAGTGAGCGTCGGTGCCGTTACCGAGGACATCTTCGCCGCATATCTGTTGTGCAGGGACAAGGAAGCGGGGATCTTCAGTGAGCGATGCGAAAAAGGGCGTTTCCTCATTCATCATTCGCGTCCACTGTCCCAGCGTCCCATCGAAAGGTTCTTCTGGAAATGCGGCTGCCAATCCGTCACGATGTTCTCGGCTAATAATCTCCAGTTCGTCCGGTCTCAGAAGTTTCCGAAGAACGGCATAGCCGAAAGTTTTGAAGAAGTGAAGCTGGTTCTGATCGAGTCCGGGTGTTTGATCTGTCATTCCTGACCGTACCCTCCTCTCTGCGGTTAGCCTCCGCCGTTGCAAGTCAACTAGGCTTCTGTCCGTCACGTCCAATCTTATTCATTCTGCAATGACACCACCCTTCGGGCGAGGGCTTGCGATTTATGCCAATCTCCTCCTGATGCAGCCGCTAGGCGCGCGAAGGTCCAAAGCCGAACGCGTTCGGGATCCACATCTAGTAGATCTGCAAATCTGCTGATTGTTGCAATCGGTTTTAAGCCCAACCGTTCTTTACAGTTGAGCAGATGCTGGGTCGCGTCGTAAGCTGGATCGCCATAAAACGGTTTGGGATCAATGACGAGCCACGGTTCACGTTGTGCTCGAAGTACATTCCCCGCATGTAAGTCAGTCGCCAACAGGACATCACACGGTGCATCGTCTAACAGTGCTTCAAAAATGTGTAATCCTTCCTTAGCAAGTCCTGCATCGGGCAAACGGTCTGCTTGTTCCACGGACTCTTTGACCCACGCGGCAATCATTTCTGACAATGGACGAAACGGATGTGTTTCAGGCAGCGGTCGCCACAATCTTTTCAAGAGTTTCGCAATGACCTGATCCTGTTCATTTTCAGGCTGTTCTCGTAGCGTGGTGCCGGGCTCGCAGCGTTCAAGTAGCATCGCGTTAAGTTCAAGGTCTGCCTCTAAAACGAAAACGGTTGGATCGCCAGCCCAAAAAAGCAATCCGTCTATTTCGTTTTCTGCTTCCATGTGAGGCAAGCCGAGTTTTAGTACAGCCGGTATCCCATCTTGTCGGACACATGGCGCGACCCAAGAACAACTCGCTTCCTCTTCAAACGGCGGACTAAGGGTCAGGGACCAGCGCTGCTTAAGATCCGTAATAGCTCTGGGTAACTCACCCAGCCAAGCAGCGCCATCAACTGTTTGGCTGCAATTGGTCGCAATTCGTTCAGGGATGGGAATATCGTGCATTCAAGAAGACCTATGTTCTTGATTAGGTAGGATTTCTTCCACGCTTCCGGTGCTAGATTTCACGGAGACTTTTGGGTGATTGGCTAATATGAATTGCCATTTTACAATTTCAGTGCCAATCTGTCAATAGAATTTCGGATGTGCGATATGAGAGAAATCCATCAGTCAGAGGGATTAGACCGAATTATAAATCCGTTGATCTACTAGTTGAACTGTGGTATTATACCTACACGTTGATAGTAGTAGGCATACTCCGTATGCCGTAACTCTTGTGCAAATTACAGCGTGGTAGACCATGCCTACTACCGTTTCCCGCTACATAGTTGACAAGCAAAACTCTAGTCATTATACTCCCAAGTAGAAAAAAGCTATACAATCCCTGTAGTTCGCACTTTGGATGAATCGCATCAATATACGCAGGCATTCAGAAAGGATCGAAAAAGTGAGATTGGATCAAATGATATTAAATATTGGACTAATAATAACACTTTGCTTTTGTATTTTAATAAACGGTGTGCCAGCCAAGAAACTAACCTTGGATGACATTTTCCCGACCGATCGGGTGCTGGATGTACAAATCACGGTTGCAGATAAGGATTGGGATACAATCCGCTATCAGTCGCGGGATTTTTTCTCGGCGCTGCACGAGAGTCGCAAAGTCGCCCCACCTGAAGCACCTTACACCTACGTTGATGCGAGTGTGACGATTGATGGTGTGGTATTTCCCAACGTTGGGCTGCGCAAAAAGGGATTCCTCGGCTCGCTAAGTACCACGCGCCCCTCGCTCAAAATCAAGCTGAATCACGCCGACAAAGATGCCGAAATTGAAGGGTTGACCAACCTAACACTCAACAACAACCAACAGGACATCAGTTTGATGAGCCAATTTATGGGGTATGCATTGTTTAATGCTGCTGGCTCACCTGCGTCCCGATGTGCCTATGCGAAGGTGACGGTCAATGGGGTGAACCTCGGTGTCTACTCGCATGTGGAAACGGTTCGCAAATCATTTCTCAGACGCGCCTTTGGCACTGATGATGGGACGCTGTACGAGGGACCCTATGTCGATTTTTACGAGGGTTGGTTGGGCAGTTTCGAGCACAAAACCGGCAAGGACGCGCCGGGACGGGAGAAGATTCAGCAGCTCATTAAGGTACTCGAAGGTGATAGCAAAAACATTGAGGGTGCAATTGGTGAGTTGGTTGACCTTGATACATTCTACACATTTTGGGCGATAGAGGGGCTGCTCGGTTTTTGGGACGGTTATTCCGGCAACAACAACAACTTTTTCATCTATCTTAATCCGGAAACCGACAAATTTCATTTCTTACCTTGGGGCGCGGACTCGCTGTTTAGTAAGCACAGCAAACTCCGACACCACAACAAAGCCGGTGCACCTATCTCTGTGAAGACTCAAGGCTTGCTCACCCATAAGCTTTATCAACAGAAATCCAGTCGGGAGCGTTACGCCAAGGCAATGATGGGTATTCTTGAAAACTATTGGGATGAAGCGAAATTGCTAGCCGAGGTTGATCGTATCGACGCTATGGTCAGACCACACTTGGTCGATGCCCAACGCTCCTTTGGCTATGAGGATGAGGGAAAAGCCTATTCTCGTGGGATGGCATTGGAAGATACGCGGAAATTTATCCGCGAACGTCGTGTGGATATAACGAAAGAGATTGGGAGCGGAATGCCGGAATGGCGAGCAATTCCAAACGAGCCATACGTTACGAGGGAAGATGATTGGTCCAAGCGAGGAGAAAAATTATCGGGAAATGACATTTGGAGCGCTGCCGCAGCCGGAAACATTAAGGTGGTCAAGCAGAACTTGGCTAAAGGCGTGGATATCAATGCCAAGGATAGTCTATTCGGTGCGACAGCCTTATCGTCGGCTGCACTGTTTGGGCATACTAAAATCATTGCGCTGCTGCTTGAGGCGGGTGCGGATGTCAATGCGAAGAATCGGGATGGTGGAACGCCATTGCATAACGCAGCGTTTCTCGGTCAATATGAAGCTGCGAAACTGCTGCTTGAGAACGGCGCGGATGTTAATATCAGAAACGGGGATGGTAGCACACCGTCGGATGCGGCAGCTGTGGATTGGGAGGCCACTCGTTTTATTCTTGGAATGTTGAGGATAAAAGTAGATAGGGAAAAGATAGAAGCCGGCAGAACCAGAGTTGTTGAGCTGCTCCGTCAACACGGTGCCACGACAGACACAAGGGGTGAGAGTAATGCTTTATGTGATGCTGTCAAAAGTGGAGACCTGCAAACCGTCAAGGAGCGGTTGGCGAACGGTGTGGATATCAATGGCGCGGATAGCGAATTCGGAGTGACCGCCTTGTCATGGGCGGCACTTCTGGACGCTACGGAAATCGCTAAATTTTTGATCGAAAAAGGTGCCGATGTCAATGCGAAGAGTCGAGACGGTAGCACACCGTTGCACAGTGCCGCTTTTCTCGGTCACACCGAAATCGCCGAACTGCTGATTCAGAAGGGCGCGGAGGTCAACCCAAAGAACCACAGGGACGAAACCCCGCTTGATGTCTCGGCAGTGGATTGGGAAACCACTAAATTTATTGCAGGACTGTTGGCTATAAAAGTAGATGCAGAAAAATTAAAAACTGGCAGAACCAAAATCATCGAAATGCTTCATCAACACGGTTCAGAACACTAGTCTTTCTTGTTCAAAGGTCGGACTAGATTCGACGGACTCATTTGGCATTATCGCTTGAGTATATTGGCGATTTCGGTATTGCCTTCGCGCAACGCCATGTCGAGTGGCGTCTCCCCTTCATAGGGCTCAAACAGCACTCGCTTGAATTCGCGCAGGGGCCAAACCAACGATGTGACTTCAGTCGTCCATTCAGCGAACTGCTTTGGTTCACTCATTCGGCTGACCGTTTTGAGCGACGGATCGGCACCGTGGTCGAGCAGCAGCCGAACCATCCGCTGATTGCCCAACCGGGCGGCGAAATGTAGCGGTGCCTCCTTACCGTATTGCACGAAATGCTCGTTATCCATGATGGGCTCGTCATCAAGTCCGCTTAGGGCTTGTGCGTTGACGTTTGTCCCTGCCTTGATCAGGATATAGGCTTGCGCAAGATGGGTATCATCATCGTGGCGCGACTGCACATGGAGCAAAGTTTCGCCGTTATGGGACCATGCGAAATTCGGATCTATTCCATTTTCCACCATGAGTAGAAAAGAATCGAAATTGGTAACGCCAACACCATGAAACCCAAGATAGGACGGTTGATTGATTTCCGTTCCTTGACTGAGGAGATATCGGTTAATCTCATACTCGGTGCTGGGCCAATGCGTACCGAGGTCGCTGTTGTTTACGTCCGCACCTGCCTCTACAAGTGCCTTAACTTTATCAAGACTTTTTAGGTTGATACTTGCACTAAAGAGCGGTCCCCACTGCCGGATTCTTCCACTTGGTGATGTGTGATTCACCTTTACGTTTACGAGTTCCGGCGCTTCAGCGAGCATTTGTCGAACTATCTCTGCATCTGCTGTTTCAAATTCTGTCTGCCAGCGTTCAATATGTTCTTGGTTCATTTGGTTTCCTTGTTGGGATTGAAGATTGCTGTTATGCGTCAATTAAGGAGTAGTTCTATGCAAGAATTGTTGGAATTTTATCAGGAAAACGATTACGTTGTTGTGCCTGACGCCTTATCTACCGATGAGGTTCGTACCATTAACAAAATCATAGATCGCGATCTCGTCGAGAATCCCGCGAACTGGTTTGAACGAGAGGACGGGCATTATCAACTCAACGTCCATCTACTAATTGCACACCCGGAAATTGACTTCACCATGCGGCCCCCGCGGCTGTTGCCGTTGCTAGAGGCAATTATGGGACCCGATTTATGTGCGGAAGAACATTCGGTACGCATCCGTCGTCCCAATCCCGATGGTCCCACCAGTTGCCGTTGGCACCGCGATGTCGGTACTGGAGCGAGTGAAATCCCCCATTCCACTCCATATATATCAGTTGTTTTTTACTTGAACGATGTAGACGACACGACGCATACCTTTAGTGTCTTGCCCGGTTCGGCACATACGAGGGAACAACCGCTCGACGCTTACGATCTTACACAAGCAGATCATATCACCGGTCCTGCCGGCACTGCTGTCCTGTTCAATGCAATAATGTACCATGCTGGCAATGTCCGGCAAACCATTGCAGAACGTCGGACTATCCATCTCTACTGTGGTCGCACAACAGACCGCTACTTAAGCAATTATACCATTTTCCCACGCCGACTTTCAGAAAGCAAGGACCAAGCCACGCGGAAATACTACAGTCGTCCCAATCCGATTACCAAGTTGTTGCTAGAACGGTTTTAGGTGCGGAACAACGCTCACCTTTCCCTAAGAAGCGAATAAATGGAGGACAAAGATGGCTGAATCAGGCGTGATGTCTGCAATCCAAGATTTTACGGCTCATACAGAGGGAATTATCGGAGTTGCCGCAAAACATCTGGAGACGGACAAGCGCGTTTCCCACAACGCCGACACGATATTCTTCACAGCAAGCACGCTGAAAGTGCCGCTGCTGGTAGAATTGTATCGACAGGTCGATGCAGGCATCATCGACGTGCATCAACGCATTGATCTGACCGATGCCTTACGGGTGCCTGGATCTGGCGTCCTCAAGGAGCTAGCAGCTGGGCTTCAACCGACGATTCACGACTTGGCGATGCTCATGATTATCATCAGCGATAATACCGCCACGGATATACTTTACAACCAAGTCGGCGGGGATAATATCAACAACACAATGCAGCAACTGGGGTTGACCCATACCCATATCCCGATGACGTGCCGGGAACTGCTCTACAGCATCACTGGGCTTGAGGTGGAGAACCCTGCGCACACCTATCAGTTGGCATCGAATCGTTTGAAAAAGCGGGAGTTTGTCTTAGAGGGTGACGGTTTTTCCGAAGACAGGTCCGACGTGTCGTCGCCGAACGATATGTGCTGCTTGTTAGAATTAATCTACGATGGCGATATCCTCTCGCCCCAGTCACGGGGGGCGGTCTTGGATATCCTCAAGCGTCAGCAGTTGAGCACGGTTATTCCGCACGCGCTTCCTTCGGGAACGGTAGTCGCCCACAAAACCGGCAGCTACCACAGCGTCCGGTGCGATGTCGGGATCGTATTTTCCCCCACCGGTCCGTACACTGTGGCGATTATGGCGAAGCAGATGACGGCTGGAGATCGATTGAGTGTAGATGCCAGTCTTGCTGCTGTTTCCAGAGCGGTTTACGATGAGTTTGCTGGATAACCAGTCGCCCTGTTTCTTGGGGCATGGGAGGCTTGATGGGAAGGCAGCTATACCTCCTCCAGAACCGGACGCTCTAGCCGTGTGTGATAAGGTGGTTCCAGCACCGCTCGCTGCTCCGGCGTCAATCCTTCGAGCATTGATTCGGGCCAAGTAGGGAAATAGCCTTTCGCATAAGCCAGATTTCCCGGTGAATATCGGAAAAGCAGAGAACGCCGCTGATGGTCTGCCTTCCAAGGCAACGTTCCATGTGTGGTGGCTTCTGTAAAAATGACAACATCGCCAGCTTTGCCTGTGATTTGTCGGATATGGTCTTGATACATCTCGTAGCGTTTCATTTCAGGCGGACAAGCGAAGTTGCCCTTGTGACTCCCCGGAATTAGGCAAAGTCCGCCATCGCCCGGATTGACATCAGCGAGTTGCCACGCTACCACGGTTAATCCACAGTGCATCCTTCCGTCCTTGAAAATGTAATACTGGTGGGGATCGAAGCCGGGACCGGAGGAGCCATGAAACACATGCCCTTCCGCTCCCTTGCGCATGGTGATCAGTCCGGGATTGTGATCCATGCGGAACCCCTTTCCCAAGATTCCGTGAAGATACGGCACAATTTTCGGGTGGGCAAGCATATTACGGAACGGTTCGCACCAAGGTTTTTCCCAACTCAACATCCCTCCGAGATCACCCCGTCCGGTGATGCCTTCCAAGGTTTTGGAACCGCCTGACAAAGAGAGATCTCCGACTCGTTCATGGATGTCCTCCGCATGGCGGTCGATTGCCTCATTACACAATGCCACTTCATCGGGGGTTAAGACATTCTCAACGAGCAGATAACCGTTGAGATCAAAAAGGTATTTTTCGTGTTCTTTCATTGTGCTATTCCTCTATGAACATTGAGATCATAAATCGTGTGCTATCACATTGCTTGTGGGGATATCTTCAGGGCGTTTAGGGTCAGGGCTGATTCCAACCTTGCCTCGGTTTGAAACCAAGCATCCGCTGCGCTTTTTCTGTGCTGATGACGCTTGCATTGTCCTTAAGTTCTCCACGAATCTCGACGCGATCCCCAAAATTTTGCTTAATCAACTCAGTTGTCGGTTCACGGAATCGAGTGGTCGGTTGAGCGAGCAAAAACGGTTCGTGCCCCTTCAGGTTTGCCTCAAGCGCTAGCACATGGGCATCCGCTACGTCGCGGGGATCGGCATACGCCCACATCACTAGGGTGGTCGGACTGTCAGGTGTGGGCGCGGGCAAGGGAAACTCAGCCTGTCGCTCCGGCGGAACGACATTCGTAAAGCGGAGACTTGCTACAGAGGTTGTCGAACTTCGGGCGACCATTTCGCCGATACACTCGCCGATTCGCTTCGACAAGCCATAAGGTTCAAATGGCATCATCGGGTGTTCCTCGTCGAGGGGAAGGTACAGCGGCACAAAAGCGCGTGGATCGTGCGCCCAACCCATGGCAAAGGCGCTGGAGGAGAACACCACCCGCCGGAGTTTCTTCTCTGCGGCTGCCCAGAGGACATTGAATGTGCTCTGGACATTGTTCTCAGAGACCTCATGTGGAGCATCAATCCGAGGTCCCGGAATCGCCCCCATGTGAATAACCGCCTCTGCATCAGTCAACAGTTCTGTTGCCCTCTCAGCGTTGCAGAGATCCGCTTGAATAAATGGTGATGGCGACTCACGATACGGCACACGGTCTGTCCCTAATACATCATAGCCCTTTTCGATAAGGCGTTGGACGACGCGTCTGCCAAGCCGCCCCGCAGCACCTGTGACTACAATCATTATCTCTACTCCTCTCAATTGAGGACGTGAAATACTCGCACTGAAATATAGATCCCTCACTCGGAACCGTTCAGGTGGGTAGATTGTAGCAAACGCAGGATCTTTGATCAATCAAAAATAGGATATTGATAGAGAGATGCAAATACATAAGTAAGCGTAACGATGGTATTAGGGTCTTGAAATTTCGAGATTTTCCTTCTATCCTATATAAGGAGTTGTACAGTTAAGAGAATACGGTGGAAGACTTATCCCGGGAGATAATATGAAAAATTCAGCGAATGAAGTATTTCTCATTCTCAGTGTCCTTGTGTTTGTTTGGGGTATTTTTGCTGAAGGGGTTGATGCTGACACGGAGATAGACAAAATACATTTCCTCATCCCCGCGGGTGCTGGGGGCGGCTGGGACGGAACCGCTCGCGGTGTCGGTGAAGCCTTAACGAAATCGAAACTTATCAAACGTGCATCATATCAGAATATGTCCGGTGGTAGCGGCGGAAAGGGAATTGCGCATCTTATCAAGACAGCGAGACGCCAACAGGGGACATTGCTGGTTAATTCGACCCCGATCCTGATCCGTTCTTTGCAAAAGGTGTTTCCGCATACTTTTCGGGATTTGACACCTGTTGCTGCTGTGATCGCAGACTACGGCGTGTTTGCCACCCGTCCCGACTCGGAGTTCCAGCGTTGGGAGGATGTTGTTGCGGCTTTTCGTGCGAATCCGCGCCAACTTAGAGTTGGCGGTGGATCGGGGCGACGCAGCATGGATGGTCTTGTTGCCGCACTGGCGTTTAAGGCAGCGGGTGGGGATCCCAAAGCAGTGCGATACATCCCCTACGATGGTGGTGGTAAGGCACTTGCCGGGTTGCTTTCCGGAGAAACGGAGGTTTTATCGACCGGATTGGGTGAGGCGTTGGAGCAACACAAGGCGGGACAGGTGCGCATCCTCGCTATTACTGCGGAGAAACGCTCTGCTTCCATTCCCAACGTTCCAACTTTGAAAGAGTTGGGATATGATGCCACTTTTGTCAATTGGCGTGGCTTCTTCGGTCCGCCGGGGTTGTCTGAAATACAGGTCTCTGCCTACGCCGATCTGCTTAAAAGGATGTATGAAACACCGGCTTGGGAAAAGGTGCGAGCGCGTAACGGTTGGGAGAACCTCTTCAAACCGGGGAAGGAATTCTCCACTTTTTTGGAAGGTCAGGAAAAGGTGATCGGTGAACTGATGGGCGAGCTTGGTTTTCTCAAATAGTACCGTTTGCCCAATTCCGATCGTAACGGTAGGTATTATGTGGAAAGGTATGGGACGCTCAGAGCGGGGGATCGATGACGAAAGATAAAGTGGGCGCACTTGTTATCCTCATTCTTTCAATAGTTTACGGCGCAATGGCGCTCAATATTCCAGAGGCACCGGGAATCGAAGACTCTGGCGTAACTCCTTCCAGTCTACCAATGGCATTAAGTGCAACAGGAATTATTGCCGCCCTACTGATCTTGATTCTTCCCGCCGACCGGCCTGATAGTGGGGAGGAGACTTCTTTAGCGGCTGCCTTCAAAGGACTAGACTGGAGATGTGCAGCGTTCCTCTTTCTATTGATGGCGGGTTATGGATTGATCCTCAAACCCTTGGGATTCCTGATCTCGACTATGCTTTTTCTATGCGGTGGATTTTGGACGATGGGAGAACGGCGAATCAAGCTGATGCTGTCAGTTTCAATCGGTGTGACCGTCGGTTTCTGGCTCATCTTGACACAACTGCTGGGAATTTACCTTGAGCCCGGTGTGTTGCACTTCTTGGGAGCAAATTAGTTCGTGACTAACAACTTGGAGTTAAGCCAATGGTATTAGAAGGGATAATGACGGGACTCTCGACCGCATTTACCTTCACCAATATTCTGATGGTGTCTCTGGGCGTTTTTGCCGGCACATTTATCGGTGTGTTGCCCGGATTGGGTCCAATCTCCACGATCGCTCTGATGATTCCAATAACCTACGGTTTTGAGCCATCATCGGGATTGATTCTCATGGCGGGTGTCTATTACGGGGCTGTTTTTGGTGGATCAACTTCTTCAATCCTGCTGAACACACCGGGCGAGGCTTCGACCGTTGCCACCTCCTTCGATGGCTATCCCCTCGCACAGGCGGGGAAGGCGGGGAAGGCACTCGCCACCGCCGCATATTCATCATTTTCCGGGGGAACAATCGGTGCAATGTTTCTGCTGCTCGCAGCACCGACACTCGCCGTCGTCTCGTTGAGCTTCCAATCTGCTGATTACTTTGCACTGATGGTCATGGGACTCACAGCTGTCTCCGCTTTTGCGGGGAAAGGTCAATTCCTGAAGGCTATCCTGATGACAATCTTGGGTGTGATGTTGTCCACCGTCGGCACAGATGATTCGACAGGAATTCAGCGTTTCACATTGGGGCAGCTTGACCTAATCGACGGCATCAGTTTTCTACTGCTCGCTATGGCGACCTTTGCGCTTTCTGAAGCCCTCATTTCAGCGTTAAAGCCGGGGGAGACATCTAACGTCGCCCAAACCGCCGTGACGGAAAAATTCGGCAGCCTTAAGGTTTCAAAACAGGAATTCAAGGAAATCGCACCGAGCATTGGCAGATCATCAGTATTGGGTTTCTTTATCGGTGTGCTGCCCGGTGCCGGTGCGACAATTGCCTCATTTCTAGCTTACGGGATGGAACAAGCACTCGCAAAGGGACGGGCAAAACTTCAATTTGGAAAGGGAAGCTTAAAGGGACTCGCAGCACCAGAAACTGCGAACAATGCCGCTTCGACAGGGTCGTTTGTGCCGTTGCTCACTTTGGGGATTCCCGGATCCGGGACAACTGCTGTGATGCTAGGTGCACTGATTTCTTACGGGGTGCAACCGGGACCCCGCCTGTTTGCGGAACGGCCCGACGTGTTCTGGTCAGTGATTGTATCGATGTATCTGGGAAACATTGTTTTGTTGATTCTGAACCTGCCCCTGATCCCTTATATCGCTCGGCTACTCGCTGTGCCGAAACCGTTTCTCGTTCCGTTTGTGCTTTTCTTTTCGCTCATCGGTGTTTACTTGGTCTCTTTCAATAACTTTGATATCTATCTGATGGTGGGATTTGCCGCCTGCGCCCTCTGCTTTCGACTCCTCGATTTTCCGATGGCGCCGATGCTGCTTGGATTTGTATTGGGTGGACTACTTGAAGAAAATCTGAGACGTGCACTGCTCATCAACGATGGCAATCTTTCTTTTCTATGGACTCGCCCCATCACGCTGGTCATTCTTATTATCACAGCGGTTGTGCTATTCTTGCCGTTGTACCGATCCTTAGTGGAAAGATTCAGAGAGCGTTCCTAGCTGATGACAAAATGATGGGCGATCTCTGATGGATCTCCTCCTGCCTTTTTTGTTCGATCGATTTTTCGGGTTGATGTTTGCTTACCGATTTGCTATTCTATAAATAGCCGTACATAGACTAGCATTTCGCGAGGAAGTGCGTATGCGTATTATCGGACCCCAACCACAAATCTCCGTTGCTCCCACTGTAAGGTCTGTGCGTCCTCCTGACGCGTATCTCGATCTGTTGACACAAAATGAGCAGCAGTTTCAGGAATATGTACGGCAGGTCGAATCGCAGCAAGTCTTTCAGCGTTTGATTGATGAAGGACACGTCCGAAAAACTAACTTTCAAGGACGGATTCCACGTCATCTGTATGAGGAGTTCCAAGACCGTCAGTTTGTGGATTTTATGCAGGAGTTCGAGATTGAGGAACGTGGTGATTGGCAGCGCGATTTTTTTCGAGAGGATGCACGGCGGCACATCGTGGAATTGGCGGTTAAGTATCGGGTTCCGCGTGGACGGCTCCTTCATGCGCTCGAATACTGTCGTCACCTCAAACGGACTTGGGCGGGATATGAAGATAATCCGGGATTTCATCTGCGCCTCGACGATCCAGAGTTCCAAGAACCTCCAACAGCGCAAATGCCACTTGAATCGACAGAGCCGTATGAAGAACTTGCCAAGCTGACGGAGGCGTACGACATCACGCAGTCGGAGTTCGTCGAATATTTCATGGATGCGGGTGCTGAGTCAGAAGATATCGCTGAGGAGTTGGGGATTCCACTAAGCGCAGTTCGTGAGATTCGCGACCTTGTGGATCGAGTCCAGATTGCGAGCTCAGCGCAGGTTACAGTTGTCAATACACCCACGTCGTCGAGTCAACCTGCCCAGACAGTGGCAACGGTGCAACAACTCAACAATCCGCCCCGCGCAGAAATTCACGTTTCATCGGAAATCGAGTATAATTCTCGTTACCGGATCCAAGTCCCTAACGATCAGGAAACCGACAAAGAAACAGCGCAGCTACTCGACCAGCTCCGGCTCATCAATCAGCGCAAAAGCCTTACCTTCCGTATCGTTATGTTCATCTACGAATACCAATACCGTTACTTCGTCAGCGGGGATGAACTGCATCTCAAGCCTTTGAGCCAAGCCCAACTCTCTAGGGAATCCGGCGAACACGAGTCCACTGTCAGCCGCATTCTACAGGACAAACGTATTGACACACCCACAGGTGTTCTATCTCTTAAGTTCTTTTGTCAAAGTAAAGGGGAGGTTGTTCGGCGCTTAATTGCCGTGCGAGAACACCAAGAATTGGCATCAGGTAAGCGTAAAAAGCCTTACAGCGATGCTGAACTTGCGGACATCCTTGAACGGGAATACGATACAAAAATCGCCCGCCGAACCGTCACCTATTATCGCAATAAGTTTCAGGAAACCCCGAAATTCTATACGCGCCGAAAAGGGATTAGCCAAAGTGATGGAAGTGAGTAGAACAGCTTTCAGTGTGGAGTTTCATCTTTGAAAGTTAAAGTGCCTCCCCTTGACCGACACAACCACGCAACTGTCCCCTCTTATGCAAAGTTACGAACGCGCCCAATTTTTGTAGTAGCTCTGCATCTAAACCTTGCAGCTTTGAAGGTATCCTGTCCTCAAGGTAATATATTATTGCGTCTCTTGCGATCTGTAGCAGGGTGCCTTGTGACTCAATTTTCATCTGGCTCGCCTCTTCTTTTTTACGCAGAACATCGCGTTTCATCTCTCCGTTTTTCGGGGTCTTGTCCATTTCTTCATTGACACTCACCATATCGTGTGCTACACTTGAAATCAACAGAAACATGCAACTGTTATGTCTATCAATCAGATCGGGGGTTATCGCATGGAAACCGACTTGATCCAAGAACTTGCCGAGGATGAAATGCCCCTCTTCCCACTAGAAGTTGTCCTGTTTCCGGGAGGAGTATTGCCACTTCATATTTTTGAGCAAAGGTATCGATTGATGATCCAATATTGCCTGGATAATGATCGGCTGTTCGGCATCGTCCTCATCAAGAAGGGTAGAGAAGTGGGAGAACATGCCGAGCCCTATCTCGTTGGGACCGCCGTCAAGATCATAGAGGTTGACCGACTTGAAGATGGTCGAATGAACCTAATAACATTGGGACAGCACCGCTTCAAAATTACGAAAATTCGGCGAGATCTGCCTTATCTAGTGGGTCAAGTCAAAGTGTTCGAGGCGGATGATACAGAGTCAGCCGAAGACTCTGAGATGCATGGTGTCCGAGCTATCCAGCTATACCGCACCTACGAATCGTTGTTAGCAGAGTTGATTCCTCAGTGGAAGGTTATAGAGGAAATTCCGACTGTACCCGATCATTTATCCTACCAGATTGCGACACGGCTCCAGATCCCTTTGACAGACAAACAACAGTTGATAGAGACGATGTCGATACATCAGCTTTTGAGCCGGGAAATAGAACTGCTTGAGCGAGAAAATCGAAGATTAAAAATAAGCCTGCTCGCTCGAAGAAGTTTTGAAAAGCACGACACTAACATATCACCTTGGAAAAACGCCTCTCTGAATTAAATGGCGATGCTTTCTATCGCCGCTCTCGGAATCGAGGACAACGATGCAACGCCCATTCGCTTCAGATCGCTCTCCTCAAACATCAGGTTCTCTAATTGTGGTGCGAAATTTTTTCTATGTCAGCAACCTATTGTCCATAATACGGCTTGGGCTGACCCCATTCCTTTTCCGTAGCATCATTCGTGAATCCCACTTAGCGGCTTTGATAATAGGGGGGTTAGCAATCCTGACCGATATGCTTGATGGTTACTTCGCACGCCGTCTGAATCAGCGCACCAATCTGGGTAAGATTCTGGATCCAATTGCTGATAAGGCGATAATTAGCGCGGTGATTATCGCCCTGATTTTATCTAATTCAAGTTTTCCGCGCTGGGCTTTTGTCGTCGTGATTATTCGCGATGTTTTGATTGTGGTTGCTAATATTTTTCTGTTCCACCGGACGCAGATCATTGGTAAATCTGACGTGTGGGGCAAATGTACAACCTTTTTCCTTGCAACCGCCTTGGTCCTCTACGTCTTGACGGATAATATCCTAGCGGACAGTGGATTAATCCCTTCGTTTGCTCCTTCTTGCGTGTTGTACATCGGTTTGGCATTTGCGTTAATTTCGGTCGCGAACTACAGTTGGCAGTTATTGCGTTTGCTACAACAGAACAGGGCACAGCCCAAAAAAGCACTGTAACAATCAGGTCGAAGAAATAAAATATGGCAGTTCCGCTCACTGTATCCGAAATTGCGAATATGATTGGCGTCGAAGAGACTATCATTCGACAGACCCTTGAACGCCGTGACGGAGATCTCACCCCCTATCTGCATGAACCCGATCCCTCGGGGGAAGATGCAGATGCCAACGTTTCACCTTCCCAACCTCAAACGCCGCTTTTAAGGCGTGAAGGGTTGCCATTGCTCATCACCAAATTGGCGTTTAATATCCCAACCTCAGACATTATTGAAAACCTCGCTAGTCAGGTGCTGCACCTCATGCTTGTTCAAGAGGAGAATGCGGATCTGACTAGCAAACATCAAGAGCTACAAGAACAAAATGAGCAGTTGCAGCACCATACCAAAGAATTACAACAAAGGGTTGATTCCTTAGAGAGTGAGCTAGCGGAGCAGATCCAGCTGCGGGAGAAAGCCGAAGCCGAGTCTCGCAAAGGATTTTGGAGCATCTTCGGACGAGGGGAGTCCAAAGATTCCTAAGAAGTCTTCTGGCAGGCTATACGCGTTTTTGGAGGGGTCAGCCAATGACAAAGCAACGTCGTAACCAGCTAATCGCTATTAGTGCGCTTATTGTCGGTTTGGCGTTTCTCTATCAACCGTCCTCAGTTTTGCTTCGGGGTGTTGCTTTGCCCCTGCTGATCATTTCCGCTATCTTATCCTCCCTCTCCTTTTCAAAAAAGCGAGTCATCGAGGTTATCGCCGGTTTAGGACTCATCGCCGGCTTTTCATCTCTTTATTTGCCTATTCCTCCAGTTTTACGAAGTTCCCCTTTTCACCTGCTTGCTGCGAGCGCAATTGCTTTTGGAATGACAACGAGATTGACCAGGTTCTCTGAAATCGCAGCGGTGGTTGTTATGATAACCGGACTTGCTGCCCTTTACCAATCTTTTAGTCAACTGCTGCAAAACAGCGGACTTCACCTCATTCTGACGGGCATAATTATCCTCGCGATTGTATCCCCACGAAAATTACTAATCGAGCGCGTCTCAATCGGTGGGATTGTGCTTGGATTAGTCTTCCTCTGTCAACCTTTTGCCATCTTGCTTTATCAAACGGGCTTTCAGTTTCTCCTCGGTGGTTTGGCAGGGTTTATTGTCGTTGCACATAGGTCGGCGTAATGTGTGAAAGAGTTTACTTGCGCAGATTATGCTTCCTTAGGGCGCATACAAGTTCCGTGATCGGTATTGGAAGAAAATCATCCGGCGGTTCTGTTCTCCCGTCCAAGGGTACGCCCCGTGGGTTTGGGCGGAAGCGAGGAAAAGGAGCGCATCGCCTGCCTTCATCTCTATATGCCGCACCATGCCCATCTCGTTATCGCACGTCCGAATTCCGTCGGGCATGGGATAGCTCGTTTTATGACTGCCCGGCACACAGACAAAGCCGCCGTCCGCCAAGGTGACATCGCGCAGCTGCCAAGCGACATTGAGGTACTCGCTATAGACGCGCCCATTTTGCTGGCGGTAATGGTTGCCCACCTTTGATGGGAAGCCGTTAGCGTGGAGAGAATGTCCAGATGATCCTTTTCCTGATAAGAATCCGCTGCACATCATACACTCGAACCCGCTGCCCATGATCCAGTTCAGGCGTTGAATCAGGGCGGGATGGGCAATCATTCTTTGGAACGGTTCGCCATAGGGCGCGGGGAGTTCCCACGGATTGCCCATTGACGATCTGCCTACCCCTGTACCTGCCAACGGCTTTGAGTCGCCAGCCGCAGAACCGCCTGTGCTGATCCGGTCGGCGTTGGCATCAATCGCCTCGTTAGCCGCTGCCAGCCAATCCGCGTCCATCACTCCTCGTAGCACGAGGTGACCACACAGATCCCAGTGGAAAAATTCCTTCTCGTCAATTCCTGAATCCGGATCCAGTTTGTAGATCGAAGGGTGAAGGATGCCGGGTTCCGTTGACAGCGAAGCTGTCTTACCATCTGAGTGCACCACAGGCGGTGGATAGCCTCGGTTTGGGTTGTGCAACACGGCACGCTGCACCGGCGTCAGTTGTGCGGTCCATTCGGGCATCGTGTCGTCCTCACCCGTAATTTCAGATTCCGCGGACGGACGGACTTCTGCGCTGATATAGCCGCATTCCAGCAGGCGTTGGGGATCTTTCCCTTGCCATGGACGTAGCCCCCACATCAAGGATTCGGTGCACAACAACAGATCGCCCGCCTGCAAAACTGGCTGCACGACCAAACCCATATCGTCGTCCCCACTCACAAAGTCTTGGGGAGCGTCGACTGAGCTGTTATGGCTGGCTGAAACTACCACCAATCCGCCATCGCCTTCGTTGACATCCGCTAGTGCCCATATCGCTCGTAAGCCCTGACAGAAGCGGGATCCGTTGTGCTGACGATAGGCGCGGGACCAGTCTTGCCATTCACTGCCTCCCGAAAGAGCTACCTTGCCATTTTCAGAGCCATCACCGTTCATCTCAATCAGATGCGGTGACCGGTCGAGCCGAAAATTTTCACCGCAGATCTCCTCCAAATACTGCATCAGCACGGGATGGTCACGCAGGAAGTCTAGAGCGGAGCAAGAAGACACGCACGATGGAGCTGCTCCATCAGCGGTTTCTAACTGATCGAGCGCTTCGTTGCAAGCGTTCAACTGATCGGGGGTCAGAACGCCGGGGACGATTAGATAACCTGTCACGTCGAAATGATAGTTTTCTTCGTTGGTCATTTCTTTGCTATCCATAACAGTCTCCTTTCTTTCTATTCATGTTGTGGATGGTCTGCGAGGTGTAATTGGTTGGACAATTGCTCGTCGCTCTGGTGTGAGTCGCGCCAGCAACTCCTCGGAAGGGACATAGGCAAAACGGTGTGCATACATCGAAGGCAGATAGCGAAAGATGATCATGCGCCGTTCGCCGGGGTTCTTTCGCTCCGCGGAACCGTGGCACAAACAATCGTTAAACAACAGGGCATCGCCAGCGTTCAGATATACCTCCATTATGCCTTCAATCATTTCGCCCGGGCTGTGGGTGATACCTGCGCTTGCCTTTTGCATTGGATGTGGAAAATCTGACTTGTGGCTACCGGGGATGATAACCGTCGGTCCGTCGCCCGCATCTACATCGGTCAAAGGCACCATTAACGTTAGCAGACAGCAACACCACTCGCCTTGACTGCGACCCGTGCGGTTGCGGCTGTCGGGCATATGTCCACCGGAATGGACGCCGATATATCCGCCCTGCCCGCGTATGTTGATGAATCCCTCGTTGATGAACGGTCGATCGTGGGGACCGATGTAATGGCGGACCAGATCGATCCAAGCCGGATGGTCGATGAGTCGTTCAAAAACCTCTCCACCTTCGATGATGTTTTGCAAATTCATCCCATCGATCCCTCCATAAGTATGGACATCAATATTGCCGTACCACTGATCGATTTCCAAGGGCGGCAGCGCATCAAGAAAATCGTTCATAGCGCGGAGGTGATCGAGATCGATTGCTCCCTTGATAACTGTGTACCCGTGCAGGTCGAACAGGTATTCTTCCATCGGAGTTGGCATGTTCTATCTCCTCAACTCAACAGTGAGCGGAAAGGGGTTGAACGTTTTGATGCCTATCAATATTGTAAACGAATCTTTCACGAAAAGCAACAACTGATTTTGTCTGGCTAGGGTCATTTAATTCTCCTATATTATTGTCTGAATCACCGATAAACACGGATTAACGGATTACACGAATAAAAGATGTCATCGACAGCCCCGATAAGATCGGGATTTCGCTGACACTCAACTGGCATAAGAACGCGCAATGAATTGCGCTACTACAAACTGGGGGAAACCAGATGCCCCGCCCCGATACATCGGGATGCAAGCACCTACGGATTTGGGTCATCCCGAAATCGGTCAAAAAATGGAAAACTAAATAGCCCTATTTGTCTGGCGTTCTCACATAGGGCTATTCAGTTTTCGGCTTTCTGTCAGTTCTGTGGGATCAATCGCGACTAGGAAGTCGCTCCCACAGTGAAGGGTCGGGATTTGGAAATCCCTCCTACGGTAAAACTAAATGACCCTAAGTGATTTCAGATTAATTTCTGGACAATGCTAGTTGAAAATTAGATCCTTCTTGTTGCCCCTTTGACTTCAAGAGGAAGGATATGATGAAACCAGCAAAACACGTTCACCCCTTATCAGATTCGAAACTCCGCGAAATTCAACAAGTCATCAGCAAACACCCTAAACCGCTTTAGAGACAGCGGTGCCTCTGTTCTTCAAAGAACACAATACCCATCCGACTTCTGATTTCGTAATTTTTTTCGATTGTCCAAAAACTTACCTGAAGTTGAAAATACCCCAAAATAAGTTTCTGGACAATCCAACTCCCAAGATCCAGAGAAGACGCGGGTGTGAGAAGCACGGTTGTCCAATGTCCAATTACTTAGCCGAAATCACTTAGTTCTCACATTTTACTCGTTGCTTAAAATTTCAATGTGCTATATAATCGGATATCCTGAAGGAGTGAAGGGTCTTATGGCCACTAAATCAAGCATTGAATGGACTGAAGCCACTTGGAATCCAGTAACAGGCTGCACAAAGATCAGCCCCGGTTGTAAACATTGCTATGCGGAAAGGATGTCGTTGCGTCTGCAAGCAATGGGGCAACGAAACTACACAAATGGATTTGAACTCACACCCCATGAACGGATGCTAGAAAAACCTCTGTCATGGAAAAAACCTCAGTTGATCTTTGTCAATTCAATGAGTGACCTATTCCATGATGAGGTTCCTGTGGACTTTATCCTGAAAGTCTTTGGGGTAATGCAGCAGGCGCATTGGCATCAATTCCAAGTGCTGACGAAGCGTTCTCAACGTTTAATGAAGTTGAACGATCAAATTGATTGGCCAGATAACGTATGGATGGGCGTCAGTGTCGAAAACCAAGACTACACCTCCCGGATTGATCATCTGAGAGAAACAGATGCCGTAACCAAATTCCTCTCCCTTGAACCGTTACTCGGTCCACTTTCAGATTTGAACTTGGACGGAATTGATTGGGTGATTGTTGGTGGGGAATCAGGGCCAGGGGCGAGACCGATACACGAAGACTGGGTCATCCAGATTCGAGACCAATGCGATGTAGCGGAGGTTCCACTTTTTGTCAAACAGATGGGTGAGTCTTGGGCGAAAGTTAATAAGGTGAAAAGCAAAAAAGGTGGTAATATGTCTGAATGGCCAACAGATTTACAGATACGGGATTATCCTGAATCAGTTGCCGCTGCAGGATAGGCGTATAGTGTTTCCACGATAACCTCCTTGAATGTTCACCTTATTTTATTTCGCCATTAACCAATTCTGTTTATGGAGCGATTGCGATGGATTTGAGGGAACCTCCTCGGCTCATTTTTAACACCGACGGTCATTGGATCATCAATTACCAAGATCGGTGGGAACCGGAGGACATCACCAAGATGATGCCCACCCTCGCCGATGCCGGCGTGGATGCCCTTTCTGTCCTTGTCGGGATCGACGATGATCTGTCTTGGCGGGGGAGTCCCCATGGTCAACTGTGGGGAGACAACATCGAGGACTGGAACCCCGATCCGCTGCCCACTGATATCCACGGTCATCCGTTGCAGAATACCCAACCTTTGCACATCCACGGCAGACCTGTGAAGGAGATAGATGGCAGAATGCCCGCAAACGCCCATGAGTGTTTGTACGGACTGTTTGCGAAGGTCATCCAAGACGGTCACGATCTCATGCGGATTTATATTGAGGGTGCCAGAAAGCACAATCTGACGATCTACGCCTCCTTCCGTATGAACGATGCCCACGCCTGCGAGGAAGCTCGTGGGTGGTATGGTCGCTCGCGCCAGAAGACAGAAAGACCCGATTTGCTCCTCGGATCGCCTGTTCCCGCAGGCGTTCACGGTGCAGACTGGGGCTTCTCTTGGCGATGGAACTACGCGAAAGCGGAGGTAAAGGAACGCTTTCTAGGGCTGTTTGACGAAACACTGACGCACTACGATTTCGATGGACTAGAACTGGATTTCAGTCGTGCGTCGCCCTTCTTCCGCGTTGGTGAGATTATTGAGAATATTCCGACGTTGACACAATTCCTGCGGGACGCACAGGAGATTGTCAAGCGACACAGTGTGTCAAAGGATCGAGAACTCCGGCTTATCGTCCGGGTTCCCGTCGGGATTGGGGAGAATCTGGAGGCGGGAATAGACACGGAGACTTGGATACGCGAAGGGCTTGCCGATATTGTGGTCTTGGGTTCTCCGGGCTACTGCGTTCACGAGGTTGATAGTGGCAAAGCAGTTTCCTTTGCGGAGGAAAGCGAGACTTTGGTATTCACAGGATTCGATGGGGCAACGTATACGGTTTCGCCGCAGGAGGGCTATGAGCGCAGTCCTTCCGGTGTGTTGAGAGCTACCGCGTTGAACGGCTATCGTGACGGTGCTGCCGGTGTCCATCTATTCAATTACGATTATCCGTCCCATCGCGCTGGCCCTACCGACAGCAAAGACTTCAACGTTTATGATGATTACCATCTCCAGACCATACGAGATCTGAGAGAGTCTTCGTCACTGGAGCGGCGGAACCGGTGTTATTACTTGCCATCTCCTGCTGCAGGGGGAGCAGATCATCGCCTCCAAGTGCCACGAAAGTTAGTACTCATGGGCAGAGGGGCTGGCTCTGAGCACGCTATGCGCTTTACCGTTCACGATGATATTGATGGTGGAAAAGCCGAAGGGAGAATCAGAAAGACCGAACTCAGACTTCGCATGGAAGATTTTGAAGATTCGCTGGACCGCATCCACTTCGAGGTCAATGGAAGGATCCTCCCCTTCACGCCGAGCCGGACGGTGACAAACAGTCAGGGTCAACAGTGGTTCGTGTTCGATGATCCACCGTTGCAACAGGGCCTGAACACTATTCTATTGATCTTGGAGGGCATTGAAACGCCGGACCCTTGGCCTAGCATACAGCAGTGCGAAATCTTGGTTTTAACAAGCGACTTGATGTAAATCCCTAAATCTCTAACTTTCCTTTCAGAAGGAGGTTCGTAATGACACTGAAGGTTGGTATTATCGGCTGTGGACGCATGGCGAACACTATTGAGGACGAACAGATAGCGAGAAGAGCGCAGGGACCCTACCGTAGCGGTCTAGTGTTACCCTACTGCCATGCGGGTGGCTATGCGGTCGTTGAAGAGACAGAAATGGTCGCCGCCTGCGATATTGTGGAGGAGAAGCGGAAGGCGTTTCAAGAACGCTGGAACGTGCCACGGGGTTATGCGGATCATCGTGAGTTAATTGATGTGGAGAAACCCGATATCCTCAGTATTACAACCCGCCCGGAGCAGCACGCTGAAGCGATGATTTACGGGGCGGAGCACGGTGTCAAGGGGATGTATGCCGAAAAACCGCTCTGCTGTTCACTCCTTGAGGCGGATGCCATTAATGAGGCATTTGAGCGAAATGGTGTCTTCCTTGAATTCGGACCGATGCGTCGAAACTGGGCAATCTATCGACAAGCGCACGACATCGGTCATAGCGGGGAGTTAGGGGCGGTTAGGTCGGTGATCGGGTTTGCTGGCAACAGCATCGGTGGACATTTTCTCGATACGCTCCTCTATTTGTTAGGCGATCCCGAACCGGTTTCCATCCGCGGGACGCTGGGAGAATTGCACCACGACGAAGGGGATAGCGCCAATATGAGATTCGTGCGCGATACGGCCATCCTGTCGGCGTTTGTCGAATTCGATAATGGGACAACCCTCCATGCGGCAGCAACCGGAGCAAGCCGAGAGTATGAACTGGTTTGCGAGGCGGGGATTATCCGGATCCAGAACGATGGTGAATCTTTGTATGTGCGTAAAGGCGAAGAGCAAGATCGCGCCTACGATCCGATTGAAGTCGAATCGGTAACGCCGTGGAGCGGCACAGAGCGCAAGGTTCGTGAGTTGGTGGAGTCGATAAAAACAGGAGTGCCGGGAGTCAGCAATTTGCGAGCGACGATGCTAGGGACAGAGATCGGATTTGGTATCTATGAATCGCATCTACAGGGAGGGGTTGCTGTCCATCCGCCGGTTCCGAACCGTGAGCGTTGGGTGTCGAGTTGGTGATTATGGTGAATTAGAGAAATAAGTAAACATTTACCAATAACTCTGACCTTCACGATATTTCCAAAGTCCCCCTGATAAGGGGGATTTAGGGGGTTGGTTGTGTATTGGAGTGTCTAAGTACCTCGATTTCGTCCGATGAACGCGGGCCTCTATACATTTGCCAATCGCCCACAAACGCAGACCGGCATTGAGCAGAAGCTAGGTCAAAAGGGTGCCAACAGGTGCCAGAGACCTTTGTAACCAAAAAGAGGCGAAATTGGTGCATTTTGCCATTTTTTGTTGCATCTCTAATGAGACAAAAAGTTGGAACCCTGTCGCAGTAAGGATGGAAAAGGTTCGTTGTGGGAATCTTGACCCTTTGAGACCGCTTGATAATGCACCGGCACTGGGTTGATTAGCCTTTGACAGATCTATAACCCCCCTACTTGCTTGGGCGAAAATTAGGTAAGTAATTCTAAAATCTACCATAGTATGTACAAAATGACTACGGCAAATAGCAGAAACTCGAATGACCTCAACTGAGGGGTTTGATTATGTTGGGTAAGATTCAGAAATGGGGAAATGGTCAAGGATTACAGTTTACGAAGGATCTGCTCCAAGAGGCCCAGCTAAACGTAGGTGATGAGGTGAGTGTCTCAGTCCAGAATGGACGGATTATCGTTGAACCTGCGACCAAAGTGCGAGGCAAGTATAATTTGAAGGAGTTGGTATTGAGGATACCCCGAGAGTATCAAACTGAAGAACTGGACTGGGTTGAGCCTGTTGGAAAGGAAGAATGGTAAATTTCCCGATGTATTCCGGGGGAAAGGGAATTTTGTAATCTTGATCTTTGATCCGCAGGCAAGGCGGAGCCAACAAGGTAACCCCACCTTAGTCCTTATCATTACTCTGGATGCATTTCCCCAAGAGAGGTTTCGTCAGGTGCTATGAAATCAACGGCAGGGCTTTCGACACGGCCATAAGCGTTCCACACCTTGAAACCGAGCAACGCCAACAGTTCCGGAGGCGCATTCTCTAAAACCTCTTTTGATGTGCCGACTGTGAGATTTTCTTGCGTCCGGAACTGGGGGCCGCAGAATGTTGACAGCACGCCCAACCGCGGACCATCGCTCACATTCGCCCCGGTGCCGTGCCACATACGACCGTCGAACACCATCGCTGTCCCTGCGGGACCTTCGGCAGCAATCGGTTCAACATCCTTATCTAACTCTTTATCTGGGTGCCGTCCCGTCAAATGGCTTCGGGGCACGATCCGGGTGCCGCCGTTTTCAGCGGTAAAATCAACCAGCATCCACATAACGTTGACAACGACAGCAGGCGCGATCATTGACGGTGGGCCGGCGTCATCGACATCTCGGCGTTCCCGTGTGATAGACCCAGCGGGGAGCGGAGAGCGGTCACGTCGGGTCGGCGGCGGCATCCACCACTGATCTGTGTGCAAATTCATCGCTACGCCGCCTGGCTTGGCGATATTGGCGGTATAGCACGACAACAGGTACTGCTCGCCGAGGACATGCCCGATCAGTTCGTGGACCTCTTTGTGAAGCAGCGGTTCATGAAAAATCTCCCCCTTGTTAATCAGCATCCAGACCCGCTGATTGATACCGCTGTTCTTATCCTTACCACCATCCTCATGAGCAAGCCCTTGCTGCTTTTCTGCGGCTGCTTGTTCTGCTAGTCGCGTGCGTAACGCCTCAACCTGCTTTGGGGTGAGCGCGTTGGCGAGCAGACAATAGCCGAACTCGTCCAAATGTGCCTTCGCTAGATTAAGGTCTGTTGTCGGTTGGGGCAAATCATTTTTTGTTGTGCTCGTCATAACATCATCTCCAGTAATGAAACGTGAAACGTGATGCGTGAGTTGGTTCATTAGTACGTTAACTAGGGAACAACGATCGTTGTTCCCTACGGACTCCTTATGGAGCCTCTGCTGTAATTGCCCGATTCATCGGGCGTTGGTAACGGTATCTAGCGGCGATGAATCGCCGAACTACAGGACTTTGTCCGTTCAACTGCGTAAGTCCTAATATACCTATCGGCACAGTGTAACCCAAACGTCAAGAATTGGCAAATTTCCACACCGATAGTGCAGTGCGACCGAAAATCCACTCCCGTTCTTCCTCGCTCAAATCGGAGAAGTAGTCAAGTGGGAACTGAAGTGAACGGTGGTATCCTTCCCTTGAACTGACCGGCGGAAAGTCGCTCCCCCACATCACCCGTTGCGGTCCAAACGCCTCCACAACCATACGTGCCAGCGGTGGGACGTTCTCGAATGGATACGGAAGGTTGCAGAATTCCCCGAATCCCGGCAGTTTTATCGTCAGGTTAGGGTGTTTCGCTAAGGCAAGAACACGCTTGAACTCATCATAGGGTGCCACTGCATCCGTACCCACACCAGCTAAGTGTTCGATGACAATCTGGAGGTCAGGAAAAGTCTGCACGACTTCAGCAAATCTATCGCTGAGTAGTGTTGATGGACTTGAAGGGGCACTGACGACAAGATTGAGTTCAGCGGCGGTACGCCACTGTGCGAGCGGATCGGATGCTTCCGCGCGTGAATCTGCGCCGAGACGAATCCCCACAAGCCCTTGGTCCGCCCAATAGCGCATCTGCTCTCCATCGTCGGTGCTTTCCACAATCATTGCCGAAGCAAGTCGGTCTGGGTGAGCTTGCAAACATTCAACGTGGTAACTATTGTCGGTGGTTCCTTGATGCTGAATGAGGACCGCCCGATCGACGCCGGATTGCTCCATGTGGTAAAGCAGGGTTTCTATGGGTTCGTATTTGTTCAGTCCGGCATGACAGTGGGTGTCGACGATAATCATTGGACTGATCCTTTCTCTATTGCTGGATTCGAGAGAAGTTGGATGCTTACAGCCACACAATCTTTGTATACTTTAGACGTATCGGTTTAGAGTCGCCCGCCGGGTGTGTAACCAACCCCTACCTTAACTTGAGTCCCCTCCATCTGTTCCACAACATGCTGGAAGCATTCCTCAACCGTTTTGAACGGGGGATTTGGATATGTTTCGAGGCTAAATCCTAAGTCGTTCGCGCCGAACATAAGCATATCAACGCCGGGTTTGGCAAGTTTTCGGGCGTTGATGATTGCATCAACAGATTCCAGTTGCAGACTGAGGATGCCATTGTTGTTCCACCATTCGGCGTACTCCAAGCGCTCCATATCCGGTTTGAAGCCGTACCCCGAACTGGGACCCCAACTCCGTTTTCCAACCGGTGGATAGTAGAAGGCATCGATCGCTTCGTCAACCGTTTCCTCAGTTTCGACCTGTGGCACGACAATCGCCAATGGTCCCAAATCGAGGATATTTCCAATGAGATAAGCGTTCCGTGTGTGTTTGATGCGCAACTGAACGGGCATTCCCAACTCTGCCAAGTTTCTGCAAAATGCAACGAGTTTCTCTTCGTTGAATGCCGAATGTTGGGCATCGGTTCCGATTAAATCGTAGGAGTCCTGACTGAGAATGGCTTCCAGTTCATCTTTTGAGGCGCTCGTTGGGGCGCCGCCGATATTAATAATTTCGCTGTTGTGTATCCGTTGTTTCAACGTGAGTTGTTCTGACATATCTATACGACCTCCTTAAGTGGTTGATCATATTACTAGGTATTGAAAGTCCATCGTTTTTCTTTAACGCTGAAGGGTTTTTGCCTGTCACTCCAGAGGAGCGATATGTCTATAGAAAGGCAATATCTCTGATGTCCGCGCTCCAGCGGAGCGCAATGTGTATAACAGGAGCGAATTACCACAGCCCAAAACCCCAGCGGTGCTGCTACAGCGAACAGGTTGCAGGGAACAACGATCGTTGTTCCCTACCATGCTTCCTCGCTTTGCTGCCTTCGTGCTGAAGTCCCGGCGGATTAGCATGTGTATAAAATTAGTAAAGTCCAAGGTAGTTATCGGTTTCCCACTGGCTGATGCTCTGGTGATAACTCCGCCACTCTTCACGCTTGACTTCGATGTAGTAGGGGGCATACTCAGGTCCGAGTGCACCTTGAATAACCTCGTCCTCCTCCAGACAGTCGAGTGCTTGGCTGAGTGTTCTTGGTAGCACGTCAATACCGCGTCGTTGGAGTTCGTCGAGTGGCACTTCGTAGAGGTTATCGTCGTTGCGCGTGCCAGGATCAATTTGGTTCTCGATACCATCGAGTCCAGCGGCGAGTGTCGCTGCCATAGCGAGATACGGATTGGCTGCACCGTCCCCCGAACGATTTTCAATCCGTCCAGAATCGGGAATGCGGATCATCTGCGTCCGGTTGCTCCCACCATACGTTATATAAACAGGTGCCCACGTCGCGCCGGAGCGGGGAGCACCAGAGATCAGGCGTTTGTAGCTGTTAACGAGGGGATTGGTAACGGCGACAAGTGCTTTAGCGTGGTGGAGAATGCCGCCCATAAACCAGTAGGCGAGTTGTGAGAGGCCGTTTTCATCCGATTCGTCGAGGAAGTGATTGGTCTGGTTTTCCGGATCCCACAGGCTCATGTGAAAATGTGCGCCATTGCCGGTTAAGTTCGCAAACGGCTTGGGCATAAAGGTCGCCGTCAGTCCCTGTTCTTCAGCAACAGTCTTGACCATCCATTTGAAGAAGGTGTGCCGATCCGCAGTAGTCAGTGCATCGGAATAGAGCCAATTGAGTTCAAACTGACAGTTGGCGTCCTCATGGTCGTTAGCGTATGGACCCCAACCTAACCCCTGTAAATACTTGATCAGAGTAGTCATCGTATCTAGGTTGCGGTGGAGCGCTCGCAGATCATAACACGGCTTGCCGAGCGTATCGAGCGGATCCCACGGTGCGTAACTGCCGTCCTCTCCCTGTTTCAACAACATAAACTCTGCTTCGACACCAACGTTGAAAAGGTAGCCCTTCTGTTTGGCTTTCTCCAATTCCCGCTGCAAGATGGTGCGTGGGCAGTAGGGCCATGCTTCATCGCCCACGTGCACATTTCCCGCCAACCACGCCACGTTTTCGCGCCACGGCACGATTGTGAGTGAGTTAAAGTCGGGTAGGCTTGCCATGTCTGGATCGTGCGGTCCCTGTCCCATTTCGCCTGCTGCAAACCCGGCGAAGCCAGCCCCCTCTTCTGCCATGTCATCAATATGTGTCGTTGGTACCACCTTCGCTTTTGGCGCCCCAGCCATTTCTACAAAGGAACAGAGGAAAAACTCAATACCCTTCTCTCCGACTAACGTTTTAACCTCGTCTAACGTCATTATCATGGCTCCTTTCTCATTGCTATTCAATTTACTTCAACGCTAGGACGCAAAGTTTTTTATTATTTTATCTTCGCGTCTTTGCACCATTGCGCCTTTACGTTAAAAATTAGGATAAGCATCACTCCCGTTCCTTCCACCCCGGTCCGCCGCCAAACACACGATTCGTCCCGACGAGCGGGATGCCACAAATCATTGATGCCTCCAGGTTCAATGCCCGGAGATCTTCGGGATCGAGATCATGGACATCCGCCTTGCCACAAGCACGGGCGAGGATCTGGATCTCCGAAGTCATCGCTTGCAACAGGTTGGCAACGCGCTCTGACGCTTCGTCGATATCAAGGCGTTTCATCAGGTCGGGATCCTGCGTTGTAATCCCGACGGGACAGCGTCCCGTATGGCAGTGGTGGCAGTGGTACGGTTCGGTGCCGAGTTCGTGATAATCCTCGACATGGATGGGTTTGTTGCAGTTGAGTGCCATCAGCGCCGCCGTGCCGATATATACCGCGTCCGCACCGAGTGCCATCGCCTTCGCCGCGTCCACACCGTGCCGGATGCCGCCCGCAATAATGAGCTGCACTTCACCGTACAGTCCGAGATCTTCGAGTGCTGCGCGTGCCTCACACACGGCAGCGAGCGTCGGAACCCCTGTGTGCTCCTGACAGATTTCAGCAGAGGCACCGGTGCCGCCTTCCATCCCGTCCACAACGATTACATCGGCACCCGCCTTTGCTGCTAACTTCACGTCGTCGAATACCCGTGTCGCTCCCATTTTCACGAAGATTGGCACCTGCCAGTCGGTAGCCTCTCGTAGCTCTTCAATTTTGATGATCATGTCGTCGGGACCGAGGAAGTCGGGGTGTCGTGCCGGGCTGCGCTGATCGACGCCAAGGGGCAGATCTCGCTGTTCTGCAACCGTGTCCAACACCTTTGATCCGAGCAGTAATCCGCCCGTTCCCGGCTTCGCGCCCTGTCCAATTGTCAGTTCGATGCCATCTGCCATCTGTAAATGGTGGACATCAATGCCGTAGCGGGAGGGCAGCACCTCATAAATCAGAGACCGGCTGTGCTCACGCTCCGCCATCAGCATCCCGCCATCGCCGGTGGTATTGGACGAACCGACGATATTCGCTCCTTTTGCTAACGCGACCTTCGCGTTGTAGGAGAGCGCGCCCCAGCTCATGCCGGTGATCATGATAGGAACATCAAGTTCGATCGGCTTTTCAGCGAAGCGGGTGCCGAGAACTGTTTTGGGTGAACAGCGTTCCCGATAGCCTTCGAGTGGGATACGGGTCAGGGTACAGGGGATGAAGGTCAGGTCATCAAACGTCGCCCATCGCCGCTCACGCAGCGTCCCAAATCCACGGATACGGTATCGTCCTAACTCCGCTTTGACTTGGATATCTTCAATGATGTCGGGGGTGAATGTTCCACTGGTTCGGAGGTAATTCAATTTGTCTGGCATGTTGTTTTGAAGTCCGAAAATACCAACAATGTCGCGCTATCGTTCTAGGCTTAATTCACCAAACATCGTTGCGCGACAGACCGGGTATTTGGTAAAAGTTTCTCTCTAACACACTGCATAATTATAGTGGATCTTAGAATTAATGAGACACTTCAACCCGTGTGGTTAGGAAAACGAAACTACCTTTCTCCCGTTTGGTAGGCGCTGTTTCTAACTGCGCCGATGCGGTGCGGTTTGCACCCGCACCTACCGGAGGACGAAAGTGTCTATTTATTTTTAGAATTCACCATAAATTCCTGCCTAAAGTGGGGCACGTCGAGCCAACCATTCGGCATTAGCGTCAATCCTTTCTACTACATCTGCATCCGCTAGCAATTCGCCCGTATCTGCGTCCACCAAAATTTCACCGACACGCCCCATGGTGCCCTTAGCAGGTGATGTAAGTATGACCGGCACTGACCAGCACAGGCGTTCACCGATATTCAGATCAGGTTTGTCGCCGCAAAGTTGATTACTGATTTCACTGATGACAAATTGCGTAACCTTCTGCTGCGCTACAAAGGCTGTGATATTTACTTGTGCTGTTATCTCAATTTTAAGGTCTACCGTTGCCCCTTCGGGGACTTGAACTCCTTGAAGGTTCGTGGACACTATATCGCCTCCTTCTGCGACGAATTACAACGCTTCTCGCCATACCGCTCGCTCGTCTTTGTCGAAGTTCCACAGTTTGCGGCCGGAGACGACTTTCTTGAAATTGCGGAGGATAGTCTGTGAATTGCCAACTTTGGAGGGGAGATGCTGAGATAGAGTGGATTCAAGGAAGGTGATGTCCTCTTCGGTCGGTTTCTCAATAACGGCGTCGTTGCCGAGTTCAGCAATATTACCGCCGACAAAACAAACCGCTTCATACATCGAATCGGCGAACGCTTCACCCGTATCTCCGCAGACAATGATTGTCCCCCGCTGCGCCATGAAACCTGCCATATAACCGCAGTTGCCCCCAACGATAATCAGTCCACCTTTCATAGAAACGCCCAACCGCGAAGCTGCGTCGCTACGAACCACAACCGTCCCGCCTCGGATTGAAGCCGCCGCCCCGTTGCCCGCATTTCCTTCGACGGTAACGGTGCCACCCATCATGGACTCCGCCAATCCCCAACCGGCACTCCCTTTGATCTCGACGGTAGGACCATCGACCATCCCTGCGCAGTAGTAACCAACACTCCCGTCGAAGGTCAATTTGACCGACTGTAGAATTGCCACGCCCAGATTGTGCCGGGCGACAGGATTTTTCATGCAGATATCAGTCTCACCACCTGCGATAAGGTGTTTGATTTCCGTGTTGATGTCGCGGGTCGTTTTACCGTCACAGATTATCTCTGCCATACACTTACATCCTTTGCTTGTGCTTCGCGCACCTCATAGCCTTCTCCGAAGGCTGCCCGGATCGCGATCTCTTCAGTTGCGACAGCGACAAAATCATCTGTTTCGGTAAAGAGTAGCGGTTTGAAGGCGAAGGGATCTTTGGCAAATCCAATATAATCCGCTGTCGCTGCGAGATAGCTGAACGAGCCGTCCAGATCGGTAAGTGACGCATCCAATGCTTCTTTGAATCTCAGTCCCTGAGACAGTTGGTCAGCGAGATAGACGCCGATAACTTCGGAGTCATTTTCCGTATAAAATCTGACACCGCGCTGCTCATAGATGCAGCGTAATTTGTGGTAGTTTGTGATGTGTCCGTTGTGGACGATGGCGAGGTCAGGATAATTGTGTGCCCAAAAGGGTTGCGAATGGCTTAGATCCACACGGCTCTCTGTCGAAAGGCGCGTATGTCCCAAACCGTGTGTCCCTCGGAATGTAGAGACGTTGTGAGTCGCGTCGAGATTCTGGGGTGTACCGACCTGCTTGACAATTTCGAGTTCGCGTCCCATGCTGACAACTTCGATGTCTTCATCTAAGGACTCAATGAATTGCGTTAGCGATGTTACCTCTCCCCCGATTACGGGATCCTTTTGGACTTGCAGATCGATGACAAGTCGTAAATACTCGGCGGTTGTTTTCACTTCGTGCACGAAGCCGAATGCCTTGACCCCCTCTGCAATCGAAGTGCCCCTTTCAGCTGCACCCTCAAGTTCTCCTAATTTAACTTGCAGCGTGAACGCGCCATTTTCTGGGGGACGATAAAGTGCCACGCCTGCCGAATCCGGTCCCCGTACTCCCAGTGCTGTGAGCATTGTGAGAACGGTCTTGCCCACAGGCGCGTTGATATTTTGCGTTTTGTCTAAAAAGCCAACGATACCACACACCCTTAGTTTCTCCTTAATTATGACCTCAGTTGCTAGTTGTTTAGCCCGCTCGGCTCCGACTTCGCCGAGAGTCCAAGACCCCGATAAATCCCCGATACATCGGGACAGGCGGGATTCAAAGCAACTTGGATAGACATATCCAAGCCTGACTTGCATGTGTGCAGTGGATTTGTCAATCCACTGTGAGCGGTGATTGATTCAGTTTAATTCTCATTTTTCTAATTTGCAACGTTTCCTATTAAGTGGCAACTGGCAAACATTCACGGCGTATCTTATCACATTATTAACTTAGTGTCACTACCTATTTGTCTCGCAAATCTCTGACCCCCACAGCCAATCCTGAAAACTCATTCCTTTCGATAAGGATATTGGAAGTCTTTTCACCAATTTGGACGCCGACGTGTTCGCCACCTTCCCGCATTTCGGCGATCTGATTTTCACGAATCGTAATTGATTGAGTCTCACCCTGAATGTCAATACCGACACCATTTTTGTCTGATCCACTGTTCGCAATTCGGTTGTTTTCCACTATATTCCGGTGAGGACTACGCCCTTCGTTTGGTTCATTACGGAAGATAATTCCGACCTCCCCGCTGCCTTCGATTTGGTTGTGTCGGATGATGTTATCGGTGTCTCGATGCCCGATGGAGATGCCATACTGACGGTTGTTGAGAATGCGGTTGTTCTCTGCGACCCCGTGTTTCACGCCCCAGCAGAAGAAAAGCCCCAGCCGATTTCCTGCAAGGTAATTATCCCGCATGATCGGGCGTTGTGATCCGGAGCCCGGATGCAACCCCAAATCGGCATTGCTCAGACTTCGGCAATTGGTCACGGTCACATCGTGGCAAATCTGCCATGAAATACCGTCGCCGTTGTAGTTTCGCGCTTCGACGTTATCGATTTGAATCCGCTCACAGTCCTGCATAAAGATGCAGCCGGCATAGTTCCCATCGAGGTGTCCATTGTTAGATTTATTGCCATCGAGGACGAGATCTCGGATCTCAATGTCACAAATATGTTCGCCACTCAGGATTGGAAACAGGGTCGAGATTTGTGCTTCATGGTCTGCCCAGAAGTTCTTTTCGAGCGATCTATCAAGCCAGAGGCGGTTTCCCTCTTTTGCGATAATCGTGCGCTTGATGACATTTGACCCGCCGTGATGGGGTGTCTTTGCTCTCAAGCAAACCCCGTACCCTACCTCAAAACCATCGCTCTCGATCAGTGTCACGTCTGAATCGTACCAATCGGAATCAATGGCAAGCGGTGTACTCACGGAAGGGTTTTTAATCAGTATCGTTTCGTCGCCGCTCCCTTCGATCCGGATGTTACTCCGCAGATAGATCGCGTTGTTGAGATGATAGGTGCCGGGCAAGAGTTTCAGCGTTCCCCCGCCGAGTGCGGCGAGGTAATCAACGCCCGCTTGGATGGCACGATCATCGCTGCCGTTAATCTGTCCATCACCTCTACCTACTGTTATTGATAACGACTTTCCCATACAAAACTCCTTTCACCTCCACCGACTTGTACGAGTCACACCTTTCCTTTATTCCAACACGATTCGCCGTTTTTCCTGCATTGATTGTTCGGCGGATAGGCTCACTCGTATTGCTTTGAGTGCGGTGGCTGCGTCTCTATCTGCGGCGCTTGTATCTTGAGTTTGAATCTCCTGTATCCACCGTTCCTGAAGTGAAATGCTTGGGGCATCAACCGGCGGGATTTCCTCTATCCCTGCCCCCGTTGAACAGTGCCACCTGCCACCACTATCGCTGATTGTACCGCCTGTCAGCACATAACGGGCGTGCTGCTCGGATTCCTGAATCTCAACGCCTCCTGCCCAGACCCAACTCCCCAGCCCGCCGTTCTTGAACTCAACATTGACGGTGTTGACAAATCGGTTATAATTTCCCTGATCTGTTAAACCTTCGTAGACCGCAGAACCTTCGACGGATCTGACACCTCCGAAGAGATCGATAATGGGATAGATATGGTAGATAAAAAAATGTGCCGGTGGACCGGAAACAGGCAGATTGAACAAAATCTCTGGGCGTGTGCCTCGCCCCGGCGTGAGGCGCAGAAAGGTGGTCAACAGTAGATCTCCGAGCCCTTCTACTTTCTGTTTAATCGCCCGATGTGAATTAGATACGGTTTCAGAGTGGTTAATCCGCAGAATCCGTTGATTACTTTGTGCGGCTTCGACTACGGCTTCACCCGCATCAATTGATCGCGCCAGCGGATATTCCATAAAGATATGTTTATCGCAACGGAATGCTGCGAGCGCGATTTCAGCGTGGGTGTCGTTGTGGGTGCAAATGACGACACCATCTATATTATCGCGCTGGACGAGCGCGTGCCAATCAGGGATAAACTCCGCGCCATGTTTTTCAGCGAGTGTGTTGCCTGTTTCAGCGTTTCTCGACGCGATTGCTATAACCTCGACGGTTTCCATTTCAGAGAATTTCTCTGCATGGCGTGTTCCAGTACCACCAGATCCTATAATACCAATTCTTATTTTCGACATATTTTTGACCTAATATATTGCGTGATGTATAACAGGTGCATCTTATCACATTTGTATCCGTTCATGCTACCCAAAATCCGAAACCTAATCAGGATTCGATGAAAAATCTAATACGAGGACGCTATGGTACTAGGGCGCAAAGTTTTTTGCCTTCTTTGCAACGCTGTGCCTTCGCGCCTTCACGTTTGATTTAACATAAGCCTGAAAATCCTGATTCAGACAGTGAACTTTTATTCCTCCTGCGGTGTCATTTACAGTGAAAGCCTTTTATGATGGAACAATCAGACCAAACCCTCATTTGCAAGATTGTGAAGCGCGATGCCGCTGCCTTTGAAACGCTTTTCGCACGGCATAGTGCGTCCGTCCGCCAGCATATCCTTAACATCGTGCGGACTGAAAGTGCTGCCGAAGATCTGATTCAAGAGGTATTTTTGCGTGTCTGGACACGCGCTGAACAGTGGAATGGTCAAGGCGAGTTCAAGAGTTGGCTTTTCCGCATCGCAACGAACCAGGCCCTCAATCATCTGCGTACCGTGCGGCGACGGCGGCAAGAGCCCCTCGAAACACCGCCTGACGAATTTGAGGATGAGGATGAACGTCCATCAGATCCAGATTGGCTGATTGATACTTCGTCGCACGGTCCCGAAGTGATAGTGGAGCAGGCTGAACAGTCCCAGCTGCTCTGGCAGCTTGTTGATGGGCTGCCCCAAGAAAAACGAGAAGTGCTTCACCTCATATATCAGAAAGAGATGGGGCTTCGGGAAACTGCGATAGAGCTTGGCATTCCAGAAGGCACCGTGAAGTCGCGTTTACACTACTCCGTAAGGCATCTCGCCCGCGAATGGAAGGAAATCGCAAGCGATTGGGAAGAAGAGAAGGAGTAAGCGAGTAGGAACATTCCACACTCTACAGGACTTACGCACTCCAGATTGTAGTTGCCCGATTCATCGGGCGTATCGGGGCAGGTCCCGATTTATCGGGATCCTCGCTTCGCGGGAGATGCCCCTCCCACACTTCCTTCAGTCGGGAGGAAGGGCTTTGACCGTTCAGCTGCGTAAGTCCCATCTATAATTTACACATGCACGATAGGAAGGAAATAGGAGGATAGCATGTCACACAACATCACTGCATTTTGGCACAAGGAATCCTTTGAAGAATTGATGAAAGAACGGCTGCCAGAGCTCCTTGCTGACCGAGTGTCGCTCGCCGGATATCATTTTGAGTCAACCGATGAGTACACCTGCCGTGTCAGAATCGTGCTGGCGTCAACTGAGGGCTATGTTGAGGTAGAATACACGGACATTCCGCAGCCTGATAGAGACGGTATGTTCACGCTCGACGGTGACCCCTATGTTGTCGTGCCGACCGCTTCGACCGTGAAACTGAAACAAGCGAAGATCGAGTGTGTCGGCGGTCAACTGTACGACTACTTCAAAGCGCGTATCAGGGAAGCACCGCCAGATCTGGAATGGAATACGTCGCTTGTCCGCTCATGGCTTCCGATTGATCGATGGGTGCGTGAATTCTTTAGTGACACCTTCACCGCTCAGAAACTCTCGCATACCAATTGGCTCGACAAGCATACACATCTACGTAGGGTGCGGATTTCACAGGGGAATCAGGTGTTTACCGCTGAACACTTTGGACGGACTTGCCCATTTGAAACACCAGAGGGACCAAATGTCGGCAAAGTTCTGACGATTGCGAGGGGTGCGGAGATTCGCGATGGAAAATTGGTCATCGTGGATGAAAGCCCTGAAGCGACGCTTGGTCTATCCGCAGCGCTGATCCCTTTTCTTGAACACAACGATCCGCCGCGAATACTCATGGGTGCGAACATGATGCGCCAGTGGCTGTCACCTTCCGCTCCAGAAACCGCTCCGGTGAATTGTCCCAAGGGTATGTCAAGAGTGGCTGCCTCCCCAGAGCCTGCGCTAGTCCAGACGGGTTACGAACCTGATGCCCCCGACTTTTGGTGTGGACGTAATCTGTTGACTGCTTTTATCTCTTGGGGTGGTGACACTTTTGAGGACGGCATCGTGATTAGTGAGTCCTGTGCTGCACGTCTAAATTTTCCCTATGCCGTTGAACCGGGCGATAAGGTCAGTAACCGTCACGGGACGAAAGGGGTCATTTCGCGCATCTTACCTGACAATGAGATGCCCCATCTTGCCGATGGTACACCGGTAGAACTCGTTTTCAGTTTTGGTGCTTTGCATGGGCGGATGAACTTTGGTCAAATCCGAGAAGCGGTCATGGGTCGCATTGCGCGGATGGAGGGGGAAACCGCTATTGTGCCGCCGTTTCAAGCACCTAGTGCCGATCAACTCCGTGAGCGACTCCAAAAGGCAGGACTACCTGAAGATGGGATGGAAACCCTCACGTTTGGGCCTAACGGTAAGAAACTAGATCGTCCGAGTACGGTTGGTTGGGTCTATTGGGGAAAAACGGTTCACATCGCGCTGGATAAGCTCAAGGTTTCCGAACCCATCATTCACGAGGCGCCTATATACCATCAAGGGCTTGGCGAACTCGAATACTATACACTACGCAACATTTCAGCATTTGAAACTTTGCGGGAACATTTCAACACCCGTGCTTCGACGCGGATAGATGCGGAGACACTTCCCGATCGCGTTACGGCAGGGACAGTTGAGCAGGCGGTACCACCGACGCCGATGTTTGCCAAACTCAAGGGGCGACTTTCGGCGGCAGGTCTCCACGCCAACTTTGATGATGACAAACTGACTTTCCAATTTGCGCGTCCGGCTGGGGATACACTCCATCTTGCCCAGCCGGTTCCCCATCCGTGGCTACATGCTCAAACTATTGATGAGGTTGGTATATGTGAAGATCTTTCCGAGTATCGCGCACTTGTTGATGTCACTACCAGAGCAGAGCGGATGTTTGCAAATGATGCACCGGAAAGCCTAACCCTCCAAACCCTCAAGCAACTCCAAACGCGCCTTGCGGAATATTTCGACGCACTTCTAGGTCCCGCGGACATGCGCTTTACAGCACGGACGTTTTTCAGTGGACGCAGCGTCATTGTACCAGATGCGGAGTTACGTGCTGATCAGGTCGGCATTCCAGAGCAGATGGCGTGGGCACTTTTCGGACCTCAGGTCGCAAAAGAACTTGGTAATACCAAAGAGGTACAGGGAAAAAGCCAGAGGGCAACGGATCTCCTTGATGAGTTGATGATGCGTTCGTGGGTGATTTTACATCGAGCCCCTGCGTTTACGCCTACCGCCTTTGTTGCGTTTCAGCCGGTGCGCCAACCAGACCGCGCCATCCGTGTTCATCCCTTTGTCTGTGAGTTAATGAATGCTGACTTTGATGGCGATCAAGCGGCGGTTTTTCTGCCCATCACAGCGGAGGGTCAACGGGAAGCCAGCGAGCAGCTTTCCATCGCTGGGCATCTCAAACGAGATCCGAATATATGTGCAGCCTTAGCCCCGGGACATGATTCGATATGGGGGTTGGCAAGTTTGAGTCTCACACCCGAAGGACCCAGTGAGCTTTCAGAAATTGTCGGAATGGAGATTGCTATTCCTGAAGGTTTGGTCACGCGGCGGTCGTTAGCGGATACGCTGAAAGCACTCCTCAAACGCGAAGGGATCGATCACACCATTGAAGTTGCTGAACGTCTGATGCAACGTGGACTCGAAATTGTAAAGAGATCGGGAGCCTCCATGAGTCCGTTCCTCAGTAGGGACGATGATAGTCCTCCCGTTCCTACAGATCCCGATGATGCGACAGCGTGGAACGCTTACGCAGAAGAACTTATGGAGTGGATTGCCGCTTACGAAAACTTTGATGATAACAACTTGGGACCACACATCCTCGCAGTCAAAAGCCGCGCCTTTACGAGCAGGCTTTATCGACTCGCCTGTGTTGTCGGAGCGCGAGGGACGGTTTCAGATCTTCGAGATTTCGTTTGGACAATCAAGATGGCAAGCCGAGGATTTGCACAAGGGACAGTTTCAGACGTTCAAGACAGAGATATTGTAATTCGTAACGGGTATTGCGATGGTTTAACGTCTGATGAGCTCTATACACTCTGCGTCGGATCACGGGAGGGGCTTGTTCGACTCAACGCGGAACTGCAACGCGTTGCGTGGGAATTACGCGACAGCAGCCAATCGAAAGGGTTTACCGTTCTCTCCCGTGCGATGCGAGCCAAGCATCCCGGTGTCGTTTTCGCCCGTGCCGCAGCGTGCGGTGAAATTGATCCGCTTACGGATATTGACAGCCGGCTTTTCGTCGGGCTGCCTGTCACAACGTCCGAGTGACACGCACGTAAGTTTAAAATCTTATGTGGGGGCTAACCGTTTGCCCCTACTAACCCCTTCCAATCAATATGCTCACCGATAAACTGGCTTAAAAAGTCCGGATCAGGTGTGCTACCTTGTAGCTGTTCATTGAACGGCACGGTTCCCAAAATCGGCAGATCGGTGAGCCGCGTGAGTTCCTTCGGATTGGTCTCTTCAGCAAGTCCCTTAGGTTCCTCTTGCGAGGCGTTTAACACAATCCCACAAACTTCAAGGTTATAAGATCTGGCGAATTCAACTGTCAACACAGTGTGGTTAATCGTCCCTAAGTTCGGGCGGGCAACAATAAGCAGCGGGAGTTGGAAACGCTGTACCATATCCGCTACAAGCATCCCTTCACAGATCGGCACCGCAATCCCACCAACTCCTTCCACAACGATGAATTCATGTCTCTGACAAAGTTCGGCGAACGCTTCGTCTATTTGTCGAAGATCGATTGAAGCCCCTTCAATTTCCGCAGCCACAGATGGCGCGAGCGGGTGACGGAGGCAGATTGGGTTGATCAGGTCCAACGCGTCGTCCACCTGTGCGGCGTGCTTGAGGAAAATCGTGTCCTCCGAAACGATGCGTCCTTTGTGTTCCATACCACCACTCGCAATCGGCTTCATGACGCCGACATTGATCCCAGCAGCTTTGAGCGCAGCCGCCAACCCACCAGCGACGACGGTTTTGCCGATTTCGGTGTCTGTACCTGTGATGAAGATACCTGTGGGTGTAGAATGAGAAGTCATAGCCGCTGACCGATACAATAGCAGAGTTGATCTGGTGCTATTATGAAGAACACGCGAAAGGAATTCTCACCGTATGTGTCCACCCGGTATTCTGCGTCATCTCTTTCCAGTCCGTTCGTTTTCAATTCATTGAAAGTCGTCTCAACGTCATTGACTTCAAAGAAACAGCCATCCTGTGTCGGATCGCCGCCGTTCTCCGCCAATCCAATCTGGATGTCGTCTCTTGCGAGAACCGCCGACTTGCAAGGTGTATCACTTCTGGAGAGCGTTTGAAATCCCATTACCGTTTCGTAAAAAGGGATTGCCTCCTCCAAATTCTCGACAGGCAAATTCATTTCGTCCTCTTGATAAGGACTTACGCGTTTGAAAACAGCTTTGGCTTCCATGTTGTTTTCTCCTTATATTCACGAATGTTAATGATAATTTTATTAGTGTAAATTATACCACACAAACATGAAGTGGTCAAGTAAAGTTGTCAAATCTGATGGTTCATTTTACCCTTACTGTTTCTGTTTCAGGAGGGGGACCAGCACAACGGTTATCAGTGGAAGCATCACCAATCCATCTAGTAGTTTCGGCAATCCAATCTGATCGCCGATCATACCGACCGGATAGTTCAATAGCCCTGCGGTTCCCCATGCCGCGCCCATTGCAAAACTGGAAGCCAGATTTTCATGTCTAGGAAGCAGCTGTTGTGCCAAAACGATATTGACGGTGACTGAAGTGGAAAGCGTGAAATTTCCCAGAAGAAGCAGGATCAAAAAGAGCACACCGCTACTGTGCAATGCGGCGTATAGAATCGGTGGTGCAACAATCAATGAAAAGCGTAACAGGGTGTAACGATTAATCCGATCTGAAAGAGAGCCGCCGGTCATGATGCCCATTGAACCCGCAAATACAAAGAGGGAAAGCACCGCCGAACGCTGGAGGTGTGAAAAATCTTGTTGATCAAGGTGTAGTGAAAGGAAGTTCAATACCCCGACTGTCGTGACGGTTCTTAAGGTGGTGATTAGATATAACACGATCAGCGGACGCAGTTCGGGACGGAGGGCAATCCAGAGGTTTTCCTTCTTCGCTGTGCTGTGCGAAAACGTTGTCGTCGGCACGACCCTTTCCTCGACTGGTCGAGAGTAGTTAGTTTTCGCGACGAGTAGTGTGACGAGAAACCCCGGAATCATACACCACACCAACTTCTCCAGTCCATAGTGGTTTAACAGGAGCATGATGCAGAATGGACCAATCGCTTGACCTACGTTTCCCCCGGTAATAAACAAGGATACACCGAATCCTCTCCCCCGCTTGGCTAGTACTGCTGCTTGAACGGCTGCCGGTGGATGGAATGCTGCCGCAGCCATACCGCCGATTATCAGCAACAACATCAATGCGAAAAGGGATGGGACAACACCCATCAAGCTGGTGCAAACTGAAGGTATCGCAACACCGAAAATCAAAAAGTACGCGGTCCGCCCTCGGTCTGCAAGTTGTCCGAAGACGACTTGGCTAAAGGAATTGAAAACCCCAGAAACGGCAATTAGTAGTCCTGCAAGACTACTCCAAGAGGTAGTGTGTGACACGAGCTTTCTGAACAGGAGTGGTAAGAGGTGGGGTAGGGTTGTGGAGTAGGCATCGACAACAGCATGGGCGAACGTTAACAGATAAAGCCGATTCCGGAGGGTGGTGTTAGATTTATCTAGCATTATTTCCGTTTCAGCAGGGGGACTAGCACGACAGTTATCAATGGAAGCATCACCAATCCGTCCAATACCCTTGCCAGTCCAAAGTGGTCACCGAGTATCCCAACGGGAATACTCAACAGTCCGCCAATGCTCCATGCTGCACCCATCATGAAACTGGAAGCGATATTTTCGTGTTCAGGGAGTAACCGTTGGGCGAGAACGATATTAATCGTCGTTGAACTGGATAGGACGAAATTTCCCAGAAAGAGAAGAGTCAAAAAGGTGCCCCCTGAGCTATGCAGAGAGAAGTATAAGAGTGGGACGGAGGCGATGAAAGAAAACAGCAATAAGCCGTAGTAGTTAATCCGATCGGAGAGTGATCCGCCTACCATGATCCCCATCGAACCGGCGAATATAAACAGTCCGATAACTCCTGACCGTGCGAAATCGGAGTACTGCAAGTCATCAAGGTATAACGAGAGAAAATTTTCCAACCCAATCCCTGTTATAGTGCGTACGACGGAGAGGAGATATAACACAAGGAGCGGTTGCCAGTGAGGGCGAATTGCTCCCCAAAGATTCTTTCGTTTAGCAGAGCCGTTTGTGGGTGCTGCGATCACTTGAGGTGATACATTCACCGCTGCTGGCGGCGGTGCCTTTAAAACTTTCGGAATAAGCAACGCAATGAGTACCCCGGCGGACATGCACCACGGCATCGACTCTAACCCGTAACGGTACACCACCAGATACATAATGACTAAGGGACCAAGACCGCGCCCGATGTTTCCTCCCGTCAAGAATATTGATATGGCGAAACCTCTCTCCCCGCTGGCGAGTGCTGCTGCTTGGCTGGTGGCTTTCGGGTGGAAAGCGGCAACGCCGCAGCCGCCAATCCCTAGCAGCACAAGTGCCACAAAAAGCGAAGGCGCAATCCCTAATAGGCTCAACGCAATGGCGGTGAACGCGACGCCAAAAGTAACGAAATGGAGCGTCTGAAACCGATCTGATGCCCAACCGAAAAATATCTGTCCCAACGAGCTGAAGGTGCTATAAACCGAAATGATTATCCCGGCGAGGCTATTCCGTGCAGCGGTTTGAGACGCAAGTTTTTTGAGCAGCAGGGGGAGTAGGTGCGGTAAAACGGTCGCGTAGGAATCGATAACGGTGTGGACGACGGTAAGAAAATAAAGCTGTTTTCGCGGGGAAAATGGGGATTTTTTTCGCATTAATATAAGCGTTCAAACATTCAGAGTGCGTAAGTCGTGGTCAGGGAATCTCAGCCGGACGACGTTATCTCCAACCAAGAATCGAAAAAATATCGCTTGTCCGGCGTCGGAGGGTAGAATAGCGCAAAATTACGACGAGGTCAAGGTAATTTTTATTCCGTTGGTTCCAATGCTGGGTACAATGCCATATGCTTTCCTGCCCCGTCCATAGCGGTTACTGTGTTCCCTGACCACTGAATCCGATAGGGATTCTCATATCCTACTGCGCGTTCCTGTGTCAAAAACTGTGGTCGATCAAAAGTCATTTTAATCTGAGCACCCTCACGGACTTGCCCCACCTTCAGGTGATATCGAGTGATCGGTATCCCATTTCCGTCGATGGTCGCCCTAAGCGATTCGCACCAAGGGGGAATGCGAATGGACAGCGTCTCGATAGGACGTTTCGCTTCAACCACCAGATCAGTGCTGCTACTGATGACGTTGACCGCCTCATGCTCACGAGACAGTAACAGGTTGACGCGGACGTTGCTGTCATCTTCGCAGGTGACAATATGTTCCCAAGCGGCAGCGATGCCCTGTAAGGCAGCGCCGGTCAAATCTGAATTATAGGAATGAAAACCGTTCGGCTCGCCGAAGCAAAAAGCACCAAGCGCTCGTCTCCGCAGTCCTTCATACGCCCGCTTTTCGGTATTCTCCATCCCCTCGTTTTCCACCACCCACGACAGGTCATCCATCTGGGAGGCGAGAAGGTGGTTGCAAAGCATCCGTTCCGCATCTTCATAATAGGAGCTATAGCCCGATACGCCAAGCAGACATGCTGCCTCAATCAGATCTGCGGTACAGTTCGCCTCACCCCGACCGTATCTTGCGTTTACGCTCTCCTTGACCCAACCGGTTGAGGTGCGATAGGGCAGCATCCCCACATCAAAGATGAGCCGTGCCCGAGCGGTAAACTCTCGCTCCCCGGTAACCAATCCGAGTTCCGCCAGCGAAGCAATTGTCCCGGTGATGGAGTGGATATGCGTCCCACAGGCTGGGGTCAACTCTCCATTCTCCCCGAAACTAACTGCTAAAGCGTGGCGGGCGAAACGGAGCGCCAGATCCATCCCAAGCGAATCGTCAAAGGTATGACTGTATGCGATCAGTGCACCGATTGCGCGTTCTGAAGTCGTCGTTGCTATGTTATCATCCTGCCAACCGTCAGGTCCCAAACATCTGCCCGGATAAGTGCCGGTAGCGCGGGTCGTTTTCTCCATCGCTGCGACAAGGGCTTTTGCATATTGTTCAGCTTTCGGGTCGCCCCAGATCCGCCAGACAGCGATTAAGGCGAGCAACGCTTCGCGCTGATGGTGCATATAAGCCAAGGGTGGACTTGAGTCGCCCCCCATGTCGTCCCAAGCGAAACCGTCGCTGTGATCGCAGCTAGCAAAAATCTGTTTGCGCAGCCCTTCCAGCAATTCTGTATCGTCCGGTAAACCGACCATCCCATGACATACATTGAGTGCATGAAGGAATCTACCGACGGTGTGTGGTGTATCGGCGGCTTCATGCTGAGACCAGACAGGCGACGAAATCAGATTGAAGCGGAAGTATGGACGACAGTCTCGCTCGCGATCCACACTGTTACAAATATGTTCGATGCCGAGCAGTACGCTTTCCCGAAGATCAATTGGCCGCATTGGATCTTTCATCTCTCAACCTTTTCCTTCCAGCTGAATTGTAAGGAACGCAGATCTGCGTTCCCTACAGGATTTCGTCTCTTGTGCTGCCCGCTACGCCCAACGTTCCACGACCACTTTCTTCTGTGTGAAGAACTCAACCGCATCTTTGCCCTGTCCGTGCATATCCCCGAAGAAGCTATCCTTCCAACCACTGAACGGGAAGAACGCCATCGGTGCCGCCACGCCGAGGTTAATTCCGATATTGCCGATCTCCGCCTCATAGCGGAATTTCCGCGCAGCTGCACCGCTGCTGGTGAATAGACACGCCATATTCCCATAACTTCCACCGTTTACCAGTGAAATCGCATCGTCGATCGTGTCCACATGGATGGCACTTAAAACGGGTCCAAAAATCTCCGTTCTGGCGATTTCGCTTGATGGGTTCACATCGCCCAAGAGCGTCGGACGGACGAAATTTCCATTTTCATACCCAGAGATCTGTGGATTGCGTCCGTCGACCAAAGCCTTCGCGCCCTCGTCCACCCCTTTCTGAATGAGCCCCTCGATCCGGGATCTACTTTCAGGCGTTATCACGGGCCCCATCTCAACGCCCTCCTCTAATCCGTAGCCAACGACTCGCGTTTCTGCGGCATCAGTCATCGCATCTGTAAACCACTCTCGCGCCTCACCAACGGTAACAGCCAGCGAAGCCGCCAAACACCGCTGTCCCGCGCACCCGAAGGCGCTCTCGGCGGTTGCGTGGCGTGTCATCTCTAGATCCGCATCCGGTAGGACGATAATTGGGTTCTTCGCACCGCCTTGGCATTGAGCGCGTTTTCCGTTGGCTGTCGCCCGGCTGTAAACATATCTAGCGGTGGCAGTCGCACCGACAAAGCTGACCGCCTTAATGGTGGGATTATCTAGAATAGCATTCACCGTTGCTTCGGAACCGTTCACCAGATTGACGACACCTTTGGGTAGCCCTGTACCTTCGATGAGTTGAAAAATCTTCTGCATCGTCAGCGGCACTTTCTCTGAAGGCTTGACGATGTAGGTGTTACCGCAAGCGATCGCATACGGCATGAACCACGATGTGATCATTCCGGGGAAGTTAAACGGAGCGATTGCCGCGCAAACACCCACCGGCTGCCGAATCATGATTTCGTCAATGCCAGTAGCGATATCTTCGAGGTTGTAGCCCTGCATCAGCGTCGAAATGCCACAGGCGACCTCGACGTTTTCAATGGCGCGACGCATCTCGCCCCGTGCTTCGTCTAGCGTTTTACCGCATTCCAGTGTGATAGTGCGGGCGATATCGTCGAAGTTTTCTTCAAGCAAGTTCTTCAGTTTGAATAGATACTGAACACGATCTGGGGCTGGTGTGCGCCGCCATTCGACAAGCGCATTCGCCGCCGCCTGCGCCGCCAGATCGACTTCGGCACCGGGGGAGAGTGGTACCGCTCCGAGAACCTCTGCTGTCGCTGGGTTTGTGACGTCCAGATATTCACTCGTACTGGAGCGACGCCATTCATTGTTGATATAATTATTAAGGACAGTTTCTGTGCTCATAGTTTTTGTTTCCTTTCTTATACCGATAAAAGAAATATTCCTTTGGGGTAAGCAAAATTAAATCCCGATTTATTGGGACAAATCCCTTCCCAGTAATTCGGGATCTAATCAATGTCCGTTAATCACACAAATTTACACTGATAAACTCTCACCATCACAGACTGTTTCATGTAGATTCGCGTGGATTTGTGGATTCAATTTGTATTCAGTTTATCTCGAAACGCCTTCCTAAATTTCCGCACTTTGGGGTCAATGACCACTTGGCAATACGGCTGATAGGGGTTCAGTCGGAAATAGTTCTGGTGATACGCCTCTGCGAGATAAAAAACGTCCATCTGCTCAATTTCCGTGACGATCGGATCCTTCCACAACCCCGAAGCATCGGTCTCTTCCTTTGATTTTTGTGCTGCCTCTTTCTGTTCTTCACTATGGTAAAAGATCACAGAACGGTATTGTGTACCGACATCAGCGCCCTGCCGATTCAAGGTGGTTGGATCATGGGTGCGCCAGAAAATATACAGTATGTCTTCGTAAGAGATAACTTCGGGATCGAAAGTGATCTGCACAACTTCAGCGTGCCCGGTGGTTTCGCTGCAGACCTGTTGATAAGTTGGGTTTTCAACGACACCACCCGAATAGCCGGAAATCACCTCATGCACGCCTTGGAGATCTTGATAGATAGCTTCGACACACCAGAAACATCCACCGGCGAGCGTTGCTGTTTCTAAGTTCATACATTCCTCCGTTTAGATTTTATAAGGTAGGGAACAACGATCGTTGTTCCTACGCCCATGCCCGTTGGATCTTCGCGATTGCTTCAACGATGTCGTCCATCTCCTTGCGTGAACCGAGCAGGAGATTCTGGAATAACCAAACACTTTCTTGACACACCTGCTCCGCGACGGGACAGGGCAGTTCACGAATCAGATGCGGATATTTTTTGGCGGCATGTGCGACGCCAGCCTCCTGTGAAAGTGGCGCGCCATATCCACTGGAACAAGGAATTCCCTCTGCGCTCAAGGCTTCGAGAAATTTGCTCCGTGACACTCCACCAAACCCTTCTGGATTGTACTTGGCGCAATATAGGTGATAACCGTGTTGAGTTACCCAAGGACTCAGTTTCGGAGGGGTGAAGCCTTCAATCTGCTTCAGTTCTGTTGAGAGATACGCTGCATTTGCATTTCGGATTTTGGTTTGTTCCTCCAAATTGCCCAGACGCGGGATGAGCAATGCTGCGAGATACTCCGACGGACGATAATTCCAACCGAGGCGCGGATACTCCCATCGTGCGCCGCCCGGTGCCCGTCCAACATTCATGAAAGCATAGACACGGTCACTAACATCTTTGTCGTCCGTTGTCACCATCCCGCCTTCACCCGAAGTCAGGTTTTTCGACGATTGGAAGCTAAAAGCCCCTGCATTACCGAGTGCCCCCACCTTTGTCCCTTGATATGCTGCACCGTGTGCTTGTGCACAATCCTCGACGATTGCAAGCCCATGCCGGTCCGCAATTTGCTGCAAGGCAGCCATGTGTGCGGGGTGTCCGCCCAAGTGAACCGGCAAAATCGCCCGGGTCCGGTTTGGGTCAATTGTTGCTTCCACAGCAGCGGGGTCAATTGTGAAGCTATCCGGGTCGATATCCACAAACGCAATTGTACAATTCCGGTCGAGTGCTGCACTCGCTGTTGCAACAAAGGTGTAGTTGGGAATGATCACTTCGCCGCCGTCGCCGAAGCCATCCAGATCGAGTGCGCCAGCCAAAGCTGCACTGATCGCGTCGGTCCCGTGCGGCATAAACATGGCGTATTTTGTGCCGGTGTATTCAGCGTACTTCTCGTTGAGTTCTTCTATTTTTTGACCGCCCAGTCCCTCCGTCGCACTGAGATAGACTTCACGCAGCCTCGGCTCAATTTCCGACTCCCACTCTTCCACACCGGTTAGGGGCGAAATGGGCCACGGATTTTTTTGTACGTCACGGACAGGTGTTCCACCGGATATAGCGAGTTTGCTTGCCATAAATTCCTCCTTAGCTTCAAAGCAGGGTTCACTCCTGAAAATCCTTAAATCCTGTCTCAGTCTCTTTATCTGATTATTATATCACGAAAGCCAAATTTTTACCCAGAAATTTGCCTCTCATTTTATCATGCGTATGGTGTTAAAACATAGTATAATAACACCAATGAACTAATGAACTAATGGTTTTCACGTTTCACGCTTGCTTCCGATATGAGCTAATTTCATTCACTTGGAGGAAATCAACTACTATGGAACTTTACCTGATTCGACATGGACAATCCACCAACAACGAAGGAACGCGCCCACGCGTTGCAGATCCGCCGCTAACAGATATCGGGGTAGAACAGGCACGTTGGGTCGGTGAATCCCTCAAGGATGAAGGCATTACTCGACTCTACGCTAGCCCGATGTTAAGAACTTTGCAGACCGCTCGGATGATCAGCGATAGCATCAACCTTCCCCCGCACATCTTCGTTGGGCTTCATGAGTGGGGCGGTATCTGGGAAGCCCGTGGAGATGGAACTGCCGTACAACTGCCCGGACTAAACCGTGCTGGGATGCGTGAAGTCTGCTCCGATGTCGTTTTGTCCGAAGATGTAACCGACCAAGGCTGGTGGTTTCACGAGGGATTTGCAGGGGACATTGAGGGAATGGCAGAACTGTCCCATGAGAACGGCTTGGCTTTTATCGCTCATTTAATGGAACATCACGGCGATACAGAGGAACGGGTTGCTGCTGTCTCTCATGGTGGCTCCGGCGGGAGTTTGATCAGTGCGTTCTTTGGGCTGCCGCCCGATGTGGGCTATTCACGTTTCACCCACAACAATACAGGGGTCAGTAAATTATCATTTACGTCGGAGCGGAAACAGCTGCTCTGTCTTAACAGGATCAGCCATTTACCACCGGAGGCAATCACATCGTGAGGCTTGGAATTTCAAAGGAGGGTATCAATGAAGATTAGGCTTGCACAGTACGGTATTTCCCATGACCATGCGTCAGGAAAAGCGCGGGTGATGCAGGAGAACGATGAAGTTGATTTTTGCGGCATCTTTGAACCGACATCCGACACCCGCAACACACTCGGAAATAGACCGCCCTTTGCCGATGCACACTGGTTTTCATCGAAAGAGGAGATGCTGGAAGATGAAACGATTGTAGGAATTGCTATCCAAGGGAAAGTCTCAGAAAACCTCGGCTTTGCGCGGGAGGCACTGGCACACGGCAAGCATGTCTGGCTCGATAAACCTGCTGGCGACGACTTAGAAGCATTCCGCGCAGTTTTAGACATCGCACGGGAGAAAGGGTTGCTGGTGCAACTCGGTTATATGTTCCGCTACAATGCAGGTTTTCAGTTTATCCTCGATTGGGCGTGGTCGGGCAAGCTCGGAGACATCTTTTCCGTCCGCGGACGGATAGCGTCTGGCGGTTCGACAGAAGCGGCATGGAAGTTATGGGACTCACGCGGAGAACGTGAGGGCGGTATTATGTTTATACTCGCTTGTCATCTTATCGATATCTTTGTCGCCTTATTGGGTCGTCCAGAGCGTGTGACTCCGTTTTTGAGAAATGAGGACGAGGATTTCCCGTGGTATCAAGATAACACGGTGTCTATCCTTGAATATCCGAGCGCAATGGCGGTTATAGAATCAACGGGATTAGAAGTTTCATCGGGAGCGTCGAGACGCTTGGAGGTCTACGGGACGCGCGGCAGCGCAATCCTTGAACCGCTCGAACCGCCGGCACTACGCCTGTGTCTCGACGAAGAGCGAGATGGATATGCCGAAGGTTGGCAGACGGTGCCGGTAGAAAACCGTCCACGCTATGTCGAAAGCCTTCGTGCGTTCATCGCGGATATTCGGGGTGAGAAATCACCAGACCGTTCTCTCGATCACGAGTTCACCGTTCAGGAGACTGTGCTTCGTGTCTCAGGGATGATTGATGAGAACGATTGACTATCAAACTCACCCAAGTCTAAGGGTATTGGAGGCAGCCCATAATCGGAGGTCAAAGCATGGCAGACAGAGATGCACCAATCGTTGTCAATTCAGAAAAACAGCTGTTTATTGATGATAAATTTATCGCTGAAAGCAGTGAACTAACCCTCACGATGAATCCACCACAGCAGATGCCTGAACCGGTTTTGGAGGTAGATCGACCGTGGGAAGGGTTCATCGGTGCCTATAATACTGTGTTGAAAGAAGGCGATCGATTTCGACTCTGGTATGATGTGCTTCTGCCGGAAGGATCATCGGAAATCTTCCGAGGTATTGCTTATGCGGAATCGGACGACGGCATCCACTGGAGAAAACCGAACCAGAACCTTATTGAGTTTCAAGGCTCAACCGAAAACAACCTCGTTGCACCGCGTCTCCCGGACGCACCACGCGGCGAGATGGAAGGTGCGACCGTTTTCAGGGATACGAATCCCGCTTGTCCACCCGAAGAACGTTACAAGCTCTGGACCAAGATGCGGCAAATTCCCCCGGCGGATATTCAGGCTGGAAAGACCGGCGGTCTGGTGCAGATGTATTCCGAAGATGGCATCTACTGGAAAGTGTACCACGAGCGTGTTGATACCGCCCGCTGCGATACGCAAAATGTCCCTTTCTGGGATGAGCGGCTTCAAAAATACGTTGGATACGTCCGTACACGGACAGAGACAGATGACTACCAAGGTCGTTCTGTTGGACGTGTTGAATCGGATGATTTTCGGGATTGGTCAGAGACTGAGATCGTATTTGAAGCATCACCGGAAGATTTTCGCGCCCCAATTCCACCCGCTTATCGTGAGCGTATCGGATCATACGTGGATGTTTATACCAACGGCTGCATGAAGTATCCCTTCGCGCAGGATGCTTACTTTATGATGCCGAGTTTCCTGTATCACTGGGATTGCAAGGAGATACCAAACGAGCGGCAGATTAATTTCCCTGATACCTGTGATGTGCGACTGCTGACCAGTCGGGATGGGATCAACTGGTCCTACACTGGGGGGCGGAAGCCGTTTCTGCGGCTTGGTGCGTGGGGGAGTCTCTCGGCACGGATGATTTACGCAGCACCCGGTGTCGTGAGGGTGGGAGACGATCTGTGGCACTACTACAAGGGATCTAACTTCGATCACTCCAGCCAGCCTGACCCGGAGTCGAATGCGAAAGGCAGTGGACTATTTCGAGCTATTTCTCGGTTGGACGGCTTCATCTCAGTGGACACCCCTTATGAAGGTGGAACGCTGACCACCCCTCCGCTGATATTCGAGGGAAATCAGTTGGCGGTGAATATAGACACAAGCGCAGGCGGTATCCTCCGCGCCGAAATTCAATCCGCTGATGGGAAGCCGATTGAGGGCTATACCTTAGCGGATTCCGATGAACACAACGGGAATTCAGTCCACATGCCGGTGCGTTTCCAAGAAAAATCGGAGGTCAACGAACTTGCGGGCGTACCAATCCGTTTGCATTTTCAGATGTACGATTGCAAACTCTATGCGTTTCAGTTCATCACTTAGTATATTCCTTGGTGGTTCATGTTAAGAAATCGTGCAACAGCAACCCCTTGAGTTCATTAGTTCACTCGTTCATTAATGAACTAATGAACAGATGATTTTCACGTTTCACACTTTTTGCGTTTTTCACTTTCTTTTGACATGAGCCTCCTCAGTTACCAGCGTCCTAGATATAGTGACCGATTTTCCATCGGCATTTTGACCTGTGCACCCTTTTGGCGTTGCGAATCAACGATACCGATCGTGATTTCTGTACTGATACGCGCAAGGTGGATGTTTCCCGTTGTTTCACGCCCGGTTTCTATTGCTTCGACGATGTCCTCAATACAGCCGACGGTGCCGCTTTTCCGCTCAAAGGATGGATACGCAACGTCTTCAATCTCATTGAACTCTCCGCCTCGTTTGCGCAGTTGAAAGCCGCTCCCGTTGTTTAACGAGCGCACTGTGCCGTCGCTGCAATCGACTTCAAACTCGTAGGCACTTCCGGGGATACTAACCCCGTGAACACCATTTTTGAATCGGACATATCCCATTACGATGGGCGGATCCGCATCGGTGCGGTTATCGTCGAAATCTGCATCATCGACAGCGACATTGCCTTGGACATATTCGACTTCGGAATCGCTCGCCAGAAAGAGGAGCATATCTGCAGCGTGCGTATATCCCCAGAGCGCGGAGCCACCGGAATAGGCGATAACCGAATGCCGCTCGCCAATCTCGCCACTCTCCACAATTTCTCGCATCTTGAGATAGCCCGGCGTGTACCGCCGTTGCGTCCCCAGATTAAACTTCATCCCATACCGCTCACAGGCATCAACCATTGCATCTGCTTCCTCCATTGAAGCACACAACGGCTTATCACAGTACACCCCTTTTACCCCATGTTCCGCTGCAAAGATGGTGATTTCTGCGTGATTTCCCGGACGGGTTGCTACGCTGACGATATCTGGCTTCTCTTTCTCTATCATCTCCCGGTAATCCGCGTATTGTTTGGGGATATTCCATTTTGAGCATACATATTCCGCTTTTTCTGCCACAACATCCGACGCAGCAACGATGGTTGTTCGCTCATAAGCCGTATATCCAGCGGCATGAGAATAGGGCAAAGCCGGATGTCGACCGCCTCCTACCTCTTCGTCGATAGTTCCACCCATCCTGCCACATCCGACGATGCAGACACGATATTGATTTGCCATCTTTTTCCTCCTTTTCTTCACATGAGCAACATATTTTAACCTAAGTTGCTAGGTTCTGTCGATATTTAATCGTAACCAAAATAACCACAGCAACGAAACTCAAAAATCCAAAATAGCGAGTTGCCAACTTACCAAACCGACAGAAAATACATCAATACTGTTACTTTTTCTTCCTAACTTCTACCAGTATTGATATATTAAATACATCAATATTGGCACGGGAAGAATCTTTGGCATCCTGACGGAGGTTGGCGGTTAGTAGATACATACCGGAAGATGGAAAGGTTAATTCACATTTTTTCCGGGGAGTTATGACGTATTATGTCCAGACCCCTTAAAGTTGGCTGGCATTTTGAGGTTATTGACTGATATATTTTATATCAACCTCAAAGAACGATAAATTGATTTGAGAACATAGGAGGAATAACTGATGCACCGAAGAGACAATCTCGCACATTTCATTTTGGTTAGCGTTGTAATTTTGGGGCTAACGCCCCTGATGGTATGCGTTGACGCACAGGCACGGATTGCCTTCATGTCTGATAGGGATTGGAACTGGGAAATCTATGTGATGGATAACCATGGGGGCAATCAGCGAAATCTCACTAACAACCCTGGTGATGATAAGTATCCCTCATGGTCTCCGGACGGTAAACGGATT
>PYIZ01000043.1 GCA_003635265.1 Candidatus Poribacteria bacterium
CCAGACGGGACCGCGTGCCTTAAACAAACTTTTATCAATGACCAAATCCGTTGAGTGAAACTGCTCAGACAAGTTGGCTGCGTACTGACCGATAAACAATATAAGCGCCTCTATCCCTTCATATAATGCCTTATAACGACGGGCAATAGTGGTTCGATGCGGTGGTTGTTGCCACCCCAGTATTTGCAACACTTCTGGGTGATTAGTGAGCCATCTCCATTGCGTTTTGAAGCCGTAGATGCCACGAAACTGCATCATCATGAAGAAGATGATAAACCAACGCGAGCAATAGGTTGATGACTTTGCTTGTTTGATACCTTGTTCAATACGGGCTTGCATAAACTGATCAAATAGCTGCATAATAAGACTGACATAATCGGTCAACATTGGACTTTGTGCCATATTGGGGCTCCTTTTGCTGTCATAACAATAGGAAACCCTAGTTGACTGATTATGTCAAATATATTGATGCACACCCCTCAATTAAATAGCCCAGCTCCAAAAACTATACGATTGCACAATTGCCAAAAATGGAGTAAAATCTCTGCGTGATGTATCGAAGGATTTGAGCCATAATACTCTCAAGATAAAAAGGAAGCTGCATATGAAGGATCAATTAAAAGTTGGCATTGTTGGCGCACGTAGAGGAGCCGGGCATATCCGCCCTTTCACAACCATCACAGAAACAGAGGTCACTGCAATCTGTGATCTGAACGAAGATACGCTCCATGAGGTCGGCGAGCAATTCGGGGTTCCGAAACGATTCACGGATTATGAAGATATGCTCGCAGATGATATTGATATCGTTGTGCTGGGGACACCCGAAAATCTGCATGTGTCGCAGTCTATTTCAGCGTTGGAGGCAGGAAAGCATGTGGTCAGCGAGGTAACAGCGGCAACCTCTATGGACCAGTGCTACGAGTTAGTCAGAGCAGTCCGACAAAGCAAAACGAAGTATATGATGGCGGAGAATAAGTGCTATTCACGATCGAGCATGTTAATCGGAAACATGGTGCGTCAAGGCTTGTTCGGGGACATTTACTTTGGCGAGGGCGAATATCTCCACGACATCAAAGTGCTGCATCACGATAGCAGCGGCAATCCAACTTGGCGATACTATTGGCAGGTAGGAATAAATCGGTGTAACTATGCGACACATAGCCTCGGTCCGGTGATGGACTGGTTCAACGAACGGGTTGTTTCGGTGTGTTGTCTTGGTACTGGTGTGCGTACCGACCCAGAACACGCTATGGAAGACACAGTGATGATGTTGTGCAAGACCGAGAGTGGTGCGCTGATTAAGATCCGGATTGATATGCTCTCCAACCGTCCGGCGAATTCATACCTGAGTTTGCAGGGGACGAAAGGTTGTTACGAAGGCACGCGGGGCTTAGGGGATGTAGAGAAGGTTTGGTTAGCGGATTACCATCAACAGGGAGAGTGGCAACCGCTCGCAGACTTTGAGGAGGAATTTCTACCGGAGAGTTGGAAAAATCCGCCGGAGGAAGCGGTGAAAGCTGGAGATGTGAGTGAGGAGTATTTTGAGATGCGCGGTTTTGTCGATAGCATCATTAACGACACCAAGCCGCCAATTGATGTGTATGACGCTATGGATTTGACAGTCCCAGGACTGGTTTCGGAGGAATCGATTGCGAACGGCGGAAAGCCCGTTGAAGTCCCCGATTTTCGGGAGATTGATTAATCTGATGCGTGAGGCGTGAAACGTGAAAACCATTGGTTCATTGAGACAGGCGGGTTAGGAAGCCTGATCTACGTGAAAAAAACAAAGTTTTTGGCAATTAGGGGTGGTGAAACCCCGTTCCTACGGTTTTTGTTGCACTATTTCTCACCTCAGAAATTGAGCCTGAAACCGGCTTCAACCGAGGTTTTCTGAATTGGCTCAAAGTGGCTCTTACCCGCCGCATCTTCCACCCGCCGGAAACGATATTCGCGAAGAACCGCGACCTCAAACCTCGGAAAAATCTCATATCCAATTCGCACGATAAATGCGGATTTACTATCAAGCCGGACGAGATCCTCGAAAAAACTCGGATCTTCGCTCCCATCTTTCTCTGGAAAACCGGGATCTGGCTCGCCGATGTTACGTTTGAGATAGAATGCTCGGAACGATGTTCGTTCAACTATACCAGATTCCGTGATCCCAAGGTATAACTTTGGCTCCGTGTTGGTATAGTCCTCAAATGTCGCTACAAAATTGACCTGTGGAATCGGTCTCACAGCAATCATAGAGAAGTAACCTTGCCTTGCTTGGTCCGCATCAGCCTCATCCATGCCCAAGAAGTCAGGAGCAACACCTTTAGCAGCATCGTAGGTGTAGTCAAAAATGGTCGGGTAAAATTGTGCGCCAAAAATGCGGTACTCTACCTTAAAGAGAGCTTGCGAAAGCGACACACCGATTCCGATAGCATTTCCCATTGCAACATCAGTTACCTCATCAATTTCCTCCGCTTTTGTTTCCGGTTTTGTGTTTAAGGCAGCCACATCATCGTATATGTCCAAGCGCAGCGACTTATTGTGAATAAGCGGAAACCCAATATCGACCCCCAATGCAATAAGCGGATCTCCGCTCGGGATCAGACTCGGATCGGGATCGATGTCTGTTAGGTAGGTCCCACCCAATTCAAGACTGTTAAGGAGTGGTATACCACCCTCCTTCTGTTGTAGAGGACGGACAAACATCCGCCCACCGAAAACAGTCGGTGCACTAATATCGTTAAGGATTGTTTCAACCCCAGCCTTTTTTGTCTCTGTACTGAGGTTCAGGCGTAAACCCCGGCGGTCATAGTTTGAATAGCCTGACATAATGAATCCGTGCCCGATAGTGGCGAAGTCCAACGCACCGAAACGGGTGTAAAACGACTCGCTGAGATGCCCATAACGCACATAACGGACAAGCCGCAAGATGGTACTAATATCGTCCCATGTCTCGCCATCTTCAGCGAGGATTGTGTGTTCGCCCTCCTCAGAGGAACTGTAAAGTAGCACAAGACCGAGTCCAAATCCGACTTTACCGAGATCTATCTCCGGCTGCAGTTGAAACCGCAAGAACGGTTCGCCATTGATGAAGGTGAATCCAAATCCTGAAAGTTCTCCCCTACTCAAAGCCATTTCTTCCGGACTCGGGGGGCCACCATACGACAGCGCTGTTTCGCCTGCAATTTCATTTTGACCATAGGTTGCCAAGGCAAAGCCCAATGATAGCATTCCAATCCAAGTGGCAACGCACTTGCTCCTGTTCATCAACTTCTCCTAAAAAATAATTTTAATATGAGTGCTTGTCCAAGTAGCCGCTTCTCTCCACCGATTTGTAGTGATACTCCTCTTATTCAAAGACGCGGAAAAGAATATCAAAAACCGGATGATCGTCAACGCGATGATTGAATTTATCCTGACACAGTGTTATCTTTCGACGTCCACTTTGGAACTTGAGGCGGATTTTAATTGTGGTACTCGGAATTAAGGCATCGAGGGCAAAAACCTCATAGAAGTCTTGTCGATCTTCCGGTTTGAGACTGATAGGGAGACTGTTGCGGAGTAAACTTGGAAAGAGCGCCGCGTGCGGCACTTGGTATAACTCAGTATCCTGCCACCTGTGCCCAATCTTCGCTTGGAACTGACACGCTTGAATTGTAATAGGCACCTGATCGCCCTCGTTATAGATACGACACGAAACGAGAAACAGCAGATGGCCACCGCGTGTAATAAAGCAATTTGCCTGATTTGTTAGTAGCTCGACTCTGAGATGGCTTCCGCGTCGTCTTCGAGTGTGGATCTGCCTGCCAGCGCGGTCTGCGTAGAGGTCATAGATCCATTTAGAGGCAGCAAGTATAACGGCGATGATACTAAGAATGAGGGCAATTGTCGCATGATCCATTGATGATTCAAAATTATGCTTACACGAAACGTAAGCCGCTCTTCCATTGCACGTTTTACACGTTAGATCTGTGTTTCAAGGAGGGTTATGCTCTTCGGATCTAGCCGATGATAATTATCAATTTCGTATCGATTGCCATCAATATCCTTAATCAGTATTCGTCCACCAGCCAGTGTGGTAATGTCATTCCGAGAACGCAGATCAAAAGAGACGGAGCCTACTTCAGTGTCGGCTTCCCACTCAGTGACACCGAACCGTCCTGCAATGAAGTGAATCTTCGTGATCTTCGGCATAAAATAACATTTTTTCAACTCTTCTGCAAGGATTGTCTGGTCCGCTTTTTTTAACTGACTTATGTCCTCAATTAAACCAAGCTCGTTTTTGTGGGTGTCAAGTAAACTGATATATTGATTCGGTTGGGTCAGCGGAAACGTGCGCACCGGCTCAACAGGCGCATGAATGGAACCGTCTGGCAGCTCCGCTTCCAACTCCCCAAACTGGTTGCGGCTAATTTTCAAGAGTTTGGGATCAAGAAATTGGACCTCATCTTCGATCCGAATAGGTTGTTCCACCAAGTCTACTCCTTTCATATTTCGTTGCTACCACGCCCGAATCTTCGATAGCTCCGTCTGCTTGTCGCATAGGTTGGCATAAGTTCCACCTTTGGCAATCAGCTCTTCGTGTGTGCCAATCTCATCAATTTCCCCCTCTTTGAGGACGACCAAACGATTAGAATGTTTGAGTGTCGAAAGACGGTGTGCGATCGCGAAGACGGTTCGTCCTTGAATCAGCCGCCCCAACGCCTCTTGGATTCTTGATTCTGTCTCTGTATCAACTGACGAAGTGGCTTCATCAAGGATGAGAATGCGCGGATTTTTAAGGATAGCGCGAGCGATGGAAATTCGTTGACGTTCTCCACCAGAGACACGCACTCCCCTTTCACCAACCGTTGTGTCGTAACCATCGGGAAATTTAACGATAAAGTCGTGAGCGTTTGCGGCTTTAGCTGCCGCGACAATCTCTTGGCGACTTGCCCCCGGTTTTCCGTAGCCGATATTGTCGGCGACGGAGCCCTCAAACAGGAATGGCTCCTGCAGCACCACCCCGATCTGTCCTCGCAGGGATTTGAGTTCAATATCGCGGCTATCATACCCATCAATGAGAATTTCACCCTCGTTGGGATCGTAAAATCGGGTAACTAAATTGATGAGGGTGCTCTTGCCGGCACCACTGTGTCCGACGAGCCCGATCATCTCTCCCTGCTTGGCGGTAAAGCTGATGCCATTGATGGCGTTTTTCTCTCCATCGTAAGAGAAGAAAACATCGCGAAATTCGACCTGCCCCCGCATATTTGGAAAATCAATAGCGTCTTTATGACTTGCAACGCTAGGAGGTGTATCAAGGATCTCAAAGACCCGTTCAGCAGAGGTCGCGGCTCTCAGGAATCGACGGTTCATCTGAGCAAGCGTTCGAACGGGCTGTAAAAACTGGGTCATATAGGTCATGAATAGTGTAATCTCACCAAGCGTTAATTCTCCATTTAGGATCTGACGTCCCCCGATCAACCAGATGAGCACTGTTCCAATATAGGTCAGGAAAGTCATAATTGGCTGATAAAGGGTCCACAGTTTGGCGGCATTCATCTCTCCTTCAAAAACCTGATGAGTCTGTTCTTGAAAACGGTCGACCTCGTACTTCTCACGGGTAAACGCCTTAACAACCCGTATACCCGGAATCGTACTCGCCAAAATCGTGCTAATCCCAGCGTAGCGCCTCCACAGAACGTGGAAAACCTTGTGCATCTTGTGTCCAAAGTAGAATGAGAAGAGGACAATGAGAGGAATCGGAAGCAAGACCCAGAGTGCCAGCTGCCAACTATAGGCAAACATGATAATGCACATAAAAACCAGCGCCATTGAATCGCCGATAATATCCTGCAACCCCTCAGCGATGAAGTCTCGCAGCCGCCCGACATCCTGAGTGATGCGTGACATCAGATTTCCTGTCTCCCGCTGTTGGTAGAAATCAAGGGAAAGGACACTCATATGCCTATAAGCATCATTCCGCAATGTCAGGGTGATACGCTGACCGACCCATGTCATCATGTATCCTCGAACCGCTGAGAAAACTGCCGTGAAAACGTGCACTCCGAGCATCATAAGCACAATCGTCACCAACTGCCCAAATGCGCCCGGATCAACCGACTGTCCTCCATCAATAGCGATCGTTGCGGGAATAAGAACGTTATCAATAAGCTGCTGACCCAGAATAGGAGGATAGACGCCTACCAGTCGTATGACCCCCATGATTAGTAATGCCGGCACAAAAACCTTCAAAAATGGGACCACGTATTTTATTAGGCGAAAGAGCAATTTCCCCTTTTCAACGCAGTTCGGGCAGACATCAGACCACCGTGGGATCGGGCGTCCACAGGTTTCACATCGAATCTTGTTTTTGCCGGGATCAACATACTTCCGATGTCGCTTAGATTTGTCCGTTTCCTCCGGTTTGACCTTGTCAATTAACAATTCAATTTCTGGCGTTGCTTCGGCAAATTTGGGAACGAATCGCTTGGAGTAGCGAGCAATTTCAAATGCGCTGTCGGACGTTCGCACTTTCATGAAGTTATTGCCGTGCAACTCTCGGATTTCGATCTGGTCAATGGTTTCAAGCGCTATGTTTTGGATTTCAGGTCCGGGCGCACCATTTTGGTTAAAAGCGAGCAGGCGTTTTTCCGTCGCTAACACCCAATCCTTCCCATAAGTGCCGTCAAACTGTAAATCTGTGGAAATAGCAATTTTAATATCTTCTTCTCGATCCAGTAAATCTTCAAGCTGCTCTTGGAGTTCTGCTGGTACTTCCTCTAGAATTGTCATCTCGACATCGGGCCGCCTAGCGTTACTCCTTCTACCGGCAGAACGAGCCATTCGATGTATGTCTCGTCTAGAAAATCCCCCACCGTGCATAAAAAACCTCCTTGCTGAAGCCCACAAACGCAAACCGTACCGACAAATTTGGACACGGTTCTTTTTGGACGACGAAACATAGAAAATGTTGAGGAGAAATTGGGGAAGCAATACGAAACAACAGGTAAAATCGGAAAGGATTCAGAAAAGGGGAGAAAACTGAGTTTCGGCAAACAAGGGATACGATCGGAGGGAAGATCTGACCAACGTGGCTACGATTGCTGAAAGGGAAGGAAGATTTCATTGAACAATCACCGACTCACGGTGCCATCAGGTGGTAGATCTTCGCCGGAACTCAAACGAGTCAATAGCACCGGAGCTTATGATTGCTTTGAAACAGGCGGCAACCTATGTTTCATGAATAATGAGGTTTGTCAGGAGGTATATAGTTGTACTAGCAGCCGGTGGCGATAAATATGGCAACCCTCTGGACCAAATTACCGCCCTTCGCCATTGACGAAAGGAACAGCATCGGCGCAGAAGATACGACGTAATGCGGGGTTGCGTTAATGACCAAATCCAATCGGTTGTCTCCATCCAGATCTCCCGCCCATAGCAGGGAGGGTATGGCACCATCTGTAGAACTATATGCGAGTAGTTCCTGCGATACCTGTCCGTTGGATAGTTCAAGGCTGTAGTTTTCGAGTGAAGTAAACCCGTTCGGTCCTACCTCCCCTTCGCCATAAACTGTCAAATGACTTTCGTTTTCGTCGCTGAATCCAAGGTTGAGGGACTTACCGGGACTCAAAACCGTCTGTTCAGTGGAAAGTGTCTTGATGGATTCTCTTTCGGAGGCATTTAAGCCTTTTATCAGAAAAAGCGGGCGCGTCTGTCCTTCCGCCGACACCACTTTTCCCGTCTTCTCTCCGGCATTGTCAACGAATGGGTCATAAACGGTTTCCACCGTAATTGTCGAAGGGATTAACGCGTACCCATCAGGCGTCGAATACAATCCCAGCCAGATTTCACCTGACTCTGCGGAGACCTCGTCGCCGTGAAACGCACCTACCTGCAAGAGTTGAATTTCAGATTCTACCGGTAATGCCTCTGATTGATTATAACAACCAAACATGACGCAACAGATCCAACCCGCCCAGAAAATAGACATTGTAATTGTGAATGACATACGAGATAACATGATTTTATTCCTCCATACCTCAACTTGTGTTTCAGATTATTAATTTTCAAAGGTTTCAAAACTATGTCATAATCCTGTTCAGCAAGACGCGTGCCAAAACTATCAACCCCTTACGAGCAGGGGATTTTAGACTAGTTACAGACACAGAGAGGGAAAAGTGTCCCAGTTCAGTGACACTTAGAACAAAGGTACATGGGATGGTGTGTCTCTAAGCACACACATAGTCAGTCAAAAATTCTAAGGGGTTGAATTTTTGGAAGGTTCGTGCTATACTGAGCATACACGATGAATGAACTGAATCAGATTAATATGCATATAAGTTTATGTATAAGTGCAATATACACTAAATCATTTGAAGGGATCTCATTCAATGAAAAAATGGCTTGTTCTTTTGCTGCTTGTCGCTGCTCTGTGTGTGTGGAAGGCAGACGAAATATTTGCTGTGGGTTTTTTGAAGTTTGAGCGGGAGTTCAGTGGGAAAGGCTCAACGGACGGATTTTTTAGCAAGAATATTCATGTGGGATTTGATGACACAGGCACTATTTATGTCAGCGATGCAGATAACCGGCTCGTCCAGAAATTGTCACCAACAGGTGATTTCATTATGCAAATTCCGAAAGAAAAAACTGTGGACAGCATACTCAGAAAGCCGGGTGATGTCGCTGTCGATGAAGGTGGAAACATCTACGTTGTTGATCAGGCTGTACCTCATCATATCCCGGAAACTGCTGATCCCCGACTCTATTGGTTTGGTCCCTGTGTTTACAAGTTCAATCGAGATGGCACACTAATGCACACCTACGTTGTCGATGCGGTCGACGTACGTCCCAAAGTGGTTCTGCCTACTCGCTTGATGATTGACGAGGATGGCAAAACGGCGTTCGCCTATCAACCGAGGAACTATGATCGGTCAGTTCGCATTGATGTGAATAGCCAAAACCAACTATATGTGCTAGATGCGAAAAACGCAAAGGTTCACAAATTTGGTGCGGATGGTGAGAAATTAATCGCGTTTGGCAGATACGGTGCTAGCGACGGCGAGTTTGACACCGATGCCTCGGACATTGAAATTGACGCCGAAGGGAACGTATTAATTGCAGACACGGGCAATCACCGTGTGGTCAAGTTTAACGCGGACGGGGAGTTTATATTGAAATTTGGGGTGAAGGGACGTAACGAAGGAGAATTTGTCAAGCCTATCGCCGTCGTTGCTTTGGCAACGGGTGAAATTTTGGTGAAAGATAAGAGCCAGTTCAAACGGTTTTTGGGCAGCCCACTCGCAAACTTCCTAGATGTTGTTTCACCGTCCGGACAGGGGCTTGCTGATGTTTATTCAACCGGCACAGGACTTGTCAATTCGGTCATCGATACCACGCGTCCACGCTCCGCGTCTCTTAACCCCAATTCGCAGTCGTCAGATCTGGCTATCCTACATCGGCGGATTCGTCTGCTTGAGGAAGCAGAATATCGTCGTTACCTCAACGACTATCTCGATGAAGAAGATGAGCAAGACGAGAACAAAAAGGAGGAAGCGGAAGATCTAAAGATTAAAGAGATTCGCGAGACAATCTATCACAACGTCATTGCGCGTGTACAGCGATTTGGTAGTAACGGAAAATATAGGGGACGTGTGGTTTATGAAGTGGATAGACAGAGCGCGGAAGATCACGATCTCGCTTTCCTTACCTTAGATCCTCTCGGCCACATTTACCTTCGCGACGGAAGTGATTTAATCATTCGTCAATATTCCATTGAAGGCTTTACGATTAAGCCGTCGCACATGAACGCAGTTTATAATACTCGGGCACGCAACCGCGATCATGACTTCATCGAAGATTACGAGGATATCGACGCTGACGCAGACGTTGATGAGAAATTGAATCTGTTACAGTTGGACAATTCCTTCTTTTGGACATATAACCTCTCGGAAAGTTGGAATCTAACCCTTGCAGATGTCTTCACCTATGGAGAGCAGGATGAACGCTATTTAACCCCTCCGAAAGAGGAAGATAGCTACGACTATGAAACCCAAGCGTTGACAAACACCGTCGTTGCAAATCTAAAATTTATCACAAATTCCAATGCCTACCACTACAAGGAATTCAATCTTTATGCTGAACGGATTGATGGTACAACAGACCTCTATCAACAGGCACTCTTCCCAAATCTGAACCGCCAACGTCAGGAGGGAGAGGGGGATGCGAGTTCTACAGCCTTTGGGATGAATTGGGATGTATTTACGGATGTCAATCTGTGGTTGGAATATACAGATTTGAATCCGGCGAACACCAGCCGTAATTTTGTACGTCGTTATTTCGATGCTTCTGGTAATCTCTACGAAGTCTTTGCCAGCAGTAATCGGGCAAGACAGTTCGTGGGTGAATTGACGCTTAAGTTTTAGGCGCTGACTGAGAGAGGAATATCATGGACACACGAACCGACTTTGATTTCAAGCGGGGGAAATACATGCCGGTTTTTCCAAAAGCTAGCGGCAAACCGACGTCTAATATCGAAGGTTACCCCTCGGAGGACGACCAACCCATGTCCGCAACGGGATTTCATGGCGTACAGATTACGACACTCAGCGATCAACTCAAGCGTTACTTTGGGAGTGATAATCGCGTTTACATCGGTGTTGACAGTTTTGTCTATTATCAAGAGGGGGATCGTCGGAAATTTGTAGCACCCGATATTTACGTCGTCTACGGCGCCGAGTCGTTTCCAGAAAGGCGAAGTTTTTACACCTGGGCGGAAGGGGCGGCACCTGTCGTGGTGTTTGAGTTTCTTTCCGAATCCACAGCGGCCCACGACCGGGGCGACAAAATCAGACAATACTTAGTTGAGATTGAGGTTGATGAGTATTTTATTCATCAACCCGAAGGTGCTAAGTCCCCGGAGTTTCGTGGATGGTGCCGAAGTCCATCCGGTGCAATTGAGGAAATCCAACCCGATGCACAAGGAGGGTTGTTCAGCCACGCTTTGAATATGTGGCTCCGCTGGGAGTATCAACCGGTAAGTGAAGTCAGATTGTTACGTCCCTATCTGCCGGATGGCACGCCTATTCCTACCTCCGACGAATTGAAATCAATGGCTGAAAGTGAAAAACAACGCCGACAACAACTTGAATCTGAATTAGAACAACTCCGTGCGGAAATGGCCACCCTGCGAGGTGAATCCCCCAAATAAGTTTAAACAAAGACATCTAAGATTGATTTTTAAAAGAACAGGCTGAAAATCCTCTGTTTTTCAATCATCAGCCAACAATCCAAAACTCTCCCTCCTAGAAATTTGTTTGACTTTACCCACGAATCTTGTTACACTGACTCCCCCGTGAAGCGGGTGTGTCTTTCAACCGATCAAACGACAACTGAAAGGCATAACCCGTATCAAATCAATCAACTTCTTCTATGGCGAATGTTACTCTAATAGATCAAGAATTCCCTCAAACAAAAGGAGAAAAACAATGTCTCACAAACGCAAAAACGTCGTTAAATTTTTCGCAATCTCATGTTCGGTGGTATTACTAATCGCCCTAACAGCAACTTGGACACTGACGGAGGAATCCAACTGGTATCCCTCCAAATGGGGAAAAGATGATCAGCGTGGCGCAGCAAACCTGCTAACAGCGACAAAGGTTTTGGAAGCTGTTAGCCTGATTAAGGAAGGAAAAGTCTACCAACTCGGTCGGGTTTACGAAGCGGGAATGCCGCTGTTTGGGACACGCCACTATAGTTTGTTGATCCCTCAAACCGGCAGCACCGAGCATAAAAACAAGATCACGTGGCATGATGAAATCGTCAGTGGCGAAATTGGACAGATTGGCACTCAATTTGACGGATTGGGACACATCGGTATCGGTGATCTTTATTACAACGGAAACAATCGACTCGACTTTGCCAAGCCCGATGGGTTGAAGAAACTGGGTGTGGAGAATGTCGGTGTCTTCGTTACCCGCGGGGTGCTCATTGACGTTGCCGGATATAAAGGCGTTGAACATCTGGAGGGCGGCTACGAAATCACGGTTGAAGATATAGAGGGCGCGTTAAAAAAGCAAGGCGTGGAGATACGTCCGGGCGATGTGGTTCTCACTCATACCGGGTGGGGTAAATTCTGGATGACGGACAATGAACACTATAACGGATCCGAGCCAGGTATCGGTATGGAGGCGGGCAAGTATTTGGTTGAGAAACAGATTGTTATGGCGGGTGCGGATAACTGGGCAATCGAAGTAATCCCGAATCCTGACGAATCGGTTTTTGCCCCTGTTCACCAACTGTTCATCGCCAAAAATGGCATCTATAACATTGAGAATCTGATTACTGCAGAACTGGCAGCGGATAAGGTCTACGAGTTCGCCTTTATCTTCTCCCCGCTGAGACTGAAGGGTGGTACCGGCTCTCCGGGCAACCCGATTGCGATTCGTTAAGTTGGATTTCGGCTATTTTCTTGTAATGGTTTAGAGGAGAAAGCCACGATGACACGCTTGAATGTGGCGACGCTAGTCCTTGGCTTGTTAGCTATTCTTGCCGGTCTCATAACGACACCTTCAGACGGTGATTCTGAAGAATCAGAATTGGAAAAGGGCACCAGTGCCTTCCTCAAAGTGGATGATTATGAGAACGCATTAAAATTGGTTGAGGGTTTTATCTTAGAGAACCCGGAAAAACCGATTGGGCATGCCATGTTGGTGAGAGTCCTTGCTGCAAATGGGCAGACCGAGAAAGCAATCAAAGCATATTATCAGTTTTATAAGCTGGGTGAAACCCTCTCTGGAGAACTGCTAGGTGAACTACTGCTTGGTGCTCTCAACGATGATAGCTCGGAGGTACGAGCGGGTGCTACCTCTGTGTTGGGGGAATTGGGAGACAACCGTGCTGTTCCTGTGCTGATAAATCTCCTCAACGATAACGATAGCGAGGTCGTACTGTATGCCGCAATAGCATTGGGAAAATTGGGGGATAAAAGTGCGGTGCCCCATTTGGTAAACGTCCTCAACCATGACTGGGACGAGGTACAGAAGGCGGCAGCAAAAGCGTTGGGAAGATTAGGGGATAAAAGTGCGGTGCCCCATTTGATAAAGATTCTTGATGATGATAATCGTTGGGTACAATCGAAGGCTGCAGAAACGTTAGGAGAGTTGGGCGATAAAAGTGCGATCCCGGCTTTAATAAACGCTCTCAACGATATTGTCTGGGTACGCCTAGCTTCCGCAGGAGCGTTGGTAAAGTTGGGAGATAAGCGCGGTGAGTCCGTTTTGATTGACTCCCTCAACCATGATAATAGCGCCATACGGCGGACTGCTGCAAAAGTATTGGACAAATTGGGGGATGGACGTGGTGTACCTGTTTTGATTAACGCTCTAAACCATGATTATATCACGGTACGAATGAATGCCGCAGGCGTTTTGGGAGAGTTTGGAGATAAGCGTGCGGTGCCCGCTTTGATAAACGCTCTCAGCGATGACGATATCACGGTACGATGGGCCGCTGCAGGAGCGTTGGGAAAGTTAGGAGATAACAGCGCCGTTGACCCTTTGATAAGCACTCTTAACGATAAAAATATCTTTGCCGTAGAAGCGTTGGGAAAATTGGGAGATGAGCGTGCGGTGCCCGCTTTGATAAATGCTCTCAACGATGACAATATCACGGTACGATGGGTTATCGCAGAAGCGTTGGCAAAGTTGGGGGACAAGCGCGGCATCCCTGTTTTAATAAACACGGTCAACCATGGCGAAGGCGTGCCACGATGGGATCCTGTAGACGAGACCTTGGTAGTATGGAATGCGGCGACAGTGTTAGGTGAATTGGGGGATAAAAGTGCGATTCCTGGACTAATCGAAATTATCGGAGATGATAATCAGGACATGTACTTCAAGTTCGAGGCAATGAAGGCACTGGTGAAGTTAAGCCAATCGACATCACAGACAGGGGAATGAGGTATGTCCAAAACGAAATACCGCGTCGGAATTATCGGTTGTGGCAGCATTGGGGCGCGTTATGCAAGGGCGTTTCAACAACTCGGTGACCGTGCAGAGGTTGTTGCTGCCTGTGACATCTTCAAAGAGAAGGTGAACGCGCTTGTCGAGCAATTTGAGATTCCGTCGGCGTACACGGACATGCAACAGATGTTAAGCAAAGAAGTGCTTGATATCGTCGGTGTGACAACGCATAACCGGGAGCATGTCGAGCCGACAATTGCAGCGGCGGAAGCAGGGGCTAAAGCAATCCTCTGCGAGAAGCCGATGGCGTTGAACATGCGGGACGCAGACCGGGTGATCGAAGCGTGTGAGCGATCTGGAACGAAGTTGGCGATTGACCACACCATGCGGTTTGAACCGAATTGGCGGCGTGCCAAGCAGATGGTGGATGACGGTGTAATTGGTAAACTTCTACATATCGAGGTTCAGAATTACGGCGATACCAGTACGTTACTGCACAACGCGACGCACAGTTGCGACTCCATTCGATGGTTCGGTGGAGATCCGGAGTGGGTCATTGCTACTGTTAACCGGAGCAATGAACGCGAACGGGTTATGAGTTTTTTCGGCCTCAACGATGGTGTCACCGCACTGTTCATGACTGGCGGACACTGGGATTACCGGCTGGATGGCTGTTTTATCCTTGAGGGAAGCGAAGGGAAGATAGAGGTTCGTCCCCACCGCGGTTGGCAACCGTTGATTCGGCTTTGGAAGAAAGACAAGGGCTTAGGAGACTTCCGTGAGGGAGAGCAGATTGAGGCGATAGGCAGCGAACTCATTGGGGATTTGACAGGAGATGTCCCGAGCGAAGGCGCATGGGAAATGGTGGCTTGCCTCGACGAGAATAGAGAGAGTGTCTCCAGTGGATACGATGGTCGCATCGCTTTAGAAATGTGTCTCGCCGCCTACGAATCGGAACGACTCGGTCGATCCAAAATCAAGTTTCCATTACCTCAAAAAGAATCTCCCCTTGAGTTGATGCTCCAAAGTGGACAGCTTCCATACATCCCTGCAAGAGAATACGGAGGGGAGTTGGCTTAAACTTTTCTTCTTAAAATCTTTCCCACTGTAATCTTTGTTTCCTGAACGGCGTTTTATGCTGCGTTAGATTTCAATTCTATTGGTGCAGCAACTATCCCATATTCGTGAAGGAGATCCTACCATGTTTTTGTTCAGGGGACAGCACCTGTTGCCTCTGTTTATTGCAATCCCCCTTTTCCTAATCCTAGGGTGTAGTGAAAGCGATCGTGACGAGAATTTCGCCCCAAGGATTTCCGTCTTCAAGGTAGAATCCGAGATTGTTGAACCGGGCACCCCCGTCGACATCAAGTTTGAAGCCACCGACGTCAATGGCGATAGACTGTCTGTTGAATGGCGTGCGAACGGTGGTACGATTCGTGGTGACGATCGCGGTGCGACTTGGATTGCTCCCGAAGAGGAACGAAAATACGTGATTGAAGTCACCGTGAGCGACGGAAGGAAATCGACCACAAGCATCAAGAACATACGTGTGTGGCGAACCCGTCCGGGGGACTACTACCCACTTGCTGTTGGCAATATATGGCACTATCGCGACAATGAAGGAAATCGAGTTATCTTTGAAATTGTTGACACAATCGATATCCAAGTCACCAGTGATCGGACGGTGAAAAGTTACGTCTTACAGAAATCGAGCCCTGACGAGGGGTTGGAAGGCATTCTCAATTTCTCTTACCTAGGTCAAGAAATCGAAAATGGCGTTGTCAAAGGAATCTTGCAGCATGCACAGAATATTACCTCCGGCACGGAAGATACAATCCTATTCTCACCGTTTTTACCGCTTTACAATTTTCCACTCATCCCGGGGGAGGAATGGCAAATAAATTTTCAGGCAAAGTTGACCCCTGAACTATTTCCAATCGGTGGTGGTGCAGATGAGTTTGAGGTACTTGCAGAGGAAACCATGACGGTTCCGGCGGGTACATTTGAGAATGTATTTCAGGTACAAGAGACATTTAAGTGGAGTATTTTCGATCATCCCCTCGACATAACGGTCGCACAAAAATGGCTTGCTCCCAATGTCGGCATCATCAAATTCACTCAATCTCAAACCCGTGACGATATTACCGTTGATGTTGAGTTTGAACTCGAGTCCTTTGAATTGGTGGACGAACAAACCCCGCATTTAGCGATTAGAAACGAGCTCTTTTAAGGGTGCCAATAGTTTCGCCGTGAGATAGGGGCTGGATCCCTCCCTAATTACATCAGGATTCCGAACAGGCGATGTCTCACCGTCATCGTGGTCTGGAATCGACTCGGCAGATCTAACGTCTTCCCAGACTTCGCGGTGCATCTCCATACGATAGCACTCCACCGCCCCGTGACGCCCTTGGTCAATGCACTCCAATCCGCACTTCTCGAAACAGAGCAGGGCAGCGTAATTATCAACACCGACTTGAAGCTCAAAAGTATCCACACCGAGATGTTCAAATGCCAAGTCGATTGCCTGCTGCACCGCCTCTGTGCCATACCCCTGATAACGACAATCGGGTCGAATAACAATAAACTCAAGTGTTGCGACCTTCTCATCCTCAACGGTGCATCTAATTAGCATAAAACCAACCAGTTCACCGGTTGGCAGATCAACTGAAAGGGGATGCACACCTTTGTCGGCAAGCCAACGATTCCAATTGTCGACGTAAGCGTGGAACGGTATGAATTCAGTACGCAATCGATCACGAAGAGTAGGCTCATTTGTCCAACCCCAAATGCGCCGTAAATCTCGCTCCTCAGTTGTTCTCAGTACTAGGATGCCGCCGTAAAGCTTTTCTAGCTCGCGTAGTTGAGCACGCAGGATCGCCAACTGATCTGTATATGAATCCGCTTGTCCCGCTGCAGTGCCAATCAGGCGCTGATTCGGCTGATCAATGAACTCAGACTGCTTCAGTCGATTCTGAAAATAGGTAAGTTTCTGCTCATTTTTTTCAATAATTCGTCTCAATTTGTCAATCACTTGCCGTCCACTATCGCTTCGCACGTTTATGTCTCCTCTCATACCGTTTTCGCTCTTTCTTCGGTCCTTCACGCTCGAACCTTCCTGCACTAAATCCCGATATGCGTAAGTAGCTATCGTAGCGCAACTCGCTAATCTCTCCAGACTCGACAGCACTTTTAACCGCACACCCCGGCTCATGTTGATGGGTGCACGCTGCAAATTTGCATTCAGGAATGTAAGGACGCATTTCGGGGAAATAGATGTCTAGTCCCTGTTCATCATCAATCTCAAACAAGCCGAGTGTGCGGATGCCCGGTGTGTCTGCAACAAACCCACCAAAATGGAGTGGCAAAAGGGCAACCTCCGTTGTGGTGTGCTGTCCCTTGTGCATCCGTTCATCAACATCGCCGACACGTAGCTGCAAGCCCGGTTGAATCTCGTTGAGTAGTGATGATTTGCCAACGCCAGACGATCCGACGATAGCGGAAATCCGATCCTTCATCACTGTACGCATTTCGTCAATTCCAGCACCCGTTACAATACTGGTGTAGATCACATCGTAACCGATCCCTTCGTACAGTGCCATTTGTGCTTTTAATTTTTCCAGTTTGACCAAGTCAATTTTGTTGATACAGATTATGGGCAACATCCCCGATGCCTCCGCTGTCACGAGAAATCGATCCAACATGCGCAATTTGAGTTGAGGGTTTCGTGCCGCAAAGATGACTAGCAGAAGATCGAGGTTGGCTACAATGACCTGCGGCAATTTGTTTACGCGCGTACGGCCGAATTGGGTCTCGCGCGGAAGAATTTCCTCAATATAACCCACCGCCGCTTTCGACCCTGAACGAGAAATTTGCACCCGATCGCCAACAGAGACGAGGTCCACGTAGGGTAGTTCTTTCGTTTCTGCACGCTCCCGTCTATCCGCCTCAATAATGTGATGTCGTAATGAACAGTGGTAGAGTTGGCCCCCTATTTGGACATCATAAACCCCACCGTGTGCTCTGATAACAATTCCTTCAGCCATAAAATAGAACCTCACAAGGTAAAATAAAAAAGCCCGCAAGGAAACTCATCCTTACGGGCTTTCCGACACTACACCAAACGAGATTTTAAGTAGCCGTTCCTCCCAGTCCGAAACTCAGATGGGCAGAGTCAAGACGAGTTCCCTGATTATTCAATATACTATAATTGATCTGTTTAAGTACTTCTTGCATGACTTTGCACCACCTTTCTATATTATTTGATTGAGTTGCTATCTATATCTAACGCCTATTTCTAATCGAAGTTACAACTCCACCTAATTGTAACACACTTAAACCCCAACCTCAAGTAAAACTTCAATCAATTTTGAACCATTCAGATATCTTCCCAACAAGGGTCGATGCTGACTATCAATTTTTATGCCAACTAGTCTCAATCGCCCCTTACACCCATGAATTCACTTGTCATCACAGGTTGAATTTGCTATAATAGGGACAGGTATGTGGCGCACTCTGAAAGATTATTGTTACGCATTTACGGCAAAATGTATAGGTCAGTGTATTGCTCGGCTGCCTCGTAAACTCGCTTTATTCATAGGCGTTTATCTTGCTACAGCCGTTTTTTTGTTGTCCCATCGCGAAAAGGATAAGGCGTACAGGCATCTAGCACAGAGCCTTGGGATGGGTCAACCGATAGCAGGTAGGCTTGTCCGACGCTCCTTCCAGAACATCGGTAAGAACTTGATGGAATTTATGCAGCTGCCTCGTATGTCTCCTGAGACGCTCCATCGGCTTGTTACCCTTGAGGGAAGAGAACATATTGATAAGGCACTGGCTCAAGGCAGAGGCGCGATCATCCTGACGGCTCATTTTGGCAATTGGGAACTTCTCGGTGCTAGCATCCTTGCACATGGCTATACAATCCGTGGGATTACCCGTGAGCTGCGATCCAAACGTTTAGACGCCATTGTTAGCAGCTATCGAGAAAAGGTTGGATGGCAAGGTATAGACCGAGATCGAGCGGTTCGTGAAGTATTACGCTGTCTCAATCGAAATGAACTGATCGCTATTCTTGCAGATGTGGACACCCGTACGCGCGGGATCTTCGTTGATTTTTTCGGGAAACCTGCCTACACACCTTATAGCCCGGTAGCTTTCGCGCTTAAGACAGGGGCTGCGATTTTGCCAACTTTTATTGTCCGTCAACCGGACAATTCACATCGTGCTATTATTGAAGCCCCACTGATTCTACAACAGAGTGGAGACAAAGAAGCAGATCTCTTGGTCAACACGCAGCAGTTCACAAAAGTCATTGAATCTTATATTCGACGCTACCCGGAACAGTGGATCTGGATGCATGAACGCTGGAAAACACAACCTGAATAACCGACACTTACATATCACATTTCAAGTATTCTTCCTTTTGGTAGCTTTTGGTCTATTCACCTTTGGCTGTGATAAAGTAGACGAAGAACCGACAGAACCGGTCCAAGAAACACCTCAACAGATACTGTATACCTTTTCCACCCAACACGCGGACGGGGGTGTTACGCGGTGGATACTTGTCGCTGAGGAGGCAACATTCCTGAAAGAGATTGTGGAGATGAAAAAGCCAAGGGTCCAGATCTTTGAGGAGGGTGAGTGGGCAATAACAATAACAGGCGATCGGGGCGAGCTTATCGAGTCAAGCAATGATATTCATATTTTTGAGAATGTTGTTGGAAAGAGCCCAGATGGGTTCCTCTACACCGATGAACTTCACTGGCGAAACAGTGATGGCAAGCTGTTTGCACCGAATATCTCTACGATTGTGCGAGGTGATTCAACAATGGTCGGTCAAGAACTGGAAGGCGATCCGACCCTCGAAGTGGTTATAATGAAAAATGTCCAATCTAAAATTTATCCAAAGGATGAGAAATTTAATGCAACTGAGAATTAATTTTATAACAATTCCGAAACCTACCGTGGCTTTACTTTGGGCAGTTGGCTTGCTCCTTAGTGTTTTTTTGTTCAACAACTATGCGTACCCAGTCGATGAACAAGAGACCTCCCTACCGCAACAGGAAGAAATGAGTGATGAAACGCTCTCAGACTCAGAAGATGAGGTTATCGATGTAAGACACGCAGATCGTTTCGAGCAACGTGAAAAAGACGGGGTGACAATTTTTACGGGTAACGTTCAAATCGAAAGACCCAACGGCTTCCTGAATGCTGACAAAGTGACTATTCATGAAAACGTCGAAACGAATACAACTGAAAGAACCGTTGCGGAAGGAAACGTCGAACTTCGAGACGGGGATATTTTCGTCACGTGTGCTTACGCGAACTTGAACCACCTCACCGATATTATATACTTTCACGATGATGTCGTTGTTCTCCAAAATGAGGATCGGTTGGAAGCGGATAAATTTTGGTATAACCGGCGTACTGGCGAACGCTCCGGAGAAGGCAATATAAAAGTTCGGTTCCGTGTGAAGTCTCAAAAGGAACCTGAGACGGAGTTAGAAGAAAAAGAGGCAAAGCCACAAGAAGAAGCAGAATCACAAGAAGAAGAGGCGGTTTCACAAGAGGAGGCAGAAAGCAGTGGCAGTCCTTCAAACCCATGAACTTGTTAAAAGTTACACAAGACGTGGCCCCATCGTTGTTAATCGAGTCAGCCTTGAAGTTGAGACAGGGGAAATTGTCGGTTTGCTGGGACCGAATGGTGCGGGCAAGTCAACGACATTTTATATGGTTGTCGGGCTGATCCGCCCCAATACAGGGCAGATTATCTATGATGATGAGGACATCACATTTCTGCCGATGTATAAACGTGCACGACGGGGTATCGGTTATCTCGCCCAAGAGACCTCTATCTTTCGGAAGCTGACGGTTAGACAGAACATCGAAGCCATCTTGGAGGTGCGCGATATTCCCAAAAGGGAGCGTGGGGAACAAAGTAAACAACTGATGGAAGAACTTGGTATTTCTGAGTTAGCAGATCGTAAGGCATACACCCTTTCGGGTGGCGAATGTCGTCGTGCTGAAATCGCCAGAGCCTTGGCAGCGTCTCCGTCTTTTATTTTGTTAGATGAACCATTTTCAGGTATAGATCCGATTGCAGTTCAAGACATTAAACAGCTCATTTTGCACTTACGCGATAGAGATCTTGGCGTCTTAATCACAGACCACAATGCCTCGGAAATGTTAGGCATCGTTGACCGTGCTTATTTAATTACTGACGGAAAAATCACATTAAGCGGTACTCCAGAAGCACTTGTTGAGAGTGAGATCGCTAGGGAACAGTACTTGGGACATAATTTTGAACTGCGGCGGTCTCGAATATAACATAGTCATTTGAGGAGATTAAGCCATGAACGTTGGAATGAGACAAACCGCGAGCTTACAGCATCGGCTGGTCATGACGCCCAAGCTGCAGCAAGCGATTCAGGTACTTCTGATGTCACGGCTGGATCTGAAGCAGCATTTGAGTCAGCAGTTGGAGCAAAATCCGCTCTTAGAGGAAATATCGGAGGATGATGAGCTTGAGGAAATTCTCAATATAGAAAAACTCGATCCAGATACCCAATGGAATGAACCCGAAGAAATTATCGATCGTGAGGATAAAGAGCCAGATTTTGACTGGAAGGACTTTCTCGATGACTCCTTCCATCGGGGTGAAAGTGGAGAGTTTGAGCATTGGGAAAACAACGAAGATCAACGTTCCTCCGATATCGCATGTTTCCAGTCGCTGCACGATTTTCTGATGGACCAACTCAGTGTCGCACCTTTCTCGGAAATGGATCGGAGAATCGGTGAGCAGATTATTGGCAATCTTGATGATAACGGTCAGTTGCGGACCGGTCCTCTGTTCGATATAAATCCATTGTTCCAAAGCCATTTAGATAATAGGGTACTTTCAGAATACCTGCGAAACGCGATCGAAAAAGGGCTGCGTAAGGAATTTGAAAACGACGAAATTGCGCTTTCTCAAAATGCGACCATTACTGTGAAGTCAGAAGATAGCTGTTGGCTGATAGCCGATGCAGCGGGTGAACAAACCTATACAGTCAACAAGGAAGATGGTCAACTCAATGTCTACAACATCACCCTCGAAGATATTGCAGTCGCTGTCGGTTGCGACGTGGACGAGGTAGAAGCTGTCTTACACTTTATCCACAACAATTTTGAGCCTATCGGAATCGCTTATCGAACCATCCCGGAAACTCTGATTACACAGATGAGAGCTGCACAAATTGAGAAGCCACTCGCAGAAATGGTTATCAAGCACCACTGGGCGGATTTAACGGATAATCATCTCCAGCGTATCGCCCAAGGACTTGGGGTGCAAATTAGTGAAATTGTAGAAGCGCGGGAACTCATTGGCACCTTAGATCCCTATCCGGGGCGTCACTTCTCTGACCCAAGAGATCCAAGAGCACCTGAAACAATCATCCCCGATGTTACAATTGAAAAAATTGACGGGGAATACCGAGTTATCACTAATGACGACGGTATGCCTCGACTACGTTTGAACCCGGTTTATGTTGATTGGATGATGAACGGCAACAAAAGTCTAGATGCCAATACGAAGGAGTGGCTAGAGGTTCGCAGAACTCAGGCAAGGGATTTGTTACAAAGTATTGTGCAGCGTCGCCAAACGATTGCAAGGGTAACCGAAGCAATCTTTGAAGTACAGGCGGATTTCTTGGAGCAAGGAGTTGAGGGACTTAAACCGTTGGTATTAAAGCAGATAGCAGATATGGCGGGTGTCCATGAGTCAACAGTCAGCCGGGTCACGTCGAATAAGTACGTTGAAACACCTCAAGGTATCTACAGGCTGAAATACTTTTTCAGCGGTGAACTTCCCACGGATTCCGGATCAAATGTTGCTGCAACCACAGTCAAAGAGAAGATTAAGGACATGATTGAGAATGAGGACGCAGCGAAACCGTTGAGTGATAAGGCAATTTCTGATGCCTTGGAAGCGCAAGGGATCCATACGGCAAGACGAACCGTTGCCAAATATCGTGAGGAACTTAATATCTTACCATCTCCTAAAAGGAAACGGAAATGGTAGGCAATTGAGATTTGCCGATCTGTAATGAATCGGCAGTCGCCAATGCAGCATTAATTCAAAGAAGGGAGTCTAAGGTATGCAAATCCATCTTACGAGTCGTCACTTTGAAATTACAGATGATATTAAAACTTACATTGTGAAGCGTGCTAAGAAGATAGAAGCGATTTTTAGCCCTGTTATCGACTTTCAGGTGGTTATGGAGGTGGAGAAAAGCCGTTACCGAACAGAAATTACGCTTGCTACACGAAAAGCAACCTTCCATGCCCAAGGTGAAACGCACGATGTTTTCTCATCGCTAGACGACGTAATAGACAAAATTGAGACACAGATTCGCCGGCATAAAGAGCGAATCAAGGATCGGCGACAGCGTTTGCCTCGGCGTGAGGTCGCAATGCAGTTAAGCGGTAATGGAAACAACACGTTGGCAGAATCCGATACGGATGATTCATCAAATATGCTGGACCCTCACTTCAGGGCTCCCGAAAAATTCGCTTCTAAGCCGATGAGCGTAGGAGAAGCTGTGATGCAGCTTCGGACTTCTGGAGATACCTTGCTGCTTTTCTTAAACGCACAGACGGATCAGGTCAACGTTGTATATGAAGATGATAACGGTGAATATGGATGGGTTGAACCTCAATTTGTCTAGAGGTGGTCGGGAGAGGTATTTCACTGAACGATAGTCTAAGTTGCGCCAATTCACCAAAATCTTATCAGTGGAAGTCCCGTCCTTTAGGGCGGGGTAACTGACATATACTTGGTACGATTTTCCTCCGGGCGTAACCTGTCCCAATCTATTTGGCGGCAGCTCCCTACTCTCTTTTAAGTTGCCACACTGATTAGATTAGATTAATCCACCAAAGGAACAGTTGAATGCCAGACCATATAATGACGGTGCGTCAGCTAATTAAATATGCCGGTTATGAGCTACAACTTGAAGTTGCAGCTGGACATGATGGACTAGATCGTGCACTCAAAACGGCGGAATCGAATCGTCCGGGGCTCGCCCTGTGTGGACATTACGATCACTTTGGACATGAACGGGTTCAAATTCTAGGGCATGGTGAAATTTCATATATAGAAAACCTTCCTATTATAGATCAAGCTGCAGTATTGCAGAAATTTCTCTCATACGATCTCCCATGCGTGATCGTTACAAATAACCTGCCAGCCCCTTCAGAACTTGTCACCATTGCTAATCATACAAATATACCAATTCTGACCACTCGGCTATCATCTGCCGTTTGCACAACCCGGTTGCTGTTGTTCCTTGAAGATGAATTTGGGCCCTCAGAATATGTTCACGGGAACTTGGTTGATGTGTTCGGGGTTGGGGTTTTAATCCTCGGCGAAAGTGGAATCGGCAAAAGCGAATGTGCCTTGGAACTCCTCCAGCGGGGACATCGCCTCATTGCAGACGACACTGTTCTTTTGAAACGGGTATCTGGCCACCGCGTTTTCGGGATGCGTGTCCAACCGATGAAGCATTACATGGAGGTCCGGGGGTTAGGGATTGTCGATGTCATTGGACTCTTTGGGGTCACCGCGGTCGGCGATCGCACACAGGTTGAGTTGGTCGTAACACTGGAACATTGGGACGAAAACAAAGTGTACAACCGAACGGGGCTTGATGAAGAAGTATACAGTTTTCATAATGAACGGATACCATACCTCGTCATTCCTGTGGCGCCCGGACGAAATATCTCAAACCTGATCGAAGCTGCAGCGATGAACCTCTGGGGACAAAAGTTGGGGTTCCACGCAGCAAAAGAACTTAATGAAACTCTCATTTCAGATATGGCAGAGCAGAGCGACGAAACCGCGCTTGACGAATGGCAGCACACAACGCTTCATCGTGAAATTTTGGAGCCAACAAAATCAAAGGTAAACTAACAGCCGCGTCAGCCGAGAAGGAAGATAGTTATGATTGAACAATTGGTGACAATCCGCAATGCGCTCGGTTTGCATGCCCGTCCCGCCGGCGTGTTGTCTCAAGCGGCAAATCAATTCTCTTCCAGCATCTACATCCAAAAAGGGCTGATGAAAGTCAATGCGAAAAGTATCATGGGAATCATGATGCTAGCAGCGAGCCACGGCACTCAACTTACGATTCGGGCAGAAGGTCCCGATGAAGAAGAAGCTATTGAAGCTCTATCGAAATTGGTTGAAAGCGGCTTCGATGAGACGGGCTAAAATGTCTCCAATGGGATTGCATTCCAACCTAGTCAACTTAAATTAGGAGGCTCACATGACACAGGAAGAGAGATACCTATTTGACCTGCACGGATATTTGGTACTGCGCGGGGTGCTGTCCTCCGATATACATCGGCGACTCAACGAAACGATAGACTATCTTGAAACGCTCAATGATAATCAGACCGCAGCCCTAGGCGCCGAACGGAAATATCGCGCCTCGGACAACGTCTATGCCCAGACGGGTGTTCCGTCAGAAGGCGGCTTAGGGGATTATGACTGTCAGGTGCTCTGCTACGGTGGTCCCTTTGAGGAACTCATTGACCTGCCCCAGACACTTCAATACATTGAGGAAATGATCGGTGAGCCAGCCCGGCTTGATGCAGCCAGCTTTATGTCGCGGAACAGCGGAGGGGCGTTTCGGTTCCATCACGGTTATGCGGAGTTACTGCCTTATAGCGAATATGCTTTCCGAGATGGCGCATTCAAGTGCGTGAGCGTGAAAATTGGGTATGCGTTGACGGATGTTGATGTCGAAGACGGTTGTTTTGCTGTTATCCCCGGAAGCCACAAGAGCAACTTCACTAACCCGCTCGTGGGGCAGATTCCGGATCCCACCCATCCACTTGTGCAGCCGTTGCCGTGTAAAGCTGGTGATGCCATCATCTTCTCCGAAGACCTATCCCACGGGGCTGTAGAGAACCACCGTTCAAAGGTACGGCGGACACTGTTTTATTCGTATGCACCCGCGTTTCACTGCACTTGGCACGGTTTGGCAATGACTGCGGAAGGTTTTGAGCAGCGTGCAACCCCGCGTCGGCTCGAACTTATTCAAGGACCTGCCCCGTTCGCTCATGCGTCCGAAGCCGATGTCCGCTAATATCAGTCTCAATGAGTTGAAAACGGACATAATTCTTGAAAAATCAGTAGGTGAGTCCCATGAAACAAGCCACAGAAGAAGATGTTTTTGACCTGCAGATTGGTCTTGGTGAGTCCGAAACCTCTGTTGAAGATAAGCATTTCTTTGATACGGCTGGCTACCTAGTGCTAGAGGACCTCCTGAATCCCGACCAGATCTCGCAGGCACAGGATACACTGTCAAGGATTAAGGCGACAATACCGAAAAATATAACGCTATTGCCAGACAGTCCCTATGGCTGCGAATTGGTCAACATTATTGAAGCAGAGAGCACCGCTGAGGATGCTATGGCACTGCCCCGTGTCCTCGATTATGTGCAGGAATTCATTTGGGGTCGCCAATACCGTCTCGTCGGCTCACGGGCAATACTCAGAACACCGGGAAAGGGCAGCCGACTTAGCCAAGGGGGCGATGCTGATCCGAGACGCTATGCCCGCTACCGCTGTTTTGGAGATGGTCAATTCCGTTGCCTGATGATTACATGCCTTATTGCGCTGACTGACACCACCGATGGGGATGGAGCGTTCTGCGCAATCCCTGCCAGCCACAAAGCTAGCCTTCCACACCCCTATGAGAATACGGATCTGAACGCAATTGCGCCGCTGCAGAATATACCGCTGCGTGCTGGATCGGGTGTCCTGTTCACCGAAAACCTCTCTCACGCGTTCCAACCGACAATTCGCGAAAAAGATGTGTGGTTGTCTTACCAGTACGGTCCTTCGTACATGGTCAATTGGCCCCGCTGCGAACCATCAACTGACCTGCTAGCGCGGACCGCCGCTGATCCCGCCAAATCGCACCTGTTGTTAGAACCGTACTACCACCCCATCGGTTCACAGAAAAAACAGACGATGTAGTTAATGCAAATTGCCACCCAAAGTACCAGCAGAGTTTTATCAGATGCGCCCGGCAGTAAAATCTTCCAGTCGAATAACTTCGCCGCCACGTGCAGCCGACGCATTCGCACCGAGCACCGCTGCCAGACTATTCATACTAGTAGCATAAGAACTTCGCATCATACTTGGATCGCTAGATCGCACAGCTTTAACAAAAGCCTGTGCTTGCAAGGTAAAAGCGTTGTGGCTTTCCATTGTTTCCCAGACCGTCTCACCATTCTCGACAACCTCTTGCGCCGACCACTCCATCAATGAATCATCGCTGACTAGCATAACCTGCCCCCGTGAAACGCTCACATTGGTCAGTACCCGCGAAACACTCACATTGGCCGTTATGCCGCTAGTGAAGCGGTAATTGACGTTGTACACATGCGGCATGTTCATCGGTTCGGGTCCTTCGCCGGGTTTCCGGTCAACATAGAAGGCAGACACGGCTTCGATGTCTCCCAAGAAGTAGCGCAGCAGATCTACCGTGTGAATCGTGTTCTCAACGAATGAACCGCCGCATAACTCGAAGCGACTAGTCCAGTAGCGGATCGGACTGCCACTGTAGAGGCGCTGCACCAAGGCGTGTCGCAAGGTACGTTCCTGCAATCTCCGACATACCTCTTCCGCCGACGGATAATAGCGACTCATAAAGCCGACTTGGGAGACAACGCCCGATTTTCGGATAGCGGTCTCAAACCGAACAGCTTGTGCCATATCGAGCGTCTGTGGTTTCTCGACAAAGATAGAAAATCCCTTGTCCGCCGCAATAGGGATTTCGTCTGTGTGAAGTGTTGGCGGAATACAGAGATAGATTGCGTCGAGGTCTTCTTTGTCCAACATTTCATGGTGGTCGGTGTAGACCGCCTGTGCCCCGAAGGTTGTGGCTTGTGTCTTTGCAGTCTCTTCATTGATATCACAGAATGCCTGCAAAGTGACCTCGCCAGCTTCGACCAACGGTGCAAGACCTGGCAAGTGTGCCCGGGTGGGGATATGACCAAGACCAATAAATCCCAAACGGATAGGTTTCATGGTGATATATGCCTCCATTCCTAAAAAATGTTATAATGACATGATGAGAATACCACATCTCAGCGGTAAGTATCAAGTGTGATATGAGTTGACAAATTAATCCGTTGTGGATGATAATTGGTTATAGTCATCTTCGTGGAAATCAGAATTGTTTTGGGAGGCTGTAAAATTGTGCTGGATTTGGAGATTTCTGTGCGACCTATTTTTGAATTATCCTGCTACAATTATGCTATAATATTTTGATTAGAAGCAGGAGCTTACGTCTAAGATTGGTACTTTTGTAGCCGGTATTGTACGGCTCTTGGCATCTTTTTCACCGTTCGCATCTCGACTTAAAAATTCAATGTCTGTCAAAAGGAGAAAACATGAAGGATTTATACCGTGTCGCTATTATCGGCACAGGTCGTATGGGCGGCCTAATTGAGGATGAACTCACCGTTAACCAATTTTCGAGCCCTTATGGCCACTTCAGTGCCTACACCGCTATTGAGCAGACCGAGGTGGTGGCTGTTGCCAATCGCGGAGAGGAACGTCTGAAACGGTTCACCGATCGGTTCGGCATTACCAACACCTATCTCGATTATCGCGAGATGATTGAGCGAGAAAAGCCGGATATCGTGAGCGTGACCACGCCCTCATTCGCACGCGCTGAACCGATTATCTTTGCGGCAGAACACGGGGTACACGGGATATATTCCGAAAAGGGATTGTGTGCCTCGCTGGCAGAAGCCGATCGCATTGCCGATGCGTGTAAGGCAAATAACGTCGCCTTCAACTGGGGTGCGATGCGCCGACACCATGACGGCTACATTCGGATGCGTGACGCCATTGCCCAAGGAGATATCGGTGAACCTCAATATGCGGTGATGTCCAGCTACACCGATATAATCAAGCACCACCCACATACCCTAGACTTGGTATCCATGTTGCTTGGCGATCCAATGCCAATCTGGGTGGAGGGACGTCTTGTGCAGCGGGGTGAGCCGTTGGCTGCAAACGCGGATCAACGTCCCCGTGCGTACCCGGAGTATGACTCGGACGGACACTGTTTTGTGCCACCCGCTGGGGAAGAAATTGCCGACCCCATGGTCGGATTCTTCCGGATTGGCTATGAAAACGACACAGAAGGCATTTTTCTACCCCTATCTGGACCATTCAACATTGATGTACACGGAACCGACGGGCACGCCTACGCATGGGACAATGGCGATGTTTTCTGCATTCGTCGCAGCGCAAAGGGCGGATCTGCCGTTGAGGAGCAGCTCATCAAACCGACCGGCGAAAGCCCCACCGTGTGCACGATCCGCAACATTATTCGTGAGATTGAAACGGGTGAGCGCACCACTGGCAATATCGACATAACGATGCAATCGGTGGAGGCGCAATTTGGTATCGCGCATTCGCACCTGCAAGGGGGAGCTCGCGTGGCATTACCCGTTGCGGATCGAACCCTTTACATCCCCGGCGGCTGATAACTGATGCTAAGGAAATAGACAAAGTTATCCCGCTTTCACAATTTGGGATAAGTGAAGGTCAACCTGTTGACTGGAGCGAAACCCAATAGATGTAATCAAATCAATTACAAAGGAGATAGCATTTATGGCAAACGAATCAATTCAACTTTTTAATGGCATCGATCTCACAGGTTGGCAGATGCGGCATCCAGATCAAGAACACAAGTGGGTCGTCCACGACGGTATTCTCGATAATACTGATAAAGGTGTGGATATCATGACGAACCAAGAGTTCGGCGACTTTGAACTGCATATCGAGTATCTGGTGCCAGCAGATAGCAACAGTGGTATTTACCTCCGGGGTCGATATGAGATTCAGATTTTAGACAGCCTTGGGAAGACCTACTCATATCCAGCGGAGAATGGTGCCCTTTATAATCAAAAGCATGTAGATGTCGAAGCGAGTAAGCCGGCAGGAGAATGGCAAACGGTGGATGCAACACTCAAGGGCATGAGCCTGACAGTAGTCCTAAATGGGGTCAAGATCCACGATAACGTGACGATCGAAGGACCGACAGGTGGACAACTCGATGATGACAATCCACCGACGGGTCCCCTGATGTTGCAAGGCGACCATGGTCCCGTTCAATTCCGCAACATTCGGATTCGGGAACTGTAACAACCGATATGAATAAACGGCTCAAACCCAACCCGCTATTCATCATGTTTTCTAACAGGGGGCGTACTCAGTTTTTTGAACCATTTCCCTACAACAGGAGCATAAATGACGGCAAATGTGTCACACTATAGACCAATTGTAACAATTGAGCAGCATATCATTGAAGGTCAACAGCGCTACCCCGGCGCAACAGGAGAGTTCAGTTGGTTGCTGTCAGGAATCACGCTAGCGACAAAGATTATACAGGATCGGGTCCGTCAAGCGGGACTTCTCGATGTTCTCGGTCCTACCGGCGCTAGTAACGTTCAGGGAGAGATGATTCAAAAGCTTGATGTTATCGCCAACGAAACACTCATGCAATGTCTGGGATACCGCGGGAATGTCGGTATGATGATCTCTGAGGAGGACGCTGAACCGCGCATCGTTCAAGACGTCGGAGAAGAAGGAAGATATGTAGTCCTGTTTGACCCTCTCGACGGCTCAAGTAACATTGATGTGAACGTACCAATCGGCACTATTTTCTCAATCCTTCGACGCAAGCCTGATGTCGATAGAAGTGATGCGATGCCGCATATCCTTCAGCCCGGTATCCAACAGGTCGCCGCCGGCTATGTGCTGTACGGTAGCAGTACAGTGATGGTTTATACCGCAGGGGATGGTGTCCATATATTCACGCTCGATCCAGCAATTGGGGCATACGTGTTGACACAGGAAAATGTGCAGATGCCCGAAAACGGCAGAACCTACAGTGTCAACGAAGCCTACGCCCTGACATTCCCGCACGGAGTGCAGAAATACCTAGCATGGGCAAAGTCCGAGGAAGCAGGCGGCTACAGCCTGCGGTATGTCGGCTCGCTGGTTTCTGATTTCCACCGCACCCTTCTCCGTGGTGGTGTGTTTCTTTATCCACCGACACAGAAAGATCGGCTCGGTAAGCTGCGGTTGTTATACGAAGCCAACCCAATAGCCTTCTTGGCAGAGCAAGCAGGAGGGCTTGCCAGTGACGGACGACAGCGCATCTTAGAAAAACAGCCACAGTCTATCCATGAACGCACGCCGTTGATTGTCGGTAGCAGAGACGGGGCTAAACGGGTGCTGTCGTTTTGGGGAGGATAATTCGGAAACTCTTAACCATTTGTGAAGTAGCAATTTTGCAGACGACTATATCACCAAGCCATTTAGTCCACGGGAAGTTATGCTGAGAGTCCGCGCCGCGCTGCGTCGCGCACCTACCGTTGCGCGCAGCAGACCTGCAGACCAAATTCAGATTGATGACTTAAAGATTGATCTGGACAGACACCAAGTATTTAGCGATGGCAGCATTATTGATTTGACTACCACAGAGTTCAAAATCCTTTCTTTATTTGCGCATTCCCCGGGACGTGTCTTCACGCGCAGTATTCTGATGGCTGCGGTTTGGGGGCAAGAGTATTACGGCATTGAGCGCACGATGGATACCCATGTAAGTCGCTTGCGTCGCAAGTTGGGACAGTTCGGAGAACGGATTGAGACGGTGCACGGCGTCGGCTATCGACTCAAGGAGTAACAGAACACAAGTATCAAACTATTAGCTGAATAAAAGATTACAAAAGCCCGGCAAGTAAATTCTCGCCGGGCTTTTTTGTTTCTATATAAAAACTAATTAAATCCCGACCGCACATCGACGGAGCAGTACCCTCCATTGGAGGTGTTTATGAAGTTTTTCTTAGTCCCAGTTAAATTTCCTTTTTGGGACATGCTTCATGGCACGCTTTTGTGTGACAAATTTGTGACATTTATGGTATATTTTAGATTAAGTAGTCTTACACGGTTTACCGAAATGTCATTGCACAAAAATGTTACCAAATGGAGGTACAATGAAGAGATATTTTCTACGCGGCATTTTGCCTTTTGTGTGTTTATTGTTGAGTAACCCCACCGCTTTGTGGGGAGATGCGGGCAAGATTAGTGGCTACTTCTTTGGCGATTATTACTACGTGTTGAAATCCCATAACACTGAACTTGAGGAACGGAATGGATTCCAGTATCGGCGCGTCTACTTCGATTACGACAGGAATTTGTCGGACGCATTTTCCACAAAGTTTCGGTTCGAGATGAATGGCCCAGCATTTCCCACAGAGCGCAAGAAAACCGAGCCATTTCTCAAAAACGGCTATCTGAGATGGAAGAAACCCGAATGGCGGACGAATGTTTATGTGGGCTTAACCGGTAACCCAACTTGGAAGAATGTTGAAAGGGTCTGGGGCTATCGCTCCGTTGCAAAATCGCTGCTTCACATGCACAAAATGGGCAACGGCTCTGATTTTGGTATAGCCCTACAAGGTGATGCCGACAAATCAAAGAAAGTCAGCTATCACCTGATATTCGCAAACGGTACGAGCACAAGCGGAGAAATTGATAGCAATAAGAAGATCGCTTTTTCGCTTGCAGCTAGGCCCCTTACAGGTTTTATCGTTGAAGGATATGCCGATTTTGAGAATGCGGTGGATCGGGGCAGATGGTACACATTACAAGGTTTGCTCGGCTATCAAAGTGAACAATTTCGGGTCGGCGTTCAACTTGCCAATCAGACGCGGGAGCAGGAAGGCAAGGACGACCTTAACATTTTAGCGACCTCGATGTTCAGCGCGGTGCAATTGCTCGAAAAGAAGCTATGGGCTTTTGCTCGGTTTGATCGCTTGTTCGATCCAAGCCCCGCTCCGAACAGCGGTTATATCCATTTTGATGACACAGCAGCGCCGAATATGATCGTTGCCGGACTGGATTGGACACCATTCGAGGCATTTCACATCATGCCCAATCTTGTCTATGTCTTTTACGATGAACCGGATAAAGGCGCCAAATCTGATGCAACGATTATGCCGCGTGTGACGGCATTCTTTAGGTTCTAGCAATGGTTGTTTTATTCTATTTGTCCCTCAGATGATGCACTGCCATGTATCATGACAAGCGCTGGAATCTGACAAAATTGGAGGGGACACGTATGCAATCTCACTTAGAAGAAAACATGCAGCAGGACATGGATCTAATCCGCAGCAATGTAATCGAGATGGGCAAATTAGTTGAGCAAGCGTTAGAGACCTGTCTGGGTGCGATTGAGCATAATGATCGGCAGTCGGCTTATGTTGTGATCTTAAGGGACCGGCATATCGATGAGTTAGAGGAGACGCTAGAATCACTTTGCCAGAGGTTCCTGATTAAACATCTGCCCGTCGCGACTCAAATGCGTTTTGTTTATTCGGTCATCAAAATCAACACCGAATTGGAGCGTGTCGGTGATTATGCGAAAGCGATGGCTCGGCGATTTTTGACTGTCAGCGACCTGGGGGCACAAGCCTCCCATCCCAAGCTCATCGACATTGCCAACCTTGCAATTCCGTTCCTCCGCAACGCTTTGGACGCCTTCAGTGAAGGCGATGCTGAATTGGCAAAGGCAACGAGGGAAAGGGAAAAAGAACGGGCGATAGACAACCTGCGCTACGAAATTCATAGTGACTTAATCCAATTGCATAGCAATGGCGAATTGCCCTCAGAGGCACTGGTGCCACTGGTGACGATTGTCAGTTGCTTAGAGCGTGTAGCGAATCAGGCAAGCAATATCTGCGAAGAGGTTTTGTATATGTGCACCGGTGAAGATCTGAGGCATGACTACCAGCAGGTGTTGCGCATACTTTTCGTCGCCGAGCACGATGCGTGCCGAGGACAGATGGCAGTCGGTATCGGCAATGCACTCGAATCACATAGGATACGGTTCAGCAGCGCTGGCGTGGCGTCCCAACCGCTGGATCGAAAGACCGTGCAATTCATGACGGAACAAGGGATTGACATCTCTGGTCAGACATCCAAATATTTGAGCCAGATTTTAGATCTCAAAGATTACGCAATCATTGTATCGCTCTCTGAAGAAGCGGAAAGATCCATCCCGTCGTTGCCGTCGAGACCGGTGCGTATTAGTTGGGAAGTGCCGGATCCATCAAAGCTTGAAGGAGCTGAAGCGGAACTTCAAGCCGCATACCAAAACACATTTCAATTTTTAGACACGCACATCCGAGAATTGGTTCAAGCAATTCTCGGTGATGATATTGAGAAGGAAAAGGAAACTGATGTTTAATAAAGTGTTGTGCGCTATCGTTGCGGTAGCGTTCTGTCTATTTTCAAATGGTTGTACAAAGAAAGATGAGACTAGTGAGAAGTTCGTGATTCAGAACGCGGGTTCTGATACGATGGTCAATCTCGCACAGGCGTGGGCAGAGGCGTATGCTACCGTCGAATCCAATGTGTCCCTTGAAGTTTCCGGCGGTGGTTCGGGAACCGGCATCGCTGCGTTGGTTAGCGGCACCGTAGACATCGCGAATTGTAGCCGTCAAATGACCCCGGCGGAAACTGAACGGGTGACGGAGAGTACCGGCGAGGCGCCGAAAGAGTTCATCGTTGGGTATGATGCGCTCGCTGTTTACGTTCACAAGGACAACCCACTGGCTGAAGTCTCCATAGAGCAACTCGCTAGCATCTACGGAGAAGATGGAGACATAACTGAATGGTCTCAACTTGGGATCGATAACAGCGAGTGCGCTAATGACGAGATTATTCGGGTAAGCCGACAATCGAATTCTGGGACATTCGTTTATTTCCGTTCAGCAGTTCTTGGCAAGAATCGCGACTATAAACTCGGCTCAAGAGATCTACACGGTTCTAAGGATGTTGTTGAACTTGTTGCACATACACCGTGTGCAATCGGTTATAGCGGTATGGGGTACGCCACAGAAGAGGTGAAGATGCTCAAAATTGCAAAAACTGCTGGTGATATCGCCTATGGTCCCACCGCCCAAGGTGTGCTTGATGGTACATATCCGATAGCAAGACCCTTGTATATGTATTCGCTCGGAACGCCAGAACCGCAGGAACAGGCTTACCTAGATTGGATCTTCTCGCCCACAGGACGGGGGATTGTTGAGAAAACAGGCTATGTGCCCGTCGGACAGAAGTGAGCCTGGATTCCCATTAATTATGCGAACAATCGTGAATGTTTTTCACCAACTGGGACGTTGGTGTGAGCCAGTTATTGAAGTAATTATTCGCCTGTGCGGTATCAGCGCAATTATCTTCGTCTTTGGCATATTCTTTTTCGTTTTTCGGGAAGGGATGGGGTTTTTCTTTGGCGGCTTGGACATCGTTGAATTTCTCACAAGCCCCGAATGGTATCCCACCTCTGTGAGTAATAAACGTTACGGCGTCTTAGCATTGATCGCCGGTACGTTTAGCGTGACAGCCTTAGCGATGATTATCGCTGTGCCGTTTGGGCTTGGGGCAGCTATTTTCGTATCTGAATTTTGCGGACCAAAACTGAAGGAGACTCTCAAAATCGTCATCGAGTTACTCGCGGCGATTCCCTCCGTTGTGTGGGGTTTCATCGGCTTAACGGTGATGAACGCACTGATTATCGAACTGTTCAACGTGCCGATCGGTTTAACAATGCTAAACGGTGGCATCATTCTGGCGTTGATGAGCGTCCCCATCATCGTCTCTATCGGTGAAGACGCGCTCAAAGCAGTTCCGGATTCGTATCGAGAAGCGGCTGAAGCACTCGGGGCAACACGATGGCAAGTGGTTTATCGTGTGTTGCTGCCTACAGCGAAGAATGGGCTGCTTGCAGCGGTATTACTGGGTGTTGGTCGCGCCGTGGGTGAAACTATGGCGGTGCTGATGACAACAGGCCACGCGGTAAACATCCCAAATAGTCCTTTCGACTCCGTCCGCACACTGACCGCCACGATCGCAGCCGAGCTGGGTGAGGCAGCGGTGGGAAGTGATCACTATCGTGTGTTATTTATCATAGGTGTTTTATTATTTACAATTACATTTGTCGTAAACTTTGTCACTGACCTTGTGATTAAAGGTATCCGCGAAAAGGCGTAGCGTTCATCCGAGAAATTACATGGCTACAGATATAAATTCCTCCCCCACCTCTCCAGAAATCGTCGCTCCCCAATTGATGTTCACCGCAACCGATCAGAGTCGTAAAAAACAACTGATGGAGAATATCGCTCGCGGTATCTTCTTCGTGATGACGCTGTTGATGATCTTGCCGCTTGTCCTCATCGTTGTCTATCTATTTGTCAAGGCGGCACCAATCCTGTCCCTAGAGTTTTTCTTCACGAATCCTGCACAGGGGATGAGAGCCGGCGGTATATGGGCACCGCTGCTTGGAACGATTTATATCGTGATAATTTCGCTGCTCGTTTCCGCACCGATTGGTGTGTTGGCAGCAGTATATCTGAACGAATATGCCCGTGAAAGCTGGTTCACCCGAATAATCAACCTTGCAGTGGTCAATCTCGCTGGCGTGCCGAGTATCGTTCACGCGCTTTTTGGCGTGGGTGCCTTTGTATATTTTGCAAGGATGGGACGTTCCGTTCTAGCCGCCTCGCTCACATTGGCGATCATGACGCTGCCGGTTATCATTGCAAGCACGAAGGAGGCACTCGGTGCTGTTCCGATGGCGTTCCGGGAAGCGTGTTGGAATACGGGGGCGACACGATGGCAAACGATTCGTGGTATCGTCCTGCCAAATTCGATCAGCGGTATATTGACCGGAGTAATTTTACAGGTGTCACGGGCGGCAGGCGAGACTGCGCCCATTATGTTTACCGGAGCAGTATTTTATAAGGCAATCTCTGAAGGGGATGTTCTCGCCTACGGTCTGCTCGATCGGTTTATGGCACTATCAATGCACCTGTATCAACTTTCGACGCAAGTGCCGGGGGTTCCCGAAGCCTTGGAGTACGGCACAGCTGTCGTGCTTTTGGGCGCTGTATTGATGGTGAACGCGCTGGCGATTGTGCTGCGTGTGTACCTGCGATCTCGAAAGCGGTGGTAGGATTCAGATCTAAAATCCGTGGCAACGCCCCATGAATCCCCGACTTGTCGGGACGGGCGGGCAACGACAGTAAATCCATAAGTTTGTAGCAGGATGATTTATCGCCCGTGATAACGCGCAATGAATTGCGCTACTACAAACCGAAATGTGTAACTCCTATTACGGTAAGATTTAAGACATTGGCACTGATATCTAACTCTACAAAGAAAATTGAAATCGCCGATCTCACAGTCCGATACGGAGAGATGGAAGCACTCAAGGGAATTTCTTTCGATGTATATGAGAATGAAATACTTGGAGTTATCGGTCCGGCGCAATCTGGCAAAACAACGCTGTTGAAAACTATCAACCGTACGATTGAACTGGAGCCAAGTGCACAGGTCAGCGGTTTGGTGAAAATCGACGGCACGGATGTGAAAAGCGTCAAAAACGTCAACCAACTGCGCCGACGAATTGGGATGGTTTTCCCGCTGCCGGTCGGTTTGCCGTTGTCGATCTACGATAATGTTGCTTTCGCACCTCGGACTGCGGGCATTCACAATCGAAGTGAGTTGGACGAAATTGTCGAACGTTGTCTACAACAGGCAGCACTTTGGGATGAGGTTAAAGACCGACTCAATAGTCTCGGTACAAAGCTGTCGGGGGGACAGCAGCAGCGCTTGACCATTGCTCGTGCGCTCTCACACCAACCTGAAATCCTCTGTCTCGACGAATTTTCGATTGCCGTCGATCCGGTGACGACAATGCGAATTGAGGATATCCTCAAAGAATTACAATCGCAAATCACCATTATCCTTGTCACCAATCTGGTTCAACAAGCGCGTCGTTTGGCAAATCGCACCGCTTTTATATTCGAGAGCGAGCTAATCGAAATCGACGACAACGATGTCATTTTCTCAGACTCACCGGCGAACAGACTAACCTACGACTATGTGAATGGAAATTTTGGATGAGCGCAGACAAAAGACATAGCATCGAAACCCGTCAACTTAATCTGTGGTATGGTAACTTTCAGGCACTCATCAATGTGAGTGTGAAGATTATTGACGGTATGATAACCGGGCTTATTGGTCCCTCTGGATGTGGCAAAACCACATTGCTGCGCTGTTTCAACCGCGTGAATGAACGGTACGGCAACGTCACGACGACCGGGGAGGTTGAAATTCTCGGTAAAAACATCTACGATGAAGATGTTTCACTACCGGAACTTCGCAAAAACGTCGGTATGGTATTTCAGCGTCCGAATCCCTTACCAATCTCGGTTTACGAGAATATTATTTTCGGTCTGCGTGTCCATTCCGAAACTCGCATACGGAAAAAATCGGAAACTGACGAAATCGTCGAAGCGGCGTTAAGGGAGGTCTTCCTGTGGGACGATTTGAAAGACCAACTGAAGGTAAGGGCAACCACCCTACAGCTTGAACAGCAGCAAAAGTTGTGCATAGCCCGGCTGCTGCCGCTGAAACCGCGGGTGATTTTGATGGATGAACCGTGTTCTGCCCTTGACGCCAAAGGGACACGAGCGGTTGAAGAATTGATGTTGGAACTCGCGGGACACTACACCATTCTAATTGTCACACACAACATGGCGCAGGCACGCCGTGTGAGCGATGAATGTATCTTCATGCTGCTCGGTGAGATTATCGAGCACAGCCGCACTGAAGATCTGTTCCTTACGCCCCAGAACGAAAAAACGGCGGACTATATCGAAGGTCGATACGGATAACCAACCTAGTATACGTCCGAACCTTTCAGCGGAAGCGGTGCAATCCAGATATTGCGATACTTCACCGGGTTGCCGTGGTCTTGTAGTCGCAAGGGTCCCGGTTCTGCGGCATCGTCGTCCGTCGCCCCACCTGTAGCACCCTGTACTTCGACATTATTCTGTATCACAATTCCGTTCTGGAGCACGGTCACACGTGCGTTTTCTTCTATCTCTCCCGACTCACCCACGCGAGCGGCACGGAATATCGCGTCGTATGTTTGCCATTCAAGTGGCGGTTTGCACGCGTTCACCAACGATGCAGATTGGTTGTAAATTGCTCCGCAGTCTCCCATGCCCGGCACATCAATCCCGTAGGAATCCAACACTTGAATTTCATATCGCCCCTGAAGGAATACTCCGCTATTTCCCTTTGCTTGCCCCGTTGCATCGGGCATATCGGGTGTCATGAACTCCAAGTGAAGTAAAAAATCGGTAAACTTCTCCCGACTCACGATGTCACCCTCGCCGGCGGTCACCGTCATCGCACCGTCGGCGACCTCCCAAGCCGGTGTCCCTCCATCAAGTTTCGTCCAGTTGCTGAGATCTGTTCCATCAAAAAGAATAACTGCCGTGTCCAGTGGTGTTTGCATCATCAATTACTCTCCCTTTCGTGAAAATAAAAAAGCAGGGCTAAAAAATCAGCCCTGCTCTGCATCTAAGTTTGAGATCAAGGGAAGAACCGTCTCCTAAGAGAAAGCTCCCTTGATAGGGGAAGCACTGTCTCCTAAAAGACAGCACCTCCCTTGATCATTCCACTAGATGGTAACAAGAATGATCACCTCCTTTCATTTCAAAGGATATAGATAGCATAGCACACGCTGAAAACTTTGTCAACAATAAAAACAGGAAGCGCATCAAGGTGAAAATTTATGTTGCATTTATTTTTTTAAGAGCGCTATAATAGATGATATAGGAATTACGCAGTCGATATGCAGGGCACGTAGACCTACGGTATCCTTTGAGTCCTGAATCTGGTGTAGGATAAGAGGTCGTGGGCTCCTCCCATTGCGTAAGTCCTGAAATAGGTACGTCTATATTTGTTGCTAATCCGGTTGGGTTAGAAGTAGATAACAAGGGTTATAACTGCAAGCGTCCTAGCCAAGAAAAGGAGTATACCAAATGAGATTAGGATTGATTCTAGCATGTATCGGTCTAATTGGAATTGGTGTTATTTTAACAAGCACAAGTGATGCAGCTTCGGTTGCAGACGAAGGTGTGGTGGGAATGTGGCTCTTTGACGAAGGTAACGGCGAGAAAATTAACGACTCCTCTGGTCTTGCCAATGACGGACAACTACTTTTTGCAGGAAAATCAAAATGGGTCGACGGAAAGTTCGGCAAGGCACTGGAGTTTGATGGTGATCAGGCTTTCGTTGAGATGGCTACCCCGACAAATACAGGCAGAGAGGGACACACCATCTCATTGTGGGTGAAGCCGGCTGGTCTACAGAAAGATTTTACCGTCCTCATGAGTAATCATAATCCAATCCCTCAGGGATTTAGCATCCAACAAAGGGCTGCGGAACTTAACAATTTCTTCCACGGTCTGGTAGTTGCAGATGCATGGCAGGGACCTCCTTTTGCTGTACGCCCCGCAACCCAACTTACCGCAGATTCGTGGCAGCATCTTGTACTCGTTAGAGATGGTAGAAGGGGTGTGTTGACACACTGGCTAAATGGACAACCAACTGCGGGGTACCCAATTTTGAAAGGTGCACAAACGAAGTCCGACGATAATCTTCGTGTTGGTAACACCGCAGCGGTGAAACATGCGGCTTGGGCGGCAAATCGGGAATTCAAAGGAGCTGTAGACGAAGTGATAATTTTTAATAGGCCCTTAACTATAGATGAGATCCTAATTCTCGGAGAAAAATCGGCAGAAGATGCGCTTGCTGTTTCACCTAAAGGCAGGCTGGCTACAACCTGGGGACGGCTTAAATCCCGAGACTAACTCCAACCAATTAAGTGAACTAAGCTCAACAACAAACGTTCACTTTCCTATCCTCTACTCAGCAAAAAGAGGGAGGAAGTGTTTTTCTATTCTTTCCTTTCAACGCTTCCTCCCTCTCTCCGAGGAAACCTCATGGCACAACTGAACTTTTTCGATTGTAACACCTATATCGGCAGACAACGGAAACCCTCGCCACTAGCGTTCCATACTGTCGAAGGATTGCTAGCAGAGATGGATTACTTGGGCATTGATGAAGCCGTCGTATATCATGCGACTGGTGGTAATGGCAGCCTGATGCAAGCCATCAAGGGCCACGATCGGCTCCACGGTTGTTGGGTATACCCGCTGCACCATTATCCAAGTATGCCTGAACCCATCAAGGTGGTCGAGGATATGTTGGATCAAGGGGTGAAAATCACGCGGCTGTTACCCTCCTTTTACCATGCTAATCTCGTGGCGGACTGGGCATGTGGCAAGCTGTTTTCTGCTTTTGAAGCCTATCGGACACCGGTGTTTCTGACCGACTCAGATTTGGGAAAGTTTCCAGACGAAACACGCCCCAGTTACTCAGCACAGAATATCTACGATATCTGTCAACGCCACCCCCAAATGCCCTTAGTCATCATGCGTCTGAACTTTTCGGCCATGAATATTATCCATCCCCTTATGAACCAGTGCCCCAATCTGCACGTAGAGATTTCTTACTATACTCCACACCAAGGCGTGGAACATTTAGTTCATCATTTTGGTCCAGAACGCATCTTGTTCGGGACAGGTATGCCATATAATGGACCGGGGGTCGCTTTGGGGCTAATGCGGTATTCGGAGCTAACAGACGAAGCACGCGCTTTGATTGCTGGTGGAAATCTGCGGCGCCTCATGGCAGAGGTAGGTTAAAAAGAAAGGAATGATGTCAATGATCCGTTCATCAAGTTGGATCCGAGATTGCGTGGATGCTGGTCAACCTCTCAATGATGTTCTTATCATTGACGGGTTGACATCCGTACACCTTCCATTTCTCAAGGTGATGGATCGTCTAGGAGTTGATAAAGCATGTGTTCAAGGCAGCCCAGATGTTATTTTACCCGTTATACAAGAGTACCCTGATCGCTTCATCGGCATGTGTCGGGTTGATCCCAATTACCCCGATGAGGTACTGCCTACGCTGGAACGCAGCTTTAACGGTGGGATGCTCGCCATTAAGCTTCACCCCGCTGCTCATACCGAATACTATCCGATCGACGGTCCAAACTATAGACCTGTTTTTGAGTTTGCTGCAGCACACCAAGCCCCTATCATCATCCACTCTGGTCCGCGAACTGAAGTAGATCTGCGGTTGAACCGTCCTTATCTGATTGCTGCGGTCGCTCAATGGTATCCAAATGTAAACTTCATTGTCTCCCACTGTGGTGCTTACGATGCTAAGGAGACGTGGGAAGCAATGGATGAAGCCATCGAAGTCACCAACGCCAACTCCAATATCTATCTCAATTTCAACACTTTGGGACGTTACTATGGAGTACTTGAATATCTGGTGCAGAATGTGGGAGTTGACCGGATACTCTTTGGTTCTGATGAACCCCAACACTCACTGTTAGCAGAGGTCGGGCATGTTGCCTACGCCAAAATCAGCGATAGTGATAAGGAACAGATCTTCGGTCTCAACATGGCACGATTGTTGAATATGGAGTAGGAGGTAAATATGGCAATCGGCTGGGGTGTCATTGGCTGTGGACGGATTGCTAATGGGCGTGCCATTCCGGAAGGTATTATGGTTGCGGAGAACGCGCGGCTTGTTGGCGTTTGTGATCTTCTTAGAGATCGCGCCCAAGCAACTGCCGATACATTTGGCGGAAAAGTTTATCAGGATACAGCGGCGTTGTTGTCAGATTCTGCCATTGATGCAGTGTACATCGCTGCCCCGCCTGCAACCCACGCAGACCTCACCATCAGCGCAGCCAAAAACGGCAAACATGTGCTGTGCCAGAAGCCAATCGCTCTGAACGCCCATCAGGGGGAGGAGATGGTTCGTGTTTGCCACGAACAAAATGTCGTACTTGGTATCGGTTTCATGATGCGGTATCATGCATGCCATCAAAAAATGCGTGATCTGATTCGAGATGGTGCTATAGGCAAACTGGTAGCTGCACGCGTCCGTTACTCCGTTTGGGCACCTCCCGTTGATACCAACGAGGACTTCGGAACTTGGATACACGATCCGAAGATTGCTGGTGGGGGTTCCATGATGGATATGGGCGTCCATACCATCGATCTGATGTCGATGATGGTGGGACGCATCACAGAAGTTTGTAGCTTCTGCGATACGCTCGTACATGGCTATGAGGTAGAGGATACCGCTTCCATCCTGTTCAAATTCGACAATGGAACGCAGGGAATTATGGAGTGCTATATGAGTGTACCGAACTTCCCCGGGCGCAGATTGCTAGAGGTATACGGAAGCGAAGGGATGCTGGTCGCAGAGAACACAATCTTTCAATTGCCGACGGGAAACCTATGGTACTACAAACGCACAGCCGACGGACTCGTGGAATCCGAAGCTGAGGCGATTGAGTATACTCCGGAAAACATGTATTTGCGTGAGATCCAGCTTTTTTCCGAAGCGGTGGAAAGCGGTAGTGGATATCAGATCCCAGGCGAAGAAGGGCTATATGTGCAACGGGTGGTTGATGCCATCTATCGCTCTTCCGCAGAACGACGTGTCATTGCGCTGGACAACTGAACAAGGAGAAGAAACTTTTATCTCGATCTATCGGGAGAGAAATGAGAGAACGGGCAGACGTGGAAGCGAGGGAGCGTGGAAGCGTATTAAATCCTCATCCCTTGCTCCCTTACACACTCGCTCCCTCCCACACCCGTTGTTTCACTTTTCCATTTTCCAACTCAATCTCTTCGAATCTTCCAGCCCTTATCCGGCAATCATAAAAGGAGAAAACAATGAAGCTTACTGGTGGCGAAGCGATTGTCCGGTGCTTGGAAAGCCAAGGAGTTGAATACGTCTTTGGTATGGCTGGGCACGGAAATCTTTCATTTCTGGATGCACTGGTTGATTCTAACATCAAGTTCCTTTCTGTACCTCATGAACAGATCGCGACCCATGCGGCAGATGCCTATTTCCGAGTAACTCACAAACCGGCTGTCATATCAACAACGGTTGGTCCCGGTGCAACAAACACCATCACAGGGGTAGCTGATGCTTTGCTGGATAGCTCAGCGATGGTCATTATTTGTGGAGGGGTTCCGAGTTTCTACAGCGGCACAGATGCCCTCCAAGAGTTCGGCACACATCACGACGATGAACAATTTGAGCTATTTAAGCCGATCACCAAACGGGCTTGGAAGGTAGCACATGCCAAGCTCTTGCCTCATGTGGTGTCCCGTGCTTTCAACTACGCTCTAACCGGGAACCCTGGTCCCGTGATGATTCATGTACCGTTGGATTTCTATTCACAAAGTATGGATTATGACATACGCGACATAACAGCCCATCGGACAACAAGCGCCCGAGTGCTGGCGGATCCAGAGGAGGTTGATCGTTCCCTGAAGTTGTTGCTCAAAGCCGAACGACCGCTGATCTACGCTGGAAATGGGGTGTTATTAAGCCAAGCGACAGCAGCGCTCACAGCACTGGCTGAGTATCTTCAAATCCCTGTGGCAACCACCATGAGCGGTCAAGGCGCGATTAGCGGCGAACATCCATTAGCGGCAGGTTTTACTGGTACGGTTGGAACACCAGTTTCAAACCGAATGGCACACGAAGCCGACGTTATTCTGGCAATAGGTACGCGAATGCCAGAAATGGATTGTAACTCTTGGAAACACCAGCATTTCTTCGCCATCCCACCCGCGAAACTTATTCATGTAGACATTGACCCACATCAAATCGGTAAAATCTTCCCGGTAGAAGTTGGCGTTGTCGGTGATGCCGAGGCAACCCTCAAGCAATTCTTGGAAGCGGCAGAAGCGACAACACGGGCCCGTCAGCCCTCTGATTGGGTCAAAAGTATGCAGCAACAGCGCGAAGTGTGGTGGGCAGAATTACATGCTGCTGAAGGTTCAAATGACACGCCCATCGCTGTGGAAAGGCTCTTGGGTGATATTCAGCAGGTCTTGCCACCGGAAGGGATCTTTATTAGCGGAGTGGGGGTGCGGCATGCTGTGGGGCAGCATATGCGTTTTACACGTCCCATGACGCATGTCGTCGGTAGCGGATATGGGACAATGGGACAGGAAGTGCCAGCCGCTTTGGGTGCAAAGCTAGGCAACCCCGATGTCCCCGTTGTTGCTGCGGTGGGTGATGGTGCATTCCGATCCACTATGCAGACGCTCCTACCTGCTGTGGAGTACGGGATCAGTCCGGTATGGGTCGTACAGAATAACTATTCATTTAATATCATCTCCCTTTATCAAAAACGTCACTGGGAGCGCCTCATTGGCACCGAGTTTAAAATAGAAGCAGAAGACAAACCCTATAATCCGGATTTTGCTGCACTTGCCCGTGCGTTCGGGGCAGAGGGCAAGCGGGTTGAACGTCCTGAAGATCTGAAGCCAGCCCTAGAAGAAGCGATTGAGTCAGACCGTCCCTATGTGCTAGATGTGATCATTACGCAGAAACCGCGCATTCGCGCAAATGGTTATTGGGTGGTCAACGATATTATCAGTCCCCAGTGGGAAGGCGATCCCGTCTAACCTGTTTGGTTCATTAGTACATTGGTCCACTAGTATATTGGTTTATGAAGGAACTGATGAACTAATGCACCCCTGAACGCTTGTAGGAGGGAGATATATGCGAGTGCTTGCTATCGCCGCTCACCCCGACGATTTGGAAACTGCTTGTGCAGGGACACTAGCCAAGTATGCGTTGGCTGGTCACACAGTGATTATGTGCAATCTGTGCGATGGCGCCCTCGGTGGCAACATTCCGAAGGCGGAATTAGCTACTCTCCGTCGCACAGAAGCGGAGGCATCAGCAGCCATCATTGGGGCTGAGTATATCCCACCCGTGTTTGAGGATCTGGATATCTATCCAGACAAGATTTCCCGTCAGAAGGTGGCTGAAGTAATCAGGCAGGCACGTCCGGACATTATCATTACCCATCCACCGGTAGATTATGCGCCAGATCATGTTGCTGCGAGCCAGTTAGTTTTTGATGCTTCCTTCCTCGCCACTCTGCCTAACTATGAAAGCGACACAGGCACCGAAGTCCATCCATCGTTGGGACCTGTCTTTTACATGGAATCTTTCGGCGGCCATGAATTTCAACCTACTATCTGGGTTGACATCACTCAGACCTTTGAGTTAAAGAAGCAGATGCTCGAAAGCCACGAAAGCCAAGTAAAATGGCTAAAAGAATGGCGTGGAACAGATCTTGTCGCCCGGATGGAGGTGCAATCTCGCTATCGGGGGATGCAGTGCGGGGTTCAATATGCTGAAGCCTTCCACGCCCTGTACGCTGCCAGACGTGTGCCAGCGCATGACTTACTTCCGATAGGAGGATCATAGCATGTCCAAGAAACTGAAAGTTGCAATCACCGCTTGGGAATTCCCTTGGCTCAGTATTGATGAGATTTGTCAGAAAGCGCGTGACTACGGACTAGAGTACATAGATTGCATTGCCCCTCCGCGGGACACCTTGCCTGACTTCAAGCGAGCGTTAGATAAGTACGGTATACGTCCCAGCGCCATCGGAGGTACAGCCAAGGGTGGATCTATTAAGATGAATGCTAGCACACAAGCTGACATCCCTGAACTACACGGTAATTTTATTGAAGCAATTGAGACTGCAGCTGAACTAGGTGCTCCCTACGTCATCAGTTATTACGGCGGTAATCTTGCCTACGATGCCAAAGCCTCCATGCAGCGTTATCGGCGTAACATGCAGCCTGTCATGGAAGCCGCCGAAAAGCATAATGTAACAATCATCATTGAGACAGAATATAATCAGGTTGAAACCGATGTGACTCGCACGGCGGATGGCACGTTGGATTTGGCTGAGTTTATGGATTCCGTACACTTTCAGGTGAACTTCGATCCGTGTAATCTGTTCATCGCAGGCGAGGAGGGTTTTCCTTACGCCTACGATGTGCTAAAGCCCTATATCCGCCATGTCCATCTGAAAGATGCGACAAAGTATGATCCGGCGCGTCATGGTCGTAAGTACCGCAAAGATCTACAAACGGATGCGCGTGGCAGCTGGATCTGTGTAGCACTCGGACAAGGGGGACTTAACATGGAGGGACTCCTCAAGCGGCTTCAGGAGGACAACTATGAGGGAATCATGGCAATCGAGTTGCACACGCTGCGAGAGTTGACTGAAAGAGTCTTTGACGACAGTATCCAGTATCTGAAAGATCACGGGGTGCTGTAACGTTTCACTCCCGATTTCAAAAGGATAAAGGACGTATCCATCATGAGCAAAGAACAGTCAGGTTCAAGTCGTAGTGGTTTCCGGGCGGCATATCGCCCACCTGAAGGCGTCAGCTACAAGGTTAAAAACTCCTACTTCGGTAGTGAGTATGACGAGGAAGAATACCAAGCCGTCCTAGAGGCGATGCAGCAGGAGTGGTTGACCAATGGACCCCAAACTGCCGCTTTCGAGGAAGAATTTGCTGCTTATACCGGTACTCAGTACGCCTTTGCCACTAGCAACTGCACTGCAGCACTGCATATCGGCACTGACCTGATGCGTCTGAATCCGGAGGATGAGGTCATCACGACGCCGATTACCTTTATCGCAACATCACAGCCAATCTTGGCACGCGGTGCGAAGGTGGTTTTCGCTGATGTGAATGCGCGGACATTTAACATCGATCCTGCAAGCATCGCCGAACAGATTACCGATCGTACGCGGGCGATTTTTCTGGTCCATGACGGCGGCCATCCGTGCGACATGGACCCAATTATGGCGCTTGCCCACAAGCACAATTTGTTGGTGTTGGAAGACGCCGCCAGAGCCGTGGGCGCAGAATATAAGGGACGCAAGGTCGGATCTTTTGGTGATATTGGTACGTTCAGCTTCCATTCCATTAAGAACATGACCACCTTGGGTGAGGGCGGGATGCTTACAACCAACCGAGACGACTATGCCTCCATAACGCCGATGCTCCGGTCTATGGGAGTCAAATACTTCTTTGAGTTTGAAGAGGATGAACTACCTGATGATGAGACCATCCGCAACTTCTCCTTCGATGTCGTCGAACCAGCAGGCGTTATCCCACGGAACAATCGAATGAATGAGTCGCAAGCGGCGGTGGGGCGGGTCCAGCTGCGCAAGTTGGAGAGTCTGAACAAGCGGCGGCGCGATGCTGCTCACTACCTGACCGAACGACTGGAGGAGATTGACGAAATTACGCCGCCCTACGAAGATCCGGATTGCAAGCATGTCTTCCACCTCTACAACATTCTGTTTGATGGATCCAAATTCGGTGCGACCTTGCCCGATTTTCGCCATATCTTGAATCATGAAGAAGGGATCCAAACGGCTCCCGGTTGCAACATGCCGAACTATCTACACCAGATCTACCGTGTGCGCGGTTACCAACGCGGTCTATGCCCTATAGCAGAACGAGTCCACGAGGCATCTGTGGGGCTGCCTATGTATCCGCGTCTCACCCAAGATGATCTAGATACTATCGTGGCTGCGGTTAAATCCGCGGTCTATAAGCTAAAACATCGCTAGGAGAGCCTGCTGTGAGTCATATAGACATACAAGCCATCGCCCATCTTGGGATTCCGGTGAGCGATATAGATCAATCCCTTCAGTTCTATCATGAAGCGCTCGGACTGGAGATTATATCCGTTCGTGAGGTGTCAGGTGAACGCATATCGGCTGGGGTACAGGTGCCGGATGCTCAGATTAAGATTGCTTTGCTTGAAGCAGGGAATGCCAGATTGGAGCTACTCCAGTACCTTAGTCCCGTTGGGGTGCCATTTGACCGTCAGAATAACGATGTCGGTGCAACCCATATTGCCTTGAACGTAGCAGATCTCCAAGCAACCTATGACCGACTACAAGCGTTAGGCGTCCCTTGTAATACAGCGCCTTTTCCAAGTAGTTATCCAGAAGGCTGGGGGTGGTTTTACGCTCGTGATCCGGACGGCATTACAGTGGAATTTAATGGTCCTCTGAACTGTGGTTTAATCTAGGCAATTGGCTAGAGAAGAAAATATGGTTGCTATCTTTAAGTAGCTAAACAATAGATAATGGAAAGCAAAAGTCCAAAGTTCCCTTGGCGGCCGGTACTTATTGCGATTATCTGGATACCATTCAATAGTTACTGGATTGCCTATCAAGAGGTCGCTTGGTATGCACGATTAACTTATGTTTCCCCTTTTCCCAATGTAATTTTTATAATCTTCTTGTTGGCAGCGTTCAATGCGATTTTTACGCGTTCTTCAAAAACAGCGTTGACTCACGGTGAGCTATTGATTATTTATATCATGCTCTCCGTCGCATCGGCGATCTCAAACAATATCATGCTCGCCGAAGTCATTCCATCGTTTGGATATGCTTATTGGTTTGCGACGCCGGAAAATGAATGGAAGGATATCCTTTGGAAGTATTTGCCAGATTGGCTTACGGTCAACGATAGAGATGTATTGACAGGATATTACAAGGGAGACTCATCGCTTTATGATATACACACGCTTCAAGTGTGGCTCGCTCCGATAATCGCATGGGGTAGTTTTACTTTTGTGCTAGTTTTCGTCATGCTGTGTATAACCGTTGTTTTGCGACGGCAATGGACAGAGCATGAGCGATTGACATATCCCATAACTCGCTTGCCCCTAGAGATGGCAGACGCAAAATCGGGATTTTTTCGCAATCGCCTGATGTGGATCGGATTTGCTATAGCAGGAGCTATTTCTCTTATCAATGGTCTAAATATTTTATATCCTGCGTTTCCTCAGATACCGATAACGCGTCAGAATATTGGTTCCTTCACAGATAGACCGTGGGATGCCATGGGAAATACATATACCGCATTCTACCCGTTTATCATAGGCATCGGGTTTCTCATGCCGTTGGACCTGTCTTTTTCCTGTTGGTTTTTCTTTCTTTTTCGGAACTTCGTTAAAATATTAATCAGTGTTTTTGGACTATCTAATATTCCCGGCATCCCGTTTTTCAAGCAACAGGAATTTGGTTCAGTACTTGGACTTTGTGTCGCTGCAATTTGGATCGGTAAAAGATTTTTTGCGCGTGTGTTGATCGGTGTATTCCGCCCCGATAGAATCGGGATTCAAAGCAACAGACGCACTGCAGATGATTCAAATGAACCGATGCCTTACCGCCAAGCAATTGTGGGTATTGTTGTCGGTTGCATTTTTCTCGTTGTATTCTCAGTTCAGATTGGAATGTCCATTTGGCCGGCGTTGAGTTTTTTTGTCATATACTACGCCGTTTCTGTGACAATAACGCGCGTGCGTGCGGAATTGGGATTTCCTGTTCACGCGTTTGAGTATCTTCGGGTTTCTGAAGATTTGCCGAATACCTTAGGTTCGCGCCGGTTTAGTCCGGGGGATCTGACGGGTTTTGCACTGTATACTTGGTTTAATAGAGCTTATGCTAGCCATCCGATGCCGCACCAACTGGAGGGATTCAAGCTAACAGATGATACACCAATAATAAGACGAAAGCAGCTTTCTATATTGATTATGGTTGCTGTTTTCTTCGGTATCCTTGCTTGTTTCTGGGCTTATCTGGATATTTATCACAGGCATGGCGCTATGTCAGGATTTGGTGATTGGCCCAACGCATGGTACGGTGCTTGGACCTACCAAGCGCTAGCCCGTTGGCTCACCAATCTCTCAGACATAAAGTATGGTGAAATCGCTTTTATAGGTGTCGGCGCGATATCCGTTTTCTTTTTGACGCTGATGCGATTGTGGTTCATCTGGTGGCCCTTTCACCCGTTGGGATACATCATGTCCCTCGGGCATTGGATTCAGTTTCTCTGGCTCTGTTTAATGATTAGCTCCATCACGAAATGGATTATCCTTAAATATGGTGGTCCTCAACTCTATCGCCGGGCTTCATATTTTTTCCTCGGATTGGTCCTTGGCGATTTCGTTATCGGCAGCCTGTGGTTGATATATGGAACATTATTTAACACAACCGTATATGTGTTTTTCCCCGGTAGTCCGGTATAGTTTGCACCCATTACTAAGCGGCCTCATGGAAAATTTCTAGTATGATAGTGGATTTTTGAGGAAACACTCCCTATCTGAAAGGAGGATGTGTCGTGACAACGAATATCAGAAGAATACAGGTCGAAGCCTCTCAGTTTGTCCCGATAAATCGAGGATCCTCGCTATGCAAAGCGAAATCTCCCGATATATCGGGATCCTCGGAACGGGACTCGTCACGCGGGACTTGCAAGATCGGAAAGGTTTGTACCATGAAACACATTGTGTACGGGATATTCATCGGATTGCTACTAGGTGGGGTATTTGGCTCTTCAACCGTTAGTTTCGCCGGAAAATGGGAACCGAAAGCGAACATGCATGTCGGAAGATATGCTCTCGCCACTAGTGTGGTGAATGGAAAGGTTTATGCTATTGGAGGACAAGATAATAGCCCCCAAATCCAGCCACCTGTGGAGGAATTTGACCCCGTAGCGAACACGTGGACCCAAAAAAGTAGAATACCTGTGGGCAGATTTCTGTTATCCGCCAGCACAGTAGGGGAAAAGATTTATGTGATTGGGGGGTTTGATGGTCTCGATGCCTTCGCACGGGTGGATGAGTATGATCCTAAGACAGACACATGGACGCAGAAGGCAGACATGCCAACGCCGCGATTGGGGTTAACCACCGTCACGGTAAGGAAAAAGATTTATGCCATTGGAGGCGCAGACGCGGATATGATTCCGTCTGGGGCAGTTGAGGTTTATGATCCCGCGACGGACACCTGGGCGGCAAAAGCTAATATGCCAAATCCGAGATGGAACTTATCCTCCGCCGCGGTGCTCGGAACGATTTATGTCTTCGGTGGGTGCTCAGAAGACACCGATAGGAAAGGGTCTAAACTAGTGGAGGCGTATGAACCAATCGCAGACATATGGACGCGGAAAGCGGATCTATGGTTGGATATTAATGGGACAGCCGCTAGTGCTGTCGGTAATGGGATGATCTATGTCTTTGGGGGCCAGAAATGGGAGGGAAGACTGGAAAAAGGTGGCGTTAAGGCAGCAGGAAAGTGGACAATTTATAAAACGGTATTAGAATATGACCGAACAAAGAACAGATGGAGAATGGTGGAGGAAATGCCAACTGAAAGGTGGGGATTAGGAACTGGTGTTGTGGATGGAAAGATTTATGCCGTTGGTGGTTGGCCCAGAAGGATAGACTGGTGGGCTAACCGAGAAAAGACAGAAGAATATACTCCCGACGGTTGGCCCTTTCCTGCAAACCTCCTATCTGTTTCTCCTCGTGGTAAGCTCACTACGACATGGGGCGAGATTAAACATCGTCAGTGAGGAATCTGATTCATACAAAGGTGACATGGTAATTGGAGCGGTAGGTTCACTACGTGAATCTATTATGCCCTGTAAAATATGTAGAATTCTGTTTAAGTACACAACAGCTAGCGTTCAAATCAATAGGAGGATATCATGCCTTACAAACTTAGACCCGACAAAATGTATATGATGCCAACACACTTTGGTCCAAGCATGGGACCGAGGCAGGGACCGTGTGGACGTAAATTCGAGTGCAAGGACAGCCCAAAGTCAACGTCCGTATCGGTCAGCTTCTTGACGAATCGTGAACAACTTGAGGAATTTTTGCCTGAACGTTTTGAGGTCGGTGCAGAGCCGGTTGTCAGTGTTTCTGCGTCCTATATGACGGAGATTGAGTGGTTGGCAGGTCGTGGATACAATGTCCTCGGCGTCAGCTTTCCCGCCACCTTCAACGGGGAACGTGATCGCGCCGAAGGCGGACTGCTGACAGTGCTTTGGGAAAACCTGTGCGATCCAATCCTCACGGGTCGTGAGCAGTTGGGCTTCTCCAAAATCTATTGCGAGCTTCCGGAGCCGGTTGCGCTTCGCGGAGACACGCACTGCATCGCTAGTTGGCTCGGCTTCAAGTTCATGGATATGAAACTGACGAACATGGAACAGGTGACACTGGATCCAAACCCTGCACCGGCAGCAGCACCCCCAGATGATGGTGTGCTGCGGGGGACCTTGCACTATAAATATATGCCCCGAACCGGGGAATGGGGACAAGGCGATGTGGGATATGCCGTACTCACACCGGCAGAGGGAAGCAACAGCGTTACCCAAGAGCTATGGCGCGGTGAGGGAACAGTGGAGTTTCACAAAGCACGATGGGAAGACCTACCGACCCAGTATCACATAGTCAACGCCTTTCATGAGTTAGAAATCAAGGAATACCGCGGTGCAACCATCTCTAAGAGCGTTGGCGGCAAAGATCTCAGCGATCAACAAATTCTTCAGTAAAATGAAACGTGATGCGTGAAATGGTCATTAGTTTATTAATGAACTAATGTACTAATGAACTAAATCTGTTGCACGGTTTTTTTATATGAGCGCAACTATGTAATGTACTTTCAAAGCCCCTAGAAAAACTGGAGGCAAGCTATGGAATATCGTCCGTTTGGTCAAACAGGATTACAGGTCTCGGCGATTGGGTTTGGTTGCTGGGAGATGGGAGGCGGTTACGGTTCCATTGAGGAATCGGAGGTCATCAAGGCAATTCACCGCGCCCTAGACCTTGGAATCAACTGCTTTGACACCGCCGAAGGCTACGGTAAGGGCAGGTCTGAAGAGTTGTTGTCAAAAGCGTTGGGTAACCGACGAAAAGACGTTATCGTCGTGACCAAGTTCGGCGTAGCTTACGATGATCGCCCGAAAGGGAGGGACAGTCGGAGATCCACGGCGCACGCTGCGATTGATCGGAGCCTGAAGGCACTGAACACCGATTATGTTGATGTGTACCTCGTTCATTGGCCCGACCGCACAACTCCCTTCGATGAAACAATGCGGGCGCTGGAGGAACTTGTCCAACAGGGAAAGGTGCGGCATGTCGGACTATCGAATTTTACGCTTGATGAAATCAAGACATGTATGTCAATGCGTCGGGTTGAGGTCTTACAGTATAGCTGTAATCTTTTCGATCGACGCATGCCAAGATGGATCTTCCCCTATGCCGAAGAGAACGGAATCGGCGTCATGACATACGGCTCGCTCGCCTACGGTCTACTGACAGGTGCATTTACCGAGGAAACCACATTTGAGGAAGGGGATTGGCGACGCACTGGAGGCTGGGATATGTCGCTGAGGCTGTTCATGCCGGAGGTTTTCAAGCGCAACGTTCAAGCGGTCAATGAACTCAAACCGATCGCAGAACGACTTGGGAAAAAACTCCCCCACCTCGCACTCAATTGGACGCATTCCAATCCGGGCGTCAGTGTGTCGCTTGTTGGCGCAAGGCGCGCCTCCGAGGTTGAGGACAATATGGGAGCAGTTGGCTGGCAGTTGGGGGACGACGTGCGGGCTGAAATCGATCAGGTCTTCGCCGAATACGAAATCGACACCGCGCCTAACAAGTGGGTGGAACGGGTCGATTAATTCATAGATCTGGAAACTCGATTTATAGGCGTGCAGAGATTGGACATACTACTGTTCGATAGTATGGCGTTGGGTTTCACTCTATTAGTGAGGGATTAATCAGAATCGCTATACAATTCAAGTGTAATGCTTGATATTTCTCATTGATTGCGTTCAACCCAACCTACTTACTCCCAAAACGGAGACTTTGAGCATTCAACTCATTAGCCTTACAACCAATGAACTAATGAACTAATTTTACTTGAGTATTAGCATCCGCCGCGTCGCTGTGAAGTCTCCGGCTGTCAGCGTGTAAAAATAGAGACCACTGGCGACAAACTCACCAAGCTGATTCCGTCCGTCCCAATAGGCTGCACGGCTGCGACTCTGATACATACCCGCCGCCTGATGCCCTACCACTAAACGTCGAATCACCTGCCCATTCATATCATAGATTGTCAACATTACCTCTGTCGGCTCTGATAACTGATACGGTATCCACGTCTCTGGGTTAAACGGGTTTGGGTAGTTTGCCAATAACGCAGTCTCTTCAGGTATCAACGAGGCTAGCAAATTTTGAAGATTCTCAATACCCTGTTTGAAAGCAAGCGAACCGTCATCTTCCAACCGTGCCTGTGCAATCCATGCCTCTACCGTCGCAGGATCTAGCCTCTCTGCTTCGATCGCCCCGATAAGATCGGGATTCAAAGCAACAGGTGCGGCCGGTGCTATAGTGCTGCCAATTTTTCGTGCCACGAGGACGATGTCGAGGATGCTGACAACGCCATCACGGTTGAGATCCACCGGTGAGTTGGCGGGCACTCTGTTTCCCAGCTGCTGTGCAATGAGAACCAAGTCTAGAATACTAATCCTTCCATCTCTATTCACATCTCCAGTTGCCAGTTGTTCCTCCACAGTGATGTGAATTTGCTGAGGTCCCGCGGAGATGTGCTGCCCGGTGATAGCGGCGAACTCAAAGTTCTGCAGTGATAACTCTGTTTCACCGACGGATTTCGCCTTGAACGTTACCTGAAGCAGAGTGCCGGTGCCGGTCACACCTTGGCTAGACAGCCGCGCTGCACTGAGTTGCGTGATCTTACCCGCTGCGTTGTCAATGCTGCCACCCTGAAAGAAGGTCGTTCCACCGTCCATTTTCAGGAAATCGCCTTCGTTTACATCAATGGCTTCAAGGGCAGCAGGATCGAAGGCAATATCAAACTGCCAACCTGCAAAGTCGATAACATTTTCCGCATGGATATTGAGAGTAAAGGTATCGCCCGTATGAATTGGCGTCCGAGAAAAAGTGTATCCCACACCGGTGGTTGCTACTGTATATTCCGTGCCAAGCTTAAACCCAAACTCGCCGTTATGAATCCTACCACCTAGCTCAACTGCGACTAATAGGATATTTTTTCCCGCCCTAAGCGTGACCGGGGCAAAATCGGTGTAACCACCAGACCCAAAAATTTGGAAATTATTGTAAACCAGCGTCCCGTTAAGCCAAACCCTTAGCCCATCGTCGGCACCGACGTGCAACGTTGTCTCCTGTTCCCGTGGCGAATATAAGAATACAGTACCGTAGATAACCCCGGAAAAAGGGGAAGCAGGAAGTTGTAGCATATCGCCGATGTTATTTTGTACCCCAGACGGGAGTTTGTCGGAGACCCACACCTCATCGCCAACAAGCTTTCCCACCGTCGCTCCATTGGTAGCAACGGCTAATTCTGTCACCGTACCCCCACTCACGTCTGATAGCACGTCCACACCGTGTTTCAGGCCTGTGTCCGGCAAAAGCACCCATAACCACGGTCCCTCTATATTTGGACCCCCGTCTTTGGGAATCCCCGGATTGCCGGACCAAAAGACTTTTATCTTCTTGCGTAACTCCTCCAAAGGTGAAAGGTCAGAAATGTTGTTGCGATCAACCGCTAGCCATGTTAAGTTGGTTAAGTTCGCAATCGGCGATACATCCGATATATCGTTGTTATCAAGTCTTAGCCATTTCAAGTTCGTTAATCCCGCAAGCGGGGATACATCCGATATGTCGTTATTCTCAAGACCCAGACGGGTTAGTCCGGTTAATCCCACAATAGGCGATATATTCGATACTTCTTCGCCGGCAAGATACAGTTCTTTCAAACCGGTTAATCCTACAAGGGGCGTAAGGTCGGATATATTCCCACCACAAAAATTTATAATCTCCAGTTTTGTTAATCCCGCAAGGGGCGATAAATCGGATATGGAGTGCCCCCATGAACTAATCCTTTTCAGATTGACTAATCCTGCAACCGGCGATATGTTGGATACGTTGTCGCTCTGGGAGAATCCTAAAGACTCTAGGTTGATTAATCCTCTAAGCGGCGACAGATCGGATACGTTGTTATCCGAAAAATCTATAGTCCTCAAGTTAATTAATCCTGCTATCGGTGACAAGTCAGATATATTGTTACCGGAGAACGTTAAATAGTCCAAATTGATTAATTCAGCGATTGGCGAGAGGTCAGATACCATGTTGTCGCGAAACGACGTGCTAGTGAGATTTCTTAAGCCCTTGTAGGGCGATATATCGGATATGCGGTTGTTATTAAGCCTTAAATCCCGCACATTGATTAATCCAGCAATTGGTGATAAATCGGAAATCTCATTGTTTGCAAGTTTTAACAACGTTGCATTTGTTGCAAACTGAAGTCCTGTCAAATCTTGGATACCTCTGTTCCGTGCATCGAGGTCTCTCAGCCTTTCCATCTCCTCCACAGTAATCGGGGCATTGGGGCTTTTGCCAAGTGCCTCTGCAATCGCGGCACGGAGGTTCGAGTCTGGGATATGAACACCCCCGCCCGGTAGCAGATCCGGCTGCGATGGACTGTCAACTTGAGACTCAGGGAAATCCAGCGCAAATATCACATCATCAAAACCTTCAGTCCAGGCGTCCCGTTTCATACTCCCATTCGCACTGTCTAACACCAATAATCCCAAGTTCTGTAGCCCCACATTTTCACGTATTTTCTCTTGGAAGACTTCGGTTTCTAAACCAACTACAGCGGCGGCATACGCAGCGTCCACAGGTTCCTGAAACACCTCATGGAAACGGGATATCGGTTCAATGTCGTCAACCGCACCGCCTGTCTCCGCCAATGCTTCCTTGTATGTATCCATATCTCCCTGCAAGAGCGCGTCCATCTTTGACTGTTCGACGTATAGTCTCAGTGCATGTGCCTTATTATACGCTGGGGTCGCATTACTCTCTATTACTGAACGCACCTCGTCCTCAAAGGTCTTCATTCCCTCTGTATGACAACCGAAGCAGGAGAGCCCATTACGCACCGTTGGGTCGCTCGCTGCAGGATTGGATACAATGTTTATCGGTGCTTCGTCTAAACGAAAGCCGGACGCATTGGTAACGTAGTAGGCTTGTAACCCGTTGGGAAGATTAAAGATAACCTCTCCACCATCATGGGTGAAATCAAGGGGATGGGTAAAGATGTTCTGTGTGCCAACACTTCCAGCAAAATCGTAACTCTTCCAATAAGCCCCATAACGAGAGGTGTGTCGCTCTATTACCCGATTGTTATTAGATACACCTGAATTGTTGGTGCCTGCTCGCCAGACATCAACCCCCGGTGCATTGGTGATATTGCGTACCACATCAACCTCTAATCGCTCCTCTAATTCTCTATCTGTCAATGGGAGAGAGAGTAGGTCATGGTAGAGTGGAGGTAAAGATGCCTGTCCAACAAACCAATCGACATGAATAGATGGTATATCAGCCCTCACCTCCCCCTGTAGCCGGGTCAGTTGTTCCTTCAGTGCGGTCTGTGCCGGTGCATCAAATGAGATGTGATAGGGATACTCTGCTTCTATCTTCGTCCAGCTATCATTGACGTCCCACTCGTAGTGTCTGAGGTCGATATAGAAGATAGTTTCTTGCAGGTCAATGGGTTGTGGGTTGGTGACTGTAACTCTCCATGAGAGGCTGTTGACCAGTTTGGAGAGTCCTTTGCGGTACTCTTGGAGTTTCCCCACAGACTCCCCTGCGTTATAGAGATGTGTCATTGTGAAGTAACGGGCATAGGCACGATCAAAGGGTGTGAGTGACATCAGGTGGGCTTCAATGGTATTGAGTATTTCAGCAGGAGAGATGAAGTCGCTGTCGGTTGTAGGGGCTGCTGCCCAATCGGGTGCACCGGCTAATATCCAGTTTGTCACTGTTTCAATCTGTGAATCGGGTAAAGGGGGACCTCCCAGTGGCATGAGTTGTCCGCCTTCTCCAAGAAGCCGCTTATACAACCTAGAAGCTTCTGGGTTTCCCGGAACAACGGGACCGTTTTCTGTAATGAGTGCGTTGTGTTCCATTAAGAGAGTCTCTTTATAAGCACCATCAGGACCATGACAGTTGAAGCAGCTCCGCTCAAAGATAGCGTAGGTGTCTAGGGCAATCTGTTGTTGGGGGTGTACATTTTGAAGCCCAGCGATTAGCATCAATAGAACGATGAGTTTGATGCGGTGCCGCTTATACATTCCAATCAAATTGGGGGCTAAATGATGTTTCAACATAAAGAGTATCTCCTGATATGCTAGTTTGTAACGGTTGATCTGTTTTCGCTATAGGTGACAACTTGCGTTATCTGTAATTTCTTCTGATTCAATCAAAGAATCCGAATTCTTCCCTGAAGTTATTTTTAAGCAGATCCTCATTCAAGGTGACCCCCAGTCCGGGAAGATTCGGCACATCAATGTGACCTTCTTCAATTAAAGGTCCTTCATTAATGATACCTGCCCAAAAGGCATTGTCCAAGTGATGGAATTCCAAAACAAGGAAGTTAGGCACAGCCGCCATCACATGACAATTTGCAACAGTCTGGACAGGACTGCCGATATTGTGCGGGGCGATGGGGATGTAGTACATATCCGCTAGGTCCGCGATGCGCCTTCCCTCTAACAGGCCTCCCGCCTTTGCCATATCCGGCGAAATAATGTCTGCTGCCTGGGTTTCGATTAGGTCTCGGAAGCCAAATCGGGTGTAGAAATTCTCGCCGGTGCAGATCGGTGTACGCGTGGATTTTGTTACCCCTTCCATCGCTGCTATGTTTTCAGGTGGGATGGGATCTTCCAACCAGAGTAGATCGAGATCCTCAAAGGCGTGTGCGACCTTCAGAATATCCACCGGGGCGTAAAACCAGTGGGCATCTATCGCGAGGTCGGTGTTAGAATCTAAGCTTTCGCGGACAGCGGTTACCACCTCGACATAGTGGGCGATGTCATCGTTGCTGATACAGCGATTGTATCGGTCCCGGCGGGACGGGAGCGGGTCAATGTCAAACTTGATAGCGGTAAAGCCTCGTGCTTCAACTTCCTGCGCTTTGGCTGCATACGCTTCGGGGGTCTCTGTTTCGCCGGCATGACAATCATTATAAATCCGTATCTTATCACGAAACTTGCCTCCCAGTAGCTGCCAAATCGGAACGCCAGCCGCCTGTCCGGTGATGTCCCACAACGCACTTTCTATCCCGCTGATAGCACTCATCACGGCACCTTGATAAAAGCCGGAAGCGGACATAGCACTCATCATATCGCGGAATAATTTATCGACGTTACGTGGGTCTTGACCGATTAACGGTCGCGTCAACCGTTCGTCTACAGCGATTTGATGAACCCCTGCCCCGTGGTAGGCTTCCCCGATGCCGGTGATGCCTGCATCGGTCTTGACTTTAATCAGCACCCAGCCGGTAGGTTTCAACAGGACTGAACCGATATGCGTTATTTTCATCAAAAACTCCTTCAGGTGATGGCTCACGTTAAAAAAGCGTACAACAGAAACTAAGTTTTTGGCACGGACGGGCGGGGCAAGATGCCCTGCTTACGGTTTCTTTCGGTATTTTGCACTTTCTTTTTACATGAGCCCAAGTGGTTCATGGAAAGATGCCTAATTCCATATAGGATGTCGCGATTATGTTAATCGCATTGATAAACGCAGCCGTTCTCAAGTCAATTTCTTCTCTGTTCTGCTTTTGGGTTTCCCGAATCTGATTATATGCAACAATCATTGTATCTTCAAGCCCGGAGTTGACTAAATCCACTTCATCCGGCCCATGTGCTAACTGTTGCATCTCCGCTTGGGTAAGTTCCTTCCCCGTTATCTTCTCAATTACCTTTAGCATATTTGTATGGACACTCTCCTCAAACCGTTTTCCCAACCGTCCAAATCGCACATGTGAAAGGTTTCTAAGCCATTCAAAATAGGAAACTGTTACGCCACCCGCATTCAGGTAAGTATCGGGAATAATCATCACGCCTCTTTTGCTAAGGGACTCATTCGCTTCAAAAGTGGTGGGACCGTTCGCGGCTTCGGCGATAATTTTGGCTTTAATCCGGTCGGCGTTTTCATGGGTAATCTGATTTTCAAGTGCCGCTGGAATCAGTATATCGCATTCCAACTCAAGAACGTCGGCAGGATTCTGGAGTGTGATTGCACCGGGAAAGTTGAGGATTGATCCCGTTTCATTGCGATGCGAGAAAACTTTTTCTACATCTAACCCCTTGGGATTGTGAATAGCACCAGTCTGTTCCGCTATGCCAACGATAAGAGCGCCGCCTTCCTGCAAAAATTTCGCCGCATGATAGCCAACGTTGCCGAACCCTTGCACGGCAATCGACTGCCCCGCCAAGCCCGGCTGCAGACCGAGCGATTTCATATCTTCAGCAGAACGACACACCTCTTGAAGTCCGAAGTAAACCCCTTGACCCGTCGCTTCCTGTCTCCCATGCACTCCCTCCTCGGCGATTGGCTTTCCAGTAACGCACGCGGCCACATCTAGTTTTTCAGGCGTCATTGTCTTATACGTGTCCAGAATCCATGCCATTTCGCGTTCCCCTGTACCGAAATCCGGCGCGGGAACATCTATCCCCGGTCCGATGAAATTTTTCTGAATCAATTCGTAGGTATAACGACGTGTGATGCGCTCCAACTCACTCGGAGAATATTGTTTGCGGTCAATCTGCACCCCACCTTTTGCCCCGCCGAAGGGTACATCAACGATGGCGCATTTGTACGTCATCAACGCCGCAAGCGCCATCACTTCATCCTCATTCACCAAGGTACTGTAACGGATTCCCCCTTTTGTTGGGAGTTTGTGGTGACTATGTTCCGCTCGCCAAGCGTGAATTGTCTCGATTGTTCCATCGTCCTTTTTGATCGGGAACGTCATGTGATAAACGCTATTGCAAATTTTAATCTGCTGTAGGAGACCGTCGGAATGTTTGGTAAACTGCGCCGCTTTATCAAAGTTTAAGTTGACCTGTTCAAAAAAAGGAATCATGGTTGCCACCGCGTATCCTCCTGTCTAATCATCTTAGAATAGCAACGTTCCGTTTCACAAACAAAATCAGCCAAGAGATGAGTTTAACTCGATTCGCCGTCCGGTACGAGAAGATGCGTAGCTAGCGTCGATAATCTGCATCATCCGATAGGCATCGTGGATGCTGACCGTTGTCTTATCCCCTTGACGGATCGCACGAACAAATTCAGCAACAAACTCGAAACCCCACTGGTCCGCATATACCGGGCGTTCTGCGATTTTCATGCTGAATTGTCGCTCCGGTGCAGTTTCCCAACCCGGTGCGATGCTGTTAAGGGTGAAGTTGCCCTCGCCGGTAGGCTGCCACGTAGCAGCACCGAGCGTTCCTCGAAGTCCAAAGTAGGTATCGTTTCGTGGACCAGCACCGGACAGTAGATAGCCCATGTGCAAGCAGGCGTGAACACCATTGTCAAACTCCAGTGCAACCGTCGCCACATCTTCCAAGCCTTCCTCAATATAGCCTATCCCCCGTCCGCAGAGTGCCGTCACCGATTTCACCTCCGTATTACTGAAAAAACGGAACAGTGTCAGCCAGTGACCGCCTTCCATGTGCAGGATACCGCCGCCTTCACTCTCGCTTCGATACATCCAGAAATCCGGTTCACGAAGACCCGGCTTCACCTGAACCGTGACGAGACGTGCCTCCATATCCACCAACCGTCCGATCGCACCGGCATCAATGAGACGTTTCATTTCGATTGGCACGGGATGATGGGGCCAGGGGTAGCCCACCTGCGTTACTAACTTTTTGTTGGCAACGACATCGCAGAGTTCTCGCATATCTGCGGCAGTGCGCGCAGCCTGTTTTTCAATGAAGAGATGTTTACCTGACTCCGCTAGACGCAATGCCGCGGGAGTCGCTTCATTGGGCGGCAGCATAATGACAGCAAAGTCGAAATCCTCATTTGTCATCAAGTTGTCGAGATCAGTGTAGATGCGGGCCTCCGGATCGACGTGGCGAATTTCGTCTAGCGCCTCCGCCTGATCCGGTGAGGATTCGCAGTACGCTACAATCTCAACATCTTCCTGCGCTTCGAACGACTTGAGCAGACCGTGGTTTTTATCGGGGTGTAGGCTGCCGGCGTGGATGTGGAGACCAACCACCACGGCTTTAAGGGGCATTTTCCGATTCATTGAGCATCCTTGCTACGCGGGACTTGTGTGGGCATTTATTTCGTATTTTCCAAAAAAAAATAAATCATTAAAGGCTAGTCACGTTTCGTCAACGTCCTTTCCGCTTCTTTGTAAATCGGGGCATAAATTTTATCACGGGGAACGCAACCGGCAGCAAATTGCCCAAGTGGATTGGCTTTTGCGCGCATCAACGCGGTACAGTAACTGACCGCAACACAGACCTTTTTCCTGACCATCTCTCCACCTTCAATCGTATCCCGCGCATAGTCGGGATATGCTAATGCGCCACGTCCCACCGCAACGAAACTCACACGCCCATCTCGAACATTCGCCTCGGCGGCGTTGACCAAGTATTGCTGTAGCCAACTGTAGCCGGTGCCGACAACTGGTAGGCCTGGGTACGCACCCTGAATTTCTCCCGTCAGTCGGATATGCCGATCAACACCGATGAGAGGGTGCTCGGGGGTTTCGTAACCATCGATTGGTGGGCGCTCAAACGGACGACCGATATGTGGGTTGAAATACGGACTTCCTGTGGTGACGTTAACCAATTTGACTCCAAGTTCCTTGAGCATTCCGACTAGTTTGATTGGTTCAGTCATATCCGGTTGTGGCGGACTGTTTTCATCGACACCGAAACCGTAAAGATACGGCGTGGGGATGTCCCGTGGAATCCCTACCGTCGTCTCCGGATCCTCCATATATGCCACACCGTCGTAGACGTTCAGTCGAGTGGCAAGGATGAGACCATCTCCAACTTCCGCCCGGATCTTGCCGACGATGTTACGGATAAACCGGGTGCGGTTCTCGAAGCTGCCGCCGTACTTTCCTTCCCGCGTCTTGGCTGCCAAAAGTTCGGAGAGTAAATAGGTGTGACACTGCTTGAGGTCAACGAAGTCGAACCCTGTTTTCCATGCCAACTTTGCGGCTTCCACAAAGATATCCTCCTGACGCTCCAGATAATCATCGCTTAGAACGGGGTAGTCATCAGGGATGGGAATTTTGTTTTTCTTGTCGATTAGTGTGACTTTGTCAACAACAGGGTGGCGAAAAGCGATTAACGGTTTCTGATAGCTATACCGCCCCGAGTGGGTCAGCTGCATTCCAACGATAATCTCTTCGTTGGGACCGAATTCCTCTCGGTGGGCGTTGCGCGTTAAGTTGAGTATCGATTCCATCGAACTTGCGGTCTCGTCATTAATCACCAATTGACGGCTGTTTGACTTCACCTCGTCGAAGAGTGCCGTCGCTTCGCCCCATATTAACTTCGCACCGCCACGCCCAAATCGTTCCCAGCGGCGGATGGTGAGTTCGCTCGGCTTGCCGTCAAGTGTGCCATCACAGCCCTCCATTGGATGGATACCGAATGCGTTACCGGCAACTTTGTGCCCAATCTGAACAGGATCAAGGAGCTTTTCAATCTTTTTTTCAAGTCGGATGCTCAGTCCGAGTTCGGCAATCTCAGTCCGTAGCGCATCAATGTCTCGATAACGAAAGTGTTTCCTTTTTAGCATTAGTTGTGTCCCTCTGTATTCACCCATTTTTACTGAATAGCCATATTCCACAGCCTCACAGTCTTGTCAGCACTTCCACTTGCTAGCGTTCTGCCATCCGGCGAGAAAACAACAGAAAATACTGCACCGCTATGCCTGCCTAGCGTCCGCATAAATCTTCCGGTTTGTCCATCCCATAGCTTCACCTCCCGGTCCCAACTTCCACTCGCTAGCGTTCTCCCATCGGGCGAGAAAACTACGGAAGTTATTTCCTGCCGGTGTCCCGTCAATGTTCGAGTTAGCTCCCATGTCTGCGTGTTCCAGAGACGTATTGTATTTTCTTCCGGACGACTGCTTCCATTCGCTAAGATCAACCCGTCGGGGGAAAAAGCTACCACCTTCACAGCATCAACCCTGCGCCATTTCAGTGTTCGCTGCAACTTCCCAGTCTGTACATCCCACAGCCTGATGACGGTGTTGTCAAGTTCGCCTCCACTTGCCAGCATTCTGCCATCGGGTGAGAAGGCTACCGCAAACACGGGACCATTACTCCCCACTAGTGTCTGTTTCAACCCACCGGTCTTTGCATTCCATAATCTCACTGTCTCGTCAGAATCTCCACTTGCGAGTATCGCTCCACTCTCTGAGAAGGCTAACGCATGCACCCGACCACTGTGTTTTAGCACCGCTTTCTGCTTCCCCGTCTGTATGTTCCATAGCTTTACGGCTTTGTCCCAACTTCCGCTCGCTAGCGTCCTTCCGTCCGGCGAGAAAGCGATTGCCGTCACCATCTCGGCGTGTCCCTCCAGCGTCCGTTTCAATTTCCGAGTGTTCACGTTCCATAGTTTGACCGTCTTATCGCTGCTTCCACTTGCCAAAGTTTCACCATCGGGGGAGAAAACAACAGAAAATACTGCAGCACCATGTCCCTCCAGTGAGAAAGATTCCAAGGGTTTGTCCCAAGCGTCATTTTCATCGGCAACGCAGACGCTCATCAAACTCACAAGGCATAAAAAAACAACGAAATATGATTTCCGTTTGAGCATAGCCAATCTCTTTGGGATTTGATGTCGAAGCTAAAATTTGTATAGTGCGTGTTGTACAAAATATAGAGACGAGCAAACCTTTATTACTGCTTGCTCGTCCATTCTTTATTACTAGAAGACCCTTAGCGCCTATTATATCAGATTTACCCAAGCTTGTCATCACAAAGTATTCTGTTGACAAACGGTCAAATTTCTGCGACACTATAAAATGATGATGGGAGCAGGTCAGAGCTCTTAACTATTTTTTTGCCATGATAAAGTGAAGCATGAAACATGCGAAAAGCGCGATTTTATCATGCCTCAAACACACAGAGTTACAGCACATTTCTATGGACAAATAGTTAGACCAGAACAGGAGAATTTATCACATGGCATCTCATAGCCTTACATATCAAGTCGTAGAGGGCTGGGGACAACTTCCAGAAGGGTGGGAATTCACACAGGTGGCAGGAGTTGCTGTTGATTCCCAAGATCGAATTTACGTTTACAATCGTGGGGAACACCCCATGATTGTTTTTGATAGGGACGGCAATATACTCAACACTTGGGGCGAAGGATTCTTAAAGCACGCACACGGCATTTTCATTGACGAGACAGATATGATCTATCTTGTCGACCGGTGGTTGCATGCGGTATTGAAATATACGCCGGAGGGCGAGCTTCTGATGACCATAGGCACACTTGATCAACCCTCTGACGGCGAACCGTTTAATCACCCAACCGATGCCGCCTTGTCAGCCTCCGGTGAAATCTATGTCTCCGATGGCTACGGAAATACACGCGTGCATAAATTCTCTGCGGACGGAGAACATCTTCTCTCATGGGGCACCCCCGGCGATGGTCCCGGTGAATTCAATCTACCTCACAGTATCTGGGTGGACAACAACGATCGCGTTTATGTCGCAGATAGGGAAAATCATCGTATTCAGATTTTCGATCCTCAAGGCACGTTCATCGATCAGTGGACAGGATTCCGCCAACCGACTGATTTCTTCCTTGATGCAGATGGGCACCTCTACGTTTCTGAATTACAGCACCGAGTCAGTATCCTAAACCTCGACGGAGAAGTTCTGACGCGGATGGGCGGTGAATCAAGTCACGCTCCCGGGGAGTTTGTCGCACCCCACGCAGTTTGGACAGATTCCCAAGACGCTCTCTATGTGGGCGAAGTATTAGCAGGGCAGCGGATACAAAAGTTTGTGCCGCAGGATGCATGAAATGTGACACGTAACAATGGGGTTCTTCGGGGGAAGTCGTATCAATTTCGCACACGAAGTGCACTGTTTTTCACATTAAGCATTGATGTGTTTCACAATGATATGATAGTATTTAATAATAGATACCATAAGATTCCGGCAAAGTTGAGAATCTCCAAGCTTTGATCGAGAGACCGAGCCATCGGCGTAAAACATCAAGATCGAAGAATCAAAAACCGTGAAAACCCTCAACAAATGATTCAAAAGAAGATCGAAAATCAAACTGCATACGCGGGTGTTATCGGACTAGGCTACGTCGGTCTTCCACTTGCGGTAACCATGGCAAAAGCCGGTTTTTCTGTTACTGGCATTGATGTGGACCGTCGCAAGGTTGAATGTATCCAAGACGGGATTTCGGCTGTCTCCGATGTACCCTCAGAAGATCTTGCCTCCTTTGTCCATCGAGGGCAAATTCATGCGACAACGGACTATCGAATCCTGAGAGAATTAGATACGATCAACATCTGCGTGCCCACGCCGTTGCGCAAGAGCAAGGATCCGGATATGAGTTTTATCATATCCGCGGTAGATGAAATCGCGCAATATTTACGCAAAGATCAGTTGATTATTTTGGAGAGTACAACCTACCCCGGCACAACAGAGGAAGTTGTGTTACCAAAACTTGAAAAAAGCGGCTTGCAGGTCGGCAAGGATTTCTTTCTCGCCTTTTCTCCTGAACGGATCGATCCGGGGAACGCAACCTACTCCACTGCAAATACGGCGAAAATCGTTGGGGGAATAACAACTACATGTACGCAGGTTGCTCAACTTTTTTATAGACAGTTTATCCAGGAAGTTCATGCGGTATCTTCGACAAGAGTAGCAGAAATGGCGAAGCTGCTGGAAAATACCTTTCGGAGTGTCAATATCGGTCTCGTCAATGAAATGGCACTGATGTGTGACCAGATGGGACTAGACGTGTGGGAAATTGTCGATGCTGCCGCCACTAAACCGTTTGGATTTATGCCGTTCTACCCGGGACCGGGGTTAGGGGGGCACTGCATTCCTGTCGATCCACACTACCTGTCGTGGAAGGCAAAAACTTATGAGTTTCACGCCCGTTTCATCGAACTCGCGAGTGAAATCAACGGTTCAATGCCGGAGTATGTACTCAGCAAAATTATCGATGCGCTCAACCAACACCAGAAAGCTATCAACGGATCGAAAATCCTGATTATGGGTGTTGCGTACAAGAAAAATGTTGGGGATGTCCGCGAATCACCGGCTATTGATGTAATCCGGATGCTTGCACAACGTAGGGGTGAGATCTTATACCACGACCCGTATGTACCAGAATTAGAGGTTGAAGAGGTTACCCCGAAGAGCCGGCAGCCAGTGCGTTATCTCTGTGCAGAGTTGACCGCAGAATTGGTGCAGACCGTTGATTGTGTGGTGATTATGACAGATCACGCAGATATTGATTACGCTTGGGTCGTAGATCACGCCGCTGCAGTAGTAGACACACGAAATGCGACAAAATCGATCATACAAAACCGGAACAAAGTCCTAAAAATTTAACAACCTATAGAAAGGTGCAATACGATTCGGGAGATTTACCATGGTTCCAGCGAAAGCACACATTGCTACCCACCAACTGGCTTGGATCATCACCGATTGTTTTGGTGAAGAAGAAATTATCACGATGGCGAATCAGTGCGGCCTCCTCAATAATAGCCAACACAGGACTAAGATTCGCAAAGATTGGATTGCTTACGATTTAGCGGCATGTTTTTTTAACCGTGATTTGACCGAAGACATCGTGAGTCAACACCTAGCGAAGAAGGCAGAACAAGCCGCTCGCCGAGTCCAATTCATGGAGGTAGCTGAAATCCGGATCTTCTTGAGAAGCGCGGATCAACTCCGTGCAGAAGGCGAGCTTGGTGAGATCTTATGGGCTCTGTTGGTTGATGCCCGCGAAGATGTACAAAAGCACGGTCACAGGTTGCTTGCCGACCATGAACAATCTGTTCCCCCTTCTCCTCCTCCGCCCGAAGATAGAAACTACACTCCACCATCAGATATTGTACAAGAGGTAGCACAATCAAAATCAGACACGATAAATCAGAACACCTTACCGCATCGTAGTCATGATGAAGAATCAGTTCCTGAATCTACGGAATCCTCTACCACTTCGCCTACCGATGACCCTGAATACCTTAAGATTATACCTATTCCTGCGACAGATTTAGATCCGGAACAACAGGCTATCCTGAGTAATGAGCTAAAACAGAACCAGCAGCAAATTAACAAACTTTATAGTGCGCTCTCTGAACTGAAAAATGGATATACGGTCCTACAAAGCGAAAATGATAGACTCAAACACAAAATAACGACATTGGTTGAAGAAAATAAATTTTTGCAGGATAGGGAAGAATTGTATCGGGAAAACGAATTACGTATCGATCAACTCAACCGTGAGAATATAGGTCTCAAACGAGATGTGGAAAAGTTCTCAAACCAACTCTGTGAATTCCACGAACTTCAAGCACAAAAAGAAAAGATAACAGTGGAATTAAAATCGGTTGAGGAGATGGCATATCATTCACAACAGGTGCTTGAACAGATACAATCCAATTTCTATTCTCAATTCTCCTATTTGCAGGGAGTCAACGAGGAATACAAGACTGTCATCACGAGGGCGCGCCAAAAAATTGCAAGTCTCTCAGGGCAGCGAAGCACTGCTGGCGCAAACCGTATGCTGGCAGGACAGCCACGCGTCGGTGTTTTTGTTGATGTCCAGAATATGTTCTACGCTGCAAAAGACCGATATGCAAGACGTCTCGATTACATCAAGTTACTCGATCTCATCGTTGGTCCTCGGAATCTGGTCGCCGCTTACGCCTATGTTGTCCAAATCCCCGAAATTAATCAGGCTGGATTCCTGTCGCTTCTTGAACATAACGGCTACACGATCAAGAGTAAGGACCTACGGATGCGCGGTGATGGATCCGCTAAGGGAGACTGGGATGTCGGAATTGCCATCGATATTGTGTCGATGCTTGATGCACTCGATATTGTGATTTTGGCGAGTGGAGATGGCGATTTCTGTGCGCTTGCCGAACTGATTAAACAGCACGGAAAGCGTATCGAGGTTGCAGCCTTTGAACACAATACATCAATGGATCTGCAGCGTATTGCCGATCAGTTTTTCCCAATCGGGGATGAAATGCTGATATAGCCCGCCAAGGTGATGCCCCATGTCCAACGCAAAGCCCACCGTAAACTCACACTTTCAGGGACATGAACTTCACGATACCTCACCCACTCCTGGCGGAGAGCCTGAAGCTCCTGCCTCCACTACCGAATCTGCCTTGCCGACCTCTAAGGAAGCGCGTGATCAATATGCGCTTGGCAATTGGTATATAGAACCTGTCCAGCGCCAGTATTCCCTCGCAATCAATGCCTATAAACGTGCACTTGAGTTTGATCCAGATTGTGCGGCTGTCTACCACAGTCTCGGTTTCGCATATTACAAAGAAGGTGAGTTTGATCTTGCACAGGAAGCTCTCCAAAAAGCAATTGAATTGAATCCGCAGAATGCGAATTATCATTATGTTTTGGGACAATTGTTAGAAGATTGGACAGAGCTTGATGGAGCATGGGAGAAGGCAAGCCAAGAATTTACTCACGCAATCGAGTTGGATTCCTCATACATTGAAGCATGGTACAATCGAGGTTTACTCTACGAGAAATTGGGGGATCTTGAGAAAGCGTGTGAGGACTTCAAGCAGGTTGTTATTCGTGCACCAGCGTTTCATGCGGCACACCATAACCTTGGTGTCTTGTACATGAAACGGCAACAGTGGAAAGACGCGGAGCAGGTTTTTGAAGAAATCCTTGAAGTCGAACCACGGGAACCGGATGCCCACTATCATCTCGCAGAAATTTATTTAAATCTATATGGCGATGTAGATCGGGCAATCCACTGCTTGCAGTACGCAATTGAACGAGATCCGGAGCACTTGGACGCCCGATTTGAACTTGGACTCCTTTATGCGAAAAATCGGTATACACGTCCAGAATGCCGTCAGCAGTCAATAGATCAATTTATCGAATTAATCAAGCGGGACGATGAATTACAGACCTTTGAACCACTTGGCCAGGTGTTCTTCGTTCTTGGAAGCCTGTACGATGACCGTCCAGAAGATGCAGACCTCGCCATCTATGCTTATAAAACCGGCTTGGAACATGCCCCTTCGCCGCAGGCGCAAAATAATCTCGGACTCCTCTATCTCCAAAAAAACATGATTGATAAGGCTGCCGAAGAATTTAAGCAGGTTATTCAACGTTACCCGGACTATGAATCGCCTTATCATAATCTTGCCAAACTCTACTTCTATGAGCGAGATGAAGAAATCCTGAAAGACCTACAGGCATGGTTAGAGGCGGAACCACAGACGGCTGCGCGCATCATTTTTCACCTCACCCTCTCATTGATGGATGTTGCGCGAGCAGAAGCGTATCAGAGCCTCTATTCCCAGCTGCACCGTATGAAAAACTTGGTGAGCGCAACCGGCGGACAACTTCGATCTGTATCTCGCCAAGCGGAACCGGAGTCCAAGCTACACACCACCCTCAACCAGATTCTCACGCAACATGAGGAGTGCTATAACGAAATGGTTGAACTCTTACAGCAGCTGCGTATGGAAGAACCGGTCTTTGGGCTCATTGATATAAACAGAATCCTTGATACGCTATTGCGAACCTTGATGCCCGTTCTCGAAGCCAAAGATATTGAGTGCCAGCAAATTTTCGATACACGCTTGCCCCCGGTCAAAGGGGACTCTAGCCAGTTGAAGGAAGCGTTTAACAATCTGATTATCAACGCTGTTGATGCGATGGCTGACGGTGGCTTTCTCCAGATCAAAACTGCCTACCTATCAGAATCCTCCCAGATCCGAATCTCCTTTATTGACACAGGGGTTGGTATTCCGTATGAAGTGCGAGATCAACTCTACCAACCCGGATACACCCTCAAACAACACGGAAGCGGATTTGGTCTGAACATCGTCCAGCGAACGGTCCGCGATCACCGGGGTAGAACGGAACTCCACAGCGAAGAAGGGCATGGGACGACGTTCTCGATTTATCTACCGGTCGATCTGGAAGCAACGCCTATCCAGACAAACCTACAGATGCGTCCCATCTTCTACGAATCCCCCCATGAATTGGGTTTTGAGGAGTTGGTTTAAGCTAGGCGAGCCCAGCGAGCGGGTGTTTCGGAGTGTAGGCAAGAAAAAAGCCCTTTCCACATTCAATATGGAAAGGGCTAAAAAATGTCCCCGACGGGATTTGAACCCGTGTCGCCGGCGTGAAAGGCCGGTGTCCTTGGCCAGGCTAGACGACGGGGACAACAGTGAGCCGTACAGGAATCGAACCTGTGACCACCTGATTAAAAGTCAGATGCTCTACCTACTGAGCTAACGGCCCGTAATGGATATATCCTAGCAAAAACGAGCAGAAATAATACCCAATGCGTTAGGGATTGTCAACCCTAAAATAACGCTTGCTAGGGCTATTTGGTTTACAGTTTTCTTCCTGTCCCGCGAAGCGAGAATCCTCGATTTTTCGGGACCTGAACGATGGGTCGGGATTCGGATATCCCTCCTACAGGAGAACTAAATACGCCTAAACATTTGCTTTTCTATCAAACAATACTCTCATCGCAGACTATTGTTTGTGTTCTCTCAGGACCAACAGAAAGGATTGTAACTGGAACATCGAGGAATTCGGAGATGTAAGCGTTATATCGCTTTGCATTTTCCGGCAGGTCTTCATATTTCCGCACATCTACTGTCGGTGATTTCCAACCGGGTAGCGTTTCGTAAACCGGTTCGCATTCTTCAAGTGCGTGTAGGCTCGTTGGAAATGCTGTTACGACTTCGCCACGACGCTGATACGCAACACAAACCTGGACCTCATCAAGATGGTCTAAGACATCGAACTTCGTCAAGACCAGATCGGTGAAGCCGTTGATTTGGGCAGCATAGCGTAGCGCAACGAGATCGAGCCAGCCACAACGTCGGGCACGTTGTGTAGTCGCGCCGTATTCGTTACCGATGTGGCGAATCTCCTCGTCCAGATCTGGCGGCATCTCTGTCGGGAATGGTCCCGAACCGACGCGGGTCACATACGCTTTTGAAACTCCAAGAACCCGATCTATTGCCTGAGGACCGACACCCAACCCCGTGCAAACTGCACCGACGGTGGTATTGGACGAAGTGACATAGGGATACGTCCCAAAATCAATGTCCAGCATCGTTCCCTGCGCACCCTCGTAAAGTATTCGCTTCCCAGCCTTGAGGACATTATTCATAAATTCAGAGGTATCAACCACATACGGCGCAAGCCGTTGCGAATAGCCGTGATATTCCTCCAACAGAGCGGTTCTATCGATTTCGCCGCCAATCTGATCGAGGATATAACCTTTCGCGCCCAGATTGAAGTCCAGCTTTTTCTGAAAGAGGTCGAACTCAAGTAAGTCGGCGACTCGGATCCCTGCATGGCGATTCATTTTATCGGAATATGTTGGCCCAATCCCCCGTGAGGTTGTGCCGAGTTTCAAGGAACTCCCAAGGTCATCCCATGACTCCATCACCTTGTGATAGGGCAAGATTAGGTGCGCACGCGAGCTAACCTTCAGACGATCTCCCACTTCGATACCGCCCGCCTGCAAATCGTCGATTTCGTCGAAAAGCGTCTCCAAATTGATGACAACACCGTTGCCAATTACATTCGTGGTATGAGGATAGAGTAAACCCGAAGGGAGCAGATGGAAAACAAACTTCTTTTTTCCAACAACGATCGTATGACCCGCATTGTCGCCTCCTTGATACCTCGCGACAATATCGGCGTTTTCAGCAAGGAAATCGGTCGTTCCTCCCTTGCTTTCATCTCCCCACTGTGCCCCCAATATGACCGTGTTCGCCATAATTTGTATCCTTGAAATCGATTAAAACCCAATCTGCAACCGGGGTGATTCTTAACGCTTGGAAAATTGGAACCGTGCCCGCGCACCTTTTTGTCCATATTTTTTACGTTCAACCATACGGGAATCACGGGTAAGAAATCCGGCTTTCTTCAAAGTCGGTTTCAAAGATTCGTCTGCCTTAACAAGTGCACGCGCGAGACCGTGCAAGATAGCACCGGCTTGTCCTGAGATACCACCACCACGTGCGTTAACGAACACATCATACGCGCTACCTTTATTTGTTAATTCCGTCGGTTGTTTAGCCAATTGGATTAGATCTTCCCGATCAAAATACGTTTCGATCGGTTTTTTATTAACAACGAATTGGCCAGAACCACCGGGAATCACGCGTACACGCGCAACGGATGTTTTACGTCTACCCGTTCCCCAATACTGTTCTACAGCAGCCATACTTCCTCCTCTGAAAATTACACTTCTAACACTTCTGGACTCTGTGCTTGGTGCGGGTGATTTGGACCTACATAGATTTTTAGCTTTTTAATTAGTTTGCGGCCCAAGCGATTTTTGGGGAGCATTCCTTTGACAGCATGCCGAAGAATTTCTTCCGGTTTTCTCTGCATCTGCTCTTCAAAAGTTCTCACTTTCCCGCCACCGGGGTAACCGCTATAGCGAAAATACGTCTTATCTGTCGCTTTGTTTCCCGTGACAACAACTTTTTCGGCGTTAATCACAGCCACACGATAACCCATATCGGCATGTGGAGTGAAAGTGGGGTGATGTTTCCCTCGAAGCATCATGGCAATTTGAGTAGCTAAACGTCCGAGTACCTTCCCATTGGCATCCACAACACACCATTTGATATCCGTATCCGATCCCACAAAAGATGTTTTCATTGATAACATGATTTTACCTTCAACAACTTCCCGCCGCGCCGCAGCGGGAGATTTTCGATCACTCCCATAATCCGATTTGCCACCTACCCCTTCAACAGGGCAATAGGTAAGTTCTGTTGACATTTGGGGGAATCACACAGTGATTACTACGTTTCCCCAATTTGTTACAGCGAAATGTCAACCTGCTCTAGCACCTTGCGTTATTATATCTCAAACGCTAGGCACAACAGCCTGAAATAGTATCATCAAAGGGCGGGCTTTGTCAAGGTTTGATTACTGACAAATTCAGATAAATCAACGAACTCTCGCGTTTTTTACTTCTTTTCTCTGGATGCGCGAGGATCTTGTCACGTCCTATCCCGATCCTGTCAAGTACCGCAGCAGATTTGCAAAAGGAGGCTTGACAAAAAATGGGATATGGTTTAGAATGAACGCAGATAAAAAGTAGTAAATCTGTACTTTCCAGAACAACCGGCTTTTTGCCGAATTACATTTCAGGAGAAGAACTGATGGATGTCAATGTTGAAACCAGAAATGGCGTTATCGTCCTAAAACTTGGTGGTAGGATTGTGGGCATTGCAGGTGGCGAACTCCGACAGGTAATTGAAGAACAACTGGAAGATGCCGCCGAATCTCCCAGATTTCTGTTTGATTTTGCCGATGTTTCCCGGATGGATAGCTCCGGACTTGGAACGCTGATCGGATTGCACGTAACCGTTGCACGCAAGGGTGGGCGGATTGGCGTTATTAACGTTAGTAACAGTATCAACAATCTACTTGTGATAGGAAGGTTAATCACTATCTTTGAACATTTCGACAGCGAGGATGAAGCCATCGCTGCCCTACAAGGATAGTGGGTGCTGCCAGCATACAACGAGACTGTATGGCGTAAAACCCCGCAGTGCGGCGAGCAGATATAGATGCACAAACTGTTCTGATTCCTACCCATCAAAGGCTGTCCACACGAAACGTCTCCGGTAGCAGTTCATGGACAGTATGGATAATTATATCCTCTACCGCTGGTGCGAAGCGCGTTGGGCGATCGTAATAGATCATCGCCCCTTCGCCTTCGTAGCCACCCTCCCTCAGAATGCGTCGCGAAGGGATGTAACACGGCACGTCGTTACAGTACGCATTGACCCACAGACGCGATGCATCACACTCACGCTTAAGCCGAATCGAATAATCAACCACCACCTCGCCGGGAAGAAAAACGACTGCGAGCTCATCCCCAAAATTCCAGATCTGGATCGGGTAGGGAAGCGTTGTTGGAAGCGCCTCATCGCGGTCTAGTCGTTCAAGCTGCACCTGAGCGTGGTAGCCGATTGCACCGCCACCCTCTACACGTTTTTCCCACTCTTCACGGGTGGGCAATGTATCGAACGGCAAGTCAACTTCTTTAACCTGTCCGCTGAGTTTTCCCTGTATCGCGACTAGGTCACTACCAAGAAGCCGATTCACTTCGGCGGCAATCGCGTGGCCATGTTGTCGTGCGAAGTTCAGCCCGGTACGTGGTGCGGGGTTTGCATCGCCTGCACATCCGATTGCTACCAGCGCAGTCGCATCGGGATAGTCCGCTTCGATGTAGGCGCTCGCATAGCCTGCCCAATCTCCACAGATAGCGTTGAAATCCCCGCCTAACGTGGTGCAATGGCAGGCATAGCTAGTAAGAATCGCTCGCAGTTCACCATCAGCTCCTGTAGCACGAAGCATTGGCAGGGCGTGGTCAACGGGACCTCCCTGCGTCCGACGATTATCGGCGAATCCAACCCGCCCTTCACCCCAAGAGAGAGAAGCGGGGCAGAGATCTACAAGTGCTGCCTTTGCAACCTGCTTCAGTTTCTCAGTTAATTCGTGACTGTAACGGTCAACGTTCTTCTGATGTGCTTCAGGAACCGGCACTCCAAACAGGGTTCGCAGCACGCCTGAGAGGTACGGTGCGCTGTGGGTATGGGTGGAGCAGATTACGAACTGTTCGCGAGGCACCCCTGCGTCCCCCTTTAATTCCGCTGCGACCGCTTCGGTGATGTAATCTGGCACGCCACAGTTATCCACTGTCAGTAATAGGGCAGGGCTTTCGACTCCGTTGCGAATTGCTAACGCCTTCGCCCAGATCCGCTGTTCAACGCTATCAGCTTCGTCTCGTCGTCCACCATAACCGCTAAGACGCACCGGAAAATCGGGCGTGATATCAATTTTTGAGGCACCAACTTGGTAATTTATCTCACTCACGATGTCACCTCTCTATGACGAACTACACTTCCAGTGTCGGCATATCCACGGCATTCGCTCGACGCTCATGGATATTCAACTCCATAGAATCCGGGTAACGAACTGGGGGAGCGGAAGCCTCGTTCAACCTTTCCAACGCATCAGCGGGCAGACTCCAACCGGAACACCTGACATTATCACGGAGTTGTTCCACCTTCGTCGATCCAACGATGACAGAAGTTATTCCCTCCTGTTCCAGAATCCACCGCAAAGCCACCTGCGCCATGCTCTTTCCCAACTCTTGCGCTACATCTTGGACCGCTTCTAGGATTTTCTGTATTCGCGGGTCAAGATACCGATCCATTGAAGATTCCGCTCTTCGCGCAAAACGCGAATCTTCGGGAGGTGGCTCGCCCACCTTATACTTTCCGGTTAAATACCCCGATGCCAACGGTCCCCAGACATACACACCGACGCCCTTGTCACGGCAGACCGGTAAAATTTCTTCTTCGATGTCTCGCGTCAACAAATTGTACTGGGGTTGGAGTGCTTCATAGCGGGCTAAATTCTTCACCTCGCTAATCCATAGGGCGTCGCACAACCGCCAAGCGTACTCGTTGCTACAACCGATGTAGCGGACCTTGCCTTGATGCGCGAGATCGTCGAGGGCACGCAAGCGTTCCTCGGTTGGTGTCTCCCTATCGACATGATGGATGAGATAGAGGTCAATATGATCGATTTGCAGACGCCTCAGACTGTCCTCTACCGATCTCATGATGTGTACTCGCGAAGTTCCGGAATCGTTGATGTCGGTTCCCATCGGGTTGAACACTTTGGTAGCGATAATCAGTTTGTCACGCTTCCCCTTCATGATGCGTCCCAAGATGGTCTCTGATTCCCCCTCAGCGTAAGAGTTTGCGACATCGTAAAAGTTAATGCCGGCATCCAATGCGAAGTTGAAAATCGCATCCGATTCGGCTTCATTGTTGCCCCAGCCGGCTGCTCCAAAAGTCATTGTTCCCAAACAGACCTCTGAAACCTTAAGCCCGGTTCTTCCTAAACGTCTGTAATTCATGTCTTTCTCCTTCTTATAACTCGGTCTGATTTTATCTGTCATTTTATCATATTTCCTTCACACGATACAACGGCAAACATCAATTAAAATCTTGCATTCCTTTCATTAAAATCTGTATAATGAACGTACCAATTGTGTAGTCACCCACGATTTCCTTTAAGCTCTGGTTTGGCATAGTTGACAACGGAGATTTGCCTATGTGTAATTCATCTAAACATCAACGAAGACAGGTGCCCGTAATCTGATGTGGAATCGCCAATTTATCTCATTGTGCCTAATCTTACTTGCAGCGGGACTTGTCACCGCACCAATTGAACTCCTTTTCCCGGTTTATGTGGAAGAGGCATTGGGAAAAACAGTATGGTTTGCTGCGTTATTACGCGCAATCCCAATCGCTCTCGGCGGTTTGTTTGCTTTGGTCGGTGGTGCGTTAAGCGATCGATTGGGGCGGAAGTCCACGCTAATCTTGGGCATGACAGGCGCATTGGTTGTGGGAGTGGTATTCATAAGCAAACAACCGTTGCTGATTTGGGGCGTGCTGTGCTATCAGGGGATTGCCTCCGGTTTTCGGATAGCGGGAGGACAATCGTACCTCATCAGCGCTGTTGACGCGGATCAGCTTGGCTTGGCCGCCGCTGTCTACTTCATGACGTATACATTCGGGGGTTCATTGGGTAGTGCAATTGGGGGCGAGTTAATAGATCGCTTCAATTACGGAGTCGTCGGCGGTGGAGCGATTTTTGTCATGATCCTCCTTATTTTAGCGGCACTTATCCTTCTACCTCGTCTGCCGCGCGGAGGCGATGAACGAAAATCCTTCACCCAAATGTTAGCAGGGTATGGCGAAATGTTCCGCCGCCGAGAGGTTCTCCTACTGCTTGGTATGCGGTTTCTGCCAACCTACTCTTGGGGAACGGTTAGCCTCCTTTTACCGGTTCTGATCGCACGTGCTTCGGGTGTTAGGCTAGCAGGGTACTATGGCGCATCGAGAGACTTATTTGCCGCCTGCTGTCAACTGGTCTCAGGTCGCGTTTGTGACGCTGTCGGGGCTAAATCCACCGCGTTTGTGGCAACCTGTCTTGTCGCAATGGGAGTAGTCCTGATTACGCTAAATACAGGTTCGACAACTCTGCTATTTATATTGGGGGTCTTCGGTGCAGGGGCAGCATGGTCGGTTTCAATCACAATGCCCCGCCTTATTGACGAATTTTTCGCGAAAGAAGAGAAGGGACGAGGTGTTGGAATAACCCACCTTGCGTGGAGTTCAGGCTTCCTCTCAGGACACATGGTTGGAGGCAGACTCGAATCGGTGGCTATCTCCTTGCCGTTTGCTGTGGCTAGCGGAATGGTTGTTATTTCAGCGATACTCGCATTTCAGCTTTGGCAGAATGGGAAAATGAAAAAAGTGGTTACTCATTGAAATAGCTGTTAGAGGTATTTTATGCATCAACGGGCGTCGATCTCACTCTTTCACGGCGCAGGCCAACCATTTGAACTTTGCGAACGGAACGTCGCAGCACCGGATGCAGAGGAGGCACTGGTTCGGGTCTCGTTGGCAACCATCTGTGGCTCAGACCTACACACCTTCGCAGGTCGACGGACCGCACCAACACCGTGTGTATTAGGGCACGAAGCGGTTGGGCGTATTGCCGCTCCAACGAAGGTCCGTGATGCGTATGGTAAGCCTTTGCACGAAGGCGATCGTGTGACATGGAGCATCATGGCTGCGTGTGATGCGTGCGAATACTGTAACGAACGGAATCTGCCCCAGAAGTGTGAGCGACTGTTTAAGTATGGGCACGCCCAGAGTGTCGCTCCTCATTTCCTCAACGGCGGTTTCGCGGAGGGGATCTGCCTTCGACCCGGAACAGCAATCTACCGTATTCCTGATACCGTCAGCGACCTTGAAGCAGCACCGCTTAATTGCGCTCTCTCCACGGTTTTAGGCGGGTTGGCAATCCTTGACCCCACAGGGAAATATAGCGCAGTTGTTCAAGGTGCGGGCATGTTAGGTATTTACGCTGCGTGCTGTTTGCGTGAACGTGGGTTTGAAATTGTCGCCTGCGTAGACCGTGTCGCTGAACGCCTACGCATTGCAGAAGCCTTCGGAGCGACACATACGTTCAACCTCTCGGAAGATTCCGCAACTGAAATCGGGGAAGCCTTATACGATTTAACAAATGGGCGTGGCGTAGATTTCGCAGTCGAGGTGAGCGGCGCAGCGGCTGCGCTAGTCAACTCCCTCGATTGGCTGGGAGTCGGTGGAAATTGTTTGACGCTCGGCTATGTCTTTCCAAATGCAGATGTCACGGTGGACGCACATAAGATCGTGACAAAATGCTTGACGGTACGAGGCAATCACAATTATCATCCATCTGCGCTAGGAGACGCGCTTCGGTTCGTCGAGATGACGCGGGAGCGTTATCCATTCAAGGAGTTAGTTGGTGAAGTCTATCCGCTAGAGGAAATCAACGCTGCGTTTAATCGAGCGATGCAGGGAGATCTGATCCGAGTTGGCATTAACCCGACTTCAGAAGGGAGCCTACTTTGAGCCAACACAAGATTTTGATTATCTGTATTGACGCCGGTGGGCACGACTACCTCGCCGCTAGCGAAATACCAAACATCCAAAAGTTAGCAGAGGAAGGTTTCTATCAACACGCGAGATCCGTCATTCCCTCGGTCACAAATGTCAATAATGTGAGCCTCGCCACAGGGACTTTTCCAGAGACACATGGCATCACAACCAACTACCATGTTGACCGTGAAACCGGAAAAGGAGAGTTTATCGAAGATAGCCGTTTTCTGCTCGCACCGACGCTATTTGAGCGTGCAAAATTGTCGGGTTTCGCAGAGAAAACTGCCCTGCTTGTTACAAAGAAAAAACTGTTACGAATGCTTGAGGCTGGAACAGATATCGCTATCGCTGCGGAAGATCCACCCACTGAATACGTTGAAACAGTTGGACCGGTTGAGGATATCTACTCGTCGGAGATTAATTGGTGGCTGTTACGGGCGTTGCGCGAGGTCTTACGCGAGCATGACCCACAACTCGCCTACTGTTCTACTACGGATTGGAATCAACACAAATACGCTCCAACAGAGGAACACTCGCTGGAACATATCGCTGAACTAGATCGACTCATTGGCGAAATTGTGGACGATAATCCGGAGCGTGAGATTTACATCACAGCGGATCACGCGATGTTGCCGAAGAACCGTGCGCTCGATCCAGGGCGTTGGTTGACCGAGCACGGTGTTCCGTCAAGCGCTATCCCTATCATCAAAGATCGTTATGTCGCGCATCACGGCAATTTGGGAGGGGCGGCGTATGTCTTTCTACAGAGGATGGCGGATCTGCCAGAGGCAATCGAAACGTTAGGCGCTGCGCCGGGCGTCGAAGAGGTTTATACCTCAGATGAAGCAGCGAGTCAATTTCGGCTCCACCCGGACCGGATTGGAGATATTTTCATCCTCGCAGATCGAGATACCGTTTTTGGCGAACTCACCGAAACAGAAACGGTTGTCGATATTAGATCTCACGGTTCACGTCATGAGAGCGAAGTACCGGTCATCGGCTATAATAGCCCTTGGGGGGCAAGCGATTTCGCGTATAATCTTGATGTCGGTCGCTTGTTTCTGAACAGTCTTGGGGAACGCTTTGACTAGCCATGGGGCAGGTCAACGATAGATGAATCCCAATTTTTGAGGTTTGGGAGTATGTCAACAGTGAACAGGGGGCGTCATGCCTCCACAATAATAGGAGACCATCATGGCACGAAAGGGTGCACCTCCGCCGAAAAGGCGGAGAAAATCAATAGAGAATTTTAGAACACCTGATTTTTCAAACCAGTATTGGTCGGAAGTCGCTGATAGCTTGCTTTGGCTTTTTGATCTAACCCGAGTTAATCAAAATTTCATAGAAGAATGTACGGATCCGATTCTTATGCAGATTGCAGATTTCCTGAATGCGACATTAGATCCACTAAGCGACACCGGGGAATGGTTTGCGAATCTTCATGAATCTGTGATCGATAGACGTCCAGAACTTGAGCATGAAGCGGGACAAGAAATCTCTCGGCTGCTTGGACCAAATAATCAGGTATCTGAAAAGACCCAACAGGAAATCTTCTTTTTTTTAGCAGAGCATCTGTATAAGCACTTTCTGAATGGGCTCATTGAGGGATTAAATGACTCCAGCCTGAAAGAAAAACTTGCTACACAAGAAATCGAAAGTGTGTAGCGTGATAAAAAGTCAATTGATGTTTTAGATCGCGTCTTTGCTGAATGCGAAACCCAACTATACAAAATTGATTTTAACGGCATGAGGAAATGGAGAGACAGCAATATGGCAAACACTTCAGACCAGCCCAATGTGATCGTGTTCTTCACAGACCAGCAACGCTGGGATACAACGGGCGTCCACGGCAATCCGTTGGATTTGACACCGAATTTTGATCGGATGGCGCGCAGGGGAACACATGTTTATCGCTCGTTTACATGCCAACCTGTTTGTGGCCCGGCGCGGTCTTGCTTGCAAACCGGGCTTTACGCCACAGAAACGGGGTGTTATCGAAATGGTATCCCACTGCCGTCAAATCTGAAGACACTTGCCCACCATTTTGGTGAGAACGGCTACAGGACGGGTTATATCGGCAAGTGGCATCTCTACGACAGGGGCGTTGAGGGACCCGTCCCGGAATCTGCGCGGGGTGGTTATGAGTATTGGCTTGCCTCCAATGTGCTTGAGTTTACCTCCGATGCTTACTCCACCGTGCTCTACAACAGTGACAACCAAGCTGTCAAACTTCCCGGCTACCGTGTGGACGCTGTCACCGATTCCATGATCCGCTATATTGACGCACACCAAGACAATCCATTTTACCTTTTCACCTCGTACATCGAGCCGCACCATCAGAATCATCTTGACGATTACCCGCCGCCTGACGGCTACCGTGAACGTTACGCAGGAAAATGGATTCCGCCGGATCTTGCTGCGTTGGGCGGCTCAACGCATCAGCATATCGCAGGCTATTACGGCATGGTCAAACGGCTCGATGAGGCGCTCGGCAGGGTATTGGACGCACTCAAGAGTCTCGACTTACTTGATAACACCATCCTGCTCTTTACATCAGATCACGGTTGTCACTTCAAGACCCGAAATGCAGAATACAAACGCTCCTGCCACGAAAGCTCCATCCGTATTCCAACGGCGCTGCACGGTCCCGGTTTCGATGGCGGAGGGCAGCTGCAACAATTGGTCAGTCTCGTTGATCTACCACCGACGCTTCTCGATGCCGCAGGGATTCCTGTGCCCGAAGAGATGCAAGGACGCTCAATTCTACCGCTGACGAGAGGTGAAACGGAGGGGTGGCCCGAGGAGGTCTTCGTTCAGGTAGGCGAGTCACAGGTGGGGCGTGCTGTCCGCACACAGCGATGGAAGTACGGTGTTACTGCGCCGGGGGGACGTAGCGTACCGGGTGCGGGATCAGATCTGTATGCCGAGGAGTCCCTCTATGATCTACAGGCGGATCCTTACGAGTTAGCAAACTTGATTGGACGGGAGTCGCATCAGGAGGTCGCTGCGGTGATGCGGGAGCGACTTATCCGTCGTATGGTTGATGCAGGTGAGGCAGCACCAACCATCAAATCAGCACCGACGCAAGCGGGTGGACAGCGGCGGGTTTCCCCTGAAGAAGCACGCGCCTAATGCAATCCGGCTAGATTTTGGTAAACCTTTCGCCCTTCATTGAACAGGTGTAGGACCTCTTCCCGCTGTGTATCCTTTGCAAACCGCCAATCCCGGTTCACTATCTCCATCGCACTGTCAATCGAGCGAACAAAGAACCCCGCCGACCCCTGTGCGATATCGGGATTGAAACCTGTGCCGATATAAATGGGACTTGTGTGTGCGTAGACCGGCTGTGCAAAGCTGTCACGTGCTTCCCCGAAGGCACGCGCCGCAACCCAGCCATCGGACTCGATCCGAAGGTCAAACACCCACTCCCCATCGTGTCTCCTTCCGTCAAGTGGCACTGTTTGCGTCACCGCCCCGTTGTGCACCAATTCGACGCTGTTGAGCGGGTAGTGCGATTGCCATGAGATTTGTCCTGACACGGTGCGCGGGCGCCCATTAGGCGATGCGATAGTGCTGCCGGGGGCTGCGCCATCAAGATTCAGGAACAGTGCTGGTCCGTTCGTGATGAAGGTACGTCCCGCCTGCAAACCGCTCAACCAATTTTCATAGGTAAATTCTCCATCGGTCTGGACGTAGACGCGGTTGTTCGCACAGATGAACCAATCCGTCCCGGTCGATGCGGGCAGCGGAATCCCGCAGTTGAGAAGATGATACCAGATGTCGTATTCAAGGTCTTTCCAAGAGGGATCGAAAAGGTTAAAGGCATCTAACTTCCCTAGCGCAGCCGCCACCGGCGCTTCCATTCCCCGCCCATTGTGACACCACAGCACGATACCACCCTGTCGTTTCGCATCGTCGCAGGCGTAACAGATCGGCGGATAGTCGGGATCAAAGTCACTGACGAGATTACCGCGACTGACAGGCTCAACCAGATTCTTGATGTGCAAGAACATGACATGCCCGGATCCACCGCCGTAAGGGGAGTTATGCCGATTCTCCTCGCCGCAATCGACAAGATGGTGTGCGGTCGAATAATCCGTCATAAATCCGAGCGGATACTTATTGCTGGCATAGGGGATTTCACCCCGCTGCAGGATACTGATAACGGTTACGCTGAGATCGTGGACTTGGGGATCGAGACGCAGCCGATCATCGGGTCGAGCCTCCCCCTCGTTATAGTGCAGATGTGTATTCCCCGGATACCATCCCTGCGACGGGAGATCCGCCCACCGTTTGAGATGTAGCTCGACCTCGACCGCCCCTTTCGCGGGCATCGAAACGACCTTCCGAAGGGGTTTGTACTCAGTGCCACGTTCAACCACGATGTCTGTTGAACCGCGGGGCACGTCCACAGTAAACTCCCCCGGACAGTAGAAAAACGGGTCGCCCGGTCCAATCTTCAGGATACTGTCCGCTGGGTGGACAAAATTGCCGCTACTGGTCAGGACATGGACTTTCGCCTCGACGGAGGCACCTGACACGCTGTCTCGAATGATGCCTTTAAGGGTTGCCATGAAGTCGCTCCTCTTTACACCTCATCACGTAGGGCATCGGCGGGCCCCCACGGCGCAAATGCCACTGTTGCATAGGGGTTGAAGATGATGTCGTCTTCGCGTCCTGCGAACCGCCACATCCGACGCACCAGATCGCGCTTCACCTCCTGATAATCGGGGTGATCGCTGAGGTTCACCATCTCGTGCGGGTCGTTCCGTAGATCGTACACCTCATCGAAGTCGAAGCCGTTGTAGACGTATTTGAACTCCTTGGTAGTAACAACACGTTGGCTGTAATACAACTCCACGCCGTTGAACTGGGTGTAGAATGCGTCTGTCCAATCGGTGGGGGTTTCGTCTCTCAGGAATGGCACGAGGCTCCTGCCGGTCAGGTCCTCTGGCACGGATTCGCCTGCCAATTCAATGAAGGTGGGCGCGAAATCGGCGAGGCTGACAAACTCATCGACTTCACGGTTGGGATTGGCAATCCCTTGGGGCCAACGCGCAATTGTGGCGATGTTATAAGCCTCACGGAACGCTGGCACGCCCTTGAGATATAATCCGTGCGCACCGCAGTAATCGCCGTGGTCGCTCATTCGCAGCACAAGGGTGTTGTCCGCCTGCCCGGTCTCCTCCAACGTCTCAAGCACCTCACCGAACATCGCATCCTCCATCGTGCAGTATCCCCAATAGTGCTGGAGGGACTCGCGCACCTCGTCCTCCGAAAGTTGGTCCCAATACTGCTGACGTGCCCGTTGATAGGCGCGGGGTTTGTCTTCCAGTGTGTCGTGGTAGTTCGGCGGCAGCGGAATCTCTTTAGGGTCATACATTTGGGCGAATCGTTCCGGCACGATGAACGGGTCGTGGGGTCCGCTCGGTCCAATGTATAGGCACCACGGCGCGTCCGCTTGGGATAATCGCTGCAACGCCTCTATCCCAGATTGGACAACGCGATAATCTCGATGGTCTTCGTAGCCTTTGGGGGTATCGGTCAGGTAGGATTGGTATAGTTGATAGTGTCCCCAACCAGGACGGAGAATTTGCCCACGTTCGCGTTCTGTTGATTCGGGTTGTTTGGCTTGCTCCTGCCACTGCGCTACTGAACGGTGCATGTAGCTGCCTTTGCCCGCCGTGAGGTGCAGATCCTCCCAGCCACGATCAGATGGATTCTCGGCGTCGGTGACATGCCATTTTCCGGCATACGCCAAGCTATAACCTGAAGATCGCAGCGTTTCACTGAACATCCCGACACCTTCGTAGAGTTCGTGGTGGATGGCAGTCGGATTGCTGACGTTGTTGTAGATGCCGTGCCGACTGGGATATACGCCTGTCATGAACGTTGCGCGTGAAGGGCAGCAGTGCGCTGTCGGACAAAATGAACGGTTAAAAAGAACCCCCTCCTGTGCTAATTTCGTAGCATTTGGTGTGATACATGGATGGTCTGGATGGACCACATCGGATTGTTCCTGGTCGGTCATAAAGATAAGAATATTGGGTCGCATGTTCACCTCCGATGCGAAGATTATCTCAACGGTCAAGTGGTCAGATGGATTTGTGTTTTGTTTGAAGATTTTTTCATGTCGTGGGCATTGATAAAAATTCCTTGAGTGTTCCGAGCTTTGCTGTTTCTTCGAGTTGGATTTCGATAACCTCAAGGAGATTTTTTCTTGCCTCCGCAACATCCCTTCCACAACTCACAACGTCTAACTCCGGGCAATAGGCGGTGTACATATTGCCCTCTCTCCAGACTTCTTCTGTGACGACGAGATTTTTCATTGTAGCCTCCGTTTACTTCAAGCCATCAGAAACCGAGTTTTTGTCAAAAACTCGGTTTCTCTATGAGAACGCAAGTTGCTATATGGTCTGTAGGTCGAGTTTCCATACTCGACATCTAAGGCTACACACATGTCGCCCCGCTGGGGCTTAGGATATTTGGTTTGTCCTGTATTCTATAAACATGTCGCCCCTCTGGGGCTTAGGGGAATTGGTTTGCCAATGTGCTATACCCATATCGCCCCACCCCGATAGGATCGGGATTCAGAGCAATATGCCTACTACTAAAACTCGGTGGTAATTCCTAGGTAGGGGATGATCGGAAATTGGTAGATTTCTTCTCTTTCATCTCCATCATAGTAGATTACTTCTCTGTCATCTTCATCATAATCGTCGCTGTAACTATAAGTGAGTAGGTTTTTACGGTTATAGGCGTTCAAGAGTTCAAGAAAGAGGCTCATCTCCCAACTGTTAAATCGAAACGCTTTGCTGATTTTCACATCCAACCGGTGGTAGGGTGGAAGTCGTTCCGAATTTATGTCCCCGTAAATGGGAATGTAGATGGGTTCGCCGTTGCGTCGATCAATTATACGGGTCACGCCTAGCTCCGGGGTATAGGGATTGCCGGTTCGGTACTGCCATTTTAGACCGATTTCCCAAGTCGGAGTGAGTCTATAAGTCGCCGCCAAGGTCGCTACATGTGTCTGGTCAAACGAATAGTAGCGATACGGTTCCTCTGGGCGGTCACGCCGTTTAGAAACCCCATACGTGTAGGATCCCCAACCTAAGAATCGATCTCCAGCCCTATGGCGCAGGAACACTTCCATCCCTTGTGCGAATCCAACACCTTGGTTAAGATATTTCATATCCTCATCGTTAGTCACAAGGTGCGCAAGATCTTTGTAATAGCCTGCGAACTTGAATTCTGTCCCCTCCGAAACTTGGCGTGTGAATTCCAAGACATAGTGACTAGCTTCGCTTGTAGTCAAGTCGGGGTTTCCAACGCTTTGGGTAAGTCGCGGTGGTCCCGGCACCTGATGATAGTTGCCGTAAGAGAGCTGGAGTTGAGAACCTTCCATAATGTCTAACAGGAGGCTTCCACGCGGTTGGATAGAAAACTCGTCAACAAGGCTAAAGTAATCCACGCGTAAACCGAGTGCAACCGATAAGAATGGCAGCACCCGATACCGGTCTTGCAGGTACACTTCCATTCGTCGACTAGAGACGGATTCATCGAATGTTTGCCTTTCGGCGAGCCGAAAATCGTAGTCGACCTCACCCTCATCGGGCGGACGGTTACCCGTGCCAACCGCTCTGCCCGTTTCAAATCCAAATATCACCCCAGTTTCAAGTTGATGTTTCGGGTTTAATGTGTAGGTGAGGTCCTCGCGAAGCAAGTAATCTGGTGCATCAATCGTCAGAGATATTTCGGGACCAGCCCGGACATCAAATTGGAAATCAGATCGGGTCAAGGACAGAAATGAGGTCAGCCGGTCTGTGAACCGAGAACGGAGATGAATACCACCACCCTCAAAGCCGCTCTCAAAGCTAACATTTCCTCTAAAATCCTGGTCTACATCTTCGCCATCCAACTTGAGTGCAAAACTGTCGCCAGAAGCGAATATGTTCAGAGAGAGTTGATGCTTGTCATTGAGATCATAGCCTCCCTTTAGCTGATAATCCCAGAACCGGGGGAAGGCGGTGATTTCCCCGCTGTCAAACGCCAGTGAGCCAAGGAATAGGTCAATGTAACTTCGTCGTCCGGCAAAATACCAGTACCCCTGATTGCTGATTTTTCCCTCTAACAATCCTTCGGAGTAGAGGACATTCAGATTCAACTTTGCGCGGAAACCGTCCGTGTTTTTGTTCCGGGAATAGATGTCAATCACCGCCTGCGAATCGACGCCAAATTCGGCGCCATAGCCACCGGCGTAGACATCGATTCGCTCAATGACTTCGGAACTGAGGGAGGAGACGATTCCGCCAAAATGGTAGGGATAACCGATCGGCACCCGATCAAAGTAGTAGAGGTTGTCTTCATCGGAGCCGCCGCGGATATAGAGCGCACCGCTAAAGTCGTTCGCGACACCGACACTCGGCAGCGCTTGTAGGGCGCGCAGGGCATCCCCTGTGGAACCGGGCACACGCTGAATCTCCGCGCTACTAAGGGTCTGCCTACCAACGGGTGACGCGGCACGTTCTCCTGTCACTTCTACCTCATCAAGTTCGACTGCAACCTGTTCCAGATAAATTTTGAGTTGGATCGTTTCTCCCTGTTCGATGGTGACGACGACATCCTCTGGAGGCTGATAACCGGAAGCAGAGGCGGTGAGCGTATACTGTCCGGGTGACAGGTTGGGGAATCGAAATTCGCCGTTCTGATCGGTTCTGGCGCGTTGATTCGTTTCTACGATACGTATCTGGACGGAGGCGACTGGCCGCTCAGGATCAACTTGATAAACTGTTCCATAAATTTCCCCTGTGCTGCTTGGTGCCCCTTGTCCAAATGCAATACAGGGATAAGTAAATAAGACAAACAGAAAACAGATTGAAAACCGCTTCATGTGGTGCTATTTCTCCTTTGATATTTTTGGTCTACTTTTATGACGGAAATATTTTGATCTGAGTTGACATCTTGGAGAGAAATATGGGAGTATCCGAACGATGTTTATTTGTGAGGTGGAAATGGATAAAATGGAAAGACAGATTGATAACAAGATTGAAACCTAGTAGGGAACACAGATCTGCGTTCCCTGCAGGATCTCTCGGGGAAGACATTCTCAACGTTCACTCAGACAAATCTGCGTTTCTCATAAATCTCTTCTGCGTTCATCTCTAGTATCTTGATAGTGTCTATGACTAGCTGAACGGTTCAGACTCGTCCCGGAAATTCTTTTCCTCGGATGCGCATGAAACGAAACTCTCCTCGCGGCTTCCCGCACTCGGTTCCGAGACGTGCCTCCTCATCCTCAATGCCGAGGTATTTTGTCTCGGCGTGGAGATAGTGCAACGCTAACCCACGACGTCGGTTCGGTGTTGGGTTCGCCCCGGTACGGTGAAAGTTCAGACCGTGGTGGAACATGCAGTGTCCCGCCTTCAACTCCACAGGTGTCGGCTTGGCGATCTCGGGATCGTCGATGAATCGCTGTTTGTATTCGCGGGTGACGGGTCCCCATTTGTGGCTGCCGGGGATGACGGTCATACAGCCGTTTTCGACGGTGGCATCATCTAAGGCGACCCAACAGGTTACGTGGTCTTGCGGGACAAAGAAGGGCCACGCGGGTGAGTCTTGGTGCCAGTCGGTCACGGTCCCGTTGTAGCGGGGTTTCATCATCAGTTGGTCGGTGTAGAGCTTGATGTTGGGACCCATGAGATCTTCAATGACATCCACAATCTCAGGTTTCTTGGCAACCGCTTGGAAAAGGTCGTCAAAGTAGCAGAGTTGCGTCATCTTGCGGACGGTGTCAAGACGGGGCTCGGTAGTATTCTCACCATCACGGAACGCTGCCTCCTGCTGGATGTAGCGGGACGGCACGTGGGTCACACGTCCCTCAATGATGTCCTCGCTCCGCCGACGGAGGGCTTCCAATTCTTCGTCAGACACAACCCGCGTATAGGGCAGGTAGCCATATTCCTGAAAGAACGCTTTCTGATCGGTCGTTAAAGCCATGTAGCATCTCCTTTGCTGCGCTGTTAGGGCTATTCAGTTTTCGGCTTTCTGTCAGTTCTATGGGATCAATCGCGACTAGGAAGTCGCTCCCACAGTGAAGGGTCGGGATTTGGAAATCCCTCCTACGGTAAAACTAAATGACCCTAGCTGCGCTGTAATTGTGGGTTGAGATGTATGTCGTTTTGGTGTATAATATATGTCGTTTCAACATATGATGTAACAATACTTAATTACAGGAGATTGAGTTATGAAGTGGGAAAATCATCAAACACTCTTGACAGTTCTCGTCACGTTGATTGTTGCTATCTTCGGCTTTGCACAGGTGTATATCTTATTCTCTGTCAAGCAGGTGGACAATCGAATCACGCGACTTGATAATCGAATCACACGACTCGATAATCGCATCAATGAGCGACTTAATCTGATAGAAGATCGGCTGGATACACTCACTCAGAACCACATTACTCACCTCGCCCATCACAATCAGGAGAGCGATTAAGCGTCGAGATATGAATCTCGACCTACTCGATTTAGTTTATTAGTTCATTGGTTCATTCCACGCATCACGTTTCACGCTTGGGGTGAATCTTTCACGCAGTAGGGTTGTTTAGTGAGGAGTCGGGATTCGGAGATCCCTCCTACAGAAGAAGTAAATGTTCCTAATCGCGTAGTTCTTTCTCTTGATCGTTTTTGTTCAGCCAGCCGTAAGATTCTAATTTGCGATACAGCGTCCGCAAACCGATTCCGAGAATTTCCGCCGCTCGTTTCTTGTTATTGCCGGTTTCCGCCAACGTCTTGCTGATAGCCTCTTTTTCGATCTCTTCCATTGTCATTCCAACCCTTCCGACCTTTTCATCGTCCGCATCAATTAAATCTTCCTGATCCTCCGGGGTATCAATGCCCACAGGAATCCCCATTTGAATATCGGGATCGGAAATCACCTCCGAATCTGTGAAACTTGTTTGAAAATCGGAGGAGAAATCGCCGAGATCAAGGGTTTCCGTCCTCGCTAAGATGATGGCGGTTTCGATGACGTTGCGTAACTCACGGATGTTTCCATCCCAAGCAGCATTTTTCAGGTAATCCATGGCTTGGGGGGTGATATCTGAGATGGGCCGGTCATGTTCTTTGCTGAACTCTTTGATGAACGCACTGACCAGTAGGGGGATATCCTCTCGCCGCTCCCTTAATGGTGGCACCCGAATCGGAAAGCGGTTGATACGGTGATAGAGGTCGTTGCGGAATTTTCCGTTTTTCACCGCTTCTTCGAGGTCTGAGTTGGTCGCAGCAATGATACGGACATCGGTTTTGATCGGTTTATCCCCGCCGAGACGCGTGAATTCCTGTCCTTCTAAGACACGGAGGAATTTCACCTGTGTTTCAATCCCCATTTCCCCAACTTCGTCCAACAGCAGCGTTCCCCCGCTAGTCTGCTCAAACACTCCTAGTTTGCGGGTCGTCGCCCCGGTGAAAGCACCGCGTTCATGACCAAATAGTTCGCTCTCAAGTAGCTCACGGTAAAGTGCACCACAGTTAATTGTCCGATACGGTTTGTCTTTTCGGCGGCTATGGTTGTGGATTGCGTTCGCAATCAGTTCCTTCCCAACACCACTTTCGCCGCGGATGAGGACTGTTGCATTGGTCGGGGCAACAAGCCGAATCATCCGGAAAACCTCTAGCATCGGTTTAGAGGTGCCGATAATGTTCGCAAACCCAAACTTGTCATCAAGCTGTTCTCGCAGGTTGACGTTTTGGAGGAAGAGCGACCGTTTTTCGAGCGCGTTTTTCGCTGTTTGGCGCAAGATGTTAATCTGTATCGGCTTTTCGAGGTAGCCATCCGCGCCTGCTCTCGTAGCTTCGACCGCGCTGTCTATTGAGCCGTAGCCCGTTAAGATGATGACCTGTGTGTAAGGATAGTTATCTTTTATATGCTTGAGCAGATCTATCCCACTCAGGTCGGGCATCTTTTCATCCGTGATGACGACATCAATGTTTTCAGCAGCTAAGATTTCCAGTGCCTTGCGTCCACCCGATGCTGCAAATAGGGCGTAGCCTTCGCGTTCAAGTACTTCGATGGCTGCCTCGACGCTTGCCTGATCATCGTCTACAACAAGGATTTTTGGAATCATCTCATCACCTGACGTGTCGGTTCATTGGTTCATTAGTACAATTGCGGAGTTACGGCACACGGCGCCCCGATGAATCGGGATTCAAAGCAATGTGCTTACTACTTTAGTGTAGGCAGCACAATGGAGAATTTTGTACCTTGATCGGGATTACTCTCCACATTTACACGCCCACCATGTCCCTCGATAATCTGTTTTACGATTGTGAGACCGACGCCGGTCCCCTCCTCTTTTGTGGAGATGAACAGATCAAAGATTTTGTCAAACTGCTCCGGATCGATACCTAGACCTGTATCTTCCACCTCAATATGTACGCCCTCATCTAACGGCTTTGCACGAACCGTGAGAGTACCACCATCCTCCATCGCCTGAACGCCGTTGATAATCAAATTAAGCAATGCCTGCTTGAACTGTGATTGATCGAGTTGAACGAGAGGCAGTACTTCAATCTCACGCTTGACCTCAACATTTTGCTTCTGTGCCTCCGGTTCATCGAAGTCCAAAACTTCTTCGATAAGCACAGCGATATCACAGCTTTCAAACGTCAACGGTGGCAGATTCGCATAACGACGAAAATCGGTCAATATTCGATCAAGCCGTTCCACTTCCCTACGTATACGCTGGACACGCTTCTGCAAATCGCTGGAGGAATTCGCGTTCTCAGCGGATAGGTCTTCTTCTAAAATTTGGAGGTTGAGGTTAACGCTATTGAGCGGATTGCGGATTTCATGGACTAATTCACGGGTGAGGGGATGTGCCGGCTTAGGAGATTCAGTATTAAGCCTTTGGGCACGCGGGTATCCCCGCCGCCGAGCCGCGACCACCAGAATGCCAACGGCAAGAATCAGAATGAGTCCACTTGGAATCAACCACCAGGTGACGTTCATACGATTTGACAGGGGAGATTTTAAGCGAAAGGACGTTTGTCGTTAGATTCCCGTGGCGGTATCAGGGAAATGTCTCTGCCACTACGCCCGAACGACGAAATTGGTTCATTGGTGCATTGGTTCATTAGTACATTAATGAACTCTTGAACTAATGTACTAATGAACCCAATATCCTCACCAACTCGTATCAAAGGTTAAAAATATGAGCACGAACCCGGCGAGAGATTTCTCCGGGCAACCATTTATGGCTACATCAACCACTATGCAGTGCTTTCCTGAACTTCTTGAACCTCTATATTTCGTCTCCTTAAATGCCAGAGATATATGATTGGACTGGCGATGAAAACCGATGAATACGTTCCAACAATGACACCCACAATCAACGCCAATGCAAAGGTGTTAATCTCTTGACCCGCAGCCGTTTGGAGGAAAATAACGAGAACAACAAAGAGCGTTGTCAACGAGGTCACCACTGTACGACTCAAGGATTGATTGATGCTTCTGTTGATAACTTCAGCGAAGTCGGTGCCTTTGAGCAGTGTGCTATTCTCACGAATACGATCGAATACCACAATCGTATCGTTCAAGGAGTAACCGATAATTGTGAGAAATGCCGCAACTGTCGGCAGGTTAATTTCCTTGACTAACACTGAAAAGACGCCAAGTGTAATCAACACATCGTGAATCAACGCAGCGATCGCACCGATAGCGAAACGAAATTCGAAGCGCCAAGAGATATAGAAAAGCAGAATTACAATCGACCAGATGACAGACCATAGCGCCGCCCATTTAAGGTCTTTGCCGACACTGGGTCCAACCTCATTCACGCTCACAGCCCGCGGCACTGCTTTCCAGTCGCCATCTCCTTGTAACAACGCACCGGTGAGGATCTGCCCGACACTCGCTTGTACCTGTATCTGCGCTGCTTGCGTCAGATCGGCTCCAATTTCGTCCACGAGTGCAAAGGTAACGGTGCCCTCGCCCTCTATAACTTCACTAATCTCATTCCTCAACCGATGCTCTCCGTCGATTAACTGAATCGCATCTCCGGGTTGGAAACGCACTCTCTCTTGTGTGGCACTCACTTGAACGCTCCTCGCAGTTGCATCCCCAGGATCAGCGATCAACGGCACAACGACTCTCTGGCTTTCAAACTCCTTGCTATAGCCGATGTCAATTGAGGCTTCCTGCTTCGCTGCATCCACTTGGATCTTGGAGCGCTCGTAGCCCAGTTCCGTTAGTTTCGCGGAAAGTTCTGGTTGGGTGACCGCTCGGTTAAATTTGGCGTAGGTCTTGACACCGCCCCGAAAATCAATCCCGAAATTTGGACCGTTATGGAGAACGAGCGAAACTAGACCGATAATAATGAGGATTGAGGAAACAACAAATCCCATTCGACTTCTGCTAAGAAAACTGATGGTTGTGTTTCTGATAACCTCGCGTCCGATACTGAGCCTCTCGACATTTCGACCGCCAAGCACCCAGCCGTAAATCTCTCGTGTGACAACAATGGCGGTAAACATGCTGGCAAAGATACCGACTCCCAATGTAACAGCAAACCCCTTGATGGGACCTGTCCCGAAATGGTAGAGTACCGCTGCAACAGCTAGCGTCGTTACGTTGGCATCAAGGATTGTCCAGAAGGCTTTTTGGTAGCCGGTCTGAATTGCAGACCATACAGTTTTGCCGGTGCGTAACTCCTCACGGATACGTTCAAAAATAAGCACATTTGCATCAACCGCCATGCCGATGGTCAAGACAAGCCCTGCAAGTCCGGGCAGCGTCAAAGCCGCACCAAACCCGGCAAGTGCACCCAGAATAATCAGCATATTAAATGCTAGCGCAATAATCGCAACGATACCCGAAAATCGGTAATAGATTAACATGAAAATCAGAACGACTCCCATGCCAATAACTGCGGCGCGAACACCGTCGTCAATTGCCTCTTGACCAAGGGTTGGACCTACCGTTCGCTCCTCGGCGATTTTTACGCCGACGGGAAACGCCCCCGCCTTGAGGATATTCGCTAGATATTGGGCTTCCTCAAAGGTAAAGTCCCCAGAGATTTGAGCATTTCCGCCGAGAATAGGCTCGTTAATTCGCGGGGCAGATTGGATCTTGCCATCAAGCAGAATGGCTAAGAGTTCACCAACGTGGTTGGTGGTCAGTTGCCCAAATTGCCGGGTACCTTGGGAATCAAAACCCATAGACACAACGATCTCGAAGGTGGTATTTCCCTGGGTTTCGCGCGCATTCTTAATCCGATCGCCGCTTAGTAAAACCGGACTTTGTACAACATACCAGCTATTTGCTAGGGAGGTCCCATCGTCGTTATGGTATCGAATCTCGGTGCCTTCGGGAATATCGTCAGGCGGTGGGGTATCCGCCGATCCAGTCCAAGCAACTGCACCGGTGGGACTCTTTTCTACCAACTTAAATTCCAGTCGTCCCATCGTTTTGACAATCTGGAGCGGTTTTGACGAATCCTTTGCGCCGGGCAATTCCACGATGATTCGAGGACGATTGGCTTCGCGTCGAATCGACGGTTCAGCAACGCCAAACGCATCAATGCGGTTTCGTAGCACCACCATAACTTGGTCGATTGCTTGTTCGCTATACTCCTCCAAGCCAGATTCATCCAAGCGAATCTGATAGATCACCTCCGTGTCAGTTCTATCAACTTCTTGGGGATCGTCGAAGAACTCCAAATCCTGAAGATTCTCCTGTGCCCTTTTCAGATATTCTGCCTGTTCGGTTGGGTCCGAAAGCCGTTTCGGGATACCCACAACGACGTTCAACGCATTCTCCTCTAAGACCGGTTCCGCTTCCCTGCAATGAATCTTATCTGTTCGCAATCGCTCAGGTATTGAGTCAGCACGTCCCTTAAGTAGTTCGACTTTTGACTCCTCAAGATCGACTTCAAGGACGAGGTGAACGCCGCCTCTGAGATCGAGACCGAGCTTTAAGCGATTGTCCGGTATCAAGCGACGAACGATAGTCGGGATACTTCCATACAGATGTAGGTTTTCCAAAATCCCTTCAAGATCGGCTTTGCTCTTTGGGGATAAGAAACTGACAAGGAAATCTCTTTCCTCCGTTGTATCAAATTGATAATCCACCGCCTCCTCAAATCCGTTAGCCTCCAACCTTCTCGCCAAGATCTCCTTGAGTTCCGTTGTTGCATCCTGCAAGTTGATGCCCTCCGGGTATTCGACCCCTTGCAGGCTTACCTTTAACGAATTTTCGTCGGTCGCTTCAAATTTGGGGAGTCTCTCCTGCATCCAGAGGGAGAGATTTCCGTATAGGGGATTGTAAAAATCCTCCGGGGTCGGGATGAGGTACAATGCTGAAAATACGAGTACCACAATGATTAAAATTAATTTCCACACACTAACGCTGTACATTCATTTCTCCTAGGAATAAAAAATGGTGCGCCTGGGAGGATTCGAACCCCCGACACGAGGCTTAGGAAGCCCCTGCTCTATCCCCTGAGCTACAGGCGCAGCTCGGCTAACAACAACGGGATAGTATAGCATATCAAGGGGTCAAAATTCAATGAGAGAAAAAATATCTTGATCCGGGAATTTTTCGCGACCATTGAGGAAAGTAAGTTCGATGAGGACTGCAATTCCGGCAACTTCGCTGCCAAGTTTCTCGACGAGATCAATCGACGCAGCAATTGTCCCGCCCGTTGCAATCACATCGTCACAAATAAGGACACGACTTCCCGAAGAACAGGCGTCCTGATGAATTGCGAGGGTATCAACCCCATACTCCAGTTCATAACTAGCTTCATGTGTACGATAGGGAAGTTTTCCGCTTTTGCGGACGGGAACAAAGCCGATGCCCAACCGATAAGCAAGCGCACTACCGAAAATAAAACCGCGTGCATCTATTCCTACCACCACATCAATATTTTTCGGTTCATAGTGGGCTGCCATTGCATCCACTGCATCGCGGAAAGCACCTGGATTTTGGAGCAGCGGGGTAATATCTTTGAAAAGGATTCCCGGCTGCGGAAAATCGGGAACCTCCCGAATAAATTTGGAAAAATCGGTCATAGGTTCACTCCAGTCTATTAAGGCGTAAAGAAGAGAAATAGGTTTAATTCGTCGCTCTTACCTCGAAATCTGCAAGCTGCGTTAAATAATCATAGCTCTGCTGTGCGGCAGCCTCTGGTTCCATGATTTCGGTGAATGCCTGATGCACCGTCACATAGCCGTTGTAACCAATCTCTGCCAATCCTTCAAACACATCTGAAAAGTCGATCCCGCCCGCATCCTGCAAACGAATCGGATCATGTGGAACATCCCCGCGGATCCACGTCTCAAGATGTGTCTGTCCATCGGGACGCCGGATATGGTTCTGGAGGTAAACGTTAAACAGATAAGGTGAAAACCGCTTGAGCGTTTCAGGACCGTAATCTTGTCCACAGAGGTCTAGATTTGCTGGCTCGTAGATGATGCCAAAGTTGTTTCTTCCCACCCGCTTGAGGATATCAACGGAGCCATCTACCGTTTCAAACAGACTGCGCGTATGCGACTGATGCGCCAACCGGATACCTCGCTCGCGGGCTTCGTCGGACGCTCGTTTCGCCCAGATGATATCCTCCTCCTTTTTCATCGCGATCCGAATCAGATTGGCACCCAACAGGTCGGTCAGATCTAGATAAGGCGTGATATTCCGCAGGGCATCGGGACCTTGGTCGTTGTTGATTGGAATCGGGAAATCTCCGGTAACCATTGACACAGCGAGATTGAGTTGGCGGGTTTTTTGGCGGATAGCGGTGATCTGCTGGAGTGGTGTCTGTATCCCCGCTTGCGACGCCCTCATGCAGACAGCACTATAACCGAGCTGATCGGCGAGCGCAGCAATTTCGTCGAAAGATCGGATGGTCTCTTCTTTGGATCCGGGCGCTTCTGCCACCCGGACCGAGAGTGAAAGTTTCATCTCTTGAAACATCTCCTTTTTAGGTGGGTGCTGCTTCAGAACTCAAATGGCACCCCTCTCATTCGCATTCCGTAGTCGTCCTGAAAACGTCTTCTGAGTACCTCCGGTAGCCGGAGTTCTGGCAGCTCTATATCTTCAAACGCAACACGCTGGTCAGGGGTCAGATCGGCTTTGATTTCAGCAATGAGTCCAGAGATCTCTCTGGCATATTCCCGCCGCTGCGCGACAAAACTTCTGAGCTTCATTCTCAGTTCATGCCATTCAAGCCGGACCCTACTGCCCCGGCCTCCTTCATATCGGCTCATCGGAGCCAAGTTAGCACGGGTATAGTAAAGGCGATATTCAGCTTCTACTTCGTCTCGTTCAAACTCGTAATCCTCAATGATGTCGCGGATGAGTGCAATCTTGGGCTCAATATTCTCCTGTTGTTCTTGTGACAGATTAAGTGCGGCGCTGCTTTGAGGCAGATTAATCAGTTTAACCCCTCCGCCACAGCCAAGAACCAGCAGACTGAGAATAAACAGTATGACCCATGAAACGTGATGCGTGAAACGTGATGTGTGAAAGGTGAGAATCATTGGTCCATCAGCACGTTGGTCCATTAGCACATTGGTTCATTAATGAACGGGTGAACTAATGAACTAGATCGGTTTTTGCTGCACAACTTCCCATCATGAGGCGTTATTACAACACGACATAACAATTTATATCCGAGAGTTATCTAGAAGATCTTCATCGAGTTCAATTCCCAACCCCGGTGCATCGGGTACGGTTGCATAACCGTTCTCCATCTTGACTGCTGGCGTAACGATATCAAACGCCCGTAGGCAATTAAGCGTAATTGATGACATCGTAGCGTTGGGCATCGTGGCAGCGAGATGGATTAGATAGGTGGTCGTTATTCCCATCCCGACAATCTGAATCCAGAGCGGTAAATGCGCAGATTCAGAAATCGCCGCTTCACGCTTTGCGTTAGCAGCCCGCGAATCCGGGTACGCGATGATGAAGGAGTCGTTCATGCCCGCCTTGATTGCTTCAACAGGATCGGGGTTGCCGAAGTGTATCGTGATCGGCATATCACAGCCGCGTCGAATTTCTAAGTAGCCGTCAATATCGCCCTGGGGAATGGGTGATTCAAACGCCTCAATATTGTAATCCCGGAGTTCTTTCGCAACCTCAATAGACTTCGCCGGCGTCTCAAAAGAGTCGTTGGGATCAATTCGCAGCTTGTAATCGGACGGAACGACCTCAGTGATTGCTTGTACCTGCTCGATGATATCATGCCAAGGACGCGCTTTGATTTTGTGGAGCCGATATCCGAGCGAATAGGCGCGTTTGGCTTCCTCTGCCCACTCTGCGGGTGGCATATCGATCGACCAGTATCCAATCGCCACCTTATCTTGAACCTTATCGCCCACTAGCTGATGGACCGGCACGCCGAGTGCCTTTCCCATGATGTCATAGGTAGCCTGCTGCAACGGTGTCGGTGCCAATCCATTCATGAATTCAAACGGATCTCTGCCAACGTACTGCTGAAGTCCCTCGTTGGGCTGGCCCTCAGCCTCACCGATACCAACGATTCCCGCGTCGGTGTCGACCTTATAGACGGTGTTCCCTTGGTACAGATTCCGTTCAACCATCATTTCGGTGATGCCCTCATGATACGGAACCTTGACCGGTATCGCTTCGATCTGGGTAATCTTCATGATGTGGTGTCTCCTCTTCCTTAAGGTTTATCGATTTAGGGTTGTTTAATCCGCTTAGGGATTGTTTCCGTATTCAGCCTTTCTATAAAAATATCGCTCATCAATCCTATGGAATACATGTCGCCCCGCTGGGGCTTGGGAGAATTGGTTTGCTGATGTTCTATAAACATGCCGCCCCGCTGGGGCTATGGGTCGGGCAAGTCCGAGAGTATCCATCCGAGCCGAAACCTAGCATGACCGCGGACGCCCAACCTATAGGGTATAGGAATCGATCTTATTCCGCCACATATAACGAGCAACTGGGGTTATTCTACATCGGAAATCTGAAAAGGCTAAACGCCCTTTGAAAGGTTGTTACTCACGAAACCAGTCCTTGAGTATCGGATACAATTCACAATATCGCTGATAGTACGCCTCATACTGTTGCACCCGATCCGCATCACACCTGACTGTCTCGCCCAACACAATTGCCTTTTCACATGCAGACTCAAAGTCCGAAAACACGCCAACGCCAATTCCCGCAATTATCGCCGCGCCGACAGCGGAAACCTCTCGTGTCTCCATTATCCGCACATCTTGACCGAAAACATCGGCTTGAATCGCACGCCAGAGTTCAGATTTTGCCCCGCCTTCACCGATGCGGAGTTCGTCGATCGGGGAGCCCAACCGTTTGAAGCATTCGAGCGAGTGCCGCAGGTCAAAAGCTACACCCTCCATCAACCCCCGAATCATGTGCCCCTTTGTGTGGTGCAACGTCAGACCAATCCAACCGGCACGTGCGTGGGGATCGGGATTCGGCGTTGCTGCCCCCTGAAACCAAGGCATGAAAAATAGTCCATCACTGCCGACAGGGGCGCCTTCAGCGTGTGCCGTCAAGTCCTCAAAGCGTCCCCCAAACTGGTCACGCGCCCACGCTAGGCTCCGCCCGCCGGTATATGTGCAGCCAAGCCAAATGTATTTTCCCGGCACCGCGTGACAGATGGGCCAAAGCTGATTGTACCCTTCATCGCTGACCCTCTCGGCAAAAGCCAAAGCGTGCCCCGCTGTACCGATTCCAACATTGGCGATTCCCGGTTTGATGACACCACCGCCCACTGCCATACACGCCATATCGCCCGCACCGGCACATACAGGCGTTCCCGCTGCTAGTCCTGTTTCTTCGGAGGCAGCTGCCGTGATTTCGCCAACCACCATAGAGGATTCGACGACGGGCGGGAAAAGATCGCGGCGAACTTCCAGAGCATCTAAGATTTCACCGCTCCAATCCCGCGTGTAGATGTCTCCAGCCGCCGATATCGAGGCATCCGAAACGTCCGATACAAAGCTGCCTGTCAGTCGGAACCCTATCCAATCCTTCTGAATGAGGGCATAACGGGCATCGTTATAAAGGTCCGGCTCATTCTCGCGTAGCCAGAGAATCTTTCCCAACGTGTTGACGGGGTTAAGCACCTGTAGTACCCGCTTGCGAAACAGGTCGCCAGCCCGTTGGTTCGCTTCGTCGCACTCCCGCTTTGAACGCCCATCCAACCAAGCAATCGCGCGGCGGATTGGAACCCCTTGGGCATCCACGAGCATCGCGCTGTTCATTTGTCCCGAAAGCGACACACCTTTTATGTCGTGGATCGAATAGGCGGGATGCCGTGTCTTGAGTTCTGCGAGCACTTGACGGCTTGTGTCGCACAACGCGTTCCACCAATCGTCGGGATTCTGCTCCGCCCAACCGGGGTGCGGCGTCAACAACGGATAGTCCGCGCTCGCCATTGCAACGATATGACCTGCTTCGTCCATCAAAACCGTTTTGGCATTTGAGGTGCCGAGGTCAATTCCCATAACTAGTGACACGGTTTCTCACCTCTTCGACGTGAAACGTGATGTCCCGCGAAGCGAGGATCTTCGATAAATCGGGACGTGAAACGTAAGACACATAAGTTGAAACAGTCCCCGCAAACCGTTGAGATAATTGCACACACTGTCGCCACTGAAGGAGCAGACAGGATTGGACCAATGAGCGGGCTAGGGTATAGGCAGGGACAAAAGGTAGAGCATTTGACGGGCGGGGAAATGCTCTACCTACGGGAAAACCGATGGATTTTCAATATATAGACTATGACAATATAGATATATCGGGCTACATGGCTTCCAACGCCTCCGCGTAGCCCGATATCCTTACATTTATGCCTAATACCCCAGCTGCTGGAGATATTCCCGATTGACTTTCATCCGATCTTGATCCGATCGGTCTTCGATTTGACCGGGACAGGCGGTCACCCAGCGATCATATCCGATCTCTTCCAAGGTTGTCATAATTTTGGGAAAGTCCATCACCGTCCCACTGCCGACATCAACCCAATTCACATCGTAAGACTCACCCTCGCCGCCGGAGTAGCTCGCATAGTCTTGGAGGTGAACGTAGATTAGCTGATCTTTGTAGCGTTTTATCGATTCGACAGGGTCATACCCCCACAGCGCAGAGTGTGAAACGTCGATGCACAACTTGCACTTTCTGAGCAGGCTCATATATTTCGCCCAATCCTCAATCGAGTCGATTGTTGTGTTGGTATGGATGTGGTAACACACCTCTAGGTCGTACTGTCCGGCGTATTCCGCCCATTCCTCTGAAACATCTGCTAGCGCAGCAATATCGTCGTCATTGACAGGACGGTCTTGCGGTTTGCCCGCTCCCATGAACATGAAACAATCCGCACCGACTTCGGCAGCGAAGTCCATCCGTCGTTTGTTCATCTCCATCTGCTCCCAATCCTTGTCAATCGGCAGTCCTCGTGCGGTGACAACGACAACAGGCATACCGACATTATCGCAGATCTGTCGGACCCGCTTCGGCGTTCCCACCCAATCAAAGGACTGGCGCATCTCCCATCCATCCCACCCGGCTTCCTTGAGTTCGACGAGAAGCGGTTCGAGATCAGGCGTTTGCCAACGTAACGTGCTATAACCAAGTTTGAAACCCATATCTATCCTCCATCATACAGTTTGCGAATTAGCTCTGAACAGTTGCTTTTCAAGTCCATAGGGTCATTTAGTGAAGTGTCGGGATTCGGAGATCCCTCCCCGATAAATCGGGATGCAAGCACCTACAGGAGAACTAAACGTCCCTATAAGGTCCAGCGAAAAGATTGACAAATCAACGAACAAAGGTATAATAGCCAATTACGAATCCACCGTAACGCCCTACAGGCTTGTAATCGCCAAGTTTTCTTCGTAGGCGTTTCGCGAGTTTATTATGAAACAGATATGGTCAGTTGTCAAGCAATTTCTGAGATCAAAAGGAGGGTGAGATGCGAATATTCATACTCGGTGACTTGGAGGGCACCGCTGGTGTCGTTGATTTTAATCTTCAGACCTATAGCGATGCAAAGTACTATGATCAAGCGAAACGACTCGCCACCTTAGAGGTGAATGCACTCATCGACGGCGTATTAGAAGGCGGGGCAGAGGAGGTGTGGTTTTTAGATGGTCATGGTCCGGGAGGGATCGACTATGAGCTGATGCACGCGGAGGCGCAGATGATCATCGGTCGTCCAATTTCGGCACCTTGGGGATTGGATGAATCGTTCGATGCGTTCTTTCTCTACGGGCACCACTCAATGGGCAACACAGAACGCGGTGTCCTCTGCCATAGTTGGAGTTCACGTGCAATTGCCAACTGCTGGCTTAACGGGGAATTGATAGGGGAGATTGGGTTTAACGCCGCAATGGCAGGCTCGTTCGGCATTCCAACAGTATTCATCAGTGGGGACGATACCGCCATCGCTGAAACGCAGCAGTATGTGCCGAATATCGTGTCGGTTGTGACGAAGAAGGGACTCTCGCAAACAAGTGCGTTGTCGCTCGCACCCGCTAAGGCGAGGGAACTCTTGCAGGCAGGAGGAAAGACAGCAATGGAGAAAATTGGGGAAATTGAGCCGTTTACTATTGATCCGCCTTACGAATTTATCACAGAGCTGCTGGAGGAAAAAGCGGTTGATGCGAAAGCGCAAAGATCAGATGTTGAGCGGTTGGATTCTCACAGATACAAAATTGTCGGTGAAACACTCATCGAAATTGCACACCGCCGGTAGTACTTTCAATAGGACGGCATGTACCTCCTATCTTCCGAACCGCCGTTCCCGATGGCTGTAGTCACGGATTGCTCGGAGGAAATCAATCTTTCTGAAGCCGGGCCAATAGGTATCGCAGAAGTAGTATTCCGAATAAGCACTCTGCCAGAGCATAAAGCCACTGAGCCGAATCTCGCCGCTGGTGCGGATAATCAGATCTGGGTCCGGTAGATTGGAGGTGTAGAGGTGTGAGGCAATCTTATCCGCGTTCAGCTCTGCCGCTATTTCGTCCGGCACTTTACCCTCCGCCAATTCCGATTTTAGGTAACGACGGAACGCTTCAACGATTTCCTCGCGTCCACCATAAGCCACAGCGACGTTGAGGATAAATTTATCGTAGTTCTTTGTCGCCTCCTCCACATCGCGAATAGCTTCTTGCAGACTAAGTGGCAGTAGCTTAAGTTCTCCCATGGGGCGCACCTTAATTTGATTGGTGTGGAGTCCTTCGATGGTGAGGAGGGATCGCATCTTTGTCTCAATGACGTTGAATATTTCCTCCACTTCCTCCTCTTTACGATTGACAAAGTTATCAAGAGAGCAGATCCAGATTGATACAATCTTGACGCCTAGTTCGTCGCACCAATGGAGCACCTCCTCTAGCTTATCCCCACCTTCGGAGTGTCCGTACTGCCGTTTCGCAGCGTCAAAAAAGCCTTCCGTTTTCGCGTACCGACGGTTCCCATCCAAGATAATTCCGATATGATAAGGGATCTGCCACTGGCTCGCCTCCCGCTCAAGGCGTTTTTGATACAGGGCATAGAATAATTGCTTAATCTTCTTTTTAATAAATTGTAATGGCAACATGATGGATAAATGTAGATTAACGTGAGTGGTCGTCGGGGAGTTCAAAATGAATCAATTCAAAATCCCTAGCCCTAGAAAGACCCAAGGAAATGCCTAGTTGAGCCCTTAATGCCCAGTCAGGAGAGGTATACTGATATCTGACAACGCCGACATTCGGAACCACCCAATACTTTGCGGGTTTGTATCCTTGCAACCCAGATGGTCCCGACAAACCGATAATTTCCTCTTCAACCAAGTAAGCGTTATTGTAACTCCCAGCGGGCACTGTTACCGAGACAGGTGCATCAATAACACGGCGGACCACCTGACGCGGAGGCAACGTTTGGGTGTCAAAGACAGTCCACTCTTTTCCGATCTGCAAGGGAAAATCCCAGAGAAGGCGCGGCGGGAAATGTTTCTGATGTAGCACAGGATTATCAGCAAAGCCAACGAAAACATCAAACGCTGATTCGGTATAGGCTTGTGGTGTTCGTGAAAAATAGGTTGCAAATAGCGGCAAATCGACCTCCAGAAAATCGGCATCAAGGCGAAAATAGAGCGCATTTGCGGAAAGATGATTGACTGGTTCTCGGAAAATTCTCTCCTCTCCTTGCATAACTCTTTCTTCCTGTCCCTGGGCGTTGAAAATGGTACGCTCAGCGAGAACGATCGCTTTGACTTCACTGACGGTCGCCTGACGGTTAGTGAACCCGTTAATATCTCGCGTACCTTCAACCCTAATTGTAAAAGTCTCCTCTAGTATGTCCGCAATAGTTTCTCCCTGCCCCGGGTTATACAACCAGGACCCCACACTGAGGTAGGTCCAAGCGGAGCCGTTGTTTGTGGGGAACTCAGAGGCTTGAAATCCCGCGCTGAAAGAGGGCGAAAATTCTGTCTCGCCGTGTGGGTCGATCAACCCCTCCTCACCACAACCGAGGATAGACAGTAGTGCGAGCGAAAAAATAGATACAATAATTATACTCTTTATCACCTTAAACAAACTCCCTAGTGTGAAGAGACACAATTACGTTTTATGTCTCTATTTCAGAATTGCCATCTTTCGCATCGAGATGTAATCGCTAGCTTTCAGTACATAGAAGTAGACACCGCTGGTTGCCCGCTCCCCCAATTGAGTACGTCCATCCCAATAAACCGCTTTATCTTTAGTAATGTACTGCCCACGCTTTTTCATACCGACGTGCAATGTTCGTACCAATTGTCCTGAAATATCGTAGATTTCAACCGATACAGTCGAATCCTCCCCTAATTCGTAAGGGATCCAAACATCCGGGTTGAATGGATTCGGGTAACTCTGTAGCAGCTGAGTCCGCATTGGCGCAGCGGGGATATCCAACGGATTAAAGATAGGAGTAATACCGTCTGGGTCAATACTCGGAGTGCCCATGATGCCAATCGCATTGACAGGCACAACAGCATAATAGTAGCGGGTGTTCACTGGATCGAAACGGGTGCTGTCCACATCGATATCTTGAAATATCGTTGCATCTTCAAAGTACGTATCGGTTGCGTTGACCCGTCCGACAATGTTGATGTCACTATCGGGGATGCCATCTTCATTTCGATCTGCGGCGTTCAGCACCTCCGCAGCGGTCTGGAATGGCCGCGGATCATCGGTTTCAACCAACGATGTATATCGCTTGCGGACGATGACTACCTCACGAATATCCGTTAAATCTTCGAGCTGCCACTGTATACGCACGCTGCTGTCGCTCTCTTGTGAAAGAGTGGGCGTCGAAAGGGCACCGGCAGGTGGAGGACCTGCCATATAACTCACAGCACCACCAAAAGCCCCACCGGGGATAACGACTCGTTCAATATCTGGACGCACATTTATTAAGATAAGCGTGATTTTCCGAATGTCGCCCCCGAAATCGTTGACGGTGATCTGTCCTTCCTGAGAACGTTGGTAAGTGAACGCCTCTCGGACTTCGTGGGTTCCATTCGATTTTTCAACAATAAATTTTGCGCCCCAACCGCGCAAGCCCAAAATATCGAGCCGCCTCAATTCGTTCTGAACCGCAGCTCGGTCCGTAACGTCGAGAAAACTCGTGTCAATTGGAGCGATATCGGCGCCATCGACCTTAATTGCGAATTCGTCCATCACAACACCGGGAGTGGGTTCAAAAACAATATAGCGTGATGAGAACGGTTCCGGCATCGCCTCTGAATCCCAATCAGCGCGGACAGGGTAGGTGTCGTGCACATCGTGTGGGTGAATAACGACCGGCGGGAAGCGGTGTCCATTAAGATAGTGCTTCCCGTCATCACGGTTATGAGTGAAGTAGTTCCACTCGGTGAATGTCTTAAACGCCTCAACTAGGGTTGTGCCATGGTTGGTAAAGACCTCCATAAAGTTACCGAACTCACGGTAAGACCCCTCTGTTGCTACACCGTAAATCTGCCGGACAATATCGACATCAAACCGTTCTGCCATGTAAAACACCCAGATCACAGCTGCATATTCGTGCAAACCGACGCGGCTGTCAAGAGCGATGTCAGGCTGATCCAAAAAGATGCCAAGCTGTTGGGGATAATCGTCATAAGCATTGCTCTCACCGATCTCATCAGGGTCTGGGATATCGTCGCGATCCTCGCTCAACCCGCCATCGTATACCTTCGACTCAATCCATGTTGCCGAAGCCTCCATGAACCAACCCGGCATGAAGGCATTGTAGGCAAACTGAATCCCGTGCAGAAATTCATGTGCAGTAGTCGTTTCAATGAACCGGTTGCCCCTTAACTTGCCGTAATAGTCATGCAAACGGGAATTGATCGCAAAATAGGGACCAAAGGTTGTGACGGTCGGCAATACCCGCCCATTGTACCAATCCGTGGTTGTAAAACCGAGTGCCGGAAACTCAAATAGGTACACATCATATTTATGATTGCCCCCATTTTCCGCAACCCAGAAATCATCCAAGGGCTTTTTGAACCCCATCAGATTAACTTCGACATGGAAAGACCGCTCGTGTGCCTCTGCACAAAGATCAACGTAATCTGGCACCCCATTCATGGGATTAACGTCTTCAAGCGGTGGCGCATGCGGACCGACGGTGGTGTAGTGGAATCTAAAGTGGGCTGTGTCAAACTTCTTTGGTAGATTGATAGAACCGTAGGGGCTACCCGGCTGTCCCGGTCGAAGGAAAATCCCCTGAAACTCGCGTTGATAGATCGCTGGCAGGTGATCCCAATTTTGACCAAGGATATTGAAGGTGTCTGTAAAACACTCCTCAATTTCGCTAGGGGTATAATGCGACTTGGGATTGATATATTTTCGCGCGGACCGAATAGCATCATACAATCCCGGATCGGGTGGGCGTGCATCAACGGATACAGGCACAGCGGTCAGAATTCCAACGGTCAATAACAGCGCTAGGAAAAGTTTGAAGTGGTTCACTTACAATCCTCTGAATCGCGTTATTTTGGGGGTGAGCCAATCGTATCAAGATAGGTCATCTGTTGGCAATAATAACATCTCGCCTTCCTTTTGTCAACAACTTTGGGGAGGGAGTTAAGGATAAGCGTATTAAGGTTTTCGCTTTGCCCGTTTGCCTTCTGGGTTACAATGAAATGCCCGTTATCGTGCAAAAAACGAACACTACTGTTCACTATCAGTACGCTTACTTGTAAGGTTCTTGTGCTGCGATAGATTATACAGGCGTTGTGATTCGGCATGAAAATTGCCTTCCGCCACTGCAATTGAAATTACTTTTCGCAAAAGACATGGAGGAAAACGATGCAAACTCAACGTTTAATCAAAGCCACTGTTGCAGTGATTGTTGTGGGAATGGTTGTGGGTCTGAAATCCGTGTGGGGAGTGAACAACTGGATACAACTCGACAATGGGGTAACAATGGGAAACGTCAACGCGCTTGCAATTCACGAATCCCGCCTCTATGCTGGAAGTTCAAGCGGTGTCTTCGTTTCTGAAGACGGGGGAAATAGCTGGTCGCTGACTTCACTTGATCACGCAGTTAGCACACTGACGGTCGATGGGGATACCATTTATGCGGGAGTATGGGGCGAAGGGGTGTTCCGATCCGATGATGCTGGAGTGACTTGGAAACCGATTCGAGACGGATTACGCCTTCACGAACATGCGGGAGAACGCTATTATGGCAATGTTCGTCACATTCTTATCACTGACAATAATATTATCAATGTGATGTACCATAGTGGCACTTATACATCAATGGATCGTGGGGATACGTGGCACGACATCTCAACAGAATGGCAGGGAGGTAACAGCATCCACTCAATGACGGAGTTCGGTGGCTATCTTTGGAGTGCAGTATCGAACGGTGCTATGTTTCGTTCACCTGACAACGGCAAGACATGGGAAAACCTCCCTCGTTTTGCTCCTGGTCATGTACATGCCTGGGCGGCGCTCAACGGGCGACTGTACGTTGGCGGCTATGAGGGTGTTGGAGTATGGAACGAAACCACACGGAGTTGGGAATACCCAATGGCTGGGCTGCCAATTGGTAATCATCACCAGTCAGATGCACTACCGTATGTCTTGACACTTGTCGTTCATGGCGATCAGTTGTTCGCTGGGTTACACGACACACATGGCGTTTATGTTTTTGATTTACGATCAGGAAGTTGGTCGCCTACCGGCTTGGAAGGACGCTCTGTTGGTTCACTCCTATCGCACGGGTTGGCGCTCTACGCAGGTACGGCGGAGGACGGTATCTATTACTTGGCTAAAATCACAGCAGTCTCCCCCCAAGAGGGCAACGTCGAAGGTGGCGAACCTATTACATTTTTTGGCAGAGGTTTTCCGCCTAGAACAACTGTTACGATTGGTGGAAGGTCATTGACTGATATAGAGGTGACTAATACACTGATAACAGGTTTTACACCGCCGGGAGTCCTCGGCGAAGCAGATATTGAGGTTCATTTCCCAGATAGCGACCCTTTGACCCTTGAAAGGTGGAAATTTCTTTATACAAATACCTCATTGATAACGCTGGCAATGACACCAACCAATGGGCATCAGGCGGGGGGTGAGACTGGCATTGTAACCGGCAGTTCGTTTGCTCCTGGTGCGATAGTAAAAATCGGGGATAATTCGGCGATTGATACCATCGTCACACCAACGTTGATTCATTTTACTATCCCGCCCGGCTCTGACGGAACGGTGGCTGTCACTGTAACTAACCCGGATGGGAGGGAGCAGATTTTAGAGAAAGGCTACACCTACGATCTATTTCCTCCCCCTGTCATCCGTGAGATTTACCCAAACAAAGGACCTATCGACGGTGGCACAGAGGTAATAGTCAGAGGGAATTACTTCCTCGAAGGAGCCACAGTCATCATCGGTGGAATTCAAATAGAACATTTGGATAGTTTCTCGCCAATCGAAATTCGCCTAGAGACGCCGCCATCAACTCCCGGTCACAAAGAAATTCGCGTCGTCAATCCCGATGGTCAACAAGTTGTACAAGAACACGCATTTACCTACAATGCGCCTCTCGATATTACCAGCATTACCCCCAACGTGGGTCCCATGGAAGGTGGAACGCTGGTGACTATCACTGGAACAGGGTTTCGTTCTAGTACCGGGGATACCAAGGTCACGATTGGCGGTATAGCTGTTTCATCTATCACCGACATGTCATTGACAGAAATGATAGTCAGGACGCCGCCAACAACGACCTCTAGGGCGACGGATGTTATCTTGAGGAATCCTAACGGAGAGGAAGTTACGCTTATAGACGGGTTTACCTACACCGATTCATTGGCAGTCGAGCCGAAAGGGAAGTTGTTGACCGCTCTTGGCCTTGTGAAACAGACCCGCCTACTGCAAAATTATCCCAACCCGTTCAACCCTGAAACTTGGATCCCCTATCAACTGGCAACAGAAACCGATGTTACCGTCGTCATCTATAATAGTGCAGGACAACGGGTGCGGACGCTTGAGTTAGGATCTCAACCACCGGGATTATATCTCACCCAAGAAAAAGCAGCATATTGGGATGGACGGAGTGATACCGGAGAATGGGTGTCCAGTGGTACGTATTTCTATCATTTGCACACGGGAAGTTACTCGGCAGCGAAGAAAATGATTATACTGAAGTAGGAGACTCGGAGGAGATTCTCCTCAACTCATTCATAGCGAATCCGTCAAAGCGGCTAAGGGGTAAATGTCTCAAGGATGGGAAGTGGTTGGCTATCCTGTAAAAGGGACAGCGCAGCTGCGATGATCCTATGGTGCAGTGCGGGGTTGTTCGGTTCACCAAGTGGGTAGCCGAAATGATACGGCACAACAAGAGCGCGCGGTGGCTTGACCTGCTCAGTAATGTTCCGAACCAAAGTAATCGAAACGGTTGAGATACCAACTGCTTCAATTGCGCGTTGAATCAGCCCAACGGACTGGTTGCACAGCGGTCAAACGGGAGTCAGAAAAGCGACATCAACGTCATCCGCTTTAAGGTGCTGACCAACTTCCGGGGCGGTGCGCTTGATTAAACGTCCCGGAGCGGGCTGCGATCCCATAAAACTGAAATGCCGGTCGTTGAGCTCCCCGATTTTGCCCGCCCGCTCTAGCTCTCGAAAGCGATCCAGTGGAAACACCAGATTCCGATCCGCAAAGCTGGCGGTCTGATCGTATACAGTACTGCTGTGCGCACTCTTCAACGCTTGCACATCAACGGTGTTAGGGATTTCACGATAGGAGTAATCGCCGGCCATGAAATGATCATCAAACGGTTCTTGCGACGCCGTATGTAAACCGGCGGTGGTGACTAAGGCAACTCGGCATTCCGTTAGTGGGTGCTGCAGCGGGGTATGCGGCGTTGTGTCGTAACGTCGATAGCGATAGAGTTTCATGAAGATGCGAAGTTTGAAGTCGAGTTCATCAAAGGATGGCATGCTGGATTCACTCTCTGCATTGTCTAAGTCGTACACACATCAATATTTCAACTATATTCTTTATGTCAATTATAGCATGAATTGAGTTGGTTTCAAATGAGTTCTTTCCCACCTGAACACGAACTATTTCCGAAACCGAGGTATTCGATAATGGTAGATTCAAAGCGAATTGAGCATCGTGAGCTTATCCAATTTTTCAAACAGACACTGATGGCTGTTGGTACGCCCTTGCATGTTGCAGAGGTGGAAGCAGAGATTGGTGCGGAGGTCGATCTCTGCGGCGTACATTCGCACGGCGTTCGACTTCTGCCGGTGATGGTCGAGAACATCCAAACCGGATTGACGAATCCGGATCCGGAGGTGAAAATCCTCACAGAGCAGCCAGCTTCGGTACTCGCAGAGACAGACCGGGGCATCGGACGTTATGTTTCTGCGGTCGGGATGGATATGGCAATAGAACGCGCAGAAACCTATGGCATCGGTGCGGTTACCATCCGGGGCGTAGCACACTGGGGACGCGGATATAGTTATGCAGCGCGGGCGGCACGTGCCGGCATGATCGGCTTAACATTCACAAATGCAATCATTAACTTCCCGGCATGGGGCACCTCCACGGCATCTCTGGGTAACAATCCAATGGCTATCGGTGTGCCTGTGGAGGACGGAGGTGAGCCAGTCGTGCTAGACCTCGCCATGACGCAAACCGCCATCGGTCGGGTCCGGGAAGCAGCGGAGGCGGGGCAGCGTGTTCCGCTTGGCTGGGGCTTAGATGCGGCAGGAAAACCTACAACGGATCCGGAAGCAATTGTCGAATCCGAACGTTTTCTTCCAATGGGCGAACACAAAGGATCAGGCTTAGCGTTCATGATTGAGCTGCTGACAGCGGGCTTGGCGGGTGGCTTGCTCTGTTATGAACTAGGAATAGAGGGACGACCGACAGACACATCGGGAGGCTCCTCCAAACTTTTCATCGCTATACGACCTCACGGGGATTGGTTAAACGAAAAAACTGCGTCGCTCAAATCCTACCTAAAGTCTGCACCGCCGGCAGCAGAACAGGGCGAAGCGCAGTGGCCCGGCGAGGGCAGTTATCGTCGGCGAACCGAGTATCTGGCACACGGCATTCCAATCCCTCCTAAGCTAGCAGCGGACATGGAAGCACTCGCACAAGAACTATCCATAGCGTTGAACTGGAAAACTCAATAAGTCAGTCCGAAGATGCGTGCAATGTATTGCCGAACTGACGTAATGCTGCGATACGTTGAAGCATCGGCGGGTGACTGTAATTGAGAAAGACAGTCAGAGGGTGGGGTGTCAAGTTGCCAAGGTTGGAAACAGATAGGTTTTTCAGCCCGGTAATGAGCGGTTCTGGAGAGGCAATGGTCTCAGCAGCAAAGGCATCGGCTTCATATTCATGCTTCCGAGACATGTAGTTCAGACCGATAGAGAGGACCAGTTCAATTGGAGTGTAGAGAATAGAGAAGAAAACAATCCCCGCATAAATCGAAGTCTCCTCCATCTGAAAAGCATCGAAGAGCGCCCTGTTCTCAACAAAGCGTGAGAGCAGAAAAAGTAACACCCCTGAATGGAGAACCGATAAAATCGTGCCTTTCAGGACATGCTTTTTCTTATGATGTCCGACCTCATGAGCGATGACCGAGACGAGTTCTCCAATGGAATGCTTCTCGATCAAGGTATCAAAAAGCGCGATCCGCTTTTTCGCTCCAAAACCGCTTAAATACGCGTTAGAGTGCGTCGAGCGTTTAGAGCCATCCATGACGGAGATCTCCGTAAGCGGGAATTTTACTTTTTCCGTATATCCCTGAATCGCGTCTTTAAGTTCACCGTCCCCTAACGGCGTAAATTTGTTAAACATCGGCGCGATCAGTGTGGTAAAAAGCGGTGGCGCAATTATGATGAAACAGGATATCAGTCCCCACGCATAAATCCAAGCGAGATCCCCAGTCCTTTCAAAGAAGTAGAGCACCCCACCAAGTAAAGGGACCCCTAAAACGATTGCCAGTGCGTAAGTCTTGATATGATCCAACACGAACGTCTTGACCGTCATCTTATTGAAACCGAACCTTTCTTCAATGACAAAATCGCTATAGAGCGAAAAGGGGATGGAAATAATATCCCTTGCAAAATAGAGAATTGCAAAGAAAACTAAGCCGGTCGCTATCGGTGGCAGATCCAGCCCGCGGACATAATTATCCACAACGTTGAATCCACCCACCAAGATGAAAGCCAAAATCAGGCACAGATTGAATGTAGAGGAAACATAGGCAAATTTTGCACCGGCTCTGGTGTATTCTTGGGATTGGCGGTATTTGTCGCCATCGTAAAATCCCTCAAATTCATCGGGCAGCTTTGGATCCAGCGCTTTTAAGTTCAGATAACGTGCAATGCTACGCAGCGCAAATTCGCCGATCAGTGCGGTTACTATAATAACGAGGTATATATTCATAAGTATCAAACAGGGTTCGGCTTAGAAATTCGATCGACAAGGTTTAATCGACGAAGATATCCTCTAAACCGATTTCTATCACCTGACCCACTGCTGCTAACCTTTCCATGTCCATCTTACTCCGATCTCCAACGATGGAGATGAGTTTTGGATGTCCTTGAACGTGCGCTTTATGGAATTGGAGCATTAGGTCCATATTTGACGCTCGAATCGACTCATAGCGCGCCTTTCGTGGATCAATTGGAACTTCCAAGCGTTCCCACGAACGGACAGCACCAATGACATCTCGGAACCCGATCTTCGCCGTGCGATACCGGTTGATTCTGGATTGACGTGCCTCATCGAATCGTTCAGGAGATTCCGGCAAGTTATCAATGAGATCGATGAGTGCTTCCACCGCCTCCGGCGTTTTGTCCGCTTGGCAAGCGATGTATCCCCACATCAGATTTTGCTCACCCTTGCGGCTGCCAGTCGCATATCTGGCAAACGTGGAATAGGCAAGTGCGCGCGCTTCGCGCAGTTCTTGGAAGACGATTCCGGACATTCCCCCCGCAAAGTAGGCGTTATAGAGTTGGACAGCGGGATTGTTCGCTTCGTTGTAATCTTCGCCCCCAAACTCAATGTCCACTTGCGATTGAGCCATTTCCTTGTGAAAGAATAGTATCTCGGTCTTTTCGGGAACGCGTGTTTTGAGGAAATAGTAGGGTGGCGGAGTAACCAAAGCTCCTGAGATGGGATGATGCGCTTTGAGGGTTGCACCCATTTCATCAAGCGAGATTGACCCTGTATAGCTGATAGTGTGTTTGTAACTCAGAAGCCCTTGAATCTCCGCGTGAAGTTCGTCCACCGTCAATTTTTGAACCGCTTCGCTGGGCAACAGTCGCAGATAGCGTGAATCTTTTCCGTGACGGTTGTAATTGACCAAGGCACCCCGAATACTGCGGTAATTTTTCTTTGCATCCTCCCGATTGGCAAGGATGATTTTGACGAGTTCCTCAAGCGTTGCAGTATCGGCGGTTGGCTGCTTCAGGTAGTCCATAGCCAACGCCAAAGATGCACCGAAGTTTTCATCAAGCCCGGAAATGGAAATAGTTGTCTCATTGTTTCCAACATTGAGGCTGAAGTCGGTTCCTAGTTTATACCACTCTTTCTTTAGGTCTTCGCTGCTATATTTTGATGTACCAGATTTATCGAGTAGTTGGGCGGCGATAGCCAACTTATTATTGTGACGGCTGCCGACATCAACGGAAATGGTAAAAACAAAGAGATCGTTAATCGGATTTTGGGAATAATAGAGTTTGACGCCTTCATGATAGCCGGTAATCTGGTAGTCTTTCGCGGCATCAACAAAGACAGGCTCAATCTCTTCTACAGGCATTTCCAAGACCGCTTTGGCGAAATCGGATTGCCGTGTGGCATCAATCTCAATTATATCTAGCGCAGGCTTTTCAATAGAGGGTACTTCGTGCTGCTCATCTATACGATAGCCCGCCACATAGTCATCTCCAAAATATCGGTTCGCCACGTCAACAATGTCCTGTTTGGTCAACTTCTCCATGCGCGAGATTTCCCCCGCTGTGGTATTCCAATCCTGATAGGCTAAGAACGAGTCCCGCATGATACTCACCCGCGCACGATTTGACTCCAGATCCGCTTTCTGAGATTTCTTAAAGTCGGTCACCACCGCCGAAAGGATCCATTCTTCAAACTCGCCTTTTTTGATCAGTTCAATCTGTTCTAAGAGGAGTGCCTCAACCTCTTCAAGAGACTGCCCATCTTTAGGAATGCCCCACAGATATTGCGCCCCATAGTCGTTGTCTAGATAGGGATAGGAACCCGCCTCCCGGACTTTTTGCCCCTGATTGAGATTCAGGTTGATTAGTCCGGCTGTCGCGTTATCTAAGATCATGTCGAGAAGCTTCAAGGCTTCCGCATCGCGATGGTTGCGACCAGCTGTCCGAAACGCAAGCAGGACATACTCCTCGCCCTGATATTTGACCGTTACGCGCTCGGCACCCTGAAGTGGATCCTCTGTCCACGTCTTGGCTTCGGGGAGTGCTTTCGATTGCCATCGGGAGAAGTGTTCATCAATAATACCGATAGTTCCCTTGCTGTCAATGTCGCCAGAGATGTGGATTGCCATGTTATTGGGCACATAGTAGGTATGGTAGAATTGATACATCTGCTTCAGAGACGGATTTTTTAGATGTTCGACTGAACCGAGGGTTGTCTGCTGCCCATACGGATGCTTTTTGTAAAGCAGATCCCTGACAGCCTCACTGATGATACGCCCTTTGCTATCCATCGACCGGTTCTTTTCTTCGTACACGGTTTCAAGCTCAGTTTGGAAAAGACGGAAAACTGGATCAATGAAGCGATCTGATTCAATAACTGCCCACTGTTTCAGGCGGTTAGGAGGCAGATCGACCTTATAGACGGTTTCCTCCACCCACGTATGCGCATTTACTCCACGTCCACCCATCGATTTGTATAGCTTGTCGAGTTCATTGGGGATGCCGTATTGGGTGGCGAGTTGCGCGGTTTCGTTAATCTCAGCGTAGATCGCTTTCCGTTTTTCTGGATCAGTTTCGTGGAAATGCTGTTCATAGAGATCCGTGATTTTATCCAGATGCGGCTTCTCTTTTTCGTAGTCGAGGGTGCCAAAATTCTGGGTTCCCTTAAAAAGCATGTGTTCCAGATAGTGAGCGATGCCGGTTGCGTCTGAGGGATCATGCTTGCTGCCAGCACGGACTGAGATCTCCGCGTAGAATCGTGGTTCTTCATGGTTCTCAGTGAGGTAGACGGTCAAGCCATTGTCCAACTGGTAAATCTCGACCGCCATCGGATCGGCTGGGTTTGGTTCGTTGATCCGTTTATAGCCAGCCCAACTGGTGGAAACAACTAAACTAAAAATCAAGGCATAAATAGAAAGTTGAAATAAAATCTGTCTGCTTCTATACATCTTTCAAATCCTTCCTTTTAGAAAAAAACGCCTTCACAGAAATGTCTTTTTGTGTTAGACTCATCAAATGCCGTGGTTTGGGGTAGAAACCTGAACATTATACCATAACCAACCTTCCCAATACACACTGCAAACCCAAAAAATTGTGTGTTAGTATTGACACGTCACATTTCACGCAAGGAGTCGCGTCATGACTGGTGAAGAGAAATTCACCTTCGATCTCGAAGGCTATCTAATTATCAAGAACGTGTTGTCCGCCGATGAAGTTGCGGAGATGAATGAAATCGCTGATCGTGTCTTCCCTCCCGAAGGCGATGATACCCGCTACCGCCGCACAAGTCGAGTATCGTGCTGGGGGCATCCATTTCAAAAACTAATAGATCACCCCCAGGTACTGCCCTATCTGGTCGAGTTAATGGGTCCCAAGGTCCGACTCGATCACGACTACTGCATCTTCATGAACGAGGGCGGTCAAAGCGGCAGGTTGCACGGGGGACCCGAAGTTGTCGGCGATCACTGGTATAAATACTGGGACGGGGTGATGCGCAATGGGTTGAGCGTCGTTACATACTTTCTGACAGATGCGGCAGAAGGCGATGGCGGATTTGCGTGTGTTCCGGGCAGCCATAAAACCAATTTTCTGTCAAATCTGCCAGACGATATCCGCAACTATGAACGTCCCGCACACTATGTTGTGCAGCCAGCAGTCGAGGCGGGCGATGCGCTGTTCTTCACGGAGGCACTCATCCACGGAACAATGCAGTGGCGTGCCAAACATGAGCGGCGATCCTTGCTTTACAAGTATAGTCCCGGACACTCAGCGTGGTCGGACAACTACTACGATCTGGACGAATTCGACGACCTGACGGAGCAGCAGAGGCGAATGCTGATGCCACCTTCTATCGGCAGTAGGCCCGATGTGGTTCAGGAGGAGTAGGCGTTCACGGATCAAGCATCGTGTTTGAGCGCGGGCAGCAGCGGTCTGCGCAGGGCAAAGTAAACAGCAATTGCACTAGCAACCACTCCAACCAGAAATACTGAAACCAACGTCATCGTAAGTGAGAGCCAAGGCACCTGAGCACCCGGAGTAGTCAGGTGTGGCACCACTGCGATGAGCGCGGAAACGGTGCCAATCAGAATCCCAATCAATAGGAGAAACCCATTTTCCGCCAAGAGCATTAATGATAACGTATTTCTCCGAAAACCGAAGGCACGCAGAGTCGCTAACTCCCCACCTCGCTCAAGGGCGTTTCTCAATAGAACAATCCCCAGACCGAGTGTGCCGAGAAGTAGCCCAAGTCCGCCAAGCGTTTGGAAGGTAGAGAGGTAGGTATTTTCAACGGCTCGATAACTAGCTAGCTTTTTGGTCGTTGATGTGACATCCAAGCCGTAATCGGCTAACGCCCTTTCCAACGTGTGCCCAACGCGTTCCGCACTTTCGGAGAATGTGGCAGACTCAGATATTGAAGGCGTCTGAACTAAGAAATACGCATAGCCACTTTGGCTTGGAAAGTGTTTCTTGAAATTGACTTCGGAAATTAGCAGCTCGCTCTGAAAGATACTGCGCTGTAAAAATCCCACCAAGCGAAGTTTTAATTGCTCTCCCGATTCGCTTTGGATGGTCAATTCGTCACCGAGTCCAAGGTGTAAGATCCATTGAGCCGAGTTGTAATCCCCAATAGCTGGAATGACACCCGGTTCAAACTCGTCTTCCAATAACTCCCACGGATTCTCCTTCGCCGCGATTGCACCTTGAAACTGGAATCCACCTCGTTCAATAAAACCCCTTGATGCCCCTAGAATTCGAGGTTTTTGGGGACGATAAAGGTTGAGGCAACTTGCATCTTCCCCCGGAAGGAGGCGGAACGGGAAGATATGAGTGTTCGCTGTGGACTCCGAGTCAGATTCAGAAAATCCCAACTCAAACTGTCCTTCTTTAGAGTTGAGATCATGGTGTAATGGGATGTCGGATTCAGCAACCAAAGCGAACCCGCCGGTGCCCGATTCCTTTTGTGGAACCGCCCCCTGTTTCCGCTCAACATGACGGTTAGCACCCACCGCAACGATGACAAAGCAGGCGCAGCCGACCAACGCTGCGCAAAGCATACTGCGACCCGGATGGCGTCCACTATTTTTAATCCCCATCTGCACCGTCACGGCGACCTTCGGTTGACTTGCTGCTCGCCCACCTGACCGCAACCAGACGGAGAAGAAAGCCAACCCCGCAATCAGTAACAACACCCCACTACCGAAAAAGAGTCCAGCCAAAGCGGTAGTTTTAGAGACAAGGGCGAATATCGTCACAGCGAGAGCGAGTCCTAAACTAGCAAAGGCAAAGATTCGGCTGCGGGTGGCGGCGTCCAAACTTCGCTTGGAGAACCCACTAGCACCCAACCCACCCGTAATCAACGCAGGGATAGGAACCTTCCCAAGTTGCCGAACAGTCCAACCGATAGAAAATAGGACTACAACAAGGGCAATCAGATATCCCAAGACTAAATTTAATGGGTTGATATGCAAAGACAGGAAAGGCGTCCCCACCGCTGCCAACCACCAAGTTCGTAGCCCAGCCATCAGCAGCCATGCATAAACGACGCCTCCTCCCAACCCGACTAAGCCGCCAATTCCAGCAATCAACCCGCCCTCTTTCATAAAACGTCGTCGCACGGTTGAAATGGGATACCCTGCAGCCAGCAGAATACCGATTTCACTTGCCCGCTGTTCGACGCCAAGTCTGAAAAGTAATCCCACCAAAAGTGCGGCAGACACGATAAGGAATAGACTGAATCCAATAAAGAGGGTGCTGAAATCTGTTGACCCCGTGGCAGCTGCTAAACCGTCCGTTTTGACCGGTTGGAACACCAAACCGACCTGTTCTGGACGGATTTTATCCAGCAACCGCCTCTGAAAGTTGGTTTGGGTTATTTGAAGGTCAGCACCAAGAACTGTTCTGATCTGAACAGCGGTCAAATCTCCAAACCGACTACGCCACAACTGTTGCGCTGCTCCGTCCGATACAAACGCTTTAGGAGTCGCACGGAAAAGATCCCAGTATACCTCATCTTTGGGACGAATTCGGTCGAGATCTATCGGAAACGGCGCATTCCATTCGGACATATCATCCGCTTCATGAATCCCCGGAAACTCCGGTGTCAGTCCCCGATCAGCGGCTAACCCCTTTATCGCAACAACCCCCTTCAAGCGGAACCGCGCGCCTCGTGTCAACAACTTTTCTCTCGGACCCACAATGTAATAACTCACATTAATCTCATCCCTCACCTCTGCGCCTAAATCGGTGGCAGCCCATTCGTTGAGGAGGATTTCGTCATCAGCGAGCGGAGGGGCAGCGGAGCCATCGGTCAATTCAAGGGAAAAGGCACGTTGTGTATCTAATCCCGTAATCGTTGAATACGGAATCGTTCGTTCATTGACCGCAATGGCGTTAGCTAAGTAGGTCAAGATTGGCAGAGACAGCGTCCGCCGCTCAATCGCAACGGCTTGGACGACTTCAATGATATCAGGTTTAAGCATGAATTGCGTGCTTTCAAGGGAGAGATAGCCCACGCCGCCGATGGCATCGGAAGAGACATGGCGTAATATCAATCCGAGATCTTCTAACTTCAAAGCCCGATGCAACTTACTCTGTAAAGTGGGAAGCGTATCAGTCGTAGTACGGTTGGATAGACCGGGAGATTTGGCAGAGGCGAAAATCGCGTTGACCTCTGTCTCACTTCCGAGAATTTTCTGCAAAACCGTCAAGGGAACGTAGGCATTTAGCGCACGGCTTTGATTGGGACGCAAGCCAAAGCTGCCGATGCCACGATCTGGAAGAATTTTCGTGACGGTGAGCCGGAGGGTTTGAATGACCTCTGAGGAATCTCGGGGGCCAAGTAGAAACTCACGATGGATCTTGCTGTGTCTTTCAAAGGAGAGGAGGACCTGCTCACCAACTTTTATATCCAATTCGTTTTGGAGAGATTGGTTGATATGGACCGATGGAAAGAGTTGTCCCGGCTGCTTCTCCAAAGAGGGAGCCTCCCGACCGGAACCGTCCACCCACAAACCTGCAAACCGCTCATCTATTCCTTGGATCTGGACACGAGAGGCGCGCGCCCTGCTCTTGGGGTTGACCGCAGTGCCGTTCAAAAGAATTGCTGGCACTGTTTCCCGATTAAGTTGTGCTTCGCCTTCCAATTTCCGTGATAGATCAGTCGCCAACTCTTCACGGAAGAAACGCTCGGATACGAGCGCGTAATCGATCCGCCCTAACCGATTCAAGGTGAGATCTTGTAGGCTGCCCCGGACGGAGTCACCGACTAGCAATGCACCAGTTAGCACTGCGGTTGCTACCGCAGCACCGAGCAACACAGCAAGCTGAATTCGCCAGAAATAGCTCAAACTTCGGCGCATCTGCCCGCCTCCAATTCAAAACGTCGTCCAAAGCGAGATGCGAGTTCAAGGCTGTGAGTCACCACAATCAGAATGTTCTGCTCGGTTTGGTGAAGTTCAAATAACAGGGAAGATATCTCCTCTGCAGTAGCGTGATCGAGGTTGCCTGTAGGCTCATCGCAGAGCAGGAGATTGGGGGAGTTGATAAGCGCACGTGCCACTGCTACCCGCTGCCGCTCGCCGCCGGAGAGCTCGGCAGATCGATGACTCAAGCGATGGGCAAGCCCGACCCGTTCTAGGAGTTCCCTTGCGCGTTTTTCAGCATCCGCATCGTGGTTTTTGAAAGCCATGGTGGGGATCAGCACATTCTCCCAGACCGAATACTGCGGCAACAGATGGTGATCTTGAAAGACAAAGCCGATACCCTGATTCCGAAATCTGGCAAGTTGCGGTTCTGGCAGTTCAAATGGGTCTTCGTCGTTAATCTCAATTCGTCCTGACGAGGGGCGCTCTAATGTACCGATCAGGTGCAGCAGTGTGCTTTTTCCAGAACCAGACGGACCGGTGATGGCAAGGGATTCGCCTTGCGCCATTTCAAACGAAACGCCACGAAGCACTTCAATTGGTTGCGCTTCATCGCCAAAGTTTTTATAGATGTCAGATACTTTAAGAGAGTTCATTGGTTCAGAAGTATAGTTCAGGGTAGAAATATTTGATTGATGTTTTAGGGTTCACTAAAATTTAACCGCAGAGACACAGAGGACACAGAGTTTTTTGATTCTTGAGAGGGCGTGGGGACAAGGCAGCAAGGAAGCAGGAGATTCTAATTCCCTCACATACTCGTACCCGCACTTACTCTAATTCTTCTCTGCGTTCTCCGCGTCTCTATGGTGGGTTCTTATTCTGCTGCTTCGATCTGATTCGCGATAAAAGCCGGGATCGGGATGGCTCTCAATTTTTCGCCAGGGTTGCAGATGCAGCACGCCGACGTCAATTGACCGTGAGCCACTTCTACGTTGTCCTTCATAAAAACAAATTGGTAGGTGAGGGATTTCGTGCCTTTTCTCGCAATCGTCAGGTGGATTTCCAGTTCATCTTCAAATTTGACAGGCTTGAGATACTCACAGGAAGCTGCTAACCGGGGCCAACCGATTTTGTTCCCTTCCCATTCCGTAGCGACACTTGTGTCCAATGAACGGAGGAATTCGTGTTCGGCGGATTCCATAAACACGAAGAACCGTGCAAAATGGACAATGCCCGCCATGTCAGTGTCGGAGAATTCTATTCGGCGTTTTGTGTGGTATTCGTGTTGCATGATGTTATAAAATGTAAGACTTAAAATGTGGCACTCCATTGATTCCTCATCACAACAAGCAAATCCTCAACTCTATCAGAAAGATGTTTAGAACACCCAAAATAACTTGACTATTGAAAGTAAGTTTTGTATACTATAAGTAACAAAGCAAGGGGAGAGTCAAATGGTTCTCAATCAGATTCGTGACATCTTAGGACAACCTTTTTATTATACGGATAACTGTCTTATCTACAATATGGACTGTTTGCAGGCATTGAAAAAACTGCCTGCAGAGGTTGTATGGTTGACAGTAACCAGTCCGCCCTATAACATTGGGAAAGAGTACGAAAATCCAATGGTATTGGAGGAATATCTGGACTGGTGTGAGGCATGGGTTGCGGAGATTTACCGAATCACACGCCCCAGCGGTGCCTTCTGGCTTAATCTTGGATATTTTTCAATACCGGATCGCGCAAAAGCTATACCCATTCCGTATTTATTGTGGGACAGGATACCTTTTCATCTGATTCAAGAAATCATCTGGAACTACGGTGCTGGGGTTGCCGGAAAAAAATTCTTCTCGCCTAGAAATGAGAAATTCCTTTGGTATGTAAAAAACCCAGATGACTATACTTTTAATCTTGATGCAATTCGAGATCCAAATGTCAAATATCCTAACCAAAAGAAAAATGGAAAAATTAAAGTAAGTCCAAACGGAAAAAATCCTACAGACGTTTGGCAGTTCCCGAAGGTAACATCTGGTAAGAACCGAGCTTCTGCAGAACGGACATCTCATCCAGCTCAGTTTCCTATGCCTGTCATAGAACGCATCATCAAAGCTTCATCTAACCCAAGAGAACTAATCTTGGATCCTTTTATCGGATCTGGGACTACTGCTGAAGTTGGTCTCAGATTAGGCCGTCCCACAGTTGGTTTTGAAATCAGAGAAGATTATTGTCGTATCATTGCGGATCGGCTTGATAACTTTTTCCAACACCGAAAAGCACAAGAAGCACAGTTAGAATTGTTTGGGACCAGTAAAGCGGTTTAGTCTGATGTTGTTTCAAGACTTTTAGCTTCTTCTCTAAACCTTTGAATAAGTTGACTGTCTCCTCTATAAGCCAATAGGTCACGAATGGTTTTGATTCCTTCAGATGCAAATAGTTCGATTCGTTTCCCACCCACTCCGTTTAGCAAACCGATGGGCCCATTCAGTCTATAATCTCCTCGAATTTCCACCAACTTGTATTTGTAAATTTCGTCTCTCAAGGTAGCAGCTTGGCCGGTTGCTGTTCTTTGAGGCTGCCAATCTTCGTAGTCTATCCAGCCAAATCGCAGCAGAGTCAATGTTGTTTGATAGAAGTTCACTGTGATATAGTAACCTGATTTTTCAACCTTTGATTTTGAGGAGTCACGTTCTGCTCTTTGTGCATAACTGCGGTTGCCATATATTTTTGTAGTCAGTTGGCCGGATGATTTCATTTCTGTTGAGAAAAATGGATTCATTAAACAGACTAGATCTTTCTCATCTTTGCTTCGTCCACCACGCCACTGGTTCGGATAGCGGGTTCCTAGCTCTTTGGCATATAGCTTTTCAAAAAAATATCCAACTACCATCGCAGGTACATCTATTTCATCAAGACGTATTGCAGATTGTCCGGTGCCGATTCTCGTCTGCCATAAAATCTGCCACGTCTGAAGAGCTATATCCCTCAGCTCATCCAAGCTTAATGGGTATTGCTCGATTAATTCCAGAGTTTTTGGTTCCCAGTCAACCATATCAAGGTTGCTATAAGGTGACAGCATTTAATCAATCCCTTCCATGAGTTTGCTTACAGATAAATTTAACGCATTTGCAAGCCGCATAATGTTGATCAGGGACACATTCCTTTCTCCGCGCTCAATACCGCTAATATAGGTACGATGCATTTCAGCTAGTTCAGCCAACTTTTCTTGAGAAATCCCCGCCTGATTTCGTAATGACTGAACTCGATCACCAAATTTCTTGAGGAAAATATGGTTAGTTGCCATGATAGTGTTTGTTTATGATGTTTAAGATAGTAGAGTTTTTTGAACTTCTCGCTGATTCATTTATTGAACTCCATACTCAATTCCCCCGCTGCTTCCTGTGCAATCTTCGACCCCGGCTGAAGCACGATGACCCTCTCATAATCCGCGAGCGCATCTTCGTAGCGATCGAGCCGTTGATACGCAGACGCCCTGCGGAAATAGATCGGACCCAACGTCGGATGATCTTCTCCCCATCCTTGGATTTCATCGGTAGACAACTGAACGACTTTGCGGTAGTCAGATTCCGCTGCGTCCGGTTGATTTAAGCGCAGATGGACCTCGCCTCGACGAAGATATGCCTCTGCAAATGCCGGCTCAATTTCAATTGCCTTGTTAAGATCTGCGAGCGCAAGCCGATAGTCGCCCATCCGCGCGTAGGCAAGCCCCCGGTAATAGTAAGCCGCTGCACCGGGTTTGCGCTCAATGACGGCCCCATAATCTTCAAGCGCCCGCTGTGTATCTCCCATCTCCAGATAGGTTGCCGCCCGCTTCCACGTTACAAATCCCGCCCACCGCTTCTCCAAAGATGCTGTGTAATCTTCGAGCGCCCGCTGATAATCACCCAAAGCGTGATGGACATCACCCCGACTGTAATAGGCATCGGCTGCGTACCGATTCAGACTCAGCGTCTGCGTATAATCGTCGATCGCTTTTCGGTATTCGCTCAGACGATAGTGAGCGAGTCCGCGTTTAACGTAGGCTTCTGCGTATTTTGGGCTGATTTCAATCGCACGGGTGAAGGCGGAGATTGCGCTGCGGTTACCACGGTCTGTTCGTTCCCCTAGGAGTTCCGTCCCTTTAACAACAAACTGGAGTGCCTTCGGATCTTCCCCTTTCAGACTATCCCAACTCACGAACCGGGACGCGATAAGGGCACAAGCGATGAGCACCGGTAGCATAACGTAAACTAATAAACGCGACATAGATGATCCTTTGTAAAACGGAATTGAGCAAACTCCCCTGACAAGTTGAGCCCCGATAAATCGGGGTAAACTGCGCGAAATCCCGATAAAATCGGGAGGCGAGAAGATCAGATCTCGATTCGTCGGGATTGTCTCTCCCCTCTTATCAGAGGGGTTAGGGACGCAGCGGCTGAATCTCCGCACCGTATTTCAGATCGGTGACAGCGTTGTAGCGTTTGGAGAGATCGATGGCGAGATAGGATCGCACCCCCGGCGCTGCACCATAGCCGGTTGAGAAGACGAGTTGATGCTTTCCAAGTCGCGCCACGCCATCACTGACAGTCTTCTTAGGGAGGGAACCTATTGGCGTGTGTCCGACAGCCAACACCCGACCTCCGATTTTTTTGAGGAACTCAGCCGTGTGGGCTGGGGTATAGCCACTCCGCAGCACGATAGAAGGACGCCCCCAAAGCAGCTCGTCAAGCACCTTTTTGTTTGGGCGAACGAGATCAGCGAGGTTCTTGGCAGACCGCGACGTCCCCGCGTGAACGCCAACGAAACCGTTTTTACCAATAGCGACTGTTGGAAGGTTGATCAGGTAATTGTAGTGCTCATCCGTCATCCGCTCAAGGAAATTGAACTGCTTGAAATAGGGACCGTGGATAGTCTCGTAAAGTTCAGCAATCATATCCCGGCGGTTGTCAGCGTTCATACCGGCTTTTTTTAGCATGGCATAGGCATCAGCGGATGCAAACTCGTGATTCCCTCTGAGATAGATGAGACGTTCTTCGCCTAACTGCTGCTGAAGCTGCATGATCTGATCAACAATTTTCACATCACCGTAAGGCTCAAAGATCGGATCGCCCGGCTTGTGATCGACCGCATCGCCAAGAATCAATCCGTAGACATCTTCCCCGGCTTCGATCCGCTCCACCAGTCTTGTCTGCGTCAACCACCGACTAAAATTGCTCCACTGCGCCTGAAAGTCCGTTGCAACATAGACGGTGCCCTTGTCAGGCAGTACAACCAACTCCCCATCACGCGTCACCTGATTCGGATAATCGGCAAGTGATTTGGCTTCTGCCATTGCCAAGGGGCTGAACCAGAAACTGAGGCAATTGAACAGAATAAGAGAAAGAGATATTAGACTTTTCATCGACTACGTTACCGCGTTGTCAGATCATCCCCGAAATTGGTTGCATCAGTCTTACCGCGTTCAAGGCACACAGCGACCACAAGCATCTCAAGATCCCCCTGCGTGTGATTATAGATCCCGTGCGATCCCCCAAGCCGATTCGGAATCGCCGCGCCTTCATAGACCTCTTCCGTTTCGTCATCGACGGTCATGCGACCACTGCCGTTGAGAACGATGTAAGCCTCCTCGATCCGGTCGTGCCGATGATAGCCGACGGAGGTGCCGGGCGGTAACAGGGCATGACTGACGAAACCCCAGTTATTGCGGAAATCCTGATGTTCCCATAGCGTCCGTGCGCCGATTTCACCTTTACCTTCGTGGGACCTGCCGTAGGCCAGCAGATTGCGATCCAGCCTAGCGACAGGCAGACGATCTATCGACTCCAAAGGGGCATTGGCGCGGTCATCACCGAAATCGGTTGAATCGGCGGGCATACCAATGGCAGCAACATTGAAATTGAACCATCGCGTCTCTTTGTCGGTGTGGTTATAGATGGCGTGAGACTCCCCTTGGCGCAACGGTACAGCTGCGCCGCCAACAATCTCCGCTGTGCGACCGTTGTGTGTAAATTGGGCTGCGTTGTCAACTGTGACGAACACCTCCTCATTGCCGTCGTGCCGATGGTGTCCAATACCACCGCCGGGCAGCAAAATCGCGCTATGGATAAATCGCCATGGGGTTCCAAAATCATCGCTGCCAAAAAGGCTTTTGAATAGGATCGATTTCGCCCCACCATGGACGCTGCTGATTTCTTCCATCTCTTCACGTCGAGCATATGACATTTTCATTTTTAGGTCTCCCATCAAAAAGTCGCAAATCAAGGCATGATCGTTTATCTTACAGATTACCCCTTACGCTTCAATCCAAAGTTTCGCCCGGCTGGAGTTCGACAATTTCAACCGCTTGATCTTTGGTCAGTTCACGCAGTGCGTCTGGTGTCCCGGTTAGCAACGGAAATGTTCCGTAATGCATCGGAACAATCGCAGGCACATTGAGTAACTGAGCGGCATAGGCAGCCTCACGGGGTCCCATCGTGAAGTGGTCGCCGATTGGCAGGAGAGCGAGATCCGGCTGATAGATTTCACCGATGATTTCCATATCGCCGAACACATTCGTATCTCCTGCGTGATAGATTTTATACCCATTTGAGAATTCGAGGATAAATCCGGCAGGTTCACCGAGATAGACAATCGTACCATCCTCCTCTGTGAAGCTGCTACTATGGTTGGCTGTTACCATAGTCGCGCTTAATCCATTGACCGAAACAGTGCCCCCTTTGTTCATCCCGATTGTGTTTTCAACGCCTTTACTCGCGAGCCAAGTGCTGACTTCGATCATCGCCACGACAGTCGAGGAATGTTGTTTCGCAAGGTCAACAGCATCAGCGGTGTGATCGGCGTGCCCGTGTGTGATCAGCATAGCGTCAAGTTTATCAAACGTTTTAAGGGCATCTGGACAGACTGGATTGCTGGCTACCCATGGATCTATTAAAAAGGTTTGTCCTTCAAATTCAATCTTAAAAGTTCCGTGTCCAAGCCACGTGAGTTTAATTCCATTATTTAGCTTCACTTGTTTCCTCCCTGTATGATAAAGACTTATATTCAAGCGAGTTTATTATACAGAAGCCACCGCTTCTTTGCAACTATATTGTCGTTGACTTGAATTCGTGAATCTGCTATAATCCGTCTCGTTATAATAGCGCAGATTGTCCCCTATCCCGCGCTCCAGATGCCTCCTGTGAGGGTCAATTTAGGTTTTGGTATAGAATAGATGTGTAAGTGATTTGAATCTGCAAAAACAATCAAAGGAGATCCTATGAAATTAGTGAGTTTCCAGAGTTCCGATGGTCCCAAACTGGGTGCCTCAATTGATGATAAGGTTTTAGACCTTCAAGCCACCTACCAAGCGGCGGTCACAGACGATGCGTTGCCCGCACTTTTGAGTGGTATGATCGCATTTCTTGAAGGCGGAGAGAGGGCGTTTGACGCTGCTACACATGCAATCAACGTAGCCGCTGAAAATTCAGAAAAAGCGGTCTGGAGCACAGATCCGCTCCTGTCACCGATTCCCAATCCGAAGAAGCTATTGCTGCTCGCCGGGAACTATGCCTCGCATATTGAGGAAGGTGGTGGCGTCGCATTGAGCCGATTGGAGACAACACCACGTGTTTTCATGAAACCGCCGACCACTACCATAGTTGCCCACGAAGAAGCAATTATCATCCCTCCCAACGGTGTTTTTACCGACTGGGAAGCGGAGATCGGCATCGTCATCGGCAAACGTGGGAAATTTATCTCCGCTGATGAAGCCTACGATTACGTCGCGGGATACACTGCGGTCAACGATGTTTCTGAACGTGAACTAAAAGTGAAGGATAGTCGCGTCGATAGAGAGGGCGACGAATGGTTTGATTGGCTCAATGGGAAATGGTTCGACACGTTCGCGCCGGTCGGTCCATGTATGACGACAAAGGATGAGATCCCGGATCCACACAATTTGCGTATCGCCTGTCGCGTCAACGGCGAAACCAAGCAGGATGCCAATACGGGACACATGATCTTTAACTGCGCGGAAATCGTGGAATTTACCTCAACGCTAGTTACACTTGAACCGGGCGATATTATCTCAACAGGTACACCCGCAGGCGTTGGACACCCTGATCAGAAATTGGTCGATGGGGATGTCGTTGAGGTCGAAATCGAGAAGATTGGTGTTTTGAGGAATCCTGTTGTTCAGGGGTGATAAAAGCATTTCCGCTCATGCGAAGAGATTGTTCAATAGAAACCGAGTTTTCGACAACTACGGGCGGGTTAACCCCGCCCCTACGGTTTCTCTCCGCGCAAATCAATCTCTTGGACGGACTGGCATGATACTGGTTAGTGCATGACAAGTGGGGTTTACTTCTACTACCTATTCGGTGGGAGAGTGTGAGGCGCCGAAGCGGCTGGTGATTCGAAGGGAGATTAATCGTCTTTCTCTGATTCTCCTAGCTTCCCCTGTATGAGTATGTGATAGATGTTTCTCATATCTGCACTCAAATCAATGAGCCTTTGATTTATATCGTCGAACCGTTTATTCATATCGTCGAACCGTTTATTCATATCGTCGAACCGCTTATTCGTATCAGTAATCCTTTGATTCATATCATCTAACCGCCGATTCATCTCATCTCGACTCGGAAATTTTAAGAGAAAGGTGATAATCGTGATGGCGAAACCAGCAACCATAATTACGATTTGCAGCGTTTCTTTGTCCATGTTAGCCTCCCACGTCGGTTTGTGCGATATTATAGCACACAACTCCATATTATTCACATAAATCTAGCATTTCACTTTTGAGTGAAGGAGCACCGCAATGTCCGAGCGCAAAAAGATAGCAGCTATCATCACTACATACTATCCACTCTCCCACGCAGATGTAATCGCCACAAAGTATATGAAGGGCTTTCCGACCGACGCGGGACTTCGGCAGCCGCGTGTCGATCTGGTTTCGATTTATCTGGATCAGATCGACCCACGGGATATCGGACGCGAACTTGCCGAATTACACAATGTCCCGATCTATCAGAGTATCCGTCAGGCGTTGACGCTTGGTGGGAATGAACTCGCTGTTGATGGTGTCCTTCTGATTGGCGAGCACGGCGATTATCCGTATAATGAGCTTGAGCAGCACATGTATCCGCGCCGTTATCTGTTTGAGCAGATCTGCGGTGTCTTCGCATCGAGTGGACGTTCAGTCCCCGTCTTCTGCGACAAGCACCTCTCGTATAATTGGACGGATGCCAAATGGATGTACGACCGCGCCAATGCGCTCAATGTCCCCTTTATGGCGGGTTCATCCCTGCCGACCTGTTGGCGGAATCCGTTCTTGGAGTACGACCTTGACACACCGCTAGAGGCTGCAATCGGGATAGGTCACGGCGGCATTGAGTCCTACGGTTACCACGCCTTGGAGACGCTGCAGTGCATGATCGAACGACGCGCCGGTGGGGAATCTGGTGTGGTTGCTGTCCAATGCTTGGAAGGGGAAGCGGTCTGGCAGGCGGGAGCGGAGGGGCGTTGGTCTCCTGAATTGGCGACCGCTGCGTGCGCGCCAATCCCTGACAAACCTGAAGGGCAGCCCCAAGACCATTGCGAAAATCCCGCCGTGTTTCTGCTCGAACACAGCGATGGGTTCAGGTCAGCGATGTTGATGCTGAATGGCTACACCAACGACTTCGCCTATGCAGGACAGATTAACGGCGAGATCCAAGGTGTTCAGTTTCGCCTACAAGACGGAAATCCCTACGCGCATTTTAGTTATCTCAGTTTAAACATCGAAGAGATGTTCTTCACAGGTGTTCCCCAATATCCCGTTGAACGGACGCTGTTGACGACCGGTGTTCTGGACGCGGCGATGCGCTCAAGGCATGAGGGACATATCCGCTTAGAAACACCACACTTGGCAAATCTCTCTTATCGTTCTTACGAGCAGCTGCCGATTCGCCCGATGGGACCGGAACCCAGCGGATCAACATTAGATTCATGGCCCCCCGACGCATAAGACAACTATGGTGAGATCTAAAAATATATTGACACCTCTTTTGTAGGAGCGATTTCCAAATCGCGACAGTCGGGAATCGGAGTTCCCTCCTACAACCCAAAAATATCAAGTTAATTGTAAAGTCCACCATAAAGCAATAGAAATCTGTTATCCTTCGCCTTGCCTCCGCGTCACCGCTTTGAAGACCAACACGGCGAGTACAGCACCGATAATCTCCATCAGGATAAACACCGTACCATCGAAGGGCTTTACACCCGCCGCTGCGTAGGTGAACATCCGTGCAACGGTGACTTGCGGATTGGCGAACATGGTGCTTGATGTCGCAATCAATTGTCCTCCAACTAACATGCCAACCACCAAGGAGAGTTTATCGGACTGATTGTGTACCAAAAGGAAGATCACGAGAACAAGGATAAAGGTGCCTAGAATCTCAGCAACATAGTTCCCTCCCGCGCGTGTTACTTCAGAAACAGCGATTAGCTTGGGAATTTTATGATAGAACATCAGATGCGAAAAGATTGTGCCTGTCAATCCACCGGCGACCTGTGCTAAAATATAGATTAGTGCTTGCTTCCAACCTATTTTATCTCCAAGCACCATTGCAAGGCTTACCGCGGGATTGAAATGGGCACCGCTGATGGGACCAAATATCTCGATGAGGGCGAAAAGAATAAACCCGACAGCAAGTGCATCGGCTAGGACAGCCATACCGATCCCGGCTTCTAGTATTTGATGGAATAGGATAATCGGTGAGATCGCCGCCATGACGAGGAACAGGGATCCCAAATACTCACTCAGAATTTGAGAACCTATCGCATATTCTGTTTGCTTTGATGTCACTTAAAACCTCCTTTCTGTATTGCCGTTAATCTAATGCTTATTACAACCATCCCATTGCAGCAGGGACACCTTATCCTACTGAAGTTTGAGCGAAATTGTCAAAGCGAAATTTCATACATATGTCGCCCCGCTGGGGCTTGAGAGTTGGCGTCATTCTGTTTGCTATATACATATCGCCCCGCTGGGGCTTTAGGTGGCAATTTGAGCTAATTTAATTTTATGGATGGAACCCTCAAAGGATGGAAATAACATGAAAATTACACAACTCGAAATTCTACCCGCACCGTTTCAAGGACGGGCGTATATTTACGTCAAGCTGCACACCGATGAAGGTATTATCGGCATCGGTGAAGCGTCCTGTTCCGGGAAAGAGGGCGCATTGGTGGGCGCACTGCGGGATCTTGAAAACACATTGATCGGCGAAGACCCGTTTCAGGTAGAGAAACTTTGGCAAATGATTTATCGCAACGCTTTCTGGCGAGGCGGTCCGGTGCTCATCGGGGCGCTGTCTGGCATTGAGCATGCGCTATGGGACATCAAAGGTAAAGCCTTAAACGTCCCGGTGTACGAGTTAATAGGCGGTATGTACCGGCACAAGATGAAGGTCTACTGCTGGATTGGCGGAGGCATACCAGAATCTTGGGCGGAGGCAGCTGTACAACGCATTGAAGCGGGTTGGGGCGGACTGAAGTTTACGCCATTCGATCCGACGGGACCCGCCTTCAGTCTTGCTCACGGTAAAAAAGTCGAAGCAATAGTCAAAGCGGTGCGTGAAGCGGTCGGCGACGAGGTTCCGATTGCAATTGATGGTCACGGTCGCCTGAACCCTGTCAACGCAATGGAGATGGCAAAACGGATTGAACCTTACGGCATCCTCTTTTTCGAGGAGGCGGTGCTTCCAGAATCGGTCGATGCGATGGCAACGTTGCGGCGGAATGCAGGGGTGCCAATCGCCACCGGTGAACGACTCTATACACGCTATCCCTTCCGAGAGTATCTCGTCAAGGGTGCCGTGGATGTCGTCCAACCGGACATCTGTACCTGTGGCGGCATTATGGAAGCGTTCAAAATTGCGGCGATGGCAGACGCCTTTTTCGCCACGATTGCACCGCACAATCCACTGAGTCCTCTGTCAACAGTAATCTGTCTACACTTAGATACCGTCGTACCAAACTTCCTTATCCAAGAAGTGCCCAATGGGAACAATCCAGAACGGAAGAACCTCATCGTTGGATTTGAAGAAAAGCCGGTCAATGGACATCTAGAAGTGCCGCAGGGACCGGGGTGGGGCGTTTCACTGAACGAAGATTATATTCGCTCGCTTTCAGGTGATCCATCACGCGGGAAATGGGATGCTTTCGATGTTGATGGTTCCATCCTTGATCTGTAAATTTGTTACGACTCACACAGTTGAATACTCAAAGCCTCATAGTCCGATGATTCATCACCACACAACACGACTTATAACGCCCGATGAATCCTCGACTTGTCGGAACAGGCAGGTAACTACAGTAAATCCGTAGTGTGTAGTAGGGCGATTTATTGCCCGTCGTAACGCGCAATGAATTGCGCTACTACAAACTCAAGTGCGTGACTCCTATTAGTAATCAAAAGTAAGGAAACGTCGGTATGCGATTGAGTTTAATTTTCTCCCTCGTGTATTTCTGTATCATTGGGAGCAGTTTTGAAGGCACGGTCTATGCTGCGGAGGATTCGCATCCACACGAAGCAGCTCTCAAGAACCCCGATGGGACATGGAAATGGACGAATGCGCTTATCGGTGAAACAAGCCCTTACCTGCTTCTACACGCCCATAATCCGGTTGACTGGTATCCGTGGGGTCCTGAAGCGTTGGACCGAGCGAAGGCTGAAAACAAACCGATTTTCCTCTCTGTGGGTTACTCCACTTGCTACTGGTGTCACGTCATGGAGCGGAAGGTATTCTCAGATCCAGAGATAGCCGATCTGATGAACACGCTGTTTATTAACATCAAAGTGGACAGGGAAGAACGACCAGATATAGATGAGATTTACATGACCGCCACCCAAATCATGACGGGATCTGGCGGTTGGCCCAACTCCGTTTTTTTAACGCCTGACCTCCTCCCCTTTTTCGGGGGAACTTACTTCCCGCCGGAAGATAGTCGTGGTCGTCCCGGCTTCCCGAGAGTCTTAAACGCACTTCATGAGGTGTGGACGAATCAACAAGCAGAGGTCATCGCACAGGCGGAGAAGATAACAGAAGTCATCATACAGGCAACGGCTGCCGCCCCGCCTTCCGTCGGTGAAGCGTCGTTGGATAGGAAGCTGATTTCAGCAGCGGTGAAAGCACTGCGATCGAGGTATGACACCACAAACGGTGGCTTCGGTGGTGCGCCAAAGTTTCCCAGTCCCACAAATCTTGAACTGTTGCTGAACGAATATCAGCGTGAATCTTCCGCATCGATCCTTGAGATGGTCACCAACACCCTCGACAAGATGGCGCATGGCGGGATGTATGATCAGATTGGCGGCGGTTTCCATCGTTACTCGGTTGATGCCAAGTGGCTTGTGCCACATTTTGAGAAGATGCTGTATGACAACGCCCTACTCGCGAAAGTCTACCTGCAAACTTATCAACTGACGAAAAATCCGCTCCACCGACGGGTAGCCGAGGAGATTTTCAGGTTCGTTTCACGAGAGATGACATCTGTGGAGGGCGGTTTCTACTCAGCACTCGATGCGGAAGTGGATGCGGAAGAAGGCAAATCCTACGTCTGGACAAAAGAACAAATTCAAAAGGTCCTTGGGAAAAAGGATGCCAAACTGTTCATGCAGGTCTACGGGGTGGACGAGGGCCCCAACTTTGAAGGTGGCACCAATATCCTCTACCTTCCCACCCCAATCTCCACTGTCGCAAAATCGCTCAAAAAGTCGGAAAATGACCTCCACAGTCAACTTGAACCACTTAAAGCGAAACTACTCGCGGCACGGGACCAACGGACGCAACCTCTACTCGACACGAAAGTAATCACAAGTTGGAATGGGTTGATGATTGACGCTTTCGCCTACGGCTACGAAGTGCTCGACGATAAACGGTATCGCGATGTGGCGGAGAAAGCTGCCCGGTTTAACCTAAAACATCTTCGGGCAGCCGATGGACAATTGATGCGAACCTATAGGGATGGTATTGCCAAATACAACGGCTACCTCGATGATTATGCCTTTCTGGTTCGTGGGTTGCTGGGTTTACATCAGGCAACGGATGAGGAAATTTGGTTGAATGAAGCAAAGTCGTTAACCGACACAATGGATCAGCTATTTTGGGATGACAAAAACGGTGGTTTCTACTTCACGCTTGCCAATCAAGAACATCTGGTTGTACGCACCAAGAATCCGTATGACTCCGCTCTCCCATCGGGGAATGCTGTAGCAGTCAATAACCTGCTCACGCTTGCACAGCATCTTGGCGAAAAGGATTATCTGGATAAGGCGGAAAAAACGCTTCAGAATTTCGCAGGCATGATGGCACAGTCACCCGGTGCTTTCATGCACATGCTTTTTGCGACCAATCGCTATCTCTCGACGGATCGGACCAAAATCAGGACAACACATCAGGAACAGTCAAATCAATCTGGCTTGAACACAGCAGAAACGAGCAAGATTGACCTCTTTGGACTGCCGAAAGCCCCGGTGGATTTACCTTCAGAGGACGAATTGTTGACGCTTGCAGCTTCTATACCCTCGACAGGGGATATCCTCCCCGGCAACGCCTTTGATGTGGAGGTGAAGATTGAACTCGCTGAAGGGTGGCATATCAACGCCAATCCCTCTTCGTGGGATCTGTTAATTCCTACAACTGTGTCCGTCAGTCCTGATACTTCCGTCGAAATCTTGTCGGTCACATACCCCAAGGGGAAGCCGTTCCAAGCAGATTGGAGAGATACTCCAATTTCCATCTATGAAGACGATGCCACGGTCAAAATGAAATTGAAGTTGAAGCCGGGTGAAACAATCGAAAAAGCGTTTCCGTTGAAGATAAATGTTCGCTATCAGGCGTGTGATGCGCATCGGTGCACCCCACCGTCAACCGCAACAATTCCGCTCTGGGTGAACACTTACGAGAAAAGTTCCAACTGAAATATATCGGGTGAGTGTTTGTAAAAGCGAACCCCTAACCCAATTATAGGAGGCCTATCATGGATCTGGGATTAACCGGAAAGGTTGCTGTCATCACAGGCGGCAGTGAAGGTATTGGCAAGGGCATCGCCCAACGGCTCTGCGAAGAGGGCGCGAAGGTTGCCATCTGTGCGCGTCGTGAGGATGTCTTAGAAGACGCGGCGCAGGAAATTCGTGACGCAACGGGCGGTGAAGTGCTCGCCGTTGCCGCTGATGTGACAATCGCCGGAACACTGGAAAATTTCATCAACCAAACGGTTGATGCGTACGGAAAGATTGACATTCTGGTCAATAACGCTGGGAAGTCTGCGGGCGGAAATTTTGAACAGGTCACCGATGCGGAATGGTACGAGGATCTCGATCTCAAGCTGATGGGAGCGGTGCGCTGTGCGCGGTTGGCTATCCCTCACATGAGACCAACGGGTGGCGGACGGATTATCAATATCACCCACCCCGGCGGCAAACAGCCGGACGCAGGTTCTGTCCCAACCTCTGTCAGTCGAGCGGCAGGCATTGCGATGACAAAAGCGCTCTCCAAAGAGTTGCTCGCCGACAAGATTCTTGTCAACACGGTCTGCTTGACCTCGATCAAGAGCGCACAGGGTGAACGTTCTTGGAGGGCGGACGGCTCGCCCGGCACGATTGACGAGTATTGGGAAGCAAGGGGAGCGGAGCATCCGCTCGGTCGCTTGGGTGAACCGACTGAGGTCGGTGATCTCGTCGCTTTCCTCGTCTCAGATCGCGCTTCGTATATAACAGGGACGGCGATCAATATCGACGGAGGATTATCGGCAGTTGTTTAGTTACGGCGTGATGCGTGAAACGTGATAGGCGCGGTTCTTCACGTTTTACGCTTTTTAGATGCACAGTAATGGTCGGGAATCGGAATTCCCTCTTACACAACTTCTAGAGAATTGGATGTTGGGTTTCACGGTTCCCGCTCAACCCAACCTACGCGTTGCCTACGTGGACTTGCTGTCGCCTAATCATCAACGACATACCGCAACATCACCCCAAGATCTCCGACAATCCAGCCAGTTTCAGCGTCTGCCATATAAATCGAATTCAGGTTATAGTGGCTTTCGCACCTTTGCGGTCGCCAGTTCTCACCACCATCAAGGGTTCGGATAACTGTGCCTTCGCCACCGACCACCCAACCCAAGTTCGCATTGAGGAAGAAGACACTATTGAGGAAACTGTCCACGTAGCTCTTTTGACGTTTCCATGTGCGCCCTCCATCGGTAGTGTGGATAACCAACCCATCGATTCCAACGACCCAACCGTTTAGATAGTCTGTGAAGTAAACCCCCGATAGCCAGACCTCTCCGAGTTGGGCTTGTACCTCCCACTTGCGACCGCCGTTTCGTGTGTGCAGAATCACACCGCCCTGCCCTACAACCCAACCGTTTTGAGTGTCGATAAAGTGAACCCCAAAGAGATGACGGTTGACACCGCTGCGCTGTTTACCCCACGTTTTGCCGCCGTCCGCGGTGTGCAAAATCTCCCCGCTGTGACCAATTGCCCACCCGTGCTGTGGATCCACGAAGGAGACACCAAGGAGGTCATTTTCCGTATTCGCCTCTTGCTGTAACCACGTTTTGCCACCATCGGTAGTATGACAAATGGTCCCCCATTCGGCAACGCTCCAGCCAACCTTGTCGTTGATAAAATGCGTTGATCCAAAGCATTCCATCGTTCCGCTATCTTGCGACTGCCAGTGCAACCCACCGTCGTTTGTACGAAGAACTTCCCCACGGTCACCCACCGCATATCCAACCTTATTGCTGACAAAATGGAGATCTGTGAGCAGATAGCTAGGTGCGGATTGAAGTTCCCACGTTCTCCCGCCGTTCTTGGTGTGCCAAATCGTCCCAAACTCCCCGACAGTCCAACCGAGTTGAGAATTGACGAAATGGACACCGAGCAGAACCACATCCGCTCCGACCAGTTGTGTCGCCCCGCCCCGCTGATGCTTCCATGTCTTCCCGCCATCGTTGGTGTGCAGGATGGCGCCCAAGTCACCAACGATCCAACCGTTCTCGGCATCAGGGAAATGGAGTGCGTATAGGAGGAAGGTGTGGAGCGGTTCAGCCCCGGTTCTTATCTGCTGGCCGTATTGCTCTTCATGGCGTTTATTTGAGCCTCGCGTTAGGTACTCCCAATTCCTGCCCCCATCCTTTGTGGCAAGCACTATCCGTCTGTCGCCAGCGATCCAGCCACGATTCTCATCGACAAAGTGGACATCAGACAACTCGTAGCGGACATTCGTTCTCTGGTACGTCCAGCGTTTTCCTCCGTCGCGTGTATAGTAGGCGTTGCCTTGGTGGCTAACAGTCCAGCCTTGACGGGCATTGAGGAAAAATACACCCCGCAGCGAGTTTTCACCAACCCCTTCTGACCGATTTACCCAATTCTGTCCGCCATCCTTCGTGTATAACACTGTCCCGAAATCACCCACAATCCAACCCTCTTGGGCTGAGACGAAGTGGAGATCAAACAGGTTATTATATGTATCAACGGATTGTCGTTCCCACGTCTCTCCGCCATTTTTTGTGTGTAGGATGATACCACTTTCACCGACGCACCACCCAGTTTGGCGATCGACAAACCGCACCGCTCGCAGCGGATGGTAGACGCCGCTCTGTTGTGGCTGCCACGTTACCCCACCATCCGTTGTATGGGCGATCACGCTGTCGAGTTCCTCTGCGAATGTACTTCCCGCGTTATTGCCAACGATCCATCCGGTGCGCTCGTCAATGAAGAATACACTGTAGAATCGCGCTTCCCAATCTGCACGCCGGACGATTTCCCAGCGACCGGGCTTGGGAGCTTGATCCCTTGAACAGCCAATGCCTCCACCAACAACCATCACGATGAGAAATATGAAGTGATACGTGATACGTGATACGTGATTGAAAGGGTTCTTGATCTGTTGATCTGTTTTCACGTTGGACATATCCTTTGCTAAAATATTTATACAAATCGACGCGAATTCATTATTTTTCTGCGACGATGTGATTATCCCATAGGTTTATCGAATCTTGCGTGCAAGCCCCCACCTCTTTAGAGTGGGGAGGTAGCACGCCAAACGGTGTTAGTTAGCAAAAAAGTGTTGAGTTTGTAGGTAGAATATGGTATACTTGTCTTGGCTTTCGTGAGGGAATGTCGCACCGTCGCTTGGCGGTGTCCTTCACATCCTACGACATAGGAGATGAAAGCCAGAAAGCTATCCATAATGAAAATCTACAAGTTTAAGTTGTACTCCAATCACGGCAATCGTGAGTTGCATAAGACGATAGATGGTCATGCTCACGTCTGGAATCATTGCGTCGCGCTCCAGCGACGGTACTATGCCATTTATGGCAAATATATCAGCAAGTTCAGGTTGATAAACCATATCTCCAAACTGAAGCGAACCAACCGATTTGCCCATTGGAATCAACTACCCAGTCAAGCGATACAAGACGTAGCAGCACGCATCGACAAAGGCTACTGTGCAATGTTTGAGGCGCGTGCTTCAGGCAAGAGATGGGGCAGACCCCGTTTCAAGCCACGTCGCAAGTATAAGTCCTTCACATTGCTTCAGGCAGGTTGGCAACTGCTACCGGGCAATCGCATCAAAATAGGAAAGTTTACCTACTCCTATTTTAAGTCCCGTGATGTGTTTGGCAATCCGAAACGCTGTACCATTAAACGAGACGCTATCGGTGATGTCTATATCTGTATCTTAACAGACTACGAGGAACCCGACTTAAATCGAGTCATGACGGGTAAAATCGCAGGCTTCGATTTTGGTCTGAAAAGGTATCTCACCGGTCATAACGGACACGATATAGACTCTCCTGAGTTTTTCAAAAACAGCCTCAACGCTATCAAGCGCGTCAATGGCAACCATTCACGCAAACGTAAAGGTTCAAATAACCGTGAACGTGCAAGGCTTGACTTGGCACGGAAACACCGCAAGATTGAACGCCAACGGGAGGATTTCCACTGGAAGTTGGCACACCAACTGACTGATGAATACGACGAGATACGGCTTGAGGACTTGAATCTACAGGGTATGAAAGCCCTTTGGGGGCGTAAGGTCAGTGACTTGGGCTTTGCTGATTTTGTCAAGAAGTTGGTGTATATCGCCAAGAGAAAAGGTGTTAAAATCAAGTTCATTGATAAGTGGTATCCTTCGTCTAAGACTTGTTCGGCTTGCAGGGTTGTTAATGAGGCGTTGAATCTGCGTGATAGAAACTGGCAGTGTAAGGATTGCGGCGCGACACATGATAGAGACTGCAACGCTGCAATTAACATTTTTCGGGTAGGGGCATCTACCCATGAAGGAGAAGTTGTAAGTCCCGGTTCGCCGGGCTAACTTTGTTGATAGCACAATTCTACTCCCGATGGGGTGACGGATAAGAATCCCACCCTTTAGGGTGTGGGAGTATGTCAATCGAGGCGATTGGTTCTTGTCCCTAGTAGAAAAATTCAAATCTCTTTATGAACGATTTTGCCGGATAGTTCGTCTAATAGGATATGCGAAATGCAGTCCAAAATCAACCTGAACAAATTATTCAGAATAAATTATCTGCCATCCAACGTCGAATACAGATTGAGGGGATCCTCCAGAATCTGGCGACATTTAACCTCTGGGGGCTTCTGGTCGCTGGGATATTGCTTGTAGCGGACCGATTTTTTCCTCTACCGCTACCGATTGGATTTGCAATTGCCCTGCCGATCGTTATTGCAAGCGCCATCGCGGTTGGCTTAAGATTGATGCGGAAGATAGATCCGCTTGAGGTTGCTCGCTTTGTAGATCAACGCCTCAACCTGAAGGAACGTCTCGGCACCGCCCTTGAGGCAATAGATCGGCGGGAAACAGGCGATTTTGCTATTTTGCAGATTCGTGATACTGCACGGGCAGCCCAAGGGATCCTCCCTGCTGCTGTGGTCTCCTACACGGTCCCACGGGCTCTCAAATGGTTTTCGCTCCCCATGTTGCTAGTTGGGCTTTCGTTCTTCATCCCGCGCATGTATGAAGTCGTCCCTCCGCCGAATCTCTCAGAGCAGATGGCTATTCAAGAAGCTGCAGCAAGGCTTGAAGGAGCGGTTAGCGGCGGTAACAAGTCAGAACTCTCCAAACAAGTTGAGGAGATGGTTAAAACGTTGCGAAATAAGCACACCGGTGTGCAAGCCGCTCAGGAGAAACTCAGCAAACTCCGTGAAGATGTTCAGGCAGAGAAAAACCGACTGGCGGAAAATGAGTTAGATCAGGCGGTCGAAACCATCTCCAAACTGAGCGAAAACTCCAACCTACTTAGTGGTGCGAATACAGTCGAAATTGCTTCAGAGCTAGGGGAACTGGCGGATCAGATGGACGGATTGACTGAGGCGCAGCGGGCGGAATTGGATGCGCTGCTCAGACAACTCGCTCAACGGCTTGAGGACAACCGTGCTGCCAAGAACCTTGTGGACCAACTGAACGAGATTGGAACAGAGGAAGTCAGCCCTGAGATGCTAGCAAAAATTGCGCGTTCGCTTCTAGAGATTGACCAGCAGGCAAAAGACATGGCACAGTTGGAAGATATTTTGGAAGAGATTAAAGCAAGCCGAAAAAATATCGGATTGGCAGGTATTGAGATGGCGCGTAAAACAGGAGGGGTAGCCGGTAGCGATGGAGGTCCGGGCGAGGAATCTGGAACGGGAGAGGCGCGAGGAACACAGGTTGAAGCAATGAGTTCGGGGGCGGAACCTACAGAAGCACTACAATTGAGAGGAATCACATCGGAGTCGGAGGAGTTCGCCACAGCCTCAACACAAGAAGCTCCGAGCAGTGCAGAGGAGGAGCCCACTTATACACCATACCGTGAAGTCTATCTCAACGCACAACAGGCTTATGCAGAAGCGATAGAAAGAGATGGGATTCCTGTGCGGTATCGGCAGCGGGTTAAGGATTATCTAGACGCCATTGCGAATGCAGATAAATGAGGCGTGAAACGTGATGCGTGATAAACCCAAACCAATTACTTCACTAGCTGCGAGGGTTCGGCGAGCTCGTACAGCGTCGCAATGAGCAGCGTGATTGAGTGTTTGCCGCGTCCTTTATTCTTAGCAGGCACCACTTTCACAGAAACTCGGCTTCCGACATCCGGCAGTGGAATATGTATGCCAGCAGCGCTCTTGACAAAGCAGGGACGTTGTAGCGTGGATAGCCATTCGCCCGGCACATAATAGTTCTCAATAGCTTTCAGTCTTTCCTCAATGGTTGCATTATCTAAGCCAAACCCTTCAAGAGTGGCGGGGTGCACCCCTGCACTGTTGAAAGTCACCGCTGGACGATTCGCTACGATGCTTGCTGAAGCTGCCAAACCGCCGCCCATGGAATGCCCCGTGAAGATCACCTTATCCCCATACGCTTCCACAACCGCTATGGCAAGCTCGATAGCCTGTCGATATATTGCTGCGCCAAACCCTAACCCCTGAGAAAGGCAGGTCTGGCTATCTTGGAGGATATTGGTTCTCCTGACACCCCGATAAACGACAACAATTTCCTGTGCGTCCTTCGATTGGTATAACATTGCACGGAAACCTGTATTAGGGTCCTCAAACCTCGCGCCCTTTAGCCCCTCCGGAAGTTGGTCCCGACGTGAAGGGGCAGAGAGCTGCATCCAGTTCGGCGGCTCCGTTATTTGGGAGAAATAGACATCATTACCCCCCGCTGGCGTCATAAAAATCGTGGCGCCATCCGTTTCTGTGGAGATGCGAAGCTCCGTCTTAGCCTCGTAAATTGCCAGACACAACACAGCGTAATCAAATGGTGCCATCCCGCTTAACTGTCCTTCGCTTTCTTTCAGATCTTTGTTGGGACAGTTTCTCAGGCAGGCGAAACCGATGACCGCAACCGTAGCTCCAGCCACCCCGGTCACAATTCTTGAAGCTGTCAATAAGCCATACCGCCAACCACTTGGTGGATAGTTTTGATGTTCTAAGCAGTACGGACTGTCTTCAACGGCACTTCTGAGACATCGAAAAATAAAAGGGGTTCGTGCTTTACATCTCATCGTCCTTGTCTACACCTCACGCTATTTTAATCGCGTATCCCTTCCTCTATTTATTGTTCAGTATTTTCAGCTTTCGGCAAGTACCGTTTCCACTGGTCCTTCACGTATTCATAGAAACCATCCACAGGTTTGCTGCCGCATATCGGCGCGAGTTCCTGTCCGATTTTCGTAAGACGTATTTGTCCAACGTCAAGTTCGTTGTCAGTCTCATTAGGCATATCCAAGCGGAGCTTTCTACCATAGTAGTGCACTGCCAATCTCTTGGGCAAAGAACCCCATGCGAAACCTCTAAAATCTCCCCATTGAATAAGTCCAATATCCACAAGGTGATTTAGAATGCCAAAGTTAATCCCATGCCTACTGTAGATTTCCGCCCCGAAATTAAACACCAACGGTATAAGGCCATCTATCTGCCAACCAAATCCGCAGAGCTTGGTGAATAGTTCAGCATCGCTTTTGTCAAGCTCCGAAATAAAACTAACTGTCCGCTTTGAGTAGGTGCCAGGGTTATTCGCTTCACCAGCTAAAACACGCGCCCATAGGCTCTGCATCTCATTGTCAGAGACTATTCGACATTTATCAAATAAGTTGGCAATCCATTCCTCCTCCATAGCATCGGGGTTTGCTTCTTCGTCCAAATGAGGTATTGCTTTATCAATAATGTCCTCCATGTTTTTCTGGTGGCGCACATTTTCTTCAATCCGGCGCTGTTCAGCTCGTTGATGTAAGTCAGTTATCTCAATCTCGGAGTGTGCTTCTATACGGGCAACATCAGCTGCAGAGTGTGCAGCCTCAATCTTCGCCTCAGCGACTCTCTTGATCTGCCAAGGCACAAAGTAACCGCCTACTCCTTTGGATATTTTTTTGACCAGTGTTTCAGCAGGCTTCAATACATTGCCCAACTTTACCAGAGAATTAGAAGGTTCTTGTGACATGACTAAAGTTTCTCCTTATTCACCAAATAGGGCATAGACAAAGTAGTTGATTTTTCGTGAATGAGATATTATTGGAGTTTCCGCCGCAGTTGCTTGTAATTGGTAATAATTGAACCAATCTCTGACTGACTAAAACCTATTAGCTGGAGAAAATGGAGTTGAAAAAGTAACTCCATTTTAAGACAAAGAGACCATAAAGATTCGTCTCTAGCGGTTTTTGACTTCAAAGACGAGTCATAGTGCGTCAAATAATTTCGCGTATTTACAACCCTACTTATCAACTTTTCTCGTGTTGTCTGATTTCCAATAATAGCCTCAAATGGTTTAATAATACACTCAATTCGCTCACCAAACGACACGCTGCCACCATTTTTTCTTCGATGAAATGCTTCCAAACCTTGTGCCAAGGTCAAGAATTTCACCTCCAAGTATTGCTCCACTCCCGTTTGTGCTGAAAAATATAAATCGAAAGTAGGATCAAGGTACTCGTAGGCTTTTATCCAATCATTGATTTTTCTCTCAGCATCGCCTTGTATCTGCCCAAACCCGAATAACATATCATGCTGATGAATCTTTGGCTCATCTTTAGAGTAAGGCCGGCTTGAATAATATATGTTTACCGGCACCAACCTTGTTTCACCGCTTCCAAAATCTTGGCGAAGATTATCAGCCGTTGCCGACATACTGTCCAAGGAAACCGCTTTGTCTATGGCAAAACACAGTAGAGTTGTGATTTTGTGGACAACAAAGACGAAATCAGCTAATTCACGTGCCTCCTTTGACACCAATTTAAAATAAGTCTTTTGGCTTATTCCTGCCTCCTTAGTAACTGGAGATCCCCGAAATTTCCAATCGAATACAATTAACAATTGCATATTATTGTTAAGGTAAAGTGAAATATCTGTTGGCTGCTGATACGATATGGTTGCCGTGTTTTCTTTAGTTTGGAGACCAACTTTAATGCCGCTGATTCCGACCCATTCGTCAATTCCTTCTACAGAAAAGGTTAAGGTATTAAAAAGGGGGCAGGTGCCTTCATCGTATGCTACACCAGTAAAAACCCGACTTACATGAATGAGGGATTTCGATCTGCCACCAATCAAATTAATTGTCCCTGTTTTATAATAGCAATCATCAAGAGTAACCAACCCATCTTTTTCAATATGCCCGACTATTCGTTCTATTGACTGCCAGTCGTCATTCAATAATGTTTCCATTTCATCATTGCTGAACAACCCTGCAATTTCTAGCTCAATATCCCCTCCATCTGATATTGAGAGTGTTCCAGGGAGTACTCTGTCAGGTACGGAGGGCAACCAAAAATCACCCGATCTTTTAAATTCTTCTTTGATTCTCACTGACGGGACCTCCTAGTGTAGTTGGTGTAGTTGCTAAATATTTCAATTAAGATGTTTCCTTATGTTTTGGATTTAATATCAGACACCCAAACTCGACAAACCCTCAACAATTCCCAGCCTCCCTCAAGTGACTGCACCTTTTCGATCCGATGCGGTCCTGATTAATGTCAGATATCTATGGTAGCGGAATTCCCAAATCTTTACAGATCTTCTGCACTAAGAACCTGTTTAGTTCCCGGTGCCTTGGCACAGCGGAAGTCCCCCGAGTGCTGCGATTAACATACATAGTATGGTTACCGCCTTCTCTGAGGAATTCACAACCGTTCTTTTCAAGATAACGGATGACATCGCGTCTTTTCATATCTCTACAAAAACAGGTTCACTAATCACATCTTGTATTGACGCAATGGATTCCTCGGCGAGGATGCGGTTTGCCTCAAGTGTCATCTCAATTGCTTCTTGGAGATTGGCTCTGGCTTCTTCAAGCGTTCTTCCTTGTGTGTTAGCACCGGGTAATTCTTCAACAAATCCGATGTATCCTTCTGGAACTTTTTGGAAAACTTCGGTGAATTCTATTCGCGTATTGGCACCGGGTAATTCTTCAACAAATCTGATATATCCTTCTGGAACTTTTTGGAAAACTTCGGTGAATTCCATATCGAAAGCCTCCGTTTTTAGTAACGAGTAATGATTGATGCTCACTAGGAAAATCGTTCGACTGTAGGAACTAGCGATTGTTAGATCCTATTGAACCGGCAAAACACCTTAACAATTTCTATCATTGTTTCTAACTTCAATTTTAGACGTTTTCTTATGTGCCGTGTTTAGTTAGCAGGCACCCCCAAATCAGGCAGCTTCTCAACAATCTCCACCGTCCCCAAGCTGACCGCAATCACCTTCCCGATGAGCTTAACGATGTACCGCGGATCGTCTGCACGGTTTGGGTCGTTGATGATGCCGCTGCGTTTGTCGGTCTTGACGCGATACTGATCGATCACCCATTCCAACGCCGACCGATTCCCAAGCCGATAGTCAAACGCTTTCGCGGGTATCCCCTCCAGGGTCAGGAAATCGTTGTACATCACCTGCGTTTTGTCTTTGGACAGTTTCATCTTCTCCACACGCCAATTGATCGGCACTTCACGGTTTTCAACGAATGTAAGTTGTTGATATTCGGGCACCTCCTCATAGCCGACGTGTATTTCTCCCAACCGTTGACCTGCTTTGGCAAAATCCCAAAAATCGGGTGTATACAGCAGGCGTGGCAGGTCCCGTTTGAGGTTTGCCTGATATCGCTCCCGATAAACGGGGTGGTGCAGGAGCGCGTAAACGTGATGGAAGATGTCCCACTTCGTGATTGCCTCGTCTCGGTAATGTGCCCGGAATCGTGCCAACGCCCAATCGGTGATATTCTCTCGGCGGTTTGTTCCATCCTCGTCGTAGGTGTAGAAGGGAAAGCATTGTGAACCATCAATGGATGTTATTGTTAGATTGGGAATTATGTCTGTGCAAAAACACCAATAATCAGAACGTCCCCCAATACTTGGAACAACAATTACTCGATTTTCGTGCTCAGTTTCAGGCGTGGGAAAAATAGATGGAAATACCGATACGACGTCGTTCATCATTCTATCAAAGTAAAGATTCGATTGTGTAAACGGGCGGTAGAGGGAAACCCTCACTTTGTGATCAGCATATTTGACCGTCCGCTCTCGCTTCAACTTCGTCTTTAAGTCTCGACTCCAACTAATTTTCGTGTCATCATAAGTCACAAAGTCATCAACGTTTGCATCCCGATTTTCTCGGCGTTTCCACCGATCAACCTCTGCGCTATAAGTTCCAATCAGCCGATTCACGTTATCAGCCAGTATGTTTCGGTTGAAGTTGTAAACCCACACATCACGGTTGGTGCTGACACCGAGACTATAACTCTTAAAAATCACCTCCACCGCCTTGCCCTTTGCAGCCTTCGCCTCTTTAGTCCCCATCGGGATAAAGGTCTCAAATTCGGCGCGGAGCCCCTCTGTCAGCCATGTGTATTGATGGCCAGGCGTTATCGACTTCCATTTAATGTTTCGGTAATGCTGATTTGAATCGAGATAGCGATATTTGTCCTCTTTACGCCAAAACTCATCAACACGGGCATAGAAGATTTCAGCTTGGGAATTTGCGTTGTCGCGCTTCTTGATAAAAAAGTTAATGCTCACACCGACCTGAATCCCAAAGACGTTGTGCGTTGTGCCTGAAAGCTTTGGATTCTTGCGGACGTTCCCACTCAGATCCAGAATATAAATCACGTCGAAATTGTCTGCGAGGAGTTTCCGCATCCCATCAAACGCTACGTTGTCAAGAAAACTGTTGTTTGTCACGACAGCAACAACCCCTTCTGCGCGAAGGCGATCCGACGCCCACCGAATCGCCTTCACATATGGGTCAGAGAGTTTACTTTTGAGAGTTGCTTTGGAATCTTTTGCATAGGTATCCGCAACCCGCGCATCCATCGTTGGATATTTCCGATTTTTGTTGTTATCGTTCTCGTTGATCTGACCGACGTTGTAGGGCGGATTTCCGATGACCACGAACATCGGCGTCTCCTTCTGTGTTTCAACGCGACGGGTATTGTCGGGGGCAAACAGCGGCAACTGTCGGTCTTCTGCCAGTTCAAACGTATCGACAAGACAGATGCCCTCAAAGGGTTGATAATCTCCTGTCGCCTCGTAAAACTCATGCTCAATATTCATCGACGCGATGTAGTACGGCAGCAGCATCACCTCGTTGCAGTGGAGTTCGGATCGGTACTTATCCTCAAGGGCGGTTGGGCGGATCTCGCGCATTGTCCGTACAATGAAATTCCCGGTCCCTACAAATGGATCGATGATGTGAACGCCGGAATCGGAGAGCGATCGATTGAATTCAAATCCTAGAATCTCCTCAACGCTTCTCACCATGAAATCGACGATCGGCTGCGGCGTGTAGACCACTCCGTGCGTATCGGCGACCTCCACCGAAAAGCCTTGAAAAAACTGTTCGTAGACCGTGTTGAGGAATCCCTGTTTTTGGGAGAAGTCGTCAATGGTTGCAGCGGTGCGTTCAATTGCGACGTAAAAGGGGTCAAGGCTACGGAGGAAATCTTCGCGGCTGAAAGCGTGAGACATCAGCGCGGTGATGACGGTTTCGATTTCGCGGGCGATAACATTGCGACGGGTGAATTCGGAGTTGCTAAAGACAGTTCGGAAGATCCGCTCAGTCAACAAGTGCTGAATCAGCATCTCCTCAACAGCGGCTTCGGAGAGGTTGGGGTTGATCGATTGACGGCATTTCTCATGGAAGGCGGCAAAGGCGGCGGTAAACTCACGGTTCGCGCCTCGTTCCTTTTCGATCAGTTCCGCCAAGCCGTTCCCAAGTGCGGGCACCCTGTCTTTGAACTGTGCAACCGCCTCCTCCCATTCCGTGTACTCTTGTGGGCGATGGGAAAAGAAGGCTTCGAGGGTATGTATCAGTTGCGTTGGGTCGGTCAGGTCGGCATCGAGCGTGCTCTGATTGTTCTGCCAAAGGAGGGCGCGGTGTGGGGTTTGGAAGAGGATATTGTCGCGGGGGTAGCCTTTTTCAAACTTGCGGAGCACTTCGGTCGGCAGGTCATCGTGGATGTCCTTCGCCTCCCAATAACCGTGGGGTAGTTGGAAAGTGTCAATTAACGCACCATCAACAACAATCCGCTTATTTTTAACCCCTCTTATCAGAGGGGTCATTGAGTGCTCAGGCACAAGAATCCAGTCAAATTGTCGTCCGCAATATTCGAGTAGGGTTTGGAATGCCGAACGGACAGCGGTTTCGTGGGAGACGCCGATTGACTCGAAACGTTGTAGGGATTCGTAGTAGGCTTTGACAGGTTTATGGGTTGGTTTGAGATTTAGGGTTGTCATGTGAAAGGTTGTCGAGATGTGAATTTCGACCTACAGGAATTGAATCAGTATATTGTTGGGTTTCACTATATCTATCAGATCATGTTGTTGAAAGGTAACACCTTTATTGTTCTTCATAGGGATTCGCTTTCAACCGTTCAACCCAACCTACGCACCACCGGCGTGAGATCGGTTTCACCGTGCCAAATTACTCTGCGTCCACTGGGCAAATGTCGCGTTATGTTCCATCGTCGGCTGATGGGTGTAGGTGGTTGGCAGTGAATCTCCGATTAGATCCTCCAGCTTCCCTTGCAACTGACTGACAACGTCGGGGTGCGCTGCAGCGACGTTATGCTCCTCCTTCGGATCACTGACTGAGTGGAATAGGCGTGGATTGGTATCTGCGTTCACCGTCTCAAGCATGAGGAGCCATTCGGATGTGCGAACTCCAGCGGTCGAACTCCAACCGGTGATAACGTGATCCCGCTGACCCTCTTGTGCACCGGACATGACGGGCAGAAGATTATAACCATCAACCGCTTCACCTTCAACACCAAAAATGGAAAGAATTGTCGGCATGAGGTCGATGTTCTGCACGTAGGCGTCGATTGTCTTGCCGTGGTATGCGAGATCCGGGTGGTGAATCCAGAAATTGAGCCGAGTGTTATAGGGGTGCATCGCGTCCGCGGTCTTACCGAACTGCTTATGGTCCATCAACTCGGTGCCGTGATCTGAGACAAAGCAGATTACCGTGTCATCCCACAGCCCCAAATCGGTGAGGACACTCAGCATGTAGCCGATCCACTTATCAACAAAGGTAACATAGCCGTAGTAGAGCGCTTTTGTGCGGCGTATCTCATCGTCCGTTAAATCTTTATAGTTCTGCACCATCTGCGGATAGATATAATCCTTGACACCCTCCGCTTTGAAATACTGGTCGGCGAAGTGCATCGGCGGATCCCAGCATTCGTGCGGTGTGAAGCTATCGATCCAGAGGAAGAACGGCTGATTTTCGTGGTTGTCCTGTATCCACCGCGCTGCGCTGCGAAAAACGCGCGGGGCGAGGTAGTCTTCCTCTCCTCGTCGATCCTGCATGTTCAGCAGGTATTGTGCTATACCGGGGCGGTCTGTCGGATTAGCAATTTCGTCGGGTAGGTAAGGTTTCATGTTGATGGCAGAAAGGGGACCGCTGCGCACCCGATCTGATTCTTGCCCACGAATATAATCGTAACTCATAAAGCCGCGTGTAAAATTCATCGTCGGCTTGAACATGTGATAGACATCAGCCACCAACCCTGTCGCCACACCGTTGAGCAGTAGATGCTCCGCTAGTGTCGTCTGTGTTGTAGGAATAGCGTGCCAGCCGTATACGTTTGGGACAGAACCACGATCATCAATATGGAAGCGCCACGGGTAGGACCGCATGCCTGTAAAGAAACCGCGCCGCATCGGGATGGTTGGCTCACCTTCCCCCCAAGCGTTATTGAACACCGTGCTGTTCTCCCGCAACCGATCGAGATGGGGCGTATCAACGTGATCTTCCCAAGTGTGATCTACAACATCTGCTCGGAGCGTATCACAGCAGATGACAATAGTGTTCATTCGGCAAACTCCTTCTGTGAGGTAGGTGAATTGCGTGAAGCGTACCTATGCTAATTATACAGCACGCGTCAGATATGCAGATTATAGTGGGGGTAGGAAAGCAAGTCAAGGAATTTTTGGGCAGACATTAAAAGTAGTAAGCACAAAAAGTAGTAAGCACAAAAAGTAGTAGGCACACGCCGTGTGCCGTAACTCCACGAACACAGTGTCGAGATGTGAATCTCGACCTACGGACTTAGGGAAAATGAAGGTCGAATCTACATTTTCTCATTGACATTGCGAATCGAATTGGTATAATTGGAGAACCTGATGGCAAATTTGATCAGAATCTAAATAGATAGGAGTTTAATTTATGAAACAATCGCTAACAGTAACAAAACTGACCCACCTCTTGATAGTGGGAGTGCTGCTAATCGGTGCTTGCCTGTTGATTGAGGTGTCAACTGCGGAGGCAGAAGACACCGGAGCGGCAGCGGACCGAGCAACCATCTCTCGCATCTACGAAGAGGTTTTTAACGAGGGAAAGCTAGATCAAGTAGATACGCTAATTGCTACCGAATATATAGATCATAACCCAATCGGTCTAGGGGGTAAATCTGGCATAGAAGGCTTCAAACAGACCGTCAGAGCGTTGCGCTTCGCCTTTCCCGACCTGCGTTTCACCGTTGATCAGATAATTGTCAACGGAGATCAGGTGGTGACTCGTACCACAATGCGGGGTACTCACAAAAATAGTTTTATGGGGGTTGACCCAACCGGCAAACAGGTAACGGTGTCAGGATTCGATATCTTTCGGGTCGCCGATGGGGTTGTTGCGGAACGGTGGGGCACACTCGATGGACTCACGCTCATGCAACAGATGGAGGTCTTGATTCCGATGGCGTGGCAAAACACGCTGCTCGGTGTGCTAGACCAAGAGGAACGTAAGCCCCTGATTGATCAGATGCGTAAGACCGCTGAAAAGAAGAAACATGTTTTCAGGGATGATCGGCAGCCTGTAACGGAACTCGTGCATATAGATCAATTGATGCATCATTTCCAAGAAGACGCAGGTAATATTCGCGTGGTCGCGCTGCTTTCGCCCGGCTGACCGAAATGTCGTCGGGGGGTCTCCGAAATAATAAAACTGTTCGAAAGGGTTGGAGATGAACGCCTGCGAGCTTACCTTATCTGGCAACCGATCCTTAATAGCGATAATCGGGTCTCGGCAGAGAGACGGGCTAATGAGTTTACGCACGAAAGATTTACGCATTATTGGGATAGCAACAAAGCCACTGGCGACCTTTGGAAGGATCTGCTCCGATTAAACGAAACCGCGTGGGATGTCTATGTATTGTATAGCGGGTCAGCAGAGTGGACAAGTAAGCCATCAGATCCGGCTCTCTGGTTTCCCCAACTACAGCATGCGACACGTGCGCGATTTGAGGTAGTAACCAAACAACTTCTCCGGGAAATGCCGTAGGGAAATCCATGTGACGATAAACCCCTATTTCCTCTCTGTCGCTCTGCTAGCTGGCTCAATCATCGCTTATGAGATTGCGCTGGTACGCCTATTTTCAATAGCGCAATGGCATCATTTCGCGCACATGATTATCAGTCTCGCACTGCTTGGATTTGGCGCGAGTGGGACAGCGATTTCGCTTACGCAACGTTGGTTGATGGGGAATCGGTGGAAATTCGACGAAGTAGACCGACGCTTTCACAACGCGTATACGATTTGTGGCTTGCTCTATTCGATTAGCGTCGTTGTGTGTTTTGTACTGCATCAATATGTACCGTTTAATCCACTGATGCTGGTTTGGCAGCCGAGTCAGGTGCTGTCAATTTTCGTGCTGTACCTTATTCTGTCGCTCCCGTTTTTCTTTGGTGCAGCCTGTATTGGTCTGGCATTGCTTCGATTTGCGGAAAATGTCAACCGTCTCTATTTTTTCGATCTTTTCGGTTCTGGTCTTGGAGCGTTAGGCATCATTGTTACGATGTACCTGATTCCCCCGGCACAAAACCTGACTCTCATTTTAGCAATTGGGTTTTGTGCGGTGCTGATTGCTAACTGGGAAAGTTGGAAAACGCGGCAGTGGCGGCGAATTATCTCAATAACCGGAATTGCTGCTGCGTTTATCGTCTACCTTTTGTTCAACCCTATCTCAATCAAGATTTCGCCCTACAAAGGGTTGAGTAGTACGCTGAATTTTCCAGACGCACAAGTTCTGAATGAGCGGCACAGTCCCTTTGGTGTGCTGCATGTGGTACGTAGCGGATTAATCCGTGCGGTGCCGGGGTTGAGTCTAAACACGCAGCATCCGGTACAACCACAGTTAGGCTTATTCACCGACGCTGATGGAATGACAGCGATAACCGATTTCAGCGGTGACTTATCAAAGTTGGGTTACCTTGGGGATACAACGTCGGCGTTGGCATATCACTTGATGGAACCGCCTCATGTGCTGGTCTTGGGTGCCGGTGGCGGTGGCGATGTCCTCAACGCACTGTATCACGACGCGGTATCGGTTGATGCGATAGAGCTAAACCCACAAGTACTTGAACTAGTGGCGAAAGAACACAAAGATTTCGCCGGGGGGATTTACGCCCCAGATTCACCCTATCCGGTGCAGGTTCACGTCGCCGAAGCACGCGGATTTGTGAGAGCAACAACAAAGCGGTACGATCTCATCCAGATCGCGCTGCTCGATTCTGTGAGCGCATCTGCCGCAGGTACTCACGCCTTGAGTGAGAGCTATCTTTACACCGTTGAGGCGTTCACAGACCTGTATCAACATCTGACGCCCGGGGGTATTATCTCAATTACGCGTTGGCTGAAAACGCCGCCGCGTGATATGATTCGGTTGTTCGCAACGGCAGTCGAGGCGTTGGAACAGAGTGATAACAGGGTTCCCGCTCAACAGTTAGCAATGATCCGCGGCTGGCGGACCGGTACGCTGCTGATAAAAAAAGGGACCTTCGACACAGCCGACCGAGCTGCGATTCAGAATTTTTGCCGTGAGCGTTCTTTCGATCTAGCGTACTATCCCCAAATGCCGGAGGTAGAAGCGAATCGCTACAATCAGTTGACGGAGCCGATTTACTTTCGGGCTGCCCAAGCGATTCTGTCCAACGAACGGAAACAATTTTACGAAGGGTATCCCTTCAATATCCGCCCTACAACTGATAATCGCCCATATTTCTTTCAATTCTTGCGTTTTGATTCACTAATTCAAATGGTTCGCGCGGTCGGTAGAAGTGCTATCCCCTTCATCGAATGGGGATATCTACTCCTGATTGCAACATTGATTCAAGCGGTGCTGGCGGGGCTAGTCTTGATTCTGATACCGCTTTTTTTCCTGAAGCGGGAAACCACCGCTCCCACCGCGCACAACTCGCGTTTCACCAATTGGCGAGTATTCATCTACTTTCTGAGTCTGGGTGTTGGATTTATGTTCATCGAAATGTCGTTCATCCAGAAGTTTCTCCTGTTGCTTGCGAACCCAACGTACGCAGTTGCGGTTGTGCTTTGTGCGTTCTTACTTTTTGCGGGCCTCGGCAGCTTTTTCTCGCTAAAGCTGAAAACGGTAGTGAAGCTGCGACAACCGCCGATAATCGTCGCTATTGGGGTATTGTCGGTTCTGGCGCTTATTTACTTGCAACTGCTTCCTCCAATTTTTCACCGCTTTCTTGCGAGTTCCGATACTCTGAAGGTTGTCGTATCAATTGGATTGATTGCACCGTTGGCGTTTTTCATGGGAATGCCCTTCCCGTTGGGTATAGAGTGGTTGCAGAGACACCATCCGCATCTGATCGCTTGGGCGTGGGGAATCAACGGTTATGCGTCTGTGGTAAGCGCGATTCTAGCGACCTGTCTTGCGATTGCATTCGGTTTTAACCTCGTGATTCTTCTAGCGGTCGGGATTTACCTCATCGGTGGCTGCGTCCATCTCCGGAGAGAACGGGAAACCGCAGCCTAGTCTCTCAGATAAAAGTTGATAAAGCGCATACTTTCGACAAACAAGGAGGCTACCATGAAACAGCTTTGCTTTATTCTCGCCACATTTATCTTGTCAATCGCTGTCCCTTCACACAGCAGCGACGATGATTTCAAGAGCGACCGTGAGTGGATGGTCAAGCGCCAGATCAACGCACAAGGTATCACCGATGGTCGAATCGGTGTCAAGAACAGGTCTGTTTTGGAAGCGATGCGGCGCGTACTCCGCCATGAATTTGTTCCTGACCGTTACAAATCCCAAGCATATGTCGATATGCCATTGCCGATTGGGTATGATCAGACAATTTCGCAACCGTATATCGTTGCGTATATGACGGAACTGCTCGACCCCAAAAAAGAGCACAAAGTGCTTGAAGTGGGCACAGGTTCGGGGTATCAGGCGGCGGTGTTAGCAGAGTTGGTCGATCATGTCTATACGATCGAAATCATCAAGGAACTTGGCGAAAGCGCTGAGAAGCGGCTGAAACAACTTGACTACAAAAACGTGACGGTGAAAATCGGTGATGGTTACTTCGGTTGGGAGGAACACGCGCCTTATGACGCAATCATTGTCACCGCTGCGCCAGATCATATTCCACCGATGTTAATACATCAACTTAAGCCGGGTGGGAAATTATGTATTCCAGTTGGCGGACGTTTCCAAGTGCAGAACCTGACACTCGTACAAAAAACAGAATCGGGTTCAATTATGACAAGGCAGGTGATGCCGGTCGTCTTTGTCCCTTTGACGGGGGATCATTAATCCATTTTCAGCAATCCAGTGCTATGTGCTGGTCCCCTTGAAGATGTTGAGGAGAATGATACTGTGAGCACTGAAAGTACAAACGGTTTACCGACATGGGACTTGTCGGATCTTTACGATGGCATTGACGATTCGCGGTTAGATTCCGACCTTAATTCGATGGTCGATCAGGCGGCGCAGTTTGAGGAGAAGTACAAAGGACGTATCGCTTCGACAGCGGTGACGGCGGATCTGTTATGTAGCGCACTCAACGATTATGAAGCCTTGATGACGGCGCAGTACAAGCCGGGGTCCTACGCTAATCTGCTGTTTTCAACGGATACTGCGGACGCTCAACGGGGCGCATTGTTACAGCGAACACGTGAGGTTGGTTCCGCAGCAGCGACGCATCTGATTTTCTTCGACCTTGAAATCGGCAAGATCCCGCAAGAAACTTTTGACCGAATCATCAATGAACCGCAGCTCGCGCCTTACCGGCACTATCTCGAACATGAACGGGCGCTGGCAGCACACCACCTGACCGAAGCAGAAGAGAAGATTCTGGAGGAAACCGCAAATACAAGGGGGCGAGCCTTTGGACGGTTGTTTACCGAGATCACATCGCGTCAAACCTTCCGCATGGGCGACGAAGAGTTGACACAAAGCGAGCTGTTGGTAAACTTTTACAATCCAGATCGCGAAACGCGCAAAGCTGCCGCTACTGCCTTGACGGATACGCTAAAGGGGGATGCCCATGTGCTGACTTTCATCTTCAACACACTCCTCCACGAAAAGCAGATTCTGGACGGTCTGCGAGGGCATTCATCGCCCGAAGCGTCACGGCATCTTGCCAACGAGGTGGACGAAGCAGTGGTCAACACCGTATCGGATGTGTGTGTTGACAACTACGATATCGCCGCCGATTACTATCATCTCAAGCGGCAGTTGTTGGGGCTGGATGAGTTGACGCACTATGATCGATACGCCCCGTTGCTCGGTGATCGCGGTAACATCCCGTTCGATGAAGCACAAGGTATGGTGATGGATGCCTTCGGCCACTTCTCACCGCAGTTGGCGGAAATAACAGAGCCGTTCTTTAGCAAACGCTGGATTGACGCTGAACTCCGTGCGGGCAAACGCGGCGGTGCATATTGTGCAGGGGTTACGCCTGATCTGCACCCCTATGTTTTCATGAACTATACCGGCAAACCGCGCGATGTAATGACGCTGGCACATGAGTTAGGTCACGGCATTCACGATGTACTCGCTAGCAAGCAGAGTTTACTCAATTATCACCCTGTCTTGCCACTAGCGGAGACCGCGAGCACCTTCGGAGAGATGTTGGTGTTCGACCAGTTGCAGTCCACGCTAGAATCAACGGAGGAGCGTTTGGCACTGCTATGTGGTAAAATAGAAGACATCTTTGCTACCGTATTTCGTCAAATCGCTATGTATCGCTTTGAGCAGGAGGCACACCGTCTGCGCCGCGAGAAGGGCGAACAGACAACCGAAGCCTACTGTGAAGTCTGGCAGCGGATGATGCAGGAGATGTTTGGAGACTCACTAGCGTTGGGCGAAGACCATCAGTGGTGGTGGCTCTATATCCCACACGTTTTCCAACTGTCATTTTACGTCTATGCCTATTCCTTTGGCGAGTTGTTGGTGCTGTCGCTCTACGCCCAGTATCAACGCGATGGCGAGTCGTTCGTTCCTCGCTACTTCGATCTGTTGAGTGCCGGTTGCTCTGCCACGCCCAGCCAGTTGGTCGCTGACATGGGAATTGACATCGCTTCGCCTGATTTCTGGCAGGGTGGCTGTGATTTAATCCGTGAAAAGGTGGAGCAGGCAAAAGCGTTGGCAGCAACGATGAAATAAGATTTATAATCCAATCTATTTGGAGGAAACACAATGCCAATTTATGAGTATCAATGCAAGACATGCGAATCCAAATTTGAGATACTGCAATCCATCAATGCGGATAACAGTGAACTTGTATGTCCCGATTGTGGTGCGGAAAAACCGATGAAAGTTTTTTCCAGCTTTGCATCACTTGGCAACGGGAAAGCCGCAGCTTGTGACACAGGCTCAACATGAGCGATTCCCGGATTGGACAGTTAGTCCTAGTAAAAAGTTCATTGGTTCATTAGTTCATTTAGTCCCAACGGGACGATAGCAAAACTGTTGTTTTTGGAAAATCAACTTACGGAAGTGATATAATTTGCACAGAGGTTACGCCATACGGAGCCCTGATAGAATCCCCGATAGGATTCCCGATAAATCGAGACAGGCGGGATTCAAAGCAATATGCCTACTACTTTTTGGTAATATGTGTTACAATAATTGAAATTGGCTTATCCATTCTCCCCTATCTGCTCAGACAACGAGGGTTGCACAGCGGATTTTGATCCGAACAAGGAGGACCTCTCATGAACAATAAACCTGTTGGACTGAATCTAATCGGTGGCGTCACTGGTCTTCTTAGCGGCATATTGATGCTCGTATCAAGCTACATAGTCGTGATGCGGCTCCAAGATGCCGCGCTGGGGACACCGGCGTTGAAGTTGGTGGGAGTAACACACGGATTAAGCGTCGTAAGTCTCATTTTGATTGTGCCGACAGTCATCGCGTTATATGTATCACTCAACGCTACCGCAACGACGCGTAGTTATCTTGGACTCGGTTTTGCGACGATGTGGCTGATCTTAGAGATAGTCGGGCACCTCTCTCAAACGGCTCCGCTTCGCACCTTGGGTGAATTGCACGCAGATCACCCGACCCATGCGATGGCAATTTACCAAGTATCGGAAGAGTTCGCAGAAGCGTTGTTGATGACTGGAACCTTCTTTGCTGCGCTCACCGCTTTATGCTACGGTCTCTCGCTTATTGGCGGCTGGAACCGATGGGCAGGATATATCTTCCTGATCGCCGTCCTCGCGTTTCCAATCGGGAGGTGGATTCCCCAACTCGGCATTCAACTCCATGTTGTCGTGCGTGCAATCGCTTTCTTGGTCGTGAGTGGTGTTCTGGTCAAGACTGCAGCGGCAGATGAGGATTGAGTATGGGCAACTTAAAAGCTGGTGCCGCGAAGATTGACATTACGCCACCGCTCGGCTGCAACATGGCAGGATATGCGGGACGAGATAGTGGCAGCGAAACAATCGCCGATGCACTCTACGCCAAAGTCATCGTATTTGACGATGGCGAGACACAAGCCGCAATCATCACCAATGACCTGATTGGTGTAGAAGCGATATTTGTAGATCATGTTCGTCAAACAATTGAGGAAAGGACAGGGATCCCGGCGGGCAACGTGATGATCAGTTGCTCTCACACGCATTTCGGTCCTGAGGTCCGTGCATCGCGTGCCACCTCCCCTGGTAATCCTAAGAATCGCATTTACGCCGACATGCTTGCACAGCAGCTTACGACAGTAACGCAACTTGCTCAACAGCGACTTCAGCCAGCACGGATTGGCGCAGGCAAGGGCATCGCGGATCAGATCAGCTATAACCGGCACACGATTCGTCCAGACGGAAGTGCACAAACCAGCTATCGTCTCCCTGACCCCGATTCAGATTTAACGTTCGGTCCCTATGATTCGACGGTACGCGTCCTCCGCGTTGATAGCGTAGCGGGTGAATTAGCAGCTTCTCTCATCCATTTCGCTTGTCACCCTGTCACCACAACGGACCGGATGTACACGATTAGCGCGGACTATCCGGGATATGCAATGGAGGTCGTCGAAACAGGGGAGGGTGGAATATGCTTGTTTGGATTGGGCTGTGCAGGCAATATTGTCCCCATCCAGCGCGAAGGCGAGTATCCGCGTTTGATTGGCAGAACCATCGGGGGCGAGGCGATAAAGCTCCTACAATGGATCGAAACCTCCGATGAGGGAAAGATACGGGTGGCGTGCCAAACACACTCCCTAGAACTGAAAGAAACAATTGATGGAAAAACAGCCGAGGAGATTGACCTCCAATGTATTGCGGTTGGATCCATCTATTTCATCGGATTGCCGGGCGAGATTTTCGTCGAGATCGGCTTTGACATTGCGAACCGAGCGCAACGGGGAAACCTGTTCGTTATGAGCATGACCAACGGAAGTATCGGCTATATTCCTGTCGAGATTGCCTATAAACAGGGTGGGTATGAATCCAATTCCTCCCGTTTTCGTTCGGGCTGCGGCGAACAGATCGCTGATGCCGCAGTAGAATTGTTAAATCAAATGGGGTGATTCCAATCTAAAACCTTTTTCAATTAAAAACTAGTGTTGTTTTTCAAGGCTCTCGATCATAAGTTTTATGAATCGGTCGCATAGTTATTGACGTTGTTTAATATATACTCAATATTCTATTCGTTCAAAGGAGGGTCTCATGTACGCTCGTAAACAGATGTTAATATGGACCGCTGTGATTTTTGTGTTAAATTTGGTATTATTTACGAAATTGCGCGATGATGCAGCAACCGCGAGAACACAGTTAGAAGAACTCACACCAACCGAACTCACACAATTAGACCTCACAAACTTATTGGAATCAGATACTGTTACTTATAGTGAACAAGCAACCGAAACAATATCATACGAAACTCAAGCCAGCGAAGCGAAAACTGAGAATACCTCTGCCGGCTCAGTGGAAGTCTACTACGTCCACAAAGGGGATACTCTCTGGAAAATTTCAAGAAGACATGGCCTTGATCTGCGTACTTTGCTAGCCCATAATAAACTGAAAAACCCAAACCTGATTCGACCCGGACAAAGAATTGAAATCCCCCGCCGACATATCAATATGCAAGTGAGCCCATGAGCCATAGGCATGAGAATGTGTAACCGGCGGTGAATTTCTGGGGTTGAAACGTGAAAAATATCATATATTATGAAAGATAGATTTCTTACAGCCGGTTATCGTTACTGTTTTATCTCCCTTTTAACAATTGTAATTGTGTGCGGTTCGGTTTCAGACGGTCACACACAGAACTATTATCCAGACGACCTAGGGAATACTTGGACGCTGCACAGCACCGATGGGATCGACGAGAGAGTTGTTACAATTGAGGGTCCCGAAACCATCGGCACTGAATCTTTAAACGTGATTTCGGATGGGACATATCCCATTTCAGATCCTGCAAGTAAGAATCCCACTAGACTTTTTATTAAAACCACGCCGGGCGGGGTTCTAATATTTCGTGCCATTGTATCAGTCGCAATTCTCGGCGAAATTACAATCGACTATTCGCCACCCCAGACCTTCCTACCTGACCCAATTGAATTGGGTTCAGAATGGACTGTGTCCGGCGAAGCCACAGCCTCACTTCTTGGACTGACAATAAAAATAGAGGCGACTAGCACCGCCAAGGTTATTGCAATCGCAGATGTCACCGTGCCGGCGGGAACATTTCAAGACTGTTTGAGAATTGAGCAGCAGCATCAAACTCAATTATCACCAGCCCTCGCCACACTTCCTTCAACAACTATCACCATGTGGCTCGCCCCGGATGTCGGTTTAGTGCAGGCTCTCGACAGCAAAAATGTTAAGTTTGAACTCATCAGCCACAACATCCCCATTGATGGTCCCGTGGTCGCCGTGGAACCAAAATGGAAACTGGCAACGACGTGGGGCGCATTGAAAAAGTGGTAAACGGAAAATGTGTGCCACAATCTGTATGAGGTTTCAGAAAATAATTCGGTAATTTTATATTTTCCCCAGGCCCGGTAGGTGCGGTTTCCTAACCGCACCGGGCATCGCTCGGAAATTATCGAATTAATATTTCAATCTTCATACAGTTTGCGCTACTTATGGCAGATTACCTGCTGATTACAGCGTTTGCCGAATTCAGCTCCTCAGAATGTCAACACGCCCTAGTCACCACTCTCTGCCGGCATATTGCTGACGCCAAAACGGCAATGCCGCCCTTCTATCTCTACCTTTTTCTCGCGCCAATCAAACCTACCCTTCCGCCAAGCTGTCTGCTATTATTGCTTGATTTAACGAAAAGTAATCAGAGCATCTCTGTGTCCTCTGCGTCTCGGCGGTCAATTTCATCCAGCAACCACTACTATAGAAATAAAACCAATCAACTCACGCTAAAACTAGAGTGCAAAGATAGAAAAGAATGTGGTAAACTTATCAATATCGCTGTTTTTACTCTCAATTTTTGAAGGGTAGGCACAAGAATTGCTCCTACGGTTTCTCTGGAAGAACTGGCAACACTCATACTACTCACACTCAATTGGAGAAACGACATGCTAGGGAAAGCTTGCAGAAGAACACTATGGCTCGTGTTTGTCGGTATAACCCTTTCCACCCCGGTTTTTGGACAAGGGGAACTGCCACGTCTGGATCAAACCGAATTTGATGCCCATGGGCGCCCCGAAACGCTGCTCCATATCGGCGTTCCGGGGCGCTATAGCCTACAAGTCCAAAGCGATCAAGGCACGAAAATCGAAATTGTAGACCGGATGGCGGGTCCCTTCGCTGCCGCGGGGAGTGCTGGTGAATGGGATGGGCGGCTTGATCTGCTGCTGGATAAGGGCACCTATAAAATCCGACTGCACTCTCACGAAGAAGGTGTGGGCACCCTGAAGCTGGCTGTGCACCCGTTTGTGGAGGTCGGTTCGTCCGATAAACTTCTCTCACTCGACGCTTATCAAATCGAAAATAGTTCACTGGAAGATCTGCAACAACAATCTTTCTGGCTGCATCTCAAAAACCGGCGAATCCTGCGACTTGAAGCGATCGGGCGAAACCTCAAAGATTGCCGTCTGTGGCGCAATGGGGTTTGGCTTGAGGATATAAGGCCTAGCTTCTCAACCTATGAGCCGATCAACGGTCAACCGATGCGCTACGCAGAATTTTATCATGATCTCAATCCGGGGCTATACCGGCTAACATTTTATGGCGGCGCAGTGCTGGCGTGGGCTGACGACTCAGGAGCACACCCTTTTTCCCTGCGTATGGGATACCAACGATTGGGATCCAGCGGAAAGCAGATTATCACACTTTCTCCCTTTGGTCGGGATGCCTATGTGGTCCCGGCGGAAACTGACTTTTTCCAAATCTCGCGAGCAGATAAAAAAGCGACAAGGCTATCGGTGAAGCGGTGGAGGGCTGAGTCGAGCCGGCATGGCGGTAGGGACCAAGCTTCTATCACAAAGAAATCCCGTAACCCGTGGGCGGTTGTTCGGACACAGGACAAAAAACGGGAGAAGTGGGTCACTGTTCAGGGAGGCCCCAGTGACCGAGTCGTTTTGACCTATTTTCCTGAAAAGCGCTGGTTTTCCATCAAAGCCGGAGACTACTGGATTTCTTCCCTACATTCGGCTGAAGGGCAGGATCTTATTGATGTCACGGGGGTTATCAGCCAGCCGGAGCAGAAGATACCTGTGGAGGCACAGGTGTTACCTGTTGGATTAAACACTCCCTTGGTCACCGGGAAATTCAATCTGTTGGGTGATACCAATCTGTTCCTCAGACTAGAAGACGCAGGAACCTATGTGATTGAGGAGGACGAGGCATCTGGGGCAAGGGGGCGTTACCGGATAGAACCCTTTATAGTAAGACCTCCCAGAAATTACCGATCACCGCCATTTGAGTCGCCGGGGAAAGCACTTGAATTGACTCAGGGGTTTTATAAACTCACGATACGTGATGAATCAAAGGGAATTCTCTCGTTCGTTTTACGCCAAAAAGATAGGAGTGTAGTTGACTCACAGGCGGACTCTCCGGCCCGAAAACAGAGTCTATTGTTGCCCAGCGTTACTCTACCCGATCCCCACGTACCATATACACTTCAACTGAATCATCGGCACAACGTCGCCACGGGGGTAATCGTCCGCTCGTTACCGATGGATTTGAGCGACCCACTGCCCGTAATCCTTAACCCGGGGCAATCGGTTCCAGTTTCTATTAGCGTTAGTCAGCGATCTACCCTCGTCATTGAAAGGGACAAAGAAACCGCTTTTCTTTTGAACGCAGGGGAACGTAGATTGACCGCCGATTCTATCCTGTCACCCGGCTCGCATAAATTAAACCTGGAAAACTCAGGGACAGAAACAACGCTCTTTACTCTAAAGACGATCCCCGCCGAACCATCTTCGGAATTAACGTTTAGCGATCTAAAGGATCGGTTAGAACAACCCGAGTCATTTCCGCAGCTCACCGAAGAGAAACCGCTGTATGCCAACTTCGAGCGCAGACAAAAACAGCACTTCACCCTTATTGTGAAAGAACCGAGTTTTTACCGTTTGGAGACGAGCGGACGTCTAGCAACCCAGTTGACCGTGCGGACGGCACTTACGACCCAACTGTTTACCAAAATTGAGAACGGTATTGGACGTAACGCCTTGGTACAACAGTATCTTAGACCGGGTGTGTATCAAATCACCGTGCAAACGCAGGGACGGTCTCGTGGGCGGGCAGGAATTCATCTCCGTCGGACACCCCTCAATCTGCAAGGGGAGCTTCCCGTCGGAGCGATTAAAAAAGTGCACCTACAACCAGATGTCGCCCTCCGGTATACATTGACAATTGACGAGCCGGGACGATACCATTTGCAAACCCTAGGCCTTGGTAAAAGTTTCGCTTCCCGCTTAGAAGATAGAGAGGAGTGGCCCCTTACCAAGCCCGGGCGCAGGGACATTGTGCTCCAATTTTCCGAGCCGGGGGTCTATCATTACTACTCTCTGCCATCGCCGGTCAAATCTACACGAATTACTACTTTGACCCGAATGACCGAGAAACAGGAACGTATCGGAAAGGGTCCCCACTCTATCCCCTTCAACGAAACGGTTAAAATGATGTGGCGGGAAGAGAAGGGCAGGCTGCCGGATATATTCACAACAGAAATCACGGCACCCGTTGATGTGACAATCAACCTAAGCGGTGGAATGGAGGGGGTTATTCACCTTCGTGGGGAGACAGGCGACGACAGGATAATAACGGGAGGCAGCGCATGGAAAGATACACTTCAACCGGGGCAGTACGAAATTGCGGTAAAAAGTGCTAAGGAAAATAACCTGCTGCCATACACCCTACGCGTAGAAACGTCGCAGCTTATCCCCGGCTTGCGACAACCTGTTGATCTACCAGCCGATCTAACCGTCCGTCTAGGAGAACCCGGAATCGTTGATCTCTTCAGCTTTGGTTCAACCGATGTGAAGGCTAGCCTATGGGATGAAACCGGCACCCGGCTTCTGGCACAGAATGACGACATGCCGAACGACTGGAATTTCCGTATTTCCCAGCGATTGGCTGCCGGACGTTATCTCTTGAAAATAGTTCTTGTTGGGCAACGTCACGACACCGTTCACGTTACTATGGGGTTCCGCGAGCAGCACACTCTCCCCGAACGCGGTCTCCCACCGTTTACAGTAGAAGAAGATCTTGAGGAAAAAGTGTTAGCTATTCCTTTCAGGGTTGATAAGACGAGTTCCCTCGTAGGTGTTACCGTAAACACCTCTCAACTCCCGACAGGAAATGGGGCGGGCGAATTGGGCGTAGCTCTGCTGAAGGGCGCACACACACTGTACGAAGGCGCAGTCAATGACACCGAAGCCTCCACGTTCTACATTCCCTTACAAGCGGAAACTTCCTATCAGATCTTGCTTTGGGGACTGGGGGATTTCACAGGAGAAGTGATGTTAGATGTCGCCCCTCTCGAAGTCAAGCCGGTTACCGTTCTACCGAAACAAACTGAACTTCTTTGGCCTCCATACGCCGCACCGATCGCGTTGGAATTAACCGATGCTAATCAGAGCAGTTATAAAGCACATGAGAGCACCGGGGCGCCGCTGTATTTTTCATCCATGCTGGAGCGATCTTTTGAGGCCGTTGTGGAGGATACGCCTGTAGTAATGAATGAGGGACGTGGCTGGCTAATTTTGAGCCCGTATGAGCAAACCCAGCATCTTACCCTCGAACCGTTTGCGTTGGAAACCGGAACGGTTAAAACGATTCAATTGCGGCAGCTGTCGTTCGCGTTCGATCTGGAAAACGAGAATGAAGGTCCCTTGTTGCTGGAGGTGAGCTCCATCGGAGGGCAGATTGGTGCAATGACTTACACCCCCAAAACCCAGTTCGAGTCAACTTATCACTGGGGTGGAATGGGAATGGCGCCATCGAAAACAGTGGTAGCTGTGCCAAGTAAAGGCAGATACCGCACCAAAATCTGGCAAACGCGCGAAACAGTTGAGACAGAGAAGATCCATCTTAGCACACACACCCTTCGGATGGAAGAACGGATACAGTTCGGTCAAGCACTCTCATACGAGGGACCAATCAAGTCTGGCAATGCCAAGGCATTTGTGCTAAATAAATCCCGTCAGACGTATGAGCTACTACTCACCGGGGGATTGGTCGCGTTTGTTTGGGATGGGAAACACACGCGGGCACTCGTCGCCGCACACAGCAATACTCAGGAGTCAATCACTGTTCCCGGCGGAGAATTATTCATCGCCAACCAGGGGAACGAAGTAGGATTATTCCGCATCGAAAGGAAGAGAGAAACTGCGGAAACCGTGCAGGACTTTGATCGGAAAAAGGGATTTGAAGGTGTTTTCGCCAAGGCAGGAACTATATCCCTGTTGCTTGAGGAGGGCAAAGACGGGAAAGAACTCTTTGTGACGGGGGATGCGGTGAGGAGTCGCCTCTTAGGAAACGATGGGATTATCCGCGAAGGTGAACGTTTCCAAACAAACTGGACGGAGGGAATCCTTGAGATTTCATACGGTCCCGGCTACGTCAAGGTTTGGGAAGCCAATCCGCGGGAGAAAGATTTGGCATTTATGGGCAAGAAGCCCCGCAGAGTGAAAGGTCTCTCCGATGGACGAGCAAAATTAGAAAACCGATCGCAACGCTGGAAGTTCGATTTGAAGCGCCCTGCTTACATCATTGCTGATGCAGACGAACTAGGCGTAACAGCACTGCTAGCGGATCAAAAGGTATTGGCTACGAGCGTCGGAAGCAGTGACAAGGGCCGGCAGCTTCGTTATTTTCTGCCGCCGGGGGATTATCAACTCTGGACACGCCCGTTGGAAGGAACAACGCAGACGGGGAATATCCGCTTGTTGAAGGTTTTTCCAAAGCCGCTCGATACTGCGTCTGATAAACCCCGGTTAATTCGCCCCGGCGAAATCCAAGTTTTCACATTTGATGTAACGGTAAAAGGAAAGGTGGGAGTTGGCATCCGCACGGAAAGCGACCAACTGGACGCTAAACTTTTCGACAACCAGTTTAAGCCATTGGCATCTAGTCCTGTAATGCTTCAGGAACTGGAACTTGGGAAATATATGCTGACGGTTGAAACAATCCCACAGGCATCGGGACCGATTCAGTACACCCCTGTGGTACTTGGTCATACCGGGAGCAGGCTGGAGATACCGGAGGAGGTCATTGGTGGATATTTGAGCCAAACCGCTGAAGAAGATTAAGAAGGAAGCCGGTCATGTAAACAACAAATGCAAAGAGCGAATAGAAATTGAGTGTGTGGAAAAACTCAGTTTCTATTGTATGATTTCTCAACATAAACTTTTACGTTTCACGTTTCACGCATTACTTAACACCATGCCAACGATTATGATTGTCGCCGGTGAACCGTCCGGCGATCTTCAAGCTTCCCGTGTGGCTACCGCGCTGAAGGAACTTGCTCCCGATTTAGCACTATTTGGCATGGGGGGCGATCTGATGGAGCAAGCGGGGGTTGAACTCATCTATCATATCCGTGATTCTGCGGTGATGGGGATCGGCGAAGTGTTTACCGCCATCCCTGCTTTCTTGAAGAAGCGCAAACATCTCAAACAACTGATTCGTACGAAGCGTCCCGATGCTGTAGTATTGGTCGATTTCGGCGATTTCAATATGCCCTTGGCACGTTTCACCCACCGTCTAGGGATCCCGGTCATCTACTACATTCCTCCCAAGGCGTGGGCATGGCGACCGAACCGCGCGAAAAAGATTGCCAAGACAACAACCGCTGTCGCGTCAATCTTTCCATTTGCGGCGGACTTTTATCGGGAGGCTGGGGCAAATGTGGAGTTTGTCGGGCATCCGTTGTTGGATTTTGCCCGAATCGATCTGAGCTGTGCGGAAGCCCGTCGTGCGATCGGTTTGAACGAAGATCATACCGTGGTTGGACTAATGCCCGGCAGCCGCCGCCGAGAAGTTGAGCGGCTCCTACCGGTGATGTTAGAAGTCACGGATCAGATACATCAGACTGTGCCAGATTGCCAATTTGTCCTGCCACTTGCCCCCGGCATTGATTCGGCGACGCTGCCGGAGATGCCGCTGATCAACGTTGTGAGGGAAAGCGTTTATGAAGCGATGCGTGCATCAGATTTGATGCTCATTGCATCGGGCACAGCAACCCTCGAAGCCGCTTGCTTAGGCACTCCGATGATTGTCGTTTATAAGATGTCACGGCTATCGTGGCACATTCTCAGAAAACTCGTTAAACTAGAACTCAGTGGCTTGCCCAATGTCATCGCAGGACGCGAAATTGTCCCCGAACTGCTCCAAAATCAGGTCACAGCGGAACGCGTCGCACCTATTGCCCTCGAACTGCTACAGAACCCCCAAAAGCGAGAGGCACAACAAGCGCATCTTCGCTGGGTGTACGAACAACTAGGGGAACCCGGTGCGGCGAAGCGAACCGCTCAGTTGATACTGAGCCACCTCAAACGAGGAGAATTAAATGATTGACGAAAGTTGGTACAAACGCCCGCCCGGTGTTAGTGATCGGACTTCCGCGGGCGGTATAGTCGCACGGATAAAAAACGGACAAATCTATGTCGCGCTCGTCGGAGAACTTGGACTTACAGAGCGTGTTTTGCCGAAGGGCGGCGTTGAACCCGGCGAAAGTATAGAAGATGCTGCCCGCAGGGAAATCGAAGAGGAGGCAGGCTTATCCTCACTAGAACTGATTGAGAAACTGGGAATTCGAGCGCGCCTCTCGTATGATAGAGTTTGCTGGATTACAACTCATTATTTCCTTTTTGTTACAGAACAGGTAGAGGGTACCCCAACCGATGTCGAACACCACTACGAACTCGCGTGGTATCCAATCGGAGCTCTCCCGGCGATATTCTGGCCCGAACAGCGGGAACTAATAGAAACAAATCGCGATAAAATTATCGGTCTGATCAAGCAAAATCGCTCATGAAGGATTATTTGTACGCTATCATTACTGGTAGAACGACGGGAGTTATTCCGTCCCTCCTGATCGGCTTGCTGACTCCGCTGAGTTATATCTACGCCTTAGTCCTCAAGACGCGTGGTTGGCTCTACGATTGCGGGTTCTTCAAACAGAAACAACTTCCTTGTGGAGTGATTAGCGTCGGGAATATCGTTGCCGGCGGCACAGGCAAAACGCCGGTAGTCATCTGGATAGCGAAATATCTGCAAAGCGAAGGATTTCAAGTGGCGGTACTCCTGCGCGGTTACAAGCGATTAGGTCATCATTCGATCTCGGTTATATCCGATGGGAAAGGGGTTTTGACAACCCTGACAGACAGTGGCGACGAGGCGGACATGATAGCCCGCAAGCTACCGGGCGTCCCCGTTGTCGTCGGGAGCGATCGCTATGCTGCGGGTCTTGAAGTGATTCAGCTTTGGGGCAACACGGAAGGCGTACTTATCTTGGACGATGGCTTTCAGCGGCGACAGTTGGCACGAGACCTGGATATCCTTACAATTGACAGCACCCAACCCTTTGGCACAGGGAAACTGCTCCCAGCGGGAACGTTACGCGAGCCGAAAACCGCTTTAAAACGGGCAGATATCCTTCTGTTGACGCGAACAGACCTTGCGGCAGAATCTATCGACTTTGAACAATTTGGACAAGGGAAACAGGCTTTCCGGACCTGCCATCAACCCACAAAGTTGTATCAACTGAGTGCCGGCTCCGATAGATCGGAATCCTCCCCGATAGATCGGGACAGGCTGGAACGGGACGAGGAATGTGCACTAGACCTATTAGAAGGGCAGCACCTCCTCGCAGTATGTGGAATTGGTAACCCTGAAGCCTTTGCCGGGACCCTACGTCAGTGTGAACCGAAAGCTGTGGAACTACTAGCGTTTCCCGATCATCACCGCTACTCGTTGGGGGACCTCAACGACATCAGCGCAAGAGCGCGTGATATTGGGGCAAATATAGTTGTAACGACGGAGAAAGATTCCCAAAAACTAGAAGCCTTTGTAGCAACAACAGAATTTTCGCTCCCAGAATCCGTGCAGTTTTTTGTGCTAGAAATCGAACTCGAAATTAGGACAAATCCCGACGCCTTAAAAAAACGGTTGTACCAGATTGCTGCTAAACCGAAATCGGGATTAAATGAATAGAGGAATTACAGGGGGTTATGTCCCTGCATTTTACCTACGTTGCAAACGCTGAAAGTCCTTTACACTGATAACCATCTCCTTGTCGTTCGTAAACCGACGGGTATGCTGGTGCAAGGCGATCACACCGGCGACACATCACTGTTGGATTATGCTCGGGAATATATAAGAGATAAGTTCAATAAGCCCGGCAATGTTTATATGGGGCTTGTCCATCGCCTTGACCGACCGACATCGGGTGTTGTTGTGTTCGCGTTGACCTCCAAAGCGGCGAAGCGGTTGTCCGAGCAGTTCCGGGTGGGAAGTGTCCAAAAAATTTACTGGGCACTTGTCGAAGGAAAAACGCCAACTAACGGAACTTGGGTAGATCAGATTCATCGCCACGGTCCCACAAGCCATCTGGTCAAAGGCAATGGCGGTCAACGTGCAGAGTTATCTTTTCGGCGGCTTCGGTATGCCAAAGGTGTGTCTTGGGTTGAGATTGAACTTGCTACTGGTAGACATCACCAGATCCGTGTACAATTTTCACATCGTGGTCATCCGGTGATCGGCGATTTTCGGTACGGTTCTAAAGTCAAATTTGGACAGAAAGCGTTGGCTTTACACGCCCAATCGCTTACTATCAGTCACCCCACACGAAAAGAAGATATGACCTTTTTAGCGGAGCTAGAGTCTTTCTGGCCCAGACAGTTTAGGACTTTGTGACATCTATGTTCCAGATTAGTAATCCCCTCTTTTTTTTTCTCCTAGGCATCATCCCAATCCTGTTGATTGTTAATCGTTACACACGCGTTGAGGCAGCACGGTGGCGGAAAGTTGGGACCCTTCTACTGCGTCTTGGTGCGGTGCTCTGCCTCATCTTGGCATTAGTCGGTCTGCAGCAGAAAGACCAAGAAGATATCCTCTCCGTCGTGTTCCTCCTCGATGTGTCTGACAGCGTCCCAATGATACAGCAGAAAGCAGGAATCGAGCAGATTAATACAGCCCTTGGTGCGCTCAAACCCACCGATCTATTCAGCGTTATTCTATTCGCAGGTCGAGCTGCAGTGAGTGTACCAAACCAACCGAAAGCAGCGCAGCCTCAATTAACAGAAGAGATCTTATCTGGTACAGACATTGACCGAACCGCGACCAATATCGCCGGAGCGATTCAGTTGGGGTTGAGTCTATCGTCCGATGGGCAGGCAGGAAAAAAGCGGCTCGTGCTGTTGAGCGATGGTCTCCAAAACCTCGGTGAAGTGGCTGCCCTGCTCGACCTCGTCCGGGCGAGTGAAATCGAGGTTTTCACGCTTCCACTGTCGTCCGAGCGGGAATACGAAGTTTGGGTGAGAGAAGTACGAACTCCGTCGCAGGTGCGATCAGATGAAGCCTTTCGGATCCGTGTAATCATCGAAACAACAACGGATACAGCGGTCCAAGTGAGACTTTACCGCAACGACATCCCCGTGACTGAACCTCAAGTCAAAGCCTTGAAACGAGGGAAGCAGCCAATTGACTTTCCGCAACGAATCTCTGGAGAAGATATCTACAAATATCGAATTGAACTCTCTGTCGATAACTCCACCGGCGATAATCCAGAAAATAACACGGGGTATGGCGTCACCCGCGTTTACGGAACACCGCACATCTTGTATATTGAGGGCTATGCCGGGCAGCCCGAAGCACTGAAGACCCTCCTTGAAATGAATAGTCTGGCTGTTGAGATCCTTCAGCCATCTCAATTTCCAACAGATCTTGTCGCGCTCCAGAACAGTGACGCCATAATCTTAAGCAATGTATCCGCCGATGAACTTTCCGCCCTTCAGATGGAACACATTAAAAGCTATGTTCGTGATCTAGGGAAGGGGTTGATCATAATTGGCGGGGATAGCGCTTTCGGCAGAGGCGGCTATCACGATACCCCCTTAGAACAGGTGTCGCCCGTTGAGATGACGCCTCGCCAGAAAAAGGAATCCCTTGCGTTGATGCTTGTTGTCGATGCCTCTGGTAGTATGGCAAACTATATCGGTCCGGATCAGAAGATTCAACTGGCACTTGAGGGGGTGCGTGCCTCCATTCGTGCGCTCGATGATGAAGACCGCGTCGGGGTGATTGCCTTCGCCGCGAAAATCAGGATGGATCACCCACCGACAACTACACACGAAGAGATATTCCGCGAAGTCGGAAAGTTGCGTCCCGGCAGCGGCACGAAGATGTACCCCGCGCTGGAGAAGGCTTATGAGCGTCTTCAAACGGTTGACGCAAAACAGAAACATATTTTGCTCCTGTCAGATGGCAAGTCGGAGGGCGATTTTATTCCGTTGGCAAAACGGATTGCAGCAGAAAAGATGACCCTCTCGACCATCGCCATCGGTGATGCGGACCGCGAACTGATGAAAGCAATTGCCAAAGCGGGAGGAGGCGGATACCGCGATGTTCGAAACATCAGCGAACTGCCAAAGATTATGGCTGATGAAGTACGCCAAACACAGCAGTATACCGTTCAAGAACCGTTTCAACCAATCATCGATGACGGAGATTATCCAATGTTAGCGGGGATTGATCGCGTACCGAAACTCTACGGCTACATTGCCACCTCAGAAAAGGAACTCACGCAGGTTTACATTCGCTCCCATGAAGATCACCCAATCCTCGCTGGGTGGAATTACGGGCTTGGTAGATCTGTTGCCTTTACCTCTGATGTGAAGCCGGGTTGGGGAGCGGATTGGATTGAATGGGAGAATTTTGGGAAATTCTGGGGGCAGGTTGTTAATTGGGTATTACCATCAACGGATGGTGCTGCGAATTTTAATGTGACAGCAATTCCTCAAAACGGTAGGGGCGCACTACTCATAGAGACAGCATCAACCATAGCAACGCACGGAACCACATTTGAGGCGCGTATCGCTCTCCCCAACGGCGGGGGAGAGGTAGTCGAACTGCGTCGTGTCACACCGACGCAATATTCAGGCACATTCCCCGTGCACGAGCGTGGATCGTATCTTGTTACTGTCCAGAAAAAACGAGATGGGCAGGTCGAAAGCACCAATTATGAAAGCGTTGTGCTCTCCTACCCCACAGAGTTTGCCGAATTTGAGACGAATCGCCGGTTACTTAATGAACTTGCCAACCGAACCAACGGAATTTTTGAGCCATCACCGAAACAGATCGCTCAACATCACGGACCAGCGATTGAACATCTGAAACCGCTCGCGTTTACTCTGTTGATGGTAAGCTTGATTCTATTTGTCTTGGAGATGATCCTGCGCCGTTTCAGCATTGCGAGTGGCTATCTCGCGGAACTCAAAGCGCAATTAGAGTCGCTTCGTAGCCGAGACGACCGTGCCTCCTCACCAACACTTTCGCGCTTGAGACAAACGAAGGCAATTCTGACAGGGGAAACAACCACAACGTCTAGTGATTTTGCTCCATCCTCCGCATCTCAACTTGGCTATCAGGGTGGAGACGACTCAGATTCGGTGTCGAGGAGAGGCGCATCGACAGCCCCACAATCCACAACGACAGGTAACATAGGAAGGCTGTTGCAAGCAAAAAATCGGACACATAAAAACGAATCATCAACATAAGTCTGCTTGAAATTCGCGATTTCACCCTTGCTTGCTGTCAGAACAGCAAGTCCAAGGGAATAACCTTGCAAAGGAGAACGGCATGAAAGCATCGTTTTGCACCAATGCCTTTGGCAACACACAGCAGGATATTGAACAAGCTATCCCGAAGTTGGCGCAGATGGGATATGACGGGTTGGAGTTTTGGGAACAGTACCTCCCCAGCGCAGATTTAAAGTGGCTCAAAGGGATAATGGACGCACACCACCTCGAAATCGTCCAGATCTGCCCATATTTTGACTTTACCACCAGTTCAGACACGTGGGAGCAGAGTATCCGGGATGCAGAGCGATATATCGAGTATTCGATTCAGTTGGGAGGTCCTTTTATCCGGACGTACACCGGCAATGTCGGCAGCGCGGCTGCCACAGCGGAGCAGTGGGCTGCTTGCGTGAACGGGTTGCAGCGGATCTGTGAGATGGGTATGCCGCACGGCATCGTATTTCCGCTCGAAACCCATCAGGTTATCCATTCAGGACCGAACCTGACGGACACTAGCCCAACCACACTCAAACTGTTAGCCGATGTGGGGATGGAAAATCTGAAGGTGAACATCCAGACACCTCTGTTAGGCGAATCGGTCTTCGACACAGCGGCGCAGTTGGGTCCCCATGTTGTTCATGTTCATGCACACAATTGGGTTGGCAATTGGCCCAATCTGACATTTTTGGATGCCGGGGATGAGGATTTTACGGAATTCGCGCGAATATTGAAGGACAAGGGTTTTGATGGCTATATCTCTATCGAACATGGCAGCCATCACCCTCCCTATGAGACGGCAGCCCACGAAATCAAATATCTGAAACGACTGATTTCTGGAACGCTTTGGGCATGAGACATAACATCAAGAATTCGACTGGATGCTGAACACCGCAGAAAGGAGAAACTGTGATAAGGAAATATCGACCATCAGATCTTGAAACGCTACGGCAAATCACCGCAATTTGTTTCGAGGGAGTTTCAATTGATAAGAACATCGAAGACAGGTTCGGTATTATTAATGAACTTGATTGGAAACAACGCAAGATGCCGCACATTAACGATGACGTAGAAGCAAATGCGGACGGTGTGTTCGTCGCAGAGATTGATGGAGAGGTGGCAGGTTATATCACCACCTATGTCAATCATCGAACGAAAATCGGCGGTATCCCAAACCTGTCTGTGCACCCAGACTTCCAACAACGGGGGCTAGGGACACAACTGATTGAAACAGCCCTGGTGTATCTCGAAGAGGAAGGAATGCTTTACGCACGAATTGAGACGCTGGACCAAAATCAGATTGGAACGGAATTTTATCCCAAGATGGGCTTTGTCGAAATTGCCCGACAGGTTCACTATATACGACCGCTATAATTTAAGCAGGTCACAGGCTAATCTTCTGCCATTTCCAAAAAGATGAATCGAATCTGTTCAGCAGGGCTGAAATGCAACAGCTGCATATTTAGGGGTGCTTTAGAGGTCTACCGTTTTAGATGATGCGAGGGCTGCTTCAACTCCCCCTGTCTTGATGAGTTGAATTGCGTTCTGTAACTGATTGTCATTGATGGTATCGATCAATTGATCAATACCGACATTTCTGTTGAAGAACGCACTCGCCTCGTTCTTGACAATCTCCATATCAAGTGTGATCTTGTGTTCCGCAAGCGTTGTCATTAACTCTGGGAGATCTGCCTCCAACTGAGAGAAATCCTTGGGAGTTTCCCCCATCTCCTTCTCCGTCCGTTCGATCCACTCCTCAACAAACGTTTTGACATATTTCCTTGCATACAACCGCATCGCCGCCGTTACTTCATCGAGTTTGCTCATCTCGACCTCGACGTTTGGCTCGATCCCTTTTTCGTTAATTGAGACACCGCTCGGTGTATAATAAGTCGAGATTGTGAGTGATACTGCACCCTCTTTGTCTAAGCTGTTCAACGGAAACCGTTGCTGAACAACACCTTTGCCGAAAGTTTTCTTGCCGAGGATGGCTCCTCGCTTGGCATCCTTGATGGCACCTGCGACAATTTCAGAACCGCTCGCACTATACTCATTCACAAGCACAACTAGCTCGATCTCGGCTGGACAAAGTATATCAGGCGTTGCTGGATACTGTTGGTTGTATCGATTAAGTCTTCCGTGTGTTGAAACAATAATACCTCTAGAAATAAAAGCATCTGCCACGTCGTAGGCAGCCTTAAGCAATCCTCCCGGATTGTGTCGGAGATCCAGAATCAGTGCCGTTATCGCCCCATCTTCAGCATCAAGTAAGGCCTGTAGTGCCTTCTTGAATTCCTCAACGGTTCTACCGGTGAAGTTCTCAATTTTTATATAACCAATCCCGTCCTCTAGCATTGTGTGCTCAACGCTAGTGATTTTAATCTCCTCACGGATCAATGACACATCAAATGGATCCGAATATCCGCGTCGCTGCACCGTAACCGTGACCTCTGTGCCAACTAATCCTCTTAAAATATCAACGACCTCTGAAAGCGTTTGTCCCCCGGCACTAATATGAATCGGCTCTCCATCGACTTTGGTTATGTAATCACCAGCTTGCAGACCCGCTCGCATTGCTGGGGTATTGGGCAGGGGCCGCGCAATTTTTATAAAACCTTTATCCTCATAAATCCGAATACCCAGTCCGCCAAACCTTGCGTGGTAGAGATTCTCCTCCTCGCGTTTCTGATCCACAGGCGGCAGGTAGAAAGTATAGGGATCGTCCAGCGCGGCAAGAGCACCTTTGATCGCTCCTTCAAACATCTCCTGCTGATCAACATGTTCGTAGTAATGCACATCTGCTTTTCTAATCACTTCTATTAGCGCCTTTTGCAGCATGAGACTGTTTCTGCCATCGCGATCACTTAGCGCAGTCTTTTCTCCCAGCGGAACGAGAAAGAGCGCGATGATAACAGCAGCTCCCAGAATTGCGATAGGCAAAGTATGTTTTCTATAGCGAACCATGAATCCCCCTCATGTTTGTTGTTCCTTGATTGAGCGCAGCGTTTAGTTAAGATTTTACTTTTATAGAATTATCTAGTTCGTATAATTATAACACGACTTGTGGAATGCTGCAAGAGGTTAAAAGTAACTCTTTTTTAACTTTAACTAAAGTCTAGAAATACAGGTGAATGAGTGGTTTGACCGTCACCTGAGAGTAGGTTTGCTCTGAAACCGCATCAGAGAAGAACGGATCGCAAAATCTATCAAGGCAGGCAAGGAACTCAGGGATATTGATACCCATGTATATTCCTGTCGGATCGTCAATGTTGGTTAGCACCTGATGTAGTTTGTTGCGCCCATTGGTTGAAAGGCTTTGCAGTCCTCGAAGTTGTCGCATGTGGTACTTAATCAGTGCCGCCGAAATTTGGATTAACCCTTGTAGGAACAACCGACAATCGTCCTCCGTTTTATTCCAAAGCCCTTCCCATGCCTCATGCGCTTCCCACCAATAGGCGAAATTATAGAGATCCACCCCGTATAGATAATCCTCAGTTTGACGCCAATCCGCAGGCAGAGAAACCGGGCTATCGTCGTCCTCCAAGCCGTAGCTATGCCCTTGTGGATCTCTGATCGGATGCGGCGTGACCCCGGGCACATGTCGATAGGGAGGGAAAGGACGCTGCGGACAATATCGGATTCGATCGGGATCAAATGGCTGCGGTTGCCCTATGGGCTGCGCTTCCTCAAGAACCGATGGAACCGTCATTTTCTGCTTTGAACCTCTGAAAAATTTAGGGATTTTTAGTTTCATAATTAAACTTGCGATACAATGGCAGAATTGGTAGGCATCCTTATTGTATCATATTCAAGATTAATTTTACAGGTGGTAATAGATGCATCAACTTTAGGTGGAGGCGGCGCTCAAACCTTACTGTTTTTTGATAGCATTCTCCGCTCAATTTGTGATAACATCCTCGCCACAGGTATCATGGGATAGATCGTTTTAGATACCATAACCAATGGAAATCATGCGGAAACAAAATAATCAGAGAACCAGAGGAGATAGGGATGAAAACAGACATCTATGTGGTTAAACTCAGTGATGGAGAGCGCATCGGAGAAGAGGTTAAATCCTCCCTCGATCCAGTAGATATGGGAAGCATCGGTCACTTTGCGGTATCCAAAGATCAACCAACAGAACTACACTATCATGACTACGATGAATACTGGTACTTCACCGAAGGTACAACAATCGTGACCCTACGAACCCCCGACGGTACAAGTCAATCGTATCAGATTGGACCGGGCGATCTGGTTGTAACCCCCAAAGGCGTGGAACATGGACATATTCCCGACGACACCGTAAAAGGGATTCAGTGGGTTAGTGTCATAGCGTCGGATGCGCGTCGTGGGCATTTACACCGAGAACTATAATCGATAAGGAGCAATTATGACAAACCAAGGTGCAGTACTGCCTCGCCGTCGGTTGGGACGTACAGGTTTAGAAGTAACCGCGCTCAGTATGGGCGGCGCAGGTGTTGGACGTGACAATGTATCAGATGATGAAGCGATTGAAGCAGTACATCGTGCAATAGAACTGGGAATGAACTATCTCGACACAGCGCCTTTGTATGGTGCCTGCGAAAGCGAAAGGCGAATCGGGCTCGCGTTGACTGACGGCTGGCGTAAAAAAATCTACTTGGCAACAAAGATAGGGACACATCCCGAATGGCGTGGTGACTTTTCGGCGTCAACAACGCGTAGAAGCGTGGAAAATAGTATGCGCTTGTTGGACACAGACTATCTAGATGTGTGCCTTGTTCATGATCCAGACAGCATGGCCCCTGTGATTGCAAAGGGCGGGGCATTTGAGGAACTCCAGCGGATGCGCGACGAAGGGCTGCTGCGTTTTATTGGGCTTGGTGTCCGTGAGCACGCGTTTCACCGCATTGCTATCGAAACAGGCGTCGTGGATGTGATACTGACCTTCTTAGACTACACGCTGCTGAGTCAGACCGCCGCTGAGAGCTTGTTGCCGTTTGCAGCGAAACACGACATTGGCGTGATTAACGGCAGCCCAATCGCAATGGGACTACTCTCTGGCGTTGAACCGGACGTGACCGCTCGACCGCCGGAGGGAGAACAGGCACATCGACTTTGGCAGTGGACGACGGAAAATAATCAGAATCTGCTCAATTTGGCGATCCAGTTCTGTCTGCGTCAGCCGCTTATCCACATGAGCCTGACAGGGTCTAAAGATGCGGCGGAGGTTGAACAGAATTTTGCTGCGGCAACCACGCCGGTGCCAGAGGAAATTTGGGTGCAGCTAGCAGCCGTAATGTAAAAATCTACACGGGAGGTGTTAATGGCTACTTATGATGTTGGTATTATTGGAGGCGGACCCGGCGGCTATGTCGCAGCTATCAAGGCTGCTCAGTTAGGGGGTAAAGTCTGCTTAATCGAAAAAGGGGAATGGGGTGGAACCTGCCTGAATCGGGGGTGTATCCCGACCAAAACGCTGTTTTCGGTGGCACATTTCGCGACGCAAGTTCGGGAGGCAGAGGGATTCGGCGTCAAAATCAGCGGTGCAGAGATTGATTATGCACAGGTGCTAGGGCACAAGGATGCCACCGTCCAGAAACTCACTGGAGGCATCGCACAGTTGCTTAAAAGGAACGGCGTTGATACAATTAACGGAACTGGTATCCTCACCGAGCAGAATAGGATAGAAGCGACGAAATCGGACGGTACGCAGGAGCAGATTGAAGCAAATCATATTATCATCGCTACCGGTTCTGAGCCGGCGAATATTCCCCTCTTTGAGATTGACGAACAGCAGGTGCTAACGACAACAGGAATCCTCGAATTGACGGAACTTCCCCAGAGTATCATCATCGTCGGCGGCGGTGTCGCTGGCTGTGAGTTTGCGTCGATTTTCAACGGATTGGGCTGCGATGTCACCATCCTTGAACTGTTGCCGACAATCCTTGCTACGGAGGATGTGCAGATTGTTCGACAACTTCGCCTTTTGATGAGGCGGAAAGGGATCGAAATTAAGACAGACGCCAATGTAACGGGCGTGGATAAATCAGAATTCGGGGTGACCGCAACATTAGAGTCCGGCGAAAGTTTCAGCGCGGAGAAGATGTTGATTTCTATCGGCAGGAGTTTTAATTCGGAAGGCATCGGGTTGGAGACTGTCGGCGTCCACACAGATCAAGGCAAGATTGTTGTCAATGAACGGATGGAGACCAATGTGCCGGGTATCTACGCAGTCGGCGATGTGGCAAGCCGGTATCTATTGGCGCACGTTGCGTCGGCAGAGGGAATTGTCGCTGCGCAAAATTGCATGGGTGGGGAAGCAGAGATGGATTACAGCACTATACCGTGGTGCGTTTTCACAATTCCTGAAATTGCGAGATGCGGTATGACGGAGGCGCAAGCCGAGGAAGAGGGCTATGCGGTCAAGGTTGGGCGGTTTCCTTACGCAGCAAGCGGTAAGGCTTTGGGAATGCGTGAGACAGATGGATTCGTCAAGGTCATCTCAGATCAGGAATTTGGCGACATCCTCGGCGTCCATATCCTTGGAGCGCACGCTTCAGACCTGATCCATGAAGCCGTGGTCGCCATCCGTATGGAGGCGTCGGTTGCCGATCTGGCGCACACAATCCACGCACATCCAACCTTAGCGGAAGCCGTTATGGAGTCCGCCGAGGCAGCCTATGACCGTGCCATTCATATTTTTTAAGTTGCCGCCTACAATTCCAGTGGAGCGATAACGCCGCATCATCATACCTCAAATTAATGCGTAATGCCTAAGAACCTAAGAAGCGAATTGCTTTCGTTTACACATTACGTATCACGCATTAGGTATCTCGGTCTCTAATGTTTGGTTGATTAAGGTAGCAACATAGGTTGATTTCCTATACCACATCATGTCAAAGTCTCAAGTTTTCCACTTTGCTCCTTTTAGGGACGATGCAGCCAATACCGAACTTCCCCCAAAGAGTATTCGACTCGACCGCTTTATTGAGACACAACTCTCAGAGCAGGTGGAGACGGAGGCACATGTAGTTTCACCTTCCTTTTCCCTATCCCGAACATACATCCAAAAACTGATTCGGGAGGGTGCCATAACTGTAAACGGTAAACCGTCCAAACCTGGCTACAGGCTCCGCGCTGGCGATCAGATTTCTCTTACACTTCCCGACCCGCGTCCCCTTCAGGCAATTGAACCTGAACCGATTCCACTCGATATCCTGTATGAAGACTCGGCTCTGATTGTTGTCAACAAGCCGGCTGGTATGACCGTCCATCCCGCCGGCGATGTCCAGTCCGGTACGCTTGTCAATGCGCTGCTCAACCACTGCGAAACCCTCCCCGGTATCGGCGGCGTTCAACGCCCCGGTATCGTGCATCGTCTCGACAAAGATACTTCCGGCGTGATTGTCGTGGCTAAGACAGATCACGCACATCGACATCTCTCTGCTCAGTTTGAGGCACACACCACCACACGTCACTACCACGCTGTTGTTTGCGGTGTCCCTTCCAACGAAACGGGAACCATCAATGCCAGTATCCTCCGAAGTTCGCGAGACAGGCGAAAGATGACAGTAACAGGAACCGGCGGCCGCCATGCGGTTACTCACTATCATCTCCTTGAACAGTATGACCGGCTTTCCCTCCTCAAACTGACATTGGAAACGGGACGCATCCACCAGATCCGCGTCCACCTCAGCCATATCGGACATCCTGTTGCGGGCGATCACGTCTATGGGGGCGGGTATGCCCGTGCCATCCATGATGCCCCTTCCCCCGCTGTCAAAGAAGCGCTTGTGGCACTCAATCGCCAAGCACTACACGCCCACACACTTGGGTTCCTCCATCCAGAAACAGATGAGCAGGTGACCTTTTCAGCCCCAATGCCAGATGATATGTGGTGGTTTGTTGAGGAGTTAAGGAGCGTGGAAGAATAGAGCCTAGGGGCATTTAGTTCTCCTGTAGGAGGGATTTGCAAAAAACAGTAGGTGAGCAAGTGAGATAATGAGATAGTGAGCAAAGACGATTTGCCAAACCCGTGGCTTTTGTCTCTTTCACACTTTCTCCCCTTCACACCTTCCCACTTTCTTTTTCGGTAGGAGGGATCTTCCAATCCCGACACCTCACTAAATAACCCTAAGTTTCACCTTATGGAGTTGACCTGATGCCTTGCATGTGTTACACTCTGCTGCAAATTCAAATTCGGAGGAAGCATTATGAGATGGTCACTGAACACATATCAGACCTGTCAAGATTGGGAGTTGAGCAAAATACTCAAAATCGCTGAAGACACAGGATATCACGGTGTTGAGTTACTGATGGATTACGAGCAGAAACACGGTTTTGAGTGGGATACGCCCGAAGACCAGTGGGGAAGGCTCAAAGATCAGGTCGATGCCAGTGGGGTAGTAATCTCATCGCTGACGAGTTGCCAGAATTTTCATTCATCGGACGCTGAGGATCGTGCCGAAAGTATGCGCCGCATCAAGCGAGTTATTGAGATGGCGGACTTTATGGGGTGCGACCACGTCCGTGTCCTTGGTGACCGCTTTGACGATAGCACCCGCGACGCAGTCGTCGGATATGTCACCGATGGGCTAAAGGAAGTTGGGGAGTATGCCCAACCGAAAGGGATTACTGTATCCATCGAAATGCACGGATCCTTCATAGATCCCGTCCCAGCGATGGAAGTCATCGAAGGCGTCAATCTGCCCAATGTCGGTTTCGTATTCAACTGCCAGTTCTTCGGTTGTGAGGGTGGGAGTATTGAACCGCTCTTTTCGCAGGTTGCGTCGCATATCACCGCTGTACATACCCACGCTGCTGAAGCCCCGGAGACCTTTGAACTCTACCGTCAGATGTTCGACTGGCTTCAACGCATCGGATTTGACGGTTATATCTCCAATGAATGTGCGTATCGGGGACCAGATCCGGACAAGGTGCTTGCACTATATATAGGGCTATTTAAGGCGTTTGTAGAAAAATAAAATGGGCGCGGTATTATTGGCGCATTGAAGCGGAGTTGAGCGGAGGGCTAGTGCCTAATCCTGCTGATAAAGTTCGGCAGTTGATAGACCAGTACGGCACTAGGGAGATATTACTTCTGGTATTTCAATAACAAGCGACATGGAGATCCTATGATATTACGCGCAGTGCTGATAATCATTCTATTATTCACGATAGGGGCGGACTTTGCTTCTGCACAACCCGTATCTATCCCCGATCCCAACCTCCGCCTTGCGATCACAGAAGCACTCGGCAAAGCACCGGGAGCGACCATCACGACAGCGGAGATGGCGACATTGAGCGAACTGACCGCCCAGAACGCTAACATCAGCGATTTGACGGGGCTTGAGGCGGTAACCAATCTGAAACGGCTGGATTTGGGGGCTGCGTTTGTGGCGGCAGAAGGTCGTTTAATCAACAGCAATTCTATATCGGATCTATCACCGCTTTCAGGCTTAACCAACCTCACCCGTCTCCATCTTGATGGTAACAATATCTCGGACATCTCCGCGTTAGGGGGATTGACGAACCTCGTTGTGTTGGGGCTTTGGAGCAATGCCATATCCGACATCTCGGTATTATCGGGTTTAACGAACCTGTTCTTTGTGGGACTTTGGGACAACCATATCTCGGACATCTCGCCGTTAGTAGGGAATGTAGGGCTTGGGCAGGGAGAAGAAGTGAATGTGAGTGAGAATCCGCTCAGTGAGACCTCTATCAACGTCCACATCCTCGCGCTCCAGAGCCGAGGGATTGAGGTTCACTTTTCTAACCTGAAGCCGCTGTTGGAAGAACATCTGCTGTCGATACCGGCGGGGCTGAGCTTGATTCATATCCCACTGAAAGTGGCAACTGTTGATGGGGTGGCAAAACCTATCCGTTCAATGGGGGATCTCTACGACGCCTTGGGCGGTTCGACGGTCAACTTCCTCATCAGTTATGACCCAGTCGCGCAGGAGTGGTTCGCTTATTTCGGCGATGCGGAAAGAGGGGGGCCGGCGGACAGAGCCTTGATGGATAACATGGGGGTTTTAGTCGGTATGTCTGTTCCTGTTTCCATTCGTCTCAACGGCACCCCGCTGGTGACAGACGAAAATAGCACCCTTATCTTTTACCCAGGACTCAACCTTGTGGGGCTACCATTAAGAGATGAAAGGATAACCCGTGTAAGCGATCTATACGCCCTTGATGGACTTCAGGACAATGCCGTTGCGATTATCCTGACTGAGGATGGCAATTTCAAATTCGTCGGACGGGCAGGTGATCCAGGGGATATTACAGTCATTGGAGGGCAAAGCTTTATCATTATTGTTCAACGAGCGGTAAGCGTTACTATTTCCGGGAATGTATGGACGCATTAAGAGGTAGATATGGACCGAGAAATGGCAGAACTGTATGCCCAGCGTGCAGTGATTCATTACAACAGAGGTTGTTATCAGTATGCCATATGCCCCCATGATGGCAGGTCCGACCCGTTTCATGTGGGATCCGCTGCGACAGACCTACGCCTCCCATACAGAACTCAGTCAACACTCACGGAGCACCGATTTTGAGCGTCATGGTCGTCTGGTTGGGCTTTCCGAAAGTTACGATATGACCCACTGGAGTTTTCCCGAAACCATCATTGTGCCTGACGAAAAAGATCGACCTTCCACCCAATTCTACTGCACAGCGATTGGTGTGCATCAAGGTGTCTATATCGGGTTGGTAGACAACTATATCCTCAACACAGGCGAGATCTTCCCTGAACTTGTGTTTAGTCGTGACGGCATCCACTACCATCGCGGCTACCGTGAACCCTTCATCTCATTGGGATCCTACGGCGCTTTCGACGGCAAAGAGATCTATCCCGAAGTCCTGATTTTTCATGAGGACCATAGGATTGTTACTAGTTAGCCTTCAATTCCGGTAAAAGAACGAATAATGATTTACCCTGCTACAAACCATGAATTACTCACGAGGAGGAAAAAATGGCTTATATAAAGAACTGGCGTGATGTACAACCTAACATCGCCCATCTGAGTGCAGTACACTGGGGCGGTCTACGCTCTGCCAAAGAAGGCGGTGACGATGATCGTCATCGTCTGGACAGTTTGGGCGGTTTTGCACGACACGCGCTCCAAGGACGCAAGACCTCCGATTTTCACAAACATGAAAATTTGGAACAAGTCTACTACATCCTCAGTGGGAAGGGAGAGGTGCTGTTCGAAGACAACCGTTATCCCGTAGAAGATGGGGATGCGATTTACCTGCCGTCCGGCATCCATCACCAGATGTTCAACACCATGAATGAGGGTTGGTTGGAACACCATGTCATCAGTATGGATGTAGCCAGCAACGGCGGTCAGTTTACCATCCGCAATTGGACCCAAACACCGCCGCAAGGAGACGGTGCCGGTGCAGTACGATGGTATCAACTCGAACCTGAAGACGATAGTGAGAATGGTTGTCTGAAGGGGATGCAGTTTATCGCTCGCGAATCTGTGCAGCCCGGTAACGAATCACTTGAACGGTGTCACACAGATATCGAGCAGGTCTACTATGTGATAGAGAATCGTGGCGTGCTCCAGAGTGACGGTGCAGAGCAAGAAATAACCGAAGGCGATATGATTCACATTCCCGCCGGCACAACTTACAAAATTCTGAATCCGCATCAGGAGTGGGTAAGCTCTCTGATTATGGCAGGTTGAATGCAGCTCAACCCCGCTACATCGGGGTTGAGCTGCTGCACACTGTACTACTCACGTTCCCACCGACTTGGATTCATACCGGGGGCTTCGTGCGGCATATTGGGTGGTTTATTGCCGCCTTCATATATCCAGATGCGAGCGTTGCGATCCCCCATCAATTCACGCACGGCTGGGGAGAGTTTGGCAACTTCGTCCCTGTCCCAAGGTTCCACCTCGTCGGCGGGTCCCGCCCAAGTCGGTCGGTAGGATAGCTGCAGCGCCTCCCGTGGATAGGTCCCAACGTTTGGATAATTGCCGTGGAAGACATAGTTGTTGAACAGCACCGCAGCACCCGCTTTGCACGTCACCATCATCTCTTCGGGGTGTTCCGCATAGCGAAGGTAGGGGTTTGCCTCGTTGTGGAAACTCAAATGGGATCTCGGCACGACGCGGAAAGGCGAAACTTCGGGAATCAGGTCGTCTAGGTAGTAGAGGACACGGATAATTTTGGGACAGGTGTATTCTGCGCTGAAAATTCGGGAACCCCAAGGTTGACCGTCGCAGTGCAGGCTGATGCCGGGGTGCCCCGGCTCAGACCGAGAGTAATCGTAGGACATCAAAACGAGATGCTCACCGCATAACTCCTTGAGGAACTCGATCATCGGCGGATATGCAATCAGCTCGGAGATCGTACCGCCGGCGAACTGGATGCTTGACCGCCCCCGTTGGTGGACGCTGTAGTCTACGTGAGTTGTTTCAAACTGCGATGTCTGTGCTTTGAGGCGCACAATGTGGTCAGCATCAAGCAGATCTGGGAGAACCACGTAGCCTTCGACCTCAAGATGCTGAATGCGCTGACCGAGTGTAAGTTGGCTCCAGTCTCGGTCATCTATGCGCGGTGTCCCAACCGCTGTCTGGTCTGAAGGGGATACAGTTGACATAGCTCAATCTCCTCTCCTGAAATTATCCGGTCTCTCGCTTGAAGGACTCGTACAAATCTGGAACGCCCGCCTCGTAGGGATCTCCATCGTGGGCGACCACCCGAATCGCTAAGTCCACCTCTTCCCCACGGGACACATAGGTGGCTCCTTTGCGAAACGGGTTGACTCGGATGCTTCCATAGTCCCCCGCATACCAAGCCACATTCCCCATCGAAGGAAACTGGAAAACGGCAATGCCAACGGTACGTCCTTGGGCATCCGTTCCGTAGTAATCAATCCAATCCGCATGCTGCCAACCCACGTCGTCGTCTCGTCGTCCTTCAGAATCCACAATACTGCCTGCCTGTTTCACACCGTTCCTATCTGCAACCCTTAGATGGTCAGCCACCCGAATTGTGAAATATCCGTGCCGTGACGGTCCCAAGCGGATATCCCACTCCGTCGGCCTGAGCTGCGACCGCACGTCGAGGATGTTGGCGACATCGCCCGGAAATACGCTGATGGTACGCATCTCTTCGGCAACAACGCGGCGATATTTCGGGGAGTACCCCTGTTCAGGTCCCTGCCATTGCATCCTTACAATGCACTCCAGATGCCCCTCGTTGAACTCGGTGCATTCGTTGTGCGTCATCGCCACGATGCGCCCCTCTCCCCTCCCACGCATGTCGGGCTCGTTGGTGTAGAAGCACATACTGGAATCTTCAAACCGTCCAGCGGCGGAGGTCTGGTATGTAAAGAAGTAGTCGTTCCCCACGGTAATGGATTGGTGGAAGGGGTGGTCGCTGGTTGGTCTTTCGTTCGTAACAGCAACCCCCGACGGTGTTATCACCGGATAGACGTAGCAGCGGCGAGAAGATTGGTTGAAGCCGGTGATGCGTTTGCCTTTCCAACTAACGTTCAAAAGTCGAACCGGATCATCCATCCAGTCGTTCGGAACGGATATGTCTGAACTCTCCACCGAAAAATACTTCATAACGCTGCACTCCTATTGGTGAGGGACTTTCTACGGTTTTTGCACTTGACGCGGTTTATAGGCAATGGTATAGTAGATTATGTTAATTGTATCAGGTTTTGGGGATCTATTCAACAGCATTATATGCAAAAAAAACACGGGGTAAATCGCCCCGCTTCGCTCTTTATTATAGATGCATTGTGAGGAGATATTTATAGATGAGTTCAATTACGAAGGTTGCTATCGTAACGGGAGCAGGTTCTGGCATCGGCAGGCAGACATCGATCGCTCTGTCGCAGGAGAGCTATTCCGTCGTCTTGGCTGGCCGTCGCGTAGAGGCTTTGGAGGGAACTGCCAAGGAGACAGGAGCGGATAACTCACGCGTCCTCGTTGTACCGACAGATGTGGGGGATCACGCTTCCATCCAAAATTTGTTCGCCCGAACGAAGGAGACCTTTGGCAGACTTGACGTATTGTTTAATAATGCAGGCACTGGCGCACCACCTGAGCCGCTAGAGGATTTGACCTACGAGCAATGGAAAACGGTTGTAGACACCAACTTGACAGGCGCATTTCTGTGTACACAGGAAGCCTTCAAGATTATGAAGGACCAAGAGCCCAGAGGGGGACGCATTATCAATAACGGCTCTATATCGGCGCATACACCGCGGGTCAACTCCGCGCCCTATACTTCCACCAAACATGGGTTGACGGGGCTTACAAAGGCAACATCACTTGATGGACGTAAATACGATATTGCATGTGGTCAAATTGACATCGGTAACGCAGCGACCGAGAGAACAGACAGGATGGAAGTAGGTGTTCTACAACCAAATGGAACCGTCGCGGTTGAGCCAAGAATGGCTGTGGACGATGTAGCACGTGCGGTGGTGCACATGGCGAGTCTGCCGTTGGAGGCAAACGTGCTGTTCATGACCATCATGGCAACGAAGATGCCCTACGTTGGGCGGGGATAACCTGAAGTGGGCATTCAAAAATGGGAGACCTTATGAATCCGAAACGATTGGAAGGACAAATTGCTTGGATTAGCGGCGGTGCCTCCGGCATGGGTGAAGCCACTGCCCAACTCTTCGCGAAGGAGGGAGCGAAGGTTGCTGTCGTAGATGTACAAGCAGAGCGCGGTCAGAAACTTGTCGAAGATATTACAACCAACGGCGGTGAAGCTATCTTCCACGAATGCGACGTTGCACAAGAAGAAGCGGTGCGCCAATCAATCGAACAAACGGTCGCACACTTCGGTGGCTTGCAGATTATTGTCAATTGCGCCGGGGTTGTCCACGTTGTAGCGCTGCACGAATACTCGGAGGAGGAGTGGGACCAACTGATGGGCGTCAACGTCAAAGCAATCTTCTTCTCTATCAAGCACGGACACCCTCACCTGACTAAGAACCAACGCAGCTATATGGTGAACATCGGCTCGGTGGGCAGCTTCATAGGACAAGCCCTAACGCCGGCGTATATCACTTCCAAACACGCGGTGCTCGGACTGAGCAGATCTATCGCACTCGACTATGCTGCCGAAGGGCTGCGTTGTAACTGCGTCTGCCCCGGAATTACCGATACCCCGATGTTACGCTACCATCTGAGCACGACTCCCGATCCAGAAGCCACGCTTGCGAACCGCCTCCGCCGTGTGCCGATAGGCGTTGCCATCACGCCGATGGACATCGCCAGAGCGGTACGTTATCTCTCCTGTGAGGACTCCGCCGGCGTAACTGGCACATCGCTGGCGGTAGATGGGGCATATATCACACCCGCTGAGTGGGAAACTGTAGGACAAACGAAATTTATGGAGTAATCATGCCACTTAAACTTGCCTGTGCTGACTTTACCTTTCCGCTGTTATCTCATGAGAATGCCCTTCAACTCATCGCCATGTTGGAGTTCAAAGGTGTGGATATCGGTCTGTTTGAGGAACGTTCTCATCTTCGGCCTTCCCGCGAGTTCGAGAATGTTACCCAATCTGCACGACAATTGAAAAAGAAATTAGATACTTGGGGACTTGAGGCTGCCGATATATTTCTTCAAATGGGGTTGGATTTCAAGTCCCATGCAGTCAACCACCCCGAAGCCTCGCAGCGGGAGAAGGCTCACGATTGGTTCATCAAAGCCCTTGATTACGCCGCCGAGTGTGAGTGTGAGCATGTGACGGGATTGCCCGGCGCCCACTTCGAGACAGAATCATACGATGACTCCTTTGCCCGCGCGGTTGATGAACTAAACTGGCGAGTCAATCAAGCCAAGACGCGCGGCATCGTCTACGGTGTCGAAGCCCACATCGGATCCCTCGTTCCACAGCCGGAACTGGCGGAGAAGCTGATGCAGCAGGTCCCCGGCTTGACCCTGACCTTAGATTACGCTCACTTCACGCGGATCGGCTTGCCGGACGCGACTGTGGAGCCGTTGGTCAAATACGCAAGCCACTTCCACGTAAGAGGTGCTCGCAATGAACGGCTGCAAGAGACCTTTGCCAATAACACAATTGATTTCAAACGGATTTTGGAAGTTGCACAGGCGAATGGATATGGTGGTTGGTTCGGAGTTGAGTATGTCTGGACAGAATGGGAGAACTGTAACGCGTGTGACAACCTGTCAGAGACGATTCTGTTCCGGGACTTTGTTCAGTCACTGGCTAGCTGACGATTATTTTATATAGACATTAAAAGTAGTAGGCACACGCCGTGTGCCGTAACTCCGCGAACCCCGATTTATCGGGGCTCATTCAAAGCATCTAATTAATTCTAAAATCTACCATAATTTACAAAAAGGAGAGTAAAAATGTATTCAATCGGTTTATCCATGCAGCTAAAACCCGGAAGTTACGAGGGATACAAAGAAGCCCACGATAATCTCTGGCCCGAAATTGCAAAAAGTATGGACGATAACAGTGTGAGTATGTCGATCTATCGCTTAGGAGACCGTCTATTTTTGCACGCGGTTGCACCGTCTGAGGCGGATTGGCTCAAGAGCCGCGAAGATCCCGCACTGGAGCGATGGTCTGAGTATATGGGAAACTACCTTGCAACGGATGATGAGGGCAACATCATTTTTGATACATTGCCGGAGGCGTTCGCATTCGGTATGTTCAAATCGGAATAGGGATTTAGCCGATCTGAGCCAACACCACTTTACATCGTTCTGCTACAATCTGTTCCTGCCCCGGTTGTAGGTTATGGGGATTGATCGTTACGCTATCCTCAGTGAAGTGTTGACCAACGACAATAGCCGGCTCGCCCGCTTCCAGTGCTTCTGCTATCATTGGTCGCGTGAAGTCAGCCTCTGCCTCTGGACGGATGTATAGCAGCGGAATCGTATACGTCTCCGACTTGGTGAACCGTCCAACGGTTATATTCGGAATCCCCTGTAATGCTGCCTCGATGTAGTCCAGTTGAGCCGTCCACCGAGCGATATCGGCTTCGTGATCTCTCGCCAAGTAGAGTTCCAGTGCCTTCATAAACCCAATCATTTCCTCCCTGCTCACCTTCATGGGTCGCCCGACGGTGGCGAATGGGACACCGTTGGCAGCGCACCCCGCAATGAGGTCTTTTCGCCCGATGACCAGCCCGGTGGATTGCGGTCCCATGATACTCTTACCGCCACTGAAGATAATAAGATCAGCACCCGCCTCCCAGAAACGGGTCAAGGTCGAAACCGGTGGACACTCCGACGCTGCGTCCACAACTACAGGCACAGAAGCTGCCCTCCCCATCGCTACAACTTCATCTAGTGGCACAGACGCTGGGTGGTTCATGACGGTTGCCATGAAGAAGATAGCTGCGGTATTCTCATTGATGGCACGGCGCATCTCTTCAGTCGGCGGTGTCCCCTGATCATCAATTTCAATCAACGTCCCCCCAGCCACACGAATCGCTTGATCATACGCAATTCGATGTATCTTTTGGATGATGACCTCATGTTTCATCCCAGTCGTATCTGGCAGCTGTGTAATCTTGGCGGGGTCGGTCCCAACCATACAGGCAGCGGTGGTCAGCACCAACCCACAGGCGGCACTTGATGTTACATACGCTGCCTCTACTTCAAGCATGGCAGCAATCCTTTCACCAACCTTCTTCTGCACTTCATCCAAATGACAGAACTGTTGAGATGCGCCGCGCATACTGTCTAATACTTCCGGTGCCATCAGGGAGCCGCCGTACCGGGTGACAGTACCCGCTGCATTGATTAGGGTACGGACGCCTAATTCGTCATAAATGCTCATCGTTGAATCCTTTACGTTTGTTAGCCGAAATTCTCGGCAGGAAATTTATAACTCGGTGATGTAAGTTGCTAAAAGTGCGTCATTCAACATTTGACCACTCCCGACTTGTCGGTTCCGTTGCACGAGAATCCCGATGAATCGGGAGATTCTCGCTCTGCGGAACGAAGCCATGCTTCGATTTCCTTCGGTAACCCCTGGTATCCATGGAGCGTACTATCTGCGCTACTTGACCGGATTAATTCTTTCGTCTCGGTGCTGATAGCCAGCCCTGTCTCCTGTTGTTGCGTAACCAATTCGTTCATGAAATACCCCTCCTGTTAAGGTGCTTTCCACTTTATCTCCCCTGCTTCATCGTAGATCTTTATACCATTGAGTAATGGAGATTTTGCTATCGCTACTAGGGCATTAGGGTAGAACTGCGGTTTTGATGCAAATGCAGACAACTCAATAGCAGTCTTCCCATCCTCATCAAGGATAATCACTCCGTTTCCTTCCTCCATACTGACTACAATAATCCCTTCGTTGCCATTTTTATCAACCACCGTGAGCTTGGAACACCGAATCTCATCAAACACCCCATTGCTTTGTGCAATCAAAGGCGGTGAAACAATCGCCCCGACCGCAAGCCCAACCAGCATAATCACTGCACCTAATGCCATATATCCCACCTTCTGCTTGTGGTTCATCTTAAATCCTCCTGTAGCGTTTTATTCGCCTTTCAACGCTTTATCCAAATGTTTAGGGAGCATGACGAATTTGCTTTTGAAGACCATTTCATATTTCGCCCGGCTCGATTTCCGCGTCAAGATGATAAGGTTGTAGGTGCGGTATGTCGCGTCGATGGCAGCGACCGCTTCGTGAAACAGAATATCTTCAGTCCCGTCACCATTAAAGTCCGCCCGGACCACTTCAGTTAAGCGTTGCTTCAATCCATCGTCTTTACAAACGAACTTGTGGGGGGTATTCTCGATGACTTCGAGTTCTCCCTTTTCCGCTTGGTCATGATAGGTTTCATTCTCAATGTCGCGTCCGTATGTCTGCTCATAATCGCTCACGATAGGAAACAGTTTAAGTGGCAGTAACGTGAGATCAAACAGTTCTTGGTTACGGGTCGGCAGGAAACTCCGTTTATGGCGGGTCGCTTTTTGAAGTAAGTTAAGCGTTCCACATGAATACTTGAAATATGATGCCACTCCGATCTCCCAGGTTCCGTCGGGGGCGTAGCCAGCCAAGAGTGCATCATCATATTCTTTGCACGTTCTGACCTGAATCTTTTCTTCTCCTTTCCGTCCTTTCCGTAGTGTTATGCCCTCATCAAAAAGTTGCTGGTTTAGCGTTCCCTTTCCAATATCAATCTCCCGCATTGCCAGAATCGGTCGATTTCGGAGTTTTTCGATATTGGCTTTTGTGATGAAGTTTACCGTGCGTGGACGGTCAACGAACTTTAACGGCTTGGTCAGTTCAAAGGTAATATCCTCTGTTTTCTTTGGGTCCACCTTTGCTTCTTGTGCAAATGCGGTGATTGTCAATGCGAACAAATAACTGAGTGCGATATAAAACGGACGATTCGATTTCATGATAATCTCCAGATCAGCGATAGAGTTGTGTAAGAATTAATACCGAAACTTATTATAACGCAAGTTGCTAGACAACGTGCAGGTCGAGTTTTCATGCCCGACATCCATCAGAAATAACCAAATGTATGACACACATGTCGCCCCGCTGGGGCTTGGGGATATGGAATTTCGGAATTACTATACACATATCGCCCCTCTGGGGCTTTAGAGATCGGGCAAGTCGCTTTGGATTCCGATTTATCGGGGATGCCCGACCTACGGATGTGGTGTGTTTTAATACATATATCGCTCCACCCCGATAAGATCGGGATTCAGAACAACTGGAGCGAAAGTCAGAAGAGAAAGATGCGGGCGATTATGAAGTAGAATAGGATACCGAACACGTCAATCGAGGTGGTAACAAAGGGACCGGTGGCAATGGCGGGATCAATCCAAAGTTTTTGCACGTTGTCGCAGAAAATGATCGACCAATACCAGCGCGGTCATCGCTTCGACCATTGCGGGTGCACGGGGCAAAACGCACGGATCATGCCGTCCGTGTGCCGATAGTGTGACAGGGTTCCCATCGCTGTCCACGGTTTCCTGTTCCTTGCGGATGGTCGCTGTCGGCTTGAAGGCGATCTGAAAAAGGATGTTTTCACCGTTTGAGATGCCACCCTGGGTCCCGCCGGAATTATTTGTCCGAGTACGAATGCGCCCGTCGTCGTTGTAGAAGGGATCGTTGTGTTGTGAACCTGTGCCGACTACACCGCCAAAGCCGGAACCGATCTGGAAGCCCATCGTGGCTGGAAGGGACATCATCGCCTTTGCCAGATCCGCCTTGAGCTTGTCGAACACCGGTTCACCGAGTCCCACGGGAACGTTCCGTGACACCGATTCGATGATCCCGCCGAGGGAATCGCCATCCCGCCTCGCCTGATCAATACATTCTGCCATCTTCTCACTGGCTCTGGGGTCTGGACATCGGACGAGGCTGGATTCAATCTCATCAAGCGTTACAGTGTCTGAATCGACCTCCGCTTGGATTGTATGGACCTGCTTGACATAAGCAAGAGTTTCCGTCCCACACTGCTCACGTAAAATCTGCTTTGCGATCGCGCCCGCTGCCACCCGTCCGATTGTCTCACGGGCGCTCGCTCTGCCACCGCCTTGCCAGTTACGGAGCCCGAACTTCTGTTGGTAGGTGAAATCCGCGTGGGAAGGTCGATACACATCCTTGAGGTGTTCGTAGGCGGAGGGTTTCGCATCTTTATTCCACACCAACATTGAGATCGGCGATCCAAGTGTCTGCCCCTCAAAAACGCCGGACAAAATCTCCACCTGATCTTCCTCCTGACGTGAGGTTGTGAGATGGCTCTGTCCCGGTCGCCGTCGGTCAAGTTCCGCCTGAATGGTGCTGATATCTATTTTGAGTTGTGGTGGGCAGCCGTCGATCACGACGCCGATCGCTCCGCCGTGCGATTCGCCCCATGTTGTAATCCGAAAGAGATGACCAAAGGTATTTCCCATTGCACTGCTCTCCAATCCAGTTTCGCATCGTTTACCCGTGGGCTCATTCACAGCCCAGCCAAAATCCTTCCCCCGATGGAATTGGGACTTAAAACGACTTGACAAATCGGCGATGCATCCGTTAATCTAACCCCATCTGAGGCTTGGAAGCATTGATGCGAATACTCGGCAAATATAGCACATCCGCCCCTGAATATCAACCAAAAGTTCACGAAAGCAAATATGATCATAAAATTCTTTAAACGATTAGACATTCGCTTGATTGGTATTTTCATTGTCATCGTTCTTCTGTGGAATACGGAGTTTGTTTATCCGCTCAAGATCTTTGTTGTTTTCATGCACGAAGTCAGTCACGGTCTAGCAGCGCTCGCAACAGGAGGTAGTATTAAAGAGATCCAGATTGTTCAGCAAGAAGGTGGACATGCGATCACGGCAGGCGGTTCACGTTTTTGGACACTCACCGCTGGTTATCTTGGGAGCTTAATGTGGGGTGGGTTGATTTTAATCCTCGTGGCGCGGACCCATCTTGGGAAATTAATCAGCGCCGTCATCGGCATAGGGATGATCCTTATTTCAGTTTTTTATTTGCGAAACACGTTCGGTTTTCTTTTCGGCGTTGGGTTCGGTGGGGTACTGATTCTTGTAGGCAGATTGCTTCCAGAATCGGTCAACGAATGGCTGCTGCGAGTGATCGGTTTGACCAGTTGTCTTTATGCGATTCTCGACATCAAGAGCGATATTATAGACCGTTCCCATCTCCGATCCGATGCCCGTATGCTCCACGAAGAAATAACACCCTACATTCCGACGGTTGTGTGGGGCGTTTTATGGATGGCGATTGCAATAGTTGTGACCCTTTGCGTTCTCTACATTGCCGGCAAGGATAGAGAGAAACCCGAGGCATTGGAAGGGGAGATTGAACAGTGAAACAGCTGCGTGGCAAACCGCTCAAGGATTTCCTCAAAGGGGCGGAGCGTCCGGATAGAGAACTCATCTTTTTACTGCAGGATGTCGAAGATCCGGTCAACGTCGGATCTGCGTTTCGGATTGCGGACGCAGCCGGTGTGCGCCAGCTCATTTTGACGGGGATCAGCGCACGTCCGCCGCACCCCTTGATTCGGAAGGTCGGACGCGGAAGAGATCGGCGGGTGAAGTGGAGTTATGTGCAACATGCAGCGGACGCAATTCTTGACCTCAAAGCACGGGGCTATGTTAGTTGCGCCTTAGAGATAACCGCAGCATCTGTGCCGTATAATCAGACTGAATATCCCGATAAACTCTGCCTAATTGTCGGGCACGAAGATCACGGCGTGACGAAGCGAACCCTCGCCGCTTGCGATATGACAATCTATATTCCGATGTACGGCAGGGGGGCTTCGATGAACGTTCATGTTTCGTTGGGGATTGCTGCGTATCACATCCTGCACAGTGGTTGAAATGGATTATGTATTCAAAGGAGAAAATTGATGGAGCTAAAGGTTGGCGTTGTGGGGTTAGGACGCGGGCGTATATACCTAGACCGCTTCTCCAAGCAAGATCGAGCGGAAGTGGTTGCGGTGTGTGATGCAGATACGTCTCGATTGGAGGCAGCTGACTGTCCAACCGATGCGTCCAGATACACGGACTATAAAGAATTTCTGAAACACGATCTGAATATAGTGGTCATCTGCACGGATATGCCGCAACATACCGACCACACAATCGCCGCATTGGAAGGTGGTAAGCATGTCCTCTGTGAAGTGCCGGCGGCATACACACTGTCAGAGTGTGAGGCGGTTGTCCAAGCCGTTGAAAAGACTGGATTGAAATATATGCTCGCCGAGAACTGCTGCTATAGCGATATGCACCTCGCATGGAAAGAACAGATCGACGCGGGTGAACTCGGGAAGATTATCTATGCCGAAGCCGAATATATTCACGACTGCCGAGGAATGATGCGGCGTGGAGACGGGACGTTGACATGGCGAGCCAAGATGCCGCCAATCCAATACTGCACCCATAGCCTCGGACCCCTGCTTTTCTTGATGGAAGACCGGTGCGTAGCAGCAACAGGGCTAAATCCTGGATCTAACATCGCACCCGATCTCGGCGTAATTGATCTTGAGGTTGGACTGTTTCAGATGGAGAGCGGTGCGGTGTTCAAGATTCTGTGTGGCTTTTCGATTGAACGCTACCCAGCATTTCACTGGTATGTTATCTACGGCACAAAGGGCGTGTTAGAAAGCAAACGTCAATACAGCGACAGAGCAAGTGGATACTTCCGGGGAATAGCCCCTGACCGAGAGATGACCCCCTTTACAAGTGATGACAGCGGGCACGGCGTAGCTGAGGACAGAATTGTTGACGGGTTCATCGAATCTATCTTGAACGATACGAAGCCGCCAATCGATGTTTACGATGCAATGGATTATACTGCGCCGGGGATTTGTGCACACCTCTCTGCCGAACGGGATGGAGCGGTTGTACCCGTGCCAAATTACCGGTGAACCAGTTGCGTAGGGAACGCAGATCTGCGTTTCCTGCTAAGATTGTTTCACGCCTTTTCAAACGCTATGATATCCCGATGAATCTTACGAGAAATCCGCGCTCGCAGGTCAGCATCGGCGAAGCGCTGGCGAAACCCGTGTTTCTGGATCAGATCGAGCACCCTTTCGCGTGGCAATGAGTTCAAGTTATAAGCGACCACGGCCGTCCCGTTCGGTTTGAGTAATTGTCCCCAACTTGGCAGAGCGGTATCTAATAAATCACCTAATGGGATCGGTGTGAGTTTTTCGGTTCGGCTTCCGGCACGGACACCGTAGGGAAAATCCGTAATTAAACTGTCGAATTGTCGGTTAGGTAGATACTGATGTGCCTCTCGTGTATCGCCATTGATAATCTGATACCGGTTTTGGTGGGGGTCGCAGGTCACGAAAAGATGGTGTGTTCCATCGTGGGATTCCTCAAAATCCCTCCCAAGGCGTTGCAAGAGTTTTCGGAGATTGTCAGCACTCCGCTTCGAGGCGGTTGGAGAAATCTCTAGCGTCGCACCATCCACCCCTCTTAACACACACTCGAAAAGTGCCTGCCCGTAGCCGCCCATCGGATCTAGCACACTCCCGACAAGTCCCGTGTTGTAACTGAGATTCAGCATCCCACGAATTAGGTACGGAGATTGCCTCGCCGGAGACTGATAATCGAACGCCTGTGGGGCGATTGCGGCGACCCAGTCTTTGTCGAGCGTCAAGATCGGCTGATGGATACCAGATTCAACAAAGGCACAAAAGGCATCGTAATCCTTACGCAAAATCTCCGCTACCTGTCGGTCTCGATCGGCATCCCCATCCTCCCAAATGAGCATGTCGATTTGCGTCAGAAAGGTCATCCACCGGCACCGCTCAAGTTCTTCGGGTCTCAGTTCACCCGCATACCAAACGATACTCCCCGGCGGATAGATTTTCGGCGTCGCAATCTCGACGACACGGGATAGCAGATTCACAATCTCCGCCTCAGACAACCGTCCAACGATTCCCTCATGACCACTCACCTGCTTGTATTGAAAGTAGTAAACTGATAGGCTCATATCAAAAAGATAGCACAGAACGCAAAGAGATGGTAAGTAAGGGCGGGGTGACCCCGCCCCTACGGTGTCTTGTCGATAAAAGAAAAAGGATTGACAGAAACCGAAAGGGCGTATTAGAGTATACCTAATTGAGACTTTATAGGAGAACTGATAGATGCGTCAACCCGTCGTTTGGATTCCAGTGGTATTGGTAATTGGTTTAATGGTAATTATAACTGTTTCACTGGTCAGGATGCCACCAGCAACCCCAAAAATCTATCCAGCAGACAAGGGGCCCAACTTCATTGATGTATCGGCATATCCGTCGGAGATGCAGGAAAGCTATAAATTGTTTGAACAAAAATGTAGTCGCTGTCATACTCTCGCCCGCCCTATTAACTCAGAATTTACCGGAGAGGCGTGGCGCAAATATGTCTACAAAATGATGCGGAAACCGGGGTCGGGCTTAACGCCCAAAACCGCTGAACCGATTATTCAGTTTCTGATTTACGATTCTGAAGTGCGGTCAAAAGAGTAACCAACGAACTGTTGTAGTAATCTGAAGTTGCTAGATGGCTCGTAGGTCGAGTTTCTATACTCGACGCCTAAGATAACCGATGAAGGTTACGAAACTACGAACAAGCGCTTCGATTCGTTGTGCACCAACCATATGCGATACATGTCGCCCCGCTGGGCTTGAGGGGTGGTTGCGTTATGTTCATTATAAATATACCGTCCCGCTGGAGTGTTGATATGTGTGGATTTGGTATTTCTACACACATTGCGCACCTCTGGAGCGCAAGGATTAACTTTATCGCCGTTCTATAGACATATCGCTCCTTCTGAGTGAAAGGTAGAGTCCTTCAGCTTTAACAGCAAGCTGATGCATTTTCAGCACTAGCAACTTGGGCCATAATAGCAAGAGACAGTTTTTGCGTCCATAGGAATAATATTACTTGGAGGATAAGAGTCATGTTTCTCAGAATTTTCTTAAGCACCATAGGGGGTTTCCTAATAGCTTGCTTATTCATATCAACTCACCGCTTAATATTATTTCTAGATATTGAACAATTCGTTTTATTCTCATGTTTACTCGGCGTGTACGTAGGGGTTATGTGGGGGCTTGGACATAAAGGTGTTTTTGATAAGAAATAGACCGAAATAATCATTGCCTTTGAAGGGACTATGATGCAGGAGCGTATAATCACAAAACCGGACGAAATGGAATGGGTCACCATCCCCGCTGGCAAGTTCATCATGGGGTCGGATGGAGCACAGGACCACCACCTCAAGGAACTTGACACCGAATTTCCCGATGAGTGGCTTGCGCGTGAGCAGCCACAACGAGAAGTATACCTTTCTGAATATACCATTGCAAAATACACCGTGACCAACCGGCAATTTAAGGCGTTTGTCAATGAGACCGGTTATCGGACGGAACGGGAATTGGATGGTCTCGGCAAATCGATCTGGTATAAGCTGCGAGAAGCCCCACTTGCGGAGCGGCTAGACCACCCCGTTGTCTGCGTAACGCGCAAGGATGCCCTCGCTTACTGTGAGTGGTTCGGCGGGGAAACAGGTATCGAAATCGGCTTGCCAACCGAGGCGCAGTGGGAAAAAGCAGCGCGTGGCTGTGATGGACGCTTTTGGCCCTGGGGTAATAGATTTGATGAAGATAAATGCAATATTGCCGGAAAAGGTACAACGCCTGTTGGGAGCTATCCGCAGGGTGGGTCGCCTTACGGCGTTATGGATTGCGCTGCCAATGTCTGGGAATGGTGTCATGACTGGTTTGCGACAGACTACTACTACCATGCTCCGTCTCGCAATCCTCAGGGTCCTGATAGTGGTGACTATTACGTGGTGCGTGGCGGCTCGTGGTATCGGGGACAACGGAGCGCGTGTAGCGTTCGCACTGCCGCCCGTTTTCGACACTACATTGCGTGTTACACATTCGGCTTCCGTGTGGTTCGGAAATCTACCCGGTAAATCTTTGATTTACGTCCACGTACCCCAGTTGTATCTAACTTTTGTAGATTGCAGATTACCGCAAGACTCTTAATGTGGAAAACCACTGATTAGTAGTGTCAAAAGTAGGATATTTTTATCCCTACCATTATTTCTTTTGGGTTAAGGAGAAAACATGAATCAACAAACCAACAAAATTCGAATTGAATCCGAACCCTTTCGCCAGTTTACAAGCGCCCTCTATCAAAGCGCTGGCGTTCCTCAAGCGGATGCGGAGGCCGTTGCCGGGATGCAGGTTGACACCGATGAGCGGGGTGTGTTTTCCCACGGTACTCGTGCTCTTCCCGGCTATGTGCGCGGCATTCTCAACGGCGAAATCAATCCGAAGCCTACGCCGCAGGTTCTGACGGATGCACCAAGCACCGCCCTTGTTGATGCGGATAACAGTCTTGGACATGTCGCTGGGATATACGCTATGAATATGGCGATTGAAAAGGCTGAGACCACAGGGTTCGCGTCGGTTGCGGTGCGCAATAGCAATCATTATGGCGCAGCGGCGTGTTTCGCAATGATGGCATTGCCGAAAGGGATGATCGGCTTTAGCACCACCAAAACGGGTGGGGCAAGTGTCGTACCGCACGGCGGGATGTCGGGACTGCTCGGCAATCACCCTGTCGGTTATGCAATACCGACTAAAACAGAGCTGCCAATTGTGTTAGACATGGCGGTTGGGCAGATTGCGTGGGGGCATGTTGGAACGTATGCGATGGAGGGGAAACAGCTGCCGCCCGGCTATGTGTTGGACGCGGACGGTAAGCCGACACAAGATCCGAGTCAAGCGAGCGGGATGCTGCCCTTCGGCGGATATAAAGGGCACGGTTTAGCGATTGTGATGAGTATCCTCAGCGGTGTGATGACCGGAGGACCAGCTGCCTGCAATCGGACGCCGGAGACACCGCCCGATCTGGCAAGACGGGGACATTTCTTTTTTGCGATTAAGGTCAGCAACTTCTGCCCATTGGACGAATTTACGGAAGCAGTGGATGCAGAGATTCGTACTGTCCGCGACGCGCCACGCGCCGAAGGTGTTGAACAGATCTATCTTCCCGGCGAACTTGAGTGGCTGCATCAGCAGGATGCGTTGCGTAACGGTATCCCACTGCATCCATCGCACCTGAAATCGTTGGCAGCACTCGCAGACGAATTGGAGGTTGAGGTCTTCTGGCGGTGATGACTACGGTTTATACCCTGAACGATCCGTATTTCCGCCGTATTTCATCGTGTAAATCAGCAGATTTGTCATAAAGCGATGGACATCTTTCGAGCGGCGCATCCGCAACATGGTTCGGCTACTGATTTCCACCGTCTCCATCGCGCATAGATAATCTTTGCGGTTATAGACGACCCCGAGCCGATTATTAATAGTAACACCTTTCTGGTATTTGAACTTCGACGGTTTCGGATGGTTTTCAGACTTCCAGAAAACATCACCACCTGTCGGAGGCAGCGGGAGATCGTAGTAGATGCTATAGATCTTATGGGTGTGCATCAGGTTCTGAAGGGGGTATTCAGGAAAGATTCTATATATTTCATGAGCAACAGTTGCGGCGAGTAATCCGTTGAACCCACAGTCATCGTAAAATAGCATTCCGCCTCGCTCAACGACATATTTCCGCAGTGCTGCCCGTTCTTCCGAGGTAAAGTGTGGTGCTAGCGGTGCTTTTTTACGATCCGGTGTGGCGAGATTGCGTCCAACGGTCATGTCCTTGTCGTGCCCTGTCATGATAACCATCGGCGCACTAAGGATACGCGGATCCGTTAGATGAAGCGAACCTCCTGCATAGTTCATATCGACGCGGAGTTGGGTATTATCTTCAAGCCACTTCGCAAAACTCGGTATCGCACTTGGGTCTTGCCACCAGTCTGAAAGGGAGTGTTTAAGTCGAATTAGGCGAATATGCCCGCGAATGTCCATACCTTCTCCCTCCAGGATTGCTCCTAAGCGATCCTCTGGGACTAGCTTTTCATCCGACAACCCGAGTGCTTCATCGGGAGCGAGTGCCAAACCTGAACCTGAGGAGGTGCCTCCCCTCCCTTCTCCATACGTGCCTCCCAATGTGCCTCCACCAATGGAACCACTCGAACCTTTTCCGCCACCAGAACGGGTATAACTACCCCGGTCAAGCCTACGTTCTGTTGGGGAATCAGGAAGCAGCGTTGCCGTATCACCGCGTTGCTGTGTTTCTATTTCGCCAACCTTGAAATTCGGGAGAGCTTCCGCTTCTAGCGGAGGAGGTTCTTGGGTATTGGTCGCTGAAAGTACCGGTACTATTACCTTTGCTTGCGTAGGCGAGCTCCTAGCATCGTTAGGAGCTTTCGCTGCTTCTTCGATTGGACGGGGCTTGACCAATGTACGAGCTGGTGGTGGCAATTCAACCCACTCAACGTGGATGACATCGTCTTCTACGATATGCTCTCGAATCGATTGTATCACAAAAAATCCAGCGATTAGATGTACTATGAGGGCGATGGTCAATGCGGCCCGGCGCCGTCGTCGACGCATGGTGCGACGAGCGATGTGCCGAGCATTAAATGCTGGTAAGTGCCTGACTGCTTGCCGTCTGTTTTCTTGCCTTTGTATCCATGTTTTTGAGAGACGGGAACTGATGCGAACGCGTGGTAAGTCTTTGGTTGTTTGCTTTCGTTCTTGCACGGTGTGTCCTTTCCAAACGGGATTGGTTCATGCACCCATGCCACAAAACGCAATTCGATTTGTAGATGGCAACCTTATCGGCTAGTCCATGAACTCATTGTTCGCCTTTTTGATCTTAACATTTTTCCTCCCTGAATCGGATATGACAGGAAAATGTTTTAGGACAATGATGCGGATCTTACGCTAGATATTATCGCTTGGTTCTGAATGTATAGATATGAACTATTTTAATTCACCAACAATGTAGGTGATTTGTTCCCAAAAAATCACTTATAAAGTGTTATAATCCTAACGGTGGTGCACAATGACACCAACGCCCACTAGTTTTTGGCAAATGAAAATCGTAGTTAATCAGCCACTGTTGAAATACTAATAAGATGCAATCTATTTCAAGCGTACCACTCCGTCAAAGTCTACCGCAGCTACAGCTAATCCGTCAACTCCACGTGTTCGCGGAAAGGCGAGGGGTTCAACTCTACCTCGTCGGTGGTGCTGTCCGAGCCTTGCTGCTTAATCAGTCTCTCACGGATCTTGATTTCGCGCTTGCTGACGATGCGCTTGCTTTTGCCAAAGCCTTTGCGGATAAAACCGGCGAGGCGTTTGTAAAATTGGAAGAACAACCACCAACCGCACGCATCGTCATCAGAGACACACGGCTTACCTTAGATTTCGTCGGATTTCGTGCCGAGATGCTAGAGGCGGATCTGCGCCTGCGAGATTTGACAATCAATGCGATGGCATTGGATCTATCCTCGCTCTTAACCAAACCAGACGTTAATCTTATCGATCCGTGCGATGGCTTCTCCGATCTTCAAACACAGACGTTGTATTTTCCAAGCGAAGGGGTAGTGATCGACGATCCATTACGGTTGTTAAGAGTATACCGTTTTTCGGCGCAGTTGGGATTTGATATCCCTGAAGCAACAATCAATCTCATTCGCCTCCATAAAGATCGATTGCCACAGGTCTCCTCCGAACGCATCCGCGACGAATTGATTAAGATATTAACTGTAAAAAACGCAACTGCTTATCTGCGCCACATGGATGAAACACGCCTTCTTTCGCAAATTATCCCAGAAATTGAGGAGATACGAGAATTGCATCAGGACGCGCTTGACCGTCGCCTGCGTACCCTCAAAATGTTTGAGATAAAACCGATACCGGATACACTACAATCGTACCGTCCACAAATTGAAGCGTACCTGCATGGACAACTGACGCACGATCTGTGCCGACGACAGCTGCTCAAGTTGGCTTTGCTACTACGCGACAGCAGAACAGAAACGGCTGTTCAAATCGCTAATCGCTTGCGACTCGGTAGAAAAGCGGTACAGTTGATGCGCTGCCTTGTGGAAAATCACCTGTACCTGATGGACTCAACGGACAGCAAGGGGCAGATAATGCGTCGATCAATGATTCGTTTCCTAAGACGCGTGGGAGATGACTGGTTAGGTATTCTTTTAATATCCTACGCGAATATTCGATCGGCTGGAAAGGACATGCGTTGGATCAATGCACCACCGACAGTGGAAGTACTACTGAAACAGATTGCCGATTTTTATTACAACGAATTTGCTCCGATAATGGAGCGTGGTAGACTTATCACCGGCAACGATATCTTACAAACATTTGGGAGGATGCCGGGTGTCCAAATTGGGCGCATCTTACATCACATTGAAGACCTCCAGTTCGAAGGAGAGATCGAGACGCCGGACGAGGCACTGGAAGCAGTATGCACATTTCTGCAAAACCATGGAACGGAGACTTAGTTATGAAACATATTGAGCTACACCCAGAGGATTACCTTCCAGCAGCACCACCACAGGAGATTGTGCAACACTACGGTATTGCCATCGTTGGCTGTGGGAACATCGCCCGGAACACACATCTTTCCGCCTATTACAAGTTCGGATATCGCGTCGTTGCGGCTTGCGACGTTATTGAGGAGAAAGCGCAAACAGTTGCAGAGGAATACAATATCCCCTTCTGGACAACCAATATTGAGGCTATAATCGATCGGCGTGATGTCGATATTGTGGATCTCGCAGTGCGCCCCGCAGATCGCTTGGCAGCGGTTGAACAGTTGGCGCCTGTCGGTAAACACATTCTTTCTCAAAAGCCGCTGGCACCGACTCTAGCGGAAGCAGAACGCATCGTCGAGGTATGTGAAGAGGCGGGCGTCACATTGATGATTAACCAACAAGCGCGCTGGGCACCCTATCATACCGCGATGAAGGTACTAATTGATCGCGGCTGTCTCGGTCACCTATACAGTGTCCTACACGTGCATCGCCAATTCCAAGACAGCAGCGATTCCAAGTGGCTGACGACTCCGGACTTCACCATCATAGATAATGGGATTCATTACGTCGATCTCTCCCGCTACTTTACCGGTCGGACACCGCGATGGGTGAAAACCACGACCACCCACGTTCCCGGTCAGAATGCAACGGATCCGATGATCTATACAATCCTGTGTGAATATGAACCGGCTGATCTAATGTCAACGTTGCATTTCAACAACATCGCACCGGCACTTCACCATAGCCCGTATCTGTGGCACATTGACGGCACAGACGCCTCCGCCTCAATCGCACGATATGGCCCCCTCCGAGATGGACGGACGGAACTCACCATCTCGTTCAAAGAGGATCCCGATCAGCGGCAGGTATTCCATATCCACGGCAGCTGGTTCCCTGATGCGTGGGGCGGTACGATGGGAGAGATGCAGCGTGCACTTGCAGCAGGTGTCGAACCCCAAGTCTCCGGGCGGGATAACTTGAACTCCATTCGTATCACCAATGCGGCAGTTGAATCATCTAAGACCGGTCAAACGATAGAAATTCCACCTCAATAGATGAATGAACAGTTGGGTAAGGAAACTCAACCGGAAATAGAAAGGACAAAAAATGGAGCATTTCCATATCGATATACATCAACGTCCCGAACCGAAGTCAATCGCGCCCCGGTTTACAAGCGTCAAGATTCGTTGGAAGGGACGCGCGATAACCGATTTGACTCAAGGCATTCACCGGTCTTATCTGTTCCCGGTATACTCTCCAGCGGGTGTATCCCTGACGTCTGAAAGCCCGGTGGATCACCCACACCACAATTCCATCACCGTCAGTGCTGATGTCTTTTTTGTCCAGTTGCCACCACTCTCTCCAGCGATTTCTACATTAATAGAGGAGGCAACATATAACTTCTACGTCAACAACATCTTCCAAGGGCGCGCACCGGGTAGAATTTGGGTCGTCGGGGTTGACAGCGAGGAAATTTCCGAGAATCATCTTCGCGTCGTGCAGACCATTCAGTGGCAGGGTCCTGAGGAGTGGGGTGCGCCGGCGGATATCGGTCGTCGAGTGTTGGCTGAGGAAACGCGAACCATTGATATCTTTCCGAGGGCAGTTGCTAATATTATCGACATCCGGTCTCAACTGAGACCAACCGATTGGGATGTCACCATCGGCACTACGCGCCACGCCTACTTTACGATTCGGATGGCGGATGAGCTGCGTCCCGCCAACGGCGGCATATTAATAGACTCGGAAGGCAGAATCGGTCAGGAGGAGGTCTGCAACCAACTTGCAGGTTGGGTTGATATATCGGGTCCCGCAGTAGGCGGTCAAAAAGCAGGGATAACCGTGATTCCACACGCCTCCGCCACCGGGATTGAATGGTTCTGTTTCGACTACGGGACGATGCTGGTGAACCCATTTATGAGAGAGAAAGGGATTTTGAATCGGGGCGAGGAACTGGATCTCGGCATACGAATCTTGGCGCACGATGGGGATGCAACGGAAGCAGGTGTGGCAGACCTATATGAAGCGTTCAAAGGGGAAGGCAAATAGTCTGCTACCCCGGAGCGATCACGGTCATGTCCCAATCACCGAGGGCGAGCAGCGGTTTCGTCCAGTCACCAAGCGCAGGTTCACCCGCCTGCACCCACTCCGCGATTTCTTCACGATGTCCTAGACGACGAAGTGCGTTCCACATCGGCTGGTAGTTCGCTCGGCCGCCTGGCCCGGCACTATCCCAGAAAAAGAGGCGATCCGCACCTGCACCATAGAGCATATAGGCGTTGCGTCGAAAATCTTCGGGACTCTGATGGCGTGGCATGATATTCGGTGCCAGCAGGCATGAGGTCCCCTGAGTCGCGCGGGCGAAGGGCTCAAGCTGTGATGGGTTCGACCAAGTATCCTCTTCAGTCGGCATTGCCAATGGTGCAGGACTGTAGGGAATCAGGACATCAATTGACCCTTCTCTCGCCCACGCAGCAACATCAAGACCGAAGTATCGATTCTCCTCTTCCAAGCCCAACACACAAGCGGAGACCTCAATCCGTCGCCCCCGTCCTTGTTCACGAGAAATAGCATCCATCTCCTCACGCACACGACGTATGAAGTTTGTCATGACTCCTCCGCAGAACTCAAGCCACATTGGATCGATATCCGAAAGCTCCCGTGGATCGCTGCCGTGAGTGGCTGCAAAAGCCTCAAGCAGCGGTGCTTCGTATGCGATATATGGGGGTCGCCTGTTGAAGAGAAGACAGATCCCATCAATCGGGTATTCAGCCATCTCACGTAGCAGGGCAAGACAGTAGTCCTGTATCTCACGAAAGGCGTAGGAGAGTCGTGGTAAGCACTTTCCATCTCGGTCAACACAGCGCAGCTCCGGATGGTTTTCGTAATACCCGCCTCGGAAATTGTGATCGAGCGGCGGTGGATAGGTCCAGCCAGCGAGTCGATAGGCTGCGTGGAACTCAAGACCGATAGCGTGTGTGTGTTCGAGCGCTATCGCGAAGGGATCGAGTCCGGCTTTGAAATAGCTGCGCCAGCTTTCGGCTACCAGTCGGTCACCGACTCGCGCAAACTCCGTAATATTGGGAATATCGGGTGTGCGCCCAATTTTGGTGGGGTAGTGCAGGACGTCGCCGCTCCCGCTCTCCCAATACATGCGTGAGAAATCAGTGTCCCGATATGGCTCAACCTCACGGCGCAATTCTTCAGCGGAGGTAGGACGGTAGAGGAAGTGAGGTCCGTGCGCGTCATTATGCGCGAAAAGGAGCCGATGTGCACCGCCCCGTTGTTCGGTGTACAGCGCATCAACTTCAGCGGGTGTGAGCGGCACAAGTTTGATGTAGGCGATGTGTACTCCCCCACATTGCACCGAACCGAAGCCGTCGCCCGGATCAATACGGCGCATCAGTTGACAAAAATCAACCGCTTGCCCGTTTAGATCAGCGACCTTCCAGAAAATCTCTTGGAGCTGTTTGCGTCGTAGATGGTGTCCCCCGGTATCCCACGTAAGCACCGAATAGGTGTCATCACCGCTCAACTTGACAAGCGTTTGAGGGAGCCCCTCCTCGCTGGTTGGGTGTACCCCAATGGAGATTGCATGCCAGCCGGTCATGCCTAATGGGTAGCGAACCTCCGGCGCACGGGTCTCTGGTCCCGCCTTTAGCATGACACCGGAGAAACCTTCGGCTTCATAGGAAATGGTTTGCCAACGTCGGATTCCGCCGTCGGGAGAGAGCCGGTCTGCGGGTTGGCAGCGTTCGAGATCGCTCACATAGATTGGCGCAGCCCTCAAGCCACGATCGGTAATGCAATCAGCCATGTGGATCCTCCAAAGGTAGAAGGATAGACGCTCTTTCAAACATCCTTCACGGTAATTGCGGGATAACTTCCTTCGCCATCAGTTCCATTGATCGACGCATCTTCGCTTTGTCGTCCCAGTCGTGACCAATCATCAACACCGTACCGAAACCGCCGGTGAGATCGTAGAGATCCTGCAGCTTTCGCGTGACCGTGTCAACACTGCCGACGATAGCGATGTTGTCAATGATATATTCGGCGTCAATCGCTTCGTCTGGCATCTCCGGCTCCCATTTCAGCAGGTCCTGCATCCGGGCGAGTGTGAGCATACCGCGCAGGTAGATAAGCGAAGCAGCAAATGCGCCGTTCAACGCATGTTCCCGTGCCTCTGCATCTGTTTCCGCGACGAAGATGCTGCGGGAAATGCGCCACTCTGAACGGTCAGGTTCACGTCCGGCTTCGAGGGCACCTTGGGAATAGAGTTCCCACTGCCGCTTTACCTTGTGCGGCGGTGCCATGTTGATGCTGATTGGGATGAATCCCCGCTGCCCGCCTGTTGTGGCAGCCATAGATTCTTCCCTGACGATACTCATAGCGATTGGTGGGTGCGGTTTCTGATACGGTTGCAGAACCTCTCCCAATCCGAGTTCAGGCACCTTCTCGTCGAGTTTAACGTTCCAGTAATCGCCCTTGAACTCGAAAGGTCCCTCCTCTTGCCACAACTTGAGGACGATGTCCATCGCTTCGAGGGTCATCAATCCCTGCGTTCGAGGGTCGGGTAGATCGAATAACGCCCAATCGGTTGGAACGCCGCCCTGTCCAAAACCGACGTTGAGTCTGCCCTTCGCTAGGTGGTCGAGATAGGCGAGCCGGACGGCGACATTGGCGGGGTGATGTTGGGTGATGATAGTCACACCGGTGCCCAAGCGAATATTTTTTGTCTGCGGTAACATGTGGGCGATGAAGACATCGTTGGAAGGAATCGGCTCCCACCCTGCGGTATGGTGCTGCCCAATCCAAGCTTCACTGAACCCCAGTTCGTCTGCCCAAATAACGCACTCTACGTCCTCGTCAAACGTCTGCGTCCGATCTTTTTCTGGCGGATGCAGCGGCATCATAAATGTAGTAGAGTAGAAACCGTGTATTCTGGTATAAGGAAGTGTTATCTTATATTTCCTTATCAGAACCCGTATTCCCCTCTCCGAACCGTGCTTGAGACTTTCACCTCACACGGCTCTCCAGTAAGTTAGTATTGATTACTTCCCCTATTATCAGGAAGTTTCCCTTGATGTAGTAGGTCATGACAACTATCACGTGAACCCGCACATAAAATGAGCGTTTTCCTGCTTCTTGCTATCATAACCTTTTCCCAGTTTTGTAGTTTGGGTTTGTTTTTGAGGTCTTTCAATTTTCGCACATGATGGACTTCCATCGGTCTA
>PYIZ01000044.1 GCA_003635265.1 Candidatus Poribacteria bacterium
ACGCCACTTGGAGTAAGAGCAAATACCATGGCTGGGTCTATGGTTATGGACTTCACCTCATCTGCACACAAGGTGCGTTCCCAACACTGATGACTGTGCAAAGCGCATCGGTATCTGAAAGTTTTGTCATAGACAAAAAAGCGTCTGAAATCCTAACGTATCTTCAACCGCAGACACTCACTGCTGATGATGCCTATACCCAAGCGAGTCGCATTCGTCGGTGGGCTCACTCAAAAGTGGCTTTGATTACCCCGGCACTTCGATGGACAAAGGGACGGTTTGCTCAAGCGTATCATCGATTTATTGACCAACCTGAACAACGGCTCTGTTTAAGCAAACGTCGTAGTTCGGTTGAACCGTTATTTGATTTGGTTGCCAAGGTCATAGGCGCTACCCTTCAACAGAAGCAGTTGCCGGTAAAGGGATTTTTCAATGTACGATGTTGTTTGGCTATTGGGGTGTTATCGGTGCAAATCGCTATGATTGCCAATGCCATATGGAAGTTACCAACTCGCAATGTCTCTCATATGACTGCTGTGTTCCAATAAACTTATATGCACACCCCTCGTTTAACTTTAGGATCTTTTTTGTTTAATTACGAATGTAGAAAACGGAGGTACACATTGTCAACACTCAATTCTTCATCGAGTCAAAAAACACTAGCGGATGCACTAACCCCCAAGCAGATTGTTGAAGAACTCGATAAATATATTATTGGACAAGCGGAGGCTAAACGCTCCGTCGCCGTTGCGCTCCGCAACCGGGCACGTCGGCAGATGCTCGAAGACGACATGCGGGACGAGGTCGCTCCCAAAAACATTATCATGATCGGCACAACAGGGGTTGGAAAAACCGAAATTGCGAGGCGGTTGGCGCGTTTGGTGGAAGCTCCATTTATTAAAGTAGAAGCCTCAAAATATACGGAAGTTGGCTATGTTGGGCGCGATGTAGAGTCGATGATCCGGGATTTGGCAGACCTTGCAGTCAATATGGTAAAGTCTGAACAGGCGGAGATAGTCAAGGAAAAAGCGCTTGAGTTGACCGAAGAACGTCTCTTGGATTTTCTGATACCGCCACCGCGGCCAAAGATAGCCGCTGAGTCTGTCGAAAGAGGTGTTGAGATTACCGATGAGGCTGAGGGGGACATGAGTGACGAGGAACGATTGGCATTAGCAGTGCAGCAGTTTGATCCAACTGAACGGTCAGAAATCAGCGAGCAGGAGCAGGAGAGATACCAACGGACGCGTGAAAAGTTTCGTCAACGACTGAGAGATGAGAAACTAGAGGATAAGCCTATCGAAATCAATGTAAGCAATCGGACAGTGCCATTTGTTGAAATCTTCTCTCCAAGTGGTATTGAGGAGATGGATATCAACCTGAAGGATATGTTTGGGAGTATTCTACCGAAACAGGAGAAGAAACGCCGCGTACCTATCTCCGAAGCACGTCAGATCCTCGCACAAGAGGAGGCAGAGAAGCTAATCGATATGGACAATGTCGTCAGCGAAGCCGTTGCGCGTGTCGAAAACTCCGGCATCGTCTTTCTGGATGAGATCGATAAGATCGCTGGGCGAGAATCGAAGTCAGGACCCGATGTTTCGCGAGAAGGCGTCCAACGCGACATCTTACCGATCATCGAAGGAAGCACGGTGATGACCAAGCACGGAATGGTTCGTACCGATCACATCCTTTTCATCGCCTCCGGTGCATTTCATGTTTCCAAGCCATCGGATCTTATTCCAGAATTGCAGGGGCGTTTCCCAATCCGCGTTGAACTGAAAAGCCTGAATGAGGCAGATTTCATACGCATCCTCACCGAACCGAAGAACGCGCTCGAAAAGCAGTATATCGCCATGTTGAAAACGGAAGGGATTGATGTGACCATCACCGAAGATGCGATAGATCAGATCGCTGCTTTAGCGTTTCAGGTAAATGAATCGGTGGAAGATATTGGGGCACGCCGACTCCACACCATCATGGAAAAGCTCTTTGACGAACTCTCCTTTAACGCGCCAGACTTAGAAGAGAAGTCAATCACAATCAACGCTGATTATGTTACCGATCAGCTATCCGAGATTGTGAGGGACGAGGATATCAGCAAATATATCCTCTGATACTATTGGGGAATTGGGTGCAAGCACCTCGAAAGGCGGGTAAAAGACAGGATCTCATTGACTATATTGCAGGAAAAGCTTCCAAGAATTGATGAACCTCTTCCAATGTCGGTAAACCGCTGCGTCCGCCCAATTGACGGCAGTTGATCGAAGCAACAGCCGAAGCAAACCGGATTATCTCCGGAGCACTCCAGTCCTGTAGGACACCATAGATAAACCCGCCGTGGAATGCATCCCCCGCACCGGTGGTATCCACCACGTCAACATCGAAGGCAGGAAGCGTGAGGAGTCCTTCTTCCCATTTCGCTACGCAGCCTCGCTCACCAAGCGTCACAACGGCGATGCGGGCACCAAAGTCGTAAAGTCCTTCTACGACTGCTTCGGGCGGCGCGTCAGGCATCCATCCCTGTGCAAATGCCTCCGATACGATAGGAATATCGACCAGCGGCATTAATTGCTCCATGAGCACTTCGCTGTGCCACGTGCCATCCAACACTACAGTGACACCCGCCGCTTTCGCCCATTTTGCCGCTTGAACCGAGGCTTCATCTGCATCGTCTAGGTGCAGAACCTTGGCAGATTCAATCTCTTGACGATCCAGATCTGATATAGCCAAAGGGGTGTTGGTCTCCCGACGGGAGGTGAAACAACGCTCACCGGTGTCTTGATCAACGAGAACTAGAACAGCGCGGGAGAAGACGTTCGGTTCAAGCATGAATCGACTGACATCTATGCCTTCCTTCTGAAATTCGTCGCGAATGAATACACCTTCCGGATCATCGCCGGCTCTTCCTATAAAACGGGCGGAAACACCCAACCGGGCAAGGGTGACAAGTGCCGTTGAAACGGGACCACCGCCTTGGCGCAGGTATTGAGAAGCACGCCACGATCTCCCATACGCCGGCACTTGGGGAACGACAAAGAGCATATCAGCGGTGCATGTGCCAATTCCGATGACATCTGGAGAGTTGTCTTTATTCATGGCAAGTTCCTGATTATCAAGTATAGAACGAGATTGAAATGCGATGCGTGAAAACAATCCGTTCATGGGTTCATTAATGAACTAATGAACCAGACGGTGAAAGCGGCATCCCCACCGCTCGCCCCAAAGGTTGTTATCTTGTGTAGGTCTTACAACGCTATTCTAGTTCCCAAATCTCCGCTGCTGTGCCGCCTAAAATACGTTCGCGTTGAGCATCTGTCAAGAAAGGCAGACCTTCTCGGATAAGTCGCAACTCCTGATCCAAGGTGGGCCAATTGTGCTTGAGACGGTGATGCCCCGGGTATCCTGTTCCCCAGACCATCCGTTCGGCTCCAAAGGCACCTACTAGTTTCTCAATGAACGGATGCACGTCCGCATAAGGGAAATCTTGACTGGATCGACCGGCGACATCTGATAGCTTCAAATACATATTGTCATGCCGGACAAGATCGACAATTGGCTGAAACTCCCCTTCGTCCGCATCGACTTGAGGATAGCCCATGTGGTCAAGAATCAGTTTAAGGGTGGGGTGTCGATCTGCAATCACTGCCACCTGATCGGCAAACTCCGCCCGTAGATGAAATTGGATAACCGCGTCCAGCGAGGCAATCTCTTCCCACATCGGTTCATTCTGACGGGTCAACAGAATCTTTTCATCGGGATAGTACATCGGGTGAAGGCGAAAGCCAGCCAGGCCCCGCTCTTTTATCCAATAGCGCACCTGTTCTGCATTGTTCGGGTCCTGCGGGTCAATCAATCCATGCCCAATGAAGCGATTTGGAAATCGTTCTACGGAATCTGCGATGTAACCGTTATCCCAAGTGGACCAACTGGTCTGCACTAGCACTGTCCAATCTACGCCATGTTCGTCCATCTCTGCTAGTAGCTCGTCGCTTGTACCCGGTTCGTCAGGATAGGAATTCCAGGTGGGCGCAGTCGGTCCGACAGGATATTTAGGCGGATCAATCTCCCAAACATGGACATGGGTATCAACAATCATAAAAAAACTCCCTTTCGTAAGGAACGCAGATCTGCGTTCCCTACTTTACGCGTAGTGCTATCTCTTCCTTCATCAACACGTCCATCATAGCGTGAACCCGTGGCAAATCCTGCGGTCCCACATCTTCAGCAAAAGGAATGACCGGACCACCAGATAACCCCGCGTAATCCATAGCAGCGTGTAACGCCGAACCGCTATATCGTGCGCCATTCTCACCTCGAAAATCCTCGAAAGGCACCATCAATTCACGGAGGCGTTCCGCTTCTGACCTATCGCCAGCTGCGAACTTATGACGCAACGTCAGGCTCATTCGCGGCACGAAATTCGCCATACCCGAACTGAATCCCACCGCGCCGTGCGCCATGTAGTCGATGCACGGATCTTCCGCCATACCACAGACCATCGCTGCGCGATCTCCTGCCTGTTCTACGATTCGATCAAAGGCATCTAAATCCTCTACCGCATACTTCAGACCGACAACCTCGTCCAGTTCACAGAGGCTGACTACGTCAGCCACCGGCATAATATCTAGCCGTCGCTGATAAAGGACTGTGGGTAACTGCACCACTTTTGTGATTTCCCTGAATCCGTTGTAGACGCCATTGGCGGAAGCGGGACCTACCACCGGCATAATCATCACGCCAGCGACGCCAAGCGATCGGGCGATATGTCCCATCTCCAAGGCTCTCCCGAATCCCGGACCGATACCCGGCACAACATACGCTGCATCTCCAGCTTCGTCGAGGTATGTGCCAACCACGGCTTCGTACTCCTCTAGCGTGGCATCGTAGACCATACCGGTGCCGCACTCCGGCATGATGAAGTCCACACCGTGCTGGATAAGGTAACGGACGTTTTTTCGTATCCCTTCCAAATCTACCTGCCGGTCTTCCCGCCGTGGCGTGATAGCAACTACCAAGACGTTGCGACACGCATCTCTGTCCAAGCTCTGCTTGCTCATTCTATGCTCCTTCCCGATATCTCGCCAGCTTCTCCTGAAACGACTGCTTCTCAAGAACCTCGCGATTCACCACATTATCTGGAATTTCGCCTCGTGATACCTGAATTGCCTTCTGACAGTTCAGTCTGCCGATGTCTCGGTAGCACTCCTCTGTCAAAGCGATGGCGTGGGGCGATACAATCACGTTATCCAATTTCAACAACGGTTCATTGGGATCCACAGGTTCCTCTTCAAACACATCAATTCCTGCTGCCCGAATGCGCTTTTCCTGCAAGACCTGTGTCAACACGCGTTGATCAACAATGGGACCGCGGGCGGTGTTGATAAAGAACGCTGTCGGCTTCATAAGCGCGAACTCTTTTTCGCCGATCAACCCGCGCGTCTCATCTGTCAGTGGACAGGTAACGCACACGTAATCGGATTCGCGCATCACGGTCGGCAGATCTACCACCTCTACATTCAAGGATTTGGCAACCTCCGGTGAAACATACGGGTCAAATGTCAGGAATCGCATACCAAACGGCTGTAGCAAGCGGAACACTTCAGTACCAATGTTTCCAAGCCCGACCGATCCCAGTGTACGCCCTATAAGATCGACACCGGTTTCCAATCCTTCTCGCCAAGTTCCGGCGCGTGTCGCATGGTCATACGCGAAAAAGTTCTTCGAGAGCGCGAACATCAGTCCAATAATACCTTCTGCCACGGGACGGCGTACTCCGCTCGGCGCGATGGCGATCATCACATCTGCTTCGGTCGCCGCTTGGAGATCGACGTTGTCGTAACCGACTCCGTGCCTGGCGATCAGAGTTAGTCGATCCACTTCCTCAAATGTCTCACGGGGGTACTTTCCCCCAAGGGCGATGAAGGCATCCAACCCGCCTACCTCATCCGGCGGTACATAAGGACGCTCGGTGGCAATAAATGTGTATTCGATATGTGGCTCTTTGTCTAAAAGATCTAGTCCAACATCTTTGAACCGAACTTTGCCGTCCTCTCCAAGGAATCCGGGGGTCAAACCGACCCGGAATTTTTCCTGCGCCATAAACTTCTCTCTTTCTATTATCAAGTTATCTATAGTAGATTTTAGAATTAATGAGACACTCCAAATCGGCGCAGTTGGAAACAGCGCCTACCAAACACGGCGAGCGAAAGTGTCTATTTATTTTTTGAATTCACTATAAGTTTCAATCTATATAGTACGAATCAAAATCGTTTTGGGGTTCGCTTGGTTTTTTGTAGTCCAAAACGTGGAACAAAATAATCCGTGAAGTCCCGATAAGATCGGGATCCTCGCTTCGCGGGACGTGGAAGCATCAAGCCTTCATTTCCAAATCCCATAAGCGATTATATGACCGAGCCAAGCGGCACCCAGACCGAGTCCAACATGCAGGACAACATTGGTAAAGGCAGCTGCACTGTCGCCAGCTTGCCACAGGTTCATTGTCTCATTGCCAAATGTCGAGAACGTTGTGAATCCTCCTAACAGTCCCACAAAAACAAATAAGCGAATTTCTGGGTTTAACAATCCACGCGTCTCAACCCACTGGAAAAGGAATCCGATGCCCAAGCAACCGATCAGATTAACTACCAAGGTCCCGTAAGGAAATACTCTACCTCTCATCAGATATTGGACATACTCGCTTAAGAGGTATCTGCCGATTGAGCCAAGGAAGCCTCCGAATCCGACCCAGAGTATTTGCCCCACGCTGATGAACTCCCTTCTTCTGCTGCTAGTTGGCATCTACTCCGTTCACCGACTGTTTTGGAGATTATAGAATACCTTTTTCCCGTTGAACTGGGCGCGGCTACCAAGTTGTTCCTCAATCCGTAGCAATTGGTTGTATTTGCAGATCCGGTCGGTGCGACAGAGCGAGCCGGTTTTGATCTGTCCCGCGTTCACACCGACAACAATGTCTGCAATAGTTGTATCTTCTGTCTCACCCGATCTGTGTGAGACGACCGCCGTGTAGTTAAATCGCTTGGCAAGCTCGATAGCATCAAGCGTTTCGGTGAGCGTCCCGATTTGGTTGACCTTGATTAGGATAGAATTGCCGATGCTGCCATCGATTCCCTGCTGTAATCGGTTGGTGTTCGTGACGAAGAGATCATCGCCAACAAGCTGCACCTTTTCACCGATGGCTTCTGTAAGCAGCTTCCAGCCCTCCCAATCATCCTCTGCCATACCGTCCTCAATAGATATAATTGGATATTTGTCAACCAAGTTGGCGTAGAAATCAACCATTTCGTCAGGGGATTTATCCGGTTTCGCTTCCGCTTCCAGTCGATATACCCCATCTTTGTAAAACTCACTGGAGGCGGGATCGAGCGCCAATAGCACCTCATCGCCGGGGATGTATTTTGCCCGTTCAATCCCTTCGATAAGCACCTGTAAGGCTTCCTCGTTTGATCGTAGATCTGGGGCAAAGCCGCCCTCATCACCGACAGCGGTATTGTAATTCCGATCCTGCAAGACCGCTTTGAGATTATGGAATATCTCCGTTCCCATGCGCAAGGCTTCCCCGAAGGTGTTCGCTCCCACCGGCATTATCATGAATTCCTGGAGATCTACGTTATTGTCCGCGTGCGAACCGCCGTTTAAGACATTCATCATCGGTAACGGTAGTTCCTTTGCGTTCGCACCGCCAATGTATTGGTAGAGTGGAAGCCCGGCTTCTGCAGCAGCGGCTTTGGCGACTGCGAGTGAAACCCCCAAAATTGCGTTCGCGCCGAGATTTCCTTTATTCGGTGTGCCATCAAGCGTGAGCATCGTTTGATCTATCGCCTCCTGCGCAAAGGGATCCGCTCCCTTGAGCGCATCGGCGATAATCGTGTTGACATTTTCGACCGCTTTCCGTACCCCCTTTCCGAGATACCGCATAGCATCAGCATCTCGAAGCTCGACCGCTTCATGCTCGCCTGTCGATGCCCCAGACGGAACGGCAGCTCTGCCCAAAACCCCGTACTCCAATTCCACGTCAACCTCTACAGTTGGGTTTCCACGCGAGTCCAGAATCTCTCGCGCATGAACATTAGCAATTGTCATTATTCAGACTCTCCTCTTTCTTAATTCTCACGTGCCCCAAAGTTCACTGTTATCAGTCAGAATCTCCGGTCCATCGGAAAGGATAACGACGGTATGCTCGAAAAGCGCGGAGAGGCTGTGATCTGTGGTAACGGCAGTCCAGCCATCGTCAAGTACCCGCGCTTCGGAGTTGCCCACGTTGACCATCGCTTCAATGGCGAGTGTCATGCCAGGCATCAAGCGCACACCCCTGCCTGCATCCCCGTAAGTGGGGACTTGAGGCTCTTCGTGCAGTTGTCGACCAATCCCGTGCCCAGAGAAATCTCGCACCACAGCGAATCCATGCGATTCGGCACCGTCTTGTAGCGCAAAGCAGACATCACCCAATCGATTGCCGGGCTTCGCAGCCTCAACAGCACTGTAGAGGGACGCTCTTGTGACATCAAGCAACTTTTGGGCGTCCGGGGCTATTTCCCCTACTGGAAAGGTGAAAGCGTTATCGCCATGATAGCCGTCTAGAAAGATCGCTGTGTCAATCCCAACGATGTCTCCCTCATTAAGCAACACATCTTTGCTTGGAATGCCGTGTACAATCTGGTCGTTGAGTGATACACAGATTGTCGCAGGATAAGGGTCATGCCCCGGAAACTGATAGCCTTGGAATGATGAGACTCCACCCAACTCTTTGATGGTTTGACGTGAGATCTGGTCTAACTCGTAAGTCGAAACGCCGGGTTTAATTGCCTCCCCGATTCGCTGCAATATGATTGATGCAGCTCTACCGCTGCGTCGCATCGCTTCGATTTCGGATCGAGATTTGATTTTAACTTTTGTCATAGCTCGTGATTCGTAATGCGTAAAGAGACCCCTTACATATTACGCATTATTTTTTTGTCACTGATGATTTTTATAAGAGCGGATTGTGCAGCCTCTGCTGCTCCCGGAATGTCCCACCGGTCGGGCTGACGATCTTCGACCAGATTGCTGATGCCGCGTACCTCCAGAAATGGAACGTCGTATAGCGTACAAATGTGGGCAGCAGCCGCACCTTCCATACTTTCACATAGCGCATTGAAGCGAGCATGGAGAGCATCCCCAACCGCCTGAACACCGCTGCACTGCGAAACGGTCACAAATGGACCACACTGCGCTCCGCACATCTCAGCAGCAGTTGAAACTAGTCGCGAATCCAGTGGAAAACGATTGAAGTAAGGTGGGTCGCGGTGCACCAAAGGGATACCAATCTCGTCCGCCGGTTTCCAACCTTCCGGCGTCAATACACCAACATCGCCGTAAATCTCCTCTGTTGCTAGGGCAACAGATTGGATTGGCAAACCGGTCGGCACATAAGCACCACCGATCCCAAATTGAATGACTAAGTCGGGCAGTTGTCCCTCAAGCTGACAAGTCAATGCGTGTGCTGCGTTGACACTACCGATTCCGGTGTGAAGTAACGTGCATCGCCAGTCACATAGATTTCCGACGGTTACCGCTTTGCCGGCGTGCTGGGTGGTCTTGGCATTGCCGAGAGCGGTTTGGATAGTAGCAGATTCAATCTCCGTCGCGCTAACCAGTAGCAGGTTCGACTGAGCCATCTAGTGCATCCTCAATGACATAATCCGTTACAATTTACTGTACTATGGCGCAGAAACCATCGATCCAATCAACGTATGCGCTGTCACAGATTCGACTTTCACACGCACGAGATCACCAACCTGTGAACTGTCCTTCGGAAACACGGTTGTTTTGAAGCCATCAGTTTTTCCTTGATATCTGTCCGGATCCCGCCGTGATTCTCCTTCGACTAACACCTTTACCGTCTCACCAATCAATCCCCGATTGGTTTCGTGGGAGATGCCCTCTTGCAATGCAATAATCTCCCTCAAACGGCGTCCCTTCTCTTCCTCGCTCACATCGTCGTCGAGCGTTTTGTACGCGAGTGTCCCTTCGCGGGACGAATACTTGAACATGAACGCCGAGTCGTAGCGAATTTCAGCCATCATATTGTACGTCTCCATGAAGTCAGCCTCTGTTTCACCGCAGAAGCCGACAATCACATCCGTGGAGATTGAGAGATTCGGGATGCGCTCTCGCATTTTGGCAACAAGTTCTCGGTATTCCTCCGCTGTGTACGTGCGCCGCATTGCTTTCAGCACCTTCGTTGAACCGGATTGCAACGGCAGATGGATATAGTTGCAGACCTTATCGCAGCTCGCCATCGCCTCAATCAAAGTATCGGTCGCATCACTCGGATGTGGCGAAGTAAAGCGTATCCGTTCGATCCCTTCAACTTCGCTCAGCCCAAACAGGAGGTCTCCAAAATTATGTGTGCCATCGTTATAAGAGTTCACCGTCTGACCGAGGAGAACGACCTCTTTGAAACCCTCATCGACAAGCCGTTTCACATCATCAACCAACAGCTGCATCGGGATACTTCGCTCGCGTCCACGTACAAACGGCACGATGCAGAAGGTACACATCTTGTCGCATCCACGTTGGATGGTCAGCCATGCTCGGACACCATCTTTCCGAATGGGAGCGATGTCTGCATAATCCTCGTCCCTGTCCAGTTTCAAGCCGAGGAACGGGTCACCTGTCGTCACGGAATTGATTGCCATCGGTAGATTTCGGTAGGCGTCGGGTCCCAATACGAAATCCACATACGGTGCGGCATCAATCAACTTTGTCTTCATGTGTTGCGCCATACAACCACACACGCCGAGAACCAGATCCGATTGCCTCCGTTTTCGATGATGCAGATGGACAAGGCGATTGAGCACCTTCTCTTCGGCATTTTCGCGGATGGCGCAGGTATTGAGAAGCACAACGTTGGCATCTTTGAGTCGATACACCATTTCGTAGCCATTCTGAGTTAAGATGCCCGACATCAGCTCACTATCACTTACATTCATCTGACAGCCGTAGGTTTCGATATACACCCGCCGATCAACCTGTGCCTGTTGAGTGATATTAGGTTCCAACGTTGGTGCTGCTTTATATAATGGTAACTCTGTTTTGGTTGGATTTTTTGGATTCATTACTTTATTAACCTTTGTTGCATTATTCTTTGGTCGTTCAAATTCTTTGAAGGCAGGGTCACGAAAACCAGAGTTTCATCGCAGTGTCGCCCAAGATGGCGGATTTTTCCGCCTCGGATAACCCCAGATGTTCTTGAAAGATTGCGAGATGCTGTTGGTACGTTACCTTGGGAATCCAGAGCGATGTTGGGAAGTCGCTGCCCCATATACATCTTGCCGGCGTGTAAGCGTCAATAATCTGTCGAACCCCATCAAACATATCGCCGCAGGGAAACTCCTCCTCAGATCCGGTGACAATGAATGAAAGTTTAGCATATAGATTATCGAATTCTGCAAGTCCCAGCACTGTTTCCAGATTGTCAGAATCTGGGAAATACGTGGCGCTCAAATTGGCGCAGTGATCCAGTACAACGGGAACGTCGGGATACGCTTTAAGCAGACTTGCCAATGAGCGACAGTTGGGTGGATTCAGTAAAGCGCAAAGTACCACACCTAACCGTTGTGCTGCTTCCCATAGACGCCGATGTTCGGGGAGAATAGAGTCGTCCGTGTACCAGCCGACGGAGACTCGATTCCCACGGACACCTATCGCAAGTGCTTTCTCCATCAGACTTACCGATCCACTGTCAAAGGGATCGAGGTTCAAAACGCCGGTTGTCCATTCCTGGTTTGCCCGCACGGTATCCATCGTGAGCCGGTTATCATGTTGGTAAACAGTGAAGGTTTGAACGACGACAACGCGATCAATACTGTTCGCCTTAACCTCATTTTTCAAATCTTCAATCGTCCCCCGACCGGGCGGTGGCAGATAGGGTTCAGGGCTTTGTGGATACGTTTCGGTGTCTTCGGAATAGATATGTGCGTGTGTATCAACGATAGCCATTAATGCACTCCTTAACGTAAAACGTGAAACGTGATGCGTGAGACATCAGGTGTGAGTCCATGGGGGCAGTTACGCTAGCAGTGGAATGAACGAATGATCCGATGGACTTGTTGTCTTTATTCATTTATTTCTTCTTTGTTTAGGAGTTACGCACTTCGCTGGCAAAAATCGCACACCCCGTACAGGTTAGGCAACCTGTACCCACTATTACAGACTGGGAAACCCCAATTTCTTCAAGGGCAGGCGCCGCCCCACGAAGGCAGCGGCGATATTTATATCAACTGCGTAAGTCCTATTTTTTATCATTGCGTGTCTCTATATTCTGATACTGTTTTGTCAAATTTAACACAATTCCTGACCAGAGGATTGCCATCACCATCGCGGTGATAGAAAAAGCGGCACCCGGAATTAGCATAACAAAACTGATCACGGTAATCACGCCGGCACTGCCGCCTTTAGCAAATCGATAACCGAACGAGTCGATGACCTGTTTCGCTCGATAACGGGCATCGAACGACAAAGGGATATAAAGAATCTCTTTCGCAGCTCGGAAAAGAGAGTAATCCAATGCCTTGAAAAGCAGAAATGCGGTTGCTCCACTCCGCAAGGACGGCGCTATCGTCAGGGCTGCACCCGCAATCAAGTGAACCAGCGGAATACTCGGATGTAGAATACGAATCGGTATAAATCGTAACACAAGACCCGCACAAAGTTGCAGAACAAAAGCAGAGATACCTAGCCACTGCCCATAAAACCGTCCATAAAACGCTGTTCGCATATCTTTGTCGGTGATGTTGGTTTCGACCAGTCCATTGAATCGTAGATCTAACACCGTCGAAACAACCTGCGTCGTCAAAATGAGCAGAAACAGGAAAACAAGATAGCGAGAACGCGCAAGTACCTTCAATCCTGTATGCCCCTGTTGTCCTCCCTGCTCTACGGCTGCGGGTTGCGGTTCACCGGCGGCAGCATAAGCGAACATTGCAAACAGTGCCGCTGGCAGTAATGAGCCCGCAGCAAATAGCAGCAACACCTCAGATCCCAATGACGGTGCAAGGTATGCAACAAGCGAACCGCCGGTAACTGAACCGATTGTCGCGATTGCACAGAAGGGCCCGTTGATCCAACGCGCCTGCTTAGGGGTTAACGTACTATTGACAAGCGACCAATACTGTTCGATGATTAACACGATGTACGCTTCACGAAAGACGTAAATCACCGCTGTCGCAATAGGGTAACCCATCAGGATGAGGTTGTAGCAGCTTGCAATCAGTCCCGCCGACAAAATTGATGTCAACAATAACGCACGTTTTGCGCCCAGCCATGACAACAGTCTCCCGTAGAGATAGAGCAGCAAGAAAACACTAGGAGGCACGGCTACCATCACGCGAGGCAGGTTTTTAGCGCCGTATGCCTCAATGAATAAGGAGGTTGATACCGCTCGAATAAACTCGTACCCACACAACAGAAAGCTGCCCGCCACAGCAATCGAAAGTGCCATGAAGAATATTCGTTTTGGGAAAGTTGGGGTTATCACCGTATCAACTCCAATACGTTTCGACCCAGCTATTGACAGCGTGTCAGTGTTTCTTCGCGCTCTATTTCCTTCCTGGATCATTTATGAGTTGCTTGAGTTTTTCCAATGTCTCCGCGTCCAATAGACGAAGGATGTCTTCGGGCTGAAGTCCGCGTACCCGTTCTTCAGGAGTCATCTGTTTAAGTAACTTCTCTTTGTTTAAGTACGGGGTAACAACTTCGGTCAATTCGTCCATTCTTCTTTGATATACATCAGATTTCTCAGCCATTTCTAATACCTCCATCGTAAAGCTCGCATCGTTTCTAATCCCTCTTTATTCCAAACGCCAGCGATTGTCGTTTTACATTTCGGACAGCTGCCATTTTTCACTCGGTTCTTCAGTATCCTGAATCCCCAGCGCTCAATGAGGAGTTCATCGCAAGCGGGACAATAAGTGTTTTCGTAGCGTCCGACATAGCCCGGACGATTGCCGGCATATACATAGTGCAATCCGGCATCGTAGCCGATTTCCGCTGCGCGGATAAGCGTGGAGACGGAGGTGTTATCCGGCTCGGTCAGTTTATAGTCCTGATGGAAAGCCGTCACATGCCACGGGATATCCGGCGAAATCGACACGAGAAAATTGGCAATCTCTTTTAGTACCTCGTCAGAGTCATTGAAACCTGGAACGATAAGTGTAACAATTTCAACCCAGAAATTGCGTTTATACAACATCTCAATTGTGTCAAGGACATGCTTTAACACCCCGCCGAGTTTGCGGTAGTTTCTGTCGTTGAAGTCCTTGAGGTCTACTTTGTACAGATCAACCCACGGACCGAGCGCATCAAGAACTTCAGGAGTCGCATTTCCGTTGGACACATAGGAGGTAACAAGTCCGTGCTTTCTTGCCTCCTTGAAGATATCAATCGCCCATTCGCTTGTAATCAGCGGTTCATTATACGTGCTCGTAACAACTTGGGCTTTGTGTCGACGCGCGAGTGAAACGAACGCTTCCGGCGAAATATCTTTCAGCGGTGCGCCTGCATTTTTGTCCCGAAGGGCTTGTGAAGTTATCCAGTTTTGACAGTAAGCGCAATGATAATCGCACCCCAACATCCCGAAACTCATCGCTAAGGCACCGGGAAATGCGTGGAAGAACGGCTTCTTCTCAATAGGATCGAGTTGCAACGCGCCTACATACCCCCACGGAACATAGAGCTTGCCGCCTGCATTGAACCTCACCCGACAGATACCATCCCTGCCCGGCGGGATTTTGCAATTGTGACCACATGCGTAACAGTGCACCCAATCCTCTTTGTCGGACAGTTTTTCGTACAGGTAGCCTTCTTGGGTACGTGCGGTGAGAGCCCGTTTGAGCGTCATTACCTCTTCTGGTTGTTGCTTTGCCATCTGACTCCACCCCCAATTCCCACTCATTCCCACACGCTATGCGAAGACATCATTTTTCCCATCACGCTGCGTGTGTAAATATAACCCATTCGCTCCCAAAAGGCAAGCCTCTTTTTGCAGGGTTGCTAACCTTAGGTGAGATCTGCGCTTTAGATGTAGACACGCCAGATTGAATCTGATATAATGAAATAATGCCAAAATAGAGAGGGTATTGATTGTGCAACAGCGGAACCAACCTACTAAAAGTGGTAAACCCCTTCAAGGATTCCTACCTTGGATTATTCTCGGTGTCGGTTTGCTAATCATGGTCGTGGGAATTATTATCAGTTCCACGCTAAAAGACAAATCTCCTCCACGACCTATTGGAGAAGCGCCGCGCATACCTAAAGTCAATCTCATTGTTCATTCCAACGTTGGTGGGGCAGAAGTCTACCTTAATGACCAACAAAAAGCGACAATTTCTGACACACACCATAAAGCAACGCTATTCAATCTAGCTCCGAATACATATCAAATTACGGTGAAGAAACAGGGATATACCGATCGGACAGAGACCGTAGAGATAACAGGATACACAATCTCTCAAATTGTGGAAATTAATTTGCAACCTGGGGAATAACCGAGTGGTATGGACTGGATACGTTTCGGACACCCACACTTCCTATATCTGCTATGGGGCACGCCGGTCTTTATCTTACTCTATATCTACGCATTTCGGAAAAAGCGAAGGGCATACCAACGCTTCAGCAGCCACCATTTTTTTCAAAGGCTGACAAGATCTGTCCACTTTGGGAGACAGAAGGCAAAAGTAATATTAATGTGCCTCAGCTATACATTCCTCGTCCTTGCCCTTTCGCGCCCCCAAATCGGAACGAGTCTTGAACTGGTCAAGCGGAGTGGGTTGGATATAATGATTGGGTTAGACATTTCGGCGAGTATGATGGCGGAGGACATCAAACCGAATCGGCTGCTCAAGGCAAAGCACGCTATCTCCTCGCTTATTGACCGGCTAGAGGGCGATCGGGTGGGACTGATTGCGTTTGCGGGGGATAGTTTTGTCCAATGCCCATTGACAATTGATTACGCAGCGGCGAAGCTCCTGCTGGATGCCCTCAGCGTCGATACGATTTCCCAAAGCGGTACCGAGATTAGCCAAGCCATTGAGATAGCAGCCTCCAGTTTCAACCAAGAGGAGGATAAGTACAAAATTTTGCTCTTCTTCACAGATGGTGAAGACCATGGGAAGAAAGCAGTTGAAGCAGCAAGAACGGCAGCCAACCAAGGGATACGCATCTACTGTGTTGGGGTCGGTTTGCCCAATCAGGGAACGCCAATTCCGCTCCGTCAATCGAATGGCGAACTCCGAGGGTACAAGCATGATCGTAATGGCACACCTATTGTGACAAAACTAGAAGATGCGCTGCTACGAGAGATTGCACAGCTGACAAACGGAAATTATTATCAGGCGACGCCGGGCGAAGCAGAAATAAGCCGTTTGGTTGCAGAACTCGCTGCAATCGAAAAACGCGAGATCGAGGAACGACAGGTCACGCAGTATGAGGATCGGTTTCAGTATTTCTTGGCGTTCGCTCTGTTATTCTTGGTGTGGGAATTTTTGCTGCCGGAGTCTCGCTCCAATAAACCGACCGCTATTAGGGAGGAGATCTAACCCAAGTTACTACTTTAGCGCCCCAGTCTATGTAAAAAACTCCTCGTTGTGTGGGCGCAGATCCAACTCAAACGCCCATGCACTCTTGGGTTGCTGTACCAAACTCCAGTAGGCTTCAGCGATGTCATCGGGCAGCAACAACGGTTCATCTTCCGACAACTGGTAACGCTCACGGACGTTCGGTGTGTCGATGACACCATCAATAATAATATGGGCAACGTGAATCCCTTTTGGTCCCATTTCCCGCGCCAATGCCCATGCCAACCCACGGACTGCGAACTTCGCACTGGAAAAAGCTATCGCACCCGCTCTGCCGCGAATGGCAGAAGTGGCTCCTGTGAAGAGGATTGCACCACACCCTTTTTCAACCATATCTGGTACTACCTGTTGAGTGCAGAGGAACGATCCGAAGGCGCAGACCTGCCACGAGCGGTGAAAGGCTTCAGCCGACAGTTCAGCAAACTCTACCCACGCTGCGTTGCCGGCGTGATTGATGAGAACATCAACCCCTCCCAATTCCTCGCGGATTGTGTTAAAACTGGTTTCAACCATTTGGGAATCGCCGATGTCGGTCGGTAGCGCAAGTGCCTTTGTGCCCGATGCGCCTAGTTCATTCGCAAGTGTTTGGATATAGTCCGATGATCGGGCAAGCAATCCCACTTGATAACCCTCAGATGCGAACTTCCGCACAAGCGATGCACCCAGTCCAGGACCAACACCTGTAATTACAGCGGTCTTTTTCATTTTCATTTCCCTCACTTTTGTTGAGATATTTTTCAATAGATTAGCACTTTAATCATACTATCATTGACCTCAATTGATGTCCAGTCCAAAAAACTTGCATTTGATTTGAGGAATGTGCATAATGATTGTCCGAATCACGGATTCAACGGGTTACACAAAAAACACAAATCAGCAGACGAAGCAGCTACTGCCTTATTATCCTATTGGAGCTCAATGAACTAGTGAACCAATGAACTCATAATGAACTTGTTTCGCATTCGGAGGACTGCATGCACGATTCACGATTGGAAAAACTTGCAGATGTACTCACAACCCACTCAACCAAAGTACAGCCCGGTGAGTATGTGCTGATTGAAGGGTTTGATATTCCAGAGGAGATGATTATCGCTTTAATCCGCACAGTGCGGGAGGCTGGCGGCATACCACTCGTTGAGATTAAGCAAAATCGCATCCAACGCGAACTACTCCGAAACGCTGACGAGGAAGGATTAAAGCTAATTGGCGAATACGAAGGCTACCGGATGAAACAGGTACAAGCGTATATCGGCATTCGCGGCAGCCAAAACATCGCTGAGATGTCCGACGTGCCGACGGAGGGGATGCGGGCTTATGAAAAGCATTGGCTGACTCCCGTTCACTTTGATATCCGCGTTTCCAAGACGAAGTGGGTAGTCCTGCGTTGGCCCTCACCGTCAATGGCACAGAGCGCAAAGATGAGTACCGAAGCATTTGAGGACTTCTATTTTGACGTGTGCACGCTCGACTATAACCACATGGAAAAGGCGATCTCACCGCTCCAAACGCTGATGGACGCAACGGATGAGGTTCACATCACTGGACAAGGAACAGATCTGAAATTCAGCATCAAGGACATCCCCGTGATTCCCTGTACCGGTGAACGGAATATCCCCGATGGAGAATGCTTTACCTCTCCCGTCCGGGAATCGGTCAATGGTGTTATCCACTTTAATACACCGACGCTCTATCAAGGCACGGTATTTAGTGATATTTGCCTCCGATTTGAGAACGGTAAGATAATGGAGGCATCTGCAAATAACACCGAAAAACTCAACGACATCCTCGATACTGATCCGGGTGCACGATATATCGGCGAGTTTGCTATCGGGTTTAATCCGTACATCCATACCCCGATGCTTGATATTTTGTTTGACGAGAAGATTGCGGGTTCTTTTCACTTCACACCCGGACAGGCGTATGAGGAAGCGGATAATGGGGTCCGCTCAAGCGTCCATTGGGACATGGTGATGATTCAAACGCCTGAGCATGGTGGCGGTGAGATCTCTTTTGATGGGAAAGTGATTCGGAAGGAGGGGCGGTTTGTGCTTCCTGAGTTGGAGGGACTTAACCCTGAGAATCTGCTATCAGCATAAGAGATGGATTGACCTTCTATTTATCGTTCATCGTCTCCACGCGCTGGTCGATCTGACGAAACTGCCAACCCCACCGGACATTGTAAAGGAACTGCCGAAGATCGAATCGGTTATCGTCAGGGGAATAGGACTCGGCGTGATACGACGGCGTCAGTGTTGTCATCTTATGACGGTTCACCGAATAGTAGTAAAAGAAGCGTTTAACCTTTTCGGCGACTTCCTGAGGCGGGAGATGATTCCACTCATGGACTAGCTTCTCAAACATGCTTACGGGACCGCATCGATCAATCTTCCGCAGCCTGCCGAAACGACTGAGCTCATCATAGGTCATTCCCATATCCGCCTCATCTTCTTGCGTGTAGCTCTCAGTAATCGGTTCTAATTCGGCTGTCGGTGGGGCTTCGACCACCTCAGTGAGGGCATGGTATCCCAGATGTTCCGCTGCCCACCGCAAAAACCGGCGGAGGTCTGTTTTGCTAATCCCGCCGATTGGGTTCAGATCGGCGCTGCTGCAATCGTATTTCGTCACATATCCTCTAAGGCTCTCATCCACGTTGGCACTGCCCAAAACCAGTAACGCACCACGTTTGCCCCGCGTCCACGGCAACAGTTGTGCCATCAGATAAGCGAGCGTCATACGGATGCGCGCCTGAATATTCTGCAAGGCGTTATTCTCCGCCTCCGTTCCACCCTCCACTTTGAACTTCGGCGCCTTCCCGGTAATACCCACAAAAAGAGCGTAGAGCGCGGCAACGACTGAATCAATATTCACACTCAGGTGATAAGAGCCGATCTGGTCAGTTAGCCGCTTTGCACGCTCCCGGGTCGCTTTTGAACTGTTTTGGGTTGCCATGTAACAGGTGTAAAAGATTCGGTTGGCAAATTCGCGTGGGTCGGTTGGGAGGTAGGTACTATCCTCGCTTTCTCCCGTAATGCGACGGGCATCTTGGATGACCTGCTGGTTGCCCGCTTGCGCCGCTTTTGCAACCATTTGACACATCGAACCGACGATAGTTGCTACCGACGAGCTATCCGCTCCGCCGGAGATGGGCAAGAAATATCCCGCGACACCGGAGCGTCTCAGGTAATCCCATAGCCAACACGCCGGACCATAGGCAATCTCTTCTTCGGGTGCGTGATAGTTGACATCAATTGGAGAGGAGGGAGAGTGAGAGGAATCTTCGGTAGTCAGGTCAAAATCCGCGCTTATCCGAGGCACTGGATCCGATTGGCTAGCTTGAACCATTCGGCTGATAATTGCACCGCGTTTCGAGCGTACATCCTCCAGATTTACGGTTGCTGTCACAACTTCGACATCGTTCAGAGAAAACTGCGACTCCTGCGCCACAATCTCCCCATTGAGGGCAATAAGCGCGCATCCATCGAAATAGAGCCGTCCGCCATCACAGCCCTGCTGATTTGCGTAGAGGTAAACCCCGCCGCTTTTTGAGGTCGCATTACGGATGAGGTCCACCCGCGTATTCAGTTTCCGAAGTTCGTGATGAGAGCCTGAACCGTTCGCGATAATTTCAATCCCGTCCAAGCCGAGATAGATATGTGGACTGTTCGGTGCGAAAAGTTCCTCGCAGGTTTCAGCGGCTAGGGCAGTATCACGCGTGGCAATTGCTGCATCACCGAAGGGAACCGTTTCCTGTCGTGTTATCTCTCGGAGCATACGCGGCAGGTAGTATTCTTCCAACTGTCGTGGGTGCTGCCACGCTGCAAACCAACGGGTTTCCCGATAGTTTCCATCGGCAGCCAGAATCAGCTTGGGACGGATAAGAAGAATCTTTCCATTTAGAGCGAAAATCCGACAATTATACCGCACATTTTTGTGCATGACCGGCATCCCTATATCGCACAAGATATCGGTTGTCAGATCGCCCTTGAGGATTTCGGCGAGGCACTCCCATGAGTGGAGAAAGGTGTCTCCCTCCAAGAAATGGTCTTCACAGCCGTAGCCCGGTATTTCAAGTTCGGGACCGAGCCGATAGCGTGCCCCGTTTTGCTTGGCTATTTGTATCGACTCGATGATTCGTCCCAAATTTCCCTCAAAATCGAGTGCCCATTGGGTGAGGTTGCATGTTGCTAAGGTAGTAAGTTTCATGATTTTGTGCCCAAAGCGTGAAGCGTGAAACGTAGAAGATTGCTGATTTGTCAGTTTGCTATTGGATATGTTATTATATCTTTTGGAGAATAGTTAAGACCAAAGGAATGAATCTGTGAATATTAACCAATACAAACCACAGTTGACATCTCTGTTTGATGTGAGCGATGTTGTCCTCGCCTACCTTTTTGGATCAGAAGCGAAAGGCACCGCAAACCGCGAATCTGATATCGATATCGCCGTTCTGCTATCCGATCAGATCCCGCAAGCGGAATACGGTCAACGGGTGGTAGACCTTAATACCGAACTTATTGGCATTTTCCAACGGGATGCAGTTGATGTTGCACTGCTGAATAACGCTCCGCCGCTGCTAGCTTTTCAAGTCGTGCGTCACGGTGTTGTCATCTATGACCCACATCAGCGGTATGTCTCATTCTATGTTGACACCTTTAATCAATACGCCGATACTCAACCGTTGCGTGACCTACAATGGCAATACTATCTCAAAAGACAGCAAATCAAATCCCAAAACTCCCGAAACGAGCCCGATTAATCATGGTCGATCCGCAGACTGTCCAGACCTTGTTACAAACGCTTTCGGAATATACCGAAGATCTCCGTACTTATCAGCAGTTGAGTCATGATGAAGTAGTAGCAGATCGCAATTATCAGTCAATGATTCGTTATGCGCTGCAAACGGCAATCCAGTGTGTTATTGATATTGCAAATCATCTACTTATCGGCGGCGACTTGGAACAACCAGCCGACAGCAGATCTGCCATACTTGGACTCGGTAGACATGATATCCTACCGCAAGATTTTGCACAGGAACTCGCCGGCATGTCGGGGCTAAGAAACGTGATTGTGCATCGGTATATGACAGTCAACGATGAGTTAATCTATCAGTTTCTACAAAGGTGCGTTTCCGATTTTGAGACGTTTAGTCAACACATCGTTGCCTATTTGCAAGAAAATTGTCGATAGTGGTGCGTAAAACGTGAAACGTAAAGGGACTGATTGCGTGTTGGGTTTCACTGTATTCATCTATAATGAGAGTGGTGTCGAAAGGCAGCATCTCTGTTGTGCTTGATAAGGATTCGCGTTTAGGCGTTCAACCCAACCTACATCGAACCAGACGGCTTCATGTCTCGTTTTCTGGTTTTCCCATTTTCCTGTTTTTACGTTTCACACATCACGTTTCATTCCCACGGTTTTAGGATCATCTTGCTATTCTGATGAGACGATGAAATCTCAAAAGCCCGATGGATCTCGCTCATCGGGATGACGTGGCTGACAAGCAGATCAATCAGCGGTGATTCTTGGATGACTGTCATGATGCCCGGAAAATCACTCAGATTATAGTGCCAGTTGCCGATGATGGTGAGCCCCTTGCGGATAAGGTCTGGGCTGACGCGAAGCGGCAAATCCTGTCCACATTCTCCAACGTAAGCGACCTTCCCCTTGCGCCGTGCTGCGTCGATACAGAGTCTCTCGGCTTGAACCGTCCCGGAGCAGTCCAGCGCGCAATCCACACCGATTCCATCCGTCAAATCTTTGATTTTCTGAACGATTTCAGGATCGCTTGGGTTAAGGACTTCTGCGGCACCCATCTGCTTCACCCAATCAACACGCCACGGTACGGACTCCACTGCGATGACCCGTGCACCACGAAAACGCGCATTGACGACCGCACCAAACCCAACCGGACCGATGCCAGTAATCAGGACAGTATCATAGGCACTCAAGCCCATCGTCTGGAACGCGCCAAATGAGGGGCCCAGTGCACAGCAGGCAAGACCGGCATGTTCATAAAGCACTCCATCTGGAATTTTCGGCAGAATCCAAGAAGGTTTTAGGAGATATTGCGCCATCGTTGCCCGTCCTTCAGATGCACCGGTAAAGGCTGTAAAATCGTAAGCGTTTTCGCAATGAATGTAGTCACCATCAACGCACAGATGACATGTGCCACACGGATACTGCGGCATCACGACCACCCGATCTCCCTCTTTGACCTTCCCCGGCTGCGCTACTGCGACGACCTCTCCCGCTGCTTCGTGTCCGAGGAATTCCGATTTGCCCCCTGACATATAGCCTTTGTATTCGGTGCACATCGGTGCCGCGTGTACTTTGACAACGACCCAATCCTCTTTGGGGTGTGGATCTGGAACTTCAGCAATTCCCGCTTGGCGTTCTCCAAGTATGACAGCTTTTTTCATTTATGGGCTCCTGAGTGTGTTTAATTATTCGTTGCTTAGTTGGTCTCGCAAGCTAGTAAAATTATGGTTCGGCATTATATCAGAATTGGGGTGTCATTGCAAGCCGAAACAAAAGACAAAAAACTCTTGACATCCCCGCAAACTTCTGTTACTATACTGTTTTGTTGGATAAAAATCAAACATGGAGATTCGCATCGTGTACTCTTCACCATCAACCCATAAATCCATACGCGAGACTGAAAGCCGGAATATACGTCTTTCTATTGGAATTATTTCTATTATCATTATTATTCCGTCTTGCGATGGTGGGCTGATGGAGACAAAGTAAACTCGATTACAGCAGTCATAACAATACAAACGCCCATCATCGAAGAAGTTCGGTGATGGGCGTTTTTTTTGCAAGGAAGTTCATACACATTTTACACACAGGAGAAAAGCATGTTCAAAGATGTACCCAATACAGTAGACTTCGTTGCCCAAGAGCATCAGATCTTAGACTTCTGGCGCGACAGCGAGGTTTTTCACAAACTCCGGGAGCTGCGACAGGAGGGACCTCGCTGGAGTTTTATTGATGGACCAATCACCGCCAATAACCCGATGGGTGTCCACCACGCATGGGGTCGGACATACAAAGATCTCTTTCAGCGATTCAAAGCCATGCAAGGTTATCAGACCCGATACCAGAACGGTTTTGATTGCCAAGGACTCTGGATTGAGGTCAATGTCGAGCGTGACATGGGTTTCAAAGCCAAAAAGGACATTGAAGCTTATGGATTAGATGAATTTGTCAACGCCTGCAAGCGGCAGGTGCTCCGTCATGCAGCCACGCAGACCGAACAATCTATGCGACTCGGTTACTGGATGGACTGGAACGATCCGGATCTCTTACGCGAATTAGAAAAGAAGATGGCACAAGATCCCTTACAGCCTCTCACCGTAGAGGGACCGAATGGTCCCGTCACAGATACGGTTGAGCAACTTGTCGGAAGACTCGGATTGCCGGAGTTGGGCGGATCTTACTTCACATTTTCCAACGAGAACAACTATACCATCTGGACGATGCTGAAAAAATGCTTCGATCGTGGCTGGATCTATAAAGGCACGGATGTCATGCCGTGGTGTTCGCGGTGCGATACCGGCATCAGCCAACACGAGATTGTCACCGACGGATACCGGGAACTCACGCATACCAGCATCTTTCTCCACTTCCCGCTGCGTAACCGTCCCGATGAGAGCCTGTTGGTCTGGACGACGACGCCGTGGACGTTGACGAGCAATGTTGCAGCGGCGGTGCATCCAGATCTAACTTACGTTTTGGTGGAACAGGACGAGCATCGTTTCTGGTTGAGCAAGGGAGCGTTAGAGAACGCCATTCAGGGAGATCATCAGATTCTTGAGGAGAAATCCGGCAGCGAGTTGGAAGGTTGGACCTATGACGGTCCCTTCGATGAACTGCCAGCCCAACAGACCTCTGGCGCAGCTGAGGGGCACCGCGTGATCCTGTGGGACGAAGTCGGAGAAGCGGAAGGTACAGGAATCGTTCACACCGCACCGGGCTGCGGTGCTGAGGACTTTGAATTGAGTAAGGAACAAGACCTCCCTGTCATCGCACCGTTGGGAGCAGAGGGGATCTATCTTGACGGGTTCGACTGGCTGACAGGTCGCCAAGTCCACACCGTCGCGGAAGACATATTTGAAAACTTAAAGCAGAAAGGGATTATCTATCGCCTTGAAGACTACACCCACCGCTATCCGGTGTGTTGGCGCTGCGAAGAGGAACTAGTCTTCCGTCTTGTGGATGAATGGTTCATCTCAATGGGTGAACAGTTGGATAAACCGTATGAACAGGTGACGGAGGCAGAGAAGGAACATAACCTGCGCTACCAGATGATGGAGGTTGTCCTTAATGAAACTAAGTGGTATCCCTCATTCGGACTCGCCCGTGAACTCGACTGGCTGCGCAATATGCACGACTGGATGATCTCTAAGAAACGTTACTGGGGACTGGCACTCCCAATCTACGAATGCAACGAATGCAGCCATTTTCACGTCGTCGGGAGTTTGGAGGAGTTGAAGGAACTCGCCGTTGAAGGATGGGAGGAGTTTGAGGGGCATACGCCCCACCGTCCATGGATTGATGCGGTGAAGATCGCCTGCCCAAGTTGTGGTGCCGCTGTCTCCCGTATCCCGGACGTTGGAAATCCTTGGTTAGATGCCGGTATCGTCAGCTTCAGCACGATGCAGTATCGCACCGATCGTGACTACTGGAGCCAATGGTTTCCCGCCGATCTAATCAGCGAGAGCTTTCCCGGACAGTTTCGTAACTGGTTCTATTCGCTCATCGCAATGAGTACGGTGATGGAACGACGCTCTCCGTTTAAGCAGAATTTCAGTTATGCGACGCTGTTTGCGGAAGACGGACGCGCAATGCACAAGTCTTGGGGTAACGCCATCTGGTTTGATGACGCCGCCGAGACGATGGGCGTGGATGTGATGCGCTGGATGTACTGCGCCGCCAAACCGGAACAGAACCTGCTCTTTGGTTACAAGCATTCCGATGAGGTCCGCCGCCAGGTTCTCATCCCGTTCTGGAATGTGTATAGTTTCCTCGTCACCTATGCCAACGTTGACGGTTGGAAACCGGACGCAAACCTCTGGAAAGAAACGCCACAAACGTCTGAAAATCTGCTTGACCGTTGGATTTTATCGCGTCTGCAAAGCACAGTCCGCTCGGTAACGGAGCGCTTGGAAGAATATTCACCCGATGGTGCCTGCCGTGTGGTTGAGGATTTTCTGGATGATCTGTCGAACTGGTATCTGCGTCGCAGCCGGCGGCGATTCTGGAAATCGGAAACGGATACAGATAAGGAAGCTGCCTATCAGACCCTGTATCAAGTTATAGTGACGACTAGCCGCCTGTTAGCACCGTTTGTCCCCTTCGTTACGGAGTCAATCTTCCAAAATCTGGTGTGTTCGGTTGATTCGGATGCTCCTGAAAGTGTCCACCTCTCCGATTACCCCGCTGTGGAAGAAGATCTCGTTGACATCTCACTGGAAGATGACATGCGGCTTACACGCGACCTAATCGGTTTGGGACGTGCTGCTCGGAATCAATCAGGGATCAAGACACGGCAACCGATCGGATGCATCGGGATCGGTGGTATCTCCGAAAATCAACAAGCTGCCGTTAATCGTCTGTCCCCACTCGTCTTGGATGAACTGAACGTCAAAGAAATCTCTTTCCATGAGGGGATTGACGAGTTTGCAACCTACACAATCAAGCCGAATTTCAAGCTGCTGGGCCCGAAATACGGCAAAAACGTCCAAGTGATTGCCAGAGCAATGGCATCGACCGATGCACTCACTCTCAAACAGGAACTAGATGGGAATGGCGAGCTAGAGATTCAGGCGGACGGTGTAAATTACACGCTAGAAAGGGCAGAGGTTGATGTACAGTCGGAGAACCGGGAGGGCTACGCCGTTGAGGCGGATGCCCACAAGTTTGTCGCTCTCTCGACAGAATTGACGCATGAACTCATCCTTGAGGGATTCGCACGAGAATTGGTCAACAAGATTCAGCAGATTCGGAAGGAAGCCGATTTCAATGTTTCTGATCGGATCTCGCTCAGTTTGGAATCGACGCCAATCGTCCACGAAGCGTTTGACCGTCACCGTGACTACATCACACACGAGACCTTGGTGCTGCATGTTGTTGAATCATCAAATCCGAACGCTTTTCTGAAATCACAGAAGGTCAACGGCGAAGATGCAACAATTGGCGTGGAGCAGGTGACGTAGCGTATCGTCTTGAATGATTACATTCTGTAAAATCATCTGTGGTAGGGCTTAAGGTCTTTTTGCTTATTGATTTGTGGCAATTCCCTTTAATTTCTCTCGGAGCCAGAAGTTCACCAATTTTTCAGGAGATACACCCTGTTTTGCTGCCTGTGCCTGAATCTGCTCGGCGATCTCAGGTTCAACTGGAATCAGATTATGCTTCGATTTGAGATTGACCTGAAAATCCACTTCATTGGTTTCGTCCCAATAATCAGCAAGGCTATGGGTATCCCAAAATTCGCCGATTTCCTCTGGGGTTGCATTGGAAGGGGGCATTGCGTCTTGCTTTTTATCTTTTTCTTCCATATTCTCTTCGCTCCTTCCTATCCATATCTCTCGCGCTAACAACCAATGCACGGTGATACGGCTTTAGTATAAAAAAAACGATGAGATAACGACCTGCGTCTGTTTGTCCCATCGCCGAGTAAACATCTTCGCCAGATCGATTGCCCTTGGCAACGAATCGAAAACGGGGACGATTGACAAAAACTTCTTCAACTTCTGTTGTTGTTACATTATGCCTGCTCTCTAATTTTTCGACAAACTGTGATAACCATAAAATCTCATCAATCTGCAAATTTCCACTCCGACTCCCTGTTGGCGGTTCAACGGCTCGCTTGCCTGTCTTATCCTTGAATTTATACTTTACGGTTCAGATTAGGTGGAGAGTTCCGACAATTCCCTCACTTTTTTGGTTTTCTTCTCTATGCTATTATACCCTATCCTCTCAAAGTATCGCAACATTCTGTCTATATCTGGATTTACAGGATTGATTCTATCTATTGCCATTTATCCTCCTGAAAATCCTGATTCTGACAATTGGCATCCATATCCGCCCTTCCTCCGATACCGTCATTCATCACTCTGGCACCGGCGGACGATTGTTGAAAAGACTATCAAAGTTACTTTGGCGCACAAAACAAAAGTGCTCTCAACTGAAAGCGATACTCATTTATAACACTTTCACATAGTCGTGCATTTTGTAGATCGCACGATAGCCGATAGATTCGTACAGTTTCCGTGCGACTTCATTACTGTCTGCAACACCTAGCACAGCGTCGTCAATTCCTCGATTCTTTAGTCGCCAGAGGGCTTCCAAGATAACAGCATGTGCGAGTCCTTTTTTCTGTACGCCGGAGCGGTCCCAATTGGCTTTGTCCAGCCTTCCCTAAAATCATACCCGCAAAAATTCTCTAGCACTAAAAAAGCGCGAAGAAATTCCAAGAAATTTGCCTCTATTAGATCATAGAGCAATCTCGCTGCTTCAGCGGAGTGAATATGGAAATTTCCGACGAAATCTTAGTGCAACACGCACAACAAGGGGTTGAATATGCCTTCAGGCAACTAGTCCAGCGATACAACGAGCGGATTATCAATATCTGCTTTCGGATTGTTGGAAACGATCAGGACGCTGAGGAAGCTGCGATGGATGCGTTCTTGGCGTGTTATCGAGGACTCGGCAGTTTTGAGGGACGTTCCCGTTTTTCGACGTGGCTCTACCAGATTGCTCGGCGTTGTGCCTACAAACAGATTGGCAGCCGTCCACCGGAAAGTGAACCGATTAATGATCTGGAAATTCCCGAAGACCATTTAACGACGCATCCGGACAGAAATCTTCAAGAACGCGAAATCCGAGAAAGAGTTGAGCAGGCGGTTGATGCACTGCCAGATCATTTGAAAGAGGTCGTGATATTCTATTTTCTGGAGGGACGCCCCTACCATGAGATCTCGGAAATTCTAGAATGTCCAATCGGAACGATTGCTTCACGGATTAACACCGCCCGTCAACTGTTGCAGCGAAGACTTCAATCTTTTGTCGAGGAGTGAAACTATGTTAACTTTAGATCAGATACTCTTGCGTCTGCCTAGGAAAGTGCCTGATGCTGATTTTGCGGATAAGCTTTTTGGGCAGATTCACGGTACAGGTGCCTCAACGCCTGCCCCGTCTATAACCGATCAAGATCCATTTCTGCTTGAGTCCGAATGGATTGAGCCGGTTCGGTTGACTATGCAGGCAGATACGGGATTCATGCAAACCGATGCGGACCTTCATCCATCGCCGGTGATGCAAAAAGAATCATCTCCCGACATTTACTGGCTCGCCAAGCTAAGTGACCGAATTTGACCGATTTAGTCTATGAAAGGAGAAATATACTATGATTTTGACAGATGCACCGATCGTCCGCTGTGACGGCATATTCGACATCATTTTCTACGACATCAAAGGAGAACTCTTTCCCAAGGATCACTGTTTGGCCTGTCAGGTCGATGTAACCATTCGCAGCGTGATGAGCGGATTGGACAAGGTGACATTCGCCCTACACCCAACGCTAGAAGTTTCTTCGGTGATGGCAGCAGGCGAATCGCTAGCTTTCGATCGGGATCCGAAAGATATTGACCAGCATGGGGACGGAAGTATCCTGAATATCCATCTGGAACGGCCTTTACAGTGTGACGATGAACTCACATTTACACTCAACTATCAAGGCGAATTTATCGTTGGTGTGGATTCACGTTACGACGGATATATTGGTGAAGAGGGGGTTTTCATCAGTCCACATGCCGGCTGGTATCCATACTGTGTTTATGGTCCTGTGCGCAATTACTATCCTGACGTTCCCTACCTTTTAGAGATGCGTGTCCCATCGGGATGGATGCTGTTTTTATATCCAGGCGATCCGGAGGTGGCTGAACAGGATGACCAAGTGACTTACCGTTGGGATTCACGTCAACCGCACCGGCGACCGGGAGCGAATTGGGGAATAACACTTATCGGTGGGAAATACCATAAAATTGAGCAGAAGATTAACAACCATCAACTGACGTTCTTCAGCCTTGATAAAGCTGGCACTGCCGCTGATAGATTTCTCAATCTCTTGAACGAATGGTTAGGATGGACGGATAAGATTGGCGACACGGCTTCGATGCCGCGCCACATCCAACTAGGAGAGACGGCTCACTTTTTCCAACCCAACCACTCAATGCCATACATCAAGTTTTTCTCGCGACAGCTAATCGAGGATTATCCACGCGAGTTGCTGGTTAAGCAATGGTTTGCAAGAGAGGAGATTTTGCAGCACTGGGGGGCGCTGTCCGGTGCCAATTTAGCAGGACTATGGCTGCTTGGGAATTATCTCCATCTCCTGTTTCAGGAGAGTCGACAGGAGACACCGGAAGGTTGGTTGGCAGCAGATCTAGAAACACGTTTCCGTGAATATTTGAGGTGTCGAATCGGAGATCCGTGGCTCGGACACAGTGAATATTTGCTTGGTACCCGAGATCTTTGGATCTTGTGGATGTGGCACCAGATCATCGGCGATGAAGCGCTCTGTCGCTCCCTCGCTCGCTTGAGTACCGGACCTTTGCCACTAGATCGCCCTCTCACAATGAAAGATTTCTACCAATTGACCAGTGATGAATCCGGTATTCCGTTCGATTGGTTTTGGGAGCAGTGGGTCGAAGGAGTTGGTGCAATACAGTTCTGGTTCGAGAAAACGTTCATTAAGGAAAACAAGGACGGCTATTCCGTAGAGGCATGGCTCAATCAGACAGGCGAGTTGTATCAGGTGCCGCTTGAGGTGCTGCTGCGAACCGAAACAGAAGAGATCCGTCGCCGGATTTTTATTCGAGAACGGATGAATCACCTCATGTTCCAATGCCACGGGAAGCCTTTGGAATTGGAAATTGATCCAGATGGAAAGGTTTTCAAAGCCCCAGCGGTAAATAGGCTTAAACCCATTGACCTTGGGTTTTCGATCCCTTTTGGAGAAATCATGTTTGGATGGTCAGAGACCTTTCGTCAGGGAAAACGGCTCGTGATTGCACCGCCGAAATTGAGATCTGTTGCTGAAGGGTTAAGACCCCATCTGGAAAAGCGAGCCCGGAATTCGCCGCAGATTGTCAGCGCCAACCTAGACTTCGATCGAGGCCAATCGTTTCCGGTTCCTGTGGAGATTCATACGCCCGACGAAGTCAATGCTGAAATGTTAAAGACACATAATCTGGTTTTGGTTGGAATGCCGCAGAATAATCCGCTCATCGAAGAATATGCGCTTGACTCGTTTTCTTTCGACGCTGACCGAATCGTCGTAGAAGAAGCCACGATTGATAACACTGACCAAGCCTTAATCGCTCTTGGCGAACATCCGAAAAATCCAGAACGTTTCTGTTTGCACGTCACTGGCTTATCAAACGATGCGATTCAGAACCCCCCGGACTTCACAGAAATGCCCGGCGATTTCCTTATTTATCGAAATGGACAAGCGTTGAAGGTTGGCTATCAGAAACCGTACCGACTGAAATATCAGTTTTAATGAACAACGTAGGTTTCTACAACATTTGGAGGACACTGATATTAGCAAATTCAGATTTCATACTGTGTGCAAACCGCTATATACAATAAAACTGTTTTCACATCATCCAATTGTGGGTCAGTCCGTTCTCGCTTACAGATCTCGATACCCGAAAGATTTTGCGATCTTGTCTAAAACAGAACCGAGAATTCATGAACAGTTACGCACAGAAAAGCAAAATTATACCTGCTATTTCGATTCTGAAAGGAGGTCATGATGTCATTACGAATTGAAGATGCGCTGTCGACACTCTTATTCCAAAATGGTATGCCCATTGACCTCTCGCCCGATGGTAAATGGGTTGCTTACACCCTCAAGGATCCACGCAGAGGAGAGAAAATAGACGATGAGAGGTATAGCTTCTTTACTCGTTCGGGTGTCCGAATATTTGGAATGGGCTGCGACATCTGGGTTACCAACACTACCTCCGGTCAATCGAAATGCTTAACAGGTGGTAAAGGGAGCAGTTGGGGACCTGTATGGTCCCCCGATGGAAATTACCTCATCTTCTACTCAGACCGGGACGGTCAAGCGCGGCTTTGGATGTGGGAAAAAGCTACCGATACATTACGGCAGGTGTCAGATATCACGGTTCGTCCTTACTTTGGTGATGAGGTTGTCCGTTGGACACCGGATAGCCGAAAAGTGCTTTGCAAGGTTGTACCAGAGGGAATGACGCTTGAAGATACTCTAGACCTCATTGTAGGTGCTCCGACGGCAGCAGATGATGGGGAGAGGGATTCCCGGTCTTCAACCCTTATTTACCGTTCACGTATAGTCTCGGAACAGGACCATTGTACGGAGGAACCGCAGGAAAACACGGTGGACGTCGACGCTGATGTCACAAACGTCTATCTTGCCGATCTTGCTCTCATCGACGTTTTCAACGGGAATGTGGAACGGATTGTATGCCGCCATAAGGTGACTGGGTACTGGCTATCACCAGATGCTACAAAGGTCGCGTTTACAGTGTTGACGGAAAATGCTTACGACATTGCTGTCGCATCCTTGTCCGATTGTTGTCCCCGCGTCATTGCATCAGATGTTCAAAACGAACATAAGTTCTCCGTGAGTTGGTCCCCAAAGGGTGATCTGCTCAGTTATACTTCAGCGGGAGACTGTTTCATTGCGTCTGTCAGGGGAGATGCCCCACAAAACTTGACTTCAACATCACACCCCAGTTTTGGCAATACTTATCGTGCGCCACTGTGGGATACATCGGGACAAAATCTCTATCTTCTCGCTTCTGATACGCTATGGAGAATTTCTATTGCGGACAGTTCTGTGAATGCTGTAACACAGATTCCTGATCGACGCCTAATGGAAGTGGTTTCACCTGCTAGCGGTGGACGTTTCTGGTCTCCGGAGGGAGGTAAGTTGCTATACCTCATTACACGGATTGATAAAACGAAGAAGATTGAATTCTACAAGGTCAATTTAAGCACCGGGAAATTTAACCGACTTATGGAGGCGGATGCCAACTGTGGCTCACCGGCCATTTTGACAATTGATGTTTCTGATGACAACCAACGTGTCATTTACACAAGGCAGGACGTTCAGCGTTGTGAAGATATCTGGATCGCAGATGTTGATTTTCAGAACCCAAGGCAACTGACTCATGTCAACCCAGTCGATGACACCGTTGTTATGGGAACAGGGCGCCTCATCAACTGGAGAAGTTTGGATGGTGAGGAATTGTGTGGTGCTCTATTACTGCCAACCAATTATGAACCCGGAAAACAGTACCCGCTCGTTGTCTGGGTATACGGTGGTGATCGTGGAGGAAACAGAGTCAATCAATTCGGCTTGGTGGGACCTGGGATCAATAATTTACAATTACTCGCTACCCGAGGGTACGCGGTTCTCTTTCCTGATGCCCCACTTCAGAAAGGTACTCCCATGCAAGATCTTGCGAAGACGGTACTTCCGGGAGTGGATAGAGCCGTCGAGATGGGCATTGCCGATCCGGAGCGGCTTGGCGTGATGGGGCACAGCTATGGCGGCTATTGCACGCTTGGTCTGATTGCTCAGACAACCCGTTTCAAAGCTGCTGTCGTCAGTGGAGGAACGGGGAATCTGATCAGTGCTTACGGGGCAATGAGACGTGATGGTTCGACGTACTCGCTGCCGTGGGCTGAAACAGGTCAAGGAAGAATGGGTGGCACACCATGGGAGATGCGGGATCGGTATATTGAGAATTCACCCGCATTCTACCTAGACCGGATACAAACACCGCTACTTCTCCTTCACGGGGAACTAGACAATGCTGCACCATCGTTTCTGGCTGACGAGATATTCGTTGGTCTCCGTAGGCTGGGAAAGTGGGTGATGTACGCAAAGTATGAAGGAGAGAGCCATGCACCGGTCGATTGGGAATATGCAAACCAAATAGACTACTGGAATCGCATCATCACTATGTTTGATACCTTCCTTAAGCCCTCAAAGCGAAACGGATAAGCACTGAGTAATCCTTCAACAAAAGTCTTGACACACAAGGTAAAAGCAACGTCAACTGAGAGCGATGCCCATTTACAATACCTTCACATAATCATACATTTTATAAATCACGCGATAGCCGATAGATTCGTACAGTTTCTGCGCCGCTTCATTGCTACCTGCAACACCTAGCACAGCATCTTCAATCCCTCTACGCTTTAGTCTCCAGAGGGCTTCCAAGACAATAGCACGTGCGAGTCCTTTCTTTCTGTATGCCGGAGCAGTCCCAATTGGATCTGTCCATCCTTCCCTACGCGTAGACCGTGCCAGATCCAACGGATCGTAGTAAGATTGGCAGAAAGCAGCGAAAGTTCCGTCGTCAGCGACAGCAATCAAGTCTAATTCAGGGATGTACTCAGGCGTTTTGATCCACCTCTGATGTGTTTCAACTGATGTTGCTTCGGGAATAGCGGAGTTCACTAATGCGACATAAGCGTCTATATCATCTGGACCGGATAGATGGCGAATCTTAAACCCTCGTGGCATGAGAGGTTCATCAAGCGGAACATCTAAGGGGCGAACCATCCGCAATCCCTCTCTGTCAGTATCACGTCTAAATCCCTGTCGTGCAAGGGATGAAATCCTTTTGGAATTATCCTCTCGGACTCTTCTACATCTAAGGGTGATAGACTCGCCTCGACTGATGTGGCTTGTCCTGTTACACGCCCAAGATAAGATCTCTTGTTCCAGTTCTCCGCCTTCCTCACTCGGACTTACCAAGTAAAACAGCCCCCAAACGGATAGATCCACCAGCGCAAAGCCACATACAGTTCCATCATGTTTCTTCCAAAACCGTACATCAGTCCCAAGGTCTATGGAGGTTGACGACAGGAGGGAGCTAGGTGTTAATACAAGCCTCAGCATGAACGGAAGAAAATGGTCAATACTCTTGTTTGCCTTGCAGGTGAGCAATAGCTCGAGCACCGCCTCCATATCTCTGTTTCCTTCAAACGGATATGAGTTCATCTTGCCTACTTGTGTCCTGTTGTCCACTTTGCGTATGTTCTGCGTGACAGTTTCCATCGACATCTCGGATTCTTCGAGGCACTGTGCGATTTTCTCGTGGACGGTGCTAGTGATTCTTGTACCGATATATCGCATTCTATTTGCGCTACTACCCGACATTTCCTATCATCTTTCTAGCACTTTACTAGCCTGTGCTGGCAAATGCTAATGCAGCGTAAGCACTACCGGTTTCAACAAGGGCACTAACGTGAAAGGCTTATTCCGGCTCGTTAATTAGATTACTTAACTCTGTAATACCGCTTTTGAGGTTTTCATCACCAGTCTGTTCTGCCAATTTCAATGCAGTCCTGAGATCTTGCCTTGCCTCCCGCAGCCTTTCCAGTATCGTTTTTGAACCGGCTCTATAGAAGTATGCATCAGCATAATCAGGTTTGAGTCGAATAGCGGTATCATAGTCAGCAATAGCGGCAAAGTGTTGTCCTAAATGAGCTTTTGGAATGCCCCGCCTGGCATAGGCCTTGGCATAATCAGGTTTGAGCCGAATAGCGGTGTCATAGTCGGCGATAGCGGCATAGTGTTGCTTTAAGCTAACTTTCGTATTTCCCCGATAGTAGTAGGCATCAGCATAGTTAGGTTTGAGTCGAATAGCAGTGTTGTAGTCGGCGATGGCAGCAGCATATTGTCCTAAGTCGTCCTTCGCTGCACCTCGATTGAGATAGGTAACAGCATAATCGGCTTTGAGTCGAATAGCAGTGTCGTAGTCGGCGATAGCGGCACGATGCTGTCCTAAGATGCCCTTCGCTGCACCTCGATTGACATAAGCCCTAGCATAATCAGGTTTGAGTCGAATAGCGATGTCATAATCAGCGATAGCGGCAAGATGTTGCCCTAAACGAGTTTTCACAATTCCCCGATTGTAGTATGCATCAACATGGTTGGGTTTGAGTCGAATAGCGGCATCATAATCAGCGATGGCGGCAAGATGTTGTCCTAACTCATCCTTTGCATCTCCCCGATTGTAGTATGCTTCAAAATAGTCGGGTTTGAGTCGAATAGCGGCATCATAATCAGCGATGGCGGCAAGATGTTGTCCTAAGTCGTCCTTCGCAGCCCCCCGATTGCAGTATGCTTCAAAATAGTCGGGTTTGAGTCGAATAGCTTGGGTGTAGTCCGCAATGGCCCCTTTATAATCGCCTGACATATACTTATCATTGCCCCCATAAAAGTAGATCTCAGCAGATATGAATTGATTCGGTTCCGATAAGGGTTTAACTATCCCCGATTGTGTAAGTAGTGTCTTGAGGTAGTTTGAGGGAATCGCAAAGTTGAGATCCTGTGCCCCTAGCTCGTTATGACCTGAAACTGACACTCCGATTACTTGCCCCTTCCGATTCAGGACTGGTCCCCCACTACTACCCGAAGAAATCGGTGCAGTCATCTGGAACCGCTCCTTCATATTCCTGTCAGAACGACTATTGATAATCCCATCAGAGACTGTGCCCTCTAATCCTATCGGGTTGCCCGTGACGTAAATTGTTTCGCCAATCCGAACTGTGTTACTGTCGCCGAGTGGGAGGGGGTTGCCATCATGGACAGTGACCTTTAGAAGCGCGAGATCGTTCGTTTTATCCACAGCGGTGTACCCTTCAATGGTGTATTTCCTGTATCTATCAACTAATTTCGCGGTGCCTTGCGCTGCCCCTTCGATGACGTGGTAGTTGGTAGCAATTAGGTTAGATCGGACAAAGAAGCCGCTTCCCCTACTAAGTACCGCACCGCTTCTATCCTGCATCTCTAAAGATACAGTAGCATCTAACGCTTTTTCAACAATTTGTGGTATGGTTTGAGCGTTGCTTGTAGTGCAGCATAGCAGCACAGTTACGAGTATAATCAGAGATAGCTGCAGCAATAATTTTTTCTTCTGTTTCATTGAACTCCTCCTTTTGTCTGAATCCGGATTTACAGGATTGATTCTATCTGTTGCCGTTCATTATCCTGAAAATCCTTCCCTCCCCGATCTCTCGGGATTAAGAAACCTGAGAATTCTGATTCTGACAATTTACACCCACATCTGCCTTTTATGTTCCATTATTCGCTTTACAGATGTCCTATGCGAAGATTTTCGTCGAAATCAAGATGGAGCAGTATCTCTTTGGCGCAGGTTGGCAAGCTATTGCTAACATCAGTCGTCGAGTTCGACAGCGATCTCCCGCTTCTCCTCCCAAGATTGTACAATCGCTTCCACAACGCGCAACGCCTGAAGCCCATCACGTCCCGATGGCAGCGGTGGACGATCGTTGAGCAGATCATCGACAAACGCCTTGACACGCCACGCAAAAGTGCCGTCGAAGGCGAGCTCCTCCATCCGAAAAATGGAGGGACGGTATTCCTCGACAACTGAATCGTCGCGTCGCATCAAGGTTGCACGACTGAGGACATTGTCAATAACAATCTCTGCATCCGATCCACAGATTTCGAGACGTTCAATTGGGTGCGTGAAATCACTATCCCAACTGGCGAGCAGCGAAGCGACAGCGTCGGTTTCGTATCGCATAGAGAGTGCCATGCTCGTCCAGCACGGATCCTCATCGGGATTCGCGTCTTTGATGCGCGGATGCGCCATCTGTGAGCAGACCGCAACGATTTCACCGCCAAACCAGCGCAACAGATCAATGGCGTGGGTCTGAAGTTCATACAACAGATAGTACGGCCCCTTCCACGTTGAAACAGGGCCTCCTTGCGACAACTTCATGTCGATGTACGCGATCTGACCACATACGCCGCTATCAAACCACTCCCGCGCTTTTGCGTATCCGGGCGCAAACCGGCGGTTGTAGTCAATAGCGAGATGTACACCTTTCTCCTCTGCCTTTGCGACCATCTGCTCCGCTTCGTTAATGTCAAGCGACAACGGTTTCTCACACATCACATGCTTTCCTGCCTCCAAGCATTCGATAACCGGTTCAAAGTGCAGGTGATCTGCGGTAACAACATCAATTGCTTCACACTCTTCGTTCGCTACCAGCTCTTGAATTGACGGATACCAATTGGCGATGCCGAGTTCTTGTGCGCGGTTTTTCGCTTTTTCCGCATCGATATCACAAACAGCAACGAGTTCCGCTTGGGGGTGTTCGAGGTATCCAAGTTGATGTCGCATTCCAATTCCACCACATCCGACTGCTGCCACTTTCAATTTTTTTGACATTTGGTGTCCTTTCGATTTATCTATCCACAAAGAATTCATCGTTTGATAATGGGTGGATATAATACCATATCGCAGGTTCAGATGATACAAGTTTCTGAGTCTCTTGATCCACCACAATAATTATGCTATAATGTTAATTAAGTTCGCTTACAAATGCCTAGATTTCCCAATATACCAAACACAAATCCAATTCACCAAACCTGAAAAAACTGTATTCTACATCTCGTCGCAGTTCTATTGAATCATGATAACTACGCTGACCAAAGGACAAGTTTTTCTGTCAATCGATCATGAGATTCGCACTCGCCTTGAGGACAATCGTGCGGATACATTTCTGCATATCGTTCCTACCGACCATGCCCGTCGCAAGTGGTGCCGTGAATATCTAAAAAATACCCCAAACCGAGCTGTCGCAGGCTTGCACATCTACACCCTCGGAGAGTTCGTCCGGCGGTTGTATGGACGTCTGAATACAGGACGGAGACAGACCGGTGTGGGGATCCAAACGGTGTGGACACACCAAATCATGGATGAGGAACAACTCCCATTTTTGAGACCCCAGCGCGAAACTCGCCTCCCGCAAGGAACCGCAAGACAACTGAGAGTAGCAATTAACCGACTCAGGACGAGTGGAGTAGATTGGCAACATCTACAAGAAGATACTATGTCAAGCGATGCAGACATCCCTAATAGGCTGACAGACCTAATCACATTTTATCGAGCATACGAAGCGCGCCTTGGCTCGCGATGGGTTGATCGCGTAGGACTACATCGCGCCGTTTCGGAACACCTCAATGGACCCCCAGATCGTGCAGAAGGGTTGATGAGGAGAGCTTTTCCCAACGTTGATCTGGTGGTTGTCAGCGGTTTCGATGTGTTCTTCCCTCACGATTTTGCAATTCTGATCGGCATCGCCAACCTGCCATCAATGAAAATGGCTATTATCCTTGACCTCGACGAGGAGAACGAATCACTTTTTGGACATATCAAAACGGATTATGACCAATTCTTGGCTTGTGGCTTCAAACAGAATAGCGACGAGAGAGAAACCCCTGACGCAGCCCCGATAGGATCGGGATTCAAAGCAACCCGCAAGCTGCACTTCGCCCAAAATCTGTTCTACACAGATCGGCGAGGGGAAGCTGCAATTGAGAAATTAGCGCTTACAGATCAGATCTCTCTATTGCGCCCACCAAACCGCGTCCAAGAGGTGGAGGAAATTGCCAAGTTAATCAAGCGACTCACGTTGAACCAGTCCTCACCGGCACTGGATCAGATATGCGTCACGTTTTATCAACTTGACACCTACGCACCACTCATTCGTGAGATCTTTCCACTTCACGGTATCCCCTACAACTTGATGTGGAGTCAAAAACTTGAAGATTCCACAGTCATTGTTTCGATTTTTTCTTTACTGGAACACATCCAAAAGGGTGTACCCCCCCAACTTCAGGATAAGGTTTGGCGGAGTCCCTACTTTCAAACTGATGATTGGGACGCTGTGATTAGGGATTACGGCTTAGACACAGAGCTGTCGCCGGAGGCTTTTCGAGACACCTTCGATCGGTTGATGAATACCCTCAAACTCCGTCAACAGATTCTGAAGGGCGATGGGCAATCCAGAACGAGATTTGCCGCCCACAAAATGAATGCCTATCGCGAATTCCGCAGACTCATTGACGAGTTGGTTGAGTTCCTGATAATAGAGGACGGGTCTGAAGTACGTTATCCGCTTGGAAGCTATATCAGTTGGCTCAGATTGATGACTTCAGAATCTATCTATCAGTCAGGAAATCCAAACGATGATGGGGTTCGTATCCTGCCGCTTAACCAGACGAAAGACCTATCTTTTGACACCGTCATCTTGGGCGGTTTGGTTGATGGTGAATTTCCCACAGTTTTTCGTTCTGATACCTTTCTGCCTCCCGAGCAAAGAGACACAGAATCGGATCGACTGCGTGAAGATCGCTTCCTTTTCTATCAAGCCCTCACACTCTATCGCAAACAACTATACTTGCTGAGTCCACAACATGACGGCGATGTCAAGTTGATGCCCTCTGCGTTTATCGATGAACTGCAGCGCGTTGCTGAGATCAATACCTCCACGGACGACGATGGGATTCTTTTTAGTACAGAGAATTTCCTCAAAAATTATGGATCGTATGTTTGGGAACATTCAGAAGTGAAGAGGTTGGAGAAACCAGTTGTCCCTTCGACGATGTTGCCGACGCTTCCTTTGATTGTGCACAACGTCCATGTGGAAAAGAGCCGCACTGTCACGCATGATGACCGAGAGTACGAAGGAGGCCTCCGTCCGAACTTGTTGTCGCAGTCAAGTCGTCGCGCCCTTGAAAAACGACGTGAGTGGATCTATTCGGTAAGTCAATTAGAGACCTATGGCGAGTGTCCATTCCGGTATTTCTCCAATCGAGTATTGAACCTCAACCCAACCGAAGGGGAGGAAACAGGTTTAACAAGTATGGAGAAGGGGAGTTTCGCACACAAGATCCTGTTTGAGTTTTATGATCGCCGTCGTGACGCACCGCCACTCTCTGGCTGTGAGAACGCGGATTTTGATAAAGCGGTCGCAGATCTGCAGCGAATCGCACGAGACCATCTGGAAGCGCAGGAGGCTCAACGCTATCTCAACCGGGCGGACAAGTTGTTTTGGGATATTGAGGTGGAAAGATTGATCGGTGGTTGCGGTAGGACCGGCATCTTGCCCGCATTCCTTGAAGCAGAGCGGGAACGAGATCTTGAGGTACAACCCCGTTATTTTGAAGTTGAGTTTGGACCCAGTGTCAGATCAGAGCCAACCGATCCACAACTCGGCAGCACGGAGGCGATAACGGTTGGAGAAGTCGCCTTGTCCGGGAGAATTGACCGGATCGAGTTGGGGAATGGGATGTTCGTCATCGGTGACTACAAAACTGGTAGCAGCACCCCCAAGTTGAACGATATCCTTGAGGGACGCAGTCTCCAATTGCCGCTCTATATCGCTGTCGTAGACCAGTTATTGAAGCAGCAATCTTCCTCAATTCAAGGTTTCGAGGAAGATCTTGAATTGGTTCAGGGAGTGGGAGGTATCTACTATGTCTTGCAGGAAAAGAGTGATGTGGAACTCGGCATTGGAGACAGAGACTATAACGGAAGAGCATTTCCAGTTTCACGAGGCGGACAGTTGTTGCCCAATTCAAGATTTCAAATCGGGGAGACACAGACCGATTCGGATTCCGATGTGATCGGGGCTATCGTCGATGTGGCAGTCGAACATGCGAACCAGTATGTTCGTTCAATTGCGGACGGGGAGTTTCAACTGACTTCTCACGATAAGACGAAGGTTTGTCGCTACTGCTCATTCAAACGGATCTGCCGTGTGGGCGTTGTTGGGGAAGAAACACGGGCTTGACAGCCATGCGTCTCTTAATCACTATAGGTAGATAGAATAGCGATGGCTGTGCTATAATTAAGCGAAACGTGATGCTTTTTGAGATAAGGAGCAGAATCATTTATGTATGTTGAAGGACTTTTATCTTCGTTGACCCGTGTGAAAAAAGCACGCTCCCTACGCGCCGCTTCGTGGGACACAACTGGAAGAAATAACGATGCTTGGAATATTGAACCTAACGAAACGCGCGTCCTCGCCGATATCAAGGGACCCGGTTGCATCAACCACATCTGGATGACGCAACGCGACGGCTACCGGAATGTCCTCTTGCGAGCATTTTGGGATGATGAGGAACATCCCAGCGTCCTGTGTCCCCTCGGTGACTTCTTCGGATTGGGCAACGAAATCGTAAATTCCTACGATTCACTTCTATTCTCGGCATCAACCGCGGGGAACAATCAGTTCAACACGGGGTGTGCGCTCAATTGCTATGTGCAGATGCCGTTTAATAAATCAGCGCGGATCGAGCTTGTCAACGAAGGCGATGAGATGCACCGTCAATACTTCTACATTGATTATGAGCTTTACGAGCAACCCCTCGACGATGAGGTGGCTTACTTCCACACTCAGTTTCGTCGGGAAAATCCGTGCGATGGATGGGGACACGAGATTCGGGTCAACACGCCGGAGGCAAACATTGTCAATGCGGAAAGGCTGGCTTGGGACAACAACTATCTCATCCTTGAAGCAGAAGGACGTGGGCACTACATCGGCTGTAATCTCTCTATCACCAATTTTCAAGGTACATGGTGGGGTGAAGGAGACGATATGATTTGGGTCGATGGTTACAAGTGGCCTCCTGATCTCCACGGTACAGGTTCAGAGGATTATCTCAATCAAGCGTGGGGCATGCAGCCCAACGCATTCCGACACAACGGTTCGTCAATCTATGAGCCGGACACTGATGGTTATCAAACATCGTACGTGTTTCATCTCGAAAATCCAGTTCGATTTGAGAAAGAAATTCGCGCTACCATTGAGCACGGACACGGGAACCACCTCCGCAATGAAACATCTTCAGTTGCCTATTGGTATCAACTCGAACCGCATAAACCCTTCGGCATCCTACCGGTCCAGCAACGAAAACCGGTTCTCAGGGGTGAAGATGGCGGATGGCTTATCAATGAAACGGCACAAACGCAACAAGCGGAACCGACGTTGAACGATGAAATGAAACAGTTGAAGGCGCAATGGGCGGAGAAGCAGAAAACTGAAGCGTGATGCGTGAAACGTGAAAATATATTGTTCATTGGTGCATTAGTGCATTGGTTCATTGATGAGCTAGTGAACTAATGAACTTAATATCCTCACCAACTTGCACCAACAGTTATCAACATATATTTCATGGTGAACGACAGATTCAAGTCAAATGAACTCATTGATTCGTTATAATTTTGGGAGGAATTGAATGGTCATAACTTTTCAGGGATTCTTGGCACTGATGCTTATTCATGCCAGCGACACGGAGGGGGATGAACAGAATCTACCCGACGATACCAAGGAAGAAAACCTACCAGCAGTAGAAGCACACGAACAAACGGCAGATGCCGAACACGATGAAACTGATGGTTCAGATGCAACGGTTCCACCAAGCGAAAACCAACAGGGCGACGAAGAAACAACGGAAACGGAGTCGCAACCGGTCACAGCGGTGGAAACAAATGAAGAATCACATTCCCGTAATGTTGAGGACGGAACTGTTACCGAAGCGGATGAGTCTGCATCGGGGAGCACAGAAGGAGTGGTAACACCCCCCGATGAGATTGTGGTTGATGTTCTCACAGACGAATCAACTGAGGCAACTGCTACAGTCGATACAGCAGAAGTTGAAACCATCGACGGTGCACCGGTGGAGGCAATTGTAGCAGCTTCGGATGAAGCTACAATCGAAGATACTGAACTGCCACTCACTTTTGGGGTCATTGACGAGATATACAACTTTGTTGATGAATTCCAGCACAGTCAATCGAGCGATGCCGAAAAGACCTCCGCTAGCGTTCAGGATAGTTCCGGCGGTGTAGAAAAAGCGGCACTCTTTGAACATCCACCTGCCGAAGGTCATACGCGAATCGAGTACGAGGTAACGCTCCCACCGATGGAGTCCAACGAGAATCTGATTTTGCATTTCAGCATCGGCTTGAGGGATGGTGTCGATTTTGAACTGTCGCACACGAAACCCGATGGGGTCCGGTTCGCGATTGAAATTTCAGATGAACGTTGTTTTGAGGGTGCCTCCGAGGCTTGCCGGTGGGAGGAACACCTTATTGACCTCTCCGATTTTGCTGGAAGCACGGTGCAAGTTGCTTTCCTAACCAATTGCAACGGTGCTGGTAACACTAACTACGATTGGGCTTTATGGGGAAATCCGCGTGTCTTAAAACTGACCCGCACTTCACTGCTGCATGAAAAAGGTGAAGATGAACCCAGACTCAGACGTGGTCTTGCCCTTGGATTGTTAGAGGGAGAAACGCCAGAACTCTTGGTTACTGAATTCGATTTGGAAAGCTCTACCTTGGCTTCGGAAATTACAGATGGGTTAAGCCAACAGATGGAGGCGCAGGCGGAGCCCTCCGTTGTTGAGTTGGCACTGTACACAGAGCAGCCAAAACTAGAAATCGTAACCACAGGACCAACCGCTGCCCTCCTTACCGCACGAGAGGACTTTGATCTACAATGCACAGTTCGCAACAACGGACTAGTTCCAATTGAACCCGTTCACGAAGCGAGCCTTGCAATCAATCGGATTAAGCTGCGACGTGGACGAACGACACAGCCACTAAAAAGACTCAATCCGGGTGAAGAAACAACGTATTCATGGAGTATTCGTAGTTTTTCGCGTGAGTCGGTGGCGCGAGCATCTGTGGTACTTCGATGTAAAACGCCGACCGGTGAACTTCGTCAAGCCGTGGATCAGAATGTTACACTTCTACCGGCAATCCCTAGGATCTCTAATCAAACCTCCCCAGATTTACGAACGTATGACCAAAACGGTCACGTCATCACCGAAAATCGGCACTTACGTACACTTTTTGTCAGAGGCACTAGTGGATTTGAATACTGTTTACTTTTCACAGCAAAAAATGGACGTTACCGTCAGGTTGCAGTCTGCAATGCAATTTCAGAAATCCGCTATCGTGATTCATCGGGAACCCCTCAACACATCAAAATCACTCCGACTGTCTACCGGCTCGCTGGAAATAATCTTGGCGAATCAATTGTTCTATTGTCCTCTGAGGAACGAGACGAAGACGATGTGCTTTGGTCTTATGAAGCACGTTTTTCGTTGTCCGAAGAATCCAAACGACTCAAGGTGGAATACAGCCTGACTGCGGATCAGGAGCGGGAATTAATCGCTTTCAATGGGCCAATCCTTTATGCAGGAGATGGGACGTTTGGCGAGCGAAAGACCGCCGCCCTATTTCCCGGTTTGGAGTTTTTGGAGGGTGATGAACCATCGTCGAGCACGCGGGATGTCGCTCCGCCGAATAACAACCGACTTGTTCCCCATCCTTATAAGATCACTATTCCACTGATGGCTATCGAAAACAAAAAAGCCCTAGTTGGTTTAGTGTGGGACGCATTGGAAACTTGGGATGGGGAGCACACCATGCTATCATCGGCTTTTGCTTCCCCGAATTGGTACAACCATCAAAAGAACCACCTAATGGGTTTGTTTGTTCCCACTATCCCGGATTGGGTTGAGGAGAATCACTTGGCAGCCTCAACACCATATCTCCTGAAGGCAGATTTATCAATAACGATTAAAGCACAGATTATTATTGATGGGAACGCTTCCATTCTAGATGCCATTTCCCATTGGACAGATGCCTATGGCGCACCCGAACCGTTAGAAGCACCACGGAGTGATAGGGAAGAGATTTTGCTGTCACGGCACGGCTTCATGCAGACCGTATGGGATGAAGAAACTGGAAAATCACGGCACTGTGTTGATTGGACACCGGGTAATGCCCCCGGCTTCGCAACGCTGTTGTGGTATGATTACCTCATCCAAACGCAGGACGATACCATAAAAGATGAATTGGTCAGGCAGCGGGCGCTTGAAATCGTCAAGCGCACAATCCAAGAAGCAGGACCGGGTGGACTGAGTTCGACGGATCTGTGCCATATCTTAAAGTGGGAAGCGCCATTCTACTTTGGAGAGGTTGAAGCGGGATTAGATCGGCTCAGAGAGATTGCCGTCCGATGGATTGAGACGCAGGAAGAGGATGGCAGTTGGCGTTTCCACCCGATAACGGATCGAGCGAAAACGTTAGGAAATGAAGGCGACGCCGTTTTAGGAACTTGCGCCCCCACAGCCCGGCTGCTCCTCAAACACGCGCGTGTGAGCGGTGATTCAGAATCGTTGGCGGCTGGACTGAAGGGGCTAAAGTTTATGGAGGATTTCAAGGTTCCACGCGGTGCCCAAACGTGGGAATGTCCGCTGTATGAACCAGATCTTCTCGCTGCTGCCCATGCCGTCGGCGCTTTTGTTGAAGCCTACGAAATCACCAGAGAGAAACGCTATCTGGAACGGGCAGAGCAGTGGGCAAAAACGGGGCTGCCTTTCGTATATCATTGGCATCTGCCGGACCGTCCCGGTATGCGTTTCGGTTCTATACCGGTTTTTGGCACAACGTTCTATACCCACCCATGGTTCGGTATTCCCGTTCAGTGGAACGGCTTGGTTTACGCTTACGCCCTTCAGCACCTTGCTCGACACGCCTCCGAAAGTCAAAGTCAGTTCTGGTCCAAGGTTGCAGAGGGGATTACTATCAGTGCGATGTATCAGCAGTGGGCAGAAGGGGAACTGAAAGGAACATACCCCGATGGCTTCTACGGTTACTGTACAGAAGGGCGGGGACCCCATATCAATCCAGAAGATATTATGGTAAACCTCTACACCTTACGGGGGCTTGATCCAGATATCTCTACCGGAATTGTCCGTGTGCGAGACAATCGTATTCACGTAAGTAGCGGCGCAAGGATTGATGGGCTAGATTATGACGATTCCGATCGGCTGACATTTATGCTACGCTATGTCCAAAACGAAACAAGCTATTCTATCATTGCGGGATATGGCAGTCGGTACGGCGGAGCAGAACCTTCAGTGAAACTGGGTCCCTCGGTAATTCGTACCGGAGATCGAGAACTTCCCATTGTAGACAACCTCTCAACTACCGAGTCCGGTTGGCTCTACCGCGAGGAAAAGGACATCGTCTTTATCAAATACAAACATCGGGGAGGCGCGACGAATTTTCAAGTGTTTCCGCCAGAAAAAGTGGAACCCGCTCAGGAAGCGGTTGAAACAGATACAGCGGCAGAAGACGGAACGGGTGATACAGACGAGTCTGAGCCCAATCCAGAGTAAGCCCTTTGAGAGAAACTGTGGCAGATCGAGGACTTTTTATCACATTTGAAGGTACGGACGGGGGCGGGAAAACGACGCAGATCCAACGTCTAACGGCGGATTTGAGAGAAGCTGGCTATGATATCTGCCTGACACGCGAACCGGGCGGCACCCCCATCTCTGAGCAGATCCGTGACATGCTGCTGAATCCAGACCACAGCGAGATGGCAGCGACAACGGAATTGCTGCTATACGCTGCGTCGCGGGCGCAGCACGTATCAGAGGTCATCAAACCCGCGCTGGAAGCGGGAAAGGTTGTCATCTCCTCCCGCTTCGCAGACGCAACGGTTGTCTATCAAGGCTATGGACGTGGGTTAGACTTGGAAAGGATAGATCGCCTGAACCGAATTGCAACCGATGGCGTTACGCCGGAGGTGACCTTTGTGTTGGATCTGCCGGTCGAGATTGGATTACAGCGAGTCCAAAACAGTCGAGGCGGATTAGACCGTTTGGAAAGAGAAAAAATTGAGTTTCACCATCGGCTGCGGGAGGGTTATCAAATTATAGCAAGACAGGAACCCCAGCGTCTGAAAATTATTGATGCCCAAGTCAGCCCAGACCAAGTGTATGCACAGATCCAGGCAATAATCCAATCCCTATTGGACAAGTGAGCCGTTTTATGCAAGACGCTATTATCGGACATCACCAAATTCTCAAACAATTGTACCACGCAATTGCATCAAATCGCGTGGCGGGTGCCTACCTGTTCGTTGGAGTTGCCAATGTCGGTAAGGAGACCGTCGCGCTTCACTTTGCAAAGTCAATCAATTGCCTTGCGCAAGGCGAGGGAGCCTGCGGCACCTGTTTGTCCTGTCGCAAATCCGATGACGGGAATCACCCCGACCTTCAGATTATCCGTCCATCAGGGGCTTGGATCAAAATTGATCAGATCCGCGAACTGCAAAAGCGGATTATTTACCGACCGCTTGAAGGGGTGCGAAAGGTCTACATCTTGACCGAAGCGGAACGGATGAATCTCGAAGCCGCAAACTGTCTGCTCAAAACCCTTGAAGAACCGCCTGCCGATTCGGTTTTGATCCTTTTGACCACAAATCTTGATGCACTGTTGCCCACAATCCGGTCCCGTTGCCAAATCATTCCCTTTCACCCGCTCCTGATTTCTGAACTTGCCGGACATCTGATGGAGCGATTCGACATTGACGAAAGTCAAGCGTTCTCAATTTCGACAGCAGCCGGGGGTGCTGTCGGCAAAGCGCTGACGCTGCTTCAAGAGGGAAAAGGGCTTGATGAAGAAATCCCTGAAATCATGATGGCTGGCAATCGGTTAGATGCCTTCCGTATTGCGGAGAAATGGAGTCAGCAACCAGAAGTACTTGACCATCTCGTGACATGGTATCGCGATCTAGCCCTCCTGCATCAAGGGGCTCCCGCAGAGCTACTCACTCATGTTCGTCATGCTGAACAACTCCAACAGTTGGCAGCGCACTACTCACGGCTACAGTTGCAGTCCGCAATCAAGACAATTTTTGAGACGAAAGCTATGCTCCAACGCAATGTCAATGCGACATTGGCTTTAGAGGTTTTGGCTCTGAAGTTGTTGCGTAAACCGTAGCTAGTTTTGGGTATTAAAGCTCATGGATAAGAGGAGTTAGTCATGGCATTAGATGGTTTACAAGGTGTTATTGAGAGATTACAGGACAAGATTAAGACGCATCATAGTTATCTGTCTGGACATGAGACGCGCACTCGGCAGGTATTGATTGATCCGTTATTGCAAGAATTGGGTTGGGATGTATCAGATCCGGAGGCGGTTCAACTTGAATATGCAGTTAAACTGGAATATAAAAAAGGGAAGAAATGGGCGGATTATACACTGATGTTCAAGGATGAATCAAGGTCCGACGATGATCCGAAGCCGGTTGCCGTGATTGAGGCGAAACCGCTGGGAAGCGATTTAGAAGATGATAAGATGATACAGGTTCTTAACTATGCGAATCGAGATGGCATCAAGTACATGATTGTCACCGATGGGGATAGGTGGGAGATGTATGAGGTCTTCAAACCGACTGTACTGGAAGAGCGTCTGTTGATGAGATTTCAGTTGTCTCAACAGCTGCCTCATAGAAATGCCTTACAAGCGTTAGGAATGTGGAAGCCAAATCTTGCCTCTGATGGTGGCCTATCTGGAGCAGCGGAACCAGTCTTTACATCATCAGATTCTACATCGCATGGCTCCATCGATAAGCCCGATGAAGAACAGGCGTTAGACGAAGAGAATGGCCCACCACCGAAAGGGCGTAAAAAACCACCGACATGTCTTGTCGTAACTATGCCTAATGGCGAAAAGATTGATTACGATAACGCGATGAAAACTTTTACTGAGGTAATTGAAAAACTAGGAATAAATCAGGTGAGACGTGTTTATCCTAGTCTCTTATCCACCTCAGAATCACGTACACATGGATATAAGATTGGGCAGTATTATATAAGACATCGGACAGGTACAAAGACCAAAAAGCGAATGCTCGAAAAGGTTGCTCGCGGACTTGGGGTACAGCTGCAAGTAGAAATAGTCCCCAAAAATTAAATTGATGTAGGATTTACCCACTTCAGTTTGTAGTAGCGCAATTCATCCAACGCCGAGGAACAGGTTCAGCCACCACACCCATGGTAGGCGGGGCATCTTGCCCCGCATTGATGATGGCGCATCGAACTACAACAGCTCATCATTCAACTAAGTAACTCCTAGTCTATAAAAAAATGTTGTCTAATGCCGTTTAACATTATTACGATACGGAAAAAGCTCTGTTCAAAAGTTGGATAGTGAAAATAAATCAATGAGAGTACAAACTGTAAAATTAGTCGAGTTCAAGCGATTCGATGATCTGACTATTGATCTTGGTCCTGCTCCGAAGAAAATTATTGGTCTTGTTGGTCCAAATGGTTGTGGAAAGAGTTCTATATTTGACGCTTTTGAACTACAATTGCAGCTGTTTCGAAACCGCGGATTTGAGGGAACACAGTTTTATTCAAAATCTTTTTTCTATAGGAATAATCGTCGTAATGAACAATTTAACCAACAAGAGGCGGTAAATGTGACTTTCGACTCAGGTTCCTTGAATCGAAAGAGTTTTTATATCAGAACATCTTACCGTTTTACCCCCAAGATTGATATACAACAACTAGCACTTGTCCCCAACATACTCGATCTCATGGATGAACCAATTAGTATGATTGCATTAGATCAGCGTCTAGAATCCAACTACCAAAGATTGCTTGGAACCACATACACAGAATTTGATGAAGGAGTGAAAACTGGAGATCAAGTCCGTGCTGAACTTATTGGAAAAATAAATAATATTCTGTCCACTATTCTTGATGTCCAAATATCGAATTTAGGCAACATCTTGAAGGGAAAAGGCCAACTTTATTTCAAAAAAGACAATACAATTGATTTTCCCTATGCAAATCTATCGTCAGGAGAGAAAGAAGTAATTGATCTAGTTATCGATCTCGTTGTTAAATCAGAGGAATATACGGATACGGTTTATTGTATTGACGAACCAGACTTGCATTTAAGCACAGCTATACAGCGTAAACTACTTGTCGAAATTGACAAACTAATTCCTGAAAGTTGCCAACTCTGGATTGCAACTCACAGCATCGGATTTATGCGTGCGTTGCAGAACGAATTAAAAGACAAGTCCCAAATCCTAGACTTTTCAGACAAGGACTACTTTACACAACCACGTACCATTCAACCGATAGTACCAAATCGTCGAAACTGGATGAGAATATTTGAAACCGCACTTGATGACTTGACAAATTTAGTAGGTCCAAATCGGATTGTTTACTGTGAGGGAAAAGCAGAGCCAAGCATACACGGAATAGAAAAAGGACTCGATGCACAAGTATACGAAAATATTTTTTCCTCTACCTTTGACGATACGGTTTTTGTATCAAGCGGTGGAAATACTGAACTTGACCAACGAAGTGATATTGCAATACAAATCCTTAGTAAGGTGTTCAAGGGAATAGAAATATTGGTCCTCAAAGATCGCGATATGGTGTCGGGTAAATTAGCCGATGAATCAGATCGTGAGCGCTACTTATCCAACAATCCACCTAATCATCGCGTGCTCAAACGTCGGGAGCTAGAAAACTACCTCTTTGACAAGGAAATCCTGTCAAAGTACTGCAAGTCTGAAAAGCTAACTTTTAGTGAAATAGACTATGATAATTTTGTCACAGATATTAACAATCAAAATGTTAAAGATGAGATTGGGCGTATTAAAAACTTTTGTGGTATCCAAACGAGCATCAGTGAGGTTCAGTTCAAGTTGAATCTCTCAAAATTCATCACGGAGGGAACTACTGCTTATCAAGAATTACAGCAGTGTATCTTCGATGAGAATGCTAGTGAATCATAATTTGCAGACGTCAATTGAGTAAGATATACTGGTGTGCTGCAAGTTTGTTATCAAAAAGGAATACAATCATGAGTACATTCTACATTACAACGCCAATATACTACACCAACGCCGAGCCGCACGCCGGACACGCGTATACAACAATCGCTGCTGATGTGCTTGCAAGATACCATCGCCTCAAAGGGGACGAGGTTTTCTTTCTGACCGGCGTGGACGAGCATGGGGAAAATATCCAAAAAATTGCTAACCAGAAAAACATCTCTCCACAGGCTTACTGCGATCAGATCGCTCCAACGTTCACGAAGCTTTGGGAAAGACTGAATGTATCTTATGACATCTTCCTGCGCACAACGAGCGAATTGCACAAAAGCGGTGTCCGAAAACTTCTTAACTCGCTTTATGAAACAGGAGATATATACAAGGGCAAATACGAAGGGTTCTATTGCCGTCCGTGCGAACGCTTTTTCACTGAAAAGGAACAGACCGAGGATAAGATCTGTCCAGTCCACAATTTACCTTTGGAATGGGTCGAGGAAGATAACTACTTCTTCGCGCTTTCAAAATATCAAGATCCGCTGATTAAACATATCCACGACAATCCTGACTTTATTCAACCGGAGAGCCGTCGCAACGAGATGTTAAACGTGTTAGAGTCAGGGTTGGAGGATGTGAGCATCTCACGATCGTCCGTATCTTGGGGCATTCCCTTACCGTTCGACACAGAGCACATCTCTTATGTGTGGATCGAAGCCTTGAGCAACTATGTCACCGCGCTCGATTATGCCCAGGATGGAGAAAGATTTCACAAATTCTGGCCCGCCGATGTTCATCTGATGGCAAAGGACATAGCGCGCTTCCACGCCCTGATATGGCCCGCTATGCTAATGGCGGTAAACCTGCCAGTTCCCAAAAAAGTGGTCGCCCACGGCTTCTTGACAAAGGATGGCGAAGCCTTGAGCAAAACGCTTGGCATCTTCATTGACATGGACACCGACATCGGGACCTACGGGTTGGATGCTTTCCGTTACTACCTGTTGCGGGAATTTAGTTTCGGAAATGATGGCGATTACCGACCAAGCCGCCTTGCTGCCCGTTATAACGCTGACCTCGCAAACGACCTTGGAAACTTGCTTAACCGGACGCTGGGTCTTGTCTCCAAAAACTTCGGTGGTATCCCTGAACCGACGACATCGGGTGAATTTGATGACGAGATTCAACAAATGGCGCGTGAAACGATTGAGAAGATCGATGCCCTGATGGACGAACTGGTCTTCGATATGGCGTTGGAAACAATCTGGGAGTTTGTACGGCGGATTAACCGCTATATCCAGCAAACGGAGGTTTGGACGTTGGCAAGATCGGAAGAAACAAAGGGGCGTATGGGAACAATCCTCTATAACAGCATGGAAGCGCTGCGGGTTGTCGCTGTTCTAATCTCTCCCTTCATGCCGGGCACCGCCAATCGCATCCGTCAACAGCTTGGACTGGCTGAGAGCTTCAACGATCAAGGATTGGATACGGTGGCTGAGTGGGGAGGCTTGCCTTCAGGACTGACACTCGGAAAGCCTGAACCAATTTTTCCAAGAAAGGATACCAAGAAGTCGAAGCAGGCAATTAAAGAAAAACCTGCCTCAACTGAACAGTCTGTTGATGATAATCTAATCTCTTTCGATCAGTTTCAGGAATTGGATCTGCGTGTCGCTGAAGTGATCGCTGCCGAGAAAGTTCCTAACGCAGATCGTCTCCTGAAGTTACAGGTCGATCTCGGAAGTGAGAAGCGTCAAATCGTTGCTGGCATCGCCGCACATTACACGCCCGAAGACCTTATTGGAAAACAGATTATTATAGTTGCTAATTTGCAACCCGCCAAGATAAGGGGTATCGAATCGCAGGGGATGCTGCTCGCGGCTGAAGGTGGGAAAAAGTTGGCTGTGGTGACGCTTGAGAAGGATATGCCGCTGGGAGCACAAGTCCGATAACTACGTGAAACGTAATGCGTAAAACGTGAAAGTAATTCGTTCATTGGTTAATTGAACGGATGGATTTCAATGTATGGGGCGTGTTGACATTTTGAAGCTGCCCATTCGGCAAACGCTGTAATTATCAGGTAATCTGCCATAAGTAGCGCAAACTGTTAGTTTGCAGGCTGAGATCACAATCTAACAGATCGTGGTACAAAAATAGATTGTAGGTCTATATTCATATCTCGACAAAATACACAGCGTGGCGTGCAACAAGCCGGGTTCATTGAGCCAAAACTATCCCGCGCTGTGCTAGGGAGTGTCGATTTTGGAAAATCGACCTACAGAAGTCCAAAATCGTCTCTGATGTGTGAACAACGGGTTAGGAGACCTAACCTCTACGAAGAACCAGGCGTTTGTGTGTCCCCTTGATTGTCTAATTGCGATGAAATGTCAACAGAACCTAGCAACCTGAGTTAAAACAATCCAGAGATCGAAACCCGTTGTGAACTTCCGAGGTCATGTGCGTTGAAAGCGTAATCTGCGTAGAGCGCAGTTTCGCCAAAACGGAGGCGTATACCCGCACCGGTTGAAGGCCTAGTTCCCTCTGCACCAATGCGGAGCGCAACTACATTAAACAGCCAATACTCCCCGCCAAAACGGAAAATGCTCTCGATCCCTCCATCTACCTTGAGATCCTTCCGATCTGTCGCCAAGTCTACACCAAACGTCGCCTTGCCAATTACCGGGAATGAAATGCGGTAAGACAGACCGATTCGGAACTGACGATTGCGAGTGAATACCGGCTCGTCAGCAGTATTCCAGTGGATCTGTGTGCCGGTAGCATCTGCTAACATCGCTCCAATGTGGAGTCCATCAAGCGGCTTGAACATTAACCCGATGTCAAGCCCGAAGCCGTTTCCGCTGCTTTCAAAGAGTGATTGTCTGAGCAACTTCAGGTTGCCACCGATTGAAAGACTTGGGTGGATCCGACGCGCATAAGAGATTAGCAGCGCATTGTCTACGTTACTGAAATATCCCGCCACCTCCGGCCGATCGATGTACCACTCACCGGGATCCTTAACCCCATCGCCATCCTTATCGAGAAAGTCCCCTAAGCGTCCATTGCCGTTGACATCCACAAAAGTGGTGTGGGGGATGTCGTCCACGCCGAGTCGGATCCAACTGATGCCCGCGCTTCCGATGCCTTCGATCTGTTGAGCGTAACCCATGTAGTTATATTCTACCAACCCCTTGCTTAAAAAAACGCCCTGCCCTGTACCGAAGGAATCGGAATACATCATGACAAAGGCACGTCTTGGGATCTGAACAAGTCCAGCGGGATTCCAGTACGCTGCGGTAGCATCGTCTGCTACTGACACGAAGCTGCTCCCCATGCCCAAGGCACGTGCACCAACGCCGTGACTGAGAAATTCCGCTGCATGGCTCCCTTCCTCGGCGAATGCTAGCATCGACACGGTGGCGAAACCTAGGGCGACAGCGAACAAAAAGACAATTCGTCCTTTTTCAGACATAAAAATCTATGATATTTTGCACTTTCCTTTTACATAAGCCATAGGTGGTAACTTTTATACTATTCTTCGGAACTGACGGCAATCTTAATTACCATATCCCCTTCGAGCCGGTAGGTTCCGTTGAGTGCGTCAAACCCATCACGGACGCGGGAAAGCGGCAACTCATGGCTTACCATATCGGCAAACGGAAATTCGTCTTTCTCAAGGATTGGCAACCCACGCACAAAGTGTTCGGGGCGGCTACCCCAGATCGCTTCAAGGCGGATATTTTTGCGCATCAGCAGTTGATTGATATTGAAATCGATTGAGCCCATATCCACAAAATGTCCTACCTCAACGAAGGTTCCACTCTGCTTTACATAGCCCAAGCCTTCTGGGGTGGCGGGTAAGAATCCTGCGCATTCAAATACAACATCCGCTCCTGCCCCGCGCGGTGTTTCTGATTTGACCAACTCCGTGCGCTCCTCGACAGAGGCCACATCCTCAATGTCGATTGTGACATCGGCACCCATCCGTTTCGCAAGTTCCAAACGTCTCGCAGGTCCGCCGACGACGATTAGTTTCGCTGCACCGCTGATCTTTGCACAGATCAACGTAACTAACCCGATTGCCCCGGCACCCTGAACCACCACAGTGTCACCAATCTGCACCTGACCGCGCATTACTGCGTGCACACCCACTGTGAACGGTTCTGTCATAACGGCAGCCTCTGGAGAGGCGTTAGTTTTGATGAAGCAGGTGTTCGGATAAGAGAGGTAAATATAGTCGGCAAACCCACCCCGAAAGTGGGGGGCGTCATCTGGATTCCATTGAAAGCCGTAGGCTCCATAGCTTGTCCCCGGAGCGAGGATGACGCGATCGCCTTCACGAATCGGATTTCCCACATAGTCTGTTTTTACGCCTTCACCGATTGCATCAATGACACCGACATTTTCGTGACCGAGTAATACTTCTCGATCGAATCCGTTCTGCCAGTTATGCAGATCTGTTCCACAGATCCCTGCCAATTCCTGCCGTAACAGCACCGTGTTCGGTGCCGGATCAGGCACAGGATATTCACGAACATCAAAATCCTGTCCATGAGCAACCACTGCTCTACCTGTTCTTGCCATTGTTCTTTCTCCTTGTATGATTTTGCGAAAAGGTTTATAATACGTCGAAATCATCACGATTATACTAAAATTCACACGAGAGAGCAACGGAAAAACCACCCGCTACATTTTCATTCCCTGCCCAACGAAGTAATTAGGTGGTAACCTGTGTTACCTAGGAGAACTTGACACAATGTACAGTGCTGGAAAAATCTTTGAACAGCAACCCAACTTCCCTTCCTGTCACGCCTCAACAATCACCGAACTCCCCAACGGTGATCTGCTTGCTGCGTGGTATGCCGGATCACGAGAGGGAGAGAAGGATGTTGCAATATTTACTTCGCGTCGTTTTTACGGCAGCGAAGGCTGGATCGACCCGGAAATGGTTGTGAACACCCCGGACTGCTCCGAAGGCAATCCTGTCTTGTTCGCCGATACAAATGATCAGATTTGGCTGTTCTACGTTACGATGTACGGCAACCGTTGGACACAGTGCAAGATGTATTATAAACGGTCAGGTACAATGGGCTATAGTTGGGATGAAAGTGTTGTGCTCCGTGAGGAATTGGGATGGATGACGCGCAACAAACCGATCTATCTCTCCAACGGCGAAATCTTGCTGCCTGTCTATGATGAACGCAATTGGCATTCGATGGTGATGATTTCTGGAAATGGTGGTGAAACGTGGGACACGTATGGAGATGTGTCGAGTCGGAAGGGAGTCATCCAACCAACGGTTGTTGAACGAACTGACGGTAGCCTACTAATGCTAATGCGCAGTCGCGATGGGGAAATCTGGCGTTCCACCTCCACAGATTTAGGAAGGACTTGGGAGGCAGCGCAGCCGACAGATCTGCCGAACCCCAACAGTGGCGTTGATATGGCGCGCTTACACAACGGAAACATCGCGCTCGTCTACAATGACACACCACGCGGGCGGACACCCCTAACGGTCGCGCTATCGACCGACGAAGGGGAAACGTGGGAATATAAACAACATCTCGAAACCGAGGAGGGTGAATACTCCTATCCCGCCATTATCCAAACCCATGATGGCGGCATCCATATCACCTATACCTACCGACGTACTAGCATTATGCACGTTGAAGTCGACGAAGCGTGGATTCAGGAATAGCGTGAATTGTTGATTGCATATATTAAGAAATCAACCTATTCGTTTTTTCTTATTGCCTTAAATGTTGAATTGTGATAGAATTAATCGCTTGATTAAATAAATTTCACAAATTACACACATAATTGGAGATTGATTCACATGCCGAATGCCCTTTTTGTTTATCCCGAGTTTCCGCCATCGTATTGGGGCTATAAATATGCCTTGGACTTTGCGGGCAAAAAATCGGCTATGCCGCCGCTCGGATTGTTGACTGTTGCTGGGATGTTCCCGAAGAATTATCAACTCAAAGTCGTTGATATGAATGTTAATACCTTGACAGATGCGGACATCGATTGGGCGGACGTCGTCTTAACATCCACGATGGTTGTCCAAAAAGAATCACTGTATGAAGTCATTCAGCGATGTAACCGGGCTGGAGTTCCTATCGTCGCTGGTGGACCCCACCCAACTTCCTATCATGACAATATAAGAGAGGAAGCAGAGGGAGAGGTTGATCACTTTTTCTTTGGTGAGGTGGAAGAAATATTTGAGGATTTTCTCACAGATTTCGAGGCGGGAGCTGCCAAAGATGTATACAAGGAAAAGAGAAAGCCGGATGTCACAATAACACCCCCGCCCCGTTATGATCTTATTAATATACATGACTACGGTTCAATGGCACTTCAATTTTCGCGTGGATGTCCCTTTGACTGCGAGTTTTGCGATATTACCAAACTGTTTGGTCGTGTGCCACGTACCAAGAGCAATGAGCAGATGCTGACAGAGTTTGATATGCTTTACCGGCTCGGTTGGCAGGGATCACTCTTTGTAGTTGATGACAATTTTATCGGGAATAAGCGGGATGCGATGCGTCTGCTCCCTGAAGTGATCTCGTATCAAAAGGAAAGGGATTTTCCGTTCAAGCTGTTCACCGAAGCCAGCGTGAACCTCGTCGAAATTCCAGAGATGCTCGATGCGATGAGCGATGCCGGCTTTGACATGGTATTCTTGGGGATCGAAAGCCCGAATGAAGATGCGCTGTTGATGACCAAGAAGAAACAGAATACCAACAAAGAAGAAGATGCAGGCAGCTATTTACTCCGTGCAATTCGCACAATACAAAACAGTGGCATAGAAGTGACGGGGGGTTTCATTATCGGCATGGATGGGGACAAAGAATTTGATTCGCATATTCGGTTTATTCAAGAAGCCGGTGTTCCTATGGCGATGGCAGGCTTGCTGACCGCTTTGAAAGAGACCAATCTCTATCATCGGCTCCAAAGTGAAGGGCGCCTGCTCGACGAATCCACAGGAAACAACACTGACATCACGTTAAATTTTGTGCCCGAACTTCCACGAGAACATCTTATTGCTGAATATAGACGGGTCGTTTCCACCCTGTACGACCCGACCTTGGAGAACTATTTTGAACGCTGCCTCACGTTGATTAAGAATCTAAAGCCGGTCAAACATTCGGGACAAAAGATTGGCAAGATGGAGTTAATGGCTGTCGCTCGGTCTCTTAAACGACAACTTTTCTCCAAACAGGGCCCAGCGTACCTTCGCTTCTTGATAAACGTGATCAAAGATTACCCAAGTATGCTCGATAAAGCGATACGTCTCGCCATCCACGGGTATCATTTCGAGAAAATGACCAGTCAGACGGTTGCTGTCGATAATTTCAAGCAGTATCTGACGCAAGAGATTAGTGCCTTTGAGGAGATTGTGTCTGACCCCCAATCGCATCGGGATTCCGAGGGACTTGTTAGAGCAGGCGTGAGTCGCATTGGCGAGATTCGTTCGCATGCACAAGAACTCCTAGCCCGTGTTTATGCACAATATGAAGACATCCATGAAGACTTTAGATATAATGTGCGTGACGCGCTTGATGCCTTCCAAAAATCTGTGTTCAAGCACTATCTGGAGGCTGAGTTCGGTGCATTTAAGGAAACCGTTTCCCGGTTCGCCAGAGCGGGCGGCGATCGAATCAGTGAAGTTGGTGAGCATGCGGGTGAACTTTTGGCACGCGTCCATGCACAATACGAGCGGATTCATAAAGATTTTAGATATGGCATCCGCGATTCGCTCATCTCTTTCCAAGAATCTGTAAAATCTCACTTGGATCAACTTGTGGGTCCAGTCCCAATCGAAATCAAGAGTTTCGACTAGTCTGTCTAAGTTATACCTCTCGAAACCATGGGCAGCATCGAAATTGAAAATCTCCACTTCACCTACCCCAGTCGCAATACGCCAACTTTACGCGGAATAGATGCCAGGGTTAACCCCAAAGCGTTTATTCTGCTCACAGGTCCCACGGGCTGCGGCAAATCAACACTTCTACGGACGTTAAATGGCTTGATTCCTCACGCTTCAGGAGGAAAGTTGACTGGTAACGTCCGTGTCAACGGTACAGGGGTTTCCGAGCAGCCAATCGCTGTGACATGCCAACAAGTAGGGCTGTTATTCCAGAATCCTGAAGAGCAACTCTTTTGCATCATCGTAGAAGATGAAATCGCATTTGGATTAGAGAATCTAGGACTTTCCTCCCACGAAATCGATCGCCGAATTGATTCTGCATTGGCGCAGGTCGGACTTGCTGGATTCAGGAATCGTCAAATCGCTGCGCTATCAAGTGGACAGAAACAACGAGTTGCTCTTGCGTGCGTCTGCGCAATGCAACCACAAATCCTTTTGCTCGACGAACCGACCAGCTATCTCGACCCACAAGCCACTCATGACATCCTTAAAATTATCCGTGAGTTGAATAGAAAGCTCGGGATTACCGTTATTGTTGCGGGACATCAGGTCAATGAGATAGCACCGCTGTGTAGCCGGGTGTGGCTTATGAATGACGGTAAGCTGGTTTCCAACTTGCCGATAGATCAAGCGTTTACAGATCTTGAGCGTTACTCCCAACTCGGTGTGCAGGTTCCAGAACTCGCGCAAGTTGCAGAACAGCTCGGCTATTCTGAGCGCCCATTGACTCTGAACCACGCCGCACAGCTTTTTGTAAACTCAACTCCGGATTCAACGCAACCTCGATCTCATCGGGATAAACTATCTAGCGGTCTTATCAGTTCTAACGCCTCATCAACGGATCCAACGCCTGTTCCAACTCAAACCACTCCCTCCAATCCTGATAGCATTTTGGCAGAGGTTCAAAATCTCTCTTTTCGTTATCCACAGACTTCTGTTGATGTCCTGAAAAATATCTCCTTTCAAATTAAGGGTGGTGAGGTCATCGCGATTATGGGAGCAAACGGATCAGGGAAGACAACGTTGCTTTTACATCTGATTGCACTCCTACGCCCATCAGAGGGACAGGTCTTCGTCAAGGATCAGGATACCCGGCGTTGTAAGCCACGCCATCTTGCGGGTCAAGTGGGGATTGTTTTCCAAAATCCGGACCTATTGCTGCAAGCATCAACCGTATCCGAGGAGGTGGCTTTCGGTCCAAAGAACTTCAGGCTATCCCGTCAGGAAGTAGAGGAACGACTCGAAGAGATCTTGTTGATGTTTGACTTGGAAATCCTCAAAGCGGAAGCACCTTACGCACTTTCACGAGGGCAGCGCCAACGCACCGCAGTCGCTGCGAGTTTTTCCCTTTATCCGGATCTTCTCCTTCTTGATGAACCGACAACGGGTCAGGATTACTATCACCTGCAACAACTTATGCAGATGCTTAACAACACTACAAAGGCACAGAACAGAACAGTGATCTTCTGTACCCACGATGCGCGCCTCACACTAGAATACGCGAGTCGAGTATTGCTGCTTCATCGCGGAGAACTCATCTTCGATGGAACACCTGACACCGCTTTTGCAAATCCTGAACGCTTAGAACAGGCGTCGCTTGTCCCACCACTGACGATGCAACTACAGAGGCCCCAAAATGACAAAACTTCATCCTCACACGAAAATCCTCCTCCTCGCAATCGTTAGCTGTCTGGTCATTTTGCTCGATAGTCCAATTGCCCTGCTTGTATGTTTTCTGGTAAGCCTCTGCTTCCAAGCGTCAATCCCGCCGTCATGGCGCCAGATTCGTCTGCTCATCCTTTTTGTCGGATTAGGGACATGGGGGTTGATTTACAGCCAAGGAATCTTTTATAATCAATTTCCTCGAACCGTCATTTTTACGCTGATCCATAAAGATGTTCCTGTAATCGGGGAGTTGACGGGGGGAATTCATCTCTATCGTGAGGGTCTGTTTCACGGCGCAGTTCAATCTTTGCGTTTCAATACAATGTTGACGATCAGCTGTTTTATTATCTGGACAACCCAACCCCGCGATCTCCTGCTTGCCCTTGTGAAGCTGCGTGTTCCATACAGTCTCGCATTTATGGTGACGACAGGATTGCGCTACATTCCGCTCATCGGTTCAGAGGCGCAAACTGTAATTCGCTCACAGCGGTTACGCGGTTTTCGTTACTTGCGACTCAATCTCTTTCATACCATCAGTGGAATCTTAAACAGTTTACGTCCAATCTTGACTAATAACATCCGGCGGGCAACGCATCTCAGCGAAGCCGTGGAGAGTCGTGCATTTTCTCCTGATGCTACCCATCGCACCTCTCTACGCGAGTTGAAAACACGGCAGGGGGATGTTATCCTTATTACCCTCTCACTAATCTGTCTATTGGGTGTAATTGGCTTGAAGGGTGTCTACTTTCTCTACGCCAACGGACTCTATTATGCCTCTTGGTTGAGAGGCGCGTACACCTTCGCGCGCGAAGTGCTATAGTACCGAGAAAACTGTACAGGAGATGTGGAAAATGGCAGAACGGATTTTAGTTGTCGATGATCAAACGGCAATGCAAGATTTACTGACAGACCTACTCGAACAGCGCGGTGCAGAGCCAGTGGCGGTTGGCACTGTGGAGGAAGGGTTGGAGATGGTCTCTAAAAGCCCCGATGCCTTTGATCTCGTTATCCTTGACCTCGATTTTGGTGAAGGACAGACAAATGGTCTTGCTGGCTTGGAAGAAATCAAGAAAATCAACCCCTCTCTGCCGGTCGTCATCCTAACGGGCAAGGGCACTATCTCAACTGCTGTCGAAGCGATTAAGCTAGGGGCTCAGGAATATGTCGAAAAGGATTTCTACATTGAAGAAAATATGGAACTCGCCCTTACCCGGCTCAACCACCTGATTCGCGCCACAATCGATAACAAACGGCTGCGTCGAGAGCGCGAGTTTTATCGTGAGGAATTGAAGGGGCGATACAATATTGTTGGCAAAAGCCGAGCTATTCAACAGGTACACCAACAGATCGCGGAAGTGGCTTCTATCCCAAGGCCCGTCCTGATTCGTGGTGAACGTGGAACCGGCAAGGAACTGGTCGCTGCTGCAATCCATAATAACAGTGACCGCCAAAAACGCCCCTTTATCACAATTAACTGTGCAGCGCTGGCAGAAGGGCTACTGGAATGTGAACTCTTTGGGCAGGAAGATAACGCTTTTACAAATTCATCGTTCCGCGAAGGACGCTTTGTGCTGGCAGATAGAGGAACGCTCTTTCTGGACGAAATCGGTAATATGTCGGTTGAATTTCAGCAGAAGATCCTGCGTGTGTTGGAATACCAGCAGTTTGAACGGGTCGGCGGCACAAAGACGATAAAGGTTGATGTGCGGGTGATTGCTGCGACTAATAGCGACATGGAGGCGGATATAGAGGTAGGCAAATTTCGGGCGGATCTATATGATAGGCTTGCGTTTGAAACAATTTGGCTGCCGCCGTTGCGTGATCGGAAAGAGGATATTGAGCTGTTGTGCTATCATTTCATGGAGCGTCTTGCAGGGGAGGTGGCTGATATCAAACCCAAAAGATTGGCACCTGAGACTCTGGAACACTTGCACGCATACGATTGGCCCGGTAATGTCCGTGAACTCAAATATGTTATAGAGCGTATCACGTATAAAGTTGATGGAGACACCATCTCTCCACACCATCTGCCCCAGGAGATTCTTACCGCCTATTCACGCGCCGGTGATGGAGAAACTCTCTCGAATCGGCTAGCTCAAGTTGAAAAACAGATCCTTATGGATGTGTATGAACAGTGTCAGGGTGAACTGGAAGATGTCGCTCGCCAACTGAGTACCCCGCTTGAATCACTGAAACAACTGATGCAGAAGCATCAGATTGATGATGTACAATAGAACCGCCCTAGGGTTGAATCAGAAATCAGATTGGAGGGAACTTTATCATGACTGTTGAAACAGCGGCAAAAGATAAAGATCAAGTCGAACATAACGAAAGCCCTGCTTCAAGACCGAGGGAAGCCCATGCCCAACAATCTCCATACGTTGTAGAAAATAAAAAAGCTCCGCCATCACCGCTGAAGCATGGAGAGCAACTGACACGGGACGAATTTGAGCGGCGTTATGAAGCAATGCCGCGCTTGAAGAAAGCGGAACTGATTGAAGGAATTGTCTACATAGGTTCACCTGTAAGAGCCGATATTCATGGCGGCCCCCATGCCCGGATTATGACGTGGCTTGGCGTCTATTGCGCGGCAACGCCAGGGGTTCAGTGCGCTGATAATGCAACGGTTCACCTTGACCCCAACAACGAGGTGCAGCCCGATGGGTTGCTCCGGATTGATGAAAACGGCACCTCCTTTCTCAATGACAAGGGCTATATTGAAGGTGCGCCGGAATTGATTGTCGAAATTGCCGGGACAAGCGCGGACTACGATTTGCACGAGAAGTTAGAAGCCTATCTCCGTAACGGGGTAGCGGAGTATATCGTGTGGCAGACACAGGAGGAGCGGCTCGATTGGTTCCGTCTTGTCAATGAGGAATACGTGCCGATGGTGCCCGATGCGGAGGGACTGATAGAAAGCCAAACATTGCCCGGTCTACGTCTAGCAGTCAAGGCACTCATGGAAGGCGATCTCGCAGCAGTTTTGTCTGAGTTACAGAAGGGATTGGAGACAGATGAACATGCTGCATTCGTCAAGCGGTTGCTAGAGAAAAGGAATTTAGATACTTGAAAGCATACAAGGCTTTGTTCTTTGGGGAATTGCCATGTTATTCACAATTACAATGAGGGGACATCAGGCGGCTGACCTTAGCTTTCTGCTTCACAAGCATCCGGCACGGGTGCAAGTCTTTGGGTTGAAATTTGGAAAGGTCCATGTTTTTTATCCGGAGGTAAGCGAGACGCGTTGCACGGCAGCGATGCTGCTTGAAGTTGACCCTGTCGCGCTAGTCCGTAGGCACGGGAGAGGCAGCGGTGGTACGTTAGGAGCTTATGTAAATGACCGCCCTTACGTGGCATCATCATTTTTGAGTGTAGCAATCTCGCAGGTGTTCGGAACCGCGTTAGCCGGGCACTGCAAAGATCTACCTGACCGGGTGGCCGAAGCAATACCGTTTGAGGTAAACATCGCTGTCCTGCCGTGTCGTGGGGGCGAGACAGTGCTTCGGCGGTTGTTTGAACCGCTCGGTTATCAGGTAGAGGTAACGCCGCACGCGCTTGATGATCAATTCCCGCAGTGGGGAACCTCACCCTACTTCACGGTGACCCTGAAAGCGACCTGTAGCCTGCAAGCACTCCTATCGCACCTTTACGTGCTTGTACCTGTTTTGGATGATGACAAACATTATTACGTTGGTGAGGACGAAGTGGAGAAACTGCTGCGGCGGGGAGAGAGGTGGCTACCTACACACCCAGAACGGGATCTCATCACTGAGCGATACCTCAAATATCAGCGTTCATTGGTGCGCGAGGCATTGGCACAGTTGCAGGAGGACGCAGTAGGGACCGATGCAACGGCGGAAAGGTACGCCGCTGCGGAAGAAGCTTTGGAAGTGCCGGTACGATTGAATGAACTGCGATTGGAGGCGGTGTTGGAGGCATTGAAGCAGTGTGGTGCAAGACGGGTGCTCGACCTGGGCTGCGGCGAGGGAAAACTGCTCATCATGCTGATGAAAGACGCACACTTTGAAAAGCTGGTCGGGGTGGATGTTTCTGCACAAGCCTTAGAACGTGCTGCAAGACGGCTACATCTTGACCGCTACCCGAAACGCCGAGAGCGGGTGTCACTTCTTCACGGTGCTTTGACCTATCGGGATGACCGCCTACACGGCTTTGATGCCGCCGTGCTGGTCGAGGTCATTGAACACCTAGATGCACCCCGTTTGAGGGCTTTGGAGCGGGTTGTCTTCGCATATACCCGTCCGGGCTGTGTCATCGTCACGACACCGAATCGAGAATATAACGTCCGCTTTGAATCTTTGCCTGCGGGCAACTTTCGCCACCCTGACCATCGCTTTGAATGGGAGCGTTCCGAGTTTCGGACATGGGCAGAAGATGTCGCGGCGCAATTTGATTACACCGTGAGGTTCGTTCCAATCGGTGAAGCAGACGAAGCACTCGGTCCGCCGACGCAAATGGCGGTGTTTGAACAGCTACATGATTGATTTATAGTAGATTTTAGAATTAATGGGGCGCTCCCAATGTACAACCAACCCCCTAAATCCCCCTTATCAGGGGGACTTATGAACCAACTGCGTAAGTCCTATATTTTTAGGATTCACTATAATTCTATTTGGGGATCAAGAGCACGACCATGAATGAACCCAAAACCATTACCATTCCAGAACTATCCCTTGTCCTACTGATTGGTGCATCGAGTGCAGGTAAAAGCACCTTTGCCCGCAGGCATTTTAAGCCGACGGAGATCTTGTCCTCCGATGTCTGCCGTGGGTTGGTGTCGGACGATGAGAATGACATGGATGCGACGGAGGCGGCTTTTGATGTGTTGAATTATATCGCTGTCAAGCGGTTGGCGGCGAGACGATTGGTGGTTGTGGATGCTACAAACCTGAAACCCGAAGATCGTAAGCCGTTTGTCGATTTAGCGCGAGCGTATCATGTCCTGCCGATCGCTATCGTGTTAGAGCCGCCGCAAAACGTCTGCACCGCACGTAATCAAGCACGCCCCGATCGGCATCTGCCGCGAAGCGTGATTCGTGGGCACATCCAGCAATTGCGTCGATCCGTAGGCAGATTAGGGAAGGAAGGTTTTCGCTACATTTATCGCCTGCGTAGTGAGGAAGAAATTGATTCGATTCGCATCGAGCGACAACGGCTCTGGACAGATCGTCAAGACGATTCCGGTCCTTTTGACATCATCGGCGATTTACACGGTTGCTGTGACGAATTAGAAGAATTGCTCGGTGTACTCGGTTACGTCCGAAACGAGAGTGGGATATTCGTCCACCCCCAAGACCGACGCGCTTTCTTTTTGGGCGATCTGGTTGATAGAGGTCCGCGCATCGTGGACACGCTGGAACTGATCATGGGAATGTGCGAGGCGGGCAGTGCGTTATGCGTACCGGGAAATCATGACATAAAATTGATTCGGAAGTTACGTGAGCGAAACGAGACCGGAAAATTTTCGCATGGAGGTCGCCGTCGGAGAAAAAGTTCTGAGACTCCAATCGTGCATGGACTTGCCGAGACACTTGCGGAGTTGGACGCGCTCCCTGATGATAAGCGAGAAAGGTTTAAGGAAAAGGTTATCGCGTTTCTGGACGGCCTTGTGAGTCACTATTTTCTCGACGATGGCAAACTGGTCGTCGCACACGCGGGGATGAAGGAGGAGATGCAAGGGCGGGCATCAGGAGCGGTGCGTGAGTTCGCGCTTTACGGCGAGACAACCGGCGAGATTGATGCGTTTGGGCTGCCTGTCCGGTTCGACTGGGCATCGGCGTATCGAGGCAGTGCAACCGTTGTTTACGGTCATACCCCCGTACCTGAACCCGAATGGCTCAACTACACCATCAACATTGACACCGGCTGCGTGTTCGGAGGCAAGCTAACGGCACTGCGCTATCCCGAAAAGGAATTGGTGTCCGTCGCGGCGCAGCGGGTCTATTCCGAACCTGTGCGCCCGTTTCTTGAGCCTGAACCGGAGGCCCCACAGTTGACCGCGCAGCAATCACACGATGACCTGCTCAATATCGCTGACTACTTACAAAAATTGATGATCCCCACACGGCTGATAGGGAATGTAGTTGTCCGTGAAGAAAATGCCGCTGCCGCGCTTGAAGTGATGACTCGCTTTGCGGTTGCTCCACAGTGGCTTATCTATCTGCCGCCGACAATGTCGCCGAGTGCAACATCGCGTCGTCCAAACATACTCGAACACCCGGAGGAAGCGTTCTCTTACTTCCGCAACGAAGGTGTATCGCAAGTCATCTGTGAAGAGAAGCACATGGGTTCGCGTGTCGTTATTGTGCTATGCCGCGATGAAACGGTTGCCCAGAAACGATTCGGCATTATTGGTAATAACACAATTCAACCCACATTTGACAGCGACAAATCGCCGGAGGGCAAACTTATTGAACCCAGTATCGGTGTCTGTTATACACGGACGGGGCGTCCTTTCTTTAACGACCCTGAAATGGAGAGCGCGTTGCTCCAACGGCTCCACACCGCCTTCGATGCAATTAAGTTTTGGGAAACGCACGAAACCGATTGGGTTTGTCTTGACGCTGAACTAATGCCGTGGTCTGCAAAAGCGCAGGAGTTGATCAAGGAACAGTACGCGCCGGTCGGTGTCGCTGGTCAGATTGCACTTAAACATGCTGCGGAGATTCTTACACAATCGGAAGCGCGAGGGCTGGCTGTGCAGAAGCTGCAGGGGCAAATCGCCCAACGACAGGATAGTGTCGAACGCTATCGCAACGCTTATCGGGGGTACTGTTGGGAGGTGACATCGCTCGATGATCTAAAGCTCGCACCATTTCATCTGCTGGCGGTAGAGGGCAAAGTCTACACCGACAAAGATCACCGTTGGCACCTCGAAACACTGAAGGCGTTGTGCAATGCTGACCCTGACCTACTTCACGCCACCGCTTACCACGTTGTGGCTGTGGGGGACGAAGCATCGCAGGGTGGAGCGATTCAGTGGTGGGAGGCGTTGACAGAACAGGGTGGTGAAGGAATGGTGGTCAAGCCGTATGATTTCCACACGCGAGGCTCGCGAGGATTGGTCCAACCGGCGATCAAGTGCCGTGGACGAGAATATCTGAGAATCATCTACGGTCCCGAATATTTACTCCCTGAAAACTTAGACCGGTTGAAATCACGTAACTTGGGCATCAAAAGGCAGTTGGCACTCCGCGAGTTCGCGCTCGGCATAGAAGCGTTGGAACGTTTCGTGCGGCGCGAGCCGCTTCAGCGTGTGCATGAATGCGTCTTCGGCGTTCTGGCGTTAGAGAGCGAACCTGTCGACCCACGGTTATAGCTTTGAATGCGCGTGCTGTATTTGCCAGAGTAAGCAATTTTGAGCAAGGATGGAAGAGACGGTTCGGCCGCTTTCTTCCCATCTTCCATCCTTCCCTATTTTCTGAAGATTGGAAAGGAGGCGCCGGAAATTATGTCTGACACCTACGAGAAAACCTACGCACAGTCGTTAAACGAGCCAGATGCTTTCTGGGCGAAAGCAGCGGAAGATGTCCACTGGTACAAGAAGTGGGATACGGTTCTTGATGACTCACACAAGCCTTTCTACCGATGGTTTACAGGTGGCTTGACCAACAGCTGCTACAACGCCCTTGATCTCCATGTCGAAAATGGACGTGCCGATCAGACAGCACTCATCTATGATAGCCCTGTCACAGAAACCATCCAGTCCTTCACCTACCGAGAACTGCGGGACGAAGTCGCACGTTTTGCGGGTGTCCTTGTCGCTCAAGGCGTTGAGAAAGGGGACCGCGTGATTATCTACATGCCTATGGTGCCCGAGGCGGTTATCGCCATGCTTGCCTGTGCCCGGATCGGTGCGGTTCACTCGGTTGTCTTCGGAGGTTTTGCCGCCAACGAATTGGCAACCCGCATTGACGATGCAAAACCGAAACTCATCCTCTCGGCTTCGTGCGGCATCGAAGTGGACCGGATTGTGGCATATAAGCCCCTACTTGATAGTGCCATTGAACTCGCATCGACAAAACCTTCGCGGTGTATTATTCTACAGCGTCCTCAAGAACGGGCAGCCATGGTCGCTGGTCGTGATCTGGATTGGTCGGAAGTTGTTGACGGTGCCACCCCGGTGGATTGCGTACCAGTCGCCGCAACAGATCCCCTTTATATCCTCTACACTTCGGGCACAACGGGTGTGCCGAAAGGTGTTGTGCGTGACAACGGCGGCCATTTGGTTGCGCTCAATTGGAGTCTAAAGAACGTCTACGGCGTGAATGCCGGCGAAGTATACTGGGCAGCTTCGGACATCGGTTGGGCTGTTGGACATTCTTACACCGTCTATGCACCCCTTTTCAGAGGTTGTACGACGGTTCTGTACGAAGGCAAGCCAGTTGGCACCCCTGATCCCGGCGCATTCTGGCGCGTCATTTCGAAGCATGGGGTGAGTACCCTCTTCACAGCACCAACCGTTTTCCGCGCGATTAAACGGGAGGATCCCAACGGTGATTATATCCGCAAATATGACCTAAGCGGTTTCCGGGCGCTCTTTCTCGCCGGTGAGCGATGTGATCCCGACACACTAATCTGGGCGCAGGAACAGCTCAACGTTCCGGTGATTGACCATTGGTGGCAGACGGAAACCGGCTGGCCCGTCGGCGCAAACTGCATTGGCATTGAGGCGTTTCCCGTGAAGCCCGGCTCCTGCACAAAGGCGGTTCCGGGCTACGATGTGCGTGTGCTGGATGACAATGGCGCGGAGGTAGAAGCGAGCCAGATTGGTAATATCGTCATTAAATTGCCATTGCCGCCCGGCTGCCTTCCAACGCTATGGAACAACGACGAAGGCTATCAATCCTCTTATCTCAGCACCTATTCGGGCTACTATTTGACAGCGGACGCCGGCTACAAGGATGAGGACGACTACCTCTGGATCATGAGCCGCACGGATGACATCATCAACGTGGCGGGGCATCGCCTTTCGACCGGTGCGATGGAGGAAGTTCTGGCGTCCCATCCCGATGTCGCTGAATGCGCCGTTGTGGGTATCGCAGATGAGATCAAGGGGGAGGTGCCGATAGGCTTCATTGTCCTGAAAGCCGGCGTTCAGCGCGCCGAAGATCCTATTATTCAAGAACTTATCCAGATGGTACGTCAGGAGATTGGTCCCATCGCTTCCTTCCGAGTCGCGACTGTAGTGCAGCGGCTCCCCAAAACGCGATCGGGTAAGATTCTGCGCGGAACCATGAAGCGGATCGCCGATGGGGTTGAATACCGTATGCCGGCGACAATTGATGACCCGATTATCTTGGATGAGATTACCGAAGCCCTGGCGATTCTAGGATATCCATGTCAAAGTACATAGAAGTCGAATAGCCAAGAAATTACTTTCAAGCAACCTATATCTGAGGACAAATAGATGACTGAATCGACGCAGAGCGACATCGATCCACGCCGTCTGAAATTGGCATCTGATCCATACCGTCCAGCATACCACTTTATTTGCCCAGCCAACTGGATGAACGATCCGAACGGAACCATTTTCTGGAAAGGCAGATACCACATCTTCTACCAGTACAATCCTAATGGGGCTTTCCACGGCACGATACATTGGGGGCACGCCTCCAGTGCGGATCTGGTGCATTGGACGGATCACCCGATTGCGTTGCCGCCCGGTCCAGAGGGTGCTGACCGTGACCAATGTTACAGCGGCGCAGCGTTTATCAACAAAGAGGGGGTGCCGACATTTATCTATCACGGTTTGCCGGACGGTATCTGTCTTGCTACGAGCGACGATGATTTGCTGATCAATTGGGAAAAACATCCGGCGAACCCGATTATCCCCAATCCGCAGGAAGGGGATGAATTTCGGATCGGTGGTGCCCCATGTGCTTGGGTCGAAGGGGATACCTACTATGCACTGACCGGCAACAGCGGTGCTGCTCCGCCGGATGCAGCGTATCTGTACACCTCCAAAGACCTCGCCCATTGGGAGTATTTGCATCCCTTCTACGACGGAGGCGTTTTCACAGAGTGGGGTGAGGACTGTGGTTGTCCCGACTTTTTCCGTTTGGGGGATAAGCATCTGCTGTCCTTCACTAGTCACCTGCGTGGGGCGCAATTCTACATCGGCACTTATGCGAATCAACGGTTCACCCCGGAGCGTCACAAACGGCTGGCACTTGGCGATGCAGGTCGTCCCGGTGTCTACAATGAAGGCTTAACACTGCTGGATGACAAAGGCAGGCGTATTCTGTTTGGCAGACTCCACGAAGCACGCTATAGCTACGTCCAACGTGCCTCCGGTTGGGCGGGAATGTTTGCCCTCCCGATGGTGCTGTCGTTATCCGATGACGGCGATCTGCTCATGGAACCTGTGCCAGAACTGGAAGCGTTGCGGAGTGAGCACACACGCTTTTCTGACATTCAATTGAACGGAGACGAAGATCGTCAACTTGATGAAATCAGAGGGGATCAGTTAGAGATTCGAGCGGTGTTTGAGTGGGAGAGTGCCGAGGAGTTCGGTCTGAAAGTTTGTTGTTCTCCGGATGGCGAAGAACAAACCCTCGTCCGTTTGAACCTCAACCCGTGGTCAGCCAACCGTGCTCCTGAAGAGATTCGCCCGCTTCGGGAGTTGATACTCGACGCTAATCGGTCTAGCATCAGTTCAGAGGTGAGCAATCGTGAGTCAGAACGATGCACGTTTGACCTCCCTTACGGGGAGTCTATAGAGTTGCGAGTATTCGTGGATCGGACGGTGGTGGAGGTTTTCGCTAATGATCGCTACTACTTGGCGAAGCGCATCTATCCCGCTCGGCCGGATAGTCTTGGTGTTCAGCTCTTTGCACGCGGTGGCAAGGCGGCTGTGCGATCGTTGGACGTATGGCAGATGGGGGCAATTTGGCCCATTACATAGCGTTGATTCGCGGTTTCAGTTCAGTTGTTTTCCCTGTCTTTACTCATGAAGTGATTGAGGAGTGTTTCATTAAGTGTATCGACTCTCTTATCAACCCTTTCAATTTGAGAAGTCAGATGAATACACTGTTGTTTGACTTCTTTGATATTTTCTTCCAGAGGTTCTTTTACAAACTTGATAATGAGTATAAACATGGTTACGACTGAAGCAACAGTTCCGATGATAGTCAAGACTATTGGATTCATTGTTTAGAGCTCCAAAATATGCTAAATTATATCAAAGAAATATCCTCTACTACTGCGTTCACAATTTATTATCTTGATAATTAATCATAGATTATATCACAAACACTGACATAACATCAACTATTTCCAATAGATAGCAACTTGGATTAAGTGAGGCTACTCCAATGGGTGAAAGCAAAGGCAAATCATTTGAAGAAAATCTAGCGCAACTTGAGCGCGCTGGTTTTCTACTTATCAAAAACGCCCTTGATATGGAAACCGTGCAGAAATGGCGAGACAGCCTGTATGGGCGTTACAAGCGCGGAGAATATGATCGCAGAAATAACGTCGGCAATGTGTCATATAACCAGTTGCTAGAGCAGGAACCGGAGATGACGCGAGCACTTATTGCACATCCGAGTGTTGCACCATACCTGAAGGCAACGCTAGGAAAGCAATGCCAACTCCGCAGTGTGCGTGCACACCTCAATCCTGACGACTACACCCAGGAATGGCACATGGATTTCTACGATTACTGGTATCAGGAGGAGAAAGTCGATGCGAGTCGTTTCGTTCAAGGGTTCTGCATGAACACCACGTTTTACTTGACAGACAACACCCCGGAGCGAGCCCGACTCACCTTCGTCAAAGACCTCTGTCATCGCCCGATTCCCGAAGAACTTCGGGAACATCTCTGGTACAGGGACGATCGAAACAATCCGTTCCAGCGTTGGTGCGACGAGCAGCCACATATAAACCTGTATCCAATGAGCGGGGATGCGGTGGTCTTCTACAGTCATCTGCCCCACCAAGGTGCCAAAATAGGACCCGATCCCGAAGGGGAGATTCGTGGGAATATCGTTTTTCACTACCAGCAGAACCCGATGTATCCCGGTATCCGCTTTGTCAGCCATCCCCAGGTTACGCTTGATGCACTCGGTTATGATGGCACTTTTCCCTTTGCAGAAGATTAAATCTGTCTAAAAATTCTCAAAATTACAGTAACGGAGGCTATACTCTATGACGACATTTCGTCCCAAAGTCCTGATAGCTTGCGATGAGCGTGTCCGCAATGCCTACCTACCACCCGACGAGATAGAACGACTTGAAACCTTTGCTGATTGGAAGTGGTTCTCCTGCGAAGGCGGAAGTATCTACACCACGAATGAAAACCCCGAAGCAGCAGCAGAACTCTCTGAACATGTCGGTGACATCAACGGTCTGGTTGTGTGCCACGGCTGTCCCACAGTTACGCCGGAAGTTTTGAATGCCGCGCCGAATCTAAAAATCATCGGTGAATTGGAGGGCGATCGTTTCGCCAGCCGGATTGATTTGGAAGCTGCGTGGGAGCGGGGCATCCGCACCGTGGATACCACCAACGGTTCCTCCTATCCAGTCTCAGAGTGGGCGCTAGGACTTATCCTGATTGCATTACGCAACGCAGGAGCACAATTCCGTCGCATTATCGCCGGTGAGACGACTTCAGACCGAGGCGCGCTCAATATTGCCGGTGGACTGCTCACGGGTAAGCGGGTTGGATTGATCGGATGTGGAAATATGGGCAGACGCCTTATCAAGTTCCTCCGCCCCTTTGAGGTTGATATCTGGGTGCATGATCCCTATCTACCGCGGGAGATGGCGGAGGCTATCGGTTTCCTACAAACCTCGCTGGACAACCTACTGTCGCAGTGCGATGTCATTGTCTGTGTCGCGCCGCTGACGCCGGGAACACGCCGGATGATTGGGGAACGCGAACTAAATCTAATTCAATCAGGCGCAGCACTAGTCAACGTCTCTCGGGGCCCAATCATTGACCCCGACGCGCTTATCGCACGTCTCAAACGTGGGGATATCACCGCTGGACTGGACGTTTTCGATCCAGAACCGATTCCGCCCGACAGCGAAATTATCAACTTGCCCAATGTCTTTCTGACCCCGCACTTCGCTTCTTATACCGGCGACGACTATCCGCACTTTTTTGAGTTGATGGTGGATGAGTTGGATCGTTTCTTCCACGGTCACGAAACATTCTTTGACCTGACACCGCGCTCACTTGCGAACCGTCGAGGTAGTGAACCAGTTTAGGTAAAAACTACAAATAAACTGAGATAGGACTTACGCAGCGAAATGGTTAAAGCCCTGTAGTTCGGCGATTCATCGCCGCTGGACACCGTTGCCAACGCCCGATGAATCGGGCAACTACAATCGAAGTGCATAAGTCCTGTGAGAAACTCATACCACGAAAAATGGGTCAATCTATTCACGGATGAAAAGGGAGTTAATCATGACGCCAGAAGAAGAAAAAGTACACTTTGATACATTTGGATTCATTATCAGGCGAGGGCTCTTTGAACCAGAGGAGATGCAAAAATTCTCACACTGGTTTGACGAAGGATGCGATGCCCAGTGTGGTCCCTTCACAGGTGAAAGGCAAATGGGTTATCCCGGACTCAGCATACATGAGGGGTTCTGCCATCACTACCTTGACGACCCACGAATTCTGGATACGCTGGAAAACCTGATGGGTGAGGATTTCATGCTGATCGCCTCAGATGCCCAGCGGCATTCAGGAAACTCCCATTGGCACCAGGACACAGTCATTCCGATGGAAGAAGGCAAAGCAAGTGACTACTTGATGCTCAAGGTGATTATGTATCTGGACGATCATAGCGAGGGGCCAGGGTGTCTGTGGGTGCTTCCGGGAAGTCACAAGCGAGGTTACGCCGAGTCGATACGGACGCTGATAGGGATGGGAAACCCCACCGCCGTCGATACGTTGACCCCAGCTGGTGTTCCCCCAACCGCCTTCCCCGGCGCAATTCCCACCAAAACCCGTCCGGGGGACATCATTTTTTTTAATCAGAAGTTGGCGCATTCATCGTGGGGTGGGCAGCCGGGACGTCGATTTTTAGGGCTTACTTTCGGCGCGAAACCGACCGAGGATTGGCAGGTCGACTGGCTCGTCCATCATGGCGAGCGGTGGAAAAAAATGTGTAGGAATGAGCGGCAGTCGCAGTTTCCGGAACACTTGGTTAGGACCGCGGGCCCTCGTCGTCGTCGCCTGATTGAGTTTATGTACAGCAGGGGATACTGATACCCTTTTTGAGTACACAAATTTCACCCGCGCTGCAGGGTGTCCTCCAACGCCATAAGTGTGGCGTACATTATTTGTACTCGCTGCATGGAGATTGAAAGTGCCCGTGCCTCCTCAAGTATGGGACCGACACACGCCTGAAATTCTGTGGGTATACCTTTCTGTATATCTTGGAGGGCGGAGTGCGTCGATTGGCTTCCAGATAAAGGCGATGTTAAAACCTTTTCGATCGCTTCTTCAGCGGTGCCTTGACACCACGTTTTGACATGGTAGGGACCGAGATCAATTAAAGGAATCTCTTTTGCTGTAGCCAGCGCCTGAAGTTCCCTGACCATGCCGATATATTCTGTAGCCAGGTGTCTGTTGGACATGACACCAGCGTTATTCTGTCTGGAAAGAGTAGCAAGCAGCCCGATAGGTATCCAACCCACCATCTTTGACCACGTAGCGGACAGGATAGCGTCGGATGCCTCTGTGATCAACCCTGCCCGTTCAAAAAGCCCCACAATCTCGTCTACACGTCCCGATGTGCCTCCCTCTAGTTCCCCAAACTGTGTGCCGCCATCGTATGTCCAATTTACGGTTCCCGGCACTGGACGCTCCCCTGCAACGACCGCAAGACCGCCAATCACTTTTTCCTTTCCAAAGGCATTAATCAACAGCTCATCTTTCACCACGCCATTCTGGAGAGAAGTAACACCCTCACGTACCTGTATATGCTTCGTCGTCGTTAGCACCGCTTCTGTGTCTTGGGCTTTTACAGTGTAGATGAGGATGTCGCATTCTTGAATACTTTTGGGATCATCGGTCGCATCGATCTGAACGTTAAATTCTTTAAGTCCAGTTAGACGGAGGGCGCGCTGCTCATGAATCGTATCAATATGTGCGCCCGGACGCCCCACAATGGTCACATCGCATTCCTCTTGTCGCGCTAAGAGGGCGGCAATCGTCCCGCCGAGTCCGCCCGGTCCAACAATCACGATTTTTTTCATGATCCATCCCTCTCCCTTCTATTAGGCTTGATTTATCCAAGATATGATTAACGCTGCGAGGTTGTTCATCGCAACTCCCAAATTGTCCTCAAAGTCTGATGCCGCGTTGTGATCCGCTGTGTCGGTTACGCCCCGAATCTCAACAAACGGAATACGGCTGAACGCACACGCCTTTGCTCCACCGGCTCCTTCCCACGCTACGGCGAGTGCCCCTGTGGATTCGTGGAGCATTCTTTTCCTTTCGGTTTCTACCACATCTTCATCTCCACTCGCTATGGGACCGAAGTGGACGTTGAACGTGTCGGTTGAGTATGACACAGATTTAAGATCCGCTATTGCGGCTTGTGCACCGTCGAATTTCGGAAGGGCACGTTTATTAAATTTGTTATTGTAATCGTGTTCCACAGTTGTAGTTGCCACAACAACATCTCCAACAGACACTTCGTCGGCTAATGCACCAGCCGCGCCAGTACAAACAATTAAATCCCAATCACTGCAAGTATCCAGCAAGTGCTGTGTTTGGACAGCAAACTGAACCTTGCCCAATCCACCGCGCGCCAGTGTAACATCCAAATCGGGAATTCGTACAACTGGAAGCCTGCCGACCATAGCACTCTTGGCGTAGAACTCGGCCTTGGTACAACTTTGTAAAAGGAACTCTAACTCTTCCTTCATTGGGGTAATGATGAGTTTTCTCATAGCAAATTGAACGCTTCCCTTATTGGGACAATGAAATGTTCATAGAATATCCAATCGCCACCAACCTCCTGTAAAGTAGGTCGAGATTCACATCTCGGCTCCCACCCCAACAGGGCAAAAGCAATAAGTTAGGAGTTACACGGTATCAGGTAAAAATCGTGTTCACAGTCAGTCGCAAGTCTGGAAGGACTTGGCTTTGAATGGTTTCGCCGAGACCAACATGCCCCAACCGTTGGAATTGTTCGTTCGTTAATTGCAAGACCTCAACGGATCGGGATTCACGGCTGACTAGCCAACACTCCTTGACACCAATCCGCTGGTAATCTGATAATTTCCCTGACAGCACTTTTGCAGTGTCCGATGATGAAAGCACTTCGACGACCAGATCCGGTGCAATTTCAAGAATTTGTAGTTCTTCAATCGCATCAAAACCGGTGCCGGGGAGCCTGTCTTTATGAATAAACAACACATCGGGTTGACGGGTACGCAATGGATGGCGCTGAACGATAATATCGACTGGCGCGTAAAACACTACGCCAAGATCTTGCGCTTGCACATGTGGGTTAAGTGCCATAACAATGTTCAAAGCTATTCTTTGATGCACAGGTAGCGGGGCTGGTGACGGCATAAATTCTCCATCAATAATCTCATACGGATGGTTGATTTCAGGCATCAGCAGGTAGTCTTCAAAGGAGATTTTCTTTTTCGTTGCTTCGGTTGTGGAAACAGATGTTAAGTCCATGAGTTCCTCCTCCTACGTTTTATTATCTCATACACCCAAAGTGGGGATGCAAATTTGCCTTACTTCAGAATCAGCATTCGCCGCGTCGCTGAGAACTCTCCCGCCGTCAGTGTGTAGAAATAGAGACCACTGGCAACAGATTCTCCAAGCTGATTCCGCCCATCCCAATACGCCGCACGACCTCGGCTCTGATACATACCCGCTGCTTGATACCCTAACGCCAAACGCCGAATTAACCGCCCGTTCATATCATAAACCATCAGTGTTACGTTTGCTGACTCTGCCAATTGATACGGTATCCATGTCTCTGGGTTAAACGGATTTGGATAGTTACGGAGCAGCGCGGTTTCTTTTGGTATCAGTGAGGCTAATAGACTTTCAAGAAATTCTATGCCCTGCTTGAAGACAAGCGAGCCATCATCTTCCAATCGTGCCTGTGCTATCCACGCTTCTATCATCGCAGGATCTAGTCCCGCTGCTTCAGCTGCCGCTGGAGCGAGTGCTGTGGTATTGCCCATCTCCCGTATTGCGAGGACGAGGTCGAGAATGCTGACGATGCCATCGCCGTTGAGATCCACCGGGGAGTCGGCGGGCACCCTTTGACCAAACTGCTGTGCGATGAGAACTAGGTCTAGGATACTGACCCTTCCATCTCTATTCACATCCCCGGTTGCCAGTTGTTCCTCCACAGTGATGTAAATCTGTTGAGGTACTGCTGGGATGTGTTCCCCGGTAATGCTAGCGAATTCAAAGTTTTGCAGTGTCAGCTCTGTTTCGCCGGACGACTTTGCCTTGAATTTTACCTGAAGCACAGTGCCGGTGCCGGTCACACCTTGGGTGGACAGGCGTATAGCACTGAGTCCCGTAATTTTACCGGCTGCATTATCAATGCTGCCACCTCGGAAGAAAGTGTTTCCGCTGTCAATCTTCAAGAAATCGCCTTCGGTCACCTCAATCGCTTCAAGGACGGTAGGATCAAACGCAATATCAAACTGCCATCCCGCCAAGTCGAAGACATTTTCAGCGCGAATGTCGAAGGTAAAGGTATCGCCTGTATGAATTGGTGTTTGGGAAAAAACGTGGCCGACACTGGGATTTGCCACCGTATATTCCGTGTCGGGTTCAAACCCAAAGAAGCCGTTACTCCGTGTGTGAACCGCGACTAACAGAACGTTTCGCCCCTGCTTCAGCGTGACTGGGAAGAAATCGGTGTAATCCTCACTATCATGACGATTCCGTTTGAGACGTTCATAAATCAAAGGCCCATTGAGCCAGACCCTTGCCCCGCGATCGCCACCGACATACATCGTTGTTTCCTGTTCCCGTGGTGAATGCAGAGACACAGTGCCGTAGACAGTTCCGTTAGGAATTGTCTGTTTCAGCATATCTTCAATGTTATTCCACCCTGTAGGTGGGAGTCTGTGGAAAGTCCACACGCTATCTCCGACCAAGTTTCCCTCTGTTGCCCCGTGGGTCGCAATCTCTACCTCCGTCACCTCACCGCCACTCGCCTCTGATAACCAATCGGTGTCATTCACATTCTCGCCCGTTGTGTCTGGTAACACGACCCATAGCCACGGACCTTCGATCTTCGGTCCCCCTTTTGGGAATGCCGGATTATCATAAAAAGTAAGTGTTATATTCTCCCGTAACCCGTCCAGAGGCGAAAGGTCAGCGATGTTGTTATGAGCAAGATTTAGCCATCTCAATTGGGTTAAATTCACAAGGGGAGAGACACTTGATATGTTGTTTTGGTGAAGATCTAACCATTCCAGTTGGGATAACCTTGCAAGTGGAGAGATGTCCGAGATGTTAGTTGCGCGAAGTTCTAACCATTTCAACTGGGTGAGCTTCGCAAGTGGAGAGATGTCCGAGACGTCATTATTATGAAGATCCAGACGGGTTAATCCGGTTAAGTTCGCAAGTGGGGAGATATCTGATATTTCTTGGCGGGCAAGATACAGTTCTTTCAAGCCTGTTAATCCCGCAAGCGGCGTAAGGTCGGATATATTACCGCCACAAAAATTTATCATCTCCAATTTTGTTAGTCCCGCAAGGGGCGATAAATCGGATATAGCGTTTCCCCAACTGCCGATGAATTTCAAGTTGACTAGTCCTGCAAGTGGGGATATATCGGATATGCCGGGCGTGCGGTTGAATCCTAAAGACTCTAAGTTAATGAGTCCTGCCAGTGGTGAGAAATCGGATACATTTGTGTCGGTGAAATGTAAATACTCCAAATTGATTAGCCCTGCAAGCGGGGATAGATCGGATACGTTAAAAGTAAAATCTAAAACCTCCAGATTAATTAATCCTGCAAGCGGGGATAGATCGGACGGCTGGAAGTTGTGGTCCAGCCTCAGTTCACGGAGGTTTATTAAACCTGCAAGGGGGGATAGGTCAGAAATCTCATTATCATCAAATCGTAAAAGCCGCAGATTGGTTGCAAACTGAATACCTGTCAAATCACGAATACTCCTATTCCTCGCTACAAGTCTTCCCAATCCCTCCATCTCCTCCACAGTAATAGGTGTATTGGGACCTTTACCAAGTGCTTCCGCGATTGCCGCACGCAGGTTCGTATCTGGAATCTGAACAACGGCCTCCGGTTTCTGTTCTGGTGGTGTTACAATGGGAGGCACCACGACGGCCGTCGGGAAATTCAGCGCGAAAACTATATCCCGAAAATTTGATGTCCATGCGTCCCGTTTCATACTCCCGCTTGCACTGTCTAACACCAGCAAGCCTGCGTTCTGTAACCCCACATTCTCTCGAATCGTTGCCAAGAAGGCTTCGGTTTCTAAACCGACTACAGCAGCGGCGTATGCAGCGTCCACCGGTCCATGGAACGCTTCGTGGAAACGGGAAATTGGTTCAATGTCATCAAACATACCACCCGTTGCTTCCAATGCCTCCTTGTACCTCTCCATATCCCCCTGCAAGAGCGTGTCCATCTCTGACTGCTCGACGTAGAGGCGCAACGCTTGTGCTTTGTCGTAAGTTGGGTTGGTTTTACTCTCTATCACAGCACGCACTTGGTCGTCAAATGTCTTCATACCCTCCGTATGGCAACCGAAACAGGAAATCCCGTTGCGTACTGTTGGATCACTCGCGGCGGGGTTGGATACAATATTGATTGGTGCTTCGTCCAAACGAAAACCAATTGCATTGGCCAAGTAGTAAGCTTGCAACCCGTTGGGTAAATTAAAGATAACCTCTCCTCCATCATGCGTGAAGTCGAGTGGGTGGTTGAAGATGTTCTGTGTTCCAACATTGCCAGCAAAGTCGTAGCTTTTCCAATACGCGCCATCTCGAAAGGCATGCCGCTCCACCATCCGGTTGTTATTAGAGACACCGGAGTTATTGAATCCCGCCCGCCACACACGAACCCCCGGTGCGTCGCGGAGATTGCGGTTCACATTAATACCCAATCGGGTTTCTAGCTCCTTATCTGTCAATGGTAGAGATAGTATATCGTGATACAGCGGTGGGGTGGCTGCCGTTGCTACGAACCAGTCGACATGAACCGATGGTATGCTACTCTTCGTTTCTGTTTGTAACCGTCCCAGTTGTGCCCGTAGTGAGGTCTGGGTCGGTGCTTCAAACCCGATGTGATAGGGATATGCTGTTTCTATCTGCCCCCAAGCATCATTGACATCCCACTCGTAGTGTCGTAGGTCAATGTAGAAGATTGTTTCTTGTTGATCAATCGGTTCTGGGTTGATAACTGTCCCTCCCCATGAGAGGCTATTAACCAGTTTATAGAGTGCTTTGCGATATTCTTGGAGTATCCCCGCTGACTCGCCTGCGTTATAGAGATGTGTCATTGTGAAATAACGGGCAAAGGCACGGTCAAACGATGAAAGGGACATCAGGTGCGTTTCAATAGTATTGAGTACTTCGCTAGGGGGTATGAACTGCCCATCGGTTGTAGGGGGTGCCGCCCAATCGGGAGCACCGGCTAATATCCAGTTCTTAATCGTTTCAATCTGTGAATCGGGGAGCGGGGGACCGCCCAGCGGCATGAGTGGTCCCCCTTCTCCGAGAAGCCGCTTATACAACCTAGAAGTCTCCGGGTTTCCCGGAACAACAGAACCGTTTTCTGTGATGAGTGCATTATGCTCAATTAAGAGTGTCTCTTTATAGGCACCGTCAGGACCGTGACAGATGAGGCAGCTCTGTTCAAAGATAGCGTAGGCGTCTTGGGCTATCTGTTGTTGGGGGTGTGTCTTTTGAGAACTTATGATGAGAATTAATGAACTGATGAATGCGATGTGGTGATACTTACAAATCCCAATCAAATAGGGGACTAAATGACACTTAAACATGAAGGGCGTCTCCTGATGTGCCAGTTTACGGTGATTGATTCGTGCTTGATATAGATGGCAACTCACGCTATTATAGCATCAAGGGGAAAAAAGTAGAATCAAAAAGATTTGCGACTATAGGCGAAAAAATTGGCAAAGTGGCAATGATTTAGCAGTTGTTCAAAATACCGAAAATTGGTATAATATCATCTTACATCTATGATCACGGAGTGGATCAATGGCTGAAACTCGGAAAGAGCAGAACGTTACAAGCGATTGGTGGCTTGGAATGCCCCATACCGTCGAACCTAAGATCTTGGAGTGGTTGGAAAAATATCCGGACCGATTGGAACTGCGTCACACCACACAATACACCGGGCATAAAATCTACACGCTGACTGTAACGAACAAGGGCATTCCAACAAACGGGAAGAAAAAACTATTGACCACCGTGTCCCACGGTCATGAGCCAGCGGGCACTGCGGCAATCATGAATTTTATAAATCAACTGCTCACAGGCGAACACCTCAATGGGCAAAAAACAGATTTGGCAGTGGAGACGGTTCTTGATGAAACACTGCTAACCTTTATCCCGATCGCAAATCCCGATGGACGTTCCCGTGCGCCCGTTGACTGTTGGGACGGCTCGATTTACAATGCTAGTGAATTTTTCAACTATATGAAGGGTTGGCACACGGATGGCAGTAGATTTGATTGGCCCGAACCACGGGTGTGGAAGCAGAGCGAGGAGAACGTGGCGCGTGTTGGCATCACCTATGCACAAATCGATGAAGACACCTACGCCGAAAACTTCTGGGCACCGGAGGGCACGCAGTATAACGCCTTGATGGAGGAGTTGGGAGAAACCTACTATTACGATGCACTTTTAGACCTACACCAGACCTACGAGGAGGAGGAACAGTACGACACCTTTGTGCAGTATGCGGATGCAGATTGGATGCCGAAAGCACAGCAAGAATACGCTATCGCTTGGGGTAAAAAGATACAAGATGCCTTTGAAAAGATTGACACCCACTTCAGCGGGGTCCGCACCGGTGGCGATGAACGTTGGATTATACACCAGTTTTCCGTCAAATATGGTACTCCCAATCTGCTCTTTGAAGTTCAAAATAATCACCCCAATACACCAATGGACGAGCAACTTCTTTACGCGGAAACCATAATTCGGGGCAGCGTTGAGTGGTTGCTTCGCAGCAAAATAACCATAGATTCATAACTAACCCACAGGAGTATTCCCATGAAGATTAAGCATGTCGAAACAATGACCTTGGATATCCCCTTTTACGCCGACCATGTGACCCGCGCCATGCAGCGAGCCAATACCCACAATGAGCGCGTCCATCTGTGTCGCATTGAAACTGACAACGACATCGTTGGATATGGTGATAACACCGTTTCGGATGCGGACCGGTTGATTGGTCAGAATCCGTTCGTCATCATGAACGACGACTCCATCGGTTTTGGCGCTCAACTGGCTGTGCTAGATATAGCTGGAAAAGCCGCTGGTGCACCAGTACACGCCCTGCTGGGCGATAAAATACGGGATCGCTGCCCTATCTCTTGGTGGGACATCGACATGCCGCCGGAAGATTGGGTTGCGGAAGCAAAGGAATCCCTCAAACGCGGCTATACCACCTTCAAGATGAAAGCCCGCCCTTGGTTCGACATCATTGAGCAAATAGAGACGGTTGGAAAAGTTGTGCCACTCGATTACAAATTCGATGTGGACTTCAACGGCTTCCTACTGACTCAGGCAAAAGCTGAAATTATCCTCCAGCAGCTTGACCCGCACCCCAATATTGGCATGTATGAGAGTCCCTTCTATCTCCAGCAGGATTTGACGGGAGCCAAGATACTTCGGGAACGTGTATGCAAGCCCATCGTTGAGCACTACCGCGACGAGGTTCTGCACGCTCATTGTAGTGATGGCTTTGTAATCGGTGGTGGTGTTACGCAAGTTCGGCGCGATGCTACACTCGCCGCTGCTTTCAACAAACCGTTCTGGCTGCAATTGGTCGGCACCGGTATCACGACCGCTTTTGCCGTACATCTCGGCTCAGTCCTCTCGCACGCCCAGCTGCCTTACATCACCTGTTTTGAGTTGTGGGAACACAACCTGCTTAAAGATGGGCTTGAGGTGAGAGACGGATTCATTGACGTGTCAGACGCACCGGGCCTGGGGATTGAAGTCGATGAGAAGGTCATTGAGAAGTACAAGGTTGACCCCAACACGCCCACACCGACGGCGTTGTACCGTCAGAAAAAACGTATCCTCCGTATCAATTGGCCCGGCGTTGGAAAGAAACAGCGGGTTTGGGAATTCACCGATGAGAGCATTTACCAGCAGGCTTTCTACCAAGGCAACCTCCCCGGCTTTGAGCGTGGCGTAAATCTGGAGGTCATTGAGGACGATAATAGTCGCGGTTTTCAAAGACAACATGAGAAGCTAGCCGCCCAGGGTTTGTAATCGTCTGACCGTAGAATGCCCAGTGAGTCCAGAAACTAGTGAACTATGAGAAAGGAGAATTGTTATGTCGGAATATGCTGTCCTTGGAAAAAGGCTACCCAGAGTCGATGCGCTCGAAAAAGTGACGGGTGCGGCGCAATACGGGGCTGACGTTCATCTGTCCGGTATGCTCCACGGCAAATTTGTTCGCAGCAAACACCCACATGCAAAGATTGTTAGCATCGATACCAGCAAAGCTGAAGAGCTGCCCGGTGTACGGGCAGTCATTACTCAAGATGATGTTGAGAGTGGGCGACGAGTCTTTGCTTCTGATAAAGTCTTGTATCTCGGTGAACCGATTGCAGCTGTTGCCGCAACGGATCCGGATATCGCAGAGGAAGCCGCTGATCTGATTCAGGTCAACTACGAGGTGTTACCTGTTGTTCAGGATGTAACTGAGGCTATCAAGCCGGACGCACCGCGTCTGCATAGCGATGATACGAAAGATAGCCCCGCCCGTCGAGCGATTAGAACTGAGTTGCGAAGACTTGAGCGAGATGACTCACAGGATCACAGTGCAGAGATTGCTGAGTTAAACGCACAGTTGGAAGCCATCGAAGATGATGTTTACTACAACGTCTCCGCTGAAACACACACGGCGGTTGGCGATGTTGAAGAGGGCTTCGCCGAATCAGACCTTGTTGTCGAAGATACGTATGTCATCCCACGGGTACACCAGACCTACATGGAACCGCACGTCTCTGTTGCGGATGTCGATTCCACCGGCAAGGTCACAGTATGGGCAAGCACCCAAGGCCCTTTCGCTATCCGATCCGGCATTGCTGGTACGCTTGGCATTCCACTTAATCAGGTGAACGTTATCGCGACCACGATGGGCGGCGGATTTGGCGGACGCTTTGGCGTCGCACTCACACATGTTCCGGCGGTTCTACTCTCTCAGAAGACAGGTCGTCCGGTGAAGATTCAGATGACCCGGGAAGAGGAGTTTACCGATGGACGGCCAGCGCCGGGGTGCGTAATCACACTAAAAACGGGTGTCAAGAACGACGGTACAATCCTCGCCCGTCAAGCACTTGCCTTTTGGGATTCCGGTTCCGTATCGGGCGCCTCTATCGGTAGCACCCTTCGTGTACGGGGTGTCTATAAGATTCCACATCTGAAGGTTGATGCGTATGGCGTTTACACAAACAAATCCGGGACCGCCGCTTATCGCGCACCGGGTACACCGCAAGCTGCCTTTGCTGGTGAATCCCAACTTGATGACATTGCGCGCAAACTCGGCATGGATCCGGTTGAATTTCGTCTCCAAAACATGCGCGAAGAGGGCGATCCCATCCCCGGTGGCGGTCAACGTGGTGGAGCCAGAGAACCGAAGGTTGGCTATAAGGAAACACTGCAAGCGGTCGCCGATGCCGTTGATTGGCAGAACCGAACCACAGGCACCAACCAAGGTTGGGGTGTCGCGATAGGTGATTGGACAAATGGCTGTGGCCCGGGTGGGATGTTCGTTTCTATCCACGAAGATGGGAGTGCACGAATCTTCCACGGTTCGATGGATATCAGCGGCACCGATACTGCAATCACCCAGATTGTTGCCGAAGTATTGACCCTCCCCTACGAGCAGGTTGCAATCACCCGTGGTGATACTGATTCGGCACCCTATGCAACCGGCTCCGGCGGTAGCGTTGTTACCTTCACGATGGGGAACACCGCCAAGATCGCGGCTGAAGATACACGCCAACGTATCCTTGAACTTGCTGCTGAACGATTGAATACGGAGATTGATAACCTCAAGCTGGATGGGGGACAGGTGACCACAGTTGTCGGTGATCCGCCGAAATCGATTGGGTTTGGTGAGTTGGCTGCATACAGTCTCTCAACAACAGGTGGTCCCATTGTTGGCAAAGGTTCGTTCGCACGGCAACCGACGGCACCTGCCCTTGCGGCACAAATCGCTAAAGTTGAGGTCGATACGGAGACGGGCAGGATCAAGGTACTGCAAATGGCGTCTTCACAGGATGTCGGTTTTGCTATCAACCCGATGGCAGTCGAGGGACAGATTGAGGGCGGCACGGTACAAGGCTACGCTTGGGCAACCATGGAGGAGATGCAGTATGACGAGAACGGTAGCGTGAATCCGGGCTTTGTCGATTACCGTGTGCCGACCACCGCGGACCTCCCTACTGTGGAGGCGATCATCGTTGAAGTGGAAGCGCCAAAAGGACCGTTCGGTGCCAAGGGGGTTGGTGAGCCGCCGATTACGCCCACTTTGGCAACGATGGCGAATGCCGTTGCTGATGCCGTTGGTGTCCGGATAACGGAGCTCCCGATGACACCAGAACGGGTTGTTGATGCGATTGGTAACACCTCCGCTTAGGATTGAACAGCGTAGGGAACGCAGATCTGCGTTCCCTACTGATTGAACTGCCTCAATAGATTGAGAAAACTATGACCGCCAATGAACTCGCTGAGTGGGTTACTGACGCCCGTCAGCGCACCTTTGACATTGTTGCAGATCTCACCGATGAACAGATAATGAGTCCATATCTCTCAATCGTCAATCCACTGTTGTGGGAAATTGGTCATGTGGCATGGTTTCAAGAGAAGTGGGTGCTGCGAGACACGTGCAAAGCGAAACCGATTCGTGATGATGCCGATGCGCTTTGGGATTCGATTGCGATTCCCCATGAAACACGGTGGGATTTGCCGTTGCCCTCCCGCGAAGGAACGTTGGCGTATATGCGAGAAGTGCGGGACCAGATTCTGGACAGGCTTCAGCGCGGGGAACCGAGCGAAGAACTAGCCTATTTTGTGCGCTATACCACCTACCATGAAGACATGCACAATGAGGCGTTCACGTATACACGCCAGACCTTAGAATACCCTCCGCCGCGCTTTTCCGCCCTCCCCGAAGGTCATCCCGATATTGGAGGCGGTCCATTGCCCGGTGATACCCAAATCCCCGGCGGTACGTTGATGTTGGGCGCTACACCTGACGAACCCTTCGTGTTTGACAACGAGAAGTGGGCACACCCGGTCGAAATAGAGCCGTTCGCTATTGCGCGTGCCACAGTGACTCAATCCGAGTTTGCAGCGTTTACCGAGGATAACGGTTATCTTCGCAAGGAGTTGTGGAGTGCAGAGGGCTGGGAGTGGCGGGAGTCTGTAAACGCAACGGAGCCCGTCTACTGGAAAAGTGCAGATAGCGGTTGGCTGCGTCGGCATTTCGATAAATGGGCCCCACTTGAGCCACATCTTCCAATCATTCATATCAATTATTATGAGGCCGAAGCCTACTGCCGTTGGGCGGATCGCAGGCTTCCAACGGAAGCGGAATGGGAGACAGCAGCTGCTGCCGAACCAAACCTAGCAGGAGACGGATTATCTTCACAGAAGCGTCGCTTCCCTTGGGGGGATGAACCCCCAACACCAGAATATGCCAACCTTGACTGGGGTGCGATGGGTTGCGTTGATGTGGGAGCGTGCCCAAAAAGCGATAGCGCTTTCGGTTGTCGGCAGATGATTGGTAACGTTTGGGAGTGGACCAGCACCCCCTTCCGACCCTATCCGGGCTTTGAAATTGACCCATACAAGGAATATTCGGAACCGTGGTTTGAAACCCGTAAAGTATTGCGCGGTGGCTGCTGGACGACCCGTTCACGTCTCCTCCGAAATACATGGCGGAACTTCTATACACCAGATCGGCGGGACGTGTTGGCGGGGTTTAGAACCTGTGCAATTTGAACTAACGATCAGATTTAGTGTGTGCTGAGAAAAACCTGCAATGCACGTGAAGCTCAGTACCCGTTAACTCACCCTATAGCGAACTGATGACAAAACAAGGGCTACCAGACGGTGTTAACCTAATTAAGGCACCCAAGCACAATTCACAGCAATCGCTAAAAGATGCGATTGCAGATGGATTTCAAAAAGATCCCAAAAGTATTCCCGCTCTCTTCTTTTACGATACCCCCGGTTCTCAGCTTTTTGAGCAAATCTGCAAACTCCCCGAATACTATCCAACGCGAACCGAGCACAAAATCTTGACGGACAACGCGCGGGACATCATCGAAACGGTCACCGGCGAAGTGGAGCTTGTGGAGCTAGGCAGTGGTAGTTCTGCCAAAACACGGGTTCTTATTAACGCAATCCTTGCGGATCAGTCCCACCTCCACTACATACCCACCGACATTTCCACCGACTTTCTGCTTGAATCGTCAATTGCTCTCAAAAACGAGTACGAGTTGTTATCAATTACAGCGATTGCTGCCGAACACAGCGACGCGCTCCGGTTATTACCCGAAGATGACAGTCAAGCCCGTCTTTTTCTGTTCCTCGGTAGTAACATTGGAAACTTTGAGCCGGAGGCAGCGATTGATTTCATCGGACGGATTCGATGTCAAATGCGCGAAGATGACCACCTGTTGATAGGCTTTGATTTGATGAAAGATCATCAGGTGCTTTTCGACGCTTACAACGACAAGGCAGGGGTAACAGCGGAGTTCAACAAGAACCTACTGGTGCGGATTAACCGCGAATTGGGCGGAAATTTTGATCCCGATCTGTTCGACCATTATGCACCGTTTGTCGAAGAGCATTCTCGCATCGAAATGCGCCTGATAAGTCGGTGTGATCAGAGGGCTTACCTAGAGCGTATTGGACAAGGGTTCGATTTCGAGCAAGGCGAATACATCCATACAGAAAACAGCTACAAGTACACGCTTGAGGGTTTTAGTTCTTTATGTGAAGCGGCGGGGCTGAAGATGCAGATACACTATCTTGATGAGCGTGGGTGGTTTGCAGTAGGATTACTTCGCAAAGCTGGGGGAGGATAGGTGTATGAACGAAAGTAAAATCGTACTGAGAGATGTCGAGATGCGCTTTGGAGCTGTTGTCGCGCTCCATTCGACCAACTTGCAGGTTGAGGCGGGACAAACGACGGTACTAATCGGGCCGAGCGGTTGTGGCAAATCCACAATTCTGCGGTTAATCATTGGGTTGCTAACTCCAACGTCAGGGGCAGTTGAATTTGAGGGGGCGCCGGTTTCACAGAACAATATCCTCGCGCTACGGCGTCGGATGGGTTATGTGATTCAGGAGGGTGGCCTGTTTCCGCATTTGACTGCCGCCCAAAATGTGACCCTCATGGCGCGGCATCTCCAACCCGCCCTTCCAGAGGATGAACTTCAGACAAAATTAGACGAACTGTGTGAATTGACGCGTTTCCCAAAGGAAGGTCTCGCCCGCTATACTGTCGAACTTTCCGGCGGACAGCGTCAGCGGGTCAGTCTGATGCGTGCGCTTGCTTTAAATCCCGATGTTCTACTCCTTGACGAGCCGCTTGGGGCGTTGGATCCGATGGTTCGTGCCTCCCTACAAACAGAGTTGAAAGATATTTTCAATCGCCTTGGTAAAACCGTTATTCTTGTCACCCACGACATGGCAGAGGCAGGTTATATCGGGGACAGTATTGTTCTCATGCGAGAGGGTCGGATTGTTCAACAGGGAACGCTTGATGACCTCCGAGAGCGACCAGCTGACGATTTTGTCTCGGAGTTCATCACCGCGCAACGAAGCTTAGTCCAGTTGTGAGATGGGGTGTAAAAGAGATGAAAAAACAACAAAAAACAAACGACAAACGAAAAGATAGCTCGCGTTTTACGCATCACGTTTCACGCATCACGTTTCACACCTTATCTATCCTGCTGATCATCTGCGTCCTGCCCTCCGTGAATGCCCAAGAAATCAGCGTTGGATCCAAACGATTCACAGAGTCCTATGTCCTAGGCGAGATAGCGAAAAAAGTGCTAGAAGATGCGGGATACCATGTAGAGTTCAAACAGGGGATGGGGGGCACCATTATCGTGTGGGAGGCACTTAGGAGTGGTAACATCGCCATGTATCCCGACTACACTGGCACCATTCAAGAGACGATTCTGAAATCGGCAACTCCAATGACATCCGGGCAGATGCGGAGTGCACTCGCTGAACATGGCATCGGTATGACAGATGAGTTAGGCTTCAACAACACCTACGCGTTTGCCATGCGCCGAGCACACAGCGATTCCCTGAACATACGCAAAATTTCAGACCTACAGGACCACCCAAATCTCAAGGTGGGATTTACGCATGAGTTTCTGGAACGCGCCGACGGTTGGACGCCATTGAGCCAGCGTTATGGATTGCAGCTTAGACCTCACGGGATGGAACATGCCCTAGCATACGTCGCGCTGAATAGCGGCGAAATTGACCTGATGGACGCCTACTCCACCGATGCGAAACTTGTTGAATACGATCTCGCCGTGTTGGAAGACGATCTGCATTTTTTTCCGAAGTACAACGCCGTATTCCTGTACCGGTTGGACACCGACCCGGCAGCTATTGACGCGATTCATAAATTGGGAGACACCATTAATGAAGGACTGATGACGCGATTGAACGCCGAAGCCGAACATACCAAAGATTTTGCAGCTGCCGCATCACTCTACTTCAGCGAAGTAGAACACAGGACAGTAGAGGTTGAATCCGAGTCCTTTGTGTCTAAACTGCTACGATGGACAGGGCGACATCTGATGCTTGTAGGCATTTCGATGGTGATTGCAATTTTGGTCAGTATACCGCTCGGCATACGCGCCAGCCGTCCCGGCGTACTCAGCCAAATCATTATTGGGGTGCCGGGGATCATGCAAACCGTGCCATCGCTGGCACTGCTCGCGATACTTGTGCCGGTGCCAATGCTCGGAACAAGTCCGACGACGGCGATTGTCGCGCTTTTTCTTTACAGTCTTTTGCCGATTGTTCGAAACACCGCCACCGGGCTTCAGAACATCCCCACGCCATTGAGGGAATCTGCAGCTGCGCTGGGTCTTGAACCGACTGCCCAACTGACGAAGGTGTACTTACCGATGGCATCGCGGACGATTCTTGCGGGTATCAAGACCAGTGCCATCATCAACGTCGGAACCGCTACCCTTGCTGCACTCATCGGAGCAGGGGGACTCGGCGAACCTATCATCAGCGGACTGGCTCTCAACGATGCCGAGGTTATTCTGCAAGGTGCTATCCCGGCGGCATTGTTGGCGATTTTGGTTCAGGTATGTTTTGACGGCTTGGATCGCCTGATTATTCCCAAAGGACTACGTCTAGAAGAGGTGTCCCAACAAGCTGCGGTGGGAGAGTGAGTTGATTTTTATTCTTTTATAGATAGATTGGAGGAGAAAATGGACTGGGAAATCAAGAAGAGAGGACGTGTAACCTATTACCGCAAGAAAACAAACGAGGTTTTTTCGGACCTAGTTGTCGAAACACTCGACAACGGCGACCTCAAAATCCGCTTCGTCGGTATGACTGGTGCCTTGGCGGCAACCAATGAATTAGGATTAGACGGGGTGGCGTGCATGGATCCAGAAAAGGAAATCCCGCGTATTTTTGACACGTGGGAGATGTACGTGCGCGAGGCGGGGATTTGTGATTCTCTAGCGGAACTGGATTTCTTGGAGGTTCATTCCTTTGGCGCAGCACCCAAAGAACCACACCCATTGGTCGAGCCGGAGGGTTACGCGGCAGAGAAGGAACGTATCCGCCAAGCGTATGCGCAGGCTTATGCCTCTTACTGGAAGGAGAAGATGCCGGAAAACGGGCTGCCTGTGCGGTTCACGGTCTATCTAGAGGAGCTACCGGATACAGCCGCCAGCTACGAATTCGGAGCAGTGGCACTTTATCAAAAATCAACGAAGTGAGTTGTACTGACCTATTCTCCTGAAGTAACGTCTAGGAAAATATATTTTAAAACCGTTTTTGTAATACCAACTGACCCTGAATGTTCTGGGGGGAAAAGCTCGTTTGCAGATCTAACACCAACGATCTGTGTTTTTTATTGTAGCTTTTCGCAGCAATCCGAGCATCGACTGCACTAACAACGTGATTCAGAATCGCGATTCCCAAAAAAGTCTTTGCCAATTGGAATTTGTCATTAGCATCCATCCGCGTCTCAAAGGCTTCCAGACGTGCTTCGGAGGCAGGCACCTCATCTGCAGGACGGTCTTTGAACGCATCTCCATCCCGTTTCCAATACCACTTTCCTGTGCGCGCCCGTGTAGGTTCTGAATCATACCTATGATTCCAATTTTCATATTGCGTCGCGTGCTCAAAGTCTTCGATAGGATCCCAGTCTTGAATCTTTGTGGGTCCTTCAAAAACAATGTTGTCTCTCACCTGTTCACGGTACTCCTCTCGGAGATTCTGCGCGCTGCTGCGTGTGATAAAATAAGCAACAACCAACCCTACCTCGGCTGCAATCTGGAGATAACCACGCTTTGCTCCGATATAGAGTTGACCTGAGCCCGGAACCAGTGCCGAGTACAGAAATGCTTTTGTTGGCGATTTTATCGGCTCCAGATTGAGCGGTCCCTGATGTTTCTCAATAGCTGAAAGTTCGCTTTGGTCGGCCACCTGTATCTGCGTGCCCACCGCAGAGGATAGTCGAAAAGATGTGCGCTGAAAAGTTTCAGGTGGTTTTTCCAAGAGCGGTAAAACTGGGGAGGACTGTTTGGCGATAGGTTCCTTTGACGCCAAGCCCATCCGCACACAAATCCCAATGCCGAAAAGCGTCACGAACAAGATCCAGCATATATGCTTCATTCTTTTTCCTTCGTCGTTGGTTGTAGGTTGTATCAAAACCGATCTGAAGGGACAATTTCGTAAATGCTTAGAACTGCAGGATGAGAGCGAAGACATTTAGACGCTTCTGCTCTGGACCGCCGCCGGGAAGTTGTGCGAAATCAAGCTGGTAGTTGAGCAACTTAACCCCTAAACCGTAGGTCAAATGATCACTGAAGTTAAGGAGATTGATACCGGGCTCTTCCTTGTAGCCAACACGGAGTGCCAAGAAATTTCCCAACCAGTATTCGAGTCCAATGCTCTTCTGCATGTGTCTCCATTCAAGAGCGTGTACACCGATCCCCCGTTCCGAACGCGCATCTGCAAGTTGTTCAGATGTGAATTCGGTTTCCTGTTCCTGATCGTCCATCGGTCCCAGTTCATTACTTAGTTGCGCGGACAACTCCAGCCTTAATTCGTCCTCGTCCTTCCTCAGTTGATCGATAGATGCGGTCAGATCGCCAATCAGCCTTATCTGATTATTTCCTTGATTAAAGAGTATTATCGCTGTTCCAAACCTAAACAAACGAGGAAGTGGGTCGCTCTGGTTTTCATCTATGAAATGTATCCGTGTTCCCCAGTTCTGGACAGCCGCACCGACCCGAATAGGAACCAGTATTGAGGGTAAGTCGTATTGTAAACCAAAATCTATGGCGTATGCTCGTGCGCTTGCCTCTCCCAATTTCAGGGAGATCACTTTGCCGCTGACTCCTCCTAACAGTCCCTTTGCCAATTTATCCGCATAAGAAACCGTCCACACCCAGTTTGTTCCTAGATTCTCTGTCCGTATCGGTTCCGGGGAAGTGGTTGTCACATCAATTTCGCCTTGTCCTTCGAGTTGAAGCATAGTGCCGAGGGTTCCCACATCGCCGAATGGTAAAGCACCGGCGAAGAAAGCATAGTACAAACCCTCGCCAGCCTCACCGAAAAGTTGAGCGCGGTCCACATACGAAAGCGCGACTTGTCTCCTATCCATAATCCCCAGTCCACTCGGATTCCATAGAGCAGCTGTAACATCGTTATTAATCGCTGAGAACGCATCACCCAGTGCGGCAGCGCGCGTGCCACCGCCAAGATTAAGGATTGGAGCAGCCGTTGTTCCCTGTCCTGCTGATTCAAGAGGGACAATAGAAATTGCTATGAGTAGTAGAACAATTGTAAATAAAATATCTACCTGTTTCATCAAAAATCTTCGCAGTGGAGACCCCGTTCTTTAGGACGGGGAGGAAACTGCGCCTCCTTTTTTAACTTTTTTTGTAATCTAGCTTACACTTTTTGTGTAGATATATGATAGAATATAGCCCGTAACTCGATGACTTAGGAGAAACGCTCGTTTTTCGCTGCCCTGTCGCTTCGATGCGGAAGGTAAAATTGCTAGCGTGTTAAAGCGGTAAAGCTAAACATCACATAGCAAGCAGTTTGTCTGAGGTTTCACCCGGAGAGTGAAGTCGTGATAGCACCGCTACACGGTGAATCTCTCTAAACGGTTGCTGCGACCGTGCGGTGGCGGGTGTGTAAAGTTACGAGCCGAGACCGCAGATCCCAATAAGTCCCAAGTGACGGACGCTTCAAACAAGCCCCGTCCCTTTAGGGCGGGGTAGCTGACTCTTAAATTCTCCTTACGTCGTTTCTTAGAAGAGTGATAAAATCTTAACATTTACAACTGATCCAAACGGAAAACGACTTGCCTAAGTTTACAAAAAAGTCTGGGATGCGCAGACGGGAGAGCAAAAAGGCTTCTCTTCTCCAAGTTTACCTATTCTCCTATTTCTCCTCATTTTCAACAAAGTTGAGCGCGGCTGAATTCATGCAGTAACGAAGCCCTGTAGGCGGGGGACCATCGTTGAAAATATGACCAAGATGGGCATCACATCTATCACACATAGCCTCTGTCCTGATCATGCCATAACTGGTATCGGTCTCCGTTTCAATGCTTCCTTCGGAAATCGGAGCCCAAAAACTGGGCCAGCCTGTACCAGAATCAAACTTGGTGTCTGAGCTGAACAGATCAGCGCCACAACAGACACATCGGTATATCCCTTTTCCTTTAGCGTTGTTATATTTGCCGGTGAAGGCGCGTTCCGTGCCTTTTTGTCGAGTCACGTAATACTGCTCTGGGGTCAGCTGCTGCTGCCATTCCGCGTCTGTTTTTCTAATTTTCTCGGACATATCTATTCCTTTCTATTGTGCTCACTTTGGTCGGAGTGAATGGTGTCCCTACAGGTCTAATCCAGATGTAAGATAATCTTATCTCCGTCCACCGTGACAGGGTAGGTCTTGACGCGCATACGCGAGTCATATAGTGCGGTTCCGGTTTTGATGTCAAATTCCCATTGGTGCCAAGAACACTTGATTATCTCGCCTTCACGTTCAAAATCGGTGTGATAGGTTCCGTCGGAAATTACGTGTGGTCGAAGTCGCCCTTGGCAGAGGGGGCCACCTTTGTGCGGACACATGTTTCTTAGTGCGTAAAACGTCCCATCAACATTAAACACACCGATGCCTCCCTTGCCTCCTACTAGTACGATTTTCCTTTCGCCGGGTGGCAACTCGTCAACTTTTCCAACTACATGGCGTTGCATTGTAAATCTGTCCCTTCATTATATCACATCAGAAAATTGATTACATATCACGCAGCGCGCCCCACAGCGGCATCCGCCATCTGTAAGCGGTGTGCATAGAGTTCCGAAGCATTCTCAACAAAGACACGCCGCTTGAGTTCTGGGGAAATACCGGGCAGAACAGTCGTCGGATCATCCCAATCCCAGTGAGGATAATCGCTCGCATAAACGAGGATTTCATCGGCATGTAGCCATTCGAGGAATTTGTTCCGGTCTGCACGGGTTGGCGGTTGTTCCATCGGTTGGGAACCGAAACGGATGTGTTGGCGAATATATTCACTCGGAAGCTTCTTGACCCAGGGCGTATAATCCCGCGTTGATTTCCAGTCGGCATCCATGTGCCACATCAGTCCCGGCAACCAGAAGGTATCATGCTCGATAAAGAGAAACCGAAAATCTGGAAACTTCTCAAACACTCCCTCGCAAATGAGACTGACGGTGTGCGCCATCGCGATCTGCGGACGTGCCATGCGCATCTCCAGATAGTATGACGGAAATCCGGCGGCGGTTGGGGCATTGGCGATACCGGCACCCTCTGCACCGAAGTGAACGCACATCGGCAAGCCGTGTTCTTGGGCAGCTTCGTAGATCGGATGATAAAATCGATTGCCGAAGGGCATACGTGCACCGGCAGGCATAATCACTTGAAAGACGGATGGATGCTCACCTAGTCGATGAATCTCTTCGGCTGCCTGTTGTGGATCCGTCGAAGCTATGGAAATAGATGCCTTGAAACGGGAGTCTGCCTTAACCCAAGTTTCAAGCGTCCAGTCGTTGAAAGCACGACACATCGCTGCACCATAATCGGAATTTGGATGCACTGCAGCACCGTAGACGGTAGAACCCGACAGCACAGCGATGTCAATCTCGTGGACATCTAAGTGCTTTTCCCGTGCGAGGTCGATGTTGCCGCCGGGATGCTCCTCTTGCCCCTCCCACAACTCGGCACGAACACCGCCGCGTGGCATGTTTGTGTATCCCACTCCCGGCATCATCGTCCCAAAGTCTTTGATGTGTTCTACATAATGCCGAGGCAGATAAGGAAATAAATCTTCCTGCTTCTTCGTCGAATGGTGTAAATCACAGTCAATAATGTTGATTGCTTGTGTATCAATTCCAGATTGATTTTGTGCGATTTCCATAAAATCTCCTGTTGAAGCCAAAATTGGGCAACTGACATCAGTTCAGTTGTTGTGCGACTTTGTATGCCACTCATTGTCAAAAATCGTACCTTGTGATCCAAACCTAATTCTTGGACTTGCTATGGTGTAATCTGGTATAATTCCGCTAGCGTTGATTTATTGCACGTTAAATTCTGTTTATATAATGATACCCTACAGAAGATACAGATTCAAGTGCTGTAGACAATTACTTACAAAGAAAAATAAAAGCGCCTTTCAGAATCAATCCATGCCAGATCAAATACCGATTGAAGGGGGAAACTAGGAGGCAATCAATGAATGTTGCAGAGTTGTTTGTAAAGTGTTTAGAAACTGAAGAAGTGGAATACGTCTTTGGTGTGCCGGGAGAGGAAAACGCCCATTTCATGATGGCGTTAGAGGATTCTTCCATTCCGTTTATTCTCACCCGGCATGAACAAGGCGCCGCTTTTATGGCTGATGTCTATGGCAGATTGACCGGCAGAGCCAGTGTCTGCCTGGGCACGCTGGGACCGGGAGCAACTAATCTGATGACCGGCGTTGCCGATGCCAACATGGATCGCGCACCGATAGTTGTAGTCACCGGGCAAGCTGACAGCCGGCGGCAGCACAAGGAAAGCCATCAAAACATGGATGTGGTGGGGATGTTCCAACCAGTCACGAAATGGGCAAGTCCCATCATTAACCCAGAAAATATTCCTGAAGTGGTTCGTAAAGCATTTAAGCTAGCTGAAACGGAGAAGCCGGGCGCCTGCCACATTGAACTCGCAGAAGATATTGCTTCGGAATCGACTAGCAATATCCCTATTCCGAGGCAGCGTCTCCGGCGTGCTGTGCCGGACGATAAAATTGTAGACCAAGCCATGGATTTGATTCGCCAAGCAAAGCGGCCGGTGATTCTTGCGGGCAACGGTGCTATACGGAAGCGAGCAAGCAAGCAATTGCGCGAGTTTGCAGAAGCTACGAACATCGGCGTTATCAACACCTTTATGGGAAAAGGAGCAGTTTCTCGACACGCTCCCTATAGTTTATTTACTATCGGCTTACAAGCGAAAGATCTCGTCGCTTGTGCAGTTGATGCTGCTGACTTGGTGATAACCTTGGGTTACGATTTGGTGGAATACCATCCCCGTTTGTGGAATCACGGAAGCCACAAGAAAATCGTGCACATCGACTTCCTCCCAGCAGAGGTAGACGAAGATTACCGCGTTGATGTCGAAGTTGTGGGAGATTTGGCGCACACCCTGTGGATGCTCAATGAGCGCGTTAAAGACAACCCTCTCCAGTTCGACGGCCATCAGCACGAGACCATCCGAGAGGAGATGTTGGCTGAGTTTGCCAGACACAAAGCTGATGAAACAGTCGGGATCATCCGTCCCCAAAAGGCACTCTGGGATGTGCGCGAAGCGCTAGGTCCTCACGATATTTTGTTGAGCGATGTGGGAGCACATAAAATGTGGGTTGCCCGTTATTACCAATGTGATGAGCCAAATACCTGTTTCATCTCCAACGGTTTCTGCTCCATGGGATTTGCGCTGCCGGGCGCAATCGCGGCGAAGATGGTGTTTCCAGAACACCGTGTACTTGCTATCTGTGGTGATGGCGGTTTTTTGATGAATGTACAGGAGATGGAAACCGCCAAGCGTTTGGGGACGAACATTGTAGCTATGGTGTGGGAGGATGGCGGCTACGGGCTGATTTCTTGGAAGCAGGACAACCAGTTCAACCGCCACACTAATCTCTCGTTCAACAACCCGGACTTTGTTAAGTTAGCAGAATCCTTCGGTTGGGAGGGGATTCGGGTTGAGAATGCTGCGGACCTCGCTCCTGCCTTGGACAAGGCTTTTCGTGCCGATAATCCCGCGCTGATTGTTATTCCGATTGATTACAGGGAAAATGCCCTGCTAACAGAGCGTTTAGGAAATATTGCTTGCCCGATATAATTGATTTTAGGCTTGACGTGGTTTGTGGGTCATGGTATAGTCATTTTCTGTTTTATTGTGCAAACTGTTAGTTTGTCATCGTACGATTTTACACGCAAAATCAATAGTTAGGAAGAATCAAAATTGGCAAACTGACTCGACGCTGGATATTGACTATATGAACTTGCGCTTTGAATGGGATGCCAATAAGGCGAACGACAATATCACAAAACATGGGGTGAGTTTTGAAGAAGCCGTAACCGTATTTCAAGATGTAACGGCTGTCATCTTTGATGATGAAAATCACTCGGACAAAGAGTTAAGAGAGATCATCGTTGGATACTCTGATAGGAACCGCTTGCTTCTGGTATGTTTCACCGAGCGTAATGATGCAATTCGCATTATCAATGCTCGCAAAGCAACAAGGAGAGAACATCAAGATTATGAAAAACACTACAGTTATTGAAAATGCCTCTAGCGTATCTGATGAAATGCAAGACGAATACCAGTTTGACTACAGTAAAGCCAAACCAAATCGTTTTGCTTCGCGGGTTGGGCGAGACCAATTGATGATTGTTCTTGATCCGGATGTCGCCGCGGTCTTCAAAACTACTGAATCCGTGAATCAGGTATTGCGGGCAATCATCGCTTCAATGCCCAAGATAGAAAAAGGTATTAACTGAATCTTGCATTCTGTTTCATGATCCTTGCAAGTTGTTATCTAAACCCACACAATCATACAATCACTTTTCGCTGCTTATATAACCGGAGGAGGAGTAAATGCACGTAGGTACACAGCAATTTAACACATCGGATAAAGATCTGGAATACTTGGCAAGACACGGCGTTTTCAACAAGAATGAAAATTTCATTACATTCCACCGAGCGTACGGTTGGGATGTGAAGGAGTTGAAAGAGAAAAAAGAAAAATGTGCTAGATTCGGTGTTGACATGGAGATGGTTGCAATTCCTCTCGCTCATCTGAACGTCAACGGGGGCGGCATTCCCAACTTCATGCTCGGTAACTATGAGGAAGGCGATAAGGAGATCGAGCTGGTCTGCAATATGATTAAGCAAGCAGCCGAAGCTGAGATACCAGCAATTAAGTACTTTCTTTGTGCACTGGAGAACCAACGCACCGAAAGTAAACCGCCCGGACGGGGAGGTTCCCAATACAGCACATGGAATCTGGAGGAAGCGGACTCCACCACGCCGAGATTTGATGAACCGGTCACCGCCGAAATGAATTGGGCACGGATTACCTACTTCCTTGAACGCGTTATCCCCGTGGCAACCGAGTACAAAATCCGAATGGCTTGCCACCCGTGCGATCCGTGGCTGCCACCCGGCTATAAAGGTGTTGATCGGGTAATGGGAGGATTTGACGGGTTTAAGCGTTTCATCGAGATCTGTCCCAGTCCCTATCACGGTGTGAACCTGTGTCTCGGCTGTATGGCAGAAAGTGTGACAGATCCCCGTAATGAGGTTCCTGATATTATCCGCTACTTCGGTTCTCGGAAGAAAATATTTCTCTGCCACTTCCGCAACATCGTAGGTGCCCGCAATAAGTTCCAAGAAGTCTGGCCCGATGAGGGCGTGATGAATATGCGCTGGAATATGAAGGCACTCAAAGAGGTTGAATATCCACACATGGTTGTCCCCGATCACGCACCGGGGCACAAAGATCCGGAGAGTGGTCGTCAGGCATTCGCTTATGAATTCGGCTACATCAAAGCGATGATGCAGGCGGTCATGGATGAGGATTAGATTTCGTGTCTGTTTCATAAGCGGCAATTTACAGGAACAGGTGTGAAAAAGCGCGGAGATTCAGAAGACGAAAATATGTCCAATAGTCAGTTACCTCCTCACGGACGCAATTGGGAAAAAGTCAAAGCCGAGATGGAAGCGGCACAAAAGGACGACTCCCCTTGGTACAATAAGCGTATGTTCATCGGAGGGAGCTACTTTGGTGGCGAGGATGTCGTGGAGGTGGCGAACGAAGCGTATCAGATGTACATCAATTACAACGCGCTCTACGGCACCAAGATATTTCCCAGCCTTGTCGGTTACGAAAGCGATATTGTTGGCGCGCTACTAGAAATGATGGACGCTCCGATGGGGGCGAGTGGCAGCATCACCACCGGCGGCACCGAGAGCTTGATTATGGCGGTAAAGACCGCGTACGCATGGGCTCGCGATTATCGTCCGGAGGCGATCGCTCCCGAAATTGTAGTTCCTCACGCCGCGCACCCTGCCTTCGATAAGACAGCGCATTTGATGGGCATCAGGGCTGTGCGTATGACCCAGAGTCCAGATTTTCGTGCGGACATTGAAGCGATGGAACGGGCTATCAACGACAACACGGTCATGCTCGCAGCGTCTGCCCCCTCCTACCCTTTCGGCGTTACTGACTCCATTTCCGAAATTGCTGCCCTCGTTGAGAAACACGGTTTGTGGCTGCATGTGGATGCCTGCCACGGCGGTTTCATCTTCCCTTTTGCACGCAAACTAGGTTATTCTATTCCTGACTACGATTTCGCGGTTCCCGGCGTCACTTCAATTTCGGTGGATGTGCACAAGCTGGGTTATGCCAACAAGGGAGTATCTGCGCTGCTATTGCGTGATGCCAACTTGGAGACCTACCAGCGATATACTTTTGAGGACTGGCCCTCCGGTACGTATTCCACACAGAACCTGATGGGCTCACGTTCGGGTGGTGGACTGGCATCCGCTTGGGCGGTGCTGAACTACCTCGGCGAGGAGGGCTATCTTGAGCGTGTAAGCAAAATTCTTGATACGAGAGAGCAGTTCCTTGATGGTATCCGGGGAATTGATGGATTGGAAATCTGGGGCGAGCCAGAGGCATACCTTATCACCTTCGGTTCTGATGCCTTCGATATCTTCGCGGTTGATGAGGGCATGACCGAACGCGGCTGGTTGAGCAGCCGTTTGTTAGATCCGCCAGCCATCCACCTGTTCTTAGATATGTCTCACGCAGCCATCGTTGATGACTACCTACGCGATCTCGCTGAAGTTGTCAGTGCAGCGAAGTCTGGCAAGATTCAGAGCAGCGAGAAAGGTGCTTCGTACTCAAGATGATAGGTGAATTAATCTCTCACGTTGACAATGCCTAACGCAATAGAGGATATCACAGGAGGTATTAAAATCATGACACCCGAGGTAGCACTTGAGAAACGGAATCAGTTGACTAAGGATGGATATTGCGTCGTTGACGATATCTTGACCCAAGATTTTCTTGAAGAGTTGCGCCAAACGTCGGACCGGCTACTCGACGCTGTGGAGCATCCGCCACATTGGAAATATCAGGGGTCAGATCTTCACATCAGAGGCATTGATGAGTCGGCAATTGACCGACTCATCCACTGGCAGCCGACATGGAATGCCATGCGAGATCTGGGCTTGGGTGATTTCAAATCAACCGGCGGATTCATTATCTTGAGCAAACCACCGGGTGGACCGCCCCTCTACTGGCATCAAGATTGGATGGGTTGGAACGATCCAATCAGCACTGCCCCGTGGCCCCAGTATCTATTTCTCTCCTACTACCTAATCGATACCACCCTTGAAAACGGCTGTTTTCGGATTATCCCCGGCACGCACTTGAAGCGTATCCCCCTGCACGATGGGTTGGTGCAAGCGCATGCACAGGGTGGATACTATGTAGAGGAGGACGATCCGTATATGTTCTGTGACCATCCCGATGCAATTGACCTGCCGGTAAAAGCGGGATCGCTCGTGATTGCAGAAGGACGGGTGCTGCACGCGGCGCGAGGAAACCAGAGCGACCAACGGCGCACACTGTTGTTGGGTTGGCACACCCGTCCACCGACGACACCGGACTATTGGACCGGCGACGTGCCTGAAGTTATCAGAAACCGCGATCCAAATGCCATATATGAAGCGACACGAGAACCGAGCGAATATCTTGTCTGAATTGTGATAGAGCTGTTACTTTTGAACTGCAAATGAGGAGAATGCAACCATGAAACTCGGCATTGGTTTCGGTCAGGCTGCCCTGACGGAAGAGAATCTTCAGTACGCCAAACAGCTCGGCGTAAGCCATGTTATCATACACGGTCCCCGATTTGGTGAGCAGGGTGTTCTGGAGTTCGTCGAACTATTGAGAGTCCGAAAATTCATTGAATCGCACGGTCTAGAGGTGGCGGGGATTGAAAATCTGCCAGCAGATCACTGGGACAAAGTCCTTCACGGTGCGCCCGGACGCGATGAACAGATCGAAAAAGTTTGTGAGACTATCGAGAATATGGGTAGGGCAGGTATCCCAATCCTTGGTTACTATTTCAGTATCGCAGGGGTATGGGGACACTGGCGCGCCTACGATAGCGGCGGTGGACGCGGCGATGCCGGACTCAAGAGTTTCGATTACGAACTTGTGAAGGATGCACCGATTGTGGAGACAGGCAGAGTAAGCGTTGAGGAGATGTGGGATCGTTTGGCTTACTTTCTGGAACGGGTTGTACCTGTTGCGGAAGATGCCGGTGTCAAATTGGCAGCGCATCAGGATGATCCACCGGCAGAAGAATTGCGCGGGACGGGACGGCTCCTGACAAGTCACGAGGGAATGAAACGATTGATTGAAACGGTGCCGAGTCCGAACAACGGACTGGAATTTTGCCAAGGGACAGTCGCTGAGATGGGACCCGACCGGGCAGTAGACGCCATCCGCTATTTCGGTGGGCAGGGCAAGATCTTCTACGTCCATTTCCGCAATGTTCGAGGGCAGTTTCCCAAGTTCGATGAGGTGTTCATCGACGAAGGGGATGTCGATATGTGTGAAGCCATGCGCGCCTACAAAGAGGTGGGATTCAATGGCGTCATTATTCCCGACCATGCGCCCCGTGTCGCAGGTGACAGCGACCATCGGCGTCAGGGTGTAACATTTGCGCTAGGATACATGAGGGCACTGATGCAGATGGTCGAGAAACTACCATAGAGGACAACCGATAACCCAAATTGGGATTTATCGCTATCAGGAGTGTTGTATGAACAAGATCAAGATTGCTCTTATCGGCGGTGGCGGTATGGCAAACGGCGTTCACTATCCCTCGCTCGCAGCATTTGACGATGTGGAACTGGTAGGCTTGTGCGATTTAATTCCATCAAAGCTGCAAGCGACAGCCGAGCGGTTTCAGATCGAAAAGACCTTCACAGACTACAAACAGATGCTGGAAGCAACAAGCCCAGACGCTGTATACATCTTGATGCCACCGCAGCATCTATTTGCCCCCGTCATTCATTGCCTATCACAAGGTCACCACGTTTTTATCGAAAAACCTCCCGGCTTAACGCTCCATCAGGTTCAAGAGATGGCACTCGCCGCCGAGCGGCATAATTGTAAGACGATGGTTGGATTCAATCGACGGTTTATTCCACTCATGCGTCAAGTAAAGTCAATCGTCGAAGAAAAAGGACCTGTCATCCAGTGTATGTCGGCATTTCACAAAAACACACCAGACGCACTATACTACGATGGAATCATTGATGTGCTGACCTGTGATGCAATCCATGCGGTTGATGCGCTTCGTTGGATGGGCGGCGGGATAGTCAAGGCTATAGCGAGCGATATTAACAGTTTCGGATCGGATCGAGAAAACAGTTTCAATGCCATCGTGAAATTTGATAGCGGCGCGTCAGGGTATCTTTGCACCAATTGGGCGGTCGGGGGACGAATCCATATCTTTGAAATGCACGCTTTCGGTGTCTCCGCGTATATTAATCCGGACGTGGGAGGCAGTGCCGTTATTCACAGCAGTGAGGGAATCAAAGAGATTACAACCGTAGAGGCAGCTGGAACGGACGCCAATCACAAGGCTTATGGGTTCTACGGCGAAAATCGCCATTTTGTGGATTGCATTCAGGAAGACCAACAGCCGGACACTTGTTTCGCAGATGCGATCCAGACAATGGAACTGGTTCAAGAGATTTACCGGAATCGGATTGACTGATGAGCAATCAGACCTAACTCAAAGAGGTCTATATACTTACGACTAACAAACCGTAACATAGGAGAACTATACAAAATGCTCGTTTATATCGGAACTTACACACAGGGAGATAGTGAAGGGATCTACGTTTATCGTTTAGACACATCTTCCGGCGCTCTCGAATACGTCAGTGTAGCAACAGGTCTTGAAAACCCCTCCTTCTTAGACCTTCACCCCCATAAACCGTATCTCTATGCGATAAACGAAATTTCGGAATCTGATGGACAGTCTGGCGGGGCTATCACCGCATTTTCCATTGATGAAGGGACTGGAGAGCTAACTCGCTTAAATCAGCAATCAACGGTTGGTCCGGGACCTTGTCATCTCAGCGTTGATGCAACAGGGAAATTTGTGCTAGTGGCAAACTACGGCGGCGGGAGCGTTTGTATGCTACCTATACATGACGATGGGACATTGGGGGAAGCAACCGACTTCATTCAACACGAAGGTTCAAGTGTCGATCCAGCGCGCCAACAGGGACCCCACGCGCATTCAATCATGATTGATCCAGCCAATCGATATGCCTTCACACCGGATTTGGGGCTTGATAAGATCTTGATTTACAAGATTGATCTGACAAACGGGAAACTGATCCCGAATGATCCACCGTGGGCAGCGGTTGCGCCGGGAGGAGGACCGCGTCATTTCGATTTTCACCCTAGTCGTAAATATGCCTATGTCATCAACGAAATGGGCAATACGGTGACGGCATTCACCTACGATGAAGCGAATGGAGCACTCACGGAGATCCAAACGATTCCAACGCTGTCTGATGATTTTGATGAGACAAGTCACACCGCCGATGTCCACGTCTCACCGTCGGGGAAGTTCCTCTACGGTTCCAATCGAGGCCACGACAGCATTGTGATTTTTGCCATCGATCAAGACACTGGCAAGCTCACCTATGTCGATCACGAATCAACGCAAGGTGAAACACCACGCAACTTTGCCATTGATCCGACGGGCACCTTCCTATTTGCCGAGAACCAAGGGACAGACACCATCGTCACATTCCGGATTGATTCGGATACAGGAAAACTCACGGCAACGGGGCATGTGGCTGATGTACCGATGCCCGTATGTTTGAAGATGAGGGCTGCGTCCCAATAAACCAGTATGAGAGGTAAAATTCTATGCACACGATTCCCACAGATACCACTCAACCCACAACTCGCATTCCTGTTGAAGATCCGCTTGCGGATAAGCTCGTTAGTTTCGGCGGTGACGGTGAACCCAAATCGCCTCGCTCTATGCTTCAGACCTTAATCGAATTCGAAGAGGAGTTTGGATTCGAGGCAGACAGTTATTCGCTGGGTGGTAATGTCCAGCAGGTAGAGGAAAAGTTTGCAGGGATGTTGGGGAAGGAAGCTGCGATCTTTATGCCGACCGGCACCCTTGCCAACCATCTTGCTGTGCGGATGCTCTGCGGAGACAAGCCGCGTGCAATTGTACAGGAGCAGAGTCATCTGTATCAAGACAGTGGCGACTGTGTCTCTCGCCTTAGCAATATCAACCTCCTACCGCTGGCGAAAGATCGTCCGCATTTTACAGTCGATGAATTGAGACAGGCGGTTGAGGGGTCAGAGCAGGGACGGGTGCTGACGCCGGTCGGTGCACTGATGATCGAAAGCCCTGTCCGCCGTCAGGAGGGTAAGGTTGTTCCCTTCGATCAGATGCAGGCGATAACCGGTTATTGCAGGGAGCGTGGGATTGGCACCCATCTTGATGGCGCACGTCTCTACATGATGTCGGGCGCAACGGGTATTTCGGCGAAGACGTACGCCTCGCTATTCGACACAGTGTATGTGTCACTGTACAAATATTTCGGTGCTCCGTTCGGATCGGTGTTGGCGGGAACTGCTGAATTCTGCGATGGACTTTACCATGACCGTCGTATGTTCGGAGGCGGTCTAGCGTCCGCCAATTTCTCGGCAGCACTGGCGTTGAAGGGCGCGGAGGGATTTGAAGAACGCTTCAACGCCGCCATAAAACGTGCTACCACACTATTTGATAAACTGAATACATTGGCAGGTATCCACGTTGGGCGCATTGAAAACGGTTCTAACATCTTCCCAATGGACTTGTCCCGGGATCTGGATTTAGATAAATTTGTGAAAATCTTACAAGAGCAGTCGATATCTGTTTCTCTGGGCGACCTAGATCAGAGGCGGAGCACACTAAGAGTGAATACTACCATCTTGAGGCAGGATGTTGAGACACTGTTTGCTGCCTTTCGTTCTGCCCTCGAAGGTAGCCGATTATAATCCATTCCTTCCAGTCTCAAGGGGGAATCTATCAAAGGCGCACAGATGAACGAAATCTACGAATTAACCGTCTGTCCATGGACACCCGGAAATCCACGGAATGATCACCAGCTTATCTTCCCGTTGAACGATGATCGTTTGATGCTGGTCTGGTGCGAATACTACGCGGACAGTCCCTCACTTGTCATGTTTGTACCATACGCCCACCGGCGGATTGGGGACAATATGCCGTGTCGCATCTCAGCAAAAATATCCACCGATGTTGGACGGAGTTGGAGCGACACATTTACCCTACAAGATAACATCGGTCAAATGAATGTGAAACATCCAAACCTGCTCCGCCTCCCGTCGAATGAGATTCTATTCACCTACACTGTACGCAATTCCGTTAGCGATTTAAGGATCTACATGAAGCGCTCTAACGATGAATGCGAAACGTGGGGCGAATCTTGTCAAATTTCCTCGTTGTCGGGAATGAATTTCACCAACTGTGACCATATCCTTCAACTACGCTCCGGTAGAATCCTGCTCCCCGCACATCACGGTGCGTTCCACGGCAGGGGAGATCACTATCAGGCGCTCTGCTACTACTCTGACGACGATGGTCATACATGGACACCGAGCGAGGTTAGGATGGACCTTCCGAAACGGGGTGCCGAAGAACCTTCTATTGTGGAATTGCAAGATGGCTCTCTCCTTGCGGTTATCAGGAATAGTCTAGGCGCGGTTTACAAGTCCTATTCCAACGATGGTGGCCGGAGCTGGGCACCTCCCGAATCAACCGGATTAGCAGCACCGGCATCTCCACCGCTGTTAAAGCAGATTCCCACCACAGGCGATTTGTTGCTCATCTGGAATCATAACGCCGACCTTGACCACCCCCATCAGGGGGACAGAAACCCGTTGACAGCAGCCATCTCTAAAGACGAAGGGAAAACATGGGAGAATATCAAGGATATTGAGAACCATTTGGGATACGACAGTGCCTATGCCGCGGTCACCTTCGTTGATGATGAAGCCCTCGTAACCTATTACACCCGTTCCATCGCAACCTATGGTGAATCGGTCAAGCTGCGGATCTTTTCGATAGATTGGTTCTATCAGTAGAAACGTCGCGGCATACCTCCTAAGCTGTTGAATTTCCTCTCATCGCACCCCTCTATTATTGTCATGAATTTCCTCTTGACGCGATAGCGCGCTTTGACGTACAATGCGTCGTTGAACTCGATAACTTATGTTGCCCTTCTGAAGGTTGTTGACTATGGAAAATTGAAAAATAGTGCTGGTCTAATAGAGAAGTTTACAATGGATTTCGATTAAATGAGGAGATTGTATATATGCAAGCTATTGATGCAGTCGCACAAATTTTGAAAACCGAAGGTGTTGAGAATCTGTTCTGTTTCCCGGCGAACACCCTCATTGACGCTTGTGCAAAGGTCGGCATCCGACCGATTATGGCGCGGACAGAACGGACACTGATCAATATGGCTGATGGATTCAGTCGCATTTCCAACGGTGATCGTTTGGGGGTTGCCTGTGTTCAGTCCGGTCCCGGTAGCGAAAATGCGTTCGGTGGACTCGCCCAAGCGTTTTCGGACTCTGTTCCAATTCTGATGCTACCGGGCGGGGTTGCCCGTCGTAGTCACGGCATTCCCACCCACTTCGAGGCGGTCCCAAACTACGGCGGTATCACAAAATGGGTCGCTCAAGTCAACTTTCCAGACCGAATCCCAGCTATGATGCGTCGTGCGTTTAGCCTACTTCGCACAGGACATCCCGCACCAGTGATGCTCGAAATTCCGACCGACGTTGCTAGTGAAGATATCGACGACGGTTTCAACTATAAACCACCTGAGAAAATTAAACCCGCCGGCAATCCCAGCGACATTACAGCATCGGTGAAAGCCTTGCTCGCTGCAGAATCTCCAATCCTCCATGCAGGACAAGGTGTCCTATACGCCGACGGAACGGACGAACTAATCGAATTTGCAGAATTGGTGGGTGTCCCCGTGATGACGACGATGGCGGGCAAGAGTGTGTTCCCTGAAAACCATCCGCTGTCTCTCGGTGCCAGTGGACATACCGGTACCGGAATGGTTAAGCATTTTCTGGGAAAAGCAGACCTTGTTTTTGGACTTGGGTGCAGCTTGTCACAGTCAGTCATGTCCACCCCTATTCCCGATGGGAAGGTGTTAATCCATAACTCGATCGATGAACTCGATATCAACAAAGATTACGCCGCTGATTATGCGATTATTGGGGATGCGAAAATTGTCTTGGGACAACTGATCGATGAAGCGAAAAAACAGTTGGGTGGAGACGGACGCGACAGCGATGCTGTCGCTGAAGAGGTCAAAACTGTGAAGGAACAGTGGCTAGCGGAATGGATGCCGAAACTGACCTCGGATGAAACTCCCATCAACCCGTATCGTGTCGTTTGGGATCTGAACCAAGCGGTTGATCGGACGCAAACGATTGTCACGCACGATTCGGGAAATCCGCGTGATCAGACCCTCCCCTTCTACGAAGCGATTACCCCGCACGGCTACATTGGTTGGGGCAAATCCACACAGTTGGGATACGGACTTGGCTTGATTATGGGCGCAAAAATGGCTGCCCCGGAAAAACTCGCCGTCAATATTATGGGGGATGCTGCCTTCGGTATGGCGGGAATGGACTTTGAAACCGCTGCACGGGAACGCATCCCCATTCTGACAATTATGTTCAACAACTCGGCACTTGGTGGCTACGAGAAACACATGCCCGTCGCAACCGAACGCTTCCGTACGAAGTTCCTGTCGGGTGATTATGCGAAGGTTGCGGAAGGACTGGGCGGATACAGCGAAAAGGTCGAGAATCCGGCGGACATTATCCCCGCTATTCAGCGCGCCCAAAAAGAGACAGAGGCAGGTAAACCCGCTCTGCTTGAAATCATCACGCGCGAGGAAACCGACTTTTCACTGGGAATTTAGATGTCAGACGTGAAGGAGTGGTAGACCAAGGATCATACTACTCCTCAGACCCCATCATCGAAGTTCGCAACAGAAAGGAGTCATTCATGGCAGACTATCAACCACTCGATTTGTCAACGTTATGCAATGCAGGACTGGACGTTTTAGGCGCGGATACGGATGCACCGATTGGCAAGCAAGCCTTTCGTGGACTTCCATTTTTGGTAAACGCGGACAGTTCAAGATGTTTTATCGCACTTAATGATGCTTCAGGAAACGTGACGATTCCTGTCAATCAATCCGCACGCCGTATTATCATCGCACATCGACTGTTAGACTCTGACTTGATGGGGGGCGGGGCGCTAGGGAAACCTGTGGCAGACTATGTATTCCGTTTAGCAGAAGATGCCGCGATCCGTATTCCCATCCGTGAGCGATTTGAAATTGCCCATCTCTCCGAAGGTGGTTCGCCATTCCATGCACTCCCGGATCAGAACGACCAACTGATGCCTCGTCATGAGGGAAGATGGGAGGATCTAGGGCGGCGTCAGACCGAGGTCTCGCGTGGTACAGCACGAGGCTACTATCTATGGGCGTGGGAGAATCCGCATCCAGACCGCGAGATTGAATCGCTGGAGATTGTTCCGAGTGGGCCCCATTTTATCATTGCTGGCGTTACGCTTTCGCACCTCGACGAGCATCCCTTCGTCCGACAGGGGAAGCGCGAAGCACGCTTGATTCTGACCAACCCTGAAGACGCAGAAAAACCGTTCGATCTTGACGTGGAGGTGGATCGGGGAATAGCGACTTATGTTCATCCGCTGCCTGAAGCGTCAACCGATGATTTTGTCGGTGATGATTTTGCCGGTTGGGGAGAAGCGCAGAATCCTAAATCGAGTCCAGCCTATGTCGAGGTCGCTGCCATTCCGTCGGCAACCGTGACAGTGAAACAGGGCGAAGAAAACGTGGGTGAGGTCAAGTGGGGCGATGTCGAGGAGAAGAAGGTAGTCGAAACTCCACGAATGCGTGTAGAACTTCTTGATCGTGGACGGAATTGGGTTCACGTCAACGTCCTTGATGATGATACGGGCAAACCTGTCCCTTGCCGTGTCCATTTCCGATCGCCGGAAGGTATTCCCTATCAGCCGTACGGACATCACAATCAGGTCAACTCTAATCTTGGAAGTTGGCATATTGACATCGGCGGCGATCTCCGACTTGGACAAATCACTTATGCGTACATTGATGGCCGTTGTCAGGGTTGGCTACCGCGCGGTGAGGTTATCGTGGATATCGCAAGAGGATTTGAATATGAGCCGCTACGGACACGAGTGAATATCGAACCGGGACAACGTGAGTTGACGTTGCGCCTCAAACGATGGGTTCACATGAACGCTGAAGGATGGTACAGTGGCGATTCGCACGTTCACTTTCTCTCGACACAGGGAAGTCACACGGAGTCACAAGGGGAAGACCTCAACATCGTGAATCTGCTCCCGTCACAGTGGGGGAACCTCTTTACCAACACCGAGGATTTTACGGGCAAGCCTAGTATTTCGCAAGATGGGAATAACATCGTTTATGTCGGTCAGGAGAATCGACAGCACTTTCTCGGACATCTCATCCTCTGGGGGCTCAAGGAGCCGGTAATGCCGTGGTGTAGCGATGGTCCCGGTGAATCGGAACTTGGTGGTACCCTAGAAATCACGATGAGTGATTGGGCGGATCAGTGTCATGCACAGGGTGGCTCGGTCATCATCCCGCACCTCCCGAACCCAAATGGTGAACCTGCAGCACTGATTGCCACCGGTCGCGTGGATGGCGTAGAAATGTTGCGTCATGCGCCGTTCAATCACCTTGAATACTACCGCTATCTCAACTGCGGTTATCGCTTGCCGCTGGTCGGCGGAACGGACAAGATGAGTAGCGATGTACCTGTCGGTATTTACCGTACCTATGCCTATGTTGATGATGAATTCACCTACGACAACTGGTGCAAAAGCGTCTCGCAGGGACGAACATTCCACAGCGGTGGTCCCATCATTCACCTCACCGTGGATGGACACAACATCGGCGATACGATGCAGTTGTCGGGGGCTGGTACAGTGGAGGTCGAAGCGTGGGCGGAGAGTATCTTCCCGATTCACACGCTCGAAATCGTTCAAGCTGGGCGCATCGTTGCTTCGACAGAAGATAGCAGAGGTACACGGCGGCTAGAGTTGAAGGCACAAGTGAAGGTGGAGGGACACACCTGGATTGCTGCCCGATGTGGCGCGCCCAACTATACTAGCATCCCGCATCACGATGGATGGGGACGAGGAATATTTGCACACACGTCGCCGGTTTATGTCGCCTGCGGTGGAGAGTGGTGGATGTTCGATAAAGATGCTGCACAGTATATGCTCACACTCATTGACGGTAACCTGACCTACATCCGTCAAACCGCTGCTCGACATGAGCCCGGCACAGCGACTCACCATCACGGTGAAGATAATCATCTCACCTATCTAGAGCGCCCCTTCGTTGAAGCTCGCGCAGCAATTCACCGGCGGATGCATCAATTGGGTATAGCCCATTAATGAAACGTGATACATGACCTGTAATGCGTCAGACGTTTCTCCTGATAAGATTGTCGTAACCCTCAAAACTTGCTCAACTTGAATAAGAAATAATGGAGGTCACGTCCATGACCAAACCAGTGTCCCATGGCTGCGATAAACCGGAAAACTTCAGTTTAACTGAGGAGCAGATTACACAGTTCAAGCTCAACGGTTTCCTTGTGGTCGAAGATGTCCTGTCAGCGGAAGAGGTGGAAACTCTCGCCACCCATACCGACCTGATAGCCTCCGGTAAAGCGGAAAACATACCGGAGACGAGCATTCAGCTCGAAAAGGTTTTCCGCGACGGTTCAAAGTCTGTCACAAATCAGGTCTTGTCAGTCCGCAAGCTATACAACCTCGCTGTCTACGACGAGGTGATGTGGGCACATGTCCGTAACCCCAAAATCGTGAACATTATAGCAGCACTGCTAGGGACTGATGACATCAAGATGTACGGTGATCAGCTATTCATGAAAGCGCCGGAGGGAGTGGGTACAGCGCAACGCTGGCACCAAGATTCTGCCTCATGGCGCGACATCTTCCCGAAAGATTTGGTTAGTGCATGGACAGCCATTGACCACGCAACGACGGAGAATGGCTGTCTGAATTTCGTCCCCGGAACGCATCGTTGGGGTATGATGCGTGGCGAGCAATTAGCACCGTTTCTGGATGACTTGGGAAGCGACGAATGGCCGATTGTCCCTGTCCCACTCAGACCCGGCAGCATCAGCTTTCACCACAGCCTCACGCTACATCAAAGTGGTGCTAACAACTCCAACATGCGTCGTCGTGGCTACGCCGTGCACTACATGCGCGCAGCCTCTCGGAAAGATGAATCGGTCACCGACGCGCCGAAGATGCCTCCCTTCAAGCAGGTGCGAGGCAGATCCTGGCCGGGACGTGTGTAAGGGCTGAGAGCAAAATGTCAAACCGACAGCGACTGCCAATAACCGTCTTTATTCTGCTTGCGAGTTGTGCATTTGGACGCGCGATCTCGGTGACGCTGGCAGATACACCCCGTCTTACGTCTGCAACGCCACTGTCACAAACTGCGGTTCAGTTGCGATTTGACCAAACGCTAGACCCTAGTTCAGCAGAGAATCTGTCAAATTACCGAATCGAGCCAGAGATTGAGGTTGAATGGGCAACCCTCGATTCGCGAATGGATATTGTACATCTGTACACCAGTCCACTCGAAATTAACAAAAGATATACCGTGAAAGTCGAGGGGGTAGTTGACGCAAAGGAAGAGGTCTTTATTACCTTGCCGGAAACGATGGAGATAACCTTCGGCGAAGGTCAAGAGGTGACGTTTTCAGGGGTCACGCGCGATACGACTTTGATCGTCCATCCGCAAAAGAAGGAGCGAAACTACAACGCCGGTGGGGAAGAATTTCTGCTGTGTACACCCATAGGCGGTATTTTCTTTGTCGCTTTTGACATAATGGAGGCGTTTGAGGAAATCGGTATTACACGAGAGTCCAGGATCTTGGACGCATCAATTAGCCTCTATGCGGAGTCTGTCGGAGATGATTCTTCCCAGCAGGTTATTATTCGGCGTGTTCTGCTACCTTGGCATGAAGGCGCACAAAAGTCGCAGCCAGCGAAAGAAAACGAACTTACCTATAACAGTGCGATGCACCAAAACTTCCCGTGGAATAAACCGCCAGCGCAAGCAATGCTGGAAGGGGTGAACGGCGAGCACCCAAGCGATTACAACGGTTCAGAGGATGTCGCATATCGAATTGATGGGTTGACAGAGATTGGAGCAGCTGGAACTCGATACATCTGGCAGGGAAACCTAGTAACAGATGCCGCACGCTTTTGGCTTGCCAACCCCGATTATAGCTATGGTTATCTGTTTGCACTGCGAGATGGCACGGCATCGGTCCGTTTCTCCTCCAAAGAACATCCCGATGAAACCCGCCGACCTGTTCTAACAATTCGATATCGGACACAGGTAGAAAATAGCGACTAGCACGTAGGCAAAACCGATTACGTTGTCAAATAAGATTTTATCTGAGCTAATGTCCTCTCAGATGCCCCCAGATTTTCCTCAATGACCTGTTTTCCAATCTGTCCCATTTGGATCCGTTTTGCCGTATCGGAAAGTAGTGATGTGACCGCTTCTACCATTTCCTCGGCATTATTGACCAACTGAGCCGCTCCTCGCGCTTTCAGGATACCTGCCTCATACGCGTTATGAATTGTGGGACCAAATAGAATCGGTTTTGCCATCGCCGCCGGCTCCATCACGTTGTGAACACTCCCGTGGAAACTCCCACCGACAAAAGCAACATCTCCCAATTGATACAGTTGCGCTAGCAAACCGACCGTGTCAATCACGATGACCTCAATTTGACTCAGATCAACGCCTTCCTGTAATTCCGAAAAACAGACTCGTGAAAGTCCCAGATGGTTGAGCTGCACATGAATCTCGTCAATCCGTTCCACCGTCGGTTCGTGAGGGACGAGGATTAAGTGCGGTAGATTGTTGCAATTGGGATTGTGTGAGCTCCTCTCACGTAAGCGATGATAGGCTTCAAGTACTACCTGCTCCTCCTCCAAGTAAGTGCTTCCTGCGATCAGGATTGGGCGTTGTAAAGTCGATTGACCCGGAAAGAGTTCAACTGATCCATCAATGTCGGCTGCCCGTTGGTAGACGCGATCAAAACGTGTATCTCCTGTCACCTCGATCTGTGCGGACAGTGGACAAATCAGACGAAACCGTTGTGCATCGTCCTCCGAAATTACACAATGCACTGAAATATGCCGATGGACCTCTCTGAAGAATGGACGTGCAAAGGACGCTAACCGTTTGGAGTGTGGGTGCAGCGTACCTGCGATGAGTGCGATAGGAACTTTGCGCTTGGCAGCACCCCAAACCAGGTTGGGCCAAATGTCAAACTTGGAGAAGACGAGCAAAGATGGCTTGATAATTTGAAAGAGCCGTTCTGCGTTTCGGGAAGTATCCAACGGGAGGTATATAGCGGCGTCATGGTGAGGATAGCGCACGACATTGGGGTGGACGGAGGGAGAAAAGTAAGTTAAGACGATACGTACTTCATCTTTGAGTGCTTCGATGAGTGGCTTGGCTTGCTCAAATTCACCGACAGAGGTGAAATGAAACCACACTGTTTGGTTCAGTTCTCGTGCTGAACCCAATTGCCCTTTGATTGAGTCGAAAACGCTTCGCCGCCCGGCGAGTCCTTCGCGAATCTTGGGACTAAAACGGGCGGCAGTGTAAAACCCTACGGTTAGCGCGGGAATTACAAGGGCGTTATAGAGCGTTTTCCAAAGCATGGTATTACGCGGCGCGCTTATAGGGCGGAGAGAATTTTGTCTTTGAGCGTATCTTTGGGATGCGCGCCGATAATCTGTTCAGCAACATCCCCTTCCTTAATGACTAGGAGTGTGGGGATACTACGAATCCCATATTTCATTGCGGTCTCACGATTGTCATCCACATTCAGTTTACCCACCTTGAATGTACCAACATGCTCATCAGCAAGTTGCTCAAGCGACGGGGCGATCATTTTGCAGGGACCGCACCATTCTGCCCAAAAATCGACAACAATTGGCGTGTCGGAATTCAAAACAGTATCTTCAAAGTTATCATCGGTGATTTCTACAACATTCTCAGCCATGAATTTTCTCCTTACGAACATAGTAGTTAAAAGAACATTAATATGATACCCTACAAAATTGAGAGAGTCAACAGTATTACCATCAATTTGCGTCCGGGGTTGCCCGCAAATCGTCCACCGTCTGTTTGAGATTCTCAACGGTTTCCTTTTGTAAGAGAAAAACCGTATCCGGCGCGTTTTGCAAGCGTCCGTAATAGTGCTTGTCGTCAACAAGTTTGCCAATTTCCAGCAGGTGTTCTGTTCGATCTTTCAGCGTGACGGCAAGTCGAATTTCCGGCATATCAAATCCTGCTGTTGTTATGGAGGGCGACACTGGCAAAAACGCTTCAACCGTCAACCGGTTTACTTGCTCAATAATGTTGCGAATCGCTCTGTTTTTTGCTTGTTCTTGCACTGGATGTGTAAGTCGCCAATTTGCCCCCTGCTTTTGACAGATCAAGTTGACATCGCCGTGCTTCAATGCAATTCTTGCGGCATCGTCACCGTCAAAATCGAGAATCTGTTTGCTTCGGAGCCCCGCAATTCCCAGCCCAACGAGGTCAAGAAGGGTCTTCTTGACTAAAAAGACAGGTTCAGCGTTTTGGGCTTTGACATAAATATTATCACCCGTCATCTTCCCAACAAGCAGGACAGCAAGCTCGGTGTCGGGCGCCATGAATGAGACCTCAATCGAAGGCGAATCCAAACCGTAAGGTCGAAGACTTTTGGATTGATCATCGATGAATGCAACTGCTCTCAGTGCATCTACGCCAAATAGGAGGTCGTCAACTGCCTCTTCGTCTGCTTTCAGCACAACCGGTGCCGTAATTTCCCATTCACCGTCCACGCCTTTCTGACATTCGATTTTGCTTTCTCCTTGCCGGATTACAAACTGATGAGTGGCTGTGCGCTGAAAGTCGATAACCCGTTTATCGCGGAAATCAAAAACGGTTCGGTTCAATTTCGTGTAGATCTCTCTGTTGACCGTGTAAACGGCGCGGTGGTCTGAACGTGTGACAAAAATCCGTCCGGGCGTCCCTGCATCGCTGCCGATTTGTAGTTCTTGTATTTTGTCATCAGTCACGGTTTGGAGCGCGATGGTAATTTTCGGTTGATTAAGCCCGTAGTCGGCGGGATCGTACTCGCCATCTGCCTCAAAGACCACTACCCGCAAGCTGCTGAGTGCGGATACGATATCTTCGACCACTCTGGCGTCGGCTTTTGCCTTCACTGGGTGAATCATTTCCCAGCCCTCTGCGTCCCCTGTTACATCGGGATTTGAATCGGCCTGTCTCTTGCAACGAATTTCAGGCTGGTCCCCCACTTGAAGACGGAGTGTTGTGACTTCAGCCGGTGAAAAGTTGAAAACATCTCGATCTCGCAAATCTGAAGGTGATTTTGTGAAATCATCAAGTGCACTTGATTCAATCAGGAAGATGTGGGATTCAGATTGTTCCTTCGTGTAGACAGAATAATTCACCGTCCTATCACCAATGAGGAAGGTTTTAGCTGGAGTTTCCCCTTCTGTCCACAATTCAATCCGGATATTGGGTGGCTGTAGTCCATATTGCGCTAAATCTTCAGCTTCGAGCGTCTGCTTGACCCTCTTTTCCAGCAGATCTTGCAGCATCTCATTAATCTTTGGTGGATCGGCATCAGCTGTGAAGGGTGTTGTCAATTGCCATATACCATCGGCGTTTTTCGCCAGTGTCAGGGGTTGATACGCCTCGTCTTTGAATGATAGGCTAATCTGCCGAATTTTGTCTTGACTAAGTGTGTAAACCTCGCGAATCTTCTGTTGATCTGTCTTCGACTGTTCTGTGTCGGGAGATGGGCGTCCGAAAAAGAAGTATGCACCACCGAGTATGATGAATACGGCAAGGATAATCAATGTTGTTTTGAAGTTCATCTATGAATCACCTCCTATATTATCTGTGTGCTAGTCCGCTAGCCAATCTGCGAAAAGTTAAACGCTCCCTTTTGGTGGTTGGTAACAAGCGACTTTCGTTGTTTCCACTCGTCACTACTCACACACTGCGCGGGATAGTAGATGCATGTTGATTATCTTTTTATGTGCTTAGTAGCCGCATCCGATAAACTTGCTACTTCGCAACAATGACCGTGCCGGTATCAAAACTCTCACCCACCTGGATTTGGTAAACGTAAACACCGCTTTCGACAAGATCGCCAACTTCATCTTTGCCATCCCATTCCAAGTCACGCGCACCCGGATCCGCGGACTTTAATTCCCTGATGAGCACACCGTTGATGTTGAAAATGAGGACACTGAACTCGCCCTCAACGCCTTCAATAGCGCGAGCGGGAAATACGACGCGATTAAAATCGGGATTGTTCGAGAGAGGGGTGAAGGGATTCGGAAACGGTTTGCCGAGGATACGCAGAACTTGAGAGACCTGTTCCGAGCGATTGCCCACTTCATCCATCGCTTCAATAGCATAGGTAAAAGCACCGACCCCGAGTCTGCGTTCATCCAAAAACGCATTGGATCCCTCTGCGGCGATTTCCACAATGCTTCCGTCTTGGTTTATTAGACGTGTGAGTTGTTTCCCTTGCTGACCGAAGAAAAGCCTATATTTGACGACATCCGGGGTTGGGCTAGCGATCCAACTCACGTTGATTACATCGTCAGATTCAACAACAGTAAGGTTTTGAGGGGGCTGAGGTGGAGCGGTATCCGGTAGAACTTCGACAGTAACAGTATCGGAACGCTCAGATCTTAGTAGTGGTGTTTTATAGGCTTCGATTGCGTAATCGTGCGTTCCCGGTGCGACATTCACATCTAGGAACACCTCGGTATTCCGACTTGAATCGAGCTCGACTTTGATGTCAATCCGGGGTGCATCGTTGCGATAGATAAAGTAGCCAGCCACATCTGGATTATCGGATTTGCGCCAAATCAGAGTGACATCATTTTCACCATTTGCATCTCTTGTGCCGCTGAACCTTTCGACCGGGGCGGGAGGCACATTGGGGATGATCTGCAAGGTAAAATCATCATTATTTAATTTGCCATCTGTGTTACCCGGCTGGATAAATCCGCCAATTGGTACATCCTCCAAATTTCTGAGGCGTGCTCTAAAAGTAACCTCTTCGGCAGTGGTGTCTTCTGCAAGTGTGGGATTTGGTGCTATGCCATCAAAGACAATCTCATTAAGAGTATTCTCAAGATCTGTGATTGGTTTGTCTAAACGAATGTGTAACCGACTTCCTACTGGCTCTAGGACAGCACCGGTTTGTTGGCCGTCACGAGAAAAGGACTTAAAGTTTGATGGTTCAACGATAAATCCTGCTGGTAGTATAATTTCAATTGTTCTGATGTCTTCGTCAACCGGTTTGGCGAGCGAACGATCGATCCGTAGCGTAACGATCAGCGTCACGGTTGAACCTGCGGGAACAAGTCCTTGGTCGTCGTCTTTAACGTTGATTTCGCCTATTGATGTAACCGCTGCGTGGCTACTAACTACAAAACAGCCCACAAAAAATACAATCAATCCAGTGAGAAGATGAGGTTGTCTTTTCTCGTTCATTCAAATGTAAGGTTCAATGAGAATCGTTGGGTCGTGTTGTCCACTAAGACTCCCGTGACGATCTGAAAACCGTAATCTAGCTGGAGTCGAAGCGCAGCGACTGGCAGTTTCACACTGCTGCCAAGTGCAATACCAGTCGCACGGTTGACACCGCTTCTTAGTGAGTATCCTGCACGGACACCAATCATTTTGTTAAGCCACAATTCGGCACCGGCGTGAATCTGGCGATCTCCATCTCGAAGGGTAACCTCGAAAAGACCAAGCCCCGACTTGAGCACTTCGCGTAGTGCTTCCTGCTTGGTCGTGGCAGCAATTGTGGCAAGACGATACGCTAAACCGACACGGATATTTCGTGGAATATGATCTTCCCCTATCTCAGAGATACTGACATTGGCGGGAAACAAATTTTCTGCTGAAAGCCCAACGGTTAGACCTGTCACCGGGCTTGCCATCATACCTAGATCAAAAGAGAAGTCAGCAGCGGAGGTATGGGCGAAAAACTGAGAGTTGTTTTTAAGATGGGCGCTGACGGACTCGTTGCTCTCCTCGAAGCGAGTGCTAAAGGACTTCAGGTTCAAACCGAGTGCAAATCTTTGTAAAAAGGTTTTCCCGTATGATACAGTAATGGTCTGTTCTTTATATACCTCCGAATCTTCGCCCAAGATACCGATACTCGCTCCGAACGAACCTACAGATCCCAGTGGCAAAACTCCGCCGATATGGTTATAATTGATGAGTCCCCGGAAACGCTGTGATGTTGTCATACTGAGGTGGGCAGCGTTAATATAGCCAAGTCCGGCAGCATTGTAGTTCGCAGCGTTACCATCATCAGCTAGCGCCACGAACGCACCACCCAGTCCGAGTGGTCGCGCACCTACACCGATATCGTTAAACGCGGCGACGGCGCCTCCCGCACAGCAGATTAGCAGTCCAATTGCATTGATAGCGATTCGCACCCTATTTTCACCCCTGCGATTTTTCGTTGCTGAGTAGAGATAAATCCTTCGCTTTTTTAATACGTATTGAATCTTCAGGGGAGGGTTTCCAACCACTTGGTGCTGGGCTTGGGCAAGGAACCCAGATCTGCGTTGCCTACGTTGAGTTTCGTGCGTAGGACATAACAGCGCGTGACCTTAATAAATAATGGTTCAATGACGTTTGATTTTCATACCGGTGGCGACCATACGCCCAGCACGCTCCGCTGCGGTTTCGATAAGTGTCGTTGCGTTTTCAATTGCGGCTTCCAGAGGCATCGGTTCAGGAACAATATCAATCATCGCGTCAATTCCTGCATCGTATACACCATGAGAATCATCAGCGATACTGCCGGCGATTGCAATCACAGGGATGTTGTGTGTCTTTGCAACCTTCGCAACACCAACTGGCGTTTTGCCAAAAACTGTTTGAAAATTAATCTGCCCTTCACCTGTAATAACAAGATCTGCATCTGCGAACCGTTTGCTCAATTGGGCTGCCTCGGTAACGATGTCGATACCTGATTTTAGCGATGCGTTTAGGAAAGCTATTAAGCCGGCACCTAACCCGCCTGCGGCACCTGCACCCTGAACGTTCCCCACAGATTTACTGAGGTCTCGCTGCACGGTTTTATCAAAATGTGCTAGGTTTGCATCCAACGCCTCAATCATTTCTGGAGTTGCGCCTTTTTGAGGTCCATAGACATGTGAGGCACCTTGTTTGCCTGTGAGTGGATTGTTGACATCGCAAGCGACCACGGTTTCTGTTTTAGCGATGCGAGGATCTAATTCGGATAGATCAATTGAGTTGAGTGTTGCCAAAGAACCGCCTCCCGGTTCTATTTGCTCGCCGCTTGCTGTGAGCAACTTTGCGCCAAGAGCCTGTGCCATTCCTGCACCGCCATCGTTTGTCGCACTGCCGCCGATCCCAATGATCAATTTTCGGCAGCCATGTGCTAGCGCAGCTCGGATGAGTTCTCCTGTACCGTAAGTTGTCGTGACACGCGGATCGCGTTTATCAAGAGGAACTAGTGTCAAACCGGAGGCTGCTGCCATCTCAATGACCGCCGTGATCCCATCGCCAAGCACTCCATATTGTGCGTTAATTGAATTGCCCAACGGATCCAGCACCTGTGCAGTTAGGATCTCTCCACCGGTTGCATCAACAAGAGATTGTACCGTGCCTTCACCACCATCCGCCATCGGTACTTTTTCGATAGCCGCATCGGGAAATACACGGCGTAAGCCAACCTCCATTGCTTCTGCCACCTGCAATGCGGTCAGGCTGCCTTTGAACGAATCAGGGGCAATAACGATTTTCATTGCTAAACTCCGGGCGTAATGCGTAAAATAAAATATAGGCAAATACACGCATTAACTCATTTACTTATGAATTCATCCTTTATCCTATCACGGGAAACGAACTGTGTCAAGCAGGGGGCATCAGTCATTGCTATATTACAAATGCGGGGAATTATGGGTACAACATGCACACTATTGATAAGAATGCAGACGGAGAGCGTAGAAACATCATCTACTTCGATTTGGAAACACAAAAATCCGCCCGAGAAGTCGGCGGCTGGTCATATGTTGACCGGATGAAACTTGCGATCGCTGCGACGTTTAGTACAGCAGATCAACAATACACAACCTTTCAAGAAGCGGACGTTGAGCGACTGATAAATCAACTCACGAAAGCGGATCTCATCGTTGGATTTAATCTCAAGGGTTTTGATTACGTTGTTCTCCGTCCATATACGCGAATCAACTTGTGGCAATTGCCAACTTTTGACATGTTGGAACATGTTAGGCGTACACTGGGATTTCGCCTCAGTCTCGATGCACTTGCGAAGGAGACATTGCGAGAGTCCAAGTCAGCGGACGGGTTGCAGTCCCTGCGATGGTGGAAAGCGGGCAAGATTGATTTGGTTGCGGAATACTGTCGGAAGGATGTCGAAATCACAAAGCGATTGTATGAATATGCCTGTCAACATGGGTACCTGCTGTTTCGCGGACGGGATGGTAGGGTTCGGCGTGTGAATACAACGAGTTGGTGAATTGATGCAATACGTTATAGCATTGAGTGGCAGTCGCACCGTTGGAGGTAGAGAAGGGGTATGTCTACCCTTATAGATCGTTCTGTTCCTAATCTGGCTATGCAGCTTCCAACGTTAGACGTTTCAATCGAGAATCTGTAACCGCTTCCACCGGTCGTAATAAAGCTGGATCTTTTCAGGAAGGGCATCCCGCACGTTATCTGCCAACCGCCACCTGAACCGTTCATCCAGCGTCTCAAGCGGATCATTCGCTTGATGTTTGACCAAGCACCCGCACAGAGTTAGGCGTTCCTCCATCTCTGCCGGCATTATCCCTCGGTGGATGGTGTTCCCGTTCCAGAAAATGGTTTGTCCTTGCTTCAGTTTTATCTGCTTCGCCCCCGGAATATCGCCGACCCCCTTGTTGCTAATCAGCACCTCGCGTTCCTGCTCGGTACGGTAGCGGCGTTGACTGCCGGGTACGATCCACAGACACGGATCGTCCACCAACGCTGTGTGCCACTTGAGCAGGTTCTTCCGGTAGCGACTGAGTATTTCCATTTCTACCTCATAGCTGCCATCGCGTTCTTCCGCGCCGAAATCCCGATGCCAGCCACATTGGTAGCCACTTCCCTGAATGGCAAATACGGTCACCCAGCCTAGCTGTAACTCTTCTCCTAGAAAGGGGTGCACATAACGTTCGACCGGTTCAGAAGCCAGATATTCAGCGAAAATCGGCTCGTTGAATTCGGGTGCCATGACGCCCATGATGACAACGGGGTTTTTCCCTTCTCCGTCAGTGCCAATCTGGTCGGTGTTGTCAACCACTTCGCCGGAGCGCACCTTATCCGCTGTTCGTCGTGTGGCTTCTGTCAGGGGCAGCAACATCTCCGGTGCTACTGCGTCGTCAGCAATAAAGTAGCCTTGTTCATTGTACTGTTGAATCTGTTCTTGGGATGCCATATCCCCTCCCTCCATTTCTTGTGAGGCTTGATAATCTTTGTCATTGAACCCTCAATAAAGCCCCACCTTAATCTTCGTCCTATTTGAAGGATATCTCTTTACCTGTTTCGGCAGAGCGATAGATTCCTTCCATCATCTGTTGTACATGCAGCATCTCACTGAATCTGACTACTGGTGTTCGATCCTCGCGGACAGCCTCAACGAAATCTTTAAGAACTTCGGAGAAACCGTTCTCAGGTTCGACGACCTCCGGCGTTCTGTCAAAGACCTGATCGCCGTCATCGATATAAATTTTCAACGGAATCTCCGCCGCGCCGAAGTCTCCCAAAACCTCGATCGTTGGGCGGTTTTTCCACGGATGTGTCAGCCAGTTGCTTTCAAGCGATAAACCCGAACCATCGGCAAATCGGATGTAGCCTGCCGCAAAATCCTCCGTCTCGAAATCTTCCAGAGTTCCTGCCCACGAAATAACCGGATTCGTCATATGGCGTACCTTCTGATAGGTGGTTCCCATCGCGGCAACGGGTGTTGGATCGCCGATGATCCAGTTCGCCAAGTCAAGGGTATGCACGGCAGTGCTGTAGAGAACGCCGCCGCCGGACAGTGCCTTGTTGTGAAAAACACTGTAGCCGGGGATGTTCATCACATGCCCTGTCCAGACGCGGGTGTAATATATCCGGCCCAAGCCGCCAGTTTCGATGAACTTTTTGAGCGCGTACCCTGCTGCCAATCCACGATTCTGGAGTCCCATGCTCATCTTCTTGCCATTCCGCTTACAAGCGTCAATCATCTCTTCTGCTTCCGCGCTGGTTACGCAGAGTGCTTTCTCACAGATGACATTCGCACCCGCATCAAAGGCATCAACTGTCTGATCCCTGTGCAGCGCATGAGGTGTGCAAACGCTGACTAAGTCCAAGGGATGTCGTTCCAGCATCTCTCGATAGTCGGCGTAAGCGTGCGGAACATTAAATTCCTTTGCCACCGCTTGTGCCCGTTCAAAGTTTACATCACAAACAGCAACGAGCGATACCTCCTCCATCTTTGCGTAATTTGCCACATGTCCACCTCTGCCTTGGGCGCCACAACCAATCACAGCTGCTTTCATCATCTCTTCGGGATGGAGCCCCCTTCCTTTAGGGAGGGGAGGAAATCCCGCCTCCTTTTTCGTTGATGATTTCCCTAAAATATGGTATAATTTGTTTGGCTTTCGTGGGAGTATCTCACCCCTATCGCACGATAGGGACTCCCACCTTCCAGTGAGATGGCAATGAAAGTGCCGTTTCTGTCCCGCTTTGCGGAACCAGAAAGCTAACCCCCATGAAAAAGACTTATGAATATCGCGCCTATCCTACGACTAAACAGCGAAATACTTTTTTGCTTTGGCTTGCCTTGTTGCGAAATCTCTACAATCAAGCATTAGCGTGGCGGATAGACGCTTACCAGAAAAATAACGATTCTGTCAAATGGACGACACAAGCCAACGCCTTGCCTGACTTGAAAGCAGAATCCAAGGCATTTGCAGGGCTTCACTCGGATGTTCTCCAAGATGCGATGCGCCGTTTGGATAAAGCCTACAAAGCATTCTTCCGCCGTGTCAAGAACGGGGAGGCACCGGGCTTCCCACGCTTCAAAGGCGAAGGACGATACCGGTCAATGACCTTTAGTCACCTGTCCAAGCATCTGGTCCGGCATGTGCGTCGTAAGTTTGCCAAAGTCGTTGTTCCCAAAATAGGACACCTCAAGATTCGTTATCACCGCCCCCTACCCGATGGCAAAATCAGGAATCTGACCATTATCAAGCGAGCCAGCGGTTGGTATGTAACTATCTGCGTCGAAGTGCCAGACCCTATAGAAGTTCCTGTCCACACGACGATTGGGGTAGACGTGGGACTTAACTCGTTTGCCGTAGATTCTGATGGTGAGCATATCCCAAACCCCCGTCATTATCGTCAGTCTGAAAAGCGACTTGGCAAACATCAACGCGTATTGTCTCGCCGAAAAAAGGGGAGCCGTCGTCGAGCAAAACAACGTGAGATTGTCGCCCGTTGCCATGAACGGATAGCGAATCAGCGCAACGATTTTCAGTTCAAGGCAGCCCATCGTCTCCTTGAACGGTGCGACGAGGTTGCTGTAGAGAATCTGACCATCACCAATATGTTGAAGAACCATTACCTTGCCAAGAGCATATCTGACGCGGGATGGGGTAACTTTCGATTGAAACTGCAAAGCAAGGCTGCAAGTGCCGGCAAGCAGTTCACGAAAGTGAAACCTCACCATACCAGTCAGCAATGCTCCGGTTGTAATGAAGTTGTGCCTAAACAGTTGTCGGATCGTGTCCATGATTGTCCCCGTTGTGGATTGGTCCTCAATAGAGACCATAACGCTGCGATAAATATCAAAAAGGCTGCTGTAGCCTTGCGTGGAGGTGCGTCGGTTGCAAACGACCCCGAAATCCCCCGTCAGGGGACAGAAGCGCAAAACTCTGTAAGACCCGTTGGGCGGACGTTTCAAACAAGCCCCGTCCCTTCAGGGCGGGGTAACTGACAAAAATCCTCCGAAGGTTTTTGTAGAAGTTATACTAGTCTAACACTGTTTAGTGCCTATGTCAATCTGCGCTGCGGCTGCCTGATTTTTTGTTTTCCCCTACATGCAGATGTGCTATAATGGAACACTTTTTGACAGGAGCCTTTCTTACCCGGCGAATAAATGCCCTAAAGAGGAGAGAGCAAGTATGGCCTTTGTAACTATAGATAAGTATATACACCTAATTCCCGCAGTGAAGCATTTACCTAGCCACTATCTGTGGTCTTCGTACGATGCCGAAGCCGATGTGTTATATGTGAACTTCAAAAAACGGGTCCCGCGCAGCGAGGATCCCGATGTCTCGGGACATGCAGACAATAGCGAATTGACTGATGATGACGTGATTATTTTCTATGAGCAGGGCAAAGTGATTGGTCTAACAATTCTCAACGCCAGCCAGTGTTTCCCAGAATCGTGAAACTTTTGAGTTTTTTTGGGGTGGGATATAAGGAATAACGATCCTCCGTTCCGAGAGTTGTTCCCTACTGACTCCTGATGGAGTCTCTGCTATAGTTGCCCGTTTCCCCGATTCTCGGGATGTCCCACTTAATCCCGATTTATCGGGGATTCATCGGGCGTTAGGAATGGTGTCCAACGGCGATTCATCGCCGAACTATAAGGCTTTGAATGTTCAACTACGTAAATCCTACCTCTAAAAAAAATGGAGTTTTACATGAAAATAATCGTAACATTGCTTATTCTTCTTTTGACCCTATGTTCACCAAACATCTTTGCCCAGAGCTACACGCAATGGGGGTTGCCCGAAGGTGCCATAGCGCGCCTCGGTAAAGGTTCGATAAACGAGATACACTACTCTCCCGATGGAACGCGTCTCGCTGTTGCTAGCTCCATCGGTATCTGGATCTATGATACGGCGACCTATCAAGAGGTCGCTCAACTCACCGGATTTACAGGTGGTATTACTAGCATGGCATTCAGTCCGGATGGAAAGACACTGGTAAGTGCGAGTGGGAATGCCCTCTTTGGTGAGTTGAATGCTGTTCATCTGTGGGATGCTGTGGCAGGTGAACACAAACGGACCCTCACCGGTCATACAGGTAAGGTCTATAGCGTATCGTTTAGTCCGGATGGACAGACACTGGCAAGTGGCAGTGGGGATAAAACGGTGCGATTATGGGATGCGGTGACAGGCGAACATAAACAGACCCTCACCGGTCATACGGGTGATGTCTATAGCGTATCGTTTAGTCCGAATGGACAGACGTTGGCAAGCGGGAGTCGAACCGGTACAGTACGACTGTGGGATGCTGTGACAGGCGAACACAAAGGGACACTCACCGGTCATACGGATTATGTCTATAGCATATCGTTTAGTCTGGATGGACAGACGTTGGCAAGTGGGAGTTGGGATAGAACAGTGCGACTATGGGATATTACAACGGGAAAGCACAAGAAAAGACTCACTGGTCATACGGATTATGTCCATAGTGTATCGTTTAGTCCGGATGGACAGACGTTAGCAAGTGGGAGTCGAACCGGTACAGTACGACTGTGGGATGCTGTGACAGGCGAACACAAAGGGACACTCACCGGTCATACGGGCAATGTCTATAGTGTATCGTTTAGTCCGGATGGGGAGACGTTGGCAAGTGGGAGTTGGGATGGAACAGTGCGGCTATGGGATGCCATGACAGGTGAGCTTAAACAGACGCTCGCTGGTCATACGGGTGGTGTCAGTAGCATATCGTTCAGTCCAGATGGGAAGATGCTGGCATGCGGGAATTTGGATAGAGCAGTGCGATTATGGGATGCCGTGACAGGTGAGCTCAAACAGACGCTCGCTGGTCATACGGGTAGTGTCAGTAGCGTATCGTTCAGTCCAGATGGGAAGATGCTGGCAAGTGGGAGTGAGGATAAGACCATCCGGTTGTGGGATATTGCAACGGGAAAACATAAAAAAAGACTCACCGGTCATAGGCGTGGTGTCTATAGTGTATCGTTCAGTCCAGATGGGAAGATGTTGGCAAGTGGGAGTGAGGATAAGACCATCCGGTTGTGGGATATTGCAACGGGAAAGCACAAACAGACGCTCACCGGTCATACGGATATAGTAAATAGCGTATCGTTCAGTCCAGATGGGAAGACGCTTGCAAGCGGGAGTTGGGATAAGACGGCGAGGCTATGGGATGCTGTAACGGGTGGAAACAGGTGGACGCTTACTGGACATATGGATATAGTTGATAGTGTCGCATTCAACCCTGATGGAAACGTCCTTGCCACTGCTGGGAATTGGGATGGAACAGTGCGATTGTGGGATGCCAAGACGGGAGAACATCAACGCACACTTAAGCACACGGGTACGGCCGGTAGTGTGTTGTTCAGCCCGGATGGGCGAACGCTGACAAGTCAGAGTGGTGGTCAAATCTATAGTGAGGTTGAAGTGAATGCTGTGCATCTGTGGGATGCTGTGACAGGTGAGCATAAGCAGACATTTACCGGGCATACGTCGGCGGTCAAAAGCGTATCGTTCAGTCCTGATGGGCGTACACTTGCTAGTGGAAGTTGGGATGGCACGGTACTTCTGTGGAAGATATTTCCGTAGCGTTCAGTATTTGATTCCAGTCTTCCGGCTGTGATTGCACCTCCAGTGGAGTCTAATTCCTTGACGCCACCCAAACAGCTATTCCACACCCAGTCCGATATCTGTGGCGGCAACAGCGGAGGACCGGTACTGAACAGACAGGGTTTCGTGCTTGGGATTTTCACGCGGCGCGATAGGCATATGAATGCGTCGGCAATTCCTGCAAAATACATATACTACGGTGAATTCTAAAAATAAATAGATACTTTCGTCCCTTGATAGGTGCGGTTTCCTAACCACACCGATTTGGAGTGTCTCATTAATTCTAAGGTCCACCATAGTTGCTAGCCAAGTAAAATGTAAGACATTCCGGTTCACGTCGCTGAAAGCTATTTCAATAGGAAACACTTATGAAACTCCCAAAATCCAGCACCATAGCATTCACCCCAGATTTACACATCTGTCGCCTGCTCAACGGAATGTGGCAGGTATCTGGTGCCCACGGTTCTATCAACCCAGAAGCAGCAATACGATCCATGTTCGACTTCATTGATGCGGGATTTACCACATGGGACCTCGCCGACCACTACGGGCCCGCAGAGGATTTCATCGGCGAATTTCGGCGGCAACTTACGACTGAACGCGGCGCAGATTCCCTCTCTAAGATTCAGGCGTTCACCAAATGGGTGCCACGACCGGGGCGGATGGCAAAACCGTGGGTAGAATCCAACATTGACATATCGCGGGACCGGATGGGCGTCGATCAACTCGACCTGTTGCAGTTTCATTGGTGGGACTACAGTAATGAAAACTATCTTTCGGCGCTCACCTATCTCGCCGAACTTCGGGACGAAGGGAAACTAAGGCATCTGGGTTTGACAAATTTTGATACCGAACACCTCTCGTGCATCACGGACGCGGGCATCCGCATTGTCTCCAATCAGGTGCAATTTTCATTGATTGACTGTCGCCCGGAGGTGGCGATGATTCCGTTTTGCCAAGCGCACGGGATCCAGTTGCTAACCTACGGAACCCTTTGCGGCGGATTGTTGACCGAAAAATACTTGGGACAGCCCGAACCGCGAGGGCGGGAATTGAATACCGCTAGCTTGCACAAATACAAACAGATGATAGATGCTTGGGGCGGTTGGGAACTGTTTCAAACCTTGCTTTCGACGCTTAAGGGAATCGCTCAAAAGCATGATGTCAGTATCTCCAACGTTGCTGTTCGAGCGATTCTTGACCGTCCGACGGTTGCCGGCGTTATCATCGGTGTGCGATTGGGCCTCACCGAGCACCGTGCGGTCAATGCGCGTGTGTTCGATTTCTCCTTGGACTCTGAAGATTATGCCCGGATAGATACTATCCAGTCTCAATCCCACGATCTGTACAGTCAAATCGGCGACTGTGGAGATGAATATCGAAGTTGGTGAGTTGACAAGACCGCACCATAATTCCCTGTCCCAATCTTCCACAAGTCGCACATGAAAAGTATTTAGGAAGATTTAGACCTTTCTAGCCCTTTTCCCACCACCTCCGAAAACTCGGTTTTATGTTCCAGAATATTGGCAGCTATAGGGGATTATTTTTTCAAAATCGACATGGTGGAGGAAAATTATGTCAAAAAAACAGGTTCGTTTGGCTTTAATAGGTTGTGGCGGGATTGCAAAGTATCATTTACTATACGGATACCAACCATTAATTGAGAAGGGCGTTGACACCTTCTCGATTGACGCAACGTGCGATATTCGCAAGGAAGCTGCGGAGGACTACGCCGACAGAGTTGCAGCGTTCCAAGGAACGAAGCCCCGCGCCTATGACAGCATTGAAGAGATGTTGAAAATGGAAAATCTGAACGGTGCTGACATCTGCACGCCACATTCACATCATCACAGTTCAGCGATTCCCTGCCTCGAAGCTGGCGTCGATGTTATGACGGAGAAACCGTTTGGCATCACAATCAAGGCAAGTAAGAAAATGATTGAGACAGCGGAGAAAAACGGACGGCTTACCGCTACGGCAGAGCAATGTCGTCGGGAACTTGGACAACGGACAGTCCGGTGGGCGCTCAACGAGGGGAACATCGTTGGTATGCCCCGGATGTTCTTCGCCCAAACGGCGAGTTGGTGGGACCCCTCGGAAAGAATCAGCAACTGGCGAGTGCGAGATTGGCGTTTGGAAAAAGAGTTCAGCGGTGGTGGGATGGCGTTGGACACCGGGGCGCACATGATGGACACGGTTCGTTACTTCTTTGGCGATGTTGAGAAAGTTTACGCGCAAGTACGTCAGATTGAAGAACGGTTTGTGAATCACCCCGAACGGGGTAAGGTCCGATCCAACTGTGAGGATACGTGGGTTGCGGTTATCACCTTTAAGAGCGGCGTCGTCGGGGCATGGAGTTTTACAAATGCCGCCCCTGTTCACAAGTTCCTCAACGTTGCGTTCTACGGCAGTGAGGGGGTCATTCGGGACCACGGGAGTGTCTTTCACCCGTTTGTTGGAGACGATGGGGATGTCGAGAAGCTTGATGGAACGAAGTATACGATAGGCGAGCTGCATGAGATGTACCTTGAGACGTTAGGCGATGAGGAAAAAGAGAAACTTTTCCCTTTCGGATTTGGCAGCGTACATCGCCAAGACGGTTTTGCACTAGAGATATATGACTTCATCAATGCCATCAAGGATCGTCGCCCACCCGAAGTTGACGGTTGGACGGGGTTGAAAGCGAAAGCCATTGCGATTGCTATCTACGAATCGGCATGGTTAGGTGAAGCAGTGAGCATCGCTGACGTGATTGATGGAAAGGTAAACGGATACCAAAAGGAGATTGATGAGCGTTGGGGACTTTAGATGGGATGTCAGCCTAGTAGGTTGTAAAACTCGATTTTTATTTTATATTTCTCGTGGTTCGGCTATAATTATCAGCCGAGAGTGAGCTATGATAACAGAAATACAAACCGCTCAGGATGTGTGGCCGATGCTGGCACCTGTTGTGTTTGTTCCTCACGCAGAGAGCGAGTACCAACAACTTGTCACTCTGCTAGACGACTTGATCGATGTGGTGGGTGAGGACGAAAATCATCCCTTAGCCTCATTAATGGAAGTCATTGGTGTGTTGATTGAGAAATATGAGGCTGAACACATTCCAGAACTGACGGAGGTATAGTGTATAAAGCGTCCTAAACATAAGCCAGACTATGCACTTGGAGATAAACGATGAAAACCGATACATATTCGACAAATCCAGTTTCCATTCCCGGAATAGTCAGCATCAAAGCAACGGAACTCTCCCCTCCACCGGCGTGGGCGCTAAAGGAGCGCAATCTGATAAGCCTCATGGAGGAGGCAGCGCCGATGCTGCTCGAAAAATATGCCGAACCGGGAGGCGCCCTGTACTTCGCGGACGACTTGGATGACCTCTATGAACGGATTTATAACTGGGGACTTTTCTACGCCATGGGGGCGGATGAGCGTCTACTCGAAATGTCGCTACTGTGCTGGAATGCATCGACCCGTATCAGTAGCGACGAGATTGTACATCGGACGCATCCGCGCTTCTCGCAGCAGGTTCATAGGGAGTACTACAATTTAGCGTCGCCCGGCGCGGCGGAGTGGCATCATTTGGGTGAAGGCAACATGGCTTTCTATCACTTCGGCGTTGCCAGTCCCACCATTTCGGAGAATGTGCGACGCGCCAAACAGTTCGCGGCGATACATATCGGTGAGGACCCACAAGCCCCTAACTACGATTCCCAATATAAAATCTTTCGCTCTCCCATCCAGACCAGCCGAGGGCCCTGTTTCCAAGCAGATCTCGAACACTTAAAAGCTTGGCTTGCAGGGCGAATGGGAGAAGATCCCAGTAAGGCGATGGGTATGCGTTCAACGCTCTATCCGGTCGTCAAGGAGTTGGAGGCAAATTGGTATGAGCATCCACAGCGGAGAGACGAAATCTGCCGACTGTTTGAGCAGATCGTTCTCAACGGCGACGTGGCACACAGTTTGGGAGCCACAGCATTAATGACCAATGCCTATCTGTATACTGGAGATGAGAAGTACAAACGGTGGGTACTCGAATACACAGAAGGGTGGATGGATCGGATCAAAGCTAACGACGGGATTATCCCGGACAACGTCGGTCCGACAGGCAAGATTGGTGAACATCGGCAGGGGCAGTGGTGGGGTGGCCTTTACGGTTGGCACAGTTATTGGGCGGGCGATATCATGTTTAACTCGATTATTGTCGGTGCTGAATGCGCCCTTTTGCTCACGGGCGACTTCGGCTATCTTGAACTCCTCCGTTCGCAGATCAAGGTTCTACTGGACAACGCTATCACACGCGATGACGGTCAACTCCTCGTTCCGACTCGATATGGTCCTGATGGCTGGGAAGCGTATAAGCCGATGCGCATGAAAGACTTGGCGCATCTGTATCACGCCTCAATGGATCCCCAAGATTACGAGTTGATTACGAGGGTCCGGGCAGGGGACGTAGAGCGCGATTGGAACCACGTCATGTTTGAGGCAGAAAAGAATAACGGGAACACGGAGTATGGACGATTCCAATACTACGATGGGAAAAATCCCGATTGGCCCCAAAAAATACTGGATGCCGAATATGAAGGGGCTTTAGCGGTGTTTGAGGCGGCACGCAACGATACTCGCGATGTTGAGACAATAATCGCAGATAATCAGCAACCGCCACATTTTGTTCTTACGAAGGGATTAACTCAGGTGATGTTGGGTGCCCCACAAGCCGTTTATACGGGTGGACTTCTGCGAGCGACTGTGCGTTATTTCGATCCAGACCGCGCTCGACCCGGCGTCCCGGAGGATGTTGCCGCCCTTGTTGACAAGTTGGGATCGGAGGTGGTGGGAGTTCAATTAGTGAATCTAAGCAGGACTGAAACTCGCAATGTGATTATCCAAGCGGGGGCATTCAGGGAACACCAATTTACCAAAGTGCAGTTTCAGGAAGTGGATTCAGAGGGTTCATCGGAGCGGGTTGTTCCGGTTGATGCGAAATTCTTCGCCGTTGAACTTCCACCTTCGAGAACGATTCGGTTGGAGATTGGTATGCGTCGCTTTGCAAACTCGCCGAGTTATGCCTTTCCTTGGCACGGGGACAAGATACCGGTGCCGTTTCAATAAAATAGCACAAGTTGGTTCAGGAGGAGAACTGTGATTACAGAAGAACAGATTGCCTACTTCCAAACATTTGGGTTTTTGGTTTTGAGACAGGCGTTCCAGCTAGATGAGATGGGCGCGATTTCGCAAAAATTCGATGAGCTGCTCGACAAAGAGCGGGATGGACAACCGTTTCCGGGAGAAAGCCGTCAGTCACTCTACGGCATCGCCGAAAGCACCCCATTGCTGACGGATCTGGTCGAGGATGACCGAATTTATAAAACGGTCGAATCCCTGCTTGGGGAAGGATTCATGTGGCTCTGTTCCGAAGGAAACCTCTACGTCGGCGACACCGATTGGCACCCAGATGGTACACGGTTGGACTATCGACCGATGAAGGTATCGTTGTATCTCGATCCGTTGACAAAGGAGACAGGTTGTCTGCGCGTAATCCCCGGTTCCCATCGCACGCCCCTGCACGAGACGCTTAAACCTTGGGCGCAGTTCGGTCTCCCGGGCACCGAGGTCCCCTGTTTTCCGTTTGAATCGCAGCCCGGAGATGTCTTCTTCGCGGACATGAACACGTGGCATGCCTCCTTCGGCGGCAGAGTGGGTCGTCGGCATCTAGCGGTCAATTTTGTGCCTAAACCCACCACTGCAGCGGATATAACCCTGTTGAAAGAGAACCATCAGGGTGTCTTGAATTTGATAGAGCGATTGCAGTACAGCCAACCCGGACGGGCGTTTTCTGACGCTTTTCTTCACAGCGATCGTCCACGTATCCAACGATTGACCGCCAAATGGGTCGAGTTGGGTTTGGAGTAACTGACGCAGATATTTCAGAAACCACACTTTATTGATTGCCAAGTATAAAACTTACCAGCCTAACAAGGAGAATTCTATGAAAATCACAGATCTCAAAGTATTTGTTGTGAATCAGTTTGTATATGTCAAGATTGAGACCGACGAGGGGATATACGGGGTTGGAGAAGCCTCGCTCAGTGGCAGATCGTTAGCTGTTGTTGGGGCGTTGGAGCATCATCTCAGACCGCTCCTGATGGGCGCAGACGCAACCCGCATCGAACATATATGGCAGGATATCTTTCGAGGTACATTCTGGCGCGGCGGTCCCGTGCTGCAATCCGCGCTTGCAGGAATCGACATCGCACTGTGGGATCTGGCGGGAAAGGCACTCGGCGTACCGACCTATCGACTGCTGGGTGGTGCCACACGAGATAAGGTTCTGGTCTATCGTCATGCCGGTTTGGAAGGCGCAAAGCAGATGGTAGATGAGGGTTGGAAGGTCCTACGCATTTCGCCGATTCGGTGTGATGGCGGTTTTAATCAGAAGGAAGCGACCCTGCGTGGGATTGAGTATATGAAGGCGGTACGGCAGGCGGTCGGCGATGAGATCGAGATTATCTTTGAGGTGCATACACGCTTGACACCGCCTCATGCGATTCAGTTGTGCAATGGAATTGAAGAATGCCATCCATTCTTTGTTGAAGATCCGATTCGTTCAGAGAATCCTGCATCGTTTGCAACGCTCCGAGCACATACAAATGTGCCAATTGGCACGGGCGAACAGTTGCCGACAAAATGGCTGTTTCGTGAACTGATCGAAGAGGAACTGATCGACTACCTCCGGGTAGATATATGTCATAGCGGTGGAATCACCGAAGGGAAGAAAATCGCAGCAATGGGAGAGGTGCATTATCAGGAACTTGCTTGCCATTACACAGGAAGTCCTGTGAGTACGGCGGCGATGCTGCATCTGAATATGTCAGTTCCCAACTGCGCGGTACAGGAGTATGGGGTGCACACAGATTGGATGAACGAGGTCATACCAAACGATATGCGGACGGAGGATGGTTATCTTTTCGCAACGGATGCCCCGGGCCTGGGGATTGACCTGAATGAGGAAGCCGCAGCGAAATATCCGCACGATTCAAAGGATCCCATCCATCTGCGGCGCGAGGACGGGTCGGTACAAGACTGGTGATATGCTCCTCACTTTAGTCAGGGGGTAGGGTTTCCCATGGCAAAACGGTAAACTAGCAAATAACGGTATCTAGCTATGAACAAAAGAACATGCGATATTCTTATTCATAACGGTCAGATTTTTTCAATGGATCCAGATCGCAGGATTTATTGTCCAGGTGCGGTCGCGATCTCCGGTTCACGTATCGTGGGAGTTGGGACTGATGCCGAGCTGCAACAAAACTTTGATGCACGGGAAATGATCGACGCTTCAGGTGCTATCGTGCACCCCGGTTTCATTGATGCACACAATCACATTGTGCATACCAGCTGCCGGGGTATTTTCGGTAGCTACCACGATGCGGAATCCTTGCCTGTCAACTTTGCGGATTGGAAAGCAAGCGTTACCGACGCAGATGAAGCCGCAGCGACCACCATGGCGGGAATTGAGATGCTTCGTAACGGGTTCACGATGTTCATTGAGCCGGGATCGCTCTTCTCAACGGAAGCAGCGGCGGAGGCGGTTGAGCGTGTCGGCTTGAGAGCCCTTTTCTCTCCGTTGTATCTGTGGGACCGGGGCGAATCCTTCGAGGCGATTCCTACACTTGCAAGTCCCAGCCTCATGGCGCGTGCTACCATTGACCACGACCGGTGTATAAAGGAATTGGATGCAGAACTCCACCGAAACAGAAACGCCGATGCCTTAGTCCGTGGATATATCTTTGTCTATGGCGAGGGCACTGCCTCCCCCGAATTGCTGAGGACAGCACACGCCTGTGCGCGTGAAAACGATGTGCCGCTGCATATACATGCCGGCTACCTCCCTGAAGGAGCGGATCTTTATCGCACCCTGACTGGGAAACGTCACCTCGTACATCTACAAGAGTTGGGATTCTTGGACGAAAACACCGTTGTTGTGCATGCGAGCGCACTGGATGCGGACGAGGAAACCGCTGTCCACGAAACGGGTTGCAAAATTGTATGGTGTCCGATAGCGTTCTTCTCGCTCGGCATCACATTTAACATAACCTTTAAGATGGCGGAACGATATCGCCGTGGCGTTTGTGTCTCACTTGGTACTGATGGAGCTCGCG
>PYIZ01000045.1 GCA_003635265.1 Candidatus Poribacteria bacterium
CTTCAGAAGCTCGGTGCAAATGTGGATTACTTCCTAGCACGACGCACCCATTAATCCCGCTGGCCATGCAGCCCGTAGGTTGGGTTGAACGGATAAACGTCAATGCTTATCAAATCCAATAGAGGCTGGGTTGTTCACCAACACCTGTTTATAGACGGATCGAGTGAAACCCAACTCAGTTTTTCATCGGGAAGTCTCCCTTTCAAAAGCTTATCTCATAAAAGTATTCTTCTGTACCATCCCGATTCTATCGGGATGATCCCACCCCACAAACTAAATGAAGATCAATTTATTAATTCGGTAATGTGTGGTGTTGATTGTCTGGCTCAGAATTTACAGGAATCAAGGATTTATAAGGTTAGAACCACTTCTTGATAGAGAATCGTCCGTTGTAGAATTACCCAATTATTTTTTTAAACTTCATACAGTTTGCGCTACTTATGTCAGATTACCCATAATTATAGGGTTTGCCAAAGTAGCAACATCAAAATGTCGCCACGCCCTAGATAGTCCATAAGTTGGGACGAACGGGACTGATGAAAAATAGCACGCATTACCATTGGATTTGGAAGGACGATTCTGGTTGAAATTTCATAAACCTGTAGGGGTAGGTCTTGTCTGTCCAACACTTGATCAGTCGCGAATTGGGATGTTGGGTTTCTCCTTATCTGCAAGAGGGTATTGTTGAAATGCAGAACATCTACAGTCCTTGACAGGTATTTGGTTTTAACCGTTCAACCCAACCTACGATGCTAATTCTTAACATGAGCCATTGGTATTATCTCAGCAAGGAGAGCAGAACGTCATGAAAGAAGAAAATATCACGAGAGTTACACTTGACCCAAATAATCCATCAAAGGGAGAAACTGATTGGAAAGAAGTGGATGGGCTGACAGAGGAGGAGATCCACGCTGCGGCATTATCAGATCCAGAAGCGCAACCTGTAACACCAAAAGAACTGGAAGAATTTAAACCAGTGACTGATGCTAAATCTTACTCAGAAAGAGAGCAAAAATGACACCAGACCACGATGTCATAATCATCGGCGGCGGACATAACGGCTTAGTTACCGCGGGGTATCTAGCGGAGGCGGGGTTAGATGTCCTACTATTGGAGCGACGCGATTTCCTCGGCGGCGCATGTGTGACCGAAGAACTATTCCCCGGCTACCGATTTTCCGCCTGTTCCTATATCTGCCACCTGTTACAGAACAAAGTCATTGAAGAACTGGAGCTGCGCAAGCACGGCTTTGAAGTCTATCACCTCGATCCCTCACGCTTCCAGCCGTATCCTGACGGTTCACGGCTACTCGTTTGGGACGATGTGGAACGCACCCAAGAAGAGATTTCCCGCTTCTCCCGCCGTGATGCAGAAAACTTTCCGAAATGGTTAGACTTTTGGAAGCGTGCAGCAAGTATAATCTACCCATACTTTCTGACAACACCGCCCACGATCAGCCAAATCGCCGAACGGTTACGCGGCACCGATGATGAGATGTTTTTTGACCGACTGCTCACCGTGAGCGTGAAAGACGTGCTGACCGAGTTCTTTGAGTCAGAGGTAATGCAGGGCGCGTATGCCCAAGCCCAAGACGCCGGCGACCTCAATGCACCGGGGAGTGCATGGGCTTACACCTTCATCAAGTGCGGCAACTTCACCAAACCCGAAAATAACGGCATCGTCAAGGGCGGGATGGGCGGCATCACACAGGCGATGGCTGCGTCCGCACGGGCACGCGGTGCAACCCTGCAGACCGATGCAACAATCGACCACATCGTCGTTGAGGACGGGACCGCTTGTGGCGTTGCCCTTGCCGATGGCACGGAGATCCGCAGCCGCATCGTTGTCTCAAACGCCGATCCCAAACGCACCTTCCTCAAACTCGTTCCGCGTGAACACCTCAGTCCCAACTTCGTGAAAAGCACAACGCGGTTGAAAACGAACGCCGCTTATCTCAAATTCCACGCCGCGCTCAACGACCTCCCCGACTTCTCCGCCTACTTCAACGGGGATTTCGATCCGCGCTACCTGTCGGAGATCAAGATCTGTCCGTCCATCGAATACTATGAGCGTAGTTGGGAGGACGCCAAACGTGGCGAGCCATCAAGGGCACCTGTGATAGAGGTACAAATCCCCTCCGTCTATGACCCAACAATGGCACCGGCGGGACACCATGTCATGTCGATCTGGGTGCTTTACGCCCCCGTCCATCTGCGGGAAGGAACATGGGATGAACGTCGGCAGGAGGTCGGTGAAGCCCTCATCGATACGCTCTCCGCTTACGCGCCAAATCTCCGTGATATTATCGTGGACTGGTCGCTGTTTACCCCCATCGACCTAGAACGACGGGTCGGTCTCACCGACGGAAATATCCGCCACCTCGACATCGTTGCCAGCCAATTCCTTGCCCAACGTCCACTCGGCGGTTGGGCGCACTACCGGACACCGATCGCCAACCTCTACCTCTGCGGCGCGGGCACACACCCCGGTGGTGAAGTGACCGGGGCACCGGGCCATAACGCCGCCGCCGTTATCCTATCGGATTGGTCGAACGCTGGGGATTGAGCTTTCCCCTCACTCCAGCCAGAACGCGTACAACTTTGTACCCCGCAATATGAAGCGGAGGCATACCGCCTTGTCGCTGATTAAACGAGGCGAATCCTTCCATCTCAATTTCCCACGCAGATGATCTCCGTTGAGGGGGAAACATTCATGCTTGGACAGTCCCGGAAGTGGCTGCATCGTCTCTGCATCTAGGATTTCGGCACGAAGTTCGCCGCGTAGGACATCTGCATTGACATACAGATCCGTTCCGTTTAGCATAAATCGTTCTGTGACAACCGTCCCTTCCCCTTCGGCATCAAGAGAAACGAACCCATCAAGCCTCAGTATTGACAGGTGCAGCGCACCGGCATCGTTAAAATATTCGGCGTAGTCTTCGCTGTAGATGCTCTGGTGGCCACGAAAGCGGTGGGCATTGTGATAAATCCGTATCTCACGGTCTTCGTGCACGATGGGACGGCTACACACAGCGACCTGAGTGGTGCCGTAATTTACCCCGTCCCACGGCTCAACCCCGATAAACACTCCCCTATCTGCCACACGCTCCCAGTTATACAGATCGCGAGACACCGCTAGTTCCACCTGATTGATACCGCAATGGTTCATCTGCGGGAGGTCAGGACCAGCGGGATTAAACAGTAACGGGAAGCCGATGTACATCCCCTCGTAAGGCATCAGCGGCATCATGTAAAGTTGAGCGATATAATCCGTGTCTTCCAGAACAGGCGGTGTAAGATATGCAGGGTTCTCAACAACCTCCTGAATACGACGCTTGCGATTCTCTCTATCAATTTCGTCGGTATGCAGAGCCAGTTTCGGTTCGGTCCAGTTCACAAAGTCCGCGCTCGTTGAAACCCAAAGAGACCGCCCCCATACTGTGCGCTGTTTCACAGTGGCGACATACTGATTACTAATTTCGTCATAGATGAAGTTCGAGGTATCTTCGCTGGGGATGGGAGGCACATCGAGTAAGGTCCAACAAAAACCGTCCGGCGAAACCCCCGGCAATCGTCCCATATTGCGCGTATCGCTGAAAAGTCCCTTATAGCAACGTTGCGGATCATCATCGCGTTCATCACGAATCACGTGATAAAGGTGTTGCTCAGTAATCTCCGGCGGATTGTAAACCCCCCGACGTGTCAGAAATTCCAGCTTCGAGTCGTAGGCGATATTATTGTCCTTCGATCCGCGCCGTTGGTAAAGTCCCAGTGAAGGCGTTTCCCAGTGAACCCCGTCCGTTGATGTCGCGTAATGTTTACGACTACTTTCCGTGCCTGCTATCTCGCCGGGTGGAATAGCATAGTGTGCATCATACCACCATTCCCAAATCCCTTTTTCAGAGTTCCATTGCGGTGCGTTTCCGCTCTGAACATACACCTGCTCACGAGAACGATCAGCTTTCAGGATGGGACCGTGTTTATCTGGTTGATGCAACCTCCGACTCACGTTGGAGGTGCTTGCTATGGCGTGATCGTCGAGGAATAGTTGTTTATGTTGCGCCGGATTAATCTGTGGGGATGTCATGACATCAACCTTTCCTTACCAATAAGCGACAGCCTCAGCAATCTCACCGAGATGCCTCCCATTCCACGTAACATCCGCCACGATGGGAAGTGCATGGGTGGTAAACTGCATTGGGAAGGTTGCCTCCACCTGACAGGCGGTATTGGTGTTTCCGTCTACTTGCAGGTCTATCGTTGCGGGAGAAAGCTGCACACCGTCAACCGAACGGAAGTGAAGAGTGCACGTCCGTGCTTCTGCTTCGTGATTGGTGATATTGAGGTTGAATGCCACCGTCGCTCCGGGCTGGATGCGAACCTTGTACGGATAGAACTCGACCCAATGCGGATCCATCCCCATATTGGGGTGCGGCTGATCGAGGATCTGCGTAAAGAGATCCGTCCACCGGTCCATCCAACCAACCCACCGCTCCGCTTTCGCTCGATCGAAGGAAATACAACCCCCATGACCGGTAAAAAGATAATCTGGATCGGCATTGAGAATCTGCTGAGGCATATCGCGGTAACTCGAAACAGGCGTCCGATTCTTCGGGATAAAGGAATGAATAAAATCCCGCTGTTCCCTAAATGACATCCCGGAGATATTGTCCCCAACGCTCAAGAATTTCTTCCCATCCACCGTGAACCAGATAAGATGATGGTATAAGGTCTGTCCCGGATGTTGTTCAACGAAAAAGTCAATCTCGCGCCACCGGAAAGCTTCTTCTCTCTCAACAACGTGGTCTACCTTCATTCCGTGCGGCACCGCGCAAGGCATATCGTAATTTTCTGGGTGTTCTAGGAGGTCCTTTAGCTCAGGAGACGATACGACCCGCGTCCCGTAACGCGCTTGCAGCATCGGGTAGCCAGCGAGGTGATCGTCGTGGTAGTGGGTTGGCAAAAACCATTCGACCGTGTGGATCCCCAGTTCCGTTTCGAGATAGGGTGACAGATGGTCGATATAACGGTGCGGGTTGGCGCTGATGGGCGCATTGGAGGTGTAACCACAGTCAATAAAAAGCGCGTGTCCTTCATCGTCCCGGACAATATAGGTGTTGGCAGCGGAGTTTGTAATCTCGTAGACATGTTCCGTGATCTGACGAAATTCGGAGCGATAGTATTCATAAGGTTGAGCATGGAAGAGTTCGTACAATTCCTCTAACGCGGCTTGTAATTTGGAGAACGACCCCTCTGTCGGTTCAAACGGCTCGCCATGCCCCGGCAGAATCAGATCTGCGTTAAGCCCTGCGGCGGTCTTCAAGCTCTCCAGATGATTGATATGCCCTTGGAAGTCCATATAGTTCCACTGACTCCAGAAATAGTCCCGAATTTTCCCGCTACCCGACATCAGATCCCCGCAGGCGAGTATCTGCTTCCCGTCTAACTCGAAAAGATAACCCACCGCGCCGAAGGTGTGGCCCGGCAGCGGAATCACATCGAAACGAATCCCCTCCCATGACACGCTCTCGTAGTCGTAAGCGTACTGATCCGGCGCAAGATCATCCAAGGGGCCAAAGCAGGGGTAGTAGGAGGTGTAATTGTCGTAAATATCATAGGACGCCTTGAGGATATCGGTTTCCTCAAAGAACCGTTTCTCCGCAAACGGGAAGACAATCTGTGCACCGCCCCTTTTCCAGTGAGCTGCAGCAGAACAGGTATCCCGATGAAAATGGGTTAATAACACCTGATTGACTTCCTGAACACCGTTGGTCTCAAGTGTTGCCGGAGAGGTCCCGCAGTCAATCAGCAGTGTTTTGCCATTTACCGTAATCCCGTAAATGCTACATGTATCTTGAATAAAAAAAATATGATCAGTCAGTTTTCGCATATTTGGCTGCCTCACTTAGATCTGATTTTGGCTCATGTTAAGAAATTGTGCACCAAAAACCAATTCGCTCATATAAAGAGATCGTACAACAACAATCGTAGGGGCGGGGTCTCCCCGCCCGAGCATTTCAGATTTTGGGAAGGTTGTAGGGACAACCCCCCGATAGATCGGGATTTCGCTGACGCTCAACTTGTGGTTGCCCGTCTTGAGTATTTTTTTATTTACATAGATTCGTGTTAATTCGCGGATGCTTTGCACCTTCTCCTTACTTTTTCTCCATAAACGCCGGAACATCAATACATTCCCCGTTTCGACGGGCGGACTCCCAACCTGCAAGCACCGGGGCTAAAGAAAAAAGCCCATCATGATAGTCATTCAGCAAGAGGCTGGGATCGTTTGCCCGTACGGCTTCAATGAAAATGCGGTCCTGCTTAAACCATGGATCAAACTCATCCGCCTGATAAACCGTTTCACCATCGACCTCGATCGAGTCGTAGCCGTAGACCGCCAAATGCCCCCCTTCGTAGAAGATTGTAAACCACGGCTCCGCCCGAAAACTGGGAGCGGCTGAAATGAAGGTCAGCGTCATCGTCGCTCCGTTGGAGAAACAGTAGTTGAAGGAAGAGGTCAGCGGGTTGTGGTACGATGGACGCTGGCAGTAGAACGCTTGTGCCCGATCAACGTTCAACCCTGTCATGAAACGTGCGTAGTCGGTCGCGTGGACACCCCAATCCAACGCCTGCCCGCCCGATTTATCCATATCAGACCACCAAGAATCCTTTTGCGCTCCTGTTGGGGTGACAGGGAGTCCACTAACACTCTGGAATCGGACATGGACAATTTTCTGCCCTTCCAGACGTTTACGCGCTTCCTGAAAAATTGGCCGATACCGTTCCCGGAAGCAGACCGTGCTGATTACGCCGGCTCCGCGAATCGCATCATTGATCTTGTGGGCAACATCCATCGTCAGTGCTTGTGGCTTCTCGCTGAAGATATGAATCCCTTTTGTGGCGGTGGTTGCCTCAACATCGGTACGTGCATACGCTGGGACGACCGAGTAAAGCGCGTCCATATCTTCGTTATCCAGCATTTGGTGACCATCAGCGTAGGTTTTAGAGATATTAAACGCTTCAGCTGTTGATTGGAGCGACTCTGAATTGCTATCACAGATGGCGACAATTTCAACGCCATCGAGTTTCAGCAAGTTTGGGATGTGGGTGCTATTCGCCCAAGACCCGCAGCCGTAGATTCCAATGCGAACCTTGTTATCCATTGAAGCCATAAAAGGATTCCTCCGTTATGTAGTTTCCCTCTCAGACACCTTCCAGCGTAAACCGCATCCCATTAAATCGCCGCCCCAACGCGGTCGCCTGACGCTTAACGGCATCGAGATCTTCTCCCTTCAACGCATCGACGATACAATCCGCAACCTCCGGCACATCCGTCGATGTCATACCGCGTCGAGTCACCTCTTGGACTCCAATCCGTAAGCCGTGTGTCCCCAACTCCGCCGGAACACTCGCCCCACCGGCGATGATATTGCACGCCTCAAGCTGGTCTGCCATCGCTTTGCTCTCACCGAACTCGGCAACAATTGGTATCAACGTGTGTGATTCCGTGAAGCCAAGGTCCTGCCCAAGGAGACGGATCCCCCGCTCATGCAACGCCTGCCCCAACGCCTTTGCGTTGCTGATGATTGCGTCCGCATGTTCTTCACCACAAGCCAGCCACTCTAAGAATGTTCCCGCCAACGCCGGCAGACGACCGAGGTGATGATTGCTCTCAAGGAGTGGGGCAACCGCAGGACCGATCTGTTCCGCAAGCGCTCTGTCATTTGTCAGGATTATCCCACCTTGCGGTCCAGCGAGGGTTTTATGCGTGCTGGAGATAATCACGTCTGCGCCCTCCTCGAACGGTGATTGAAATCGTCCACCGGCGATAAGCCCCATCACATGGGCAGCGTCATAGATCAGGTATGAATCAGGACAGTATCGGTTCATCGCTTCCTTCAGTTCGCGGGCAGGCTGCGGAAAGAGAAACACCCCCGACCCAATGGTCACTAGTTTGGGACAGTGCTCCCGGATAAGCGCAACCGTCTGATCAAGATCGATATTAGACTGAAGTCCGTCCCACGGGATCTCAATAGATTCGAGCGATACCTTCAGCGGTGAGGAGGCTAACTTGTCCGCATATTGATGCCCGTTATGAAGCTCCAACGCAATATCGCCGGGACGTGCTAGCCCAAAGGTAGTCGCGATGCCCGCGAGGTTGCCGGAGAGTGGACGGAGATCGACATACGCCGCACCGAAGAGTTGCTTTGCCAGTTTCTGCGCCAACTCCTCGATCTGGACGATGAACCGGTTCCCTTGGTAAACCCGCGCCTGTAGATCAATACCGCTGTAGTTCCCGTAACGCTGATCCAAATCTTCGACTAGCAGTCCCTCTACCAACGGACTCGGCACGTTTTCGGAGGCGATAAGATTCAGACAATTCCCTCGAAACGTGTTGTGCTGCTCCAATAGGGAGTTAATCTCTTGAACTTTTTCGTTGGAATCCATAGAAACCTCGTTATAGATAAGTTTTTCACTTTGGTCGGGAGCAGATTCGCCTCTATCCTTAAACAATCACGCTTATAACCTTGAGGATATTGAGCTCACTAGTTCATTAGCACATTAATGAACCAATGAACAAGGGGCTTTCACCTTTCGCGTTATCAACATTTGCAAACGAGCACCATTTGGTCTATAGCTGCCCCGATGTCACATCCCAATTCTCTAGTAGCGCTTGGTAAGTTGGATCTTCATAACGTGAAAACAGGAACGCCGGCGCATATTCGGGGAGTTCACCGCCGGTGACGTGAGTCGCTAATAATTCACCCGCTGCCTGAGATGTCATAATACCGTAGCCCGACAGTCCTCCAATTACATACGCGCCCTCAACCGGCAGAGGACCAATCAACGGTCGATTCTCCCGCGTCTTACAATAATATCCACCATCGGCGTATGCTCGGCTGCCGTGACCGAAATACGCTGACAGACCGGGAATCATCCGAGCAAGCCCACGTATCAAAATTTCGGAATAATCTGGATCAAACGTGGGGGGCCAAACGGGCGGTTGGGGTTCAATATCGTACGTCCAGATGGCAAGAAGCACGTGGGTGTCGCCGTCCATGCGTGACCGGAAGTGAACGCCAGCGGGAAATTCATTGAGCAGCCAACGGGTCTCGGCATCGGCAGCGAACTTTTCACGCTCTTCGTCGGTCCAAAGCAGGTTAATCGGATCGCTCCAAAACAGCAGTGGTGTGTCCGTCGGCACAATTCCCAGTTCATCTCTGAGGGCAATCTTGCCATGCAGCTCATTGAAAACGGGGATGTCCACCCCTACCATTGCGCCAACTTCCTTGAGATACGGTCCCGCAGCGATGACAAAGGTGTTTGTATTGATACTATCTTCTGACTGAAGGTGGACCTGTGAAACACGATTGTCAGTGACGGTTACACCCCTTACACGATCACGGATAAGACGAACGCCAGCGCGTTGTGCTTCTGCTAACAGCCATTTACCCAATTTTTGCGAGTCTAGCCAACCTGCGCGGCGGACATGCAGCGCCGCTATCGCATCTTCCGTTACAGCCGGAAACTGTTCCCGGACGAGATCCGGCGAGAGAAGCAGATCCACGCCGGTAGGAAGCCCTTCAAAGCCTTCGGATGGCGAGGGTATGTAAGGGGTGGGACCCGGATGCTCCCGAATAGGTCCAGCACCGAGGGCAGAGGTCTCAGCAGCCGCAGCCTTCATGATGGGGATCTGACGCTCATCTGCTGTTAGGAAAACATAACCGCGTCGGTTCATCTGGAAACAGTTGTCTGTCTCGCGCGCCAGTTCTTCTAACAGATCAATGGAGCGATTCACAAAACGCACCATCGTATCGCCGGGACCGGGCCACCAATTCCGATATGCTTCTGTCCCTTTATTGCTCGTAAGCGTCAGCGGTTCCCTTTCATCAACGAGGAGAATGTCCTTAACTCCGCCGCGGACTGCCAAATGATACGCCGCCGCAATCCCAGCCATTCCCGCGCCACAGATAACAATCTCTGAACTTGTTCTTATCACGCTTCAATTCCTTCTTCAGAACCTGCGATCGATTTTTTTAGTCTCACAATTTACTCAAATCTAACATAGGGCATCGAGAGCAAAATGTCAAGCGAAAATTAAGAGTTAGACCTTGGAAATATCTTGTCTGGAACCGTGAAATCGGTTATCCTTTTGTCTTATACCAGTTCTTAACCAAAGCCGGCTGCTCGCACAAAAATTTTATCGTTCCGCTGAAGGAGAAAAGATATGAAATACATTGATGCGCATGTACATGTTTGGACAGACGATTTTGACCGCTACCCGCTCAGCCCACCGTTTCAGGAAAGCGATATGCACCCTAAAACCTTCTACCCCGAAGAACTCCTCGCCCACGCCGAACCGTCGGACGTTGATCGGATTGTGCTGATCCAGATGAGTTACTACCAGTTCAATAACACCTACATGCTCGATGTGATGCAAGAATATCCGGGCGTTTTTTCAGGGATTGCCATCGTTGATTGGCAGGCGGAAAGACCGGATGAAACGATGTTACAGCTTGCCGAGCAGGGTGTCCGTGGATTTCGTATCTATCCGATGGATGCGCCAATCGAGAGTTGGTTAGACGGGCCGGGATTTGAGCGGATGTTTGCCGCCGGTGCAGCGCATAACCTCGCCATCTGTCCACTGATTAATCCAGATGCCTTGCCTGCTCTCAGTAGACAGTGTGAACAATTCCCAGAAACCCCAGTCATTATCGACCATTTTGCTCGGATCGGCGCGGACCAGCCAATCTGTGATGAGCATATCGACCAACTGTGTGCCATGGCGAAACACCCAAAGGTGATGGTGAAGGTTTCCGCCTTTTACGCACTCGGCGAAAAAGCACCGCCCTATGATGACCTGGAACCGCTCATCCGTCGTGTTTATGAGGCGTTTGGATCCGAGCGATTGATGTGGGCAAGCGACTGTCCATTCCAAGTTGTTGATCACACCTATGAAAATAGCCTCTCCCTGATACGGGATAGACTGGATTTCCTCTCTGACTCAGATAAAGAGCGGATTCTCCGAAGAACCGCCGAGGACTTCTTCTTCCCGTCTCCGTAGGGGGCATCCCCGATAAATCGGGATCCAAAGCGACTTGCCCCGCCGTAGCCTTGACCGGGAGATCGAACTACGGGAGAATTATAGTGGATTCTAAAAATAAATGAACACTTTCGCCCCCGGTAGGTGCGTTTTTCCCCCGCACCGCATAGGTGCCGTGGTAGGTTGAAACGGCGCAGTTGGAAACAGCGCCTACCAATTTGGAGTGTCTCATTAATTCTAAAATTTACTATAAATGACCCTACTAATCCAACAGAAAACCCTTGCCCGATAACGCAAAATCGGTTATCCTGTTCGGCACGTTTTGCACTTCCTTTCCCTAGTTTAGGCTTCCAAATTCAACTGTGCCAATGAACTAATGAACCAATAAACAATCGGTTTTCACGTTTTGTAATTTCTTTTAGCATGAGCCATAGGAGACAACAACCGATGACAGACTATCGCTTCAAAGTTGGAATGGACCTTCAAATGACAGGCTTACCTTACGTCGAGGCGCTTGCCCTCGCTGAGGAACTCGGCGCAAAGTACGGATGGTTTGGCTTTCTCGATTGGGCGATCGATGGTGAGATAACCGATGCAGCTGTTGATGAGATGGGCGAACAGGCAGCCCGGCATGGGGTCGAACTATTCATGATCGGTGCCGGGGGTTCCTTCAGCAAGATGCATCTCGAAGATCTGGAATTGGAAACACTACAAGACCATCCAGAGTTTCAGGAGGATTTCAATCGCCTGATTCAGACAATGGAGATCGCGAACCGACTCGGTGTGAGTTCGGTGCTGTCGTACACCTTCGCATGGCCCGGCGAATACTCCGCTCAGAAACCGACGTGGCCCATGCGCTGGCTGACACGCGGCGGCGTCATCGCCGACGTTGATATGGAGAAATTGGTCAAAGCCTTCTCACTTGTGGCAGCGCAGGCGGAGCAGCACGATATCGACGTTGTACTTGGCAATCTACCGTGGCACTATACCAACACAACCAGCCACTGTCGGGAACTAATCGAGCGAGTCGGATCCAACCGGCTCAAGATTATGTGGCATCCGTCCGACAATCATACCGCTGGCGAATCGGATTCAGCGACCGCAGGCTTTATTAACGTGCGGCCTTATCTCCATTCGCTCCATGTGAAAGATCTCGAAGTCCTTGATGGACTGAAAAACAATTTTGAGTATTGTCCGCTTGGCGAAGGCGATGTCGATTACCCGACTGTGCTGCGAAATCTGCGCGATCACCGCTGCGATGTGGTCTTCGCTGTCGCCACCCATTTTAAGCCACCGAGCGGTTCTGGCGCAGACGCTATGCGGATCAACTTTGCCAAAATCAGACCGCTTATTGAACAGGTGGAAGCGGGCGGATAAGGAGGGGGATGATGGCAGAACAACTGAACGTTGCAATCATCGGCTGTGGTGGGATTAGCGGTGCCCATATACCGAACATCCTGAAAACGCCAGAGATCCGTCTCGTCGCCACAATGGATGTTATTGAGGAGGGGGTGAGTAGGAGCGGGCGACGTGTAGGGGCGCGTGTGCGTGCTGAAGAGGGGAACGCTGACTACTACACAACCGACCTCGACCGTATACTCTCCGATCCCAACATCGATGCCGTGCTAATCTGTTCCACCCACGACACCCATGCGGACATCGCGATCAAAGCCTGTGGGGCGGGCAAGCATATCTTTGCCGAAAAACCGTTGGCGATGACGCTAGATGAGGCACGACGGGTTCAGCAAGCCGTGCATGAGTCGGGGGTACAACTGATGAGCGGTTGGTGGTTCAAGCATTCGCCTGTGACCAAACGGCTGCGCGAGGTTATCCCTCAACCGTACTATACCCTTTTCACCTGCCGTGTCTTGTACGACAAACCGGACGATCCCGAAGGTCCCTACGGCCGCGACGGTATTCTCGACAACTCAGGCTACAATCTCTATTGGATTTGGCATGTCATGCGCTCGCAACCGGTGGAGATCCTTGCCATGGGCTACGACGGTCAACCGACAAACACCAGCACAATCATTATCCGCTTCGCCAACGGTGGAATCGGGACCTCTGTCTTCAGTACTGTCGGCAGTGGTGGTGCGCTCCCCAAGCACTACGCCGAGGTCTTGGCTGGGCCCGTGAGTGCAGCAACAGTTCGCTTCGGAAACCTGACATTCCAAGGGACTGACGAGCCCGGCATCGAGCATAACGAATATCACAACGGCTTCGATGAGGAGATGGGTATGTTCGCACGACTCTGCCTTGAGGGCGGTCCAAGCCCGATGGATGCGTGGGAAGCTTGTGTGCCGACGCTCATCTTTGAGAAGGCGATTGAGTCGATGCGGACACATCAACCGGTGCCTGTAAACATTGAGGATGAATTCTATCTGCCCAACGGCAAGCTGCCAGCCAGCATTGAGAACTTCGGCGATGTGGAACATTAAATTAACATCCGTTTCTAGGGCGTGTTGACATTCGTAGGGGCGAGGTTTCCTCGCCCAACGGGTTGGGAAACCCAACCCCTACAGGAATTGCCCCTACTTAACATGAGCAAACATAATGCGTAATCTTCTTCACGTTTCATCTCTTATGATATGAGCAGAATTAATGGGACCATTCACATGAAAGAAGGTCAGATCATTAGAACAATCCAAAACAATGGTGAAACGGTTACCTTCCGCTACCCCCGATGGCAAGATGTCCCCGCCTATGTCGAGATGTGCAATATCCTGCATCAGGAACGGGTGATGGCATATCACGCGGAGACCAGCTTCGCCAAAGGCTGCGAAAGACTAAGTGGAATCCTTGTCGATCTGGAAACCGGAAAGCGCTCTCATCTTCTAATGGAAATAGATGGGGGGATCGTCGGAGAGGGCAGCTTGCAACTCGACACCGCACACCGAATGGGAACGCTGGGAATAAAAATCATCGGCAGATGTCGCAGACGTGGACTGGGCAGGGAAATGATGCTGCTCTTGGAGGCGGAAGGTCGAAAGTTCGGCTTGCGACGGATCTATCTGCATGTCTGGCACTTGAACGAGGCTGCCATTAACCTGTATCAGAAAATCGGATACCGAGAGGTAGGGCGTGTCCCCGAATGGTACAGCATGAAAGACGACGAGGGCAACCTCGTTTACTCAGATCTCATTGAAATGATAAAGGACATCGGGAATTAAACTTAATGCTGGTGGAAGTTACACAGAATGAAGCGTGAAACGTGATGCGTGAGAAACTTGGCTTATCACGGTTGATGCTGATTTGCCTTGAGCGTTCAGCTGTGGACCTACTTGGTTACCTTAATCTCTCCCCAGCGCGTTGGGGTCAGTCTCTGTAGCGAGACAGGCAGACGTGGATTCCATTCATGTAGCGATTCGTGTGGGGCGAAATTGTCATGAATATCATCTGTCAACTGCTGCTTATTACCTTCTGGATGTGGCAGCCGGTAGATATTCCAGTGGTCATCTTCCTTGCCAACATAGAGGATAGATTTCCCATCAGGAGAGAAAGCAGAACCGATAACAGGTATAAGCAGTGAAATCGCCAACTCACCGAATACCTGCTGTATCCACCCCGGCTCGTTTGGTGCCAGCGTGGCGACCATAAGAAATACATCATCAAAGCGTCCGTCAATAGTCTGTGTATACAGAATTTGCTGTCCATCAGGCGACCATCCGTGCAGAATCGTCGTATTTTGACCGCTTGCGTTGCTCACCTGCCAGCGGTGCGAGCCATCGGCATTGATGATATAAACCTGCCGCGGCTTCCCTTGTTCTGGCTTATCAAAATCTGCGTCAAATGCAATCCGCGTCCCATCAGGTGCCCACTTTGGTCGTGAGGAAAAGGCATATAAGTCTGTTATTTGCTGCACGTTACCCCCGTCGGTGTCCATTACGAAAATGTTAGAATTATGATTTTTACCACCCTCCCTGTCACTCGCAAAGGCAATCTGCTCTCCATCGGGGTGCCAATCGGGAAAGATGTCACGCTTGGGATGCCGGGTCAGGTTGCGTTGATTCCTCCCATCGGCGTCCATCACATAAATCTCATCATTCCCATCCCGATTGCTCTGGAACACAATCTGACGTCCATCTGGAGACCAAACAGGATAGGTATCAGATGCTTCGTTGAATGTCAGTCGTGTCTGACTACTGCCATCTGAGCTCATCTTATAGATCTCAGTATTCCCATCCCGCGTGGAATGAAATACAATTTTACCATAGAGGGGGCTTGTGGCGAGCCACAGACAAACTACAAACATAACAATTCGCATAGTAATCCCTCACTTGGACAATGCCTTAGCTTTGACACGCCCCAAAGTTTGTGGAAGCATCTCTCGTATAGAGGAGACGGACAGCCTCCGACCCCACTCTTGGAGGGTATAATCGTAGAAAGGTGCGCCCGTCAACTGTATCAATTCGTGGGTGTCGAGGCGAAGGCGGAAGCTGCTATTTCTGCCACCGGCATCTGCCACAAAGAGTATCGACTGACCGGCCGCGCCAAAGGTAACGGCGTTAATCGTCACCTGCGGAGGGATAAACGCTTCCTTTCCAAAGGTAACGGCGTTAATCGTTACCTGCGGAGGGATAAATACCTCCTTTTCCGCCACCGCGTTTAATAGATCCATATCCAGTGTAGCAACAACGATGCGATCTCCCGCTGCGCCCCATTCTAGATAGACAATCCGCCTCCCGTCAGGCGACCAACCGCCCAACCACTTCGGCTCACCGAGCCGGTGTTTGGCGACGATCCGCTTGTCCGACCCGTCCGGACGAATCGCATGGAGGTCGCCATTCCCCTGAAAGAGAATCCACTCCCCGTCCGGCGACCACTTCGGTGCCTGCGCGTTAAAATCGAAATCAGTCACCTTTCGCACAACTCTGGTGACTAGGTCCACCGTGTAGATATTCGCATGGTGGTGGTCGGCGAATCTGTCGAAGGCTATCAGCTTCCCATCAGGAGACCAGTCAGGGTGAAGATCCCTCTTGTCGTTGTGTCTCGTCAATTGACGGAGATTCTCGCCATTCGCGTCTATCACATAGATGTGGGAGTCGCGGTTAAACGCAATCTGATGCCCGTCGGGAGACCACGTTGGGGAGAAACTATCATGTCGGTTATTTGTAATCTGTATCGGCTCTCCACCATCGGTGCCCATCGTGAAGATTTCGTTTCCTGCATTATCGTCACGATGGGACGAAAACACTATCTTGGCATGTAGAGGACTCGTGGCAAACCAAAGGCAAGCCACCAGTATTATGTAGAGTCGCATCCGATGTCCTCCTATTTACTTGGTTGCTCTTATCTCCCCGAGATGATGGGGTTAGTAAATTGTAGGTCGAGATTCATATCTCGACAAAACCCTCAGCATGTTGTACCACAGCCTTGGCTCAATCAGCCCGGAACGTTTTGTAAAACAAAACGCCTAGGCAACATACAAGAACCGTGCCAATCTTCGATGCCGTGTCTATGCGGCTTCACAGCGATATTAGCCGTGCGAGTGTTCAATAAATGAACAAGGGTGTTCATGAAATGTCCCTCCTTCTAAACCTGTCCTCGACGAGTTGGAGGATTCAAAGTAACTTGTGGCTCCCCTATTGGGCTTATCCGTTGGGCTTATCCGTGTTTTCACGTTTCACGCATCACGTTTTAACTTTTTTATGGTATTTTACATAAAAAACATATAAAAACATTTGCAAAACTGCGTCGCTTGTGTTATTATTAACGCCCGGAATCAAACTTGTGAACCCAACTGATTAACCCTGTGTACTCACCCACAAAATGACGAACACACGACTCATTGACAACTTCAATCGAGAACATACGAACTTACGCATCTCCGTGACCGATCAGTGCAACTTCCGCTGTATCTACTGTATGCCCGAAGATATGCAGTTCATGGAAGATGACGCGATCATGACCTTTGACGAAATTGTGCATCTTGCGCGTATCTTCGTCGATCTGGGAATCAATAAGATCAGACTGACGGGTGGAGAACCGTTAGTTCGTCGGGGTGTACCAGAGCTAATCAAGCAGCTTGGAGAAATCAAAGGGTTAAAGGACATCAGTTTAACCACAAACGGCATCGGCTTAATCACACAGGCGAAAGACCTCTACGATGCCGGACTTCGCCGAATCAATGTCAGTCTCGATACGTTAGATGAAGCGAAATTTGAGCAGATGACACGCCGTAAGGTGCTTTCAAAAGTGTTAGAGGGGCTGCAAGAGGCGCAACGTTGTGGGTTTGATCCAATCAAAGTGAATGCGGTGGCGATGAAGGGCTTTACCGACGATGAGATTGTTGATCTTGCAAAATTTGCTCGTGACAATGCTTACCAACTCCGGTTCATTGAGTTCATGCCCTTAGATGCGGACGACATCTGGGGACGGAATATGTTCATTCCGGGTAAGGAAATCATTAATAAAATCGGTGCGGTCTATCCCCTGAATCCGGTCAGCATGAACGGTGATGCGAAACATGATCCGGCAAAGCTGTACCAATTTGAAGACGGCAAGGGGGATGTCGGGTTTATCTCGTCCGTGACCGAACCGTTTTGTGAACAGTGCAATCGAATCCGTCTCACCGCCGACGGTCAATTACGGACCTGTCTGTTTTCTATTACAGAAACCGATCTGTTGACCCCGCTACGCGCCGGTGCCCCCGACGAAACTATTGGCGACCTGATCATTGAAGCGGTAAAGCAGAAAGAGCCGGGACACCAAATCAATGCAGTGAACTTTGTTAAACCGAAGCGAAACATGTCTATGATTGGCGGTTAGAGGCATTGTGCATTTATAATATACAGAAGGAGTCGAGAAAGCAGTAATGAGTACCGAACTAGTTATCAAAGATTTACATGTCAGCGTAGAGGACCAACCTATCATCAAAGGCTTAAACCTGAGTGTCAAACAGGGTGAGGTCCACGCACTTATGGGGCCAAATGGATCCGGCAAAAGTACCCTTGCCAATGCACTGATGGGGAATCCGTTCTACACTATTGATTCCGGGGAAATCACCATCGGTGGAGTGGATATCCTTGAACTGGAACCGAACGAACGCGCAAAGTTAGGGCTGTTCCTAGCGTTTCAATATCCAACAGCGATCCCCGGTGTCAGCATGGCGAACTTCCTCCGTATGGCGGTGAGTGCTGTGCGTTCCGAAGATTCAAATGGGTCAGATACAACCGAGCTTATCCCGATGCGAGAGTTTCGGCGCGAGTTGCGTGCAAAGATGAAACAGCTAGGCGTTGATGAATCGTTTGCGCGGCGCTACCTCAACGATGGGTTCTCCGGGGGTGAGAAGAAAAGAGCCGAAGTCTTACAACTGGCGATGCTTGAACCCAAGATTGCCATCCTTGATGAAACCGATTCGGGGTTGGATATCGACGCGGTCCGTATTGTCGGCGAAAGCGTCAATCAGTTGATTGGGCCAAACCTCGGTGTGCTAATTATTACGCACTACCCACGCCTGCTCAATTACATTCGCCCGCAGTTTATACACATTCTGCTAGACGGCAGAGTGGTTGAATCCGGAGGTTGGGAACTTGCTGAACTGTTGGAGGAGAAGGGGTACGATCCTATTCGTGAAGCACACGGTCTCACAGAGGTTGTTGTTGAGCCTGAGGTTGAAGAGGCGTTGCCTTCGTTAAGAGCGTAAAAAAACAAAACAGATTCACCAAAAGCGGAAAGGAAATACGGAAAATGGCAGAACAAGAAAAGTCGAACGAGACGGTAGACATCGGCGTAAGCGACGAATATAAATATGGGTTTCATGATGATGTTAAGCCTGTTTTTAAATCGCGAAAGGGTTTGGATACTGAGGTCATCAACGAGATGTGTGATGTCAAAGACGAACCCGATTGGATGCGTGAATACCGGCTGAAAGCCTATGAAATCTTCAAGCAGAAGCCAGATCTGAAATGGGGTGGTGACCTCTCTGATCTCGACTACGACGACATCTACTACTACGTCAAAGCCTCTGACCGGGTCGAGCGGAGTTGGGACGATGTCCCCGACGACATCAAGAAAACCTTTGATCGACTCGGTATCCCCGAAGCGGAACGCAAATTCCTCGCCGGTGTTGGTGCCCAATACGATTCAGAGGTTGTCTATCACAACATCGAAGAAGAGTTGGAGAAGATTGGCGTTATCTTCGTCGATACCGATACCGCTATCCGTGAATATCCGGATCTGGTCAAGGAGTATTTTGGCACAGTGATTCCGTCCGCGGATAACAAACTTGCTGCGCTCAACTCTGCGGTCTGGTCGGGAGGCTCTTTCATCTATGTCCCGCCCGGTGTGAAAGTCGATTACCCGTTGCAGGCGTATTTCCGCATCAACAGCGAAAACATGGGTCAGTTTGAGCGGACGCTGATTATTGCCGACGAAGGTGCGGAAGTCCATTACGTCGAAGGCTGCACAGCTCCCACCTTTTCTAGTGAATCGTTACACAGTGCTGTCGTCGAGATTATCTGTAAGAAGGGATCACGTGTGCGCTATACCACCATCCAAAACTGGGCGAATAACGTATATAATCTCGTAACCAAACGAGCAATGGCTTACGAAGATGCCCATATGGAATGGATCGACGGTAACTTGGGATCAAAACTCACGATGAAGTACCCAAGCATTTACATGATGGAGCCCGGTGCACACGGAGAAATCCTCTCAATCGCATTTGCAACCCAAGGACAACATCAGGATGCCGGTGGCAAGGTCATTCACTGTGCACCGAACACCAGTTCGCGTATTACCTCCAAGTCGATTAGCAAGGATGGCGGACGTTCCAGCTATCGTGGCGAGCTGAAAGTGCTTAATGGCGCGAAAGGGTGCAAGTCCAACGTCGAATGTGATGCCCTAATCCTTGATGAAGAATCGCGTTCCGATACCTATCCGGTTATCCAAATTGACGCAGACGATGTGAACGTCGGTCACGAAGCGCGTGTCAGCAAAATCGGCGAGGAGCAGCTCTTTTATCTGATGAGCCGCGGGCTTTCCGAAGAGGAAGCCTCGACGATGATCGTCAACGGATTCATTGAGCCTCTTGTGAAAGAACTCCCGATGGAGTACGCGGTCGAAATGAACCGTCTGATCCAGCTGCAGATGGAAGGTTCGGTAGGATAGAGAGGAGCAACTGGAGGCTTCACTCAACTTAGAGGAAATGGCACGGCAACGGTTACTCTTGATGAAATTCAACGTGATTTCTTAGGCTATCTCCATCGCGTCCAAGCCGGCGAAACGCTTGTCATCGTGCAAGTTGATAAGCCTGTAGCAACAATCAAACCGATTGAGACAAATCATACGCGGGAGCTTCGCCCTTTTGGATTATGTGCGGGTGAATTTCGAGTGCCTGATGACTTTGATGATCCGTTACCAGAAGAAATTATCAAACAATTTGAGTGCAAGCAAGTCGTGGCGCAGATTTTCTAATCTGCGTAGGATTTACGCAGTTCGGTTTGTAGTAGCGCAATTCATTGCGCGTCCGGACGGGCGATCAATCGTCCGATTACAAACCTAAGACCCTACTGTAGTTGCCCGCCTGTCCCGATAAGTTGGGGATTCATCGGGCGTCCGTTCCGAGACCAGGGTTAGAAATGGTGTCTAGCGGCGATGAATCGCCGAACTATAAAACTTTGAGCGTTCAAATGCGTAACTCCTATAAAGGAATCAAATCATGTATCGAAAGATTTTTCAATTAAGCAGTGTATTTATACTTGCGACACTATTTGCTGTTGGTTGTGCAACTGTAAATTATGTTGGGGAATCTTTTGCACCAACGGCAACTGTTGATCTGTATTTCTCTAAGGAATCTGTAGAGAAGGAATATACAGTCATCGGCCATGCCATAGGTAGCAGTTCTTTCCGTTCGAATGACACGATTCAAAAAGAACTGATTAAGGAAGCAAAGCGTAAAGGGGCAGACGCGGTTTTGATAACAGGGATAGGGAAAGCGCATGCTCCTGTTGGTGACACGAGTATTGACGAAAGCCAAATAAATGCGTCGTTCCTCAAATACAAATAGCTCTGTCGATTCACCCTTTTGGCTTGTGTGCCGGCGAATTTCGAGTTCCTGATGACTTTGATGATCCGTTGCCAGAAGAAATTATTGAACAATTTGAGGGCAGCAAGTTGTAGAGAATAACAATCGTTGTTCCCTAATCCGTGTAATCCTTTAATCCGCGTCAATCCGCGATTCAGACAAGTGTTACTCAATTTAATGAACGAATGAACCAATGTACAAATGAACCAAAGAGAAAGACGGAGAACGAATTGCCTTCAGAGTTAAACCACAATCCCCCTTATGAAGTTCAAGCGGGGGATTTTTCACGAGAATTTGTAGAGCATATATCCAAAACGCAAGACGAACCCCATTGGATGCGCTATCGGCGGTTGGCAGCGTATGACGTTTACGATCGCCTGCCAATTCCCAAGACGCCCAATGAGGATACGTGGAAGCGGACGACGGATATGCACGTACAGGACTATTGGCGTCGCACAGACCTGCGTCCCTTCAAGCTGCACCGGTATCACCCGATTTCGCTGTCGCCTTCCGAATCTGCCGAACATGCTCCACTGCCCGATGCGCTAGCGAATCGACTGGCATCGTTGAATGGAGAGCCGGGGCAGATAGTTCAGCAAGATGGCATCGTCCGCAATGTCGCGCTGGCGGAAGACCTCGAACGTAAAGGCGTTTACTTCGCGGATATGAACACCGCGTTGAAAGAGCGTCCAGAATTGGTCGAACCCCATTTTATGACCAAAGCGGTTCCGGTCGATTGGAACAAGTTCGATGCGCTCCACGGTGCGTTTTGGCAGGGCGGTTATCTGTTACATATTCCGCGAGGCGTCGTCCTTGAAGTGCCATTGCGCGTGTTTGTCGCACTCTCTGAAGCGGGACGAACAGACCTATCACACACGCTGATTATTGCCGATGAGGGCAGCCAAGTCACAGTTTTGGAGGAACACCTTTCGGGGGATACGGATACGCCCGGATTACACTGTGGCGCTGTCGAAATTTTTGTCGCAGACAACGCCCATGTAAATTACGTCGGGGTACAAAGGTGGAATCTCCGGACCTGGAATTTTTCGACACAACGGGCGATTATCGGGAGAGACGCTCAGTTGCGTTGGGTGTCGAGCGCACTGGGGAGTCGTGTGAGCAAACTCAATCAGTTATCGGTTTTGGAGAAGCCGGGAGGTCACTCCGAGATGCTGGGGTTAACCTTTACACACGCCCGTCAGCACCTCGATATTCACACATATCAAGACCATCAGGCACCTCACACAACAAGCGATCTGCTCTATCGAACTGTCCTCAAGGATCGCTCGCGGAGTGTGTGGGCGGGTATGATCCATGTCCACCCCGGTGGTCAACATACCGATGCCTATCAGAAGAACGATAATCTGATGCTAAGTGACCATGCCCGCGCAGATCCCTTGCCCGGACTTGAAATCTTAGCGAGTGAAGGCATTCGTTGTACACATGGTGCGACAGCAGGTCCTATTGACAAAGATCAGGTGTTTTACCTCATGAGTCGTGGCTTATCTCACGACGCAGCAGAACGGTTAATTGTTGACGGCTTTTTTGAACCTGTAATGCAACGGATTTCGTTAGAATCAGTTCGGACGCAACTTCAACAATCCATCGATCACAAATTAGCGATGTAACCATTAACAGCGGCGAATAGACCCAATCCAGTCCGCTATATCTAATCCTCCGAACCTTTCGGAGACATTTCACAACCTATCAAAATTGAAAGGAACCCAAATAATGAGTCAGCCAAAAATTACCGCTTATATGAAGCCTGTTTGCGGTTGGAGCAACGGTGTCCGCGCGATCTTCCAAAAATATGGATTGGAATACGACGATCGCGACATTATCAACAACGCAGATAACTATCGTGAAATGGTCGAGAAGAGTGGCCAGCCACTTCAACCGACGATCGAAATCAACGGTGAGATTATCGCCGATGTCAGTGGCGACGAGGTGGAAGCATACCTTATTGCAAAAGGCTATGTCCAACAGAGTGATGCCGATGCTGGCGTGCCGACAGACGCGGCATGTGAAGATCACGGTGAGACAGTCGATGTCTCGTTCTCAGGTGGGAAATTGACCAACTGGGCAAGCAACCTGTTTTCTAAGTAAGTCAACCATACTTAAAACGCGGGACTCATGTAAAAAGAAGGTGCAAGTCCCGATACATCGGGATTCCGCCTTGCGGAACACGAAGAGAAACCGAGTTTTTTCTTGAAAACTCGGTTTCTGTTGCACTTCTTAACATGAGCGAACATCAGGATTCAACGATATAATCTTGCCAATCCTTGAATCCTTAAATCCTGATTTGAATTGGAATCCCGATGCACGCCCAACCCATGAACAATTCACCTAATGCGTTTGATGTCGAAGCTATCCGAAACGATTTTTCCATTCTAAAAGGGGAAAACGATCTACCCTTGATCTATCTGGATAGCGCTGCAACCTCCCAAACGCCGGATTGCGTCATTGAGGCGATGGATGCGTATTACCGGACCTACAACTCAAATATCCATCGGGGCATCTACCGTATCTCCGAGGAAGCGACCGCCAAATATGAAGAGGCGCGCCAGCAGATCGGTCGTTTCATCAACGCCCGTCGTTCCAGCCAGATCATCTTTACGCGAAACACCACCGAGTCAATTAACTTAGTTGCATATAGTTGGGGGAGTGCCAATCTCCGAGAGGGTGATGAAATCCTTGTCACGTTAATGGAGCACCACAGCAATCTCCTGCCGTGGCAGTTGCTATCCCAGCGCACCGGAGCGAAGCTGCGATTTATTGAAATCACCGACGAAGGGGTATTGCAGCTTGATAGTTTGGAGGAATTGCTGACAGAGCGCACCAAGATAGTTGCAATGACGCACGTTTCCAACGTTCTCGGTACAATCAATCCCGTTCAGGAACTTATAGCCGCCGCCCACGCTGTCGGCGCGAAAGTGCTGATCGATGGCGCACAGAGTGTGCCGCATTTCGATGTAGATGTGCAGGGGCTAGATTGCGATTTTCTCGCCTTTTCAGGGCATAAAATGTGCGGCCCCACCGGCATCGGTGTTCTGTACGGCAAGTTAGACCTCTTAGAGGAGATGCCGCCATTTCTGGGCGGTGGCTCGATGATCCGCTCCGTCCAGCGCGAAAGCTCGACCTACGCCGATGTGCCAGCCAAATTTGAAGCAGGAACACCAGCCATTTCTGAAGCAATCGGACTTGGAGCTGCTGTAGACTATCTTGACAACGTTGGACTGGAAGCGATCTTCGTGCATGAACAGGAACTACTCGAATATGCACACCAGAAACTGAGCGAAATTGAGGGCATTACCATCTATGGACCCAAGCCCCGGCAAAAAACAGGAGCAATCACATTTAACTTGGAGGGCATTCACCCCCACGACTTAGCAGGCGTCCTAGATACAGTTGGAGTTGCAGTCCGCGCCGGACACCACTGTGCACAACCGCTCATGCAGAAATTTGGGGTTATCGCCACAGTCCGCGCAAGTTTCTACCTTTACAACAGACTTGACGAAATTGATACCCTGCATGAAGGATTGCTGAAAGCCCAACGTATGCTGACGCGGAGACGAAGATGAACATTTACGAAGAAGACATTCTCGATCATTACGAAAACCCAAGCAATTATGGGACCCTTGAGAATCCTGACATCTCCTATGAAGAGGACAATCCCCTGTGCGGCGATCAGATTCGGATGGATCTCCAGGTTGAGGACGGCGTTATAACCGATCTTCGGTTCTGTGGTCACGGTTGTACTATCAGCCAAGCAGCCGCTTCAATGTTGACGGAAGAGATTAAAGGCAAACGTCTAGATGAGGTCAAGCAGTTAAGCAAAGATGACATTTTGGATATGCTCGGTATCCCCTTAGGTCCCGTACGTCTGAAGTGTGGACTACTGGCGTTGAAAGTGCTAAAAGCGGGGGCTTATGGCCTCAAAGGTTGGCCCGGAGAAGAAGACGAGGAGACCGAATGAGCGAGTTTTTCGAGGTTGCAAAGGTCAGTGAACTGCCGCCGGGAGGAAAGAAACTGGTTGAAGTGGACGACATACCCGTTGCACTATTCAACGTGAACGGCGAATTTTTCGCTATCGAAGATGTCTGCACCCACGATGGAGGTCCCCTCGCTGAAGGCGAGCTTGAAGGCGACGAGATCGAATGCCCGCGACACGGGGCACGCTTCAACGTCTGCACCGGCGCAGCACTCTGTATGCCGGCGACCGAACCTGTCGAGTGTTACGAAGTCAAGGTTGAAGGCGATGGGATTTTCGTCCGCGCAGATTATTAAACCTTTGGTGCTAGTTGGTTTCACGTTTTACGTTTCACGTTTCACGCATCACGTCTTACTCTCGGTTGTGAATGGAGGATTCTAATGGTAACAGAAGATGCTGTATTTGAGGCAGTCAAAGAAATTATTGATCCAGAGGTCGGCATTAACATTGTTGATATGGGGCTGATTTACGGCGTTGATATTGAGGACGAAACCGTTAACATCACAATGACCCTAACCAGCCCGGGCTGTCCTGCCGGTGGACAGCTTATCAACGGAACGCAGCATGTCACCCAGCAACTTGAGGGCGTTGACGAAGTCAACATCAATGTCGTTTGGACGCCGCGTTGGACACCAGAAATGATGACCGAAGAGGCTAAGGACGAGCTAGGCATCTTTTAACCTAGAGACATCTAATTCTCCTGTGAGAGGGATTTCCCAATCCCGACGCTCATGAGACAGCAACAGCCGAAAACGATTAAAAGATTAGGGAACAACGGGCTGCAAATCGTCTGGAAAGATGGACACGAGAGCGAATACAGCTATCCATATCTCAGGCGTATGTGTCCCTGTGCAGAGTGTTCAACAATAAGGCACAGGGGACAGGACGTTCACTCCCTATTCGGTCCCGAAGGACTCGGCGATCCAAGCCAGATCGCAGTCCCAGCCGATACCCAAGCGGTTAACCTTGAGCTTGTGGGGCGTTATGCTATCCAGTTTACTTGGAGCGACGGCCATTCGACCGGCATCTACTCTTTTGAAACACTCAGGGGAATCTGTCCCTGTCCGCACTGTACTTAATCGAAACTGAGGTATAAAATTGAAAATGGCAAACACCTCCGAAGCGCCTCCACCGTTTCAGCCAGAGAAACACGAAATTTCTGTCCAAGAACTCAAGGGTAAACTCGATCAAGGCGAACCGATTCAACTTATTGATGTTCGAGAACCGATGGAACACCAGATCGTTTGTATTGAGGAGGCACAATTCATCCCGATGAATGACCTGCCCCAACATATTGAGCAACTCGACTCAAGCCACGAAATCATACTCCATTGTCATCACGGAATGCGGAGCATGCAAGCCGCTTACTACCTATACCAAAACGGTTTCCAAAACGTGAAAAGTTTGACTGGCGGAATTGATCAGTGGGCAATTGAAATTGACCCCACACTGAATCGCTACTGATTTTTAAAGAGGACTAAAATGTTTGTTGAGTTTGAAGATAGAACTGGAATCCTTGAACGGGTGGAAATGGAAATTGAGGAACCGTGCCCAATCTGCTGCGGTATGCTGTTTCTCATTGATGAATCCAACGCGGAAAGCGGGTATCGTTGTAGTAGCTGCAGCGTCCTGTTTGAGCCTGTAGACGATGATGACCTGTAAGACAGAACCTTGGCCTGCCGATTTCCGTTAATATTACCTGTCTATCCGTCATCATTTCCCGCCAACGCCTAACAATTACCAATATCCCTTTCGACGAAAATCTACAATCTCTCCGATTGAAATCCACTTCGATGAAGCCAGCTTCTCCGTCAACGCCAACATGGTATCTCTAACCTGCACGGGGCTAGCTATCAATCTATTTCCTAATAAGGCGAATTAAGGTGCAAAAAACTTGTCGAATATCCAAACTAACCCTATTTGTCACACTATTTGTGGTGACCGGTAGCGGATTGTTCGGCTGTGCCGGAAGAATCGGCGATATTAACATCTTCACTGATGCGCAGGAAGTCCAACTCGGAAAACAATTCTCCCGCGAGATCGAAAAGGAGATAAAGATTTACTCGGATCCAGTGGTAACTGCGTACATCAACCAACTCGGACAACACCTCGCAAACCATTCCCAACGACAAAACATCACATACCACTTCAAGGTTGTGAACACCGACGTTGTCAACGCTTTCGCAGTACCGGGCGGCTATCTCTATGTGAATATCGGGCTAATTCGTGCCGCAGCAAACGAATCCGAGTTAGCGGGGGTGATTGGACATGAAATCGGACATGTGGTCGGCAAACACGGCGTAAAGCAGATGACACGACAACTTGGGCTGGCAGCGATGGCACAGTTGGCTCTGGGAGAGAATCAGAGTAAACTCAAACAGATGGTCGCTAACTTGGCTGCGAATGGAGTCCTGATGAAGTACAGCCGTGACGCCGAGAGAGAGGCAGATGTATACGCCGTCCAAGAGATGTACGATGCTGGAATTGACCCCGAAGGTATGGCGACCTTCTTTGAAAAACTGCTCAAACTCCAGAAAGGGAAGCCGTCAAGGCTCGAACAGATGTTCTCGACACATCCGCCAACAACTGAACGAATTGCCGCTGTCCGTTCGCAAATAGCTAGACTCCCCCGAAAATCTAATCTGAAAAAGGATTCTCGACGTTTTCACCAAATCAAAAGAAGACTGCCGCCGCCCTCAAAAACACCACAAGGGAGACGGTAAAAAGCAGACTAATGTTAAGAAATTAACAGGTGAAAGGAGTTCATAGAATGCTACGGTTTCTATCCATTTTAAGTATGGTTTTTATTAGTTTGCTATTTTCCTCAGATACTCAAGGATTTATTTATCGAGAGTTTACCATCCAAGAGATTATTGATGGCAGCACCAATATCGCGTTTGGAAAAATTAAAAGCGTCGATACTAAGAGAATGAACGCCATCATTGAGGTCGAAGAGGATCTCAAGGGACAAAAACTTGACCAGATTAAGCTAAACATTGCCACCGGTTGGTATGTCCGAGGAAGTTCCCCGCAGAAGATGATCGATCTACTCAAAGTCGGTATGCCCCTCATCGTTTTTTACCAACAGACGTATGTTGTCGAAGCACTTGGATATTTTGATGGAACGTGGTATAGAAACCGCACGAGAGATCCTAAAGGATGGTGGGTGTTTACTCATCTGTGTCCTTATATGGAGCGGACATTCGATGGAACAACTATGGAATTCCGAGAGGTTATCCGAGCGATTCTCGCGGGTGAGCGATGGGTAGGGGCGCCGGAAGATGCCTTGAAGATATTGACTTTGACGGGAAATACTGAAGCCATGCCGTCTGATAGTCCTGTTCCTGTGCCAACCAACACCGTCAGTTATGAATACAACGCCATCCGATCTGTCCGCAAGGTTGGGAACAGAACGATGGCGTACGAGGCGACCCAAGATCCCGCCCTGCCCGGCTTAGACGAAGTGGATATTTTGTGGCTCGGACATCGGGAGATCGCTTACAGCGGTTACCTGCTCAATGAAGTAACCGAGAAGAAAATCAAAAGGTTCGTCGAAAATGGCGGGATTGTTATTGTGAGCGGACAGGACGCGGATCGGGAAGAGCCGTTTGGAATCGGTTGGTTGGCGGGAAGTTTGAGCGGTATTGAACGAAAGCCAACTCAGGAATTTGCTGTTACAGAACAAGGGCAGAAACTGTTCGCTGAACCGAATGAGGTGCAACCCGGACAACTGTATGTTGATGACACTTGGACGGATTGGGACGGTGATTTTCAAGTATTAGCGACTTCCAATGATGGAAAAGACCTAGTTGTTGGTGTGCGAAAGCACGGCAAAGGCTTGTACATCATTACAAGCCTCCGCAATGATAATCAGTACACCGTTGAAAGAAACAGGAGATTGATCGAGAATATCCTCCATTACGCCGCCAGCCAAGTTCAATAACGCGAAACCTCTCAGAAAATCTACCCACGTTCAGGGGAAATGAGCTGCGCCGGCTCATTTCCCCGTCAATTAAATTTCTCGCCTATCCTTTCTGCCGCTGTTTCCTTCCGCATAACATTTTCCAATCGCACCTAAGCAGTCGAAATCTGGTTTTTTCCTTGAGATTCAAGGCAACCTATGCTACACTCTCATTCATGTTATCCAATTAACGGGAGGGCACTATGAATACGAATCCTGAGACCGCTGAACTCCGAGAGGTTGTTCAGCGAACGGTCGAAATGGCCGAACAGAATGCTAGAGATAGCGCCTATTTGCGCGGCGCATTCGATCAGATGAACCGACGCTTTGAGCAGGTGGACAAGGGTATTGATGACCTGAATCAACTTTTCAATTATCGCTTTAAACAGACAAACGAACGTATTGATGATCCTATCCATTCTATCAACCGTTGTTTCGACCGGATAGAGAGACGGATTGCTACCCAGCTAAAATGGATTATTGGGTTGGTGACACCAATATATCTAGCCCTCATTGCCCTAATTGTCAAGGTGTTTTTTGGTTCGTAGTTTGCACATAGAGATAAAAACCAATGTGTTCAACAAACAAACTCTCCTCACTATCCTTACTTCTTTTTTTTGTCATAACGAGCAGCGTCTACCCACAGTGGTTACTTGTACCGATGGATAATACACAGGTCAACCATCTGAAGGCTTACGGACTGACCTACTGGACGCTAGAAGTTCCCCGCGAATACGATGCAAAGTGGTTATTAAACTATCGTGGCGGCTCTTTTCTTCTGAACGATTCCCCGGATGTACAACTCAAAGCGCAAGTGATGGGGGTCAGTTTCCAGCCAATCTCAACCGCCGAGTACGGTGCAATCCAAGTTGAGATGGATAACAGCAATATGGATGAAATCTTGCTGGAAAAAGCGCCCAAGATCGCCGTATACGCGCCATCAGAGGATTCGCCCTACCGAGATCCGTGGGACGATGCCGTAAAGATCGCCCTTGAGTATGCGGAGATCCCGTACGATACAATCTGGGACAAAGAGGTAGAAGCCGGTGTGCTGTTTACAGGGCAGTATGACTGGCTACATCTGCATCACGAAGATTTTACCGGGCAACACGGAAAATTCCACAGCGCATATAAGGGACAGGTCTGGTATCAGCAGCGCAAACATCTATTTGAGGGTGCTGCGGCGGACGCAGGATTTAACAGCGTGCCTAAGCACAAGGCATACATTACCCAGTTGATTCAAGATTACATCGTCAAAGGTGGATTCCTTTTCGCCATGTGTTCCGCGCCGGAAACGCTGGATATTGCACTCTCAACAAACGGGGGAAGCGTGGACATCGTTGCCCCAGAACTTGATGGAACCCCACTGGATCCGGGCTATCAGTCCAAGCTTGATTTCAATAAAACCTTTGCCTTTGAGAAGTTTGTCCTCTATCCCAACCCGAATCGGTATGAATTTTCAAATATTGATAACCCGCGACCAGAACTCAACCCGCTCTCAGGTTTGGAGGATTTCATCCTGTTTGAGTTCGCCGCAAAGCATGATCCTATCCCCACGATGCTCACCCAGAATCATGTGAATCAGGTGCGTGGATTCCTCGGACAAACTACATCGTTCAACAAGAACACTATCCGCGAAACTATCACAATCATGGGTGACATCGAAGGGAGCCGCTATGCCAAGTACATTCACGGCAAATTGGGGAAGGGAACGTTCACGTTTCTCGGTGGACATGATCCGGAGGACTATCGCCACCTCGTCGGGGAAGGCAGAGTCCCCACCAACTTAGATCTCCATAAACATTCGCCGGGCTATCGGTTGATCCTGAATAATATCTTGTTCCCCGCTGCAAAGAAGAAACCACAAAAAACCTAATGCGTGAAACGTAAACGTGAAGTTCGTAGGTTGGGTTGAACGAAGTGAAACCCAACATCCTCCTGTAGCAACACCGTTGCTGTAGGTCGAGATTCACATCTCGACGATCCCCTGTACACAGTAGAAAGGAGAATACAATGGCATACTTTTTCCACAAAGAAGATGCAGAAGTCGTCAGGATTGAAGGCGAAGCACCACGCACACTCTACACCTGTATTGAACCCAAGACAGCCGATACAGAGCATTTTTCGATGGGGTTAGAGGAGATCGATCCCCACAGCGAAATCCCGTGGCATTCCCACGCCGACGCAGAGGAGATCATCTTTGTGTTTGGTGGGGAGGGTGTCGGATATGTCGCTGATGAAGTGGCAGACCTGAAACCGGGAACGGTGATTTACCTGCCGCCGACGGTCGAACACCGCTTTGTCAACACCGGCGACACGCCGCTCTGGATTACGTGGGCACTTTCGCCCCCCGGCTTCGAGACCCAAATTCGGAAGGTTGCCGATGGGTCTGCCGGGATGGAGGTTTTTAGTGAAACAGAAGATGCGAATCCCGATGGGTAATCCTAGGGGAATCAGGCGTTTCACGAATCGACGGTTGACATGACTGAAAATCAGCGTTACCCCAATATTCTCCAGGCTATCTGGATTCTAATTTTACTCCATATTCTATCGAGGGTGTTACTTATCCTCTGGTATAGCTTTGCGCGTGTGACCGGCTTTCTGCTTTTAGCTCATCCCGCTGTCATGTCATTGATTTATGTTGTTGTCTTCGGACTAATTTTGATGAGAGGTCTTAAACGAGCTAACACCTCATTCGGAGAAATATGTCCGCTCGTGCCGGTACGATTGTCCCTACTTTTCCCGATGGCTCTCACGATCATTGGCACCTTTAGCCTACTTGAAATAGGGTCTTGGCTAGACTTCTTCCCGTCCCCGTCAGAGTGGTACCCAGAGTGGTACACCGATTTTCTTTATAATCTTGTAGTTGCTACAAATGATCTTGTGGTTTATCCAATGTGGGTTATGGGTGTAGATTTCGTGATAATTGGTCCCTTGACTGAAGAACTGCTAATGCGGGGGTTGATACTACGCGGCTTTCTGAGTCGTTATAGTGTGCGAAAAGCCATCCTTGCTTCCGCCCTGCTTTCTGGATTGATGCACCTCAATTCTTGGAACTTAATCGGGACCACTATATTGGGCATTCTACTCGCATGGTGGTTTATTCAGACGCGCTCGATGCTTCCCTGTTTTCTTGGTCATGCCCTCTATGGCGCGTTGTTCGTCTATAGCGATAGCGTGCTTGGTGGATTGGTGGAGATATGGCCTCCTCTCTTGGAGATATGGTTTCCTCTCTGGTGGAACCTGGTTGGCGTCATACTGACAGCGTTAGGAATATGGCTCCTAATCCGTCAGTTTCGGAAATCGAGTGATACAATTCCTGAAGATGTGTCTGGCGATAAACCCGACCAATTATGAGCGAAGAAAAGAAAATCTATTTCCGCTACGACGACGGCACAATTATCGCTGAAAACGCAGAGACGCCACCCCCACACTTTCAATGGGACACGCGGGTCGAGAAATGGCGTGCCCTTGCGTTGCACTACCCAATCGCTGTCGAACAGCTGCGCGAAAGCGGTGTCCAATACAGGACGACCGTCCCGAAATACAGAACCATCAAGCCAACGCTCAAACTGGATTTTGACCTCCACGACTACCAACGGGAAGGATTGCAGGCGTGGATCGATGCGGATTGTCTCGGCACAGTTATTTTACCGACCGGGGCGGGCAAAACGCTCCTTGCCCTCAAAGCCATCGAACATGTGGGACGCAGCACACTGATTGTCGTGCCAACGATTGATCTGCTAAATCAGTGGTACGACCTGCTGACCAACGCTTTTGACCTTGAAATCGGTATCTTGGGCGGTGGATACCACGAACTCCAAGAGATTACCGTCGCGACTTACGACAGCGCGTATCGCTACAGCAACGAATACGGCAATCGCTTCGGATTCCTTATTTTTGACGAAGTGCATCACCTCCCTTCTCCAAGCTACAGCCACATTCCAGAGCTCAGTATCGCTTCGAGGCGACTCGGCTTGACGGCAACCTATGAGCGGGCGGACCGAATGGAGGGGAAGCTCCGCCAACTCATTGGTGGCGTGGTCTATCGAAAGTCGATTGACGAGCTCAAGGGGGAGTATCTCTCAGAATATGAAACCGTTCGGCTCTACGTCGAACTGACCGAAGCAGAACGGGAGGAATACACGCGAGAACGCGCAATCTACCTCGGTTTTCTGCGCGAGCGAAATATCCAACTGTTTGGGGGCGGCTGGAGCAAATTTGTCCGACTGAGCACGCGAGAAAAAGGGGCACGGCGAGCGATGCTTGCGTTGAACAGATCCAAAACCGTCGCGCTTGAAGCCGAAGCCAAGTTAGAGCTTCTCGAATCCCTGCTGAAACAGCATCGCAAAGATCGTGTCTTGATCTTCACCGGCAGCAACCGCTTCGCCTACCGTATCTCCACGCGCCACCTGCTGCCAGCGATTACGCATCAGACCAAAACCAAGGAGCGCAAACGGATCCTAGAACGCTTTAACGCCGGCGAATATCCCGCCATCGTCACATCAAAGGTGCTTAACGAAGGAATCAATGTCCCGGAAGCAAATATCGGTATTATCCTCGCCGGCAGTGGAAGCACACGGGAATATACCCAACGGCTAGGCCGCATTCTCCGTAAACGTGAAGGGAAATATGCGATCTTGTACGAAGTCGTGACTAAGGACACACTTGAAAAAGCCGTGTCTCAACGCAGACGGCGAAAGCCTGTGGCGACGGATGCGTAACGTGCAGTCCCACCTTGCTAAAATTTTTGTTTTGACAATGGGTAATTGCACATATTAGATTCAAATTTTCAGTGACAAAAACGTAGTCGTTAGGTTACAATAAAGTAAACTACTTTTAACAACCAAAGAAGTGAGATTTTCTTTCCTCATCAGGGAGCGGGGTGCTAGCCCTAAGATTTAATGCTTATCATCTATCTCACGATAGCGGTACTCTCAGTCTTCATCGGTGCCGTGATTGCCTTTTATACGCTACGTTCAGATCCAATCATTTTTGCAATACTTACAGGGTTCACAGCTAGTACCGTTGTGGGGTTTATCGGTTTTTTCCTCATACCTCACCTGTATGGAGATCTCGGCTGGGTAAGCCTCCTTATCATGGCAGCCGGTTTCCTGCCTATCTTCCTGATTGAGCGGATTAGCCATCACAATCCAAAGTTCCCGATACAGAATCACCGATGGGTCGCGGATTTGACAGTAATTGGGCTAACAATCCACGCATTGACCGATGGATTTAATCTCGCTATTGCAAGTAAAAGCGAGACGTTTGGACCCGGACTTGCTGTTGCCGTTTTAGTACATCGTCTGCCGGTTGCTTTTGTGCTGACGCTGGCGTTTCTCAGCGACAATTCGCTCATTGCAACCATCGGACGCCGCCTCTCCTTGGGATCTCGTTTGCAGTTCAGCGTGCGATTGGCATTTATCGCAACCGTCGGGCGTCTGCTCCCACTATCAGTCGCGCCAGTGGTCGGTGCGTTTATTGGGGAGCGAATTTTGACCGGAGGATTTGGCGAATTTACCGAATACCTCACCGCCTTTGCTGCCGGTACACTGCTGAATGTGGTGATTGAGAACTTTCACGGTGGTCATGCGCCACATACCCCCGCCCCGGATTCCGAGGAGGAACATTCTCACGAAGTTCTTTCGATGAGAGCAAGAATATTGTCTCGTGAGAAGATTACTGGAGCGGTGGCTTTTGTAGTCGGTTTATTGGCTGTTTTTCTTTTAACCCGTGATGTGACGCACGATCCCCATGATTTACATCACCACGATGATCATCATAAAACGAATCACTAGCGGAAAGATTTACTAAAATAGGAGTTACGCACTTCAGATTGTAGTTGCTCGATTTATCGGGCATCAAGAGGCATGTTCAAACTCCACACCTATCGTAGGCGGGGCATCTGGGTTTCCCCGCATTGGTTCTGACTGTTCAATTGCTCATTGGAAGGATACACAATATGGCAAAATCCGCATTTGTTCATCTACACAACCATAGCGAATATAGTTTACTTGATGGTGCTTGTCGAATCCCTGACATGATTGAATGGGCTTACGAAAACAGTGCGCCCGCTGTCGCGCTCACAGACCACGGCAACATGTTCGGTGCATGGGAGTTCTACACAAAAGCAAAGGACAAAGGCGTCAATCCAATTATTGGCTGTGAAGCGTACGTTGCCCCCGGCAGCCGCCATGAGCGTGGAAAAAATCAAGGCAGCCCCTACCATCTGACGCTGCTGGCTGAAGATGCAACCGGGTATAAAAACCTTATGAAGCTTGGGTCCATTGCCTACCTCGAAGGCTTTTACTCAAGACCCCGCATTGATATGGAAATCTTGCGCGAACACCGTGAAGGGATCATTGCCTTGACAGGGTGTATTCAAGGCTATGTTCCCGCGCTGCTTGCCTCCGATCAGCGCGAAGGGGCGGTGAAAAACTTCCAGATGCTTCAGGACATTATGGGTAAAGATAACCTGTACGTTGAAGTTCAAAATCACGGCATCCCCGAAGAAGCGCGTGCCTACCCTGTGATGGTTGAACTTGCCAAGGAACATAACCTACCGCTTGTCGGAACAAATGATTGCCATTACCTCAATAGCACCGACCACACAATGCACGATGTGCTGTTATGTATTCAGATGAAACGTGCGGTGAAGGAAGAGGACCGCATGAGGTTCCTGAATCAGTTTTACTTCAAGAATAATGATGAGATGCACAAAGCCTTAGCGGAGTTCCCACCTGAAGCGATTACTAACACAATTGAGATTGCCAATCGCTGTCAGCTGAAACTCGATTACGGCGAGCATATCATGCCGAAATACGAAGTCCCTGAAGGTTATACAGCGGACTCATACCTCAGCAAGCTATGTTATGACGCGCTGAAGAAAAAATATGGTGACCTTTCGACCGAGATGAGGGAACGGCTCGAGTATGAACTTGATATTATCCAAAAAACAGGTTATGCTGGCTATCTGCTGATTGTGTGGGATTATGTCAATTTCGCCCGCGAACGCGGGTTCCCGCTCAACGCGCGTGGCTCGGCAGGTGGCAGTTTAGCACTCTTCGCGCTCAGTGTTACGACGTTTGAACCGATGAAATATGACTGTATGTTCGAGCGGTTCCTGAACCTTGACCGGATCAGTATGCCCGATATTGACATCGACTTTGGAGATGAACATCGCAAGATTGTTATTGATTACCTGACCGAGAAGTACGGGGCGGAGTGTGTCGGACAGGTGGCAACATTCAGTACCTTTGGTGCGAAAGCCGCTGTCGCAGATGTCGGTAGAGCGCTCGATGTGCCGGTGCAGGATGTTCGGCGAGTGACGCAACTCGTTCCTACCATTCCCGGTGTGACGCTTGACGAGTCACTAGAAGATGTTCCCCAACTTCGTGAGGTCGCCGAAGCCCCGGAAAATAGCGAAATGATGGACATCGCCAAATCGATTGAGGGCATGAAGCGGCACGTCTCGATCCATGCCTGCGGGGTGGTGCTATCGAACGGTCCGTTGACCGACTACGTCCCCCTCTTCAAGGATAAGAATGACCGCATTGCAACACAATTTGATCTCAAAATGCTTGAAGATGTCGGTATGGTTAAATTCGACTTCCTCGGTCTGCGGACTTTGAGCGAGGTTTACGACTGCCTTGCACGAATTAAGACGAATCACAGTGTCGAACTCTCGCTTGAGGAGATCCCATTCGATGACGAAAAAACGTATGGCCTTATCAGCCACGGACTCGTTGGAGGGCTCTTTCAGTTGGAAACCTCGCCGGGAATGCGCCGCGTCATCATGCAGATTAAACCGGACAACTTTGAGGACTTTATCCCCATTCCCGCGCTCTACCGCCCCGGGCCCCTTGACAGCGGTATGATGGATAGTTTCATCCGTAGAAAACTGAAGGTTGAAAAGGTACAATATTTGCACCCAACCCTCGAAGATGCACTGAAGAACACCTATGGTGTATGCATCTATCAGGAACAGGTGATGCAGATCGCACGAGACATGGCTAATTTTACGCTGGGTGAGGCGGATGTCCTCCGCGATGCGATGGGCAAGAAAAAGATGGATGTCCTCAAAATGCAGCGTGAAAAATTCATCGAAGGCGCGGTAGCCAATAACATTAAGGCGGAAGATGCCGAAAAAGTTTTCACGTACCTCGAACCCTTTGGTCGATACGCGTTTAATCGATCGCATACAGTTGCCTACGCGATCCTCTCCTATCAAACCGCTTACCTCAAGACGCACTATCCGCGTGAGTTTATGGCGTCGATGATGACCGGCGAATCTGCCGACAGCGACAAGATTAGAAAATACATCGCTGAATGTAGCGAACTGTCGGCATACCTCGAAACGCCAATCCAAGTCCTGCCGCCGGACATTAGCAGCAGTAGCAAGGATTTCACCGTCGTCGGCGACGACATCCGGTTCGGTCTCTCTGCGGTAAAAAATGTCAGCGACATCGCGCTCGAAGCGATTGTCAAGGCGCGGGAGCAGGAGGGTTCGTTCAAGTCACTCCAAGACTTCTGCGAACGGGTCGATACAAAAGTGGTCAATAAACGCGCAATTGAAAGTCTGATTATGGCGGGTGCGTTTGATGCGCTTGATGGACATCGAGCGCAACAACTGGAAAGCCTTGAGCAGATCATGAAAGTGGCTCAAAGTACCCAGCAAGACAGGGAAAAGGGACAAATGGGACTTTTTGGCGCAGCTGAAGAGATGCCAATGACGCAGGTCGAACTGGCTGATGCGCCCGAATGGTCACATGCCGATATACTGAGGAATGAAAAAGAACAACTCGGCTTCTATCTCTCTGGCCACCCGCTGGAGCAGTATGACGACATTATGAAATACTATACTACCGTGACCTCCCAAACACTTGGCGAGCCTGCTAGCGGGACGGAGGTATATGCCGCCGGTCAACTTGTCTCCGTCCGTCTTACGAAAACGAAGAAGGGCGATCCGATGGCAATTCTCGTTGTTGAGGATCTGGAAGGCACTACGGATGTTGTTGTTTTCCCGGAAGCCTACAAGCAGTCACGCGATGCAATAGAGGAGGACGCGGTGGTATGGATTCGGGGTAACGTCGGCGAAAATCGACGGCGAAATGGCAGCGGTGATGACGAAATAGAGGAGGACACCCATCAGATTCTAGCAGAAGAGATCTTGCCCATTGATGCGGTTGTCGAGCGATTAACATCAGCGGTGGAAGTCACGATCTCCGAAAGCGATGCGACTGATCAACAAAAGCTGGATACACTGCGGGATATCTGCCTTCGTGCGAAGGGCGACCGCGATCTTATCCTACGTCTCCTTACTCCCAAATATGGTGAGGTTATCGCACAGTGCAGCGCACGCCACAACATTGCATATCCGTCTCAAACGGTGTCGGAAATTGAAGCACTCTTCGGCAGCGACTCCGTTAAGCCGAGCAACCGCACTACCCGCGTTGGAGAGAAGACCTCGTCAATGAGTTATGTCGGATAGGCTGTAGCAGTACAAAGGTGCGATTGAGTTTTTCATACGCATTTTACCAAGAGTAGCTCATGTTAGGAAATCGTGCAACAGAAACCGGTTTAGTTCATTGGTTCATTAGTACATTAGTTCATTTTTCACGCTTTACGCATCACGTTTCACGCGTTTAGTGTTTTGTGCTTTCTTTTTAACATGGGTTCCAAGGACCATCCAATGGCTGTTGTTCCAAGAATTATCGAAGAAGAGCTGCGCTTCAAATTCTATAGCGGAGAAGCATTTTTCCTCGCCTATAATAGGGGCAATACCCAATACGGCGATATGTACAAATCGCGTCCCGATTTCTACCCTGTTTATTCTCCGAGCGGACGCGAAGTGACATCTACCTGTGCCTACCGCTATAATCATCATAAGTCGATTTTTATCGGTCATGCGGACGTGAATGGCATTAACTTCTTCCATGATAACAATCCGACCCGATTAGACCTCGGTGATATTGTCTTGGAAAAAAGCCACCATGAGATTGATGAAAGTGGTATTCACGTCATGACGCATAACGGTTGGATAACGAAGGCAGGTGTTCGTCTGTTGGAGGAGGAACGCAACTTCACAGTTATTTCCGGTGAGGCAGCTCACATCATTGACTTGACAAGTACACTGATTGCGAGTCAAACGGATCTAACATTTGCACAAGATAACCACTCATTTCTCGGTGTGCGCGTTGCTGATACGATCGATGTGGAAGACGGGGGAACAATCCTCAACGCCAATGGTCAACGCAACGAGGAAGAGGCGATGGGACAGTCTGCCGATTGGACGGACTACAGCGGAGTTGTTGCCGGTAAAACAGTCGGTGTTACGCTGATGAACCACCCATCAAATCCGCCTTCGGCATTTTTTACACGGAATTACGGTACATTTCTAACGAACTTCACTTTGCTGGACCAGTACCAACTTTCCCGTGGTGAACAGCTGACGCAACGGTTTCGCATTTTCATTCACGAGGGTGATGCGGTTGAAGCCAACGTTAAGGCGTGCTACAATCAGTTCGTTGAAACACCGCCGCGTTGGTAAGTAGTCTTTTGTACCATCCCGATTCTATCGGGATGATCCAGTCCGCAAACTAACAGTTTGCGCTACATTACTCCTTGCTCCAGAGGAGCGTAATGGACAGGGAGAATTGTTTCAGTGAACCAATGAACTAATGAACTTAATAACTAGGTCTCGACCATGCCTCTAGAAGCTCAAGTACAGCAGTTTAAGGAAAACTTCAGCCGAGTGCAGGCAGAGATCCACAAGCGCATCGTTGGGCAAGATGACGTAATTGAAGGCGTATTACTTTGCCTTTTTGCCAATGGACATGCGCTCCTTGAAGGTGTCCCCGGCTTAGGCAAGACGCAGTTGATTCATACCCTGAGCGAGGCACTCAGTTTATCGTTTAACCGGATTCAGTTTACGCCGGACATGATGCCGTCGGACATCACAGGGACAATGCTCCTTGTCGAAGACACCCAAGGGCGAAAGCAATTTGAATTTCAGCAGGGACCCATATTTGCACAGATTATCCTTGCAGACGAAATTAACCGGGCAACACCCCGAACACAATCTGCCCTGCTAGAAGCGATGCAGGAGCGCACCGTGAGCGTGGCACGGACGAGCTATAAACTGGAAGAACCGTTCTGTGTGCTTGCGACTCAGAATCCTATTGAGATGGACGGAACGTACCGCTTGCCAGAGGCACAACTGGATCGATTTCTGTTCAAACTCCAGATTACCTTTCCAGACGAAGATGAGCTTGGTGAGATCCTACGGCGAACAACATCGGAGGTGGAGACCTCTATTGAAAAGATTAGTGATGCAGAAACGATTCAGTCAATGCGCCAGCTCGTCCGGCGTGTGCTGATCGCCGAACATGTGGAACGCTATATCATTCAACTTATCCGTGCGACGCACCCAGACAATCCCAACAGTCCTGAGATGACAAGGCAGTATGTTGAATTGGGTGCGAGTATTCGTGGGCTGCAAGCGATTACATTGACAGCGAAGATCAAGGCGTTACTTGATGGACGTTACAATGTTGCTTTTGGAGACGTACAATCGGTTGCACTGCCAGCCTTACGCCACCGCATCATTTTGAACTTTGAAGGCGAAGGGGAAGGCCTCCAAACTGATGATATTATTAAGCATATTATGAGTTCCTTATAAACTGGTGCAGTTTTTACATTTTACCTATTACTTTTGACATTTATCTATGTGGTACTTATTTGAAGAATCATTTTCCAATATTCGACATGGCGGTTTTGTTAGTTTCCTAAGTATTGTAATTATCACCCTGACAGTCGCAATCGGGAGTGCATTAATCCTAATTGGTAACTATCTACGCGAGGAAATTGAAGGCCTTAAAGACAAAGCAGCGGTTATCGTTTTCCTTAAGGACAGTGTCGGTGAGTCCCAAGGGCGGGAATTTCGCAGCCAAATTGAGAAGATCGATTGGGCTGCAACAGTGACTTATGTTTCTAAAGAGGAAGCCCTTGCCCGAGGTGAGGAGATGTTTGGTGAACTTGGAAAGACCCTCACAGCGGGATTTGCAGATAGCAATCCATTCCCTGCCTCGCTGGAGATTTATATCAGAGATACGTTAATACCTCCGGAAAAATTGTTGCAGCATGTCTCTCAGATTGAGTCCTTTAGCCAAGTGGAGGACGTCAAATATGAGCAGGAGGCCTCTGAATTTATCCGCAAGGTGGAGACGGTACTTCTGGGGTTAGGCGGATTGATGGGTGGAGCTTCGGTGATTATCGTCTGCTTTTCAATTATGTTGACCGCTTACTTTCGTCGTGAAGAGATCCGAGTCATGAGACTAGTTGGGGCGACCTACTGGTATATCCGTGTCCCGCTTATTGCCCAAGGGGTGTTTCTAGGATTTATCGGGAGTTTATCTGGGATAGTTAGTTTTTACACGCTATTTCGCATATTTGTGCCGCGAATTAGTGATGTACAGTTCATTCCGTTAGATCAGATCGGTCTGATTATACTCGGAGGCATTCTGCTTGGATTGCTCGGCAGTATTGCACCGATACGCAGATATGTAAACGTCTAGGGACCTAAGTTTGCGATAATAAACTGCTAGTTTCGAATATAAATGGAGCTTACGCATCTACTATTGTAGTTGCCCGATTTATCGGGCGTATTGGTGCATAGGCAGCCCACACCCATCGTAGGCGGGGCATCCCCGGTCACGGACCTACTTTCACCTGTCCCGATTTATCGGGGATTCATCGGAGATCCTCTCGGACTTGCCCCGCATTGGCGCTGAAGCATCAAACTACAAAACCTCAACCTTCAACTGCGTAAGTCCTAATAAAGTTGGCCGACTGCGTTAGACAAGGAAAAACTTAAATGGCTAAATATCGAGTTGGAGTCATCGGTTGTGGCAGAAAGGGTGGGTCGCACGCGCGTGCGTACGCGCTCAATCCCTTGACTGAAGTCGTTGCCTTTGCTGACACCGATTCTGAGAACTTGGAACTGTACTGCCAATACTACGGTGTCCCGGGGTACAGCGACTATCGGGAAATGTTGGAGAAGGAACAGATTGATATCGCTGCACCTATCCTGCCGGTTCGACCAAACCCGGAGGTCGTCATTGGATGTGCCGAAGCGGGTGTACAGGCGATCCTCTGTGAAAAGCCCATTGCGGCAACACTTGCAGATGCGGATCGGATGGTGGCAGCCTGCCAATCGCGGGGAATCAAGTTCGGATCCGGTGATCTAGACCGAAATCTACCACAGTACTGGAAAGCCCTTGAAATCATCGAGTCAGGCGAGCTTGGTGAGGTCAAAAGCATTGACTTCATAGGCGGGAGCGGCACAGAGATGTCAGGTGGCGGCTGTCAGCTTTTTAGTCTGATGCGTATGTTCGCCGGAGACGCCGATGTTGCATGGGTGGTTGGCTGGGTCGCCGACGACCCGGAGAGCGATCATGACCAAGGTGTAGCGGGTTATCTACGTTTCACTAACGGTATTGAAGCCTTTATGCATCGCGAAACCGATGCGAGGGGGCGTGGATTTGAGGTTTCGTGCAGTCGAGGTGTATTCCGCAGCAATAATAGTTTGCTCAGCCTGTGGAAAGCGGACGACGTTGTTGATCCATTGATGGGGGCGCCACTCAAAAAGGTGGAGGGCGTGTTTCCCGAAACCAGCGTTTACGGTAGAATGAGTGGGGACTACGATGAGGACGGCTGGAGATGGCCAGGAGACCGGAACATTGCGAGCGTCCAGTCAATCATTGATGCGCTTGAACAGGACATCGAGCCGAGGGGCAGCGGCGACAATGGGCGTAAGGTGCTAGAAATTGCTATCGCGCTACGGGAATCTCACCGACGTGGACACGCACCGGTGAGGCTGCCTCTTGAAGACCGTAGTCTTAGACTGTTCCCAAAAAGTTCACGGATGGATAACAAAAAGCCTCAAATGGGCAGAGAAACCTACATGCCGCAGATTCAGGGGAAAAAGCAAATGTAGATAACCTCCGACCCCGTCGAAATAATCCAGCCCTGTGCGTTGTGCATGGGGCTTTTTTATTGTCCAAGTTAGTGAAAATCAACAGTTATCTGTGTGGAATTATGTTATAATTCGTGATAGGCGTATTCTGTATTTCTTAACCCTTAAGCCGATGATTGGACTTTCGAAAAGATAACTACAACTATCAATTCAAGGAGAAATCAATGCCAGACTATCAACCACTAAATCTCTCATCACTCTGCAACGTCGGTGCAGAAATTCTCGGCGAAAATGCCAATCCCGCAATCGGTTCACAAACCTTCCACGGCCTGCCCTTCCAGATCAGTGGGAACGGCCCCTGTTTTCTCGGTTTCGGGGGCGAACTTAACACAGAATCGACTACCATACCACTCAACGCAACGCCGAAGCGGATTATCGTTGTGCATCGACTGCTTGAATCAAAAATCTTTGAGGGCGATCCCGTCGGGCGTCTAGTTGCGCACTACGTCTTCCGCTATGGAAACGGTGAAACGGTCAGTGTGCCGATACGAGAACGTTTCGAGATTGCTTTCGTCCCGCCGGGTTGGGGGCAGTTACCTTTTCTCGCATGGCCAGACCAGCAGGATGGACTCCAGCCACGCTACGAGGGGAATTGGAGCGCAGCGGGCAACCGCCAGACCGAAGCGACGCAAGCGGGACCTACGGACTACTATCTGTGGGTCTGGGAAAATCCGAACCCGTCGGAGACGCTGGAATCTCTGCAGATCGTGCCGGAGGGACCGACGTTTATCCTCGCTGCGGTTACATTGGGGCACCTCGATGAAGATCCTATCCCTAGAAAAGCGATCCGCGATGTCATGATTACCCTGCCACAGGAGGAAGATGCCACGAAACCTTTCCGCATGGAGGTAGAGGTTGACCGTGGCGTGGCGACCTATCCATATCCGCTACCAGAGAAGTCAGCGGACGAATTTCTTGATGACGAACGGAAAGGCTGGGGCGAAACGCAGAACAACGGTAGCAGTCCCGCCTATGTCGAAGTGACAGCGACCCCATCGGCGACAGTAACGGTCAAGAATCACGACGAAACGTTGGGCACGGTGAGATGGGGAGAGCTAGAGGAGAAAGGGAAGGTCGCACCGAACGAGCGGGTACAGGTCGAAATCGTTGACACCGGCAGGAACTGGGTTCATACAACGGTGGTCGATGATGAGACCAATCAACCGATTCCATGTCGTATCCACTTCCGGTCGCCAAAAGGGGTGCCTTACGCGCCGCACGGACACCACGCACACGTCAACTCAAACAACGGCACTTGGCATATCGATGTCGGCGGAGATGTGCGTTTGGGACAAATCTCTTACGCCTACACCGACGGAACGTGCCAAGGTTGGCTACCGCGCGGCGAGGTCATCGTTGATGTCGCGCGAGGCTACGAATATGAGCCGTTGCGGACAAAGGTTGAAATTAAACCGGGGCAACGCGAACTGACGCTACGGCTCAAACGTTGGTGCAACATGAACGCCGAAAGGTACTTCAGCGGGGATACCCACGTCCATTTCCTTTCAACGCAAGGTTCTCACACGGAGGCACAAGGCGAAGACCTGAACGTCGTCAACCTACTGCTCTCTCAATGGGGACATCTTTTTACCAACACGGAGGAGTTCATTGGTCGACCGACCGTCTCCGACGATGGTCGCAGTATCGTTTACGCCACGCAGGAAAACCGTCAGCACCTGCTTGGACATCTCACGCTGCTCGGCTTGAAAGAGGAAGTAAGTCCGTGGTGTTCCGATGGTCCCGGCGAAGCGGAACTCGGTGGCAACATGGAGACGACGCTCTCGCATTGGGCGGATGCCTGTCATGCACAGGGCGGCACCGTCGTCCTACCCCACATCCCAAACCCCAACTGCGAACCGGCAACCCTAATTGCCACCAATCGTGTGGATGCAGTCGAGTACCTGACCGAAGCGATGTACGGTCACATCGAGTATTACCGCTATCTCAACTGCGGCTACAAACTGCCGTTGGTCGGTGGAACGGATAAAATGACCAGTGACGTGCCCGTCGGCGTATATCGCACCTATGTCCACATCCCCGACGATCAGGAATTCAACTACGATAACTGGTGCAAATATCTCCGCGCTGGAAACACGTTCCTCAGCGGCGGTCCGATCATACGCTTGACGGTTGATGGACAACCTATCGGGAGCACAATCAACTTACCGGGCAACGGCGGTACAGTAGAGGTCGAAGCGTCTGCGGAATCCATATTCCCCATTCACACGTTAGAGATCGTTCAGGCGGGAGAGGTTGTCGCCTCGACGGGCGAAAATAACGGCGCACGCACGCTGCATCTGAAAACAACACTGCCAGTCAATCAGCACTCGTGGATTACAGCCCGTTGCGGCGGGCCCGGCTACACCCAAGCAGTTCCGCATCTTGACGGTTGGGGGCGTGGCATCATCGCCCACACCTCCCCAGTCTATATCGCCGTTGGCGGTGAGTGGTGGATGTTCGATTCGGAAACCGCAAACTATATGTTGACACTCATTGAGGGTGGGTTGTCATATATCCGCAAGACTGCCCGCCACCATCGTCCGGGCACAGTGACTCACCATCACGGAGAGGACGATCATCAGGCGTTCCTTGAACGTCCTTTCATGGAGGCGCAGGAAGCCATCCACCGTCGAATGCATCAGTTAGGTATTCCACATTAGGCGTATCTGAAATGCGGTGTGTGATACGTGAACGTGATGCGTGAGAAAAAATCTTACGCATTATGCTTCCTTAGTATCGTAGATTGGGTTGAACGGTTGAAAGTACCTCGCTATCAAGAATAATAAAGTTTCTGTGGTTGCTCTGGATTCGTACAGATAGAGAGTGAATCCCAACACTCACAGTCAATAAAAATGGTTTTTACGTTTCACGCATCACGTTTCACGCTTTTGGCATGAAGATAGTAGAAAGGGCTGCCACACATTCCTGTTATTCTTCCACCCATATCCCTCAATCAGATTTGACAATTCCAACTTTATTCAGTATACTTTTCTTAATCTGAATTTCCCTCAGGACGATTTCATCCAACCACAATCGCAAATCGGGTCAAAGATGGCGAAAAAAAGGAAGAATCGACACCTCAACATTGCGCGTAAGCGCGCAAAACGCCAACAAAATCAGAAATCCAAGCGCAAGCAGCTGGCTGTTCAGAAGCAGCGGGCATTACAAGCAGCAAAGTCCGATGAAGAACTATTACAGGACAAAATTGTGAACAGCAGGCTGTTGCTCGATGAGCCTGAATTTGAAAATATCACGTTTGATCAGGACCTGTTACGGCAGAAAACGGCAGAAGCCTTTGAAGCTGGCGCATTTAACGCTGAAGGTGAAGGAGGCGAGGAGTCAACATCAGAGGGCGAGGAAGGGCGTGAAAGTGTTAGTGACATTTTTCGTTTTGAGGTGCTGCGTCACCTGATTACCGTGGAATTTATTAACACTGTATCGTATGCACTCAAGGCATGCGAAACACGCCTCAAACGGATAGGGAATCGAGAGAAGGCAGAGATAGCATTCGTTGCGAGATCTCTTTTCGAGTACGCTGATCCAGAGACGCTAGCGTTTCATCCACTCATCTTCAATATCTGCGTCGGTACACTGAGGCAGATGTTGGCAGACCCTCAACCGGAACCCGACACTGTCACGGAGGTGCTCTCCGACGTGTTCAAGGAAAGCCAGTCGGCAGAGGTCGAAGATCAACCGGACACTCAGAGAGATTCGGACAAAGATGAAGAAACTGTTGATTCGGCAAGTGAACCGGTCTTGATCCTTGAACCGGACGAAGACCGGGCGACCAAGCCCGAAACTGCTCCGCCCGCTCCGGAGGTTTTACCGGAAACGTTGAAGGCTAAAGCACTATACAAGAACGCCGATGGTTTGGAAATTCGGAACGCGATTGAGTTCGGAAACGGGTATCGGGTTGTTCAGGACACAGATTCACAGGTGGAATTTGCCCATACAGATGGACAGCGTTATATCACGTTGTCCGCGGATCGGCTGCTACTGCAATGTCCCTCAATAGAACTATTGGATGTTGCAATGGGGGAGGTCGAGGCGTTGTGCAATGATGCACTATTCTATTTAGCAAGAACGGTTGACGATACATAAAAGCCCGATCTATTGATATCTGTCGAGGATTGCGTGAAACGTAATGTGTAAAGTTTGAGGACGGTTTTTCCTACGCATTACGTATTATTTTTTAGCCCCAGCGGGGCGATATGTATATAGCAGGCGTGGTAAGACCAACCCTAAAGCCCCAGCGGGGCGACATGTGTATAGAACTTAGATTAAAAGAATCCACTACAAGGAGGTGATTCCGTGCCACGATCGAAAGTTGGACAGGTACGACGACGCACACAAATTCGACATCGCCAAAAACGCCGTCTCAAAAGACAGAAATTAGTGCTGAAGCAAGCGCGCTAGAAACCGTAACACCCAAAATAAGAGTGCGGGACAGCTATGGACAAACGAATTGGTAAAAAGGGAGGGAGATGAGCATCTATGAGCATAGATCCGCAAATCTTCCTCCCTATTGCTTTATGCCTGTTTTAGTCCTACCACGATTGGCGACTGAGATCTGTAGTATTTTCCCTTTTTATTCTATCTCCCTTTCCCTATGAAAAAGAGCATTGGAGGCGGCTATAAAGTGTGAACTGTTGTAATAGCTATGCCTCGCTTCGTGGAATCTGAAAATGCCTAAAATCGACCCGATTACGCGCGAGATTATGCAAAATGCCTTGGCGTCGGCTGCTGACGAGATGGCAATGGCACTGTACCGCACCGCCTATTCTACCATTGTTCGCGACTGCCTCGACTACTCCACCTCCCTTTGTAACGCCGACGGCGAAATGATTGCGCAGGGCGTAACCATTCCCCTCCACCTCGGCTCCGTCCCCTTCGCGATGGAAACGCTGTTTAAGAAATTTGGCAGCGATATGCAGCCCGGCGACGTTTTTATCCTCAACGACCCCTTCGATGGTGGGATGCACATCCCAGATATCTTCATCGTTAAGCCTGTCTTTTGGGAGGATGAACGTGTCGGATTTGCCGTCAGCACCGCCCATCACTTAGATCTGGGCGGACGCTTACCCGGCAGCTCCGCCTGCGATAACACCGAAATCTTCCAGGATGGCTTCCGCATCCCATGGTTAAAACTGTATCGTGCCGGCGAACCCGATGAGGCGATCTTCACGCTGCTCCGTGCGAATGTCCGAGTGCCGCAGATGGCTATCGGAGACTTGCGCGCACAACTAGCGGCCTGTCATATCGGCGAGCGTGCGGTACACACCCTGATCCAGCGTTACGGACTGGAAACCTTTACCACCTGTGCCAATTCGCTCATCGACTATACCGAGCAACTTGTCCGTGCAGAAATCGCCTCTTGGCCCAACGGCAGCCATACCTTCACAGACTACATGGACAGCGACGGTGTCGGGGGCCCGCCCGTCCGCCTAACGGTGACGATGACGGTAGAGGGCGATACGCTTACCGCTGATTTTACCGGCACAAACCCACAAGTCCGAGGTGCCATCAACAACACCCTCTCCTTTACCGCATCGGTGGTCGCGTTGTGTGTTCGATCAGTGATCCGAGAGGATATTCCGAACACAGCGGGCATGTTCAAACCGCTGAAAATTATTGCGCCAGCGGGGACCGTAGTTCACGGTGTCATGCCGGCTGCGTCCTCAATGCGCGGCATCACTGGATTCAGGTTGGTGGACACCATCTTCGGCGCATTAGCAGGCTTACTGCCAGACCAAGTGTTAGCCGCCGGCGAAGGGGGCAATTCCCTCGTTATAATTGGTGGACAACGGGAAGATCGGACGCCGTATGTCTACTACGAACTGATGTCTGGGACATGGGGAGCGCGACCTGACCGCGATGGGATTGACGGACTCTGTAACCCCGCCAACGTTGCCAGTAATATCCCGATTGAGCAAGCGGAATCCGAATATCCGGTGCATATTGAACGTTACGGGTATGTTACTGATAGCGGTGGAGTGGGCAAATTCCGCGGCGGTCTGGGGCTTGAGCGCGAATGGCGACTCCTTTCCGGTGAAGCACATCTCGCCATCCGTTCTGACCGCAGAGACCATCTCCCCTACGGTCTCTACGGTGGGAAGCCGGGCAGAGGCTCGATTAATGTCCTCCATCACAACAACGGCGAGGAAGAGGTATTGCAAACCATGATATCCACATCGATGGAGGCGGACGAACGAATCTATCATCGTCAGGCAGGCGGTGGCGGTTGGGGCGACCCACTGCTGCGTCCACCGGCTGATGTGGCACGCGATGTCAAGAACGGCAAGGTTTCACTTAAAGCAGCACGGGAAGCGTATGGCGTGGTCCTCGATGAGATAACACTGGGGGTGGACGAAGCCGCCACCACAGCACTCCGTGGACAAACACACAGCGACAAACCGAAAGCAGCAGGATAATACAGTTCTACAACCTTCGATATGTGTATAGCTCAATCGTAGGAGCGGGTTTCCCCCGCCCTTTGCAAAAGTCGCCGACGAAAAAGAACCGTCCAAACTTTTGAAGAATATTGACACACCCATTTGTAACAAAATTGTGAAAAATCTCAAAATTGTTGCAACATTCTAATGTTATACTTTGTATCCAATAAAATGCAGCCCATCTACAAAACAACAATTCTTGTGCCCTCTTTAACGTGCACTGAATGAGGAACCCTATGAAAAACAAATTATCTCGACGCCAGTTTCTACGCGCTAGTGCAATCGGAACCGTATCTGCAGCCGTCAGTCTCGGATTTTTAGGATGTAGTCGGGCATTGATTCAAAAAGTGCCGGGCTTCAGACCTGAACTCTTTGAGTTCACTCCGACTGCAAACCAACTCCTTGACCTCCCCCAAGGGTTTATCGCACACGCTTTTTCAAGAACGGGTGAAGAGATGGACGATGGACTCTGGGTGCCGGGCGGACACGATGGCATGGCAGCATTTCCAGGTCCTAACGGCAAAACGATCCTCGTCCGAAATCACGAATTGCAGGCTACTTCCAAAAACGTCGGAGCTTTTGGCTGGAATAACGAAAAGATTGAACCTGCTGCTATTGACAAATTCTATGATGCTGGATCGGGTGAACTACCGTGCCTCGGTGGGACAACGACGCTGGTTTATGACACGCGAACACAGACATTGGAGCAACATTCCTTAAGTCAGATAGGAACGATCCGGAATTGTGCCGGGGGGCTCACGCCTTGGAATACGTGGCTTACTTGTGAAGAAACCATTCAGAAGGCGGAGGAGACGTACGAGGTGGAACACGGGTACAATTTTGAGGTGCCGGCTTCTACTAACATAAAATTAGCCGACCCGATCCCGTTGAAAGCGATGGGGCGTTTCAATCATGAAGCAGTTGCTGTCGATCCCAGAAGTGGGATTGTCTATCAAACTGAAGACAGATCGGATGGTTTAATCTATCGCTTTATCCCCGATAAACCGGGTGAACTTGCTGCAGGTGGCAAACTTCAGGCATTGAAAATTCGGGGCATCAAGGAAGCAGACACCCGAAATTGGCGGAACCGGAGGCAAGCGATTTTCAGGTGGACATATAATCCGATGCCGGTCGGAGAAACTCTTGACGTTGAATGGGTAGATATTGAGAATGTGGAATCACCGGAGGATGACCTTCGCATACAAGGAACTGAAGACAAAGGGGCGGCAAAGTTCGCTCGAGGCGAAGGGATATGGTACGGTAGTAACTCCGACCATGGGGAATTCTATATCGCCTGCACAAATGGCGGTATAAAACGCAAAGGACAAATCTGGAAATACATGCCAAGCCCTTATGAAGGCACAAGCCGCGAGGAACAACAACCCGGCAAACTCCAACTCTTTATTGAGCCAAACGACAGCAATCTCATGGAGAATGCGGATAACTTGACAGTCACACCGTGGGGAGATTTAATCATCTGCGAAGATGGCCCAAACGAGGAGTTCCTAATTGGCGTAACGCCCGAAGGAAACCTCTACCGGTTTGCGCGAAACGCTGGCAATCTATCAGAACTCGCGGGTGCAACATTCTCACCGGATGGCACGACACTTTTTGTGAATATCCAGAGTCCTGGGATTACGTTGGCGATCACCGGTCCTTGGCATGAAATTCGACAACGCTCTGATATATTGTGGCAGAAACCTAACAGTACGACCTCAACGAACACATCGGTTGGCAGCTAACAATCCTGCATTGAGAAGCCCCTTTTAGCGATTCCTTTTCTAACCATCAACCCAACTTGTTCTATCTATCTATTTCCTGCATAAAACCCAATATCTACTTTTCACGCTTTGTAAATGTAGATTCAGATAGGCAGCAGAACAATAGACGGCAGCGTGCGTCAATATAGTACAACCGACCAACAATAGCGAGGTGCGAGAAAATGAGCGAACGGGTTGCTATTGTCACCGGAGGGGCAAGTGGCATCGGCAGAGCCATCGCCGAAGGGCTTGCGGATGATGGAGATAGGGTGGTCATTGCCGATCTGAATGAGGCAACAGGGAAAGAGCTCGCTGACACGATCGGTGGCTATTTCGTGAAAGTGGATCTTTCTCAACGGGGCGACTGCAAACGCCTCGTTGACGAAGCACTATCCCACTGCGGTGGGGTTCACATTCTGATTAACAATGCAGGTGTCCAGCATATCGACCCCATTGAGGTCTTTCCCGAAGACACTTGGGACAAAATGCTGGCGGTGATGCTCACCGCACCTTTCTTGCTGACCAAATACGTCTGGGGCTCGATGAAAACCCACGGTTGGGGACGGATTGTCAACATCTCCTCCATTCACGGACGGGTCGCTTCGCCCTTCAAGAGTGCCTACATAACAGCCAAACACGGTCTCATCGGCTTCACGCGGACAGCCGCCTTGGAAGGTGGCGAACACGGTATCACCGTCAATGCCATCTGCCCGGCGTATGTCCGTACGCCGCTGGTTGAGAGCCAAATTGCAGATCAAGCAAGGACACGTGGGATTTCGACAGATGATGTCGTCGAGCAGGTCATGTTGGAACCCGCCGCCGTCAAGCGACTCATCACGCCGGAGGAGGTCGCCGCCCTTGTCGTTTACCTCTGCTCTGATATAGCTGGCCCTATCACTGGGGCGGACTGGGCGATAGATCTGGGCTGGACTGCGAGATAGGGGAGGTACTGATGCAGGCTGATCTGCTGATTCACGATGGAACCGTTATTGATGGCACGGCAGCCCCACCTTTCCGTGCGGACGTGGCGATCAAAGATGGCAGAATCGTCGGGGTTGGGACGATCGAAAAACAGGAGGGTGTGCCGTGCATAGATGCCCAAGGTCTCTTTGTCGCGCCCGGCTTCATCGATATCCACAGCCATTCCGATTTCACGATGATCCTCGATCCGCGGGCGATGAGTTCCGTAACCCAAGGTGTGACGCTTGAAGTCGTTGGCAACTGTGGTCATGGATGTGCGCCCATCGGTGACCCTGAATTGGCAAAGATGAACATCTATGGACACCAAGAGGGGCATGAGATCGGTTGGCGCACGATGGCTGAATACCTCGACGCGCTTGAAGCGGGAAAGCCAACGGTCAACGTGGCATCCCTCGTCCCGAATGGTAACCTGCGCCTTGCTGTCGCTGGACTGGTAGATCGCCCCTCAACCCCTGATAAACTTAGGCAGATGAAAAACCTGTTAGCGCAAAGCCTAGAGGAAGGGGCGCTCGGCTTTTCCACAGGTCTTGAATACGGACCCGAAAGGGACTGTACCGAAGCGGAGATCATCGAACTTTGTCGCGTCCCAGCCGAGACCGGCGGGTTCTATGCAACCCATACCCGCAATCGGGACGGAGAAGCGCAGGAAACCATCGCGGAGGCAATCCGAACCGGGGCAACATCGAATCTACCCCTACAGATCTCCCACATCTCCGTAGTCTCACGGCTCGCTGAAGATGGGCGATGGGCAATCGAAGATGCGCTCAGACAGGTTGACAAAGCACAAGATCGTGGGTTAGATGTCGGTTTTGATATGCACACACGGCTGTTCGGGACTACCAATCTGAGTGCTGCACTGCCGCCATGGGCGCTGGAAGGGGACACAACCGCCATCGCCGCACGGCTACAGTCGGCTGCCACCCGCCGAGAGTTGAAAACCTATCCCAATATCATCACCGCACTGGCGCGGGGGGATTGGAACAACATCGTCCTCTTTGAGGGCAAAGCGCACCCTGAATTTTCCCGGAGGAGCATCGCTGAAATCAGTGAGTTGACCGGCGTTGATCCGTTCGATGCTATCTACAACCTCCTGCTTGCTGAAATCGACGATCTCCACAGCCTGATGATTATCGCCTTCACTTATCGGGAGGAGGATATCCGCATCGCCTTTGAACACCCTAGTTGTATGGTTGGTTCCGATGCCACCGCACTGGGGACCGACGGTCCGTTGGCGGGGGTATCGTTCCACGGCGCGTATACATGGGCGTCTTGGTTCTACCGGCACTTTGTGCGGGATAAAAGGACGCTTAGTGCTCAGGAGGCTATCCGTCGCATCACATCGTTGCCAGCCAACCGACTCGGTTTGGCCGATCGGGGTGTCCTTCGGGTGGGGGCATGTGCGGATGTCGCAATTTTCGATCCAGACACCTTCGCGGATCAGGGCACCACCTTTGAACCGAACCAGACCGCCGTCGGTATGCACCATGTTATTGTCAATGGAAAAATGGTTCTCAAAGATGGGAAGTTGACAGGGAAACGTAGTGGACAGGTCCTGCGGCGAACATAAGATAACGCAAGTTGCTAGTGTTTATTTGATGATAAGTGTAATCATAGTAGCAATGAGAAACAAAAGGACCTTTATCTCAAATCCAGCGGCAGTCACGGCATGAATAGAGCGGGGTAGCCGTTGGGTGATTAGACTGTTTGTCACCTCTATCCGCTTCCTATGGTGATGGTGTATATAAACTTCGCACGCTTGATATTGCCGTTTGCTGTTCTTTTTGCGCAACGGTTTGAGCATAATACCGGCTTCAGCTAACGCATCTTCAATCCCATAATTACAGTAGGCTTTATCTGCATAAACGGTTGCCCCTTGAGGCAAGTCAAACGGATAACACCGCAACCCTAAAACATCACCAAAACTGCCCGGTGTTAAGAAAAACTCAACCGGTATACCACTTTCAGTAACCATCAGATGCAGTTTGAGTCCATAGAAGTATCTCCGTTTGCTGGTTATCCTACCGCGCCATACTTCACCTTGATAAAGTTTGGCATTAGAGATACGAATGGGGTCACACGCTGGGACGGGATACGAGTCGATGACATAGAGTTGGTCTGGGTTTTGGGCTTTACAGCCTGTGGCAAGTGATTCAAAAAGTGTCTGAAACATCGGTGCAATTTGATGGAGTCTTCGATTGAATCGTGGTTTACTGAGCATATTGGGAATATATCCCTGCTCTTTGAGTAGCTGTCGTGCCCGCTGTTGATTGCCACCGAACAGTTCGGCTGCGACTAAGGCAGTGGTCATTACTTCTGCGGCAGACATTTTGGCTCTTGGGTCGTCTTGGTATCGGTGTTGAATTAACAGATCGTCACAAAGTGTATAAAATGCTACGATGACTAAGTCCATGGAATTCTCCTATTTATGAGTCTTGTTTGGGTAAACAAATACTCTAATGGAAATTCCATGGATATTCAACTAGCAACTTGCGTTATATATCATAATCCTGTATCTCAATTATCTTTTTTCTTTAGTGAGACCTTTTTGGGTGGACGCGCCTTGATTTCCTTATCCTCGAAAAATTGTTCCAACGCATAGTTGACCACTTCCGAAATCCGCCGCCGTTCCCAGTAAGCGTATCCCCGCAGTTTAGCAATTAAGTCCACATGAATATGATATGTCTGGCGTTTGGTCCCAACAGTCCCCGTCCAAGCGCCTGAGAATAGCGCACTTCTTTCGTTCAAAGACGCAGGGTTGTTCTTCGCGTTGTCGGAACATTCTCTCTGATTCATATCCGTTTTCTTTTTCATAATAAATCTCTCCTAATTGCGATAATAAGAATACCAACCTACGACATAAAAATCCAGTTGTTTTTAGGAGTTTGGACTTAATGTGTCCAGACTTCTTCAAAAACGGGTTGTTCTTCGTATTGTCGGAACAATTTTTCTGCTCCAAACCCGTTAAAAACCGGTTGCACATTGAAGGCAAGACGGTTTATACTGTACATTGTTTCGTTTGATTGCAAGCCTCGGGTTCCCTTATCTTTAGAGATTCCGTCCCCAAAGATGGGTCTGAATTGGCAGGCGCACAAATGTCAAAAGTCGATACCCTCCTCAAGCTGATTGCCTATCAAAAGCAGCACCCCCAAGCCAGCGACGAAGAGATCGCCCAAGGGATTGGAATTTCTGCGCGACATGTCAGACGGTGCCAAAAAGAGGTGAACCTTCTTAAACACCAGTTGGCTGAACCAGCCCTGCAACCGGGGCAGATCCAATTTATGCTATCATTGCTGAACCGGCGGGAACCGGATCAGAAGGAGATCGCCCAGCAGCTTCAAAAACAGATGGGGGTCTCCTACACCGGAACCCTTCGGATCAAACAACCCAATGAGCAGACACCTCTGAGCTGGCTTGAGATCGGGGAGTTGAGTTCCTCCCTGGAAATGGGGTCCTTAGAGCGTCCGGACCCGATCCTGAGTTACTGGCTGCACCGGTTATGCTATGATCCCCTCCTGATGTCCTACTGGAACGGGGAGATCGAAGGACGGCTTGCAATCGGTTGCGAACCTGTGAAGGGAAATTCGCAATGGCAGCTGACGTTGAGAGACGACCTCCGCTGGAGCGATGGGAAGCCGATCACCCTCGAAGAGGTTATCACCGCGTTTTACGAGAGCCGCATTACTCCGACTATCGAAAAGATTAAACCGGATGGCAAAACCCAACTTCGGATCCAACTCTCTCAAGAAGCACCGCTCTTTCCCTTTCATTTGCGCAGTATCTGCCCCGTCCCCTCTCATTCTTCCCAACCCTATCGCGTAATCTCAGGAGCCTACCGGGTGAAGCGTTTCAGCCCGGATGCGATGGACTTGCGTTTTGAACAGAATTCGGATTACTATCGCGGAGGGGACAGCAGCATTGACTGGTTAACCTTGAGGCGTTTCACACACCCCGCCAATGCCATTAAGGCGGTTGAGAACGGCACACTGGATCTGCTTTCGATCCATCTCCATTCGATGCAGTCTCTCTACCAATTCCCAACGACGGTGCCTTGTCAACAGTGGCCCTTTTTTGGAGAAACCTACTATGCCCTATTTCTCAACCGTCAGCACGAGCCTCTATCGGATGAAAGGAACTGTAGGATCCTTAAAGAAGCGATTGATTATCGGGCAATCAACCTCTATCTGCGCATGGGACAGGTTGTTGAGGAAGAAAACCTCTCACCACTTCCTCACTCTCCCTTTGATATTCGGATTGCCGGTTCGATCGGTGTCTTTCGCTATTTAGCTTATCTGATCGGAAAGTCAGTGGGCTCTTCTGTGGTGAATCCTATCTCTGTCAAAGGAGAGATACCGGAAGAAGCGGATGCCTTTTTAACTCAACCCCTTTTTGGTTTTTGGTACAGCAACCTGTCGCTATTCTTCCATTCCGAGGGAGAACACAACTTTTTCGGCTATTCCAATCCCCAGGTTGACGAAATGTTCTCCCAACTCGACGCAACAGCAAACCCGGGAACCAGAAGGAGGATTGGGCGGCAGGTCTTGTCCATCGTACAGGAAGATTTTGCGGTGATCCTGTTGGCACCCTGCTTCCTATATACACTCTCGCCGTTAGAAATCCAGTTCGATTATAATCTTACCCACCTGATCGATCTGATTCAAAACGTGAGCCAACTCACCGTGGAACGCCATCGCTCAAGTTAGGGCGTGTGGACATTTTGGTGTCGCCAATTGGGAAACGCTGGGAGCCTGTTGATACGGTGAGGACTATCAAAATGTCAACAGAACCTCGCACACGTAACCCCGATGTTACGAGCATGAAATTGTTTGACTTTGAAATCGGATTCCATTACAATCAGTAAAATTTTACTTCTTTGCACAATGTATGACCATTTCAAAAGGAGCAGTTTATGACCACGCCATCTTTCACCCGATCTACCCCACAAGACCTTGTCCGCGTTGGTGTGATAGCCGGTCCCGGCGGACACATGCACGGTATCTGGGGCAATACAATGAACCCACCTGCGGGTCAGATTCGCACGACAGGTATGCTGCTGACACACGCTTGGACTATTAGACCTGATATGGCGGAGCGATTGAATTCACTGTTTCAAGGCGTCGAAATTGTCCAACACCCCGCTGATATGATTGGCAAGATTGATGGCGTGTACATTGACGATGTCACTGCGATTTCGTTGTATCCGCTGTTTGCAAAACCCTTCCTTGAAGCAGGTGTTCCAACGTTTGTCAATCGTCCGTTTGCTACCTCCCTAGCGAAGGGACAGGCTATGGTGGATTTGGCGGCAAAACATGGCACTCCGCTCTTGACCGCATCAACGTGGGAATATACCGAAAGCGTGGGCGATCTGCGTGCGAAAGCTGCCGACATGAACGATATCAAAGGCTATGTGGCACACAATTCGATGAGCGATTACTATTCGCATGGGCTGCACGGTGTATGGTATATCCACGCTGTATTGCGAGACGAGATAAAGAAAGGTCGGGGAAGAATGACAGGTGCGGCATATCACACCCCTAATTGGCGAAAGCCTAATGGTCTCGTAGTGTATGAGCATGATCATCCGACGCATCCATACTACGGCTCATTGGAATTGGTGAGTGGTGCGGATGCACAGGGATATATGCGTATTTTTGGCGATCACCAAGGTGATGCGGAGGGCAAGATACCGGGGCGTCCGGGGCATTTCCGCTATAACACATGGAATGCCTTGCAGCTGGTTATTCAGGAGATGTTTGAAACAGGCGAATCGCCGGAGACCGGCGACGACTTAATGGAAAAATTGACGATGTTTCTCCTACCGTTCTATTCGATTCTGGAACGTGGTGGAAACTTTGTTCGCCGTGAGGAACTGGGTGATTGGGAGGTTCCGAATCCATCGCCGGTATTGATGGAAGACGGAGAACCAACGGATAGCGCATTCCAACACCCGTACACCGAGGCGGAATTAAACGCTGTTGAACGTATGTTGTCATGATAACCCTTGGTGCTAATTGGTGCAGATATTGATTTAGAGTTCATTAGTTCAAAAGTTCATTAATGTACTAGTGAACTAGTGCACCAATGAACCAATTATTTTTACGTTTCACGTTTTACGTTTTACTCTTGTTCTTTGACCGGCGAGCGTATCAACAATTGCAGAATAGCCCCAGCGGTTAGTAGTAGACCAATTAGGAGGATAAGCCATGAGAGTCGGTATACACGCAGGTTCTAGCAGTGCGGACGAAATTGCAGTGAGTTGTCGCGATGCAGGTGTGAACGAGATTTTTCTCGGCGCAGGTTCGGTTCCGGGTGCCTCAGACCGGGGGTATATGACGTCGGACGACTTCAAGCCGTTCGGGGATATGCTTCAAGAGCGCGGGGTTCAGGTATCAGGGATGATTGCGCCGCCACCTTCCAGAGAAGCGGTGCTCGGCGAAAATGAGTCAGAATTGGATGCCCTATGCCAAACGCTGCGCGGGATCGGGGAATCCGGCGTTGATGTTGTGCTTTTCTATCCGTTAGATCGGTTAATCTATTTTGATGAATATCACCCCGGTAGACCGCTAATGGTAATGCCGGGTGAGGACGGGTGGGATACAGTTATTCAATTCTTCAGGCGAGTGGTGAGCGTAGCGGACGAGGTGAATCTGAAGCTAGCAAACCATCTATGGGCGGTCGATGTGCTGCATGAGGTTTGGGAGACAGTGCCAAGCCCCAATAACGGCGTGACCTACTGCCAAGGGATGTCTCTCTTTGGCGAAGATCCACATTCACCCGTTGAAACATGGGGAATGGATCGAATCTTTTTCTGTCACGCTCGTAATCAGGTTAGGCATAGTCAGGTCATGAGGGACCATGACGAGGTGCCTTTAGATAGCGGTGATGTGGACATCGCCCGATGTGTAAGGGCGTTGCTTAAGGCGGAATACGATGGGCTAATCATTCCCGAACATCTCGGTCCCCAAAGTATCCCCGATGCCGTTGCCTATCTAAAAGGGTTGATTGACGGCTAAATCCAGATTACAGATGAAACGTGAAACGTAAAACGTAATAAAAAGCGCGCCACAGGGTTCACTAGTTCATTCGCTTATTAATGAACTAGTGAACCAATGAACCAACTTAGCGGGACCAGACCGACTGATAGAGTCCCTCTGTCCCTTCCTCTGCTGGATAAGCGATTGCTGCAGATGGGTATACCGCCACCTTGGGTTTCTGGTCGCGATATATCTGCTTCAACATATCCAGGATCTCATCCCACGAATCCATTAATTTGGCTCTGGGTTGGGATTCCAAGACCTCCATCGGACCCACAGCGTCAGAGAAGAGGATATAATCCCAATCCTCGGATCTAACCAGCGGCTTCCGTTCTTCGCGTTCCTGGTTCTCAGCCTCACGGCGAAGCCTCGACCCAATGATGCCCGCTCGGTGATAGCATACACCTTCATCTCCGGAGGACACCAAGATGCGCGTTGCTTCCGGCGATGCGTGTCGCATGGGCCACCCACCGATTTGTCCATAGCTGAGGTCATGGTCACGTGGATAGCCGGTAGTGATCACAATATCGGCATCGTTCATCGGCGTGACCGCATAGGCGACTCTTGAGGTCTCAACAGCAGCGCGATGGGCATCAACCAAGTCTCCGACGAAGAGCGCGGTAATCTCTCGCCTGTCGTTAAGGGTGGTTATTACCGTTGTATTCACCCCTAGCATTCGGGCGGCTTCCTCGGAGTTGAGCCGAAATTCATTCTCGACGTTCCCCGCATTTCCGCCGCTTTCCATCGTTCCGTGTGCAGTGCTGATGGTTTTGTGGTTCGACACGCCGGGGATGACAATTTTCCCACCACCGCTAAACGCTGCGGTACCGTGGGGCCAAGCGCCTCCGACGCCAATTTTTACATCACAATCTACCACCCACTGGTTGCAGTGGAGCGGAACCCCACGCGAGGTCTCGCCTATGTAGATGTAGGCGTCGTCTAACTCGTTCTGCTTGACACGAAAACGGCGCACAGTATCCTCGCCCAATTTCTTCACGAGGTCAGCGTGCTTCATGCTTCTGTGACAGCCGAAGCCCATGAAGAAAATGATGTTTTCTTCGGAGATACCGCCCTCCTGAAGCTCCTCTAGGATAAAGGGGATAACTTCTGAGGAAGGGGTTGGACGGGTTAAATCATCGCAAATGATGACAGCGCTGTTTTGACCCTGTGCTATTTCCGCAATGCGCGGCGACCCAATCGGTTCATGGAACGCCTGCCGCAGCTGGTCTTGAGTCAGCACCGGATGCTTTTCATACGCTATGACGTTGATGTCCCAATCGTCGGGAAACGTCAAGTCGACTTCTCTATCGCCATACCAAGCACCCGTTAAAACTTGAACTGATTGCATATTTGTCTCCTTCTATGTAGAGCCGTACTCTAATCCCGTGGATAAGCGATCGCTGACGAGCGATATATCGCTACCTTCGGCTTCTGGTCACGATATTTCTGTTTCAGAAAGTCGAGGATTTCATCCCACGATTCCATCAATTTGGCTTTGGGGTGGACCTCCAATACCTCCATCGGCCCCACGGCATCAGAGAAGAGGATATAATCCCAATCCTCGGATCTAACCAGCGGTTTCCGCTCTTCGCGTTCACGATTCTCTTCCTCACGAAGTTGTTTGTTTCGGAGGAAGCCTGCTCGATGATAGCCAACTCCCTCGGTGCCGGTGTTGATCAGAATACGTGTTGCCTCCGGTTGAGAATGTCTCATGGGCCAACCGCCTTGACCGCCGTATGGGAGATCGTGGTCACGGGGATAGCCGGTGGCAATCACAATGTCGGCATCGGACATTACTTGGACAGCGTAAGCCTCTCTCGCCTCTTTAACGGCAGTGCGGTGTGCTTCGACCAAATCGCCCACAAAAAGCCCAGTAATTTCACGTTTATAGTCCAAGATGGTGAGCACGGTTGTATTCAATCCTGCCATTCGGGCGGCTTCTTCGGAGTTAAGCCGAAATTCATTTTCGACATTTCCAGCTCTGCCTCCGCCCTTCAACGTGCCGTGTGCGGTACTGATGGTTTTGTAGTTTGCTATACCGGGGATAGCGAGCTTTCCACCGCCGCTGAAACCTGCGGTACCGTGTGGCCACGTTCCACCAATACCAATTTTGAGTTCACAGTCCATCACCCACTGGTTGATGTGCAAAGGAACTCCCCGCGACGTGTTGCCTAAATAGACGAATGGATCATCCAACTCGTTCTGCTTGACGCGGATACGGTTTACGGTATCCTTACCGAGTTTCTTTGTGATGTCATCGTGCCGCATCTGTCTATGGCAGCCATGCCCTATGAAAATTAAGATATCCTCTTCAGCGATGCCTCCCTCTTGCAGCTCATCTAAGATGAAGGGCATGACCTCTGAGGTCGGAGTGGGCCGCGTGAGATCATCAGCGATGAGGACAGCACTTTTCTTTCCCTGCGCGAGTTCTGCGATTCTCGGTGACCCAATCGGTTGATGGAACGCCTGCCGCAGCTGCTCTTGGGTCAGCACTGGGCGTTCTTCAAAAGCGATAAGGTTGAGGTCCCAGCCATCAGGAAACGTCAAGTCCATCTCTCGATCGCCATACCAAGCGGCTGTCAAAACCTGAACTGATTGCATTATCAATCCCCCTTGCGGAATGAGTGAATCTACGATGGGGCAATTACGAAGATCGCCCCATTGTTAAGACGTTAAGTCGCAAAAACGATATTAAACATAATTCGGAAATTCTTGACCACAGATTAACGGATAATCGGGCTTAGGGGTATCTCCCAAATATTGCGTTTTTGAACACATGTAGTGTGTGGCATATCCCCGACGCTGCTTCGATGACCGATTGGCATGGCTGCTGTGGAGAAGCAGACTGTGGTGGAAGCTGCAATCTCCCGCCTGCAATTCGACAGGCTTCTCATTCTCCCATTCGCCTTCAAGCGCGTGGCTTTCGATTTCCTGCTCACGTTCCCTGCTGATCAGTCCCCACTTGTGGCTGCCCGGAATCACCCACAGGCACCCATTTTCAATCGTCGCATCGTCCATCGCTGCCCAACAACTCACGAGGTTATATGGAACGAGGTGTTTCCACGAATTTGAATCCTGGTGATACTCCTTACGCGAACCGTGCTTCGGCGGCTTCATGAATAACTGATCGCCGTACAGTTTGATATCGGGACCCAGTAGATCAACGATGACCTCTACAATTTTCGGATTGGCAGCGTGTGCACGCATCACTTCATCGTGAGGAACAAGGTTCCACAACTTACGAACGGATTCGATCTTTGAATCCGCGTGAATCTTGCCGCTTTTGATAGCAGGTTCGACTTGAATCCATTCTTCTGGCACATGCGATGCCTCACCGGAGGCGATGAGATTCGCTCGTTCTTTGAGGACTTCCATTTCTTCTTGGGTGAGGAGGTTCCGGACGACGAGGTAACCGTTTTCCCAAAAACGTTGCTTCTGTTCATCTGTCAACGCCATATTGGTCCGCTCCTTTTTCCAACCAGTAGTAGAAAATTCTCCAATCAGTGCTACCAAAAAGCGAGAAGAACGCCTGAATCTTCACTTTGGCTCTGATTTCTAATTGGACAATATTTCGGATAAATATCTAAAATAAAACATTTGTTAATCGCTCATTATAGTATAACAGTGGCGATTCAGTCAAGGCTTACTTTATTGGAGTGCCTACCAAGGTCAGGGACTAGGGTTGAGTGTCAGTGTGTGGGTAGTTGGTCCTTGCAGGAAAGGTAGAGGCTCCCCTTTCAACCAATAGTTGAACTGGTCTTTGTAGTTTTCTGATAAAGGATGTCCCGATTGACCGGAAGGTATATGTAGAATCCCATCTGCCTCACGCCCCGGGGAGATGACCATGCGTTCAGATGCACTCGTAGCGCGAACGCAATGGTAGCCTCCCGGAAGGGGCTTCTGCGGCATGTTCAATATCTTGCCTAGAATAGGAATAAATCCGAGTGGATGTGAGATGTGAGTCCTATGAATGGTGCCCCACGTCAATTGATCTAACGATTTAAGGTCATATTTCCTAATCAGCTGTTCGATGGATTGTTCCAATTTTGCGAGGAGGAACGTCTCCCAGTCTGGATAATTCGTTGGATCTGGTAGAGTTGCTGCAATTCTCTCTTTTAGCAGGGCACGGAGAGGGGCTTCCATATTCCTCCAACTGTATGAGAACCTTCTATCAGTCTTGTAACAGAGGACCAAAAACGGTTCAAATACGTCCTCAGCCAGAATTTCACGGAACCGAACCAAAAGCCCGAAAGCGACACTGTCCACCTCCACTCTACCATCCCAAGCTGCTATCTGTTTCCGCGCTTCTAATAAAAGTGGCTCATTTGCAATGGCATCCTCCGTCAAAACGGCTAGTGCCAACTGTTGGTAAAATTCAAAGAAGTGATTCGTCGTATCTAACTGGAGTTGGAACATATCCTGTTCCGTAACTTTATCCATTTCCCGCAATCGCTTGTTGATCCGATAAGCCCGATGGCTATTGGCAAAGTTATAGCCGATGATGTAGGGGTAATCTTTACCAAGCGTTCGATTATTCGCAGTTGCTATAAATCCCTCCGGTGGAGAAATCACACGGGGCAACTCAGACGGTGGAATATAACCTTCCCAACCGATGTCGCCATCCGCCCATGACTTGGTGGAAGATCCATCAAATCCTTTTCGGATAGGAATTTTCCCACAGTATGTCCAAGCGATTTGCCCGGCGTCATCAGCCATCGTCACATTCAGCGGTGGACCACCAAAACGATTCATGACATCCAGCGCATCGTCGAGTGTCGTCGCCTGATCCATATCAAGTAGCTCCATGCCAACCGCCTCGGGTTGGAGTGCTGTCCAATGGAGGGCGACCGGTTGCCCCATCAGTGGGTTTGGACTGACGGGTCCCCATATTGTGAGTTTGACGGGTTGGACAATGTGTTCTCCTCCTCTAATCTCTATCCGCTCGTTGAGGACCTCAAATCGTTTCCAACCATCTGGTGTTTTGTATTCATCTGGATTTTCGGGATTGATTTCCAACTGGACTAAATCAAGGAAATCCCCGGCGATATAGGTGAATCCCCATGCCACATGACCGTTAGATCCGACAACCATAGCGGGAGTCCCCGGCAGGATAACACCTGAAATCTCAACGCCTTCGTAACGGAGAGATGCCCGATACCATGTATTCGGTATAGACAGACGGAGGTGCATATCGTTCGCCACAATCGCCCGACCATCGGCGGTCTTGGATTGGTCGACCGCCCAACCGTTCGACCCTGCGACGTGGGACGTTGTGCGGACTAGTCGTCCCCCGGTCTGTTTTGGCGCACGGCGAATTGAGGTCAGTGCTTCGACAGGGATGGGCTGGATGGGGCGGTGAGCGTCAGGTCCGCCCAAGAGAACCTGAGTGTAGCGATCTGTGTCAGGGGTCAGGAAAGCGACAACCTCCGGCGGAAGTGACTTTTTCATGATAGTCATCATCCTTTCGTCACTTTCCTTGAGAGATAGCACCTGAAAAATATTCATGACAACGAGGATGCTGTCTTCCGCCGTCCAAGGTTCTGGTTGATAACCCAAGAGCAGAAATTCAAAAGGGGCGGTATCCATTTGGCGAATATATGCATTCACCCCATCGGCATAGGCAGCGAGAATTTCCCGCTGTTCATTAGAGAGGTTGGCAACGATCGCTTGGGTCACACGGTGGAACCCGATAACTCTCTGCCGCTTATCAGTCCCTATTGCGATATCGCCGACGATTTCGGATAGCCGTCCGGTGGCACGACGGCGCAGTAAATCCATTTGGAAGAGTCGATCTTGGGCGGTTACGTATCCCAATGCTAGTGCGGCATCCCTTCGCGTCGATGCAGTAATCGTTGGAATCCCAAAGCGATCTGTAGTCACTGTGACCGGCAGATCCAATCCTTTAATTTGCAGTTCACCATCACGGATTGGCAGGGACGCCCGAAGTTTGATAATACTGAAAATTACCACACCTGCCAACACTAACAAAAGGGTCAACAACAGGTAGAGAGCGGCTTTTAGAATTCGTTTTCTCTTACGAGCCATTATGATAGTCCCTCTCTACAGTAGTAGGCATTGCAGCTTCTGCTATTAGTTAATCCTTCGCCTATATTCCCAGTCGCAATGCAACTGCAGCAAGCAGAACGAGCAGGGAAAACACACCGATAAGACTCGACACCACCGCCATCTGACCGCGCATCTTGTCGATATGTTCGGGAAGTTCCTCGGTTCCCGGTTCCAGTTCCTCAACAGCACGTGCTAACCGCGGCGCCATGATAAAGCCGTGAATCCCGGTCAGGATAATCAAGATAAGGACAAGGAGGAGTTTGATCCCAAGCATCCGCATGAAGGGACCAATCAAATCTGGACTGGCTAACACGCCAGCGGTAAAGATGTTAACCAAGCCGGAGAAGATGAGGATAATAACGCACGCCCACCCGATCGGTTCAAAACTCCTGCCGATTTGCGTCATGATTTTGATTCGTTCCACAGGGGGCACCGAGCGTTTGAAGTAAGGCACAATCACCATCGCTATCATAAAGTTACCGCCGACCCAAATTGTGGCAGCAGTAACGTGTAACCATAAAACCAACATGCCAAATATTTCCATGAAATCTCCTTTCTTTTAGAACCGTATCATTTCTAAATTTTTTCGATTGCATCCGCAGTTAGCCACCCTGAATTTTCATCAGGCAGATAGATTTTCACCCAATCGTTACGTTCCTCCTGAAGTTGAATCTTGGTGCCCTCATGTAGCGGCAGGGCAATGGTTTCGGATCCCAGATCGGGTTCGCTCCGCACCATAGCCTCATTTGCAACAACGATGGCATACGGCAGATTAATCTCTCGAAGTTTCAAGCCTAAAACCGATAAAGAAAACAGCCATGTAATACCTCCGATCAGGACGAAATAACGCAACGCTCGTCGAAAACGGTGGTTCTGAGTGAATTGGATCGCAATGAGGCTAGTGGCTGCAATCCAATATGGAATAAGTCCAACCCAAACGATCTCATTTGGAGGTAGTGCGCCGTATAAGAGCGAAAAACCGGAGAGAGGTTTAACAAGGTCGAATGAATCAACATTACGCGCTTTAGCGACTTTGAGGTTGAAATTTGTATCTTTATCCCTTGGCATCAATCGCTTTGCACGTTCATAGTTCAGGATAGCTTTTCCCCTATTTCCAAGACGAAAGTAGGCGTTACCGAGATTATAATAAACGGCACCATTTTGGATTGAACTCGCAATCTGTTCGTATTTTTCAGCTGCTTGTTCATACTGTCCTTCCTGATATAAAGCATCGGCACTCCGGTAACTCGCCTCCAAAGTTGATTGAGATTGGGAATAGGCGTGCTTCCACCCAGAAGAGAGACAGAGAAAGCAGATAAGAAACGTCAAATGTGAAACGAATCTTTTCTTATCTCCGATCCCCCTACACTTCCAGTCTGCCATTCTTCTAATCTCCTCACTTGATTATACACAATACCTATTGTATCTTCAACTGACGTTCTTTCTCTATCTCGTTAATTGACGTTCTAGCACGGTTGAACGCATCTTCCATATCTGTTGGATTTGCAGCAACTGGGGCGAATCGCACATAGTCACACTGCGTCAATGTATCAACAATTTGTGTTGTCGCAGATTCAGGGAAGCCCGCCGCCTCGCATCGCTGACGCACCAGTTCAGGATTGAGTCCGCCGGGTGAAACATCGAAGATATCCCCAATATACTGATATAACCCATTGGCAAGTGTGCCATAGAATATTGTAGGTTCATCCGTGGGGTGTTTTTTAGCAGCCTCAATGATTTGCAGGGCGTTCTTGGCGGCATACTGCTCTCGAAGCTGTTTGGGGTCACGCTTGGCTTGTCGCTGGCGATAGAACCAAACAAGCAGAACAACAGCGATAGGTAAGGTCTGGACAACCCAAAATGATATACGTTTATAGGGCTGAAGGTGCTGATCTGATAATTTGAGCGAATCCGGTTTGATATATCGAATGTCCTGCTTGAGGAGGTGTATGTCGGATTGTGTCGTGTGGGAAGGTGTTGTTCCAACCGCCCCATCCGAGTTAGGAAGGACATTAATAGTGATAGGCATAGTACGTGCGACTTGGTAGCTATCCGTTTGTGGATCGAAATAAGGGTAGTCAATCGCAGGAATTGTCCAATCCCCTTCCTTTGATGGAATAATGACATATTCATACGTTCGACTTCCGCGAACTTTTGAATCCACGACCCTAATAGCATCTGTAATCTGGGGATCATATATCGCCATATTTGGGAGCGTCGGAACGATTGGAGTGGGCACCGTCTTAATATTCCCCGTTCCAGAAACCTGCATTCGCAGGGTGAATCCATCTCCTGTTTCAATTGTTTGCCGATCGGTTTGTGCATGGATACGATACTGGCCAACGGTGCCTACAAAGTCTGTCGGTCTTCCCTGTTGGGGGAGTGGACGAACATCCACCTCGACCGGATTTGTGATAAGGACGTTGGGCGATTGGGGACGACCACGTCCCGTAGAGAGCGGGAGTGATAGCTTCGCGGGCTCGATTGTGACCCTGCCAGCAGTAATTGGAAACAACCCAACCCGAATTTCCTCAATCCAGTAGAGGGTTCCATCAATCATTTTCCGCTGCGCCCGGTTCCTTTCTAGTTCTGTTGTCCAAAACTGTCTCAAGGAAGGTCGTGTGTATTTGGGACTATTGAAACTTGGGATGCGGGCGGTATAGAGATACCGAAAGGTATATATGATCTGCTCATTCACATAAGGGCGTGAATTATCGACAGAGGCTTCAACTTTATGCGTGCTGCTGGAAAATGCGTCTGTAAAGGTATCCTGCGTCGATTCGCTTTGGGAAGGTTTCTCAGATTTCGGTAACACCTTGATGGAGATCGGATCCGCCGTGTAGGTTTTATTGCCGTGAGAGATCTGAATTGAGGGCACCGTAAATTGTCCCACCTTCTTAGGTCTTAACACGTAAGTCCAAGTTACTGACACCGAGATCTGATTACCGGAGAGGTTATATTGGCTGGATGACGCGCCGTAAGAAACATCGAACTCCGGCGATGCTTTTAACTTTGGCGCTGCAATATTCCCCAGTTGCTGGTTGGCGGAAATCGTTACACGCAAAGTCGCCGTTTCGTTGAGGCTAATAATTTTTGGGGTAACAGCCGCCGATACAGTGATGTCTTGGCTGTAAGCAACGTTGCCGCAGAAAACGAAAACTACGAATCCAAAAAGCGCGAAACGTAAGGCGTAAAACGTGAAACGTGAAACGTAAAATACAGAAGGATACTTGAACCTCCAAACCCCCGAACGTTTGAACGCTTTGTCCTGTGCCTTGCCTGTCCCCATGTTCTGCGTTACCTCCTACCAATCCTTTTCAGATCGCTGGCGTCTTGAGAATCGCTTTTGTAATATCTTCTTCTGAATCTCTTTTTCATTATCTTTGATAGCCTCCAGCAGGCGAATGGCATCTTCCTCGGACATTTCAACCGGCTGCTGTGTTGACCCTTGTTCTGGTTGCGTAGATGATTCTTCAGATGTGGCTTCTTGTTCTGACGACTCCTGATTTTGTTGCTGCTCTGATTCTGACGGATTCTCCTGATCTTGCTGATTCGGTTCCTGTTCGTCGCTATCTTGTTGATCCTGATTCTGTCGTTGTTGTTGGTCCTGTTCTTGCTGGTCTTTGTTCTCCTCCCCGGACTCGGATCGGTTCTGCTCCGATTCCTGTTGCAGTTTCTCAAGCGCGAGTTCTAGGTTATGCTTCGCATCCAGATCTGCCGGATTCAGGCGCAACGCACTTTTGTAGGATCGGATTGCTCCCTCAATATCATTGAGTTGGATCTGAGCGTTCCCTAGGTTGTAGTATCCCTGTGCCCGATGGACTGAATCTGCTGCGTTAAGTGATCGCCTGAATTCATCGGATGCTTTCTCAAACTGCTTTTTTTTGTATAGGGCTGTCCCTAGATTGTAACGGGCAATTGCATCTTCTGGTCGATCTTCTGCTGCCGACTGATATGCCTCAAGGGCAGCGTCATACGCCTCAACCTTATAGTGTGCATTTCCGCGCTTAATCGCCTGAGACCAACCCCCTATCCACCCAAGCAGAAAGAGAGATAGAATTAGGAGTATGTAGTGCACAGAACGACTAGCGGATTGGGATGATTTTACACCCATTTTTTCTCTCCGCAACTATATCCCCACCGATTTTTCATATCAGATGCCACTCGATTTCACAGACTGTCTACAGTGTAGGCATCTAGCAGTTTTTCATCAACCTCCACGCCAAATCCGGGACTGTCATTTAGTGTAAAGAAACCATCGCGGGGCGCAGGACGCAAGCAGCGGTAGAGTTCATTCTCCGTAGATTTGCGTGAGGGTCCGAAGGTCTCCGCCCGACACGACATTGGTAGACAGGCAATCAGGTGTAACCCCCAAGGTGTTCCTCCCTGATGGGGCCATGTCGGAATCCCCTGCGCCGCTGCCTCGTTAGCAATCTTGAGGCACTCGCCGAACCCGCCCGCCCAACTGATATCGGGTTGAATCATGTGAGCGGCTTTCCAGCGCAGTAGTTCGCGAAACCCGTATCGGGTGAACTCGTGCTCGCCGGAGACAATCCAAGTGGAGTCAATCTCTCGAACCAATCGCGCCATACCCGCATAGTCGTCCAAGGGAATAGCTTCCTCAATCCACTTGAGATCTACATCGGCGGCAGTCTCAGCAAAACGAAGCGTATAATCCACGTCCCACCGAAGATAGATATCCGCCATCAGTTCGATATCGGGTCCAATCGCCTGACGCGCCTCACGGATGATCTCCAGGTTCTTTGCAAACCCCTCTTCCCCCTCTGCGATTCCATTTCGGAGTCCCGGCTTACAGGCTGTGAACCCTCGCGCAACGTAATAGCCGACATCCACACCGGTAGCATACGCCGGTATCTTGAGTTGCGGCTCATCCGTGATTAGACTGTAGACCGGTGCCTCCAGAATTTTGCCGCAGAGATCCCAAAGGGCGAGTTCAATACCACTGAGTGCGTAAATAACAACCCCCCGTCGTCCGTAAATTGACGTGATGTGATAGAGGTTGTCCCAGATATCTTCCACGTCAAGCGGGTCGCGCTCTAGGGTAAAATACTTAATATGTCGGTCAATGATGAGTGCCCCGGCAAGACCACCACCACCGAGTCCATAGCCCTTCAACCCTTGGTCGGTTGTAATTTCGACCATCAGTGCACCCGCCTGTGTGGCAAAGGGTCCGCGCCAGTCAATATGGACATTCTTCGGTTCGGGTGGCATCTGAACCTGCCTGCCAACCTTGGAATATGCCATTGATGACATTGCAGTAGGATTCAGGTTAAGGTGCCAAGTCCGAATACCCACAATTTTGTGACGGGTTTTCGCACGATCTTTCCATTCTGCCGCACGAGCCTGTGCTTCAGCAGCGTAGTTCGGCGGTTTGACTGCGATGTTTGTTTCATTCCCAGTATCTACAGCAGATCGTTGTTTCTTAGACATAATTGTTGTTCCTCTACTCATTAATACACATTTAACCATCGCTAAATCCAACTTTTTCGACCAACTTTGAAACGCTCTTCTCAAAACGATTCTCGCACGGCACGTTGTCGAAAGAAATGAATTAACGGTTCGACGTAAGATTGCTCTGTCCGAATTTCGATGTTGTCGATTTTGTTTGATTGGAAGAACTTTCGACGCGCTTCAACGACCCTGAAATTGAGTTGTTGATACATCTCTCGTGCCTTGGGGTCCCGTGTGTCTAAGACAACTACCTCGCCGGTCTCCGCGTCCTCAAGTTCAATCAATCCTACATTCGGTAACGTTTCTTCCCGCATATCTTGGAGCGTAATTGCAATAAGGTCATGCCGTTTGCTTGTCACTTGCAACCGTTTTTCGTACCCACGATCTCTGAAGTCGGAGATTAGGAACACAACGCTCTTGCGTCGGATGACGCGGTCAACGTATTCCAACGCCGTACTGATATTCGTCCCACGCTGCTGTGGTGCGAAGTATAAGATTTCTCGGACAACGCGCAGGACATGCTTTAGTCCCTTACGCGGTGGAACAAATAGTTCCACATCATCCGTGAAGCAGATTAACCCGACCTTATCGCTGTTTTTGATAGCGGAGAAGGCGAGTAGCGCAGAGATCTCCGCAGCAATCTCCGCTTTTGTCTGCTGATATGTCCCAAAGTCCGCAGAACCACTGGTATCAACCAGCAGCATCATCACTAACTCGCGTTCCTCAACATATTTTTTGATGTACGGCTGTCCCATCCGGGCGGTTACGTTCCAATCAATCGTGCGGATTTCGTCGCCGGGCTGGTATTCACGAACCTCCTCAAACTCCATGCCTTGCCCCTTGAATACGCTTTCGTACTCCCCTGCAAAGATGTTGTTGACGAGTCGGTTAGTCGAGATTTCAATTCGGCGGATTTTTTTTAGAATTTCTTTCGTATTCATTAGGTACTTCCCATGCCCCGTGTGTTGTACTGTCTTTCATTTTATCAAGATGGTGTTATACAATCAAACGAAAAAGGTTGAATTTTTATCTCCTGACTGATATTATTCCCAGAAGAATTGTGCGAAGGTGTCAAGCCTTTGGAGATCTGCGGTTACACAAAGAACCTCCTGAGAAAATCCAGTTGAAAGGAGCAGGACATGGACAAAGACTGGCTAAAATACTGTGCTACTGACAAGCAACTTCAAACGTTTAACGATGAGGGCTACCTGATTGTTGAAGACGCCTTATCGTCAGAGATGGTTGACAAAATGACCATCGCCATTGATCGAATTGATGCGGAGGAACGAAAGAGGCAGGGACTCGGACCACACGACCTAATGAAAAAGTTCCGAACGATAGCCGCAGATGATCTGTTTCTTGAATTGCTTGACAACCCGAAGGTATTTCCACTTCTGTGGGATATCCTCGGCTGGAACATCCAACTCTACATCTCTCACCTAATTGTTTATCCGCCGGAAGGACCCGATGTGCCGCGAACTCGAAAGGGGGCGGGTTGGCATCAGGATGGTGGTAGACCTGTGCAGGAGATGGAGCGCCCACATCCACGTTTGTCTCTCAAGGTGAGTTACTGGTTCAGTGATGTAAGGGGACCAGATCGAGGCGCGATGCGAATCGTCCCCGGTAGCCACAAACTCGACGAACGCCCACCTCAAAGAGATCCAGAAGGCGATCCGGACGATGCAATCGAGTTGCAGATTGAACCGGGGACAGCGGTGCTGTTTGATCGCCGGTTATGGCACTCTCGCGGTTGGAATTTTTCGGATGTAACGCGGAAGGTCTTGTTCATCGGCTACAGTTATCGCTGGCTGCGCGGGCTTGATTACAATGTGATGCCGCCCGAACTCCTCGCTAGATGTGATCCGATTCGCAGGCAATTACTTGGGGATGGGGTAGATATCAAGGGCTGGTGGCAGCCAACCGATGAAGATGTGCCGTTGAAACAGTGGCTAATGGAGCATCGCGGAGAGGAGTATGTGCGTTAGGACTTCCAAACCAAAGAGTCAAAGGGGGAAGCAGATGCTCCGCTTCTCCTTTTTTGTTGGCAGCCCCCCAACGATGTGTTATCCTATTCGACTGAGAAATATATGCAGCATTCGGGCGAAAAATCGTTGCCGCAACGGATATAATTGTGACATAGGACATAAAATAACGAAAAGACTGAGGAATATCATGAAACTGGTTACATTTGAACTCACAACACAACTTGGGAAACAGCAGCGACTCGGAGCGATAATCGACGGCGATCAAATTGTCGATCTCAATTCTGCCTATGCACTTCACCTTTCAGAGACACAGGGACAATCCGCTGCTTATCAGAATGCGGAGGCCATTCTGCCATCGGATATGATCCAATACTTTGAACGGGGAGCAAGATCGAGAAAGGCAGCGCAGGCGAGTCTTGAACATCTCAATGGCACGAACTCCACCGGCGTCCGAGGCGAACAGATTGTTTACTCTGCTGATCAGGTGAACCTGCTTGCACCATTCCCGCATCCTGCTAGTCTGCGGGATTTCGGCGTGTTTAAGACGCACATGGACGCCGCCGCCTTAATTACCGGCAAGGAGATTTCGCCTGAATGGTTTAAGCTGCCCAACTACTATCGTGGCAGCACAAGCCCCGCTTCCATCGCTGGACACGAGGCACCTGTGACTTGGCCCAACTACACCGACAAACTTGACTTCGAGTTGGAATGGGGCGTTTATATCGGTAAGGAAGGGAAAAATATCTCGGTTGAAGATGCGCCAAACTATATCGGTGGCTACACAATTTATAACGACATCAGCGCACGTGACATCCAGTTTCGCCACATGACGTTGGCGCTTGGTCCCGCCAAAGGGAAGGATTTTGACAACAGCAATATTATGGGACCCTGCCTCGTAACACCTGACGAAATTGATGATCCGTATAACTTGCGGATGATTGCACGGGTCAACGGCGAAGTTTGGGCGGATGGAAATACGTCGGATATGTACTACACTTTCGCGGAGATGATCTCCTTTGTGTCGCAGTCCGAAACCCTTTGTGTGGGTGATTTTCTTGGATCTGGCACGGTCGGCAAAGGCTGTGGTTGGGAGTTGGATCGATGGATTCAGCCGGGCGATGTCATTGAGCTAGAGGTTGAAGGGATTGGGCTGCTCCGCAATCAGATTGAAGAGAAATCGGAGAATCCAGCGGCGTGGCGGGAGAAGCAGTAAGGGGAGAAACATACCATGAGACTCGAAGGTAAAGTTGCAATCATCACCGGCGCTGCCTCCGGTATCGGAAAGGCAACCGCACTCCTATTTGCCAAGGAAGGCGCAACGGTTGTCGTGGCGGATCTGGATGAAGCCGGGGGAAACGAAGTGGTTGAGCAGATCAAGGCTGGCGGCGACAAAGCGATGTTCATCGGCACCGATGTAACAGAGGCAACAGATGTACAGGCGATGGTGAAATCGACGATCGACGCTTACGGCAAGTTGGATGTACTGTTCAATAACGCAGGCATTGCGATGCGTCTACCTGTTGTGGAGCTGCCGGAGGAAGATTGGGACCGCTGCGTTGACATCAACCTGAAAGGGGTTTTCCTCGGCTCGAAGTATGCTGTCCCTGAAATGATTAAGAATGGCGGCGGTTCGATTATCAACATGGCATCAATCTACGGTCTCGTCGGCGCGCCGACCCGCGCGGCTTACGTCGCTACCAAAGGGGGGGTGGCGAATCTGACGCGCGGTATGGCACTCGACTATGCCACCGATAATGTCCGCGTCAACTGCCTCTGTCCCGGTTTCACCGAAACCCCGCTCCTAGCAGGTGTTCTGAAAACAAAGGCAGAATATCAGGCACTTGCCGAGCAACACCCGATGAAACGTCTCGCCACACCACAAGAGATCGCCTACGGTGCGCTGTTTTTGGCGTCGGATGAATCCGCTTTCGTGACAGGGATTGCGCTGCCGATTGACGGCGGATTTACAGCGGGTTAGGATCTGAATTCTAAGCCCGATTTGCCTAGCGGAGACGGAAAAAATGACCATGAAGGTCCATCCCAACTATGCACGGCTTGTTGACTTAGCGCGTGAGAGCCACGAGAAAGGGCGCACACCCGCTGAAATTACGCCTGAAGATGTCGCACTAGCACGGTTGTACAGCTACGCATTCCGTGGTCATACAATCGGCGCTTTTCACGCCACACGGTTGGCAATTGATGAAATTGAGATGTGCGACCCACTCACAGAGGCGCATCGTAAGCGGGCAGTAGAACTCTTGATAGACCTAGCAAATCAAACGATGGATGCCGTGGAACCTGACTTTCGCGCCTTGATCTCTACGTTCTACCGTTATGCTACGAACATCCCAAGGGTCATCGATTCATTGACGGAGGGGGTCGAGACGTGCCAGCTAGCGTCGATGCGGAAGGTTCGAGATCGGTTCGCCGAACTGATGGAAGAGATTGCCAACGGCAACGGCATTCATACAACGCTGGATACGCACGCCCCGGAGCAAGCCAGTTTCATCGTGCCAAATCTCGGTATCACGATTGTGCCGCTCGTTTACGGGGATTATCACTCGTGGAATCTAGCGTACCTCGATGGTCCTCGGTCGGATGTACCATTTCACCTCCATCAGGATGGTGTTGAGATTCATCTAGGCTACGGACCGTTGCACGGCAATACGGTTCTCGGTGAGTGCTATGCGGAAGTGGACGAAGGCTACGCCATGCCTATTCCCCCGAAAGTGCGACACGGGTATGTCAATGATAGTACGATGCAGCATCATGTTCCGTTCATCTTCGGATCATTGACACGCGGTGGGTGGGGCGTGTTTCTGGACGTGGAGGCGCAGCCGATTGACTTAGACAAACTTGAACAGACACCCGTCTATAGCCGTCAAATGAATCAGACAATCTATCTCGAACGTGAAATCGAGAAGGCTGCGGGGAGGTTTTCCTCTGTGCGTTACCCAATCATTCCGGCTTCAGCCACCGACGGAGATGGGATCGGTGGGTTAGAGTTGTCCGTGGCGCGTGTCAATGGATATGGATTGAACCTGCGAACTGACCGCTTCTGTATTGTCTCTGTCGTCCGTGGTAAGGGAGTTGTGCAAATGGCTGGTGCCAAGAAGAAGGTGGGACCTCACGAACATTTCTGTGTGCCGGCGGGCCTCCCCGCACTCCTGCAACAGGAAGGGAATGAACCAATGGTAACGCTGGATGCGGTGATTAAGGAAGCACGAAGCCCAATATCCAATCCAAGATGGCGACGGAATCGCTCTTGAACTCTTCGAATACAAAAGAGGTCAAGGCTTCTCCACCGTAAAGCGGAAGTCACTTCTGAGAAAATAGGACAGCAGCCTATTGCCCAACAGGACTCTCCCCAGCGAGCGCAGTGTATTAAAAGAGCTCCATTCGATTCTCGGATTAACGAATCCGACCTGACTTAACAGACCAACCCAGACCTCCGGCGCCTGATGCTTATGCCATTCTATCGTGGGAGCAAAAGGATTCTTAATTCTGAGTAGGGCAAAGAAATTATATCTTGAACAGTCGCAAACGATTAACTTTGCGCCGCCACTTGCGAGTGAACTGAGTTTTGAACATATATTCAGATAAATCGCCCTAGACGCTTCATCGTTGAGTAAGTTGATGCAGGCGATTTCATTTAAGTGGTTTATCGAGTTATGAAGTAAGATAATATCGAATTGCTTTCCTGCGGGTTCAAAGGCTTGAAACGTAACGGGTTCAAACGTTACTTGATCGTATCCGAGAATCCCACCTAACTTCCTAAACTTTGCCCCCATCCCAGAGCGGCTCCCCTCCGTTTCCGGTTCGAGACACACAACCTCTCTAGCACCCACACAAGCTGCATAGAAACTGTGTAAGCCGCTCCCACCACCAATATCAAGCACCCGTCTGTTCTCGAGAGCGATGCCCTTAAACAAAGTCTTCAAGTGGAATCGAAGATTTCCCCTATTCGGATATAACCCCTCTTTGATGACAGCGGAGAGGTAACCCTCAAGGTTTGGCTCGATTGGCATTTTAACCTTCACTAGTCTCTAGCTGCAGGTGTCGATGGCAGATCCGCCGTATCAAGAAAATCCTCCAACTCAATCCCAAGCGCATCAGCAATTCGGTTGACGGAATTGAAGAACCCGACAATCTCAACCACATCGAAAATTGTCTCGTCATCCAAGCCGTGTGATCTGAGTAGATCTAGGTCTGATGGTTGGACCGTATACGCGGCAACGGTGACCTTCTCTGCAAACTCAAGGATTGCTTTCGTAGTAGCGTCCAAATTCGCGGAGTGGAAATCCGTTTTAATCTGGCGAACCAGCTGATCTTCGTTGACCTGTTCCCGCAGGTCTTCGCTGTGCGATTGCACTCAGTATCGGCAGGAGTTAATCTGCGAAACCACTGTCGCTATCATCTCCCGTTGCGCCCGACTCAATTTGGACGGACCGAACATCGCGACTTTATACTGGTTGATGAATACTTTGAGACTTTCTGGCTTGATACTGAACAGCTTGACGATGTTGTAAACTCGCCCAGCGCGTTCAATTCCTGCCTCATACTCCTCCTTGACGATGCCTGTCGCCTCTGATTCGGGAACGGTTCGGATCCATGCCATTGTCTGCTTCCTTAAGGTTAAAGTTGACATCCAAAAAGTTCGGGTGCTATAATGGCACACCCCCGGACACCTGTCAAGGTTAAATCGGAGGGCATAAAAATATGCAGTTGGCAAGTATCAGCGGAGGACAAATACACCCATGCAAGCACAGGAACTTCTTGAACCCGATATAGTCGTCATTCCCGAAGGAGATTTCCTCATGGGAAGCGAAAACGGTGCAGCGAACGAACGACCAGTTCACCGTGTATGGGTAGACGCTTTCGGCATTGCCCGATACCCTGTGACCAACCGAGAATATAAGTGCTTCATGGAGATGGCAGGTCATCCACCGCCACGATTTTGGGGTGAGTCCAAGTTTCAACACCCAGACCAGCCGGTTGTCGCACCCAGTTGGTATGATGCTGTTACCTATTGCGAGTGGTTAAAGGATTTGATTGGCAAACCCTATCGTCTTCCAACGGAAGCGGAGCGTGAAAAAGCAGCGCGGGGTGGATTGGAAAGCAAGGAGTATCCATGGGGTGATGCGCTGCATGAGGATCATGTGGGCGGACGGAATGCCCCACATTTTCCGATCGGCACCGACGGTCCCAACGGTTATGGGCTTTACAATATGTCAGAGGGCGTCCACGAATGGTGTACTGACAATTATGATCCAGCCTACTACGAAATCTCACCGAATCGCAATCCGACCGGACCGAGACACAGCAATCGCCGTGTGGCACGCGGCGGTTCATGGCGTCACAGTGTTCGCTTTGCGCGTTGTGCAGCGCGGAGCAGTCTCAGTCCAGAAAAGCAGTTCAGCGACTTCGGATTCCGATGCGCAATGACAATTGATTAAGTGAAACGTGATGCCCCGATAAATCCCCGATAAATCGGGACAGGCGGGACAGGCTGTGAAACGTAAATTGGTTCATTGGTTCATTCCACAAATCTCTACGAAACAAAAATCGCACAGATTAACGGAGTGAACACCCAGATAGATCAGGATTTTGCTACGCTCAACTTGAACGATGTGGAGACAATATTCTTACCAACTCGCACCAAGGGTTCCATAATACACTACATTTCACGCCATGAAATCTCCACTGATTTGTATCGTTGGTCCAACCGCTGTCGGTAAAACCGAAATAGCGATTCAACTTGCACAACACCTCGACGCCGAAATTGTGTCACTCGATTCACGGCAGATTTACCGGGAGATGGACATCGGCACGGCAAAGCCAACGCCAGATCAACGGGGTGCGGTGCCGCACCATCTCATTGATTGTGTGGACGTGGATCAACCCTTCTCCGTTGCAGAATATCAGCGGTTGGCAGATGTTGCAATTACAGAGATTTGGGAGCGCGGCAAAAGGACGATGGCTGTCGGCGGGGCGGGACTCTATTTTCGTGGTCTTATTGATGGGCTTTTCGACGGTCCTGGGGCGGATGCCGAGATTCGATCGAAACTTCAACGGGAAGCGGAGGAACATGGCAACGTCGCCCTGCATGAACAGCTACGTCGATGCGATCCAGAGACCGCAGATCGGGTGCACCCAAATAACCGCGTCAAAGTCATTCGTGCCTTAGAGGTTTACGAACTGACAGGGAAACCTATTTCTGCCCTGCAGCAGCAGTGGAAGAGGAATAAACCCCGCTACCCATTCCGGGCGTTTGGACTTAACATGCCACGTGAGATGCTTTATCGGCGGATTGAAGATCGCGTGGAGGAGATGGTAGAGGCTGGTCTTATTGCAGAGGTCAAAGGGCTATTAGATCAAGGTTACCCACGCAGCTGCGTTGCAATGCAGAGTTTCGGATACAAGGAACTCATCGAATATCTGGACGGAAAACGAACTCTTGATGAAGGGATTGCACTCTTAAAACAGAACACCCGTCGATTCGCTAAACGGCAGTTGACATGGTTTTGCAACGATCTACGGATTGAATGGCTGGACATCTCTCAGTTTTCATCGATAGATAGGATTGTGGATAACCTTCTGGCAAAGAACTCCGTCTAACACATTTACGCCTCAATAATTACTAAGGGATAGAAGAACAACGAACCCATTTGCTCACAGATCATACGCTCACACTGGAGGTAAACAATGGCAGCAAGGGAAGGTTACACAGAACTACAAGCAAGAGTTTTAGCAGCCCGCCGTGTCTGGAAACGGACACTATTTTGGACCGGTTGCGCGATTGCTATTGTTGGATTGATCGCGATCCTCGCTGGCGCGGCGATTGTAGACCTGCTGATGCCGCTACCGAGCAGCGTTCGGATTGCGCTGCTCATCGCTATCATTGGTACCGTGGGTTATCTTCTCTTTAGATACCTCATCCAACCGCTTCGGGTGAAACTGACACCTCACGATGTTGCACTTAACGTCGAGCGGAAGCACCAGGATCTTGAAGATCGTCTCGTCAGTGCTCTCCAATTCGGCAAGGTGGAAACCGAAGATCCAATCCAATCCCACCTGTTGCAGCGACTAGTCACGGATGCCGTAGAGCGTACCGAAGGAATTGACTTCAAAGCAACGGTCGATAAAAGCAAAAAACGCAAGCAGGTCGGTATCGCGGTTGCCGCACTCGCCGGCTGTGCGCTTATAGCACTAATTTTTCCCACCGAACTCAACACTTCTCTGAATCGCCTATTGAGTCCTTGGGAAAAAACTGAGCCGGTATTCACGACAAAGCTGGTCGTTGAACCGGGGAACGCCCGTATTCTACGGGGTCGAAGCCTTGCGATTAACCTCGAAGTGACCGGCAAAGCTGCCGATAAGGCGCGACTCGTTTATACAAAGGGAGATCCAACGGCTGACACGGAATCACCGCGTCAGGAAATTGATATGATGCAAATCGCGGGTGAAAAGCGTAAGTTTGGCTATGAAATCTTCAACATCAATGAAGATATGGAATACTATGTAACAGCGAACGGAATAGAATCGGAGCGTTACACCGTTGAAGTGTTTGACATGCCGAAAGTTACCGCGATCGAAGTTACCTACACCTATCCCGAATACACGAGGTTGAAACCGATTATACAGCAGGGCGATGGGAATATCCGCGCCGTTGCGGGTTCTCAGGCAGAAGTCCGCATTACGACAAACAAAGCTATCGAGTCAGCAACGCTTACAGTAGATGCGCAAGATCCGGTCCCGATGGTTATCTTCGACGGACGCACACTCACCACCCCTCTCGATGTGCTGAACGATGGAAAGTACACCGTTAAACTGCTCTGCGTCGATGGCTTTAATAACCAAGCCCCGATCGAATACACCATTACAGCAATGCCCGATGAACTGCCTGAGATTGTTATCAAGGAGCCAGGCAGAGATATCAAAGCGACAAAATTAGAGGAGGTCAAAGTCCTCGCGGAGGCGACAGACGATTACGGCGTCGAAGAAATGACGTTGATGTACAGCATCGGATCCGGTGAGGCGCAAGAGCTGCCACTGGAAACTGTCGAGGTTAAAGCGCAAAAAATAATCTCTGGTGCTTACATCTTCTATCTCGAAGAACTCGATGTGGAGCCGGGAGAACTCATTTCCTACTACGCACAAGCTACCGACAACAACACGCGGACAGGTCCGGGGACAGGCACCTCTGAACTCTATTTTATCGAGGTACGCCCGTTCAATGAACGATATATGCAGATGGATGCTGCAGAAGGGCAGCAAAATCCGGAAGGACTACCATTTCCCGATTTAATCGCAGATCAACGGACAATTATCAAGAAAACATGGAAGCATATCCACTCGCGTCCGTCCCCCATGACGGAAGATTATCAATCTGCTGTCAAACAGATAGGTAAAGAACAAGATCAACTTAAAGACACAACGCAGCGGGTTACCGATGAGTTGAGTATGTCGATGCGTGATGCAAATGTAGATCCCGAAATGCTGATGAATCTGGAGGAAGCCGTCGGCAAGATGGGTGAAGCGAGCGATGAACTCTTTGCCATAAAGCCGAAAGAAGCACTGCCACATGAACAGGACGCTCTCGAACTTCTCACCAAAGCTATGATGGAACTAGATAAGGTCTTGACACAGATGCGTTCAAGCGGTAGTCAAGCAGCCGCCGATAATATAGAGATGGATATGGAGGATCTCCAAGACACCATTGAGCAAGATCAGATTGAGTTGGATGAGGAGATGCGCGAACTAACGCAGGAGCTATTGGATCAAGCAAGAGATATGCTCGCCCAACAGGAACAACTCACAGAGCAGAGCCAACAATTGGCACGGGAGGGGCAACCTTCACGGCGAGAGATGCAGCAAAATAGCCAGCAGGAGCAACGGTTGGCAGGACAAGCCCAGCAGATGGCAGAACAGGCTCAACAGATGGGGCAGTCAGTCGGTCAAGGTGCCGGCGACAGTACAGGACAGCGCATGGTTCAAGCTGGTGAAGTGTTGCAGCAGGCATCTGAGAATATGCAGGCAGCTTCAGAGAATATGGGGGCTGGACAACCGCAGATGGGAGCTGCGAAGGGACAAAAAGCCGAAGAAAACCTGCAGCAAGCGATCGAGGAACTGGAGAAGGTCGCAGCCCAGTACACCGATCAAGCCCTTGAGGCTGTGACCGAATCGCTCGACCAACTCACGGCTGCACAATCGGAAATCCGAGAACAAACGGAAACGCTTGAGGAAGAAACTCGACGGGATGGCCTCAGCGTTGAAGATGCTCGGAATGCCTCTCAATTGGCAAATGAACAGCGAACCCTTCGCCGGGACCTTGAGCAACTGCAACGCAACCTCTCGAATTTGCGGGAGGCACTGAACGAAACCGAACCTCAAGCGGCGCGAAATGTTGCGGATGCAAACCGTCGCATCATCGAGGAGCAGGTGTCTGAAAATATGGAAGACGCACAACGGGCGTTGCAGTGGCGGAACTTCCAATCCTCAGAGCGGGAGCAACGGGAGGTACTTGACACTCTCTTGGAGGCCCGAGATGATCTACAGCAAGCGAGGACAAATCTAGCGGAAACAGAGGAGGAGCGACTCGACGCAGCATTGGACCAGATCGAAAGTTGGCAAACCCAGATGGAGGACATCCAACGCGAGCTTGAGGCAATGGACAGTCAGGAGACACCGCTAACGCCTGAACAGGAGGCACGGCAGCAACAGTTATCCGAACAGCAGGCAGAGATACAGCAGCGCGCCCAAGAGGCAATGGAAGCACAGCAGCAAGGAGATGCTCAGGGGGAGGAACAAGCGCAGGTCGAAGACTCTCGGCGTGCCGGAGTGGGAGGTGCGGAGTCGGATCGTGAACTCAGGGAACTCTGGCTTGACGCGATCCGCGCTATGGACAATCGTCCCGGAACCCGGAGGGCACCGTTTCCCGTCTACGATTTCTCTCTGCGCGAACTCAGAAAGCTAGAACGAGCGATTGAAGAACGCCTCGTCGTAATTCAGGAAAAGAAGCAACTCGCACAGGTACTTAGAGAAGATGTGCCACCTGAGTACCGGAGGCTGGTCGATCAGTACTATGAGTCTCTAGCGAAGTGAAACATGATGTGTGAATTTAATAGTTAAAATGAACGCATTTGTGGAGATAATGATATGGCACTTCCGATTGAATCCGAACCAATCCCATTGGAGGTAGACGCTAACGGCGTTGTTCGCGTTGGTGGGACCCGCATAACGCTCGACACAATTGTGGCTGCGTTCAGCCAAGGTGCAACCGCTGAAGAGATTACGCATCAGTATCCTTCTCTCCATCTAGCCGATGTGTACGCCGTAATTGCATACTACCTGCGGCAACGCGAGGCGGTCGAATCTTATTTGCAACACCGGCAAAAGGATGCGGACAACATACGAAAGCAGAATGAATCTCGATTTGACCCGAACGGTGTGCGTGACCGTCTTTTAGGTCGGGAATCTATGACAAATTCATAATAACCAATGGTGCTAGTTTGCAGCTGTTGATAACGTGAAACGTGATGTCCCGTTCCGAGGATCCCGATCTATCGGGACGTGAAACGTAATAATCAGCCGTTCAACGGTTCATTTAGCCCCAGCGGGGCGACATGTTTATAGACACGGATAAACAAATACCCTAAAGCCCCAGAGGGGCGACATATACAGCCGAAGAGAATGAATCAATAAGCTCCCCGATAAATCGGGATCCAAAGCGACTTGAACAATGTGGAAACGACTCTCTCACTAACTCGCACCAAAGGTTAATACGAAAGGATTCATGTGCATGGAAAACGCCGAAACTGTTAGTCTCACCCTCGCACAACGGCTGCATTTCGACATCTACGGTTTTGTGCTGCTAGAGAACGTCTTGACCACCGATGAAGTTGCTCGCATGAAGGATGCGCTCCATCGGATGAAAGCCGATCCGGATCTTGAGTCCAAACGGGTCTACACCCATACGCGCGGCGAACACCATATACTGCTGGGCAATCTGGTCGAGTATGATCCCGCCCTGCTGGAATATGCCGCCCATCCCAAACTGGTGCCGCTTGTTGAGGAGGTAGTCGGCGGTAAGGTCCGCCTTGAGGAGACCGAGGCAATCATCAATAGCAGAGATCCAGAGGCGGATATTGAGGAACTCCACAAACGACGCTATAACCCCACCGGATTCCATCGCGGAACACAGCACGGTTGGGGAACCTACATGGAACAGAGCAAATTCCACTGCATCTTCGTCAAGACGTTGACCTATCTCACCGATGTAGGGCCCGACGACGGCGGCACCTGTTTCATCCCCGGCAGCCACCGGCTCACTTGGGACAGGGAAGAGATGATCGAAGCCGCACTCTCCGACGACAAGCTGATTCATCAGGTAGAGGCAACCGCCGGCTCGGTTCTGCTCTTTCCGGAATCCCTCATCCACAGCACAACCGCTATCCGCAGCGACAAGGAACGCACAATCCTAGTCGCTGGGTATACCCCACCGATGGTGCGTGAGTGGCCCGGTAACGAGATCAGCTCTGAGTTTGTCGAAACCCTGCCCGAAGATATCAAGCCGCTTATTTCTGGAAGCGATAGTTGGCGTTGGCAGAGACGGTATTAATAACCTTTGGTGCTAGTTGGTGAGGATATTGAGTTCGAGAGTTCTCACGTTTTACGCATCACGTTTCACGTTTCATCTGATTTAAAGTAGCAAAGAGAGGATAAAAATAAATGCCAAACGTTAAGATGTATACAACCAGTTTCTGTCCATACTGCTATAAGGCGAAAGGTATCCTTGACAGGCTGGGAATTGAATTTGAAGAAATCAACATCAAAGGGGATCCCTCGATGCGCGATGAAATTGAGCAGCTAACAGGTCGCCGCGATGTGCCACAAATCTTTATTGATGACCAACATATCGGCGATGACGATGATTTAGCTGAACTCGCAGCATCGGGGCAACTAAACGAAATTTTCAACATAGAAGGAGAAATAGATGGCAGAGATAAGAAACGGAAACGATGGTTTGGAAGAGCGTAATATCATCATTATCGGTGGCGGCACAGCGGGTTTCGCCGCAGGGGTCTACACCTCACGGGCAATGCTGGAGCCGCTACTCATCACCGGAGATGCACTCGGTGGGCAACTCTCACTGACGCTCGACCTTGAGAACTATCCGGGCTTCTTCGGGACCGAAGCCGCAGAGTTTATCACAGGGATGCAGAAACAAGCCGAGCGTTTTGGGACTGAGGTAAAGTTTGACATGGTAACGGAGGTGGATTTCAATCGTCACCCATTCTATCTGAAGACCTATGACCAAGAATACCTCGCCAAATCGGTTATCATTTGCACCGGCGCTTCGCCACGGACACTGGACATCCCCGGCGAAGAGGGGTACGGCGGACGTGGTGTCTCCTACTGCGCCACCTGCGATGGATTCTTTTTCCAGGATCAACGCCTCATCGTTGTCGGTGGGGGCGATGCCGCCCTTGAGGAAGGGATATTTCTGACAAAGTATGCGTCAGAGGTCTATGTCGTCCACCGCCGAGACCAACTCCGCGCCAGCCAGATTATGCAGGAACGCGCCTTCAAGAACGATAAGATCAAGTTCATCTGGGATACGGTCGTCGAAGAGATTCAAGGGGATGACGAAAAGGTTACCGGTGCGCTGCTCAAAAATGTGAAAACCGAGGATAAGCAGGTGTTTCCGATTGATGGCGTATTTATCTTCATCGGACACATCCCGAACACCGAGCTATTCAAAGATGTGATCGATATGGATGATCAGGAGTACATTGTCGTGGACAAGCTCCAGCGTACCAATATTGATGGTGTTTTCGCAGCTGGAGATGTACATGATCACATCTTTCGGCAAGCGATAACGGCTGCCGGTGCCGGTGCCGCAGCGGCTATCTCCGCGGAGAAATTCATCGCTGAGTTAGAAAACCGCGCTTATCCGGGACAGTAAGGACTTATAGTGAATCTTAGAATTAATAGAACACTCCAAATTGGTAGGCGCTGTTTCCAACTGCGCCGTTTCAACCTACCACGGCATCTACCGGGGTCGAAAGTGTCCACTGATTTTTAGAATCCACCATATAAAATGGTGTTGTTCAAATGCTGAACACTATCGTTTTCGGTAACAATTCGCTTTGAACCGTTCAACCCAACCTACAGCCTACATTCGTAGGTCGGGCAGCCTCGATAAATCAGGATTTCGCTGCGCTCAACTTGCTCGACCCATAGCCCCAGCGGGGCGATATGTTTATAGCAACGCCGAATTCCCACACCCAAGCCCCAGAGGGGCGACATGTGATAGGGTAAGGAGAAGATTATGAAGTTAAAGAAGAAATCATTACGATTGGGGCAAGTCTTGTGTGCTCCCTTTATCGTGTTTTTGATTCTCCTGCTCTGCGGAATACCGAGGGCGAATGCACAAACGCCCCAACAGATCGCTAAAAAAGCCCTAGCTGCTACGGTGCTCTTGGTCATGGAAGATGCGAACGGCAAGCCGCTTGGATTCGGGAGTGGATTCTTCGTAGACACCAATCTCATCGCAACCAATTTCCACGTGATTGAAGGTGCAATACAGGGCACCGCAAAACTTGTAGGACAGGAGACAGAGTACGCTATTGAAGTCTTTACGGCAGTTGATGAAAAAAACGATCTGGCGATTTTACAGGTGTCGGCTCCTGATGTCCAATCGCTCCCCTTGGGCGATATCGATACGGTTGAAATCGGTGAACCGGTTTATGTCGCAGGCAATCCGAAAGGATATTTTGAAGGAACATTTTCGGATGGCATTATTAGTGCGATTCGAGGAAGTTCTACCGACAAACGACTCCAGATGACGGCACCGGTCTCTTCGGGGAGCAGTGGTGGTCCTGTCCTCAATGGTAGAGGAGAAGTGATAGGTGTTTCATTTGCCACCTTTCATGATGGTCAAAATCTCAATTTTGCCATCCCCTCAAACTATCTCAAGGGTCTCGTCGTTTGTACTCAAGGAGTTGCGAAGTTCAATCGAGGAGAACACGCTGTCGCTATCGCAGATTTTGACACAGCAACCCGCCTCAATCCTGATTATGCGGATGCTTACATGTGGCGCGGTATTGCGAAGAGCGAGCTAGGAGAACGCGCTGCCGCCATAGCGGATTTTGACACTGTTATCCAACTTAAACTTCGGAGACGATTTCAAAATCGGAAAACTACAAGAGCAATTATAGGACAAAACGCCGCTGTCATCACTGACTTTAACACTGCTATTCGTCTTAACCCCGATTATGCTAGCCTCTATATGTGGCGCGGCATTGTGAAAAACGAGTTAGGACAATATGCGGCCGCTATCGCTGACTTGAATGCTGCTATACGACTCGAACCCGATTTCGCCTTCGCCTATAACTATCGGGGAAATGCGAAGTTAGGCTTAGGGCAACATTCTGCAGCAATCGCAGATTACGATACTGCTATTCGGCTCAATCCCAATTATACCATTGCTTACAGCAACCGGGGTTTAGTGAAGACAAATTTAGGTCTATACGAAGATGCTATTGCTGATTTGAATACCGCTGTCCACCTCGAACCTGATTTCGTCCTAGCCTACTTCAATCGAGGAAAAACGAAGACTAATTTGGGGCAATACTTCGCCGCCATCACCGACTATGACACCGCTATACGACTTGAACCCGATTTCGTCCAAGCATACCTCAATCGAGGTATAGCGAAGGGGAAGTTAAGTCTATATAAGGCTGCCATTACCGATTTTGACACCGTTATTCGATTCAAGCCCGATTTTCCCGATGTCTACTATAATCGCGGTATAGTAAAGCACGAGCTAGAGCAATACTTCGCCGCCATCACCGACTATGACACCGCTATACGACTTGAACCCGATTTCGTCCAAGCATACTACAATCGCGGCATATCAAAGCACAAGTTGAAGCAATATGCCGACGCTATAGCCGATTTTGACACTACCATCCGACTCAAGCCCGATAATGTCCAAGCATACTACAACCGGGGCATATCAAAGCACAAGCTGGAGCAATATGCCGATGCTATAGCCGATTTTGACACCGTTATTCGATTCAAGCCCGATTTCGCTGATGCCTATTGCAATCGCGGCATAGTAAAGCACAAGCTGGAGCAATATGCCGATGCCATAGTCGATTATGACACTGCCATTCGACTCAAGCTCGATAATGTCCAAGCATACTACAATCGCGGCAGTGCGAAGGCAATGTTAGGTCTATACGAGGCTGCTATTACCGATTATGACACTACCATTCGACTCAAGCCCGATAACGTCCAAGCATACTACAACCGGGGCAGAGCGAAGAATATTTTGGGGCACCCCGGGGAGGCGCAAAGGGATCTCCAAATGGCATTGAAACTCGCCGAGCAGACTGGTAATGTACATCTCAAACCCCAAATTGAGTTAGCAATTCAAGGCTCACGATGAAATAGTGTACACAATTTGAGAAAGTAGAAGAAAATCATGAACAGTCTGGACCCAAACGAATCCCAAACCGATCTAAACAGAATTTTGGAAATAATCGGCAGGATAGGAAACAAATCTGAGAATGGTGACTATATTTATCGCGGCGAACCTCAATGCTATCCAAAAGTCTCCTCAACCCTCTATCGTAAACTTGAGGAGAGTAGGATAGAGCATCCTGAGAGTATAGTAGAAGAGGTTCAAGAAGAGGAACTGGCAGAGGCTAAAAAGTATACCTACGAAGCTGACCCATTTGAACTCTTAACCCAACTCCAACATTTTGGTGGTAAAACTAACCTAATAGACTTTACCACCGACTACCGTATAGCCCTTTTTTTTGCCTCTAACGGCTACCCTGACGAAAACGGTAGGATTATCTTGCAAGACAAAAACGGGCAGATCAAAGACTGGATTAAAGAACCTCGGAAGTCAGATACAGGAAGCCGTCCTGATGTTCAGAAAAGCATATTCGTTAGACCTCCCGAAGGCTTTATTGAGCCACACGAGGATGATATAGTCAAGATTCCGAAAGACCTTAAACGTCCCTTGATGAAGTACCTCGAAAAAGAATTCTGTATCTCACCCGAAAAGATCTATCACGATATTCATGGTTTTATTAGAAGTCAGGATCTTCGCTGGAGCGCCAATACGGAATATAATTTAGGTGTTATTTTACAAAATAGAAGAGATGAATCAAATAACCCTCACGAAAGAGCCCAATATAATCAAAAGGCAATTGAGCATCTAACCAATGCGATGCAACTCGATCTTGACTACACCGATTCTTATAAGAATCGTGGGGTGGCTTACCACATCAAAGGCGATTATGATAGCGCCATTGAAGATTATAGTACAATGATAAAACTGAACCCCAATGATGCCGAAACCTATCACAATCGCGGTAATGCTTACAAAAACAAAGATGATTATACCCAAGCCATTAGAGATTATACCCAAGCGATAAAACTGAAACCACGGCTCGCTGAAGCCTATCACAATCGAGGGACAACTTATGTCCAAAAGGATGCAATTGAGCCCGCTATTAAGGACTTTAACAAAGCGATAGAATTGAAAAATGGTTATGCCAGTGCTTATTACAACCGCGGAGTGGTTTACGGTAGCCAAGGCGATTATGAACGTGCTATCTCCGACTATACCCAAGCGATAAAACTGAAACCCGACTATGCAATAGCCTACTGTGGTCGCGGGATTGCTTTCTCCAATAAAGACATGGTTGACCGTGCAATCAACGATTTTACCAAAGCAATAGAACTGAATCCCGATTTCGCACATGCCTATTGTCGTCGTGGAATTGCTTACGGTAGCCAAGGCGATTATGAACGTGCTATCTCCGACTATACCCAAGCGATAAAACTGAAACCCGATTATTTAATAGCCTATAACAGTCGGGGTTTGGCGAGACACAGGTTAGGTTTAACCGCAGAAGCGAAACACGATTTCCAAATGGCATTGAAACTGGCGGAACAGTCCGGCAACAAGCGTTTCAAAACCCACATTGAGGCATTGATTCAAAACCTTTACTAAAAGTGCAGCAATACCATACAAAACTCTTTGCACCATAGACTATCGCAGATTCAAAAAATCCGCACTATCCACATCATCAAATACCCAACACTGTTACGCAACGTTCCGGGCTGATTGACCCAGAAATTATAGCACGACGTTGTTGGTGTCTTCCATGATCCAGAATTAAGGAAACAAAAGATGTTAAAAATTATTGACAACGGCATCATTTCCCACCAGAGCGAACGCGGAGCATATATGCCCGTGATCACGCCTCTCGTAGACGGCAGTTTCATCGCCTGCCAGCATGTCGGGCAGGGGTTGGGCACACCGGACAATCATATTGAGATCCTCCGTTCAACGGACAAGGGCATCACATGGGTCAACGAAGGGAGTATCCATCCCGGAGGGCAACCCACAGATGGCTGGTCCTACCGGGGTCCAAAGATTAGTGAGGTCCCCGACGGTCGCTTGGTGATGAACGCAACCCGCTTTGAAACCGAAGGCGACACGCTCTTTGACACGGAATCGGAAGCCTTACAGCGTCCGGAGATACTGTTGTTCTGGTCAGAAGATCAGGGCAAAACATGGTCAGCACCGCAGGTCGTACCGGTAGACCTACCGCCTGAAAAGTACACATGGAACGGGGCGGGACCTCTCCTACAACTGGCGCCGGATCGGTGGATGTATCCTCTCGAAACGTGGAAGCCGGAAGGCTATGAAGGGCCGCCCGATCAAAAAGCAGCGGCGGTATTCTCCGCGGATCAGGGACAAACGTGGGGAGAGTTCACCGTCGTCGCAGATGACCTCACAGGAGCGTTGCTCTGGTGGGATCAGATGTGCTCCTTCTTGCCGGATGGACGGATCTATACCCTGATCTGGACGCACCAGTACGGGACCTCCGAGGATCTGACGAATCACTGGGTGATTTCCGAAGACGGTGGACGCACCTGGTCCGAACCCCGACCGACGAATCTGCGTGGTCAGGTCTGCACCCCCATCCCGCTGCCCGACGGTCGCGTGGCGGCAATCTACAATTTCCGACACGAACCCCAAGGCATCCATGTGGCATTGACTGAAGATCTTGAGCATTTCGATGTAGAGGACGAGGTAGTGGTTTTTGACGCCGGAAAAGAGGCGACCCTCGGCGAACCTGAGAACGAGAACTTCCTCGCTGAACATATGCAAATCGCTTTCGGCAAGCCCGGTGGGACAACCCTGCCAGACGGAGATATAATGACCTATTTCTGGTGTACTGTGGCGGGAGTCACCCATACACGCTGGGTAAAATTACGATTGGAAGGTTAATGACGCGGTAATGGAAAGGAGTTCAGATGGACTGGCAGAAAAATTCACAACAACTCAAGGAGGCTTTTGACCGAGATGGATTTGTGGTCATTCCCGGCTTCTACACCCCACAAGAGACAGAGGCGTTAAACGCTCACATCGACCGGTTTATCGCAGAGGCGTTGCCCGGATTGCCGTCGGACGCAGCCTTTTATGAGGTCAAGGGGCAGACCGAAAGCATTATGCGGTTGCAGGGCATGGCATCTTACGACGACCATTTTAAGGGACTTACCGAGAGTGATCGGTTTGCCAAGTTGGCGGAATTGCTGCTAGACGATGGCGTTATAAGCAAAAATATGGAATGGTTCACTAAACCCGCCCGCAGCGATGCAAAAACACCACCCCACCAAGATGGGTTCTATTTCATGCTCGAACCGAATGAGGCACTGACGTTGTGGTTGGCACTGGATACGGTGAACGACGAGAACGGCTGCATCCACTATGTACGCGGCTCTCACCGTCGAGGTATGAGACCCCACGATCAGACAGCGGTGTTCGGGTTCTCCCTAGGGGTCACAGACTACGGTGAAGCGGATTACCAAGAGGAAGCAGCTATCCATGCTGCGCCGGGCGATATGATCGTGCATCACTGCATGACGATTCACCGTGCTGGTTCCAATACCACAGCGAACCCGCGCCGGGCATTGGGACTTGTCTATTACGCCCAACGCGCCAAGGCGGACAAAGAACGTCAGGAGGCGTACAAGAAAGAGCTCATGGAACGGTGGAAAAAAGAGGGGAAAATTTAGATATTAGCGATCGGCTCTGTGTAGGGAACAACGATCGTTGTTCCCTACTGATACAAACTGCGTAAGTCCTATATCTTTCTTTGCGGCTTTGCTTTAAAAAAACAATCCCTGATAGGAGTTAGCGATGCTGACCGATGCACAACTCTACCATTTTGCTGTTCACGGTTGGGTGCTTCAAGAGGACGTATTCAACCCTGAAGAAATTGATGCCTTCAAGCGTGGACTGGATCACCTCTATGAAAGAAAAGTCTCGACGATGAAGGACACCGAGGACATCAAAAATATCAACAACATGGTGAACTACGACCAGATCTATCGGGATTGGATTATGTCGCCGAAAATCCTTCCTGTTCTGAAGCAGCTTTTGGGAACGCCGCCACGTTTTGAGTGCTGTCATGCGATGATAAAGTCCCCGCACCCCAACCGAACGACACAGCGCGATGAACTTCGAGATACGGAAAAGATGGGTTGGCACCGCGGCATTCGACCGAAATATGGTATCGTGCCGGCGAACAACCATCCCTACATCAACACAACATTTCTCAACAACGCCACCTACCTGACGGACGTTGATCTCGAAAATGGCGGCACAATGATCTTGGACGGCTCACACCGAATCGAGGCGCAGGATTGGAAAGAAATTTTCGATCCCGCGATGGTGGTTCAGATTGAAGCAAAGGCAGGATCGGTGATGCACTTCACGGAGGCGTTGGTTCATACCGGCGTCCCGATTCTCTCCGAGCGAACCCGTTATACGATGTTTTACGGCTTCACCCCGCCGTGGATGCAGTGTTGGCCTGGATGCAGCCCGACGCAGGAAGTCATTGACGCAAGCGAAGGGGAACTTAAAGAGATCCTCGGCGGACGCACCGGATATATGGGACAGTACGGACCTGAGTGAGTAGAGCCAAAATTTGAATCCCTTGCAAGAAGGAGGAGGTATCCAATGTTATCCGATTTGGAAGTTGGACAGTTTTGGACATTCGGGTTTACTGTTTTGAGAGGATGTCTGACCGAGAAAGAGGTAGACCGTCTACAGGAGGCACACAGCCGCGTCATTGCAGACGCACCGGTCTACAACTATTTCGCGAAAAATGGGACACGGATGCTTGGTCCTTTTGTCCAAGCGGACGATGCTTTCGCAGATTTAATTGAGCAGCCCGGTGTGATGGAAGCCATGCGCGATATCTGGGGAATGGAGTGCCTCTACATCGCCGGTAGCGATATGTGGGCGAACCGAGATGATACCCCTTGGCACACCGACGGTCAGCCGGGGCGACACAACACCACACTCAAGAGTGCCATATACCTCGACGAGCAGTCCAAAGACTTCGGATCGTTGAATCTGATTCCCGGCAGCCACCACCCCGAATACTCCGCGGCACTTTTCCGTTCCTGTGGCTATTGGGATAGGGGGAGACCCCGTTTACGCCTCGATCCTCATGCAATTCCGGGAGTTCTCTCCGTGCAGACCCGTCCCGGAGACGTTGTATTATGGGACACTCGCCTGTGGCACTCTGCTTTCAAACGCAAGGATGGTCAGCCCCGGCGGACGATGTTCATCGGCTATATGCCGGACCCCCAAGATGACCTGCTCGCGATCAAAGATCTTCGGACGATAGTTGAATCCCAGTTGAGTGAGGGGCAACCGTTCGTCTACAGTAAGGAGATGATGGAAAAGGGCAGTCCTCGGCGTGAGAAGATGGCGGCACGGCTAGAGGAATTGGGCGTGGAAAAGGTGAGAGGACCGTAACTCCCCGGCAAGAGAACCCACAAAAACACCAAAAAAGAAGGAAAGACAATGACCAACAAATCCCGTCTACTGCGCGTCGGCGTTGTTGGCTGCGGTGGTTTTGGACGTAACGCTTATATAGACAATGTCGTCGAAAACCGTGACGCTAGTTTGGTTGCACTCTGCGACATCGATCTAGCACAGGCGGAAACGGCAGCACGCGAAGTCTTTGATGAGGGAGGCAAAGAACCACGCCCATCGCTTTACACAGACTATAAAGCGATGATCGACCAAGAATCCCTCGATGTGGTCATGGTTGGAACGATGGCAGATGTCCGTCCACGCGTGGCTATTCATGCGTTGAATACCGGTGCACACGTCCTCGCCGCCAAGCCGATGGCACCCTCCTTAGCAGAAGCAGAGGAGATGCTCCAGAAGGCAAAAGAAGTAGACAGGATTCTGATGGTCGGTTATAATTTCCGATTCCGCGATGATGCACAGGTCGTGCACCGCTTTATCCGCGATGGTGGTATCGGGGGACCTCGCTTTGCCCGCGCTTGGTCATTTGCCGCTAGCGTACCGATCCGCGGATCCCACTACAAAGCGAGATCAGGGGGTGGTTCACTCGCCAGAACGGGAATTCACCCAACAGATCTGGCAATCTGGTTCCTCGGCAATCCACCTCTCATCTCCGTGCATGGGCAGGCACTTTCACGTTTTGCCGACCTTCCTGCGCTACCCCCTGAATTGGAACCCCTCCGAGGCAGCTACGACGATCCAGATCTGGTCAGCGGTTATGTCCACTTCGCCGATGGAGTCACGCTGTCTGTCGAGAGTATGTGGATGGCACCGCCGCAGATAGCCGATCACGGCGTCGAGGTGTGGGGGACACAAGGCTACGCTTCGGTGACACCGTTGCGATTACTGACTTGGCAGGATGGCGATTACGCCGATGTGACCGAGCATATTGCCCCCGGCGTTGCAGATTCCTTCCATGACCATTCGAGCAACCGGCTGCGCCGCGAGGTCTTTCACTTCATCGACTGTGTTCTTGGCAGATCGACACCCCTGATAACACCGGAAGAGATGTGGACAGACCAAGCAATTGTCGATGGGATCTACGCCGGCGCAAAAGTTTAGAGAAACGCTTTCTCTCTCGCTTCCGCCGAAACATCCCACGCACGGTCATATTCATAGTCGTCTCGACGCGCTAATAGTGCTCGCAAATCGTGCCGCAGCTCCTCCACCGTGGGCCTTCCAACAAACCACCAGCCGTTGTAAATTTTGTAGATCTCGCGATCGCTGTCAAGGACGAAGGTATAGGGGATGGGGATCGGCGAGTGGTTGGGATCCGTGTTGTCTACGGTGTCTAATTCATTGATCAACGCCCGATCAAGATCGACCAAGAAGGGCCACGTCGCGCCGATACGATCGCGAAGGGCTCTCGTTGTTTCCTGATCATCAACGGAGACAGCGATCAGTCTACAGTAGTTGACCTCTAATTCAGGCTGTAAATCCTTTGCATAATTCTCCAACTGGAGAACATCCTTCGGTCAGTACGCCCCGCGCCAGAAGACCAAGACCGTGGGCCATCCACGCATTAAATCCTCCAGCGTTCTGATGATGCCATCTTGGTCGGGACGCTCAAAGTTTGGGAATTTGTTACCAACTATCATCAAATCTTCGCGAATTTTCATCTTACCCTCCTATTCTACGAAAGCACATGAAGTCTTTGAGGTATTCGCTAGGTAAGATAACCTATATAGGGAACGCAGATCTGCGTTCCCTACGGAAACTCTTTCTTGATCAAGCAAACTAGGCGTGTATCTCTTCCCAACGCTCCGTTTCCCATGAACGTTCAATCGCACCTAACACCTTAGCCACAGCCAACGCCTCACGAAAAGCAGGCTCACCTTGGCGTCCATCCCGAATTGACTTCAGGAATTGATAGGATTCGATCATTTTCAAATCTTCGTATCCTAAACCGACACCGGGGCCAGGATTGAAATGTGCATGAAACGGGTGTTCGGGACCGCTCACAATACGGGTGTAGCCGTTGGGCGCACTATCGTTGCCGGAAAGGAACAGGTGGATCTCATTCATGCGCTCAAAGTCCCAGCTTAACGCCCCACGTGTGCCGTGCACCTCAAACGCCATCTGACACTCGGGACCATTTATGACACGGCACCCTTCCAGTGTGCCGTGCGCTCCATTGGAAAATTGAACCAGTGCGCCGACGTAATCTTCGTTGGTAACTTCACCTTTCGGACCATCTGTGCGGACAGAAAAATGGGTGCCTTCGCCGGGCGTAGCAAGCGGACGTTCTGAGAAGAAAGTCTCGCGGTTGCCCACCAAACGGTTGATCGGACCGGCTATCATCTGTGCCATATCAACGACATGTGACATCAGGTCGCCCAAAGTTCCCAATCCCGCTACCTCGCGCTGGAAACGCCATGAAAGCACGGCGTGTGGATTGCTAGCGTAACCCGCAAAGAAACGTCCACGATAGTGCGTGAGCCTGCCGAGACGTCCCTCCTCAATCAGTTGTCGGGCGTACTGCACAAGCGGTGTCCACCGGTAATTATAGCCCACACAGGTCAAAACGCCAGCTCGTCGCGCAGCATCTTCAATAGCAGCAGTTTCTTGCGGATTTCGACCAACAGGCTTTTCGCAGAAGATATGTTTCCCTGCTTCGGCAGCCGCTGTCGCAATTTCGAGGTGCATACTGTTTGGCGCGGTGATGTTGACCAGCTCCACCTCCGGATCGGCGATAACCTGTCTCCAATCCGTGGCGTATTGTTCAAAGCCCAGAAACGTCTGCGCCTCGCGGGCACGGGCTTCCACCTCATCAGCACAGATGACTAGGCGCGGCTGAACCCCACAGTCTTGAAAGCGGGTCGGAATCTGTCGGTAGGAGCGACTGTGCACAGTCCCCATCCACCCCATACCGATGACACCGATACCAATCGTTCGCGTCATAGCTGACCTCAGAATTCAGGTTGCTTTGAATCCCGATTTTATCGGGGAGTTTCCGCTAGGTGCGTTCTAACGCGATTTTGCATATCGTTTTCTCTGCGTCATCGCCGTACCAAAGATTGGCACCATCCCACGTCAAGCCGTGCGGCTCGCCGGGACATTCAAAGGAATCGAGAACCTCCCCGGAATTCGGGTCAATTTGGGAGATTACATGCGTGTCGGTGTCCGCACTCCACAGCGTCGTTCCATCCCAAGCAATGCCGTGCGGTCGTGTGCCGGGCGAAGGAAATTCTGCCAATATTTCCCCAGTGTCAGGAGACACCTTATAGTGCCGATCCGATTGCACATCGGCACTCCACAGGGATTCACCATCCCAAGCGAGTCCATGCGGGCTCGGTCCCGGCGGTTGAAATGAGGTGACAACTTGCAAATCCGACACGGTTAATTTGTACAGGATTTTTTCGCCGATGTCAGAATACCAGAAATGGCTGCCATCACATTCAAGTCCGCTGGAACCCGATGTAGGTGGATTTACGGTAAGGATAACCTCACCGGTCTGCGGATTAATTTTGTGTAACGTTCCGCCACCTTCGACGCTCCAGATGGCATCGTCTTGCCAAGCAAGCCCGTTGGTGCCTGGTCCCGGACAATTAAAGCTAGTTGCGATTGATGCTTTTAACATTGTCAATCTCCTTCCTATGGTTGAGACAACTATATTTTATCTTCAATTCCAATTTAGCTATCAACTACGGTCTGACTACCGATCCATCCGCTTTCCGATCTTCAGCGGCATAATTGGGTACCTTCGCTCGTTCGGCATCTAGAATTTCCGCCGCCTTCGCCTCGTCAATGTCAATCCCCAGTCCCGGTTGGTCATTCGCATAGAGGTATCCGCCCTCAAGGATTGCGTGACCGGGGAAGATGTCAAGTTCCTCTTGACTGAAGTGGTTCTCCTCCTGAATACCGAAACTCCAGCTTGCCAGATCCAAGTGCATTGCCGCCACTTGGTTAACGGGGTCATTGTCTCCACCTTCCTGCCACGCTGTATTGACGCCGAACCATTCACAGAGGGTAGCAATCTTCCTGCATGGAGTAATACCGCCGCCCTTCGATACCCGGACTCGGACGAAGTCAATAAGTCGTTCAGTGATGAGTGGCGTCCATTCGTGGGGATTGATAAACAGCTCACCCATCGCCTGTGGGGTGGTGCACTGCTGTCGAATCAGGCGAAACCAGTCGATCTGCTCGGGCGAGAGGACATCCTCAAGGAAAAAGAGGCGGTACGGCTCTAGGAGTTTCGACAACGTGACCGCACACTGCGGACGGAGATGTTCGTGCACGTCGTGCGTGAGCTTCGGTCCGAACCCCAACTTCGACCGCAGATATTCAAACATTTTCGGGATACTCTCAATGTATGCTTCATCATCAAAGGCAGGAGCGTTGGACCAAGGGTTCTTTGGCTGCCCTGCTTTATCAGCATCAATGAATCCGCCACCGCCGTACCCACCAAGCTGACATCGAATGACCGAATAGCCCTCTTCCATGTAGCGACGGATGTCGTCCTCAAGCTCGACGAAATCGCCGCCGCCAGCGTGGGCATAGCACGGCACGGCGGAACGACAGGGACCACCGAGCAGTTGATAGACTGGCATCCCAGCCTCTTTCCCCTTGATGTCCCAGAGCGCCATGTCGATTCCGCCCAGTGCGGTGTTTGAAATTGCTCCATTCCGCCAGTAACCACTGGTCAGGGTGGACTGCCAGATGTCTTCAATATGCCCAACTTCCCGACCAATCAGGCGAGGGGCAATGCACTCCTCAATCGCCGTGACGACCGTTTGCGCATGGTAGTGGTCGCTGGCAGAACCGATGCCGTAGAGTCCCGGCTGATCAGTAGTAATTTTCACAATAACCCAAGTCCCATTTACCCGTGTACGAATACATCGAATCTCTTTGATTTTTGCCATAAAAAACTTCCTTTTTTTGTTGTATCCATCGTCCTTTTCAGAAATAGTTTATGATACCTTATAGCCACATGCTGCCTACCGACGGGCAAAGTTATAAATTCAACCATTACAATTTTCTTTAACATACCCCACTTGGAGTGCGTTGTCAACAAGAAATTGCGCTTATGCTTATAAAACCGTCTCGCATTTTTTTCTTGATTATTTTCTTAGAATCGCCTATCATTTCCTTGTTTTCACCTCTGTTTTCATGAGGGTGAGTTTGGGCAGAAAATACCTAGAATGGTTGCGCTATAGGCTTTAGCCAATTGAGCCAAGAATGTTATGCAACGTGCTAGGAATCTTCCAACAATCAAAAGTGAAAGGAGACACAAACAAATGGTCTTGACATTTTTGGATAAACATCGAGATATCGGTTTATTAATCCTTCGGATCGGATTTGGGTGTCTGTTCCTCTTTCATGGGCTTCCGAAACTGTTTGGTGGTCCAGAGAAATGGGAAAGGCTCGGCGCAGCAATGGGAGCCTTTGGTATTACGTTCCTACCGGCGTTTTGGGGATTCATGGCTGCGATTTCGGAGGCTTTGGGGGGCATCTGTCTCATCCTTGGATTATTTATTAGACCCGCTTGTATCCTTTTGACAATAACGATGTTGGTCGCTGCTGTAAGCCATCTGAGTCGCGGGGAGGGTGTTGGCGGTGCTGCGCATGCACTCAAAGCTGGCATTGTTTTTCTAAGTTTGATTCTGATTGGGCCCGGTAAGTATAGCCTTGATGAAAAACTAAGTTCTAGTGGCGACGACGACGCATAATACCGTTTGAAACACAGGGAAAATTAGATGGCAGAGAGAGATTACTATGAAGTCCTTGGGGTGAATCGGAACGCCTCTCCAGAGGAGATTAAGCGTGCTTACCGCAAGGTCGCGCTGCAGCATCATCCCGATAAGAACCCGGGAGATAAGACAGCGGAAGAGAAGTTCAAAGAAGCCTCAAATGCTTACGACGTGCTATCGGATTCAGAGAAGCGGAAGATCTACGACATACGTGGGCACGCAGGAGTCCATAACGCTGGATTTCAAGGATACACGAACTTTGAGGACATTTTCACCAACTTTGGAGATATTTTTGGGCGTGAGGTCTTTGGGAATTTCGGCGATGTCTTCGGAGATGTATTCAGTAGGGAAAATCCCACCGGTTTCGGCCCACAACGCCGCGGTAATCTGCGCACAAAATTGAAAATCCCGTTTGAGGAATCGATACTGGGTGCGGAAAAGCGGATTCAGGTAAACGATAGAACCCTTACCATTAAGATTCCGGCGGGGATTAAAGACGGTCAATCATTGCGCCTTGCCGGTCAAGGAGATCTGACTGCGAGTGGACAGCGTGGTTCACTGATTGTGAAAATCGCTGTTCAACCGCATCCAGATTTCAAGCGGGAGAACCTAGATCTTGTGACCCAAGCCACAGTGCCTTTCACGACTGCAGCCTTGGGCGGGAAAGTGCGTATTCCGACCCTGAAGGGAGAGATCGATCTGAAGATCCCCGCGGGCACGCAGCCGGAGCAACAGTTGAGAGTCCGTGGGGCTGGTGTTGTCGATTCGTCGAGGCGTAAAGGCGATTTGCGCGTCCAAATCAAGATCAAAATCCCACGCTCATTGACAAGAAAACAGAAGGAATTACTAAAAGAATTAGAAAAAACCTTATAACGCAGTAATAGGTGAGTGGCAGGGTGGTGGAATCTTTGTCTGTGCCACTCACCCATTACATATTATGACAAATAGGCGGTTAAATGGATCCAGAGAAAACCTTAGTTTTGATTAAACCTGATGGCGTTCAACGCGGACTCATCGGTGAAATCATCGCCCGCTTTGAACGCAAGGGTCTCAAACTAGTAGGACTTAAATTACTCAAACTTCCAAAAGATCGAGCGGATCAACTGTACGCGCCACATCAGGGGAAGTTTTTTTACGACTACCTCATCCAATTTATGACCTCGACGCCGATCGTAGCAATCGCCCTTGAAGGGCGAGATGCCATAGAGTTAGTGCGTCTAGTAAACGGGGCAACAAGACCCAATGAATCCCAACCCGGCAGTATTCGTGGAGATTTCTCGATCGACATCACTCACAACGTTGTCCACGCTTCAGATTCCCCTGAGAACGCGGAACGTGAGTTAAACATTCTATTTGATCCGAGTGAACTTGTTGACTATCCACGAATTGATGACGCGATCCTTTATAGCCCGGACCTGTAGTCCATTGTACAGCAGGTTGTGTCAAGTGTAACAAAGCAGCATCGCAGAGGGGAAATCGTGGCTCAAAACAACGACCTACTTTTTAGTACCGACGATTGGGTTGAAATCTATCGCACGACAGACGAGTGGGAATCAAACCTGATTCAGACAATGCTTGGGAACGAACAGATTCGTTGCCGCCCTGACTACCTGCGGAACGCGGATAGACAACGTCAGATTATTCTTTCCGTCCACCCCGATGACCGAGTCGATGCCTTAGAAATCGTTAGTCGAACTGGCCTGGCAATAACGAATGAAGAATATGAAAATCGGGATGCGGATGATGAAAGAGAATCCCTTCTGAAACGTGCCGACAAGGCTTCAGAAAGCGATCTTCCACCAACGCCAACAGCAGAAGCAGCAACCATAATTGCGGAGCGCGAGGGGATCGGTAAAATTGCCCATCACGTCGGACGGGGATATGAACTGCAAGTTGGACCAACACCCTATTATATGGTCGAAGAAGACCGATGGGAAGAGTTTACCGATTTTAGTGCCCAACGCCAAGAGTTCTCAATTCTCATCAGGCACGAGTATCCGAACCTGTCCCAATGGCTTAGACGAGAGAAGTTATTCGCAGAATTTACCCATTTAGTCGAAGCCACCTATCGTGATGTGCCGCCAACCCGTTCGGAAAACCGTCAACAAACAGAGTCTGCGGCTGACAATGCCGGCGCAGTGGAAGTTCAAATCAACGGTCTTGCCAAGTTCGGGCTGTGGGTATCGTTGGTTGCCCTTCTGGGTGTGATTGTCCAACTACCGTGGTATGCCAGTATAATTCTTGCTCTACTCGCCGTAGTCACCGGCTGCATTGCAAAATATCAGATTGATCGCAGCAATGGAACCCTCAAAGGAAATCTAATCGCTTTTCTAGCAATTATTATCGCTTGCATTGTGATTGCCATAGCTTGGAGCCAACGCCAGCCGAGCTTACCAGAATCATCAGATTTGCAATCCGCCTTCCTGCCCCATCAAGCAGATACCCGTTACAACATGCAACTAGGGGGCAAAATATGGCTGCTTGTGTCATAGTCTTTGTCAAAAACCCCGTTCCCGGCCAAGTCAAAACCCGCCTCATACCTTATCTCTCACCAGAGCAGGCTGCGTCACTCTATCAGGCGTTCCTCGTCGATTGGTACAATGCCCTTTCCACAATCTCTACAGCTCACCGTGTAATTGCCTATACACCGCCCGAAGGTTTAGACGCACTACAAACCCTAATCGGTGAAGATCCGGTTTATATCCCTCAGATGGGTGCATCGCTTGGGGAACGCTTAATTGCCGCTGCGCGTTGGGCGTACGATCAGGGGTATGCTAAATTTCTATTTGTGGGATCAGATAGCCCAACGCTGCCAACTTGGTATGTCGAACATGCGCTTGATCTATTAGAATCACGCGATATCGTTATCGGTCCCAGCGTGGACGGTGGCTACTACCTGATCGGCTTTTCAAAACACGGGGCGTCTTTGTCAATTCCCGCTATCTTCGAGGAAATCGCCTGGAGTACCGAAGTTGTCTTCCGCCAAACACTTGGGAAAATTCAGGAGATTAATGCGCGATTGGGGTTGCTACCGCCATGGTACGATGTAGATACCCCTACAGGATTGCAGCTATTACGGGATCATCTGCTTGGAATACACCTCGCAGGGGAAAGCAGCCCCGCACCTCAAACATATAGCAAACTAGCAGAGTGGTTCTGAATCACTGCAATAAGAAAGGGTTGATAGTAACTTTATACCCTAACTATCGTTTTACATACTACGATTAGTATTTTCGTGGTGTGGATTGCAGAGATTAGAATTGGTCGCTTACAAGGGCTTAATTCATGCCAAACACATCTTGTCTTGCGAAGTTTATTGCACCATTTTTCGGCTTGACGAAGGTAGAGAGATCGGGTATTATTTCATCCTGCTTACAATAGATTATATAAAAAAATAAAGGATTTGTTATGGGACTCAAAGAACAGTTAAATGAAGATATGAAACAAGCGATGCGGGCAAAAGACAAAAATCGTCTGTCTGCGATTCGCATGGTGCGCGGTGCTGTCCGGGATAAGGAAATCAACAGTAAGGTTGAGTTGGAGGATGACGGCGTTCTAGAAGTAATCGCTAGCCAGATTAAGAAACGGAAGGACGCACTGGAACAGCTGCGTAAATCCAATCGCGATGACCTTGTTGAAGCTGAGATGGAACAGATTAATGCATTGCAAGAATTCCTTCCTGCCCAACTTTCGATGGAAGAAATCGAAGCCGCCGTCACAGGTGCGATTGAGGAGCTAGGGGCGACATCAATGCGAGATATGGGCAAAGTCATGGGTACACTCGTTCCACAGTTGAGGGGCAAAGCAGACAATTCGGTTATTAGCCAAATTGTCAGGCAAAAACTGGGCTAGCACAATGAACGATCAAACCACTATCCTCGTTGTTGATCCGGACCAACGACAGCGCGAAATGATTTGTCTCACACTTGAGCGCGAACGGTTGCATGTGCTCGCAACTCGCACGATGTATGAGGCGTTAGACCGCATCGAACGCTTGGATATTGATGTCCTGATTGCCCCACTTATAGGAGAGCGTGTTGACGGACTCAAACTCCTTGAAGCCGCCTACGATCGGAATCCCGATGTCGGCGTGATCTTCATCACAATGCCAAACGTCCTAGAAACCGATGTTGGTATCAAAGCCACGATTCACATGGGAGCCAGCTATTTTCTCCCTAAACCCCTCAACCCAGCGCAACTGATAGCCCTCCTCCGCAAGATATTTGAAAATCAGCAGCTCACCCTAGAAAATCGGCAACTACAGTCCCAGATTGATGAGCGAGTCGGACTCATCCAATTAACAGGGCATTCACCAAGAATCCAAGAGATTCGAGACCTCATTGCACAGGTCGCTCCGACAAAAGCCACGGTCATGATCCGTGGGGAACGCGGCACCGGAAAAGAACTGGTCGCCCGCGCTATGCACCACCGAAGTTTAAGGCGGGGTCCCCTCGTTATATTCAACTGTGCAGCCCTGAACGAAGGGCTGGCGGAATCCGAACTTTTTGGACACGAACGAGGTGCGTTTACAGGCGCGTATCAGACGCGGAAAGGGCGATTTGAAGCAGCACACGGAGGAACGCTATTTCTCGATGAAGTGGGGCAGTTAAGTTTGTCAAACCAAGCAAGACTCTTACGGGTGCTTGCTGAGAGGGAGTTTCAGCGTGTTGGCGGGAATGAATTAATAGAAATCGATGTTCGCGTTATCTGTGCTACGAACCGTAATCTTGAAAAGGCGGTGGAACAGGAAAAGTTTCTACCCGATCTCTACGATCGCCTGAACGTGATACGGATTGCCCTACCACCGCTCCGTGAGCGAAGCGAGGATATCCCACTCCTAGTCAAAGCTTTCACAGAAGAATTTTGCCGGGAAAACCGGATGATGACCAAGGGTATGACTTCCCGCACGCTGCGAGTGTTGATGGCATATGACTGGCAGGGAAATGTGCGAGAGTTGAGGAACTGCATTGAGGGTATGGTTATTATGTCGAACCGACCAGAACTCGACATCGATGATATTCCGGAGCATATTCTCAAAACCGCCGGCGTCAGCTCTCCCGTTATCCTCTCCGCTCCCACTGTTATAGATACTGGCGCAGCAGCCTTGCCCTCATCGGGATTGCAGGTTGAAGTGGGAATGTCAATGGCAGAGATTGAGAAGGAAGTTATTCGATCGACACTCCAATATGCTGGCAATAACAGAGCAAAAGCTGCAAAAATCTTAGGGGTCTCAAAACGAACAATCTTCAGAAAGATCAAGGAACATAATTTGTGCGACGAATAGTTAACGCAACCTCTGTTTCAATTTGTGTCCAATTTGCTCTGGGCACTGCCCACCTCTTTGCAGCGAGTGATGATTTCAACAGCAATAGCGGAAATCCGGGCATTTTTGGCGCAATTCTTGGCGTGGTGGTCCCGGCGCTGCTTGTCATTGGCATCGGATGCGTTATCTATGTCTGGTTGCGCCGGAACAAATCCTCATTCAGTGGCTTATTCCCACGGCGACAGGCACCTAAAAATTGGGATATATCGCCACCAACGTATACAGCCTCTGCGCCATCTCATAGGTCTCCTCACGACGCCGTTCCTCCCGACAACCTTGATCCATTGACAGAACCGAATCGGCAGTTAGAAAGCGATGAGTATACCCTTGAGTCTATTGCACTTGCAGACCTAGAGGGGGTACTATCCTTGCGCGAATCGAACCGTATCCAAGAATACTATGAAGCAATTGCAATAATTATCAAGCAGTATGTGGGAGAAAAGTATCACATTAAGAGCCTCGATGCTCCTACAGGACAAATCTTATCCGCACTCCCCAACGGTTTGACTGATAGCGTGACAGATCATGTTGGTGAGATTCTCCTATCATGCGATATGGTTCAATTTTCTAGGCATCGTCCCTCCCGCTCAGAACTAGACCGCATCTATCAGACGGCACGGGAGTTTCTTGAAAGCCAAATTGTTGTGGCACTCGTTGAAGCAGATGAATTTGAAGCGGATGAAGAAGCGGATGAAGATAGTGAGATGTATAGACATTACAGGAGAAGGCTTCAAGGCTGAATCTCGGTGTTCGCCCGAATCGAGGAGCAAGGATGAGAGAATCTGATCTGACGGTGTTGAACGAAAAGATTCAGGAGGCGAGCACCTTCGTTGAAGAGATCTTTGAAGAGATACGGAAGGTTATTATCGGGCAGAGGTATATGATCGAGCGGATGATTATCGGATTGCTCTGCAACGGTCATATCCTGTTAGAGGGTGTTCCCGGTCTCGCCAAGACAACCGCTGTCCAAGCACTGTCCAACACGATTGCCGTCTCTTTCAAACGCCTGCAATTTACCCCTGACCTTCTGCCCGCCGATCTGATTGGCACCCAAATTTATAACCAACGTTCGGGCGATTTCTATGTCAAAAAGGGTCCTATTTTTGCGAACCTCGTTCTCGCCGACGAGATTAACCGTGCACCCGCCAAAGTTCAAAGCGCACTCCTCGAAGCGATGCAAGAGCGTCAGGTCACAATCGGCGATGAAACCTACCCCCTCGACCCACCATTCCTTGTCCTAGCAACCCAAAACCCAATCGAGCAAGAGGGAACTTATCCCCTGCCGGAAGCACAGGTAGATCGGTTCATGCTCAAATTGCAGGTGACCTATCCCTCGCGGACAGAGGAACTTTCTATCTTACGGCAACTCACACGTGAAGAACGCCAACCGATTCAACAGGTCATATCGCCCCAAGAAATTATCCAACTCCGTACAACAGTCCGTGAGATCTACATGGACGAGAAGATCGAAAACTATATTGTCGATCTCGTCTGCGCCACACGCGAGCCAGCAAGGTATCAATTAGACCAACTCACAGATCTTATCGAATATGGCGCATCGCCGCGGGCAACGATTTTTCTTGCAACGGCTGCCAAAGCCCACGCCTTCCTCCGTCATCGCGGGTATGTAACGCCAGAAGATGTCTACGCGGTTGGCATGGATGTCCTCAGACATCGCGTTATCGTCAGCTACGAAGCGGAGGCGGAAGAGATTTCTTCCGAACAGATTATCAAACAGGTTTTTGAAGGAGTCGAAGTTCCTTAACAGAAATTTGTATGATTTTAGTTGTCTTTAATTCCTTTGCGTAAGTCCCAATTCTGGGAATATTCTTTCCCAACAGGAGAGGTGTCCCGTGAAAAAAGAAGCGTTGACAACCATTTTTTTATGTACTTTGGTTTTGTTCTTAGGCGCTCATTCTGCCGCGCTAGTTTTGGATTTTGAAAATCCAGAACAGTTAAACCGATTGGAAGTCCTACGCGAAACCGATGATCACTGGAAATCTAGGAATAATGTCGATGATCCATTCCAATTAGAGATTGTAGATGGTGCGCTTCGATTCGCATCAGGTGGAATGTGGAACCTCATTGCGATAAAAGATCTCCAATTTACCAATGGAACGATATACTATAAAATGAAATGGCTAGAAGGAGGGTGGTGCCAGATTGGGGTGTTTTATCGGCTACAGGAGACACCGCATCTTCCGCATTATCAAGTGACCCTGTCCGCTGAGATGCAACCCGATAGGAAACCTGAAGGGCTGAAGTGGCTGGATTGTGAAGTAGTTAAGTGGAATGGTCTGTCTAGTAGACAAAGTACCGCAAAGCCGATACAGGGCTGGGACAGGAAACCCGTGAATCAGTGGTTTGAGGTTAAAATCGAGGTCAAAAGCGGTGAACATACTGTATTCGTGGGACCCGAAGGCAAATCAAAGCAAGTTATCGAGATGAAAGTAGCAACGCAAGGTAAAGGAAGGGTAGGGCTATTAACCTACAGCCCGACCCGCGAAGTTGTGCTGATTGATGATTTTGAAATAATAACGTCGGCATTTGCTGTAACGACGCACAAGACTTTGGCAAGTACTTGGGGACGGATAAAAGCATCTCGATAGTTAGCGTGCGTTGACATTTTGCTGTCGTCAATTCGGAAAACGCTGTAATCGTCGGGCTATCTGTCAAACACCGAGGCGGTTATATGAGATTAATCCAAGATGCAAGTAAAAACCTAATTCCTGTTCTCCTCCTCCAAAAGTTCTTCCAACTCCTCTAGGAAATCCACCGCATCGTCCTCATCTTCGTCGCTCGCTCCGCGGTCTTCTAGTCCCTCTTCTACCGATTCCAGATCTGACCGAAACTCAATCAGGTTACTCAAATAACGTTCACGGGTGACATTTTCTGCGTCGCCATAGTTCTCGCGCAAACACTCACCACAGAATTTTCCGATCTGTTGAATTCCTAAATTGACCTGATCCAATGCACCTGGACGGTCGTCCTCCATTAGACGCAGTTCAGCATTCGCCATGCTGTTCATCATTAGCATATAGCCTTTATATTGGTAGCTTTCCCACGCAATCTCGGAAGGGGCAAATTTCTTTGCCATATTCGTAACGGCAAGATTCGTGTTGGTGTCGCGTTTGACATCCGCCCACCGTTTAATCCCTGCGAACAGCAGATAACGGGTATACCTATCGTACGATTCTCGGAATAAGACACGCCAATCCTCCGGTGTTAAACCGAATCCTTCGTCGCTACCATGCTGCTGTTTATAATCCTCAAGTTGTTCGCAGAAGTACTCATAGTAGGACTCCCGCCCATGAGGTCTCTTGCCATCGGGGCGCCCGGACGTGTAAATCCGCGAGATTGTAAACGCATTCGATTGCACCACAACAACTTCTTTGCCTTCCGCCAACTTTAAGACCTTTATCGGGCGAGCAACATCAAACGATAAACTATCCAAAATCTCATCAAGCGCACGCACCAGACGCGTGTTTCTTTCAACCTGATTAGTTGCCATTTTTATCTCCTTCCTATCAATATTATGTAGTATGTCATGTTATATTGCTAGATTCAAAAACGTTCTGTGAAATTACAATGGGCACTCAATATTGCACGGTAAGCCAATTCGGGTAACTTTCGACCAATGCACGATGTATTTTCTGAGTTCCTCACGTTTCACGTTTTACGCTTCACGTTTTCCGTTTCAATAATAATCTTGTAATGGGGTCACAGTTATCTCGCCACGGCGGAGTGCCTCAATGCTATTGATTGCCGCTGACGCCCCTGCAATCGTAGAAAATAGGGTAATCCCGTAATCAATCGCCATCTGCCGAATTAATTCTTCATTTGGACGATGCGCATACCCGGTAGGTGTATTGATAATCAGATCGACGGCATTGTTTTTAACGTAATCGTGGATGGTTGGGCGCCCTTTACCAATACTATGAACCAGCGTCACCTCCATGCCGTTACGACGAAGCACCTTCGCTGTGCCGTGCGTGGCAATCAGTTGAAAGCCCAAATCAACTAGCTTTTTGGCGATGAAGATAATCGCACGCTTATCCTTATTTTTCACGCTGATGAACGCATGACCACCGAGCGGTAAACCATAGCCGACCGCCTGTTGTGCTTTAGCAAAAGCGATACTCAGATCTGCATCAATGCCCATTACCTCGCCTGTCGATTTCATCTCAGGACCGAGTTGAGAATTTGCTCCCGGAAAACGATTGAACGGAAACACGGGTGCCTTTACTGAAAAATAATCCGGCTCAATCTCCTGCGTAAATCCAAGTTCTTCAAGAGTTTTTCCCGTCATGATGCGGGCGGCGAGTTTTGCCAACGGCACCCCAATGGTTTTGCTCACAAACGGCACAGTTCGCGATGCGCGCGGGTTGACCTCTAACACATAAGTCTCATCGTTTTTTATCGCATACTGTATATTCATCAGCCCACGCACGTTGAGTGCCTTTGCAAGCGCGTCGGTATACTCCTTGAGCGTATCAATCTGTTCCTCAACAAGGGTGTAAGGTGGCAACACACAGTCGCTGTCTCCAGAGTGGATCCCTGCTTCTTCGATATGTTCCATGATCCCGCCAACAACGGTGAGGTTGCCGTCGGAAATTGCATCAACGTCAACTTCAATTGCATCCTCCAAATACTTGTCAATTAACACGGGATGCTCCGGCGAGGCTGCGACCGCCGAATCCATATATGCTTCCAGCGCATCTTTGTCATAAACAATCTGCATCGCTCGCCCACCCAAAACGTATGAAGGACGCACCATCACTGGGTATCCAAGTCCCGCAGCGATTGGTGTGGCTTCTTTGACCGAAGTTGCCGTGCCATTTGGGGGCTGCTTCAAGCCAAGTCCGTCGAGCAGCTCTGTGAATTGTTTCCGATCTTCCGATCTCGCAATGTCCTCTGGACTTGTCCCGATAATTGGAACACCTGCCTTCTGAAGTCCAAGCGCGAGATTCAGGGGTGTCTGTCCGCCAAGCTGCACGATAACCCCGTCCGGCTTTTCCCGATCAACAATGTTCAACACATTTTCGTGCGTGAGCGGTTCAAAGTAGAGCCGATCCGAAGTGTCATAATCCGTACTCACCGTCTCGGGATTGCTGTTGACCATAATGGTCTCGTAGTTATCCTCTTTAAGCGCGAGCGCCGCGTGAACACAGCAATAATCGAATTCAATTCCTTGACCAATCCGATTCGGACCGCTGCCTAGGATTAAGATCTTCTTCTTTTGGCTGGGTCTGACCTCATCCTCCATACCGTAGGTAGAATAGTAGTAAGGCGTCTCCGCCTCAAATTCTGCAGCACAGGTATCCACTGTCTTAAACGTAGCTTCGATCCCGTGCTCCTTCCGTAGTTCTCGGATACCTGCCTCAGAAGCGTTCCAAAGTTCTCCTATCTGGCGATCTGAGAAGCCGTACTGTTTTGCTTTGCGGAGCAGAGATACAGACGAATCAGGCAGCTGAGAGATATCTAGAGCCTCCAGTTTATTCTCGCTTCCAACTTTCCGGACTTCCTCTTCAAAATCAACGATCTCCTTTATATTATACAGGAAAAATGGATCGATGTGTGTATATCCGTGGATCTGATCGATACTCATTCCGCTCTGGAAAGCCTGTTTTATATATAGGATCCGCTCCATGTTGGGGATGGTCAATTTCTGTGGCAGTTCCGAGACCGGCAATTTTTCGATGGGTTGGCTATCGAGTCCCGCCCAACCGTTTTCTAAGGATCTCAATCCTTTCTGCAAGGACTCCTTGAACGTCCGTCCGATTGCCATCGCTTCACCCACGGATTTCATCATCGTTGTCAACGTCTCATCGGTGCCGGCGAATTTCTCAAACGCCCAACGCGGAATCTTTGTCACAACGTAATCGATGGTCGGTTCAAACGATGCAGGAGTTTTGCGGGTAATATCATTGGGAAGTTCATCAAGGGTGTATCCGACAGCCAACTTCGCTGCGATCTTTGCTATCGGAAAACCAGTCGCTTTCGAGGCGAGCGCGGAACTTCGAGAAACACGTGGGTTCATTTCAATCACAACCTGCTTCCCTGTATCTGGATCGACTGCAAACTGGATATTTGAACCGCCGGTGTCTACACCAATTTCACGTATAATCTTAATCGCCGCATCCCGCATCAGTTGATATTCTTTGTCCGTCAAGGTCTGGGCGGGTGCAACCGTAATGCTGTCACCGGTGTGAACTCCCATCGCATCGAAATTCTCAATAGAACAGATAATCACGACGTTGTCCGTCCCATCCCGCATCACCTCAAGCTCAAATTCTTTCCAACCGATCACCGATTCTTCGATTAACACCTCGTTGACCGGACTCAATCCCAATCCGTACTCAACCATGTCTCGAAATTCCTCGATATTGTAAGCAATACCTCCACCCGTGCCGCCAAGCGTAAATGCGGGCCGAATAATCGCAGGGAAGCCAATCTCGTCAATTATGGAGATCGCATCGTCATACGAATGGGCAATGCCGCTTTTAGGCACCGCCAAGCCAATGCGTATCATCGCCTGTTTGAATAGCTCTCGGTCTTCCGCTTTTTGGATAGCGTTCAGTTTCGCACCAATCAACTCAACATTGTATTTATCCAATACACCTGATTCAGCAAGTGCGACAGAGACATTCAACCCTGTCTGCCCCCCTAAAGTTGGGAGTAACGCTTGAGGGCGCTCTTGAGCAATAATCTTTTCAGCGATATCTGCAAAAATCGGTTCGACATAGGTTCGGTCTGCAAGCTCCGTGTCCGTCATAATTGTTGCCGGATTGCTGTTGACAAGGACAACCTCATACCCCTCCTCTTTCAAGGATTTACACGCCTGAGTGCCCGAATAGTCAAACTCGCAGGCTTGACCGATAATAATCGGGCCGGAGCCGATAATTAGGATCTTTTTGATGTCAGTTCGCTTTGGCATAGTAAATACCCTTATCGTATTGTTGTCGGGACAGAATTTAACGCAAAGGCGCGAAGACGCAAGGATTTTTTACTTTTTCCTTTACTTCATTGCAGCATTGCGTTGTTTGTCTTTCTCACGTTTTACGTTTCACGCATTACGTCTTACGCATCAGATCTGTAAACCTCTTAAAAAGATAACTAGCATCATGGGGACCGGGAGATGCCTCCGGATGGTACTGCACAGAGAAGATCGGATATTCCCTGTGTTCCATCCCTTCAAGGGTTTGATCGTTCAAATTAATATGTGTCACCTTTACATTGTTTGGCAGTGAGTCAATGTCCACACAGAAACCGTGATTTTGTGAAGTAATTTCGACCTGATCTGTGTCAAATCGTTTTACTGGTTGATTTGCGCCGCGATGTCCGAATTTGAGTTTGAAACTCTTTCCACCGAATGCGAGTCCTAACAATTGATGTCCCAAACAGATACCAAAGGTCGGTTTCGTTCCAATCAATTGTCGAATCGTCTTGATACCGTATTCAATTGGTTCTGGATCGCCGGGACCGTTGGATAAGAAGATACCATCTGGGTCCGCGGCGAGAATATCTTCTGCGGAAGTGTGTGCTGGCACAACTTGAACCTGACAACCGTGTTGGGTGAGTTGGCGTAAGATATTATATTTGACCCCGAAGTCCACCGCAATGACGCGGAATTGGGGGGTTGACGGTGCCTCAATCTCTGTTGTGTCAAAATCAATTGTGAGTTGGGAATTTTTATCATTGGCAGTAGAGGTCAAATCAGGAAAGGCGCTTGATTCGGGGTCGTGCGTCTCCCATAAGTACGGATTCGGGCACGTCACGTACTGAACCATATCCATCCCGATGAGTCCATGCCACGCCTGTGCTTTGGCAACCAAACTTTGAGGATCAAGGTCTTCCGTCGAGAGTACGCCATCCATGACACCATTTACTCGGAGCCGCTTGGTCAATGCGCGTGTATCGATACCGTGGATGCCGATAATTCCATTTTCTTCAAGGTAGCTACCGAGATTGGATTGTGAACGCCAGTTGCTCTCGTACGCACTATATTCACGCACAACAAATCCTTCCACTTGTGGTCGGATTGATTCGACATCGATTTCGTTGCAGCCGTAGTTGCCGATCAACGGGTAGGTCATCGTGACGATCTGTCCCTTGTAGGATGGATCGGTGAGAATCTCTTGGTAGCCGGTCATGCTGGTGTTGAATACCACCTCACCGGAAGTTTCTCCGGTCGCGCCGAACTGTTCGCCTTCAAAAGTTGTCCCATCTGCTAATGCGAGAATTGCTTTCATTGGATTAGCCATCCTTATTCTCAAATCGTAATTCGTTTGCAAATTCACAGGATATACAGGTTTCTACAAATCTTCTCTGAGGCTTCGGAACCGGGGCGTGCGAATCCGTACCTGCTTGACTCCCCGAGGAACAAGAAAAAGCGTCATCTTTCCGTTATCAGAGGAAGCAGCTAGCTGTTCTCGTTTGTGCTTTGCCTCTGTAAAGTCTTCCGCTACACCTACAATCTGGGCATCGTCCAAAATGATAACTACCTTGCCTTCATACCGCTTTGGATGCTTATAGATTTCTTGTAGCCATTGCTGTGTTCGCCGTTTCTTCATCTGTCTCATCACCCCTTCAGGGAATAAACGGTGTTGCTATCCAAGATAAACCTCTCTCATCTGCCATGAGTGCTGAATTCCTCCCTTAGAATCGAGTATAACTTCATATCGCGAAACTGCCCTCTAACGTAGACATACTTTCGCAAGACACCCTCAAGGGTCATGCCAACCTTCTCCATCACGCGAGCGGAGGCATAGTTCTCAACCATGCAGGTCCCCTCAATCCGATTGAGCTGCCAACGTTCAAAACCGAATTGGATGATTGCTTGAGCGGTCTCAGTCGCATACCCTTTCCCCCAATACTCCCGACCAATATTGAAGGCGATTTCTGCCCTTTTGTGCTCAAAGTTGACGTTGTGCAAGAAGCAGTTTCCGATAACCTTACTGTTCTCATTCAGGACAACCCCCCAACATGCAAAATCATCGGTTGTTACCCATGCAATAAAGTCTCTGCTGTCCTCTATCGATTGGTGCGCCCGCCAGAAGAGGTACGTTGTCACCTGCGGATCTGAAACCCATTCAAATATATCTTCAGCATCCTCCATCTTCAGCGTTCTCAAAAGCAATCTTTCGGTCTCTATCGCAGGCAAATCCTTGAAGCGTTCATCCTGAGCCATACTCCACCCCGTTTAGAGACTTATTCTGTTTCTTCTTACGTTCCACCCTTCGGATACACATGTCGCCCCTCTGGGGCTTTAGGATATTTATTTATCGGTGTACTATAGACATGTCGCCCCTCTGGGGCTAAATGCACCGCTGAACCAATGATTTTCCCGTTTCACGCATCACGTTATTAACAGCTGCAGACTAGCACCATTGGTTAATAACACCATCCCGGATAGTCATCAGGGGCCACCCTTTCAATTCCCAACCGTCAAAGGGTGTATTGCGGCTTTTGGAGGGTGACTGTGTTACATCTACCGTCGCAATCTTTTCCGGATCTATCAATGTCACGTCAGCCACTGCACCGATGGAGAGCGTCCCACGATCAATCTGCAGAATCTTCGCCGGAACACAGGTCATCTTCGCAATCGCCTCCGACAACGTGAGTTGTCCGGTGTGGATAAGTCGGTCAAACACAAGCGGTACGCAGGTCTCTGATCCGATGATACCCGGTGGTGCCTCAAGCATACCCTGCGCCTTTTCAAACAGGGCGTGTGGCGCGTGGTCCGTGGCAATCGCATCGAGCGTCCTATCCTTGATCCCTTCGATGATAGCATCAACATCAGTCTGTGTACGCAAGGGTGGATGCATCTTGGCATTCGTACCATGTTCTTCGATCGCGGCATCAGTGAGTGTAAAGTGATGTGGCATCGCTTCAGCGGTCACATTAACACCTCTGCGTTTACCCCAACGAACTAGGTCAACGGATCCCGCCGTGCTGACATGGAGGACATGGAGGTGTCCGCCGGTCAGTTCAGCGAGCATGATGTCGCGGGCAACGATAATATCTTCCGCAGCGTTGGGGCTTCCGGGCAGATTCAACCGGCGTGACATTTCGCCGAGATTCATGACCGCTCCTTCGTCGAGGTTATGCTCTTGGCAGTGAACCATAACGGGGAAGTTATATTTCGCGCTCAACGCCAACACATCGCGCATCAATCCAGCATCCATGACCGTTTTGCCATCGTCCGATAACCCAACCGCACCGGCTTTCAGCAACGCTGGCACATCCGTCAATCCTTCGCCATCGAGATTTTTCGTGATGCTGCCAACGGGAAACACATTCGTCGCACCATCTTTCCGCACTTGCGACCGTATCAATTCGATAACGTCGGGCGAATCCGCTACTGGATCGGTATTCGCCATGCACACAACAGAAGTAAATCCGCCAGCCGCCGCCGCACGGGTGCCTGATGCGATTGTTTCCTTGTGTTCAAAGCCGGGCTCTCGGAGATGGACGTGCATATCGATCAAGCCCGGCGTAACAATCAACCCCGTTGCGTCAATGGTTTGAGAAGCCTCAGTTTCAATCTGGTTGTCAATCCGATCGATTTTTTCATCGCAAATCAGGAGATCCCCGGTGGTGTCAATCTGGTTGGCGGGGTCAATAATGCGACCATTGCGGATGAGTATCCGACTCATGAATCGTCCTCCTCGTAAATCACCGCCCGATCGACCCCATCCTCCTCGACCAACTGAACCCGAACAATCTCCTTACGCGAAGTCGGGATATTCTTGCCGATGTAGTCCGCTGCAATCGGGAGTTCGCGATGACCTCGATCAATGAGAACCGCCAACTGAATTGCTGCGGGTCGTCCAAAATCCATGACAGCGTCCATGGCAGCGCGGACAGTGCGTCCGGTGTAAAGCACCTCATCAACCAAGATGACACGTTTTCCTGTGGGATCAAACGGAATCTCCGTGCGATTCACTTTAATCGTCTCATCATACAGGTTCACGTCATCTCGATAAAGCCGCACATCAACGACACCGACCGGGACTTCAATCCCTTCGGTTCGCTCCAGATTGTCAGCAATTCGACGTGCCAAGTGATCCCCTCGACTTTTAACACCAATGACCGCCAGATCCGCAATTTCTTGGTGACTTCGCTCCAAAATCTCATGTGATATTCGGACCACCGCCCGCCGAATGTCCTCCGCCGTCATCACTTGTGTCTTTTCACGCATTTGCATAATCTTTCCTCACACCAACACTCCTCAAGTTAAATCTTCTCGCCGCTGATATAAGAGGTCAATAATCTCCTGTATCAGGGGAGAATCGTCAAAACTCCGAAAATTCCAAGGATTCGTCCAAAATTGGTCCAGCGATCGATAGCCAACCTTCTCGTATTCCAAAACCTGAATCATCAATTCAAGTTTATCAGCAGCCCGCACCAACTTCCCCTCAATAGATGTTCCTTCTTCAAACTCATCCCAAAGTTGCATATATTTTTTTTGGAGTGGACCAAAGTGTTCAAACATTGATTCGACAGCAGCCCGTTCCCCCGTTTTTTTTACCTCTTCGGGAATATATTTAAGTGTTGGAAACGGCAAATCCCCAATTCGCGCTTCAGCAACCTCGTGCAACAATGCGAGACGCATCACCTTTTCCGTGTCCAACGGAACGTCCTGTTCGGTCAACACATCCGCTAGAATCATCGACAAAAGTGATACCCGATAGCAGTGATCCGCGATACTCTCGGCGTCTTTGATACCGCGAAAACGCCAACCGGTGCGCGGCAGATTTTTGAGAACGCCAATCTCCTCAATAAATTCTAATACAGCTTGTGCATTCATTGACCATTAAATCCGGGCATAAAAAAAGCCTCCCCTACATAAAAGAGGGAGGCACTTAACAGTTCAATAGTTTTTGGGATATGGGGATAGTCGTAAATCATGTTGATGCCCTTTCCTAACCTCACGGGATCAGATTAAAAGGGGAAGTTTCCATGCACGCCGATATTTAAGTGTAGCACAATTTATCCATCTTTGCAAGGGAAATGTTGAGCCTTAACTTCTCTCATTGACATCGCACAAGAATTCTGCTAAACTTAACTCATTAATGAAATTGTTAATCAGCCAGAAAGTATCATTCCGAATTTAAATCAACGGGAGAACATCTATGTCTATTGATACACCAACTCTTCTAGACGCTTTAGATTCTGTGACAGCCATTCCAATCATCCCCTTCAAAGATGGTGAAATCGACTACACAGGACACGCAAAAAACATCAACTACTTGATGCAAAACAACTATCTTGAAGGCGATCGGAAGCGTGTGATTGCAATCGCCGGAACGAGCCTCGTTCATCACGTCAGCTTGGAGGACCAAACGCGTATCATGGATGCCACAGGCACCCAGATGGCGGGTGATGGGGTTTTGATGTCAGGTATTGTGCCCAACCCAATCGGGGACGCAGGGAAACTCATCGAAGCACAGTCTAACTTGCAGCGTCCACCCGATGTATATCTGATAATGCCTTTAACAGGAATCTCAAATCCTGAAGGTATATATGAACAGTACATGAAGTTTGGCGAGCAGTACGGCGAATCCTGCGGCGCACGATTCCTCTACTACTTCCGCCAGAAGAAAGAACTTGATGCAATGATTCGCCTAGTCAATGACTCGCCGCACTTTATTGGCGTAAAAATTGGGACAGGTGTAGAGGACGTAGAGGCAATCATTGATGGTGTGGGGGACAGTGGACTTGTGGTCTGGGGTATCGGCGATCGATGCACACGCCCGGCAGAACTCGGCACGAAAGGCCATACGTCCGGAATCGCTGTCCTATGCGCACGCGCCTCCGACGAGATCAACAACGCCCAGCGTCGCGGTGATTACGAAACCTCCCGCCAAGTCGAAGCAGACATCTTCGCACTTGAAGAGATTCGTTTTATGAATGAACGCCTCTATAACTATTCCGCTGTGATAGAAGCGATGAACCTCAGCGGCTTTAGTGATATTGTAGGCGGCACAGGCGGTCCCTTTAACCCGCGTGTTCCATCAGAAATTTCAGCACAGGTACAGGAAGCGATTCAACCGCTCAAGAAGTACCATTGATACGATAGGCTATCAGGGAGAAAAACACCATGAAGGGACGATTTGAAGGCATTCTGACACCAACGATAACGCCTTTGGATGAAAAAGAACGGATTGATGAGTTGGGATTTGTGAAACACCTCAACCGTCTGATTGATAACGGCGTGCACGGTATCTACCTGCTCGGCACTTCAGGCGAGTTCACAACATTAACAAACGCGGAACGGCAACGCGCAATCGAAATCGCTGCCAACACGGTCGGTGGACGTGTCCCGATTATCTGCGGTGTGATGGATTCAAGCACCCAGCGGGTCGTCCAAAATATTGAAATGGCACAGGAATTTAAGATTGATGCTGTTGCGGCGACCCCACCCTACTACTACCCATCAATTAGCAACGCTGACATCGTCGATTTCTACAAGACTATCGCTCAAAGCACGGATCTGCCCGTGGTTATCTACAATATCCCGGTGATGGTGAAGACCGCAATCCCGCCGGAAGTTGTCCGCGATTTAGCGGAGGAGGTGGAAAACATCGTCGGAATCAAGGATAGCTCAGGGGATTGGACGAACTTCCTCAAAATGCTCGCCTACCTCGAAGACAATGAGGATTTCTCGATCATGCTCGGTTCGTATACCTTAGCAGGTGGGGCAATTTTGTTCGGGGCAGCGGGTGCCGTTATTTCAATCTCCAACGTCGATCCGAAAACCTCCGTTCAACTGTATGATGCCGCGAAGGCACGGCAGGTTGATGAAGTCCATCGCTTGCAGAAGCAGATCCTTGAACTGAGCAAACTCTACGGCTACGGCGCGGCGATCAGTTGTCTGAAAGCCTGCATGGAACTGCTCGGTGTCTGCAGCCACTATACCACCAGTCCCCTCCTCCCGGTCAACGATGCAGCGAGAGGTGAGCTGAGGGATCTGCTGACTGAACACGGGTTGATCTAAACCAAAAAACAGAGAAAATCCCGCGATGATTGAAATCCAACCCATCCAGAAACCAATCAACGCCACAGTCACAGTGCCCGGTTCAAAGAGCTACACGAATCGGGCATTGCTTGTCGCTGCGCTCGCTGAAGGACGTTCTCTACTGACGGGTGCGCTTTTCAGCGATGACACCCACTATATGTGTGAGGCGTTGCGAAAACTCGGCGTTCAGATTGAGGCAGATGAGGAAGGATGTAGGTTTGAAGTGGTTGGAAACGGCGGAAAGATCCCCGTCGATCACGCTGCACTTTACATCGGCAATGCCGGTACGGCAGCGCGTTCGCTCGTCAGTTACCTTGCGCTCGGTAAGGGCGAATTTATCATCGATGGCGACGCACCGATGCGTCGGAGTCGTCCCATTTCAGATCTGCTTGATGCGCTCAAGCAACTCGACGTTAATGTTCGTTCAAAATTCGATAATGACTTTCTCCCGTTAATAGTACGCGCAAACGGACTCAAGGGTGGGAAAACTCGCCTTGATGCCAGCAAAAGCAGTCAGTTCTTGACTTCGCTGATGCTCGCTGCCCCCTATGCGGAAAAAGGGATAATCATTGAGGTCGTGGGAGAGATGAAGACACCTTACATTGATATCACCACTTCAGTGATGAAAGCGTTTGGTGTAGACGTGAGCCACGATAACTACAAATTCTTTCATATTCAAGGTGGTCAGCGTTACCAACCCCGCGAATATCCCATTGAACCAGATGCTTCCAACGCCTCCTATTTCTTTGCTGCGGCTGCGGTCACCGGCGGTTGCGTCCGAGTGACCAACCTTAGCACAGATTCCGCACAGGGTGATGTTCGTTTTGTCAATGTGCTAGAACGGATGGGCTGTCAAGTGGAACGCTGTGGCGATGATATAGAAGTTATCGGACCAGAACGACTCAAAGGAATTGATCTGGATATGAAGGCAATCTCCGACACATCGTTGACCCTCGCCGCAATTGCCCCCTTCGCGGAGAGCCCGGTGACCATTCGGAATATCGAACATACGCGCCATCAAGAAACAGATCGCATCCATGCCATGGTCACAGAACTCCGAAAATTGGGTGTCCCGGTTATTGAGCGTCAAGATGGCGTTGAGATTTCACCCGCTCAAATTACGCCTGCAGAAATTGAAACATATGAAGACCACCGGGTTGCAATGGGTTTTTCATTGATTGGATTGAAAGTACCGGGGATTCGGATTAAAGATCCCGGTTGTGTGAGCAAAACCTTCCCGACCTTTTTTGATGTGTTGGCAACATTGAGGTAGAGAGCGATGCGCACCCTAAACAAAGAAGGTGGATGATAGATGAAAGGTGTCATTTTTTTAGGGGAAGGTTGTGTTCACGTGGACAGTGGACTGATGCTCCACTTTAGAGGAGAGGCACAATGTCACGCATTTTAATGTTCTGCATTACGATTGTTTTTACATTCATAGTTATTAGCGTAATCAACGCGGAGGAGAAACAGATGGAAGCATTCAAAGATCTGAAAGTTGGCATGGCAGCACCAGATTTCACACTCAATGACGGAAATGGTGCCGCCCATAGCTTACGCGATAATCTGGGGAAAAAGAATGTCGCTTTAGCATTTTATCCCAAAGACTTTACCGGTGGCTGAACGACAGAACTCCGCTCGCTCCGGGATGAGTTGAGTCAAATTCAGGGGACAGATACGGTCCTTCTGGGGGTTAGCGTCGATGACGAAGCCTCTCACAAGAAGTTTCAAGAGGAAGAAAAGTTTGGGTTCTCTCTGCTTGCTGATACGGAATTTGCGGTCAGCAAGGTCTACAGCGGTATAATGGAAAGGTTTCAGGCTTCTAATAGATCCACCTTCGTTATTGACAAAGCAGGATATATTCGTGCAATAGATCGAGATGTAAACACACAGACGCACGGCGAGGATCTCGTCAAATTAATCAATGAGAGCATTCCGGGACCAATTCAGGTCGGGCAGCCTGCACCAGATCTTATCGCTTCCGATCAGGAGGGCAACACCTATCAACTCAGCAGCTTCAAGGGGAAAAAGAACGTTGTACTGGCGTTTTATCCCAAAGATTTCACCGGCGGCTGAACGGCAGAAGTCTGCTCGCTCCGGGATGAGTCGAGTACATTTGCCGAACACGATACGCAGGTCTTTGCAATTAGCGTACAAGATGCAGCGTCTCATAAGAAGTTTGCTGAAGAGAACAATCTTAACTTTCCATTGCTTGTGGACACAGGACGCCACATTAGTTTGCTCTTCGGTGCGACGGACAAACCAGACGGTTTGAGCAGTCGTATAACGGTTGTCATCGATAAAGCTGGAAAGATTATCAAACTCGATCAACAGGTCAACGCGAGGACACACGGCAAAGACTTGGCTGATTTCTTTGAGTCGATGTAATTTGCGCGAAAGATGGTGCTTCTAAAGCGGAATTGCGAACCTGATTAATGGCGATATAGCCTGCCATACCGGGCAAAGAATTGCTTTACAATTGGCTACAACAGGTGTATACTAATACCTTTACGGGGTGGGGAAAATCCGTGAGAAATATTGTCTTGGTTGGTTTCATGGGAACAGGCAAGACCGCAGTGGGAAAAAGACTCGCCGAGCGTCTAAAGATGCCGATGATCGATACAGACGATATAATCGTAGAAGACAGCGGAATGGATATACCCGACATCTTCGCTCGGTATGGCGAAGCGCACTTTAGGGATTTAGAGAGCGCAGCGGTTTGTAAGGCATCGAATTTAGAGAACTATGTAATCTCAACAGGCGGCGGGGTTGTCCTTCGAGAATCAAATTTGGATATGCTCAAGCGCAATGGCGTCGCTTTCTGTCTGACAGCAACACCAGAGGAAATCTGGCGGCGCGTTGGGAGTGAAACCCATCGGCCACTGCTGCAAGCCCCTAACCCATTGGGGAAAATTGAGCAAATGCTTATAGAACGTCGCCCCTTTTACGCCCATGCCGATCACCAGATCCCAACCACAAGATTATCAATTAAAGCCGTCACAGATAAAATTGTAGAAATATTCCAGCGGAACCTCCATTCGGGGTGAGCGGATGTAAAGAAGAATTGACGATATGAACATCTTACTTATTCATGGTCCCAACCTCCAACTCTTAGGCAGGCGACAGCCCGAAATTTATGGCAGCCAGACGCTACAAGACATCAATTTACACCTGATGAAAATCGTTTCAGGACGGGGTGTTAACCTCAAGGTTTTTCAGGATAATTCCGAAGGTGCAATTGTTTCTTTCATTGGAGATAATATCGATTGGGCGGATGGTGTTATCATCAACCCTGCGGCTTATACGCATACGAGTGTCGCAATTCGGGATGCCCTGTCCGCCGTTAATGTTCCAGTAATTGAGATTCACCTCTCTAATGTGCACACCCGCGAGTCTTTTCGTCAGCATTCTTACATTTCTCCTATCGCCGTCGGTGTGATTTGTGGATTTGGAGCGCATGGCTACGATTTAGCGTTGGACGCGATGATTCAGATTTTGCAACAGTCAGATTGATGGGATCAAGGAGAACCAACTGAGAGAAATTTTTGGAATCTTATTTTTTTGAAAAGTGGAAAAGGAGAACTTTATGGCAGCACTCAATGACTTACGAAACGGTTTAGTTGTCCGACTCGATAACGTTATGTACACTATTACCGATTGTCAACACGTTAAGCCCGGCAAAGGGGGTGCGTTCGCTCGGACTAAACTCAAGCGGGTCACCGACGGAGCAGTTATAGATCGGACGTTCCGCTCAAAAGACACAATTGAAACCGTTCGCCTTGAAGAACGTGATATGCAATATATGTATAGTGATGGAATACTATTATACTTTATGGATAATGAGACCTTTGAGCAACACCAACTACCGGAAAATCTTCTGAACGATGGAATGAAGTTTCTCAAAGAAGGAGAAACGATTCGGGTCAAAGTTGACCAAGACATTCCAGTGACAATCGAATTACCGACATTTGTGGAACTTAAAATTGTTGACACAGACCCCGGCTTACGCGGCGATACCGCCAGTGGTGGGTCAAAGCCAGCGACGCTGGAAACAGGTGGGGTGGTCCAAGTGCCCCTATTTGTTGAAAATGGTACGACAATTAAGGTTGATACCCGTACAGGAACATATGTAGAGAGGGTTTAATCAATGCCGAGAGAAAAATCGCCATCCGCTACAGAACTTCTGCAACAGGTCTGCGACATTATGGAAGAGCGAGATTTGACAGAGGTGCTTCTGCGCGAAGATGGTATTACCTTGAAGATTCGACGAGGCAGTGAACCTGTGCCTGTCGCGTTTTCACAGCCAAGCGACATGGTGCCCTTACCAAGCGCGGAACAAGCCGAGTCTCCTGCGGCACCGCTGTCACCAGAAGTGGGAGAACTCGTACGGTCCCCGATGGTGGGACTGTTTTATGCGTCACAATCGCCGGAGGCTGCGCCTTATGTGGAAGTTGGAAGCGTTGTATCCGAAGACGATACTTTGTGCTTGATTGAAGCGATGAAAATTTTCAACGAAGTCAAACCGGATTTCCCCTGTGAGATTCTCGAAATTCTCGTTGAAGATACAACGACCGTTGAGTTTGATCAGCCCCTGTTCCGCGTGAAACGGATATGAAGTTTAGCGTATAGGTTGGGTTGAACAGAAACGACTGAGAAAAACCGGTGTGAAATTTCCCTCAACCTTTCCGTGAAACCTAATCCTTCATAATCGAAAACTATGGCAATGCCCGTTTACGCAGGCACAACTTTAATCGAAGCACAAAAAATTGTCGAAGGTGATTACTCGGCTTTTGATTGGCGGGAGCGCGTCACCTATCGCAAGGTGTATCTTGATATGAGTCCAGCGATTCGGGATGCGGAGAACGCCCTTGATAACGATAAGGACAAACCGGTTGTTGTCACATTGCTGCTCAAATCAGAGAAAATGCTCGTCAAAAACCGTGTCAGACGTCTCAGTGCCATCAAAACTGCACGAATCATATCGGACGAAGAACTTCTAAAACGGACAGGTTACCTTTTCGATAATGAAAAACTGGTCGGACTTCCCGAAGGTGTCGTGATGCGTGCAAGCAACGGTGTTTACATTGTGCAGTGCGATGTGAATCGCTATCAATGTTCGCTGCGGGGAAAACGAGATGCGTTTAGCAAAAATCAACAGGTCTATGTGGGTGACCGAGTCAAAGTTCAGATGATTGATGAAAGGCATGGCGTCATTGCAGCCATTATGCGTCGCACGAGCTTGTATAAACGAAGGGGCACACAGTCGAAAAGGGTTGTTCTCATTCCGAATCTCGATGGGCTCATCATCGTTTCTTCCGTAAAAGAGCCACCGATCTGGCAGCGAATGCTAGACAGATTCCTCGTTATCGCCGAAGCGTCAGGGATTGAGCCGCTTGTCTGTTTCAATAAAATTGACATGCTCGAAAACCGCTCAGAAGTGGATTCAATGGCCACGCTTTACGAGAAAATCGGTTATCGAGCAATCATTACGAGTGCAACGACCGGCGAGGGAATCGAAGATTTAAAAGGGTGGCTGAAAGGGAAAATTTCGGCACTCTCTGGACTGTCAGGTGTCGGAAAATCCTCGCTCTTGAATGCGGTTCAACCCGGTTTGAAATTGAAAACGAATAAAGTAAATCCGCGACGAGGCGGCAGACATACGACCGTTGCAACCCAGCTTTATAGCTTGGACTTCGGCGGTTTTATCGCCGATACGCCGGGTCTTCGCGAGCTGCACTTTTGGGACATCGAGTCTCACTTGATGGACCGCTATTTTCCAGAGATAAATTCACTGCGAAAGCGTTGTATGAAAGATCACTGTACACATACCCGTGAAGAAGGTTGTGCGGTGAAAGATGCCCTAAAAACAGGAGGCATCTCGAAGTTTCGGTATCAGAGCTATTGTGAATTTCAGAAATCGAGAAATTAGTTGTGATGTAGACAAAATCGTGGGAATTTTGTTGAGCATGATTGATTAGAACAGCAAAGAATGGGAGACGCAGGAAGTATGCGAAATGAACTTAAACGTCAAAGTTATGTGATTACTGATGGTCCAGATCGAGCTGCAGCGCGCGCTATGTTGATGTTCGGCGACGATGGATTAAAGCCTGAAGATCTGGATAAACCAATTGTGGGGGTCGCCAATACATGGATTGAAATTGGTCCCTGCAACTACCACCTCCGCCGCCTTGCTGCAAAGGTGAAGGAAGGCATCCGGGCAGCAGGCGGTACGCCTCTTGAATTTAACACGGTCAGCATTTCAGATGGAATTAGTATGGGGACCGAGGGAATGAAGGCATCACTCATCAGTCGAGAGGTGATTGCGGATTCCATCGAACTGGTTTGTCGTGGCAACATGTTTGATGCGGTTGTCACGCTTTGCGGATGCGATAAAACTGTGCCCGGCACAGTGATGGCACTTGCCCGTTTGGACATACCCTCTCTGACGCTTTACGGTGGATCGATTATGCCCGGCCGTTTTCAGGAAGAAGATGTGACAATCATGGAGGTTTTTGAGGCGGTAGGGGTGCACGCTGCAGGCAAAATCACTATCGAAGAGCTTGATGACCTCATTAGCAAAGGCTGCCCCGGTCCGGGAGCTTGCGGTGGGCAATATACCGCCAACACAATGGCAACCGCCGTCGAGATTCTTGGGATGGCACCGATGGGTAGCGGTAGCGTCCCAGCAGTGGATAAAAATAAAGACGATGTCGCATTCCAAGCAGGTCAGTTGGTCATGGAAATGCTAGCCGCAGACCGACGCCCTAGCCAAATCATCACCCGACGTTCGCTCGAAAATGCAATATCCTCGGTGGCGACAACCGCTGGTTCGACGAATGGCGTCCTTCATCTGCTCGCAATTGCACACGAAGCCAACCTCCCATTGACGATTGACGACTTTGAAGAAATTCGATCAAAGACACCGATCTATGTAAACCTCAGGCCCGGCGGACGTTTTGTTGCCGCAGATCTGCATGAAGCTGGCGGCATTCAACTTGTTGCCAAACGCCTCATGGAAGCCGGACGCCTCCACGCTGACGAACTCACCGTAACGGGACAGACTATCGGCGAAGCTGCTGCGAGTGCTGTCGAAACAGAGGGGCAGGAAGTTGTCTTCCCAGTGTCGAAGCCGATAAAACCGACTGGCGGATTCGCAATTCTCAAGGGCAACCTCGCCCCTGATGGATGCGTCATTAAGTTAGCCGGCCATGATAGAACCGTCCATAGAGGGCCAGCGCGTGTCTTTGAACGCGAGGAGGATACCTTCGCAGCGATTAAGGACGGAACTATCCAGCCGGGTGATGTAGTCGTTATCCGCTACGAAGGTCCCGCCGGTGGTCCCGGTATGCGAGAGATGCTCGGTGTTACTGCCGCAATCGTCGGCGCTGGATTGGGCGAAGATGTCGCTCTCATGACAGATGGCAGGTTCTCCGGCGCCACGCACGGTTTTATGATCTGCCATATTGCGCCGGAAGCGGCACACGGCGGTCCAATAGCGATATTACGTGATGGCGACATTGTCGTGATCGACGCCGAAGCACTTCGGATTGATGTTGAACTTTCGGACGAGGAGATCCAAGCGCGACTCGACGAGTGGACACCCCCAACCCCGCGCTATACCCGCGGCGTAATGGCGAAGTATGCACGTCTCGTGTCTTCAGCGTCTGAGGGAGCTGTTACCGGATAGGGGTTATCATGGGAAGGATTAGAAAAGATATAGATGTAGAAGGTCGTCATTGTTGGACTCTGTTTGATAGTGGCGCGAGAAATACCTACATTGTCAGAGATATAGCGATTAACCTACCGATATTTGAGTTAAGAAATCCTCAATTGGTCAACTTAGGTGGTAGGTCCCATAATGTCCAAAATGATTGCAGGCTTGAGTGTGTTATAGAGGGATTCAACATCTTAACCCATGCACGAGTGCTTGAGGAAATTGGGACGGACGAGGATAGAAATAGAATTGAAGTTTTAATCGGTGCATTGACGATGCAGGAATGGGGAATTCGACTCAATATGGAAGAAGAACAATTAGATATGAGTCATTATCCGATAGAGTTTATTGAGTTTTAATGTAGAGGTAACACCCGTTCAAATGTAGGAGAGCTGGTGCTATGCAAGATAAAATTGTTGGTCGAAATTCAGT
>PYIZ01000046.1 GCA_003635265.1 Candidatus Poribacteria bacterium
CAGCACAGGAGGAATCAATACCCCCTACACTTAGTACCCATCGTTTACGGCTTGGACTACCGGGGTATCTAATCCCGTTCGCTCCCCAAGCTTTCGTGTACTCAGCGTCAGTATCGGACCAGAAAGCTGCCTTCGCCATAGGTGTTCTATAAGATATCTACGCATTTCACCGCTACACCTTACATTCCACTTTCCTCTTCCGTACTCAAGCCACACAGTATCGAGCGCAGTTGCTTGGTTGAGCCAAGCCATTTCACACTCGACTTATGTAACCGCCTACACACGCTTTACGCCCAGTAAATCCGGACAACGCTTGCCCCCCACGTATTACCGCAGCTGCTGGCACGCAGTTAGCTGGGGCTTTCTACTATGGTACCGTCAAGCTAGCGAGCTTATCACCCACCAGCGATTCTTCCCATAACACAGAGGTTTACAATCCGAAGACCTTCATCCCCCACGCGGCGTCGCATCGTCAGGGTTTCCCCCATTGCGAAATATTCTCGACTGCAGCCTCCCGTAGGAGTTTGGGCAGTGTCTCAGTCCCAATGTGGCTAATCATCCTCTCAGACTAGCTACCCATCGTAGCCTTGGTGAGCCGTTACCTCACCAACTAGCTAATAGGACGCAGGCTCATCTTTGAGCGACAGATCCGAAGATCCCACCTTTCATTGGATATCCCGAAGGAACACCAATCGTATAAGGTATTAGCGGCCCTTTCGAACCGTTATCCCTATCTCAAAGGTAGATTACCTACGCGTTACTCACCCTTTCGCCACTTTCCTCAGCGGCCGAAGCCACTGATTCTCGTACGACTTGCATGCCTAATCCACGCCGCTAGCGTTCGTCCTGAGCCGGTATCATACTCTCCAATAAGTCTTAAAGAAAAACCATCCCTATCGTTAAGATTGGGGGAGGATTTTCTAAGTCGACAGGAGGACTTTGTACAATATACAAGCCCTATCAAATGCTATCAAAAAAACGTAGCGCGTAACAGAAACTATTTAGCTTTCAAAGAGCATCTTTTGACCCTCCTTACCGGAGGTGAGGCGAATTATAACATACCCTCTCCGCCCTGTCAAGAGAAAATACCGATTTTTTGCCTATTTATTAATTCAAAACCTCGCCGTGGTCGGATTAACCACCACTGACCGCCGGCACAAAGTGGATGTTCGCCGTCTCGCTTATCGGTTGATGCATCCCTTCACGAGTCATAACACCATCAATGTACACTGAAATGCCGGGACGAATCCGATCCCCCTCGCAGAGGCGATCTTTGAAACCGGGATAGGCCGCTTCGAGGTTGTTGACGACTTCCCTTAGCGTTTTCCCTTCCACAACCACTTGGTTTGCGCCGTTGGTTAGTTTCTGCATAAGTGAGGGAATTGCAATCGTTGCCATGGCACGACACACCTTCCGTGAGTTAAAACAGATCAGGGATATAAGGCAAAAGTAAAACCCCATATCCCTGATTGTAATTTTAGACCCGCCAAGTTCGATAAACTGAGCGAATCCGAAATGCAAAAATTTACGCCGATATACTTAAATCTTGCCCAGTGTCTTGAGGACACGACCTGGCGACATCGGCAACTCTTTCATCCGAACACCGACTGCGCGATAGACCGCATTTGCAATCGCAGCGGGTGGCGCGATGATTGGTGTTTCGCCCACGCCCCTCACACCATAGGGGTGACCGGGGTTGGGAACTTCAACAATCACAGCGTCAATCATCGGTAGGTCAAGACAGGTCGGTATACGGTAATCAAGGAAACTGGCGTTGGTCATCTCGCCCTTTTCGTTGTAGATATATTCCTCGTTCAATGCCCAACCGATACCTTGGACAGCCCCGCCCTGTATTTGTCCTTCGACATAGCTGGGGTGGACTGCTTTGCCAGCATCTTGGGTCGCCGTATAACGCAAAATATCAATCTTGCCAGTTTCCGGATCAACTTCGACATCAACAACGTGTACGCCGATTGACGGACCGGGCTGATTTGGATCCGCGGTGCCTCGTCCAACGACAGGACCGCCGGTCTCATCCAACCTCGCTGCCAGACCTTTGAAGTCGATCTCCTCTTCCTTGCCATTGACAGTGCTAAATACGCCGTCGGCAAATTGTACTGCATCCGTATCGACTTCCCACAGTTTTGCGGCACGCTCAATCATCTGTTGCTTGACATCCTGTGCAGCTTCATAAGCAGCGTAGCCGGTTGCAAAAGCAGTGCGGCTACCCCCTGTTACAGCGGTGTAACCCACGGAATCGGTATCCGCGACGGTAGGCGTGACAGACTCGGCGGGAATGCCCAGCACTTCTGCAGCTTGCATCGCAATTGCTGCGCGTGTACCACCGATATCGGTTGACCCTTCGACGAGACTGATTGTCCCATCGGCGGTTACGTTAATCACGACACTCGATTTCATGCCGAAGTTGGGCCAATATCCGGAAGCAACGCCACGTCCTCTATTCTCACCTTCAAGCGGTGCTGAATAGTGTGGATGATCCTTCGCAGCTTCAACCGTTTCGACGAAACCGACCCGCGGAGCCGGTGGACCATCGACACGGATATCCCCCTCTTTCGCGCTGTTGAGGATGCGGAATTCGAGCGGATCCATTCCGATCTTCTCGCAGATTTCGTCGATGACAGTTTCGGCAGCGAATGCAGCATTTGTCGCTCCGGGTGCGCGATATGCAGCGGTCTTCGGCTTATTGACGACCACATCATATCCATCAACCTGTCCATTCTCAACCTTGTAGGGCGAGAAGACGCAGAACGCTGCTGCCCCAACCGGTGAGCCGGCATACGCACCGGCCTCAAACGCGAGATAGGCTTCCGCAGCGGTGATGTGTCCATCGTTCGTTGCGCCCATCTTCACACGCACGTAGGAACCTGGCGTTGGACCTGTGCCTTCAAAGACATCCGCCCGACTCATCAAGACTTTGACAGGTTTGCCCGTTTTCATGGACAGCATAGCAGCGATCGGCTTGATATAAACATTAATCTTCCCACCAAAGCCACCGCCAATCTCCATCGGCACAACCTTAATTTTTGAGACGGGTAGTTCGAGAATTTCAGCCACTTGCTCTCGGACAGCGAATGCCCCCTGCGTACTACACCAGATTGTCAAGTGTCCATCGGGGTTATACAGTGCCGTCGCATTGTGAGGTTCAATATAGCCTTGATGCACAGTCTCTGTCGTATACTCACGCTCAACGACAACATCGGCTTCGGCAAACCCTTTTTCAAGATCTCCCTGTTTGTGCTGGAAGTGACTCGCAATGTTGCTCGGGTTTTCGGATTTTTCCCCCATCTCATCGGTTCTCATGTTCTCGTGCAGAAGCGGTGCATCTTCTTTCATCGCGTCAAGCACGCTGATTACCGGTGGGAGCACTTCATACTCAACATCAATGAGTTCAAGTGCCTCTTCAGCCGTATGGGGGTCAATTGCTGCAACCGCTGCGACCTGATGCCCTTTGTAAAGCACCTTGTCACCTGCCAATACGTTATCTTGGAGATCTTTCACATTGGCTGCGCCCTCTCCAAGATCGGCGATCTTATCTTCGACATCAGGAAAATCTTTCGCTGTTACAACCGCCCTCACGCCGGGATGGGCTTCCGCACGGCTCGTATCAATCGACTTAATCCGTGCATGGGCGTGTGGGCTCCGCAGGACCCTGCCGTGTAATAGTCCTACAGCGTAGAAATCCGCGCCATAAAGTGCGCGACCAGTAACCTTATCAACACCATCGTGACGAATGGGACGAGTCCCAACGACTTTGTAGTCTTTCTTTTCTGCCATTATGCACCTACCTCCTAAGACGTAGTTTGCGCTGCATCTTGGACAGCACGTACAATTTTATCGTATCCAGTACAACGACACAGATTGCCCGCTAGCCAGTAGCGGATTTCATATTCAGTTGGATTCGGGTTGTTATCCAACAACGCTTTTGCCGCCATGATAAAGCCGGGAGTGCAGATACCACACTGGAGGGCAGCATTTTCCAAAAACGCGTCCTGAATTGGATCAAGCTGGTCTGGATCGGCGAGACCTTCAATCGTTTCAAGCGATTTCCCTTCAAGTTCAGCACCAAGCACCAAGCATGAATTGACCAAACGCCCATCAAGAATCACGCTACAGGCACCGCAGTTTCCATTATTACACCCTTCTTTGGCGCCCGTCAAATGAAGCACATCTCGTAAGACCTCAAGCAAACTCTGGCGAGGTTCGCATAAATACTCAACTGTTTCACCATTAATTGTTGTTTGAACGTGGACTTTTCTAGGCATCTATTTTTATGCCTCCTTCACTCGTTGAATTGCACCGTTTAAGGCACGACGTGTCAACACACCGACAAGATGTGTTCTCTGTTCAGCCGTTCCACGCATATCACTGATTGGACGCGCAATCGCCTGCGCCGCTTCCGCAGCAGCGTTAATGGCATCGTCGGAAATTTCCTTGCCAGCGAGTGACGCGCCAGCTTCCTCAGCAAGCAGCGGTGTTGGCGCAACCGCAGCGAGACTGATTCGCGCGGAGACAATGGAGGTCTTCGCATCGTCGAGAACAACCGACGCACCGGCACCTACAACTGCGATGTCCATTTCATTACGTGGGATAAAACGGAGGTAAAACGAACTCGAATTTTGCGGTGGAGCGGGAACCTTAAAGGATACAAGAAGTTCGCCCCTTTCCAAGACTGTTTGTCCGGGCGCTGTGCAGAACTCTTCCACAGGGACCTCACGCGTTGATCCATCTGCACCAGCAATTACACAGATGGCTCCCAACACTATCAACGGCGGGATTGTATCCGCAGCGGGTGAGGCATTGCACAGATTACCACCAACACTTGCTCTGCCTTGAATAGCGGTTCCACCAATAATCTTAGCAGCATCAATCAGTCCGGGATATGCGGCGGAGATGGCATCGTCCGCATAGATCTTATGACAGGGAACAGCCGCACCGAGGTCTAAACCGGTGTCAGGGGAATATGAAAGCACGTTAGTCTCAGGAAGGTCTTTGATGTCCACCATCCGTTCCAACTGCCGCCGGTTCTCCCGAACCATAACGATGAGATCTGTTCCGCCGGCCAAGGGTTTTGCTTGATCACCTTTTTCGGCGAGCAAGGAGGTAGCTTCAGCTACAGTTTTTGCGGGTACATATTCAAACGCTCGCAAAGTATCAATCTCCTTTCAAAGTGAGGGGTTTTATCACATTAAATACCCAACACGGGTATTGGAAATTTGGCAAATAGTTATTGCACATTCTATCTTAATCAAAAGTCCCCGAAATGTCAACAGAAAAAATCCATCAATTTTGGGACAAGCGATTTTCAGATTTTCAGATATGAGACTTCGCTGCAGAACCGGACAACCTAATATAGACTGCATCAATTCAATGAACCAGTGAACCAATGAACTAACCTTCCCACTCCCAAAATCAACCCAACAACGCAAACAATTGCCGTTAGCGTTCGCTTTTCAGCTTTGAGTGCCCGAGCGAAAGAAAAACTGTGTGCAGAAGGATTGGCATAGCTGCGAAGGCGGGGAATGAACTTGGGAACGGCTGTATAGTAGGTCTGATACGCTGGCCCACAAAAGTCGCGCAGATATGCTTCTTCAGAAGCAATAATCGGGAGGTACTGGACAAAATATCCTACTAGCAGCACAATAATCATCCAGTAAACATTGGCAATGACGCAGACACCAAGACTGAGTAGCAGATTCCCCAAATAGAGCGGATTTCGGACATGCGCGTAGGGTCCCGTCGTCACAAGATCACTGGCAGCCCCCAAGCTTCGTGAACGAGTCGCTCCACCGGCATAGCCAACTGCCCACAGGCGCAAGAACTCGCCAAGAATCAAAGGAATCGCGCCAACTAGCGCAGAAGTAAGTGTAGGACGGGAAAAGTAGATTAGGATTAATATGAACGGGATGGCTGTGAGGCTGCGCAGCCGAAAGAGCAGGCGACCAATCGCGGGGGTAAAGCGTGAGACACAAGATGTGATAGATTGGGCCATCCTGAACAACTCCTGAACATCTCGCTCTCTCAGCTCACTTAGGCATCTTCCAGATCAGAACGCCTCCGATAACTGCGTACAGCACGTTCGCACCCCAGCAGGCGACCATTGGCGGCAGTTTCCCATTTTCACCGAGCCCTTCAAGCGTTGCCAACGAAATTCCCCAATACATAAATACGAGGAAGAAGGCAACGAGTAGCCCAGCAAAAAAACCAGCCCCACCAAAGCGAATCGAAATCGGTGCACCAATCAGGATCACAACAAACGCCGCAAAGGGATACGCCATTTTATGGTGTAACTTGACCTCCTCACGCCGTGTCACTTGACCTGCGGTTTGCTTGTATTTTATCTGCTGCTGCAGCTCTCCAATTGTCATCGCCGATAGGTGTTTATTACTTCCTGCAAAACGCTCCGGTTCCTCTGCACGCTCGATCTGCTTGGTCACAAACGATTCATAACCCACCTCGGCTGCTCCCTCGAAATGACGGACCCAGCCCTTCGACAAATGCCACTGGTTCGGCGACCACGTTGCTGAATCGGCAAAGATCTCCCGAGCTACCCTGTTATTCTGATCTAACTCATAAATCGTCATCCGATCTATCGTCTGATTTTCCAAATCCAAATTTTGGATGTAGAACAATCGATTATGCTGTCCCTTGAAGACAACATTTCGACTCCGACGCAAGCGAATCTTCTTCTGCAGCTGATTGGCGCGATGATACGCAGGCGAAGCAATCTGGTCATAGAAAATCACAAAAGCGATGCAGACCAAAAACATGGACACGAGAATTGGGATAAGGAGGCGGTAAACGCTAATACCAGCAGTCTGCATAGCGGCCAATTCGTTGTTTTGAACCTTTCGCCCCAAGACAAAGAATATGGATAGAAAACTCGCCAACGGAATAACCTCCATCATCCGTCGGGGGGCTTGGAAGAGCACAATCTGAACCGCTGTGAGATAAGACACTTCCTCATCAAAACGCTTAATATCCTTGTCGAGCAGTCGCACAATAATTACTAGTGCAATGAAAAAGGCTAGTGCCAACACAAAAGTTCTGAGGTATTCAATTAAAACATATCGCTCAAGAATTCTCATACTAAACCCGACTTAAAATGTAATGGCAACCTATGGCTATATCAATTAAACACACCTGAAACAACCCTTACTCTATATAACAATTCTATGCCAATCGTTTTCTAAGCAAATAATCAACACACTTTATCAATCTGACTCGCTAACTTCTTGGACGTTTGGCTTTTCACGAGTATCCAACGGTTGATGCTCTCGATTCTGCTGCGTCTCCAGTTTCCCTTCAAAGATAACCCGCAGCGCGAACCCCAAACCCAATAACCCTATAACGAGGTTTGGCAACCAAACCGCGAAGCCGGGTGGAAGCACACCGCTTCGTCCCGTATCCTGTCCAACCTGTAGCAGCAAGTAGTATACAAGAACAAGCCCCAGTCCGATACCGAAACCCACCATCTTGCCACTCCGCTTCACAACCAAGCCGAGAGGCACACCAATTAGACCAAAGACAAAACAGGCAAACGGAATCGAGAACTTTTTGTGGTATTCAACCTGTGCATATCGCAACTTACCTAAACGAGGTTTCGACTGTTCTTGACTTAAACGAGCCTGAAGTTCGCCGATATGGCTTTTCAGCTTGGCAAGTGGCATGTTTCGGGTACTCTTAGATTCATACTCTGTCCGTTCCAACGTTTCCGTAAAGTCAAGGGCGATCTGATCTTCAGCAAAAGTGGTTACCCGAAAACCATTGTCACTATCGGCAATCGGTTCATAAGTAAACCCATCATAAAGCGTCAACCACGCCTGCCCATTCCTAAAATCGACTGTAGCCTCCTTTGCACTCACAAAACGTGGCTGCCCTGGCCATATTGAATCCCACACCTTCACCTCCTGTAAACGCCCCGTCTCCGGATGAGTTGATTCATATAGCCAGAGCTTGCCCTCGCGCTCTAATTCTTTCATGACCACGCCCTCTTCAAGAACAAAGGCAGAGTGACGCCTGCTTATGTCGTGCTTCAACGATACATATGCAATGTTACCACGAGGGAGCGCATAATCCATAAAGAAGAAGTCGAAAATGCTTAGTAAACTAGACACAGCCAGCAAGGGTAACAGGATCTGATGGAAACCAATACCGTGGGATTTCATGGCAGTAATCTCATTATCCGTTGAGAATCGACCAAGTGAGAGCAAAATCCCCACGAGTGTAGCCATTGGAATAGTTACAACAAGCGTCGCTGGCAGCACATAAATCAACAATTGAAACAGATAATGGGGACTTACACCTTTGCTGACGAAAAGCTTAGTCAATCTAAAGATTTCGTCTAGCAATAGAATGGAGGTAAAGCAAAGAAGTGCTAAAAGAAAAGGAGGGAAAAATTCTTTGAGGGTGTATCTGGTTAAAATTTTCAAGCCCGTTTAACTCCGGTCGTTGATTCAGCCTTTTATTAAGGCAGAGGATATTTGTCTTTAATTTTACCTTATATCACAGGATCTTAGCAAGAGATTAGTTGTTGTTGAGTCCCATGAATCTTCACATTGTCAAAAAAAAGTGACAAACTCTGTCTGAAATTAGGCATCATCTGTAAATTTTTATTGACAAATCCATTGAAATATCTTATAGTATCCCACTATATATCCTGTAGAATATGCAATTTTCATACAATATCTTGTGTGGGTCAAAATGGATAATTTCCCATTTCGCCCGACATACATATATAACTTACGTTTCGATCTGTATCCAGCCGATTCTGAATCGTGAATCAAGTCTATTTTTCCGCAGTGTGCAACAATACACCGAGAACTTGGTGAAGAGACACATTATCTGCAGCCCACCCCTTTTCTGAGGTTCAAACTTAGGTTAATACACATCAAAAACAGTGTTTGAAAACGTACTATATCTATTATATCATCCTTCTCCTTTGAGGCACTTTAATGACAAAAGCAGTCTATTTACTTATAATCCTATATCTCAGTCTTGGAACACTCACCGCCCCTTCCGTTATCGCCCAAATTGAGGGCAACGAGACAACTTCCGCCGAAAAGGCAGAACAACCCAGTCCAATCGAACCTGTAACATCGTCCCCACCTAGGAAAGCAACCCTGTCAACCGATCCAGAAGATGTATCCCGAATCACGCAAATCGGCGGTAGAGTCAATATCGCAACGACAGAAGTGGTTAATGATATTATTCTGATCGCAGGAGATGCAAAGATTCAAGGACGTGTTAAGGGCTATGTCTTTGTATTTGGTGGAAATGTTAAAATTGAGCCAAGTGCACAGATAGCTGGCAAAGTAACAGTAGTTTTGGGCGAAATTATTGGTAAAGAAGGTTTACGCGACAATACTAGGCATGAAACCGATGCCTACGAAGAAATCAATGGTTTGAAATTGGCAACCGCAGCTGCTTCGTTAATGATGGAAGGCATACCGAAAGAAGTATGGGGCGATCGGCAATATGCATGGTTTGGTTGGGAACTGATGACCTTCATCACACTAACGCTCATCCATCTGCTACTCGTGCTAATATTTCCACAACAAATCAATAATATGGCATCTACCATTTCCCATCGTCCAATTGGAAGTACACTCCTCGGATTGATTATTCTGATAATTGTGCCTTATTTGTCAATTCTACTCATTCTCTCGATTGCAGGTATTCCGTTCGCGATGCTTTTAAGTGCCATCTTGTTGCCAATAGCAATTTACGGAAAAACTGCAATTTTTCTCTCAATCGGAGGCACAATCTTTCCACAACAATCAAATGTCGTTGCGGTCGTGGTTGGATACTGGATTTATCGAATGGCAACAGTGATTCCCTACCTGAGTATTCCAACTTTCATTATCGCAAGCACTATCGGGATTGGCGTTAGCCTCCGAACCCTGTTTGGTCAGAAACCAACTCGTCCTGCCAACAGCCAACGCAGGGAATCTGCTTCCCCACAGTATCGCCGATAATGTTAAAATATACTGGGATAGTATGCTATTAAGTAATGGACACACTCGGTATCCCATAGCCTCAAGAGTTCATCCGTTCAATTAATGAACCGATAAACCAATGAACTAACATAGCGTTTCAATGTTCCATTCAGTAGTTTGAGGTGTGCTCTTGCGATTAGACCATCCTGGATTTCTCTGCTTACTCCTGCTTCTGCCGTTCCTTCTTTGGTATTTGAGTCAAAAAAACAACGGGCGAATCCGCTTTTCGGATCTCAGTATCAGTCGGCAGATTACGCCCAGTTTTTGGGTCAGATGCCTTCCAGCCCTTAATTTTGTGCGATTTCTTGTCATTGTCTTAATGATTTTCGCGCTTGCACGCCCACAATCGTCCCACAGTCGTCAACAGATCACATCTGAAGGCATTGATATTCTGCTAATCCTCGACATTTCTGGAAGTATGCGAGCAGAAGATTTCAAGCCTGATAACCGCTTGCATGCAGCAAAAGCAGTCATCCATGACTTTCTAGAGGACCGGAAGAATGATCGCATCGGATTGGTGGTTTTTGCCGGTGAAAGTTTCACACAGTGCCCCCTCACGCTCGATTACCGGGTCCTTGGAAGGCTGCTCCTCAATGTCGAAATCGGGATGCTTGAAGATGGCACCGCCATCGGAGATGCACTTGCCAATGCCACCAATAGATTGCGTCATTCAACAGCCAAAAGCAAAATTGCGATTTTGCTTACGGACGGGGAAAATAATGCCGGAACTATTGATCCGTTGATAGCTGCGCAGGCTGCTAAAGCTCTCGACATCAAGGTGTATACTATCGGTATGGGGAAAGAAGGCGGCGCATTTATTCCATACCATGATCCGATTTTTGGGCTGCAGTATAGTCCGAATCGAACCTATGTAGATGAAGAAACGCTCAAACAGATTGCACAGATTACAGACGGACGCTATTTCCGGGCAACGGATAACCAAAAACTAGCCGAGATTTATCAAGAGATCAACCAACTCGAAACAACGAAAATTGAAGTCACGGAATACACCCGCTACAAGGAACTCGCCGCGTATCCCCTAATCGTCGCAACACTTCTGTTAATGTTAGAGATTGTCCTGTCAAATACTCGCCTACGAAAAATCCCCTGAACGTGAAAGGACAGTTAAATGGAAATCTACCGATGGGAAGGAAAGGGATTTCGACAACTGGATCCGTTGCGCTTTGAAGAAGAACGCGATCTCGAAGATCTGCTTGAGCAAGATCCCAACCTGCTTCTAGGAAATGAGCGCATCTGCATAATCAGCAGACAGGTCCCCATCGGAAAATCGAAAAAAGTCGATCTCCTCGCGCTTGACCGTCAGGGAAACAGTATCGTCATCGAACTCAAGCGTGGCAAAACGTCCCGCGCAGCGATCGCACAGATTCTGGAATACGCCGCAGCTGTTGCTAAATTCTCCTTGGCCGATCTTGAACGTTTTGCTGGACGATGGTTTCAGGGACAAGGACGCGAGTTTACCTCTCTATTGGCGTTGCACAGTACATTCTTTGGCTATGAACTGGGTGCCATAAGGAGGGCTTCCTTCAATCGCAAGCAGCGGATGGTTCTGGTCTCCGAGGGAGTTGATGTCAGTGTCCTCGATATCGCTGAATACCTACGACGTGTCGGTATCGACCTAACGTACATTTCCTACTTCTCCTACCAAGCACCCGATGAACTACTGATTGCTACAAAGACAATACTCGGCACTAGTGCCATTCAAGAATCCCGCGCAAACTATCAATACGCGCCTCGGCAATTTCTTACCCGTGAACGTTTCCTCGCTACACTTACCGAGAATCAAGAACTTCATCAGGTGGCTCGGCAATTCTTCGATTACGTGGAGTCCTGCGGTGCGATTCTCCGCCCCCGGATTGCTCAGATTCGCATGACAATTGGAGGACGGTGGTGGATGGGGTCGTATCCATCAAAACGAGCGAAGCACTTCCGCATTGATGCCCACGGGGATTTCATACCCAGCCAAATCGCCGAGTGTAGATCGAACCTCGCCGACGTAACACCCAAGAGATTTGGAGTTTCGTTCAACATAATGTCCCAAGCACATTTGGAGTACGCCATTGAGATTTTTGAACGTACACGAAACACGATATTGGAGGAATAACCTAAAAAAAGCAGGGGATAACCTGACGTTTTACGTCCCGATAGATCGGGATCCTCGGCACGGGACATTACGTTTTACGTTTCCCTCCCCATATCCCATATACCGTCAGGAGCAAACCATGTCAGATAAACTCAAAGTAGGTATCATCGGCACTGGAATCATCGGAAAAAGCCATGTACGAAACTATCAGTCCATGCAGAACGATGTCGAAATTGTTGCAGTTGCGGACATCGATGAAGCTGAAGCACAACGGGTCGCGCAGGAGTATGACATTCCGCACGTCTTTTCCGACTATCGCGATCTGCTGAAAATCGACGAAATCGACAGTGTAGATGTCTGCCTTCCCAACTTCCTACACGCCCCCGTCACAATCACTGCACTCGAAGCGGGAAAGCATGTCTACTGCGAAAAACCGATGGCAAAAACGGGTTCAGAAGCGGTCGCGATGTATGAGGCAGCACAAAGAACAGGGACAAAGCTGTCGGTGCAAATGGCCACTGTCTTCACCAAAGAAACACGGACAGCCAAACACCTCATCGAAGCGGATGCGCTTGGCAACCTTTACTATGTCAAGACAAGTCACTATCGTCGTCGTGGACGCCCCTATGTTGATGGTTACGCCACTCCTCATTTCGTTCAAAAAGAGAAAGCCGGGGGTGGAACATTGTTGGACACAGCCATCTATAACATGGCACGAATGGTTTACTTGCTCGATAATCCTGAAATCGAAACGGTAAGCGCATCTACCTTCCAGGAACTTGACATGGACGAAGGACGCAGAGAAAACAGCGGCTACGATGTCGAGGAACTCGGCACCGGTTTTATTCGTCTCGCAGGTGGGATCACCATGTTTGTCGAAGAGGCGTGGGCAGCCAACATGGACGGCGGTGAAGGGGACCGCATCATGGGCTCAAAGGGCGGACTCAAGCTAAACCCGTTTACCTTTTACACCGACCTTTACGACATGGATGCAGATGTAACCTTTGATATCGACGGCTACGAAAGGCGGATGCGCTCTCTCGGATACATGGGAGATGGTTACGAAAGCTCACAGCAGCATGTTGTCTGGGGCTTGCTAGGGCGTGTTGATATGATTGACACTGGCGCAATCGGTCTGACGGTCGCTCGCATCACGGAGGCGATGTACCAATCCGCCGAACAACGAAAAGAGCTTGATCTGCGACATGAACCGATTTAATTCATTGGTTCATTCGTACATTAGTTCATTTTTTAGGTTTTACGCATCACGTTTCACGTTCTTTTGACATGAGACTAATTTTTCCTCCACATAGAAAGGGCACACATTGACAAATATTGATTATACCTATCAGCGAACCTATCGCGGTCCGTTAAAAGCAATCATTCTAGACTGGGCGGGAACCACCATGGACTATGGTTGCTATGCTCCCGCCGTTGTGTTCGTTGAGGTCTACAAACGCAAGGACGTTCCGATCACTATCGAAGAAGCGCGTGTACCGATGGGCGCTCACAAAAAAGTACATATTCGGAAGATTTCGCAGATTGAAGCCGTGGCACAGCGATGGCAGGAGGCACATGGACGTAATCCCGACGAAGCCGATGTCGAAGCCATGTTCCAAGAGTTCATTCCGCTCCAGCTTGCTTGCCTCGCAGACTACGCTGATCTCATCCCCGGCACGCTAGAAGCTGTCGCCGACTTTCGCAGCCGAGGGTTAAAGATCGGATCTACCACCGGCTATCTCCGCGAAATGATGGAGCTCTTGCTCAAAGAAGCCACGGATCGCGGTTACACGCCGGACACAACGGTTTGCGCCAGCGATGTGCCAGAAGGTCGTCCAGAACCTTGGATGTGTCTCCAAAACGCGATGAATCTAGGTATCTATCCGATGGAGGCAATTGTCAAAGTGGGCGATACCCTCCCAGACATTGAAGAAGGACTTAACGCCGGCATGTGGACGATCGGTCTCGCCAAAACAGGCAATGAAATCGGACTGAATGAACAGGAGATCGCAGCCCTACCCCAAGATATGGGGGAAGCCAAGCTGGCACAAGCGTATAACCGGATGTATCAGACCGGCGCACATTACGTGGTAGATGGCATCTGGGAGGTGCCGCCGATCCTGGATCTAATCGATGAAAGGCTGCGCCGCGGCGAACGCCCATAGTATCGTAGGTTGGGTTGAACAGGAGCCGTGAAACCCAACACTCCCAGCAAATGAACTAATGAACTAATGGACTTAGGAGAATAAACCCATGACCAACACAACCTACCGGGCGGGAATCATTGGGCTCGGTTTTATCGGCGGAGCGGATCAAGTTTCCGGCGATGCCCTTGGTCAGCAAGTCAGTGGTCTCGACGGCACACACTTCGATGCCCTGTCCAACCATCCCCGCGTCGATCTAGTCGCCGGCAGCAGCCGCGACGCAGGACGTCGAGAACGCTTTGCACAACGCGCAAGCACAACGACCTACGCTAACTGGGAAGAAATGCTGGCTCAAGAGTCACTCGACATTGTGAGCGTAGCAACCTACGCGCCGGTACATGCAGAAATCACCGTTGCGTGCGCCAAACAGAGGATCCGCGCTATCTACTGTGAAAAACCGATAGCGACGCGACTCCCGGACGCAGAACAGATGCTAGATGCCTGTAACGACGCAGGTGCGCTGCTGGTGCTCAACCACCAAAGACGATTTAATCTCAACCACCGACGGCTGCAAGAACTGATTGCCGCGGACGGTCTGGGAGAATTAACCTCCGCATCATTGCAGTGGGGATCCGGTAGACTGGGAAACGTCGGCACCCACATGATCGACGCACTCCTCATGCTCACCGGTCGAAGGATCGAGGCGATTTCCGCCACACTCGACCTCGCCGGGAAACCCGACTGCCGCGGACCCGAATTCCACGACCCCGGTGGGTGGGGCGTCATAAAATTAGAAGGCGGAATCATGGTTACTGTAGATGCAGGAGACTACGCCACAGTGCCGGGACAGATCATCCTCAACGGCACCGACGGTCGTGCCATCTCCGACGGCAGCAATGTAACCCTCGAATACTGGGACGGCCGTCAGGAACATTGGGAGGGCACTAGCGATGGCGTGTCAGGAATGGATCGAGCGGTCACAGAAATCGTAGAATGGCTTGATGGCGGAATTGAATTTCCCTACCCCGCCTCCGAAGCGGTCGACACCCTGGAAGCCATCGTCGGTTTTCACGCTTCACACGCTCGCAATGCAGCGTGGACAGAGATCCCACTGTCGGGTGCAGACCGTGAACGCGAAGTCCTCAGCGGATAGCTAACGTGAAAGAGATTCCCAAACTCATAAGGATATGAAGCACAAAAAAGCCAAGCTCCTAAAGATCATATGCTTCTTCATCGGTGTCCTGCTCGCTTTAGTCGCTTGTCGTGGGGACGTGGATAACGCATCTTCTGATAGTGACGCAGAAACAACAGGAGATATAGGTTCAACTGAATCTATTCAAACTCCATCAAAAACCCCTCTACCCTACCTGCCTTCAAACATTGTATTGGAATCAGATCCAATCTCGGTCAGCAGTCAGAAGTATGATCCGCCATCCACCTACAACGAAGTGCCCTTCTTTGCTGACCTAGTTACCGCCGGCAAATTACCGCCTATCTCCGAACGCCTCCCCAGAGAACCGTTTGTAGTAGGACCGGGGGTGCTCAACTCCGAAAAGTGGCTCGATTGGGAGGTCGGTGACTACGGCGGCACCATCCGTACCACCAACCTCAACGGCTCTATGCACGAAGTGGCGTTGGCAATGGGTATGACCATTCTCAGGGCGCCCGACCAGAGCACCAAGGATCCACTTCCCGCCATAGTAAGCAGCTACGAGATAAGCGCAGACTTCACCCAGTACACACTCACCATCCGCGAAGGGATCAGATGGTCTGATGGCGTGCTCGTTACCACCGAAGATGTGCGGATGACCTTTGAACTTTACGACGACGAGCGAATTTATCCTAGCTTCCCAATCAAAGCCAGAACCCTAGGGCGTGCAGACGGCACACCCGGCAAGCTCACTATCATCGATCATTTGACCTTTAAAATCACTTTCGATGCCTCCTATGGTCAATTCCTAGCCGAACTGTCTTCTTGGATTCCCGATTACACCCTGCTTTTCAGACCCGCCCACTTTATCAAACAGTTTCATGCAGATTATACCGACATGGCTGAAATTCAGCTCATTCTTGATGAGTTAGAGATGAGAACTTGGGAGGATCTAGTTATCCTCAAGGACATGCGCCACTGGGAGTTATACCGTGAGCATGGACTCGGTGTCCCCTCGTTGACTCCATGGATCACCGAAGAGGTCACTAGCTCCGTGGTCAGGGCGGTTCGCAACCCCTACTACTGGAAGGTCGATATTGCCGGCAACCAACTTCCTTATATCGACAGGGTCGAAGCAGAAGTCTCGAACCAACTCCAGTCCATCATTCTGAAAACGGCTGCCGGTGAGTATGATGTGGTTACCTCGTTTGCCCAAATTAGAGAGATGCCCCTCTATCGGGAAAATGCGGAACGCTCCAACATCAAAACAGTCCTCCACGGCTCCATTAACAACCCGCCGATTCTGTTCCTCAATCACGACTACGACTATGAAACTGAGGACAGCGTCTGGCAGCAACTTATCTCCGACCCACGTTTTGGCAGCGCGATAGCCAGTGCGATCGACAAGGAGGACGTGAATAACACGCTCTACTTTGGTCATTACACCCTTGATGGCTTCACCAAAGAAACCTTTGATCCCGAGGCGTCTAACAGGCTGCTCGACGAGGTTGGAATGACCCAACGCGACGCTGACGGCTTCCGAACCGACCCAAACGGCGATCGCTTCGAGTTGACAATTACCACCGCCGAAGTCTCACCCGATTTCCTCGGCTTGGGCGAACTCTTAAAAAACTATTTTGAAAATGTGGGGATTCGCACCACCCTCGACGTGATTGGCAGTTCACTGTTCGGTCAGCGCATGAACGGCAATGAACTGATGGCAACCATCCACTGGAGCGACGAACCCATCTGGGCACCCGGCATCTCCGAGGACTATTGGCCCGGATTTAAGGGGCACTGGGCACCGATGTCAGAGATGTACTTCAACACGAACGGCGAATCTGGACGAAAACCTCCGCCTTACTTGCAGGAGTTCTTCGACCTACACGTGGCTCGGAAGGTCGTTCCACCCCAGTCGGAAGCAGGGGAAGCCCTTTACGCAGATCTCGTGAACTGGTTCTCAAAGCACTACGTCACCATTTGGCCCGTAGGCAGAATGACAGTGCCCACCGTGTACAACGCAGATCTAGGTAACGTGATTAAAGATGGCTATCCTTTTGACCGCGCCTTGGACTACGGCATGGAGCAGCTTTTCTTTAAGACACCACAATAACATCGTTCACGTGAGGTTGTGAGTTTAGATAATCCGAAAATAGCTTGAAAACGTCCTATATCCAAACTTTAATGAACAGACCAAGAGTCTTTGCAGATTTTCATAACGCCGACCCGAAAGGCAGGCTGCGTTTGAACTGCGTCGGCACAGTAGAAGATCTCGCAGACCAGAAAATCTCCCTGCGAGATGGGCAATCGCTTGTTCTCTACAGTGAAGAGCTAGAAGTCGATGGAGTCGTCCAATACTCCAAAGAAGAAAATCTGTGGGTTGCCGTGATTGATTGGGAGGCAATCCGAGAGGTTACCCCCATTGCATCTCAACCAAAACATCAAATCAGTGACGCTGCCAACTAATCCACTGGAGACCGCAGCGACAGACACAAATCTACTTATTCGCCCTTTTTAGCAAGGATACCAGGCCGACCTATGAGAGCGTTTATCGTACGCCGCCTGATACTCATCATCCCCCTGCTTTTCCTAATCTCCGTTATCTCTTTTGTCACAATTTTGCTGCCGCCCGGTAGCTATGTGGAGACCTATGTCCAAAATCTCGAACGCACAGGATTCATCATGGATCAGGGGCAAATCGAGGCAATCTATAAGCAGTACGGCCTAGACCAACCCGCCGTGCTGCAATACGTCTTGTGGATGGGCAATTTTCTCCTGAAAGGCGAAATGGGACGCTCCTTCATCTACCAACGCCCGGTGAAGGACGTTATCATGGAGCGGCTGCCTATGTCCGCGATTATCGCCCTAGCCTCTTTAGTGGTCACTTGGCTGATCGCTGTCCCCATCGGTATTTATTCCGCGCTGAGACAATATTCGGTGGGGGATTATGTCGCCACCGTCATCGGCTTTGTTGGGCTTGCTTTACCCAACTTCCTACTGGCGTTGGCAATCGGATATTGGGTGTTTGCTGGCACGGGCAGAGCGATCACAGGTCTGTTTTCCATTGAGTACAAAGGCGCGCCGTGGTCAATCGACAAGTTCGTTGACTTATTGGGAAATATTTGGCTGCCCATCGTGGTGATTGCTAGTGCCGGCACCGCATCACTGATTCGCATCCTGCGCGCTACCCTGCTCGATGAAAAAAACAAACAGTACGTTACCACCACACGGGCAAAAGGATTGCCAGAGCGACGCCTGATTATGAAATATCCGGTACGGGTCGCGATTAATCCGCTCATTAGCACTATCGGCTGGACACTGCCCTTTATCGTCAGCGGCGAAATCATCGTCTCTCAAACGTTGGGCTTGGAAACGCTAGGTCCGGTACTCCTCGCAGCAGCGTTGGGTGAGGATATGTTTCTAGTGGGCAGCATCGTGATGATCTTAAGCAGCCTGACAGTTGTGGGCACCCTGCTTTCGGATATCCTACTCGCATGGGTGGATCCACGCATCCGCTTTGAAAGAATTCGCACTTAGCGTTCTGTTTCTCCTTACGCATTACGCATCACGTTTTACGTTTCACGCTCACTATCCTAATTCAGACAGGCATTCTCAATCTAATGAATCAAACACCAATACACGCATTCTTCTCAAGAATCGCCTCTGGTTATATCAGATGGCGAGAAACCCGTGCGAAACGATTGCAAGAAAGCCTTTACTACGCCTCACAGCGCAAATTGGTGTGGCACGCTTTCAATAGACATAAACTCGCCCGCATCTCGCTGGTTTTTCTGGCGATACTCTATTTTGTCTCAGTTTTTGCTGACTTCTTTGCCCCTTTTGGCCCCCTTAAGCGATTTAAGGATTTCAACGACGCACCACCAACTAGCATCCATCTGATCAAGGCAGATGGAAGGTTAAGCCGTCCTCACATCTACGAAACAAAAAGAGAGCTAAACACCGACACCTTTAAGTATCGATATTCAGAGGATCGATCTAAACCACATTCTATCCGTTTCATTGTACGGACAGAACCGTATAAGCTATTGGGCTTTATCCCCATGCAGCACAAACTCTTTGGCCTTGAAAACCGACAGGTGCCGCTACTACTGTTTGGATCGGATCGGCTAGGACGAGATGTTTTTTCCCGAATCCTCTTTGCTGGACGCATCTCCCTATTTATCGGTTTTGGCGGTGTACTGGTAGCCTTTATTTTGGGCAGCATCTTAGGAGGCATCTCCGGCTACTACGGCGGCGTGGTCGACGAAGCTATCCAGCGGGTCATCGAAGTGTTAATCAGCGTCCCCGATATCCCGATCTGGATTGCCCTATCTGCGGCACTGCCCCGCGATTGGGGGACGATTAACATTTATTTTGCAATCACCCTGATTCTGTCAGTTCGAGGCTGGACAGGACTAGCGCGCGTCGTCCGAGGTCGAATTATCAGCTTGCGTGAAGAAGAGTTCGCGCTGGCAGCCAAAGCCGCTGGGGCAAGCGATAGACGTATTATCTTCAAGCATCTACTACCCGCATTCAGCAGCTATCTGATCGTTCATATGACCTTGGCAATCCCCGGCATGATCTTGGGTGAAACAGCACTCAGTTTCCTTGGGCTTGGTATTAGACCGCCGGCGGTTAGTTGGGGCACCCTGCTGCAAGAAGCACAAGATGTAAACGTTCTCGCCAATTTTCCTTGGATGCTGATTCCCGCACTCTTTGTGGTGGGAGCAATTCTTATGTTCAATTTCGTCGGTGATGGTTTACGCGATGCAGCTGATCCATATTCTTCGTCGAGATAACACAAGGCGCGTGAAACGTGATGCCCCGATAGGATCGGGATCCACGGTCTCGTAAGTCTCCGATGAATCGGAGTCAACGATACCGGGACGTGAAACGTGAAAAATGCACTAATGAACCAATGAACTGAATCGGTTTCTGTTGCACCATTTCTGAGACAAGAGCGAACGAATTTAACACCTATGCCTAAAGATAACACCACAGACCTCATTCTGGAAATTAAAAACCTGAAAACTCACTTCATACTGAACGCAGGAACAATCCGCGCTGTCGATGGAGTGGATTTAACAATTTCGCGCGGCAAAACCTTGGGGGTGATTGGCGAAAGCGGTTGTGGCAAGTCGGTCACAGCCCATTCGATTCTACGACTTATTCCATCGCCGCCCGGCGAGATTGTTGACGGCGAAATCCTACTCCACCGAGATGGCGAGGTCATCGACATTGCCAAACTGAAACCGACGGAAGAAGCGATGCGGAATATCCGGGGAGACGACATCGGCATGATCTTCCAAGAACCGATGACCTCGTTTGGCCCGCTGCATACGATTGGCGACCAGATTACGGAAACAATTCTGATTCATAAGAAGGCGGCCGACAAGAGTGAGGCAAAAAGCCAAGCAGTTGATCTCTTACGCCAAGTGGGCATTCCCAATCCAGAACAACGTGTTGACGGCTATCCACACGAGTTTAGCGGCGGTATGCGCCAACGCGCGATGATTGCCATGGCACTTTGCTGCTCGCCCATGCTCCTGATTGCTGACGAACCGACAACCTCGCTCGATGTCACAATTGAAGCACAGATCTTGGAACTCTTGGCCGATCTTCAAGCACAAACAGGTATGGCAATCATGCTCATCTCACACAATCTAGCGATTGTCTCAGAAATGGCAGATGATATTGCGGTCATGTATCTTGGCAAACGGGTTGAATTTGGCACCACCGACGCAATTTTTGATAATCCGCTACACCCTTACACCCAAGGATTGTGGCGGTCTATCCCCAGCGTGGACGGTCCCCTCGAAAAACTGGTGCCGATTCCGGGCGTTGTTCCCAGTCCTAGAGACTTACCGTCGGGCTGTGTTTTCGCCTCTCGCTGCTCCGAGTTTATGCCCGGCATCTGTGATCAACCGAAACCGGTCCCAATCGTCGAGGCGGATCCCGATCACTTTGTCGCTTGTTATCTTTATGATAACGAGCAAGTTTAACCCAAGTTGCTATGTTTTGTGGTGAATTGGAGAACTATAGTGGACCTTAGAATTAGTGAGACCCTTCAAACCGGTGCGGTTAGGAAACCGCACCTACCAGCCCCGATACGCCCGATGAATCCCCGATAAATTGGGATTAAGAAACGGGCAATTATAGTAATCTCGGGCACCGGCTCTGTTTTGCAGGGAACAACAATCGTTGTTCCCTACTGAAGTGGGTAACTCCTAGAACCAATAAACTAACAAATCCACAATGAATAAAAACAGCAAACCCATTCTAGAAGTTCGAGATTTACGGCAGTTCTTCCCCATCCAAGAAGGCTTCCTACGGCGGACTATCGGCTATGTCAAGGCGGTTAATGGAATCAGCCTTACAATCAATGAAGGTGAAACCTTGGGGCTTGTGGGCGAGAGCGGCTGTGGCAAGTCTACTTTAGGCTGCACCATCCTCCGGCTTTATGAGCCGACAGGCGGTGAGGTCATCTTGCATGATGGGGATGAACAACTCTCTGTATTTGAGCTCTCCCACCACGAGATGCGCCAAGTCCGCGCCAACATGCAGATGATTTTTCAGGACCCATTTGCCTCGTTAAACGAGCGGATGACGGTCCTAGACAACGTGATTGAGCCGCTGGTGTGCAACGACATCGGGACAAACCAAGAACGGGAAGCAAAGGCTGAAAATCTCCTGATGCAGGTGGGGCTTCAAAAAGAACACCTGCGTCGCTACCCACACAGCTTTAGCGGAGGACAACGGCAGCGCATCGGCATCGCGCGTGCGCTCTCTATTGAGCCGAAATTTATCGTCGCAGATGAACCCGTCTTTGCCCTTGATGTGTCAGTGCAGGCGCAAATCCTGAACCTAATGCAGGAACTGCAAGCGGAATTTGGTCTCTCCTACCTCTTCATCTCGCACGATATGGCAGTCATCCGCTATGTGTCCGATCGCATCGCCGTCATGTACGTTGGCGAATTGGTCGAATACGCCGAGCGCGACGAATTGTTGCATCACCCCGCCCACCCCTACACCGAAGCCCTGCATTCAGCCGTACCACGACTGACCCAACGCGGTCGCCGTAATCGCATTATTCTTGAAGGCACGCCACCCGATCCGAGCGACTTGCCACCCGGATGCGTTTTCCAAACCCGATGTAGATATGCTGAAGCAAAATGTAAAGAAGAAGTGCCAGAACTCAGAGAAATTTCAGACGGTCATTTTGTGGCATGTCATCTAGCAGAAGAGCTTAATTTGGTGGGAATTCAAAGCTAGGCGGTATATAGCAGGTCAGGGGAGAAATAGGCAAGTGAGATCAGGATGTGTGACACTCAATCTTCAGAATATGTAGGTGCCCTCAAACTCAGATTGATCCGGCGGTTCTACCTTCGCATTACGACCAAATCTAAAGGTTACTACGACCGAGTAACCGTTCAGATCTGAGTTTTGGAGGCCTTCGACTTCAACGCCACGGATATAGCGGTAACTCCCTCCAAAATAGATCTGGAGATAGGTTTTCATATTCCATACTATATTGAGTCCCGGCTCAACTATAAAGAAACTGTCGTCGGGACCACCGAATCTACTATATTCATCGTATCCATAGTATGGAACAACCCGCTGATACCGATCCGTCAACCCACCGAAACCGATCAAAGCTTGGGCTGAGAGATGGACATCCCGGCTAGGAGCGATAATATACTCTAGCTCTAGTCCACTATAAGCAAACTCAAATTCACGTTCAGGAGACTCAGGCACTTCTACCTCTATATCTCTGAGCAAGCCGTAAAAGCCGCCCCCAATCGCATAGGTATGTTTATAAATCCAACCCGCCCGACCACCAACGATCAAGCCGAATACATCGTTAATCCGTGTCACCTTTACCACCGGTCCCCCAAAAGCGCCGCTTTCGCTCGGCTTCTCAGTTGCAGTTTCTTGCACATCCTCTTCTGCCCACAGAGACGTTATTAGGATAAAAAAGAATAAGAAAGGCGTTAATTTTTTCACCGAGTTCACCTCTAAATTTTGAGTACAGCTGCCTAACAATTCGTACGGATCAGTAAGAAAAGGTATAACATATCCGGCTTATCTTGTCAAGCACCGTCCTCCGCTTTTCATACTCTAAACTATTTTGGACAGCCAAACATTGATTGATGTTACAATAACCTAAGTTGACATCTAAAGACCCAACTGGTAGGTCGAGTTCCCATACTCAACATCTGCTTTTATAGTGTCCTACTAAAGGAACGGCACACACATTTTCATAAAGGATCACAACTCATGAGATGGGTAAAAGTCCAAGAAATTTATGCTGACGGCAAACACAACGCTTGGCCCGACATTTGCCGCTGGCGAAACAGATATTACGTCATATTCAACTCCGGTGGGGTAGGTCACGCAAACGGTCACTCCATCTGCATCCTCTCTTCAACTGATGGTGAGCAGTGGAAGAAAGTAATCGAAGTTCCCTCAATGAAATGGACGATATCAGCCGATGCCACACGCGGTGCACTGTGTCCTAAACTGCTGCCGACCAAGGATCGACTTATCGTGATGTTTTACTATTATGCCCCCGGCGAAACCAACGTATCGACTGAACAGAAGCAGCACCTCAAAAGTCGATGGCTGAAACTCAGCGGCTCTGAACACAGCTTCGAGCGTTGGATCGGTCATCACGATGTATCGTTTCGGACGGCGCTCACATTTACGGAAGATGGTCATACCTTCTCGCCATCCCAACCGTTATTCGACCCAAGCTGGCGCGTTTGGCGACCTCACACCTTCAACGATTACCACTATGTTATCGGTTTCCGATGCCACGGTCAATCGTGGCAAATCAGCCCAGAACTGGAACGCATGATTCCGGTTGCGGATTCGATTGAAATGTTTGAGAGCGCGTCCCTATTTGGCTCCGAAGATGGCATTCAATGGTCACACGTCAGCGATATCGGGGTTGATGACAACGACGAGCCCGACTTCGACTTCACGACGGGAGGTAGAATATTGGCAGTCAGTCGAACCGGTGCCTCCATGAGCGCGGATCGACCCGCCATGGCATACCTGAGCGATCCACCCTATACAGACTGGCAAAGATTGACCTTGGGCGCGCCGCTCAATTCCCCCGCAGTTCGTCGCGTGGGAGACCAATGGGTGGTAGCGGGTCGTGCCTTAGTTCCGGGATCCGAGAGACCTGCTCGATTTGCGCCTGATACAGCCTTCGACGCATACGGTCCCACCCGCTTGTGGCTGCTGGAGGAGCAGACGGGCGAACTCATAGAAGGCACCACATTGCCGAGTTGGGGAGACAGCGCATATCCGGGGATTGAGGTTACGGAGGATGGAGATCTGTTAGTGGTCTACTATTCATGCTCTGAGACAATCGACGCCAATCTCCTGATGGGACCGGGACCGCTGCCGGGCAAATACGCCCCAACCTCGATTTACCTAGCCCGTGTGGTTATGGCGTGAATCGATTCCGATTGTGCTTTTTGGTTCCGGCATCAATAATCTGACCACGAATATAGACTTAGCACTCAAATCTCTTGCCTCAGTTGACCCGACCATGTTACTATCAGACGACAATGATCAACTATACATCAAACATGAAATACTATATTAGGAGGAAGAGACAGTGCCAAGATATGAACTCGACGGACAGGTGGCGATTGTAACGGGTGCCGGACGCGGAATCGGCAGAGCGACCGCCCTACGATTAGCGCACGAAGGCGCAAGCGTCACTGTTGCAGATAGCAATGAAACCAACGCGAAAGGGGTTGCCGCAGAAATTAAGTCAGCCGCCGGAACCGCGCACTCCTTGACGGTGGACGTAACAGATAAAGCGGATACCGAGCGAATGGTGTTTGAAACAGTTGAGCGGTTTGGCAAGTTGAATATTCTAGTCAACAATGCCGGTATCGCCATTATCGCATCGCTTATGGATACAGACGAGGCAACATGGGATGCACTGATGAACGTGAACGCAAAAGGCGTGTTACTCTGTTCGCAGGCGGCTGCACAACAAATGATTGTGCAAGGCAATGGGGGGCGTATTATCAACAATGCTTCCGGTGCAGGCAAAGTCGCACCCGGCAGAAGTACACCACTCGGTGCCTATGCTGCCAGCAAACACGCCGTTGTCGCGCTCACCAAACAATTCGGATTGGAGTTGTCATCGCATGGGATCCTCGTCAACTGTGTCTGTCCCGGCATCGTGGACACATCAATGTGGGAGTTAATCGACCGTGAAGTTGCACAATTGGAAGGTGTGCCAGTCGGCTCGGTGAAGGCACGAGCAGCCGCTGGCATCCCCGTTGGACGCATCCAGCAACCGGACGATGTCGCCAACCTGATCGCCTATCTAGCATCATCAGACGCAAGCTACATCACCGCACAAGCCCTCAACGTCTCCGGTGGTATGTTGCCATATTGATGATTTGCAAAAATCTTGAATCAAGTCAATAGAAAATTCCTTGCCCTCAAGCCTAAAATGGGTTATCCTTTTGACAGATTTCATTCTTCGCCAATCCGCTCATTTTCGGAGGAGAGGATATGACGGAACATACATTTCCCCTAATCGAGGTATCCGGTGACGCATATCAAATGGGCTATCAGCACGGTGCCCAAGCCGCAGATCTCGTTCAAAAGTACCTGTTATGGATCGAGAGGTTGACAGGTAAATCAATGGATCTACTGTGCCAAAATGCGATGGCGTTTCTACCCATGATGGAAAAACTCAGTCCCGCCTTCGTAGAGGAGGTTCGAGGGCTCGCCGATGGAGCGGGCATCGGTTTTGAAGAGGCGGTGCTTTGTCAGGCACGTGCCGAAGCCGCCCGCGTGCACGAAGGGGGATGTACAGCGTTTGCCCTCACTGGGTCTTCTACCGCTGATGGCCTTCCGTTGGCAGGTCAAAACCAAGATCTTGAAACAGAATATGCAGATGTGGCGATCTTGCTTCATGTCAAGCCGACCGACGGTCGCCCAAGAGCGTTGATATTCACCTTTGCCGGACAACTCGGTTATTCGGGCATGAATCAGTACGGTTTAGCTCACTTCGCCAACGCCCTCTACGATTTTCAGTGGCGTTCGGGGCTTCCCCACTATCCCCTCAAGCGCGTCATGCTAGAACAGCCGAACCTCGAAGCGTGCATTAAACTCTTGAAAAAACATCGGACTTGCTCGGCGGCAAATGCAGTGATCTGCGATGGCAAAGGCAACATCGGCGATGTAGAGATCCGCCCCGAAGGGATTGCGCCCTTCGAGGATGAGCATTCGGACTGCCGCCTGCACACCAACCACTACCTGACAGCTCCGTTTGCGAATTACGAAACCCATTCTCTGCCGGACTCCTGCCCTCGGCTTGACCGCATCCGCCTACTAATTCGGGAGCATTGGGGCGAGATTACCGTCGAAACCATGAAGCATATCCTTGCAGACCACCACGGCGATCCGGGCGGTATCTGTCGGCACGGAGAAAAGAACATGCACTCGATCTCCGGCTACATCGCTGAACCTGCCAAGCAGGTGCTGCATGTCCGTCGAGGACACGGCTGCCTAGGCACTTGGCAGGCCTATTCGGTATAGACTGATGACCTTTAAGATTCTTCCGTTGGAGGAAGTCCAGAATGCAACTTAGCGGCAAAACAGCAATTATTACAGGAGCGGCGGGCGGTATCGGTCGTGCCACAGTTCTTCGATTCGCTCAAGAAGGAGCGCGGGTTGTCGCTGCCGACATTCAGGGAGAAGGTGCCGAGGAAACAGCCCATATTGCAAGTGCGGATCATCCCGATGCGGTCATCGCACAGAAGGTTGATGTCGGTCGTGGCGATCAGGTAGAGCGACTTATCTCAGAAACGGTCTCACATTTTGGTCAACTCGATATCATTTTCAGTAACGCCGCTATCATGCGGGATGGCTCAGTCGTAGATCTGCCCGAAGAGGATTGGGATGCACTCTTTGATGCCAACGTTAAAGGTGCATTTCTCTGTGGGAAATACGGTATCCCCGCCATGCGTCAAAGCGGCGGTGGTTCGTTTATCATTACCGCCTCGGTAAACAGCTTCTACGCCGAATCAGACATAGCGGGCTATTGCGCTACCAAAGGGGCTGTCCTGCAACTCACGCGGGCGATGGCAATCGATCACGGTCCCGAAGGGGTACGCGTCAACTGCATCTGTCCCGGCTGGATCGAAACGGCAATGTCACAACCCTTTTTGGAGGAAAACCCCGAAGGTCGGGAGTTTGCAGGTACAATCGCTCCAATGGGACGCATCGGTCAACCCAACGATATAGCAGAGGTAGCAGTGTTCCTCGCCAGCGATGCCTCCCGGTTTGTTACAGGAGCAGCTTATACCGTAGATGGCGGTTGGACCGCCGGCATGACAAAAGCCCTCGCACTGATTTAGAATGCCCCACAAGGTAATAGACAGACTCCGTCCCGATGGATCGGGATTCCAAGCAATATGCCGTAACCCTTGCACCAATGAACTAATGAATCAAAAATTTCACCGTCAGGGAGACCCGCTAAGTCTCCCGACATAATCAATCATCTGGAGAATATCAAATAATGATGGCAAATACCCCAAAAGAACTATCCACACAAGATTACCGGAAAATTGATCAAGCACACGCCTGGCATCCGCTTTTTCAACATCAACTCTTGGATCAATCGGATCTCCTCGTCTTTGAAAGTGCGAACGGAACAACAATCGTAGACGCGGACGGAAACGAATATTTGGACGCCTACTCGGCACTTTGGAATGTCAACGTCGGTTATGGGCGGCAGGAGATCGCCGATGCCGTTTATGAACAGATCCAGAAATTACCGTACTATCCACACGCACAGATTAACATCCCTGCAACACTCCTAGCTGAAAAACTTACGGCACTCTTACCGGGCAACCTGAACCATGTCTACTTCTGCAACAGCGGATCGGAAGCCAATGAAACCGCAATAAAAATGGCGCGACAATATGGACGGCAGAAATATCCCGGCGACAACCGCTACAAGATCATCAGCCGCTACCGCGGGTATCACGGCTTCACATACGGGGCGATGTCTGCGACGGGCCAAACCCGTCGTCGCAAAGCGTTTGAACCGCTTGTCCCCGGCTTTCACCATGTCCATCCGCCTTACACCTATCGATACGGTCAGGGATGCAGCGAAGATGAGTTTGGCATCGCCTGCGCCAACGAGATCGAGAAGGTCGTTCAATGGGAAGGGGTAGAGACAGTTATCGCCGTAATCGCCGAACCAATCATCGGTGGGGGCGGCGTGCTTGTGCCGCCGGATACCTACCTCCCAAGAGTCAGAGAGATCTGTGATAAATACGGACTCCTGCTCATCGCCGACGAAGTGATCACTGGCTTCGGTAGAACGGGAAGACTGTTCGGCTGCGAGCATTGGGATGTCGAACCAGACATCATCACCCTCGCTAAAGGACTCACCAGTGGCTACATTCCGCTGGGAGCCTGTGTGGCAAGCGATGGAGTCTTTGAGGAATTTCTCGGTGAACCGGATGAAAGCCGAGAGTTTGCACAAGTCTGCACCTACGGCGGACACCCCGTCGCATGTGCAGCAGGACTGGCAAACTTGGATATCCTGACCGAAGAACGATTGGCAGAGAACTCCGAGCGCGTCGGCGCGTACCTCCTCAAAAACCTGAAGACACTCGAAAGCCTCCCGATTGTCGGGGATGTCAGAGGGAAAGGGCTGATGATCGGTGTCGAACTGGTAGCGGATAGCGATGGCACACAACTGGATACCGCCACCACAAAAGCGATCTGTGCGGAAATCCTGAAGAAAGGCATCATCGTCGGACGGATCGGGCAGACTGTGGACGAGCCTGAAAATATCATCTTCCTCGCCCCACCCCTGATCCTGACAGCTGCCGAGGCGGATCGAATCTTTGAGACGTTCCAAGACGTGCTTACGAACCTTTAAGTCGGGCGTTCCATAAGCGACGAAAACAAGCGATGGTGAGATGCGAAATGGCACATATTACCAAGCGAGAACTTGATAACCTCTGCGAAACCCTACGCGCCGTAGATGCCGATATTCGGGACATCGTGATGTTCGGATCCTTCGTCTATGCTCCCTCTCTAGCACGGGACATCGACTTGGTCATTACGACAACCAAGCGGAAGGATTACGACGTTTATTTCGACGCAGTGGCAGACTTCCCGATAAATGTGGATGTGATCGCACGACAGCCGGGGGAGAGAATCGGTGACCGCATCGCTTGGGGCATAAAAGCTGTCGGGCAAGTTCTTGCCGGTGATGGACAAACGATAGAGGAGGTGATGGAAATGCCTGCTCCTACTTTTGAGCGAGTACGGAAGATTTTCTACCTTGCAGATGAAAATTTTTCAAATGCTCAAAATACCCAAGATCCGGATATCAAAGATGAAGCCTATAAAGACGCTTTTAACAAGCTATTTGATGTAGCTCGCAATGCTGCTATGGCTTATCTCGGCAGCGAACAAACAAGATGGGGACAGTTGCGCCGTGCATTACCTCAACTCTTCTCAGAGCGATTTAGGGAAATTATTGATACGCTCCACATCGATTATGGCTATGATGGCAATTACCCGATAGACGACGTTAACGAAGAATTTCAGCGATGCCGAGATCTGGTAGAGCAGTTTGTGGACGATCTGGAAAAAGCCGCTTCAGGAGATCCCCTCTGACAGAAGAAAGAAATCTATGAAAGATCTACTACAAATCAACAATCGAAAACCGACACGACAAGTGGAGGTCGGAAACATACCAATCGGCAACGGGAACCCAATCTCGATCCAAACGATGACCACCACACTGACCCACGATATTGATGCCACACTGCGCCAAACCGAACGGTGCGTCGAAGCCGGCGCACAGATTGTACGTGTTGCCGTCCCCGAAGAGAGCGATGCGAAAGCGTTGCCTGAACTGGTCAAACGCGCCCCTGTGCCGATTGTCGCAGACATCCATTTCAATTATCGGTACGCGCTGGCAGCCGTCGATGCCGGCGTCGCGAAAGTCCGAATCAACCCCGGCAACATCGGCGTTGAAAAACGGATCGCACAGGTCCTCTCTGCTGCCAAAGCGGCACGCATTCCAATCCGTATCGGCGTCAATGAAGGATCCCTCGAAAAAGACCTGTTGGATAAATATCCGTCCCCCACAGCCGAAGCCCTCGTTGAAAGCGCGATGCGTCACGTCAACATTTGCGAAGACCATGACTTTACCGACATCATCATCTCTGTTAAATCGAGCGATCCTCTACGGATGATTGAGGCAAATCGAATCCTCTCCACCAAAGTCCGCTATCCACTCCATCTCGGCGTGACAGAAGCAGGAACACCGCGCCGGGCGCACGTCAAATCCACCATTGGCATCGGCACGCTGTTGATGGAAGGCATCGGGGACACCATCCGCATCTCAATCACCGGCGATCCAGCCGAGGAGGTCCTAACAGCGAAGGAGCTGCTCCGCACACTCGGCTTGGCGGATAACCTCCTTGACGTTGTCTCCTGCCCGTTCTGTGGCCGCGGCGATGCAGAGGCAGATTATGAGGGCATCGTCGCTGTCGCTGAAGAGTTGTTGGAAAAACACAATATCAAAATCCCTGTCGCCGTCATGGGCTGCGAGGTGAACGGACCGGGCGAAACCCGAAACGCAGAGGTCGGAATCCACCTAGGCGGCAAAGAGCTCGCCGTGCTGAAGATCCGCGGCGAAAAGGTCAGGACGTTTCGGGGGAAGACTGAGGTCAACCCACAGTTTCTCGCAAGCGCACTCTTAGAGGCAGCACAACAGGTGCAAAACGAAGCGGAGAAAGAATAGATGGCTGAAACAGATGGGAAAATCACCGTACATCAAACAGAGGCGATAACCACGATCCGACTGAATCGCCCCGACAAACTCAACGCGGTTGATCGTGAAATGCTAGATATGCTTGACGCAGAGGTGAACCGCTTGCATCAAGATGAATCGGTGCGTGTTGTTGTGCTAGAGGGAAGCGGGGAACGTGCGTTCTGCGTTGGTGCGGATCTCAACCATATTGCAACCTTTACTCCCGCCAATATCCGCAAATGGGTTAACGATGGGAATCGCGTCCTCAGTCGGCTCGCCAATCTTCCGGTCTCAGTGATTGCAGCGATCCACGGCTACGCAGTCGGCGGTGGACTCGAATTCGCGCTAGCGTGTGATCTGCGCATCGTATCAGAAGATTCAAGTTTTGGGCTGCCGGAGATAACGCACGGCTGGTTTCCGGGGTGGGGTGGCACCCATCGACTGCTGAACGTCATCGGCGAAGCAAAGGCAAAAGAGATGGTACTTCTCGGTGAGCGGATTGATGCCCACACCGCACAAGACTTGGGATTGGTGAATCGCGTCGTTCCGAGGGAAAATCTTACAGACGAAGTACAACAGATCGCCGAATCGCTCGCTCAGAAAAGCCCCGTTGCGGTGAGAGCCGCCAAAGCCGCGTTAACGCGAAATCCGATGCCAGAAGACGGCTATGAAATCTCCTACGAAGCACTAGCATTATCAACCTGTTTCACAACGCCGGAGGTTCAAGAGGGATTAGAAGCGTTTTTGAGCCGCAAGCGTGAGGCGTAAAAAAATCGGGCAACAGAAACCGATTGGGGTCATTAGTTCACTCGTTCATTAATGAACCAATGTACTAATGAACCAATGAACCAAAGGAATCACCCCATGGCAAGCGAATTTCTTGTGGATGGAGACCTATTTGTCGAAGTGGTGGACAACACCGACGGCGGCGGCATCCCACCCAAACGCCTCCAAACGCTCGGTCAAGCGCACCGGGACGGCACCTTTGACACCACCGCCTTCCCATTTGAGCGTTCCAACGGATATAACGGTATCCGTCAACTCTACAGTCAAAAGGGACCGCAGGAGAACATCTTTCGTTCCGGTTGGGGCAGCAGCCTCAATTTTGAGTTCGTTTTTGACGTTACTGGTGCAGCGATGACACCCCGCTGGCTTGACGGAAATAATGGAAGTCCACCGACACCAAGCCGACTGACTCGGTTGACCGATAATTCAGTTCGCTTAGAGACGTTTGTCCCTGAACCTCACCGCGTTGACGTAACCACCACCTTCACCCTCGTCCCACCCCATTACATCGATTGGAAAACAACAATTGTGGCACGCTCCAACGGCTTTGATGGGGACTGGCTAGGCCTGTTCTGGGCAAGCTATATCCACGCGCCGGAAAATAAAACAACATACTTTCGCGGTCATCGAAGCAAAGACGGTCCGGTGGAGTGGATCGGATCGCTGGAAGAAAGCCCACCCGACCCACGCGTTTTTGCTAGCGAAACAGATCCACTGCTACCGACTGAACCCGACCCAAACGGTAGGTTATTTCACAATATCCGCCCAACTCGCTATGCCGTTCCGTTGTTTTACGGACGTTGGCGTAACATGATGCTCGAAATGATGTTCGAGAATGAAGAAGATTTGCGATTCGCCATCCAGCCAACGGGCGGCGGTCTGAAGAATCCGGCATGGGACTTCGCGCTGATTATCAGAAATTGCGAGATGTTAAGGCCTTACAATTTTAGTGGTCGCGTCGTCTTCAAACCCTTCGTTAGTCCTGAAGATGCGTGGGAGGAGTATCAGGGGTGGGTCGAAACGCACCCATAGACTGTAGCCAAGAATCGTTCCGTCTCGTCTGAAAGGAATCCTTATATATGGCAACTAATCGCTCAAATGCCCTACCTCCCCAATGGGGAAACCTCATCGAAAATCTCAACGCCACCGATGATAATTGTGGAAATCCCTTCTTCCAGCAAGCAATATCGCGTCTAGAATCGCTCTGGAAGGAGCGCGTGACGAACCAGAACGACAAAGCATCGGGGGTGTTGCTATCTGCCCTAGGACAAGCGTTGACGGTTTACTCCACCACCGAATCAGTAACAAAGGCATTCGTCCATCTACTGCCGGAGGTGCTCCGTGTCTCCCAAAGTCCGTTCGGTTTTCTCGCAGAGGTCCGTTATAGCGCACCGAACAAGCCGTATCTATACTCACATGCGGTCACTGACATCTACAAACCCGGTTTCGGCTTGTACGACATCGTCACCGACCTCCAGTTCCATAATCTTGACACGCTGAACGGAGCAATCATGACCGGTCGGCGTCCAGTGCTGACCAACGATCCACCAAACGATCCGCGTAGCGGGGGGCTCCCCTTCGGTCACACAGGACTTGAGGCGTACCTAGGACTGCCCTTCCTCGTGGACGATGATCTGGTCGGTGCCACCTCGCTCGGCGACCGTTCGGGCGGTTACTCAGAGCGGGAGGTAGAACTGCTCGCGCCGCTATGCGAGATTGGTGGTCTCATAATCGCCACCCACCGCAACAGGTAATTGCATGGTCCGGTTCCCTGTTTGTGCTTTGAATTCCGATCGCAATATCAGAGTGCATCAACAAGCGGATAATGTTATGGGGCACACCGCACCCGGGGTTGTAACAGGAACGGAGAACAAACAATGAAACGCCATCACCTTGCAGCTCTGTTTCTCCTAATCTTCGGAGGATTATTTGCCTATTTGAGGTTCAATACTGGGGATACAGATGGAGCAATTCGGACAGCTATCATCTTTGCCATACTCGGGGTATTACTATTTTTTTTCGGAAGATTGCAGCCCTGGCTCAGATCTCTTGGACTAAATCTGATTCTCCTAATTGTCGTAGGGGTATCTGCCTATCGGGATTTCATGGCTGGGGATATGGTAAGTGTAATTCTAGGTATCCTGATTATTTTGGGGATAGTCATTGTGTTCTTTCAAAATAAGCCGCTCATTAAAACTAACATAGAACCTTGGCTGAAACCTGTAACACGTATTGGACTTGGTCGTGCTGCTGCTTTTAGTCTTCTTCTTGCGATAGAACCGATTTCAGCCAAAGCCCCTTGCATAACGGGATAGATGAACCAATGGACGTATATCCTGTTAATCCTTAAATCCTCTAAATCTTGATTCAGACAAGTGTATAGCATTATAGGTCACACCACAACTCGGATTGCCATAAAAGAAGGAGAATGACCAATGAAGCGTCATCACATTATAGCTATGTTTTCCTTTATCTCCGGAGGATTATTTGCTTATATACAATTTCACCATGGGGATATAGGCCGCGCAATTCGGACGGGCATCATCTGTACCCTAATCGGAGTTATCGTACTTTCCTACGAAAAATTGCGATCCTGGCTCAGACCCGTGGGAGTCGCGGTGCCCTTAACTTTCTTAGGATTAATGGCGGCTCATGCGGCTTTCACGGGGGATATAGCGGCAGCAATTTTCTTATGTATCATGGTGATTGGAGGAGGAGTTTGCCACTTCTTTCAGGACACACTATTCTTTAAAGAAAAAATAGAACCTTATATTGGGATACTCGCCTTGCTGATCATGACGCTTTTCCTTCTCTTTGATGCTTTTTCTTCCCTTTAAGAAATGGAATGAGCATCTTTGTCTTTGCTCCCTTTCTCACTCTCTCACCTGCTCACTTTCATTATCCTTCCCAATAGGGCGACAGGTAGCAACTATCGCTATAAAACCTTCCTCGACTCGCAACCGTGGGGAGGTTTTTTGTTGATCCCTTATCGAGCGTTTGACTCTCTGACAGTTTTGTGATAACCTAAGTTACCATTTATAGACTGAGAGGCTACGGCATACGGAGTATGCCTGCTACTTCACAGAAAGGAATCATTCCCGATGAAATACATCATGTTCACGAAACACCTAGAAGGCTTGGATGTCGCAGGTATCATCAGCGCCCTGAAATCAGTTGGGGTGCAAGGCGCAGATCTATGCGTGCGTCCCGGTTATCCAGTTAATCCCGAAAACGCTGACAAACAGCTGCCAGCGGCTGCCAAGCAGTTCGCCAACGAAGGACTCGCAATCCCACTTGTAACAACTCCCACCAGTTTTCTAGATCCGCAAGACGCCGATGTGCAACGGGTATATGCGGCGTGCGGAGAGGCAGGCGTCGCCAATCTCAAGGTTGGCTACTGGCACTGGTCAAAGGAAGATGGCGGGTATTGGGCACTGGTCGATCGCATCCGCGACGCCCTCGACGGGTTCCAAGCCCTCTCTGCCCAACACGGCGTCCGCACCTGCCTGCACAACCATTCGGGGACTTCGATGGGACTGAACTCATCCGCGGTGATGAACCTCGTCAAAGGATTCGATCCGCAGCATGTCGGCGTATTCGCGGATCCCGGTCACCTCTCGATTGTCGGAGAACCGATCGACATGGCACTTGACATCGTGAAGGACTATCTCGCAGTGATGTCATTTAAGGATATGATGCGGCCCCCCGGAGGGGGCACACGAGTCGTCCGAATGGGACACGGTTTCGTCGATTGGGAAACAGCGGTCAGAACCTTAACGGAGATGAACTTCGATGGTCCCGTCAGCTTCCACAGTGAATACAGCGGCGAACCGGTGGATACCGTCATTGATCTTGCACGCATTGATGTCCGATTTATCAACAACCTGCGTGAACAAATTGAAGAATAAGAGGGAGGAAGGATGAGCCAATTTACACTCGCACTAAATACCAGCACAATCCGCCCGGCAAGCTTAATGGACAAGATTCGGATTGCCGGTGAAACGGGTTACGAAGCGATCGAACTGTGGAACGACGATCTCACGGCCTATGAGGAGCAAAACGGCTCACTCGCAGATGTGAAACGCGCCCTCGACGACTACGGGTTGCCCGTAGTGACCGTCATCGCTCTGCACGGCTGGTTGGATACCACCGGCGCAGAACATCAAGAGGCGCTCGAAGAAGCGAAGCGGCGCATGGCGCAAGCCGCCGCCGTTGGATCAACCTACAGCGTCGCAAGCCCACCCCGCGGAGTCGCTGATCTAGAACTGGGCGGACAAAATTACCGCGAACTTCTCGAATTGGGGCGTGAGTTTGGTGTCAAACCCGCGATGGAGTTTTTGGGATTCGTGGACCACATCAATCAGGTCAAGCATGCTTGGAAAGTCATGGAGGTTGCAGACCACCCCGACAGCACCATCGTTCTGGATCCATTCCATATCTACCGTGGAGGCGGTGAAACCGACGACATGCGCGGAATCCCCGCCGATAAGATCGCCGTGTTCCATTTCAACGATGCACCCGCCTCACCGCCCCGTGCGGAGCAGACCGACGCAGATCGAGTCTATCCCGGCGATGGAATACTCGATCTAAAAGCGATGATTGCGATCCTAAAGGAGGCAAACTATCAGGGCGTGATCTCCTTAGAGCTATTCAACCCTAGTTATTGGGAAGAGGATCCGCGGGAAGTTGCACGGATCGGGTTGGAAAAGATGAAAGCCGCAATCGGAGACTAATCTCGTGATATTAGTTCAACGGTAGTGACGGAGCCAATAGGATGGAGAAAGCCAGAATCTACTTGTGGATTATCGCATTTTTCGGCGTTTTTTCACTACAGGTTGCTTCCGCTGATGTGTCCGCAGAATCCAAAGAAGAACAGGCAGCGACTACGCTCAAAGACACGGATATATCTCAACTGGCAAAACAGTTTTGGGGTGAATTCTTCTCCGCCGATGCCAGATTTCGCCAAGAAGGTATCTTTCGGGACGGTTCGCCGAACCGATATCGATATCGTATCAGACTTCGTATGGGTGGTAACTTTCCGATCCATTCAAAGGTAAATCTCGGGTTTAGGATGGTCACCGGTGCAACGGATGATCCCACCACCGGCAACGTAGATCTCGACAACTATTTCTCAAAGAAAGGTTTCAATCTAGATCGACTCTTCCTCCGATACGCGCCGAGTCAGTCGCTGACCGTTACAGTGGGCAAGTTCCCGAATCCGTTTGAACATGTTGAGTTGGTCTTTCACAACGACGTACAATTGGAAGGGGCAGCCCAACAATTCCGTATGAAGGACGTAGGTTTTATCGATCAGGTAGAGTTAAATCTCGGACAGTTTGTTCTAGACGAAGTCAGCAGTAGCCCCGATACCAATCTTTTTGCAGGACAACTGTTTGTAAAGGGATTTCATCTCAAAGGATTGTCTTTCGGTGCAACCCTTTACGAATATCGGAACGAAGACAATATCGCCCAAGCGGTTGAAGCGGGCAGGCTAGGCGGCGGGGATACGAATACACGAATTGGCGCGGGCACGGGGACTTCTAGTTATCTATCCGAATTCAGGACGATCGAGGGGCTTGCAAAGTACGAATTTGCAATCGCCTCCGCGCCTCTATGGCTGCTCGGTGCTTATGCACAAAACCTGCTGGCAGATTCCGATGATAAGGCGTACTGGGCTGAAGTTGGGGTTGGACCGATACCTCGTTTAGGTCAACTGCGTGCGCTCTACCACTATGTTTGGGTTGAGCGAGAATCGATGATATCGAACTATAACAACGCCGATATATTTAATCCAAACGCGCATGGCCATGAACTGAAATTCGTCTTGCCGCTAGAAAAGAATATCAGTATAGAGGTTTTATATTTCATCGCCAAGAATATCATCGCATCTGACGCTAACCCACATCAGCATAAAACGCGGTTACAGCTCAAGGTGAAATTCTAATACATTGCGCTCGTCTTGCCTTTTGCCTAATTGACTGTCCCCGCTCCGTTAGACTCAATCCGAACTGAAAACCACTTGTAAAGCGCAGGAATCACCAACAATGTCAGAATAGTTGATGTGACCAACCCCCCGACAACCACCGTCGCCAATGGACGCTGCACTTCGCTGCCGGTGCCTTGTGAAATCAACAGCGGAATCAGTCCCAACGCAGTAGTAATCGCGGTCATCAATACAGGTCTAAGCCGTTGGCACGCTCCCTCCACTGATGCCTCATCCATTGGAGTACCATCCCGGAGGAGCCGGTTGAGGTAAGTGACCAGCACCATTCCGTTTTCCAGTGCTATGCCAAATAGGGCGATGAATCCGACAGACGCAGGCACGGAGAGATTCTGCCCTGTCAGCCAGAGTCCAACAACGCCCCCGACCAACGCCAACGGAATGTTGAGGATAATTAGCAACGCGTTCTTCAGGGAGTTAAAACTCGAAAACAGTAGCAGAAAGACGATGAGTAGCGTTATTGGGACAACAAGGGACAGCCGTTTGTTTGCTTCCTGTTGAAGTTCAAATTGACCGCCCCAACTTACAAGATAGCCGGGCGGAAGCTGAACTTTCGTGTCGATGGCTTTTTGTGCTTCTTCAACAAAAGAGCCGATGTCCCTGCCGCGAACATTGGTCTGCACCGTAATGAACCGTTGATTGTTCTCCCGCGTGATCTGGCGCGGACCGACAATATCCTCGATTCTTGCTAATTCATCAAGTGGTACTTTCACGCCATCTGGTGCTGCAATCAAGATATGGCTGATAGTCTCCAGACTGCGGCGGCTCTCAGGCGTGTAGCGAACCACTATGTCAAAACGGCGAATACCTTCAAAGATCTGTCCTGCATCCTCTCCGCCAACAGCGGTTTGAATGACACGCTGCACCTCCTCGACGTTAATCCCATAACGGGCAATCGCCTCGTGGTCGACGGTGATACGAAGTTGCGGTGTGCCAGTCACCTGATCTTTCTGCACGTCTGCCGCACCCGTTATCGTGCGGATGACCGTTTCGACTTCGGCGGCTTTTTCCTTTAAGACCTCCATATCAGAACCAAAGATTTTGATTGCTAATTCTGCTTTGATACCGGTCAAGAGTTCATCAACAGCGATGGCGATGGGCTGACTGAAATTCAACTGAACGCCGGGGAAATCTTCAAAGGCGTGACTCATCTCGGTGTAAAGTTCGTCAAGCGTTTTCGCCGAGGTCCACTCCCGCTTCTCTTTAAGTCGGATGAAGATTTCCGCATTATTCACCGGATCAGCGTGTGCCCCAACTTCGCCACGCCCCACCCGTGTGACGACCTGTGTCACCTCTGGAAATTTTTCTTGCATATCGCGTTCAAGGCGGAGAATCATGTCACGGGCATCCTCTAAAGAGATCGACGGTGCCATCGTAGCACGAATCAGTAGGTCGCCCTCATTGAGGCGAGGAACAAACTCCGAGCCAAGAAACGGAAAGATAATCGTACCGACGACGAGCATCAGTACTGCCAATCCCACTGCCAATAGTCGGAAACGCACAAAGAAGCGTACAACAGGTTGATATGGAATCAACAGAAGCCGAACAATTCGGCTTTCACCCGCACCAACCGCCGTATCTCCGCGTTGGCGTGGTCGTCGCATGAGAAACGATGCCGCCACCGGCGTCACCAGTAGTGCGAAAATCAGCGACCCACCCATAGCCAATGCGACGGTATACGCCAGCGGACGGAAGGTTTTACCCTCAACACCGCCCAAAGTGAATAACGGCAGGAAGACGATGATAATAATAGAAATTGCAAATACAATTGGACGCGCGACCTCCGTGCAAGCGCGCGCAACGACCTGAAGACGTGACTCTGATGGGTTGGATATCCGCAGGTGCCGATCGACGTTTTCCACCATCACAATCGTACCGTCTACCATCATACCGATAGCAATTGCAAGCCCGCCGAGCGACATTAGATTCGCTGAAATCCCGGATGCGTTCATCAGAATGAAAGCGAAGAAGATTGAAAAGGGAATGGCAATGGCAACGACCACACTCGGTCTCAGACCACCCATGAATACCAACAGGACAATCGTAACAAGGATAATCCCCTGAATCAGTGCATCGGTGACCGTCTCCACACATTTGGAAATCAACGTTGCTTGATCATAGTACGTCTTGAGCTTGATTCCGGGTGGCAGCACCTTATTGATTTCCTCCATCCGTGTTTTCACATCACGAATAACTGTCGAGGTGTTCTCACCAATTAGTTTCAGCACCATACCCACAACGGTTTCGCCCTGACCGTTGATGGTCGTCAATCCGCGCCGTATTTCTCCGCCAATGGTAACATTAGCGATCTGATCGAGATATACAGGCGTACCCTCCTCAGATTTCAGCACAATCCGTTCAAGATCGGAAATCTTCTCGGCAAGTCCGACTGAGCGAACGATGTATTCCTCAGAATTCTTCACGATGAACTGCGCTCCAACATTGGCATTGTTCGCCTTGACCGTCTCCACAATTTCGTCGAGTGTCAGGTCGTACCGCAGCAAATCGTTGGGACGAACAAGGATATGGAATTGCTTGACCTCTCCGCCGATGGACAGCACCTCTGTAACACCGGGGACGGTTTGAAGATTGAATTTAATGAGCCAATCCTGTACCGTCCTCAACTCAAATGGGTCATAAATCCCTTCCGCATCCTCCACAAAGTAAAAGAGAATCTGTCCAAGCCCGGTCGTGATGGGTCCCATCTCCGGCTCGCCGAAGCCTTCGGGTATCTCCTCACGAGCGTGTTGTAGCCTTTCGCCCACCAACTGCCGGGCGAAGTAGATATCCGTACCGTCCTTAAAATAGATATTCACAACCGACAGCCCGAAATTGGAAACAGATCGAATCTCCTTGAGGTTAGGGAGCCCGTTCATGGCAACTTCAACCGGATAGGTCACATATCGCTCGACCTCCTCTGGCGCGAGCCCTTCGGTGAGTGTGAAGACCTGAACCAACGCCGGTGTCACATCAGGAAACGCATCAACAGGCAGCTGGCGATAGCTGTAATAACCCGCTCCCATGATCAATACTCCGATGACAATGATTAGGGTGCGACGACGTAGGGCAAATTCGATGATTTCGTGCATCTGTTTCTCCTTCGTTTAATGGGCGTGTCCGTCGCCAAAAGAACCTTTGCCTAATTCAGCTTTCAGCGTAAACGCGCCTCTTGTCACATACCGTTGCCCCGGTTGTAACCCTTCCGTCACCTCAGCATAGGTTTCAGTACTTCGCCCAAGTATAACAGGAGCCGGTGCAAAGCCTTCATCCGTCTGAATGAAAATGGAGAGCTGATCCTCGACGGTCTGAAGTGCAGTCTTAGGAACGAGCAGGGGCACGTCAATTTCGTCAACCGCAATTTCTGCGGTGACAAACAGTCCTGGACGCCAGTGGCCATCGGGGTTGGAAAGTACCACCCGTCCCACCGCAGTTCGGGTATGTTCATCAAGCAGTGGACTCACCCAAGCGATCTTTTCCTCTGCCGTGGGAATACCGGGGCCGGCGGAAAGCACGACAGGGAGTCCTTTGTGTACCACAGGCAGATCTTTCTGGTAAACGCTAATCGTGACCCATACCGAAGACAGGTCGGCGATCACAAAAGCTTTACTGTCGTCCTTTAAAGCTTCACCAAGGACGATATGTTTTTCGACAACGACACCATCAAAGGGTGCATACATCACGGACCGCGTCACGTCGTGCTGCTGATCCGCGGAAATATTGTTCAATACCATGATTTCGTCATCGCCCAACCCCAAGATATGGAGTTTCCGTTCAGCCGCCCACAACTTCGATCGCTCAACTTCAAGCGTTTGTTGTACGACCTTCAGACCTTGTTCGGCAGCACGGACTTCCATTTCTGCTGCTTGCAACGTACTTTCAGCGGCGTGCACCGCACTTGCGGCGGACTTCACCACACCTTCGGCAGCCTTGAGTGTCTGTTCAGCTTCTTGGACATCACGCATTACGACATCAACCATCCGTTTCTTCTCCATCAAAGTCAGCCGATTCTGAAATGCCAGTTCTTCGGTGGTGGCTTCAAAAGAGGCTTTCGCAACGGTATAATCTTTCTGCGCTTCAAGGTAGTCAGACTCACTGGAAATTCCCTTCTGACGAAGCGTCTTTTCGCGTTCATAAGCGGCGTCGGCAAAATTCAACTCAGCATATGCTTGGAGAACGTGTTTTCGATTTTCACCAATCGGTTTGCCTTTGAAAGCATTGGTAATTTCGTCGATTGTCGCGCCTTTCGCAAGCTGTCTGAGAAGATCGTCGGTATTGTCGTGCACCGTTTCATCCCATTGGTAATCGGTTTCTGCAATCTTCGCTGCCGCTTGCTTCACATCAACGGTTGTCTTTGCCGTGGCGACATGGGTGACTGCAAGGTTGTAGTTGGTTTGCGCGACCTCCATCTGCGTTTGGGTAACACCGCGCTGTGCTTGAGCGACCTGAAGTTTACTCTCCGCTAGATCGACGTTCGTTTTGGCAACATCAAGAGCTGCTTTCGAGCCGAGGTATCCGACCTGCGATTCTCCCATCTCTGGGCTATCAAGAATTGCCAGGATCTCCCCGGCGTGAACACGGTCACCGAGTGTTTTTCTTACTTCGCGTACAACACCGGGCACACGCGGCGTGACGTGAGCGATGCGGTCTTCATTGACGGCAACTTTGCCGGGGAGACTGATGTCCACCGGAAGTTTTCCCGCGCTTGCTGTAGCCATTTCAATGCCAAACTTTTTCATATCGGCATCCGAGAGTATGACCACGTCTTTATGTTCATCATGCTCGTCACGCTCACCATGTTCGTCATGGCCTATATGTTCATCCGTTTCGTTTTCATGGCTTTCATGACCGCTATCTTCGTCATGCTCCTCGTGGTCGTTGTGGTCGGAGGCATTTCCAGCGTGTTCATGCCCATTTTGAGCCATGAGGACGTTTGTTCCAATCCACCACACGACGAAAAATCCTAATACGACCATAATGATAATAAGTAATGTTTTTCGATTTTTCAGTGTCTGAATTTGCATCAAATCATCTCCTTTGAAAATATGAGAGTGTCCGACTTTCCCGCCTACTCATCGAAGGGGTTCTCCAACCAACCACTCTACTTCAGCAACGGCTTTGTGGTATTTTGCCAAAGCATCAATGTACGAACCCCTCACATCAAAAAGGGTTCGCTGGGCATCGAGCATCTCCAAAAAGTCAAATTTGCCGATACGATAGCCTTCGGTTACGGCATCAAATGTACTTTGAGCACTCGGCAGCACTTTGTCCTTCAAGGACGAGACGGTGCTGGCAGCGGCAGAAAGTTTGCCATAAGCGGTCGCAAGTGCGGTGCACACTGCGATTTCTGACGATTTCCGTTCCTCAAACGCCTTCGCAAGGTTGTATTCAGCCTCACGTATTGCCCCTTGATTCCGATCAAAAAGTGGAAGCGGAAGAGATACCCCGAAGATAAATGCGACATCATCGCTCTCGTTGAGGTGTTTCATCCCTCCGCCGATAGACAGGTCAGGGACGCGCTTCAATCTCTCCAACTGAATTGCTGCACGGCGATGGGCTATCTCTACCGTCCAGCGTGCAATGTTTGGATTTTGGGAAATCCGATTTGCTAACTGCTCGACAGTTGGGATGGGTTTCGCCATTTCAAATTGACCCTCCACCTGTTCAAACACAGGTGATTTGCTGCCCCAAATTAAAGCCAATACAAAGCGTGCCCCTTCAAGTTCACGCTTGGAAGCCTCAAGGGCAATGCGGCTGTTCGCTAGTTCCACTTGAGTCCGCATCCGTTGAACAGGCGAAACTTTTCCCGCCTCAACCTGTGCTTTGGCAGTGTTGAAAACTTGTTCTGCTAGCCGAACCAATTCCTCATTCAAAGCGACTACCTCTTGTGCCGCGAGTACATCAATAAAGGCTTGATTCACTTGGGTCAGCACATCAAGGCGTGCCGTTTCGTAGTCCCAACCGGCGAGTTCTGCCTCCAGAGCCGCGATCTGTTTCTGTTTTCCACGTACCCCACCGAGGTCAATCGAGACACCGAGTTGGACCGTCGTTTCAATTGCGCTGAAACCACTAAGATCACCCGACCCACCGAACTCCTCGATTTCAGTTTCCAATTCCGGGTTCAGTCGAAGTCCGACTTGGAGCGTTTTGGCTTCCCCAGCACGGACAGCCCAAGCGAACGCTTTCAAGTTAGGATTGTGCGTCAGTGCCAGCGCGAGGGCTTGGCGTAGATTGATTGTCCCCATTGGCTTTTCGAGTTGGGACGGTTCCTCAACCGTTGGGGGGTCAATCGGGGGTTTTGAGGTTGTTAGGTCTCTGCCCAAAGGACGGACTTCTTGCCAAGCCTGATCTATTTGGTGAGTGCCGCAGCCAATAAGTAAAATCAGCAGCGTAAGACCAACGGGCATGATGGTTTTTTGTCGCATAGTATCCTCCGAAATACACACAATGAAATATTGGATGAGTTTACCAATTGAGTTATATACAGGCAAAAATCACCCGTACTTTAGAGATTGTCGTGAATTTCGGAAGATCTATATTAGAAGAGTAACGGTACGAAGGAAAGCAAGTGTAGGATTGACTCTTGGTTGGAAATTGGAAAAGGAAGAATCAGCTGGGATTGAACTTAAAACAGGTTGAGCGACCGGGAACGGCATAACCACCAGCGTGTTAAATTCCGGTGCGTTCTGTTGGATCGGAACAATATACGGTCCCTCAGCACTCGATAGAAAAATGGGCACGTCTAAACACTGCCCACAGTGATCCTCAACCGGAGCTGTCTGGTAGACAGACAGGAAATCGGAAGGCTTCTGCTGCGTCTTTGTCAGAAAAGAAGCGCACCGGCCATTATGCGCCGCCTCGATCTCCACATGACCATCTGCCCCGATACAAAGCATCATGGTCGGTAGCGGTCCTTGGCTTGCGGAAACGCCGATGAACAACCAAACCAATAGGATAACTATTTTGTTGAGTTTGTAAAATAAAGATTTCATGAAATCTATCTACTCCTTCTCAAGTCAATAGACGACTGTATAGCAGGGAGGTTTAGTCGAGTGTATTGAAATCCTAAGCTGTCGGGACTGAGATCAACTAATGAAAGAATGAACCAAAAACCTCACAGCACGTTTATCGGATCAATATCCACAATCAGATCGATATTCGTGGAAGATGTCTCGGCAACCGAGCATTGAATCAGTTCCCGCAGTTCCTCCACATCCTCAGATCGCAACAGAAAATGCCATCGAAATTTATTTTTGATCCTAGCAAGCGGCGCGGGAACAGGACCTCGAATCTCAACTGTCGGAAAGCGGTCTGCCTTAAAGACCTCAAGTTGATCCAGTAGGTGATTGGCGGTTTGGATCACCTCCGTCTCGACCTCCCCACGGAGTAGAATAGTTGCAGCGTGACTCAATGGCGGGTAAAGCAGCGCCTCCCGATAACCGATCTCCTCACGATAGAAACGGAGATAGTCATGTCCCTGCGCTGCTTGAATGCTATAGTGCTCCGGCATGTAGGTCTGGACGATGACATCTCCCCCCGCTACGCTACGTCCGGATCGCCCAGCGACCTGCGTGAGCAAATTAAACGCCCGCTCACCGGCACGAAAGTCTGGCAGATTCAGCGCGGTATCCGCAGAAATCACGCCGACAAGGGTCACGTTCGGAAAATCTAACCCTTTCGCAATCATCTGCGTCCCGACCAAAATATCGACTTCCCCAGCCTTGAAAACGTCCAAGATCTTCTGATGCGCGTTTTTGCCCGTCGTCGAATCGGCGTCCATCCGTCTGACTCTTGCTTCGGGAAACGCCTTGACCACCTCCTGCTCAACCTGCTCAGTGCCAAGCCCAAAATAGCGGATGTACACGCTGCCACATTCTGGACAGACTTGAGGCGTTGGGCGTTCATAACCGCAGTGACGACACCCCATCCGCTTGGTATGAAAATGAAATGTCAGTGAGATTGAGCAGTGGTCGCACCGTTCGACGTACCCACACTCTCTGCAAAAGACGTGAGTGGAGAATCCTCGCCGATTCAGGAACAGGATAATCTGTTCTTTCTTAGAAAGCCGTTCCTGAATAGCTGCTCGGAGGGAGGTCGAAAAGATCGTGCGATTGCCCCGTTTTAACTCCTCTCGCATATCCACAATCTCGACGGGTGGCATCTCAATATTCGATACGCGGGAGGGAAGTCTCAAAAGGGAAGACACCCCCTGTTGTGCATGATAAAAACTCTCCAACGATGGCGTCGCACTACCGAAGATTAACGGACAGCCAACCAACTCAGATCGCTTCACCGCAACGTCCCGTGCGTGATAGAATGGGTGCGCGGCGTCCTGCTTGTATGACGTTTCATGTTCCTCATCAATTACAATCAGCCCGAGGTTCGGAAATGGCGCGAAGATAGCAGATCTGGGTCCCACAACGATGTCCGCTGCTCCGCCTTTAATCTGCTGCCACTGATCATATCGCTCCCCATCTGAAAGATTGCTGTGGAGAACGGCGACTCGACTCCCAAAACGTCCGACAAAACGAGAGACCGTTTGGGGTGTCAGGGAAATTTCGGGAACAAGCACTATCACCTGTTTGCCCCGATCCAAGACGGAAGCCATTGCTTGCATATAAACCTCCGTTTTACCGCTACCTGTGACACCGTGCAGGAGAAAGAGTTCCCGTCTATCCGAATCGCTCGCCGCTTGAATCGCCTGTAGCGCAGCCACCTGATCCGGATTCAGCGTGAGCGGCTGTGTGGAAGGCACCGGATCTAAACTCAGCGGATTCCGCACAATTTGGACGGACTCAACGTGAATTAACCCCTTCCCTTCAAGGGATTGTAATCCCGTTACTGATGTATTCGCACGTTTAGTCAGATCTGTTGTCGTCAACGTTTCATCGCTGCAGTTGAGGAGGATGCGGAGCATTTCTGCCTGTTTCGGGGCGCGACCACCTCCCAATTGCGCAATCTGCTCCTCAATCTCAGAAACCGGCTTGGCAATGGAAACAACTGAGATAGTTTGCGGTCTCGCTTTGGATTGGATGTTCGACCGCAATTCGACGAACCCCTTTTCTTGTAGAGCAGACAACGGCGCACGTAGCCTTGAAACCCCAACGCCCAGACGCCGCGAGATTTGGTGAAAGGATAACTTATCCTCCTCCCTGAGTATCGACAAAATCTCCGTTTGACGCGACTGCCGCATACCCGAAATCTGCTCATCGGTTGCAAGCAGATGCGCAACCCGGTTTTGACGGGTTCTGACTGCTGCGGGAGCGGCACACCGCAACGCCTCGCCCCATGAAGACAGGTAATATTCCGACATCCATTTCGTCAATGTAAGCAGTTCATCAGAGAATGTGGGGGTATCATCCAAGCAATCGGTGAGATTTTTGATTGCTATCGAGTCATCAGGGAGGTCGGGCTCATCCATTAAATCAACAATGACCCCTTCGCGTGTCCCTTCTCCCAAAGGCGCAAGGACGCGGCTGCCACGCTGTGCTACGGATTGAAGCCGGCTTGGAATAGCGTAAGAGAAGGTGAGATCCTCGGGGAGTGGGAAAGCGACGCGAGCGTATTTCATGGCGTGAAATGTGAGAAGTTCATTGGTTCATTAGTACATAAGTTCATTAATGAACAAGTGAACGGATGAACTAACTACGTATTTAATTCCGCCATTACCTTTTGCATATCTTCCCAGACATCTCGCTTGCCGTGCGGATTTCGGAGTAGGTAGGCGGGGTGGTAGGTTGCCATGAGTTTGCAGCCGTGATAGTCATGGAAACTGCCGCGCAATGAAGAAATACTCTGATTGGTGCCGAGTAGGGTTTGCGCAGCAAAGGTGCCAAGCGCACAGATCACCTTTGGTTTGATTAGCTCAATCTGCCTTAGCAGGAAAGGCTCACAGCTTTCAATCTCAATCGGTTTCGGATTCCGATTACCGGGCGGACGGCACTTAATCACGTTGGCGATATAAACATCCTCGCGCTTCAAGTCCATCGCCTCAATAATCCGCGTGAGCAGTTGCCCCGCACGCCCTACAAAAGGCACGCCCTGCTGATCTTCATCCGCACCGGGGGCTTCACCGACAAACATGAGATCGGCGTTTTCATCTCCCGTTCCAAAAACCACTGTGTTCCGTCCCTCGTGCAGTTCGCACCGCTCACAACCCATCGCTTCATCGCGCAACCGCGCTATATCAAACTCGGCAAATTCGGATTCGGGTTCCTGTTCTTCCTCAAACAATTCTGTGAAGCCAAGCTGCATTTGTTCTTCCACGTATTCCCTCACTGTTGCAACAATTTCCAGATACCCTTCGACAACTTCATTCTGATCTGACATGGAACGTGAAACGTGAAACGTGAAACGTGAAACGTAATGTGACAGTGTTAAAATCCTTACGTTTTACGCTTTACGTTTTACGCCTCCAGATAGGTTTTACGCCTCTAAGCGGCGTTTGAGTTCTTCAATTCGCCGGACGGGTGTTGGGTTTTGTTCATACAGAATTGCGAGATAAAAGCTCGCCCAATCCCCAATGGCAACCAACGATAACAGACGGGCAAGTAGTGAACTACCAACTGAATCCACCTGCGTAATGCCGCCGGTATGCGGTTGAATTAGTTTTGCCGTGATGTCCATTCGACGCTGCGTCTGAGACGGAGCAATCAGATCGCGGAGTTGGATGACGTGACACTGCTGCGTCAACGTCGATGGGTGCTTCCAACCCTCAATCTCGTTGTGATTCATCTCAGGATACACACTATAATAAGCGAGCGATTTGCCGTTCTCGTTCATCTGACCTTTCCAGCGCATCGCAATCGCTTCAAGTTCCTGAGGAGCGTAGATAATAGGCAATTTCCCGTACAACGCCTGTGCAAGCTGTTTGGGTTGATTCTCCGGGACATCGCGCTGAAAATCTTCTTCCAATTTCGCCAGCAGCGCAACTGCCTCCTCCAAGTCACTCCGCAAATCGAGGTGGGGATCAAATCCGAGCCCGGCAAAGACTGATAAGATCGGCATGAGTAGATAGCCGAGTGAGGCTCTGGGCGGTTGTCCGGGGGGAATCATCACACAGGGGAGACTGTGGGTATCCGCAAATGCCTTTAACTTCCCGCCACTAGTAACCACCAAAATGTTCGCGCCTTGTGCAAACGCTTGTTCAACAGACAGGAGAGTTTCTTCAGTATTGCCGGAATAGCTGACAGCGATGAAAAGCGTTTGAGATGTCACAAACGCAGGAAGGGTGTACCCCCGGTGGACGATAATTGGACACGGCACTTGACCTCCAACCACCGCCTTCACAAGGTCTCCGCCAATTCCAGATCCGCCCATCCCAGCAATCACAAGGTTGTTGGGAATTTGATTATCATACCCCTCTAATTTGAGAGCCTCGCCAATCTCCCAGCCATGCTTACACTGGCCAGAGAAACTGGACAGCAGCTCAAGCATATCTTCGGAATCATGCTGTTTGATTTGAGCGGGATTCAGAGTCGTCATCTATTTAATAGATCTTCGGGATCAGACAAAAAAGACACGTAGGATATCGTAGAATGTAATATATAAAAACAGCCCCGCGAGCAAGACAATGCTGACCTGCTGAATAATCATCTGCTTACGGATACTCAGGGGTCTGCCACGCAACTTTTCAAGGGTAAAGAAGAGAATTTGACCCCCATCTGCAATCGGAATGGGCAATAGATTCACGATGGCGAGATTAACACTGATGAAACCCACGAAAAAGAGCAAACTTCGCAGACCAAACTCCACTACCCGACGTGTTGCATCCACAATCCCAATTGGCCCGGTAAGATGTTTTGTCTTAACCTCGCGAGTAACGAGGCGCTTGAGCACCTTCACAACCATCTCCAAAATCAACCAATTCGTTTGGACGCCCTCGCCCACAGCCGTAACGACATTATATCTCGGAATCGGAACAGAGGGGACTGCAAGCGCGAGGCCATCTAACGACAACTTCCAATGTAATCCTTGCAGGTCAACTTGATTCGCAGCGTCCCCAACGGCGAAGGTCAGGGTTACGTTCAGTTGTTCGCCGCTGCGAAGCAAACCGATTTCAACGGGTTGATCGGGATTTGCGGCAGCTAATTCATACAGTTTCGGATATAACTCGAAATTCTTGATAGATTCCCCATTAATCGAAACAATCTCATCCCCGCTTTGGATCCCTACCTGTTCCGCTGCGCTTCCCTCTTCAACAACGGCGTTGACCACCCAATTAATCGGAAAACCGGCAGTTAAAGATTCAGCGCCCCGTTGAATTCCCAGCGAAATCTCACCGTTCTGGTTCTCGTTGATCTCCTTGTACAATTTCCGATGTGCCGATCCAAAGGGATTGGAGGGATCCCAAATGACTGAATTGAATTCAGGCACATGATAGATCCTTCGTCCATTGATACTTTCTATCACGTCTCCGGCTTGGATACCCGCTTGCGCCGCCGCACTGCCCTCGATGATATTTTCAACCATTGTTGACTGTCGCGCAGAGACTCGAATCTGGCCGATTCCACTCCTATCAAGACTTCTCGGTGTCACATAAAGCGTCTTGGGTTGACCGTCGCGGGAAACTACAACTTTCAGTTCCTCATCGGGGTGGGTAAGGATCGTTGTGTTGAAGTCCTGCCAATTTTTGATCCTCCGATCATTGATTGAAACGATCGTGTCGCCCGGTTCGATGCCGCCCTTCTTGGCAGGGCTATCATCGGCAACTAACCCAATTTGAGCCATCCGATCTGACCGTCCAATTAGCATCTCCATCAACCACATCGTGCCATGGTCCAACCCAACAAGATACACAAACGAAAAGAGAATAACGCCCATTATAAAGTTCATTGCGGGACCCGCAATTGCAACAAAAATGCGATGCCCGACAGGGGCTGAAGCGAATTCATCCTCCTCACCTTTCTGTTCATCAGGGCTTTCACCTGCCATCTTCACAAATCCACCAAACGGCAAAGCGGATATACAGTACTCGGTCTCTCCCCGCCGAAAACCGATGAGTCTCGGACCGAAACCGATTGAAAATTTCTCCACGCGAATCCCACACCGTTTTGCCGCAAAGAAATGACCAAGCTCATGAATAAAAATTAGAAAACCAAGGGCGAGAATTGCGAGAATAATAGTAGCAGAATGAATCATCAATGTCACCTTTTTGTTTGGATTAATTCGTGTGCAACCGATCTTGCCCATCGATCAGCAGCAAGTATATCATCAAGCGTTGGCTGCAATGTTACATCATGTCGAGTCATTACTACCTCAAGGTAGTTCGGTATGTCCATGAATCCGATCTGCCGGTTTAGGAATGCCTGCACGACTACTTCATCAGCACTACTGAGAACCGTCGGTAAGGTCCCACCAACTTTTGCAGCACTATAGGCAAGCTCCAGACATGGAAACTTTTCGGAATCAACCGGCTCCATGCGGAGCGCCCCAACCTCAGCCAGATCGAGACGCGGCACAGAAGTAGGCAAACGGCACGGATAGGTCAACGCATATTGGATCGGCAGGCGCATATCCGATACCCCCAACTGCGCTAGTAACGAACCATCAACAAACTCAACCATCGAATGAATAATACTCTCCGGGTGAATTACAACCTCGATTTGCGACAACGGCACATCAAAAAACCATTTCGACTCGATAACCTCAAACCCCTTGTTCATCATTGTTGCCGAGTCAATCGTAACTTTTTCCCCCATCTTCCAATTTGGATGCTTCAAAGCTTGTTGTGGTGTCACCGAGTCAAGCTTTTCCAAAGGCATTTCACGGAAAGGGCCACCGGAGCCTGTGAGAATCAGTCGATGTATGTCAGCGCGCCCATAACCGTCACTATTAACGTTGGAAAGGCACTGAAAGATTGCACTGATTTCGCTATCTACGGGTAGAAGACGAACGTTATTTTCCTTAGCCGCCTCCATAATCAGCGAACCACACATGACCAACGCCTCTTTGTTGACAAAAGCAAGGTCTTTTCCGGCTTGAATCGCTTCTATGGTTGGCATGAGTCCCGCACTACCGCCGATTGCTTCAAGAACAAGATCAGCCTCTGCCATCGTCGCAACCGCCGAAACCCCATCAAATCCTGAAAGGACCTCAACTGTTTTGACATCCTTTAACTGTTTCCGCAGTCGGTTAGCAGCTACCTCATCCCTTACTGCCACAAGCCGTGGGCGAAATTGACGCACTTGCTGTTCAATCTGGTCAACCGATGTATTGGCAGCAAGCCCAGCAACGACGAATTGATCGGAATGGCTCTCCACGACTGACAGAGCATTTTGCCCAATAGACCCTGTGGAACCAAGAATGGCGAGGTGTTTCATAGCAAGTTCACGAACAAGAATTAAGTAGCAGGCACACACCACATGCCGTAACTTATGTTTCCATTTCTGTTGGACGTATCAACACGTAGATTGGGTTGAATGAAACGATAAAAAAAGCCCCAAGCACCGCACCACAATTCCAAGGGCAGGACAATAATTCCATTATGTTGGGCTTACGAGATATACAAAATAGTAATAAAGCACCGGCGTCGAAAAAATCAAACTATCGCATCGATCCAGTAATCCACCGTGTCCCGGAATTAAATGCCCCGAATCTTTAACTTCAGCACTCCGTTTGATAATCGACTCGCTCAAGTCGCTCAGTTGACCTACGATTCCCAGCAGCACCCCAAGAATCAACGCATGTGGGAAACTCAATATCCCTTTCAAGAAAAAAGACCAGACTCCAAGCCCGCCGAGTAGCCCAAAGACTAGCCCCGCGATTGTCCCTTCAATAGTCTTGCCCGGACTGATCGTTGGACGGAGCTTGTGCCTGCCGAACCGTTTGCCGAAGAGATATGCCGCAGTATCACCTAGCCAGATAGTCACCAGCAGGTAGAAGATTAATCCCATGCCAGCCCCGCTGATGTCGCGCAGCAGAATCAGGTGATGCCCAAAAGCCCAACCGATATAGATAGCTCCCAGTAGCGTACTTGCAACAGAAAGGAAGGCTACGTCGATTTGATCGCGAAAAATCTGGTAGGAGAACGGAAGCAGGAGCGTCAAGGCGAGAGCAAGTTCAGTAGGCATCTTGAAGCCGATTAAATCAACCGCCGACAAACAGAACAGGACGCCACATGCGACGGTAAAAATTCGACCGCCCCTTCCTCCAATCGATTGGGAAAGCCCCCAAAACTCCATCAGCATCAGACCGGCAACCAAAATAATCGCTGCGGAATAGGGATACCCTCCCCACCAAACAAGGAAGATGATCACAGGTATTAGGATAATCGCACTAATAACTCGCTTCCAAAACATTGGCTTAGGGACGGACGAATTCTTTGGTCGAAGACCACGCCTCGGTTACTGATTACAGTTCGAGTAGCTCTTCTTCCTTTGATTTTAACAGTTCGTTAGTCTGCTCGGTGTAAAGATCCGTGCATTCTTGGACCTCCGCCGCATAGGTATGGCGCTCATCCTGAGAAATCTGCTTCGACTTCTCTAACTTCTGCAGCGCATCATTTGCATCACGCCGGATATTCCTGATAGCTACGCGTCCTTCTTCGGCTAACTTAGCAACGTACCGGGTCAATTCTTGGCGACGTTCCGTTGTCAGTTCAGGGATCTGGATGCGAATCACATTGCCGTCGTTATTCGGATTCAAACCCAAATCAGATTGCGCGATCGCTCTTTCAACGTCCTTCATTACCGTTTTATCCCAAGGTTGGATGACAATCAGACGAGGTTCGGGAATGGTAATTGTCGCAACTTGATTAATTGGACTTTTGGTGCCGTAATAATCAACACGAATGTTATCCAATAGTGAAGCCGAGGCTCTCCCAGTGCGAACATGTGCAAAATCTCGCGCTGTTGAGTCCACAGCCTTCTGCATTCTCGTCTCTGCATCACGAAGAATTGTTTTAGGCATTTTCAAACTCCTTTAGATTATCCATCAATTACAGACAATCTTCAATCCTAGGATCTAGTCCTGTCCTAACACATAGAGCGAAAACCGTTTCACAACGATGTTTTCCCCAAGTTGAGCGATAGCATCTTGAATAAGTTGCTTAACCGTTTTATCCATTTCTCGAATATAGGGTTGCTCAAGCAGACAAGCCTCAGCATAAAATTTAGAGAGTCTGCCGTCAACGATCTTATCAACGATATGCTCCGGTTTTCCTTCGTCAAGTGTCTGTCTCCTCAAAATCTCTTTTTCTGATTCCAACACACTTGCTGGCACATCTTCCTCGCTAACGTATTTGGGCTTTGCCGCGGCAACCTGCATGGCAATCTCTTTGGTCAACTCCTGGAATTGTTCCGTCCGGGCAACGAAGTCTGTTTCACAGTTGACCTCAACCAACACACCGATTCGGCTGCCGGGGTGAATGTACGAGGCAACCATCCCCTCAGAGGTAGTACGTCCACCTTTGAGTTCCGAAGCCTTCAATCCCTTTTCGCGCAGCAGCTGAATCGCTGCGTCTAAATCGCCCTCCGTTTCGGTGAGGGCTTTCTTGCAGTCCATAATCCCGGCACTTGTGCGGGAGCGCAACTCACTGACCATCTTCGCAGTAATTTCCATTAACTGTTATCCTCCTGATCCTCTTCCTGTGAATCTTCTTGACTCTTTTCCTGTGAGTCTTCCTGAGAATCCTCTGACTCTTGATTCTCGACACCACCTTCATCGGCTGCGGCTTCTGATTCCGATGCTTCCGGTTCGCTTGCCTCCTCTAATGACGGTTCCGCATCATCTGCACCCTCTAGCGCGCTCGCCCGACCTTCTATAACCGCGGTCGCTAGCACGGAACAGATTAACTTAATCGCCCGAATCGCATCATCATTTGCAGGAATCGGATAATCAATCGGGTCCGGATCACAGTTAGTGTCAACGATTGCAACAACTGGAACGCCTAGCTTATTCGCTTCCTTTACCGCAATATGCTCCTTCCGCGTATCCGTAATAATAACCGCTTCAGGAAGTTTACCCATCGTCTTGATGCCGGCAAGGTTATTATCCAGCTTCGTCTTCTCACGTCTGAGGCTCATCACTTCCTTCTTCGGGAGCTGCTCAAAGACTCCGTTCGCTTCGTCTTCTTCTATCTTCATCAACCGGTTGATACTACGTCTAATCGTCTCGTAGTTGGTCAACATACCGCCCAACCAGCGATGGTTCACATGAAACATTTGGCATCTAGCCGCTTCTTCTGCAACCGTTTCTTGGGTCTGTTTTTTCGTTCCGACAAAGAGCACCGCTCCGCCCCGCGCCGCAACCTCCTGCACAAACTCATAAGCTGTCTGGAGTTGGCGCAACGTCTTCTGGAGATCTATGATATAGATCCCATTCCGTTCCGCAAAGATATACGGTGCCATCTTCGGGTTCCAGCGTCGTGACTGATGCCCGAAGTGAACGCCCGCCTCCAGTAGTTCTTTCATCGTAACCGTTCTCAAAAGAACCTCCTTACCTAATCTTTAGGTTTCTGCTGCCACTCCTCTCATATTTACATCAGACTCTCAAAAAAAGAGAGAACCTTCTGTGTAAATCAAGAAGTGTGATTGATTTAAACACACTATGCTCAAAACGGAGTAAATATAACATATCATCCGAAACCATGTCAAGACTGTCTTGGTTTTCGTTTTCTCAAGAACGCTCCATGAGAAATCATAAAAAAACACTAGCCCTGTGAACAATTCCCCAATTTCCCCGTAATATCAGATACAGAGGGGAGAAAATCAGTGTCAGATAGTGGGGAACATGAACTCTTTGAAAAAGCAAAAGCGGGTAATCGCACAGCGTTCGATCGACTGCAAGAAATACTCGATCCATCGGTTAGACGTTTTGTCCGCAGATTGGTTGGAATTAGCGAATCGGAAGACGATATTGTACAGGACGCGTTCCTCGCGCTCTATATGAACCTTGAGCGACTCGAATCGAGCGAGCATCTGCGACCTTTCCTCTTTCGTGTTGTCCGCAATCGCTGCTATGACACGCTTCGACGACGAGGACGCTTTCAGTTTGTCCCCCTAGACGTAGCTGCCGAAGATTTGGCTGTTGCCCCCTCGTTCCTCACAGATCGCCGCAAACAACCTGATGAGCAGTTACACTGGAGACTGCTCTACGCTGAGGTGCAGAAAGCAATCGACCGTCTACCAGAGATCCAGCGGCAGGCGATAATCCTTTATTGTGAAGAAAATCTGACTTACGCACAAATCGCGGAGGCGATGGGGACCGACATCGGCACCATCAAATCCCGAATCTTCTACGGCAGGAAAAACCTGCGAAACCTGCTCAAGCCTGAAATCCTTGAGGCGTTGGGCATTGAAAAGGAAAATTAAAAATGGCTGAAACAGTAGATCTCAACGCCCTTATCCGACTGATTCCACCAGCGCGTACCCTGAAAAACGATCTGGAGGCAAGCCTCCACATGGAACTGTATACCGGCATTGGTGATATAGCGGTGAAGAGTTACAATAATCTGCATGCTAGTGTTAGCAGGTTTATAGACGATCCATATGTAAAATCCCTTGTCTTAGAAGTTCCTGAAGAAGCAAGCGACAAGGAAAAGGTATTACTCGCTCGCCTGGCATCTAGCCAACTTGTGGCTTGCCTTGAAAGTCAAACTGGATTGGTAGGTCACGGGGAAGGTAGTGGCGGTAACTCATATTATACCGCCCCTGTTTTCAACGGATCCATATCGGATATAAGCAATGAAACCCTTGAAAGAATCATGGGGTTTGTAAAGAAACCAACGACAGAAGAGAAGGAAACAGAACAGGAGGAGAGCGCAGAAGCGTAGGAGCTCTCAGTCTGAACACGATTAAGGCGGTTGGATTTAATCCAGCCGCCTTTTTTATTTTATACGGACTCTCATGTAGAGAATTAGTTTAGCAGCATCAACTTCCCTCAAAAACCGTAGGCGAGGCAGCCCCGATAGGATTGAGATTTTTAACTTGCCCCACCCCAGATCTTCACAGTAATTGTACTTCGCTTTTTCGCATGAGTCACAATTTTTTCACTTCAGCGAAACCTGACATCGCTGTTTTGCGACTAATGTGATAGACCCTTTGAATGTGAAAGGCAACCGGAATGGACGATACGGCGCTGATTCATCAAACGCTTTCCGGCGACGATCAGGCATTTGAAATCCTTGTTGGACGCTACCAATCAGCGGTATTTGGCTGGATACGGCAGACACTACCATACACCGAACAGGATGAAGACCTCGCCCAAGAAGTGTTCATTCAGGCTTATTTTAATCTCGATACGCTGCGTGAACCGCACAAGTTCAGCGGCTGGTTGAAACAGATTGCGCGGAATGTCTGTATCTCTTGGCTTCGCCGCCAGAAGCCCTTCGTGTCTTATGAAAGGTTAATTTCCGACAATCAAACGCGAGAGCAGATTGAAATGCGAAGTTCGCAAACTGTGTTGACGCCCGAAGAACAGTTGCTGGCACATGAAGCCTTCGCTAACTTGGAGAACCACCTCCGTTATCTCAGCGAAGTCCATCAGGAAATTATTCGACTTTACTACTTTGAAGGATTGACATACCAAGAGATTTCGGAGATGTTGGATCTCTCCGAGAGTGCGATTAAAAGCAGGCTCCATCGAGCTAGAGAACAGTTGAGAGGAGTTTACGACAATGAAGGAACAATTAACTGAACAGAGTGTTGAATCCCAAAACAACTCAACCAAGGAATCCATTAACACCCACGAGTTTCGTAGCCAAGTCCGCGAAGAAATCAGCTCTCTCCGTGAACAGGTTGATCAAATTCTCAAGGCACTAAATGTGAAAAATGAGTGCGATCCTGAAGTGATTATAAAGGAGATACATCGTTACCCAAACGATGAGCAGGACTTCGTTCGATGTGCAATAATTGGACTGATACGGAGCGATGAATATAGCCGTATCGGGCAAATGATTTTCACAACCCGTGAGGATAACATCTTTGACAATCCGAACACCGTCCCCGAAAAAGTGGCGGCGTTTATCAGCCAACTTGCTGATCCGGCGCGAATTGATGTGTGTCGACGTATGTTTCAAGGCTATCGGGCTCGTTCTGAACTCAAGACGATCTGCAATCTAACAGATGACAAACTTGACAATGCACTTCAACCCCTGTTGGAATGGGGATTCCTGAAGCAGGAACAGCGAGATGGCGAAGTCATCCTTCTGGAAGAGGGCCCCGGCATCCGTTTTATCATCCCACTGATTTTCCTAACGCAAGAGACACGCCGAATCAAAGAGGACATGCCTCCCAACTGGGACCATAGCATCTGGACCGGCATCAACGGCAAACCACCCCGAAAAAGGTAAAGCCATGTTTCTCACACTCCTTCAAAGAGAACTTCTCGCCAACCTAATAGCGTTCCGTTTTTCAGTTGCAGTGATTATCTGTCTACTGCTTGTTGTTACGAATACCATTGTGCTCATTGACGATTATAAAAGCCGATTAGCAAGTTACAATACCGCGGCGCAAAAACACTGGGAAGAGGCTAAAAACGCAGAAACTTATTCGCAATTAACAGTCAGTGTGGATCGACCGCCGAACCCATTGAGCATTTTTAATCAAGGCTTGGATCGGCGGCTTGGCAACTCGGTGGACATCCATCACAGTCATGTGCCAGCGTTATGGGACACCGCGTCGCACAGCGCGGATAACCCTTTTCTGAGTCTCTTTTCATCAATCGACCTGCTCTTTATCTTCCAAGTTATCTTCAGCCTGATGGCGTTGCTGTTTGCCTACGATGCTATCGCCGGGGAACGGGAGGGTGGAACGCTCCGCTTGATGTTGACCACGCCGGTGCAACGGGGCAGCATTCTGTTTGCAAAATACATCAGCGCGATGCTTTGCCTCATCGTACCGCTGATTATGAGCCTGCTGCTGTCACTGATTCTGTATGCCTTTTCCCAAGCGATTGTTCTGAGCGGTGACGATTGGGTAAGAATTGGCGGAATCTTGCTGACTTCAATTGTATACCTGTCGGCGTTCTATCTCATTGGGTTGTTGCTCTCAACTCTAACCCAGCGCACAGCAACCGCTTTGATGCTCTCAATGCTCCTGTGGGGCACACTCGTGCTCATCTACCCAAGCGCGAGCATTTTTGCTGTCAACCGTTTAGTGAAGGCAGACTCCAAGCTCGAAGCGGCTTACGAGGAGATTCAGCAGATTTGGGAAGAGTTTGATAGAGTGCGCACAGACTTGAAGAATCAAGACCCGTTCAAAGGAGAGAATATGTATGGTAGTGTGGGAATCGGTAGCGGGACCAATGCCGATTCGACCACACTCCGGTATTATAGCTACGAAAGCATCAATTGGAATCGGATTGATGACGAAAAATCGGGGCCGCAGATTCCGCATGTGAAAACCTATTATAAATCCCTCGAGTCGCAACGGATTCGGGCGGCAGAAAAAACGTGGCTTGTGCGCCAAGAGGCGTTGAAGCAAATCTATGTCCGAAAGGCAAGCGTGGCGCAAACCGTGATGCGACTCTCTCCGGCGGCGATGTACGACATGGCGACCGAAGCGTGGGCAGGTACGGACTTCCACGGGATCGAAGATTTTCTCCAAGCCGCCCGACAATATCGTCAAACACTTATCCACTATCTTGAGGATAAGGACACCTTCGCTTCCCGGCAGTGGTTTGCCAGTGACAAAGGGGCTGTCAACCTAGACGATTTACCCCAATTCACGTATCGGAGGACAGATGCTTTAACAGGCGCGAAGCGTGCGATGCCGGATGTGGCAGCACTGTTGCTTATCAACGTCGTGTTGTTCCTGACCACTCTACTGATTTTCATCAAGCAGGAGGTTTAGTAATGTTCTGGCACATTGTGAAACGTGAACTCTACGATAACATGAACAGCCTGAGATTTGCCGTCACAACAATGCTGTTGCTTGCCTTGATGGTCGTCAACGCGGTAGGGTATTTTGGCGAATACAATGCGCGATTGACAGAATACCGGCGAAAGGTATCCGAATCGCTTGATGAAATGGAAGGCAACGCGGATCGTCTATTTAGCCTTGTTCTCAATGGCCCAGGTAAACTTCGTAAGAAACCGTCAGCCCTGACCTTTTGTGCTGATGGCGGGGAAGCGTTTCTATCCGAATATGCAGAAGGACGCAAGGGCGGTTGGAGCTACGGTTGGAACCGCGATGGCAAAGGTTATCGGGTTGAAGGCATCTGGTATCTGAACTATCCGCAGGCGAATCCAAGCCTATGGAATATCATGCCGGCTGACACAAACGTGAGTTGGGCAAGTATTATCGCCCTCGTATTGAGTTTTGTTGCCATCCTATTCACCTTCGACGCCATCTCCGGTGAACGAGAACGCGGGACTCTGCAATTGATGCTATCGAACAGCGTTTCACGAGACGCAATCTTACTCGGAAAGTTTGTCGCCGCATTTTTGAGCATCGCCATCCCCTTTCTCATCGCGGCACTGATTAACCTATTCCTACTCTACACCGCCGGTGGCGTACCACTTGGCGCGCATGAGTGGGCGCGATTGGGGATCCTTCTTCTCATCACCCTATTCTACATCGTCATTTTTGTTGCGCTGGGATTGCTCGTCTCCTCGCGCATCACCCAGTCGTCAATAAGCCTGATGGTGCTGTTGCTGATTTGGGCGACATGGGTGGTTCTGACTCCAAGCACACTCGGCTCGATTGCCACCGGCTTAAAGCCTGCACAAACCAGCGCGGAATTTGACCAACACAGAAGCAAACAGAGAGACAACTTAAAAAAGGAATATCTCTCCGACAATCCGTTTGAATTTGAAGGTCCCACGCGCTCGTATCCGCCAACAAAGGCGACACAGAGATGGGCAGAATATGTCAAGAGAGAGGCAGAACTCAGTGAACGATTGAACAAAGAACACTTGAGAGATCAGATTAATCAGATTAAGTTTGCGCGGTCACTCGCCCGAATCTCACCCGCATCAATTGTCGGATACGCCGTCGAATCGCTCGCAGGGACGGGGTTTTCGCGCCATCTCCAATTCTTGGATCAGGTCAACCGTTTCGCGCCCCAATTTCGAGCGTTTACCAACGAAACCGACGCCGCCGATGCAGAGAGTCCACACCTATTTGGGGTGAAGGAAGGTATGTCCGACAAACCGGTCCGCTTCGAGGCAATTCCAAAATTTCAAGATCGGGTGAGCCTCAGCAGCGACTTCAACACGGCGGCGGTGGATGTGTTGTTGCTGATTCTCTTCGGCGTGGTGCTATTCGCCAGCGCATACCTTTCTTTCCTACGTGCTAACATCCTGCACTAGAAAATCCCGCGGAGGCTAACCTGTCGTTCCGCCACAATCTCGAAGATGCTGCGTATCCGATGCTACCAATCGGGTCACCCGTTCTTAACAAATTACGAAGAACAGCACAGTTATTGGATTAAAGGAAGTATGCTTTAGCAAACATATAAGACGGTCTACAGAAGCAGCACAATTACTGTCATATTTAGTCCCGGTCAACTTATCGTGTTGCCTGATGCAACTTTAACAATCACGAAATTCATCTTGATGGCTACGAAGGTTGTCGCATATAATAGGTCTGATGTCACACCATGGCTATCGTCGTAGATAGGTACATTATTCCCACCGCAAACAAAGAAAAATTAGGTCCAAGCGAACCTTTCTTCTCTGAGGACTGCCTCTGAGGACTGCCTTTGAGGTTGACAAGGGGGCAGTATGAACCAAATTCCAAACACAGATGGGGCAATGTCAATCGAACTTCCCCTGAAGCTCCTGTTCTTGTGCGCTAGGAAAGGGAAAAGTTGAATATGCTAGGCACGCTGATTAAACGCGAATTGGTGGACAATCTCACCAGTGGACGTTATATTTTAACAAGCATCTTGTGCGTGACTTTGTGTGTAGCAAGCATTATTCTCATGTCACACAATTATGATAATCGAGTCAAAGACTTTAACTTGCGCCATTATCTCTATGGTATGAGTCACTGGGGACAGTACGACGGGGACGCTTCGGATAAGAGCATTTATATTGTTGCCAAGCCACCACAGCCATTGAGTCTAGTTGCGATTGGCACCGACGCTGTCATGGTACGACCTCACTCTCCAGCTGGGGCAAGATATGATGTAATCGCCGAGTTCAAACACTATTATGGTGAGCAGCATCACCTCTTTGACCTGTTTACCACCCCCGGTTTTGTCTATGCTGTTGGCATGGTATTTTCGTTGCTCGCCATCTTTCTCTCATTTGATGTCATTTGCGGTGAAAAAGAAACCCATACCCTCTCGCTACTTTTAAGCCACTCGATCCCCCGCTCTCAACTACTTTTAGCGAAATGGATAGGCGGTTACGTCAGTTTCCTCATCAGTATCTCCCCGGCGCTACTGCTGATGCTTATCTTTCTGAACGTATTTGCTGGCGTCCCTTTGGAAACCGAGCACTGGCTGCGGCTGTTAGGTATTTTCGCCCTTTCGTTTCTTTATCTCTCCGTGTTCTTCACATTGGGCTTGTTGGTCTCTACCCTGACTCATCGGTCTGCCACGGCATTAATTCTTGTAATCTTCATATGGGCGATCTGGGCGCTGGCGACACCGAGGGTTGGGGTTTTAACCGCACGAACGATTCGTCCCGCCCAACCCTTTTCGGGTTTTTACGTAGAAAAGTATTATACCGCACCTCATAGACACACGGAGGAGCAACGCGAACAACTATGGAAAATGGACGATGCTTATGTTGCCACCATTGATAAACAGATCGAGATGGGACAACATCTGGCACGCCTATCGCCAACCGCTTCATATATTTATGGGTCAACCGCTCTGGCGCTAACCGGTATCGCAGATTATAAGGATTATCGTCAACAGTTTTCTCAATGGAATCGAGATGCTATCAGAAGCAGAGAATCACGTCAGCCTTTTGTCTATCAACCGCTCACGATTGGCAAAAGCCTCTCCAAAATAACCTTTGATGTGATGCTGTTGGTCATGTGGAACCTCCTGTTATTTATGGCTGCCAATTTAGCCTTTCTGCGCTACGATGTGAGGTGAGGCATGAAACACAACAACGGAAGGAGTCCATCATGATCCGGACATTGATTCGCAAAGAGATGCTCGACCAGATTTTGAGCATCCGTTTTTCGATTTCACTCATTTTGGCGTGTGTGTTTCTTGTGCCTGCAACCTATATACTGGCAGAGGATCACGGCTGGTTGGATAAGGAGAGGGGACCTTTCATGAAAGAAGGGTTTTATCCACGCAAGAGTTGGTACTACCTCAACCGACGCGTGCCGAGCATGGGGGTCTTGGCGACAGGTTTGGATCAAGAATTGTCGTTGAGTTGTCAAAATGAAGGTCTGGGTGCCGGACCACTCTTCCATAATCTGACCTTTGTTCATAATCCAAATCGCTATTTTTTTTCTTCGCTAGATTTTGTGTTCTTTATCAACATCGTCGGTAGTCTCATGGCGTTTGCTTTCACATACGACGCCATCTCCGGGGAAAGACAGCGGGGAACCTTGCGGTTGACGATGACTCAGCCGATAGCTCGTCCCTTATTTCTACTGTCTAAGTTTTTGGGCAGCTATATCAGCTTCGCTATTTCCATTGCGCCCGCATTGATGGGTGTGATTCTCGTCCTTATTCTCCATCCCGATGTGGAATTGCGTGCGTCAGAGTGGGAAGCGACCGGTTTTCTCCTATTACTAGCTATGCTCTATCTCGCCGGGTTCTTTATGCTGGGACTGTTTGTCTCCTGCGTGACGAGAACGCCGAAAACCACGCTCACCGCGCTGTTGACACTCTGGACGATATTGGTTTTGGTGATTCCCAACTTCAGTCCCTTTCTCGCCTCTAAGCTGCGCCCCATACGATCACTGCACGAAGTCGAAGCCGAAATTGCAGCGATGCGGCGAGATTATCGCGAGCCCACCCGACAGAAAGCCGATGATTTCATCCAACGGCATCGTGGCAATCAAGAAACGATGAACGAAGCGGAGCAAGAGACGGTTCGCGAGATGTGGGACGAGTACGGCCGCCAGACTATGAAGTTGCGGACAACCGGAGAGGCGGCGAAAATTCGAATCGCCTTTCTCAACGAGGTGGAAGCCCAAGCCAAGATGGGTGAAACGCTATCCCTAATATCTCCCGCGGCAGCGTTCATATTTTTAGCCAGCGACATCGCACAAACGGGACTTGAGAGTGAACGCGATTACCGCCGTGCGGTCTTCCGATACCGCCGCCAATATGGAGAATATCAAGATCAGCAAATTGAGGAGACGGGCGACTACGGTAGCGCGTTCCATGCCGCTAACGCAGACACGGCACCGGCTTTTGTCTATCGATCCATCTCGCTTTCACAGGCAGTTGGAGCGCATATACCTCAATTTATGGTCCTGGTGCTTTATAGCGTTCTATTCTTCTTTGCGGCGCAAATTGCGTTTATCCGTGCACCACTTTGAGCGCGAACATAGTTGAACCAAAGCTGTGAAGTTGCGACTTCCAAGTATCGGTGTAGTATTTTTGCAACGATGATGTAGCATAGTTTCGACATCCTCTTTATAGCCATGGCCCTTTCACTGAAATCACAACTCACCCCAAAAACAGAGGCAAAGTTACGCTGAGACAGCGTCCGCTGATAAACGCCGCCTTTTGAAAATAAGCTTCGCGCGATTCAAGATAATTATGGCATCTAAATTGCCCATGCTCAACGAACCAGCTGGATTTCGGTTGGCAACGATCCATGTCAGAAATAAGCTGACGGTGGGTTAAGCCGCAGGCTCCAACGCCTTTTGACGGGTGGAATCGTCTTGGGCAAAACCACATGGGGTAAGCTAAAGCCGTGTTTCTCACACTCCTTCAAAGAGAACTCCTCGCCAACTTGATGTCATTTCGTTTTTCAGTTGCAGTGATCATCTGTTTACTGCTTGTTGTCACGAATACCATCGTGCTCATCGACGATTATGAAGGCAGACTGGCAAGTTACAATACCGCCGTCAGAAAACACCAAATCGATCCCGACATGGTCAGGACCTATTCGGCATTGCAGATCAAGATCGATCGACCGCCAAATCCGTTGAGCATTTTTAATCAAGGTTTGGATCGGCGGCTCGGCAATTCGCTCGTTATTTACTACACTTATGTTCCTGCACTATGGGATACCGTCTCGCACAGTGCCGATAATCCCTTCCTTAGCCTACTTTCGTCGATTGATCTGGTGTTTATCTTCCAAGTGATCCTCAGTCTGTTGGCGCTGCTTTTCGCCTATGATGCGGTCGCAGGGGAACGTGAAGATGGGACACTACGCCTAATGCTGACAACGCCTATCAGTCGCAGCACCATCTTGCTGGCAAAATATATCGCAGCGATGATTTGTCTGATTGTGCCGCTGATCATCAGCCTTTTGTTGACACTGATCTTGTTCGCTGAGTCGGGATCGCTCAACTTTTCTGGGGACGATTGGCTTCGCATGGGTGGCATTCTACTGACCTCCACCGTTTACCTTTCTTTATTCTATCTCATCGGGCTACTTGTATCCACCACGACGCGCCGCACCGCAACGGCTCTGATGCTCTCAATGCTCATCTGGGGAACTCTAGTGATGGTTTATCCCAGCTTAAGCGTGTTTCTCGCCAACCGGCTCATGCCGCTCAATGAATCTAAGCTGAAGTCAGCGTACCGTGAAATGGAACAGATCTGGGGGGCGTTTGAGCGAGAGCGGGAAGACTTCTTGAAGAAGGATCCGGTCGAGGGAGAAGAAATCAATTTCAACGTGAAAGGGGTTATTATGACTCCATCAATATCGAACTCAAATGAAGCAAAACTTCAGTATCATATCAGTCGTTGGGCGGATTGGGATAATATTTTCCCGGAATCAGAGGAACAGATTCCACACGTCTTGGCATTTTATGAATTTATCGAGCCGAAGCGCCTCCGAGCTGCCGAAAAAACGTGGCAGGTGCGCGCTCAAGCGTTAGAACAAAACTATATTCGTAAGGCAAACTTCACCCGAAACATGATGCGGTTCTCACCGGCAGCGATGTATGATTTAGCGACAGAGGCTTGGGCGGGAACCGACTTCGATGGCGTTGAAGATTTTATGGTCGCCGCCCAGCAATATCGCCAGACAATCCTCCGCTATTATCGGGATAAGGACGCTTTTTCAAGCCGACAGTGGTTTGCTGTTGACAAGGGGGCGGTGAGTTGGGATGATCTACCCGAATTTTCTTATCAAAGGGCTGAGGCATCGACCTCTGCTTTACGGGCAATGCCAGATGTCGCTATACTTTTTCTGATCAATGTGGGGCTATTTCTGGCTGCATTTCTAATTTTTGTCAAACAAGAGATATAGCCAAGCTGTCAAACTGGTACATTAACCCAAAGGCTCATGTAAAAAGCGTAAAACGTGATGCGTAAAACGTAAAAACCATCAAAAAGACAGTACAAAATGCTAGGAGACACCGAGTTTTGCTGAAAAAACTCGGTGTCTGTTGCACGATCTCTTAACATGAGCCAACTCAAAAAGAAGGTACGAGCTTGAAGGTCTGAATCGAGAGTCGGAAGATTGGAGTTTTTTATGGTTCTGCATATCGCCAAACGCGAACTTTACGATCATCTCAACAGCCTGCGGTTCGCGTTTACTGTCGTGTTATTTCTGGCACTGATGATTGCCAACGCTATCGGTCATTTTGGTGAATACAACATACGATTGACGGAATACCGTAAAAAAGTCGCCACATCTCTTGACACGATGAAGGGGCATACCGATAGCCTGTTTTCGCTTATGCTGAACGGACCGGGGCAACTTTATAAGAAACCGTCGGCACTCACCTTCTGTGCTGATGGTGGCGAGCGATTTCTACCGGAATATGTAGAGGCGAGAAACTACGGGTGGATGCGTAGCTGGCAGGCACCAGGCGAGAAACCGGTCACAATCCAAAATATCTGGCACTTAACCTATCCACAATCAAATCCGAACCTATGGGACATCACGCCAGATTACACGAACATCAGTTGGGTAGCTATCATCTCCCTTGTGCTTCCATTCATCGCTATCTTGTTCACCTTTGACGCCATCGCTGGTGAACGAGAGCAGGGAACGCTGCGGCTAACCTTGTCGAACAGTGTCCCCCGTGATCTCGTCTTGGTCGGAAAATTCCTCGGTGCGTTTTTGAGCATCGGTATCCCTTTTGTGATTGCCGTGCTAATTAACCTTTTCCTGCTCTATACCGCTGGGGGCGTGCCGCTCGGAGCGAATGAGTGGGGACGGTTGGGGCTCATTCTTCTCGTTGCGTTGATTTATCTGTCGATTTTTATTGCTTTGGGGTTGCTGGTCTCCTCGCGAGCCAAGCGGTCTTCGGTGAGCCTGACAATCCTTCTGCTGATTTGGGTGGTTTGGGTCGTCTTGACTCCAAGCACACTCGGATCCCTTGTCAGTGGATTGCAACCGACTAAGACCATCGAGGAACTCGACAGTTATAGATGGCAACAGCGTAAAAACCTCAACGCACAGTACCCATTGGGGAAGGGTGATGGCCCCACACGAGCCATTCCTGCAACAGAGATGACGTTGTTATGGGCGGAATATGTGAAAAAAGAAGCACAGCTCAAAGAGCAGTTGCACCAAGAACATCTCACCGATCAGATTTCTCAGATTAACAGGGCGAGAACAATCACCCGTATCTCACCGGCATCAATTGTCCAGTACACCATCGAATCCCTTGCGGGAACGGGTTTTTCACATCACCTGAGTTTCTTGGAAGCCGTACACCGTTATGCTCCCGAATTTCGACAATTTCTTCTCGACACCGATGGGGCTGACCCGAAGAGTCCACATGCGCCGTACGTTCCGGAGGGGGCGTCAGAGTCGCCGGTCCGTTTTTCTGAGATCCCAAAATTTGAAGATTCAAACCGTGTTAGCACCGACCTCAACGCGGCGCTGATGGATATTCTCCTGTTGGTTCTTTTTTTCGTGGTCTCATTTGCACTGGCATATCTTTCATTCCTGCGTGTTGACGTTTTGTAATAGAAAACTCTGCGGGGCTAACCTATTGTTCTTCCGTAACTTCTAGACGGAAGTGTGTTTCAGCAAGCATACGAGCGAGGAGCGTAATCATTATCACTATCCCTGATACAAAGCAAGCGATAACTGCCTAGTTCAGAAAAGTGGCAAAATCGGTGCAGCAGTCGGCATAACAGTACCAGAGAGGCTCCAACACGGCCCTATGGAGGTGTTCAATGGTTTGGCTGATTGCAAAGAAGGAAATTTATGACAACTGGCAGAGCCACAAAATCATATTGACCTTTGCGCTATGTATCATTCTACTGATGATGAGCGTATGGCTGGGGTTGATAGATTATTCGGAACGGCTTTTGGGTTACAATTTGACACGCAATGCCAACACCTTTGCGAGTGTTGGGAAACCTGCCCTGACTTATGTTTTTTTCGATGAGGCAGGAAAGCTTAATCCGAATAGTACGACCCGCGCGGCAAGCATAGTTAATCTCATTGGCATCTACCGTCGCCCAGTTGGACTTAGCATTCTCGCCAGAGGACTCGAAGATCGGATGAACCGCCCCGTTCGATTGTTCGACGTTCTGGGTGGCTACACCGCAACTATTGATACCAGTAACTCGCAGGAAAAAAACAAGCTGTTCGTGCTGTTTTCACCACCCGATTTTCTCTTCGTTGTCAAAGTGGTGTTGTCTTTGCTTACGATTCTGTTTACCTTTAGTGCGATTGCCGGCGAACGGGAACAGGGAACACTTCAACTGATGCTTTCCAACTCTGTCTCCCGCGGGCAGATGCTGTTGGGCAAGTTTTTGGGCGGATACCTAAGTATCGTAATTCCATTTTTGGTGGCGGTGCTGATAGCTCTTTTTTTGCTTGCACGGGATCCACTGATTACCTTCGGTGGCGAAAACTGGTTACGGATTTTATTGCTCCTCATCACATCGCTGGCGTATATCGCACTCTTTTTCTTTATCGGATTATACATTTCAGCTCTAACGCAACGGGCGGCAACCGCTGCAGTACTGTTGCTGGCAATTTGGGTTATTCTGACGCTCGTTGTTCCAAATGTAGGGTGGCTTGTTGCCAAACAGGTCGTAAGGGTCCCATCGCAACAACAGATTGACACTGAAAAATTCAAAACGGCGCGGGAGATTGAGGATGATGCAGAAAGAAGCAAACCTTCAGGCATGTTTGTCCCGGGCTACGGGAAGTTTCATCCAGAAGTGCAACCCCAAATCGAGGAAGCACGACAAGAGATTGAAGAACGCTACGCCAAACTAAGGCAAAAGAGGTTAAGGCTCTCACAAATTGTTACACGATTTTCTCCCACGGGGGCGTATGTACACGCTGCCACTGGCTTGGCACAAACGAGCATTGAAGATGAAGAATTCTATCATTCGCAGTTAGTGCAGCATAAGACCCAACTAGACGCGACCATCAAAGAGACGTTTGCTCTACTGCAAAAACCGGAAAAACAACCACTGATATATCAAAATCTACCTCAAGAACCTCGCGCCCTCCGAGATCGATTGGTGAAGATCAATTCATATGAAGGGGGAACCGTGAGAAATATCATTCAAAACGAACTGAGTTTTACTTTTGATCTGCTCTCGTTGCCAAGGACCCTGAACGCAATTTGGCTTGATTTATCGCTGCTTGTGCTATGGCTAGGATTCAGTTTTGTTTTCGCAATGTTGGCAATTATGAAATGTAGGGTAAGGCAGTGATTTGATCGCGTATCGTCCCCTAAAAACCGCAGGGCTCCGACATGAATTATATTTATAGGTGCCCATCCAGACTGCGGAACTGCGGCAATCTACATATCAATTTAATTTCGTCCTAGTACCAACTTCACATCAGGGAGGAAATCCAATGTTATGGATAATCATGACAAAGGAGTTTCTGGAAAAGGTTTTAACATTGCGTTTCTTTGTCGCGCTTATTTTGAGCATCGTACTGACAATCGTTAGTGTCGTCGTACTCTCAGAAGACTACGCACAAGAATTTGCGGATTATCATCTCCGCACCCAAATGCATGCCGAGACGAGCAACGAGCAGTTGATAGCCGTAGATAGAAAGCCGTCAATCCTCACAGCGTTGTTTCAAGGGATTACAAAGGGAGCAGCACGATCCGTGAGGCTGCTAATTGGCTTTCAGCCAAAAATCATCGAGACCATCGATGACAATCCTTTTTCTGTTTTGTTTCCCACCGTGGATTTGACGTTCATTATTGGCATTGTAATGTCGCTTTTAGCCCTCCTCTTTGCCTACGATGCCGTTTGTGGCGAACGTGAAATGGGCACACTTGCGTTGATCGCATCGCAGCCCATTAAAAAACCGATGTTGATTTTGGGCAAATGGCTTGGCGGTTATTTCAGTTTGATTTTGCCTTGCAGCGTTGGGTGGATTCTTGGTCTATTAATCCTTTCAATGCATCCACATATTCAACTCTCCGTTACAGATTGGAGTGCGTTGGGATTGATAATTGTCGGAGCTTTGCTGTATTTAGCTTGCTTCTTCGCACTGGGGATATTGATTTCCACACTAACCACCCGTCCATCAACGGCAATAGTGGTACTGTTGTTTCTCTGGACACTTTTCGTATTCGTCATTCCCAATCTAAGCCCTAATCTTGCAAAAACTTTCTCTCCGATTCCATCTTTCTCGACCCATTCCCACGAGATGACACTTGCACAAACCGAAGTTGAGCATCAACGTCAGAGGTGGCATGATGCAGTCGCACTAGAAGTCATCGATAAACGACTCACATGGGCTGATGGTAAGAAGTTGCTATTAAACATTGAAGCACGTTCCACTTCTGCCCAAGATAAGACATTATCAAACATTATCCAAGCGTATCACCGCAAGATACGAAGGCAGGAACAAATCGCCTCAGGGATTGCGGCGCTGTCGCCGTATGCCTGCTTTACGTTTTTTACAACTCAATTAGCAGCAAGCCATTTTGAGAATGACGCCAAGTTTATCGCAGCAACGGAACGGTTTGAAAACGAATATTTCGCCGATACCCCCTCGTACTTCCAAACGCTAGTATCACCGGGGGAAGGAACCGAAAAATCGTTTTTTTTCTATACCGAGCCAACAATCCCTGAACGATTGAAACTTGCTCTCGGACCGTTGAGCCTTCTGCTGCTATATACAGGACTATGTTTGATAGGAGGATACGCCGCCTTTATGCGGTATGATGTGAAATCTTAATTAGGGGCCCCTAACAACTAAATGATAGGGACTGTTATGTGTTAGATTGTATCACGATTGTTTAGAACTCAATTGGAAGAAGATAGATAAATCATGAAACGCTACAGAAACCTTATCTGGCCTGTCCTGCTTCTGTCAATCCTCCTTATCATTTTCTAGCAGTGGGGATTCTCAGAAGAATTGGATTGGACACTTGATGGCGCGGACATCTCGGTCATCTCTGCAGAAACCACCAACGGCGCGATTACACTTGTAGGATCAGGTCAAGAGAAAGTGATTATCCGTGCGTTCAAACAGGTCCGTGTGTGGAACAGAGCAGGGGGCACAGACGCATGATTCTTCGTAGGGGTTGGGTCTCCCAACCCTTTGTTCACACGTCAGAAACGACGTCGGGCTTCTGTAGGTCGATTTTCCAAAATCGACATTCCAGTGTCGAGATATGAATCTCGACCTACAATCTACAATCAATTCAACCGTATTGGGTTTTCCAACCCAAATTGGTCAACGGGCGAGGTAACCTCGCCCCTACGATTGCAGATAGTTTCACAAATGTCAACACACCTTAGCAACTTGCATTAAAATAAAATAGTTACAAATACAACATACTAAGCTAATACGACTCACAGTGTAAACGTCCTTGCTTTCAATTCTCGACTGTTATTGAAGGGGTTTGGACATATTAAGTCCAACCCCCTTAAAAACAACTGGATTTTTTTGTTGTAGATTGGTATTCTTATTTTCGCAATTAGGGGTGAAAGGTTAAACAAATCAATCCAAACGATCGGTCGATGAGTTTTCAACGGCTAGCAACTTGTGTTATCTTTATCATGCTGAATTGACTCAAATTGGAGGTATCCCACATGTTTTTGACAATTGTAAGCAAGGAAATCATAGGCAATCTACTCAGTTTCCGCTTCACGATTACTACTATTCTATGTGTGTTACTGATGTCCATCAGTTCTTACACGTTACGTGAGCGGTATGAACGTCAACTCAACGAATATAACACCGCTGTCACCAACCATCTTAAAAGCTTCAAAGAGTCCAGCAAGCATCATGTGTCTAGTACTTACGTTCTCGATAAGCAGCCGGCACCATTATCTATGTTTGCCAACGGGCTTGAAGGTATTGGCAAAACTGTCAATGTCACAACTAGTAATGAACCCACTTTTAGCAACAGTGATGTCACCGTTGAACCTCTTTCCACTCTATTTGGTGCACTCGACTTTGAGTTTATCATCCGTGTTGTTATCAGCCTTTTGGCACTCTTGTTCACTTACGATGCAATCGCCGGCGAGCGAGAGCTAGGTACGCTCAAATTAACGCTCGCCAATTCCATTCCGCGAGATGTGGTCATCCTAGGGAAGGCAGTAGGCAACTACGTCAGCCTGCTGGTACCGCTTGGGGTCTCTGTCCTAATCGGACTAGGTATCATTGTGCTTTCGCCCCAGGTTCACTTCGACGGTGAAATGTGGAAGCGTCTGCTTGCTGCTGGACTAGTAACATTGCTCTACATTTGGGTATTTACAGCGATAGGTCTGTTTATATCTGTATGTACGCAGCGTTCTGCCACAGCGCTGTTGAGCTTGTTGCTGATCTGGGTTGTTTTTGTGCTTGCGGTGCCCAAAGCGAGTAATCTGCTAGCGGGTCAGATCTACCGTGTACCTTCCATTCAGGAAATCCAAGGACAAAAGAGCACAATTGCACAGCGGATCAACGATGAAAACCTACAGGAGATGATGAAAATGGGACAGACGGTCGGTAAAGAGGTAGTAGAAGAATGGAGTGCAGGCGGAAAAGAGTCCCACTCGGATATGGAAGGAATGCAGTCCGCTATTCACTCCACTTTGATGGAGAAAATTGCCGACTTACAGAAGAAAGCACAGGAAAAGATTAGTGCTGAGTGGGAAAGGATTCAACTAGGTTATGACCGGCAACGCCGAAAGCAGCTAGAGCTAGCCATAAACTTTTCACGAATCTCGCCAGCTTCCTCCTACGTCTTAGCGACAACCAGTATAGCAAACACCGGCCTCACCCGTCAGCAAAGTTTCTTAAGAGACACCAAGCAGTATCAACGGGAATTTACGAATTATTCCCTCGCGAAGATGGCGGAGGGAACGATTTTTCTGGATCCAACTAATCCCCAAGCAAAGATCGATTTGAGTGATATGCCGCGTTTCGAGACAAAGGCACCGACCTTTGATGCGTCGCTCGGTGAGGCGTGGGTGGATATTCTACTGCTTGCGTTTATGGGTATTCTGTTTTTTATGGCAGCCTACGTGTCATTTCTGCGTCAGGATGTGCTGTAACATATTGATATGTAACCGTGCGGGTTTAGAAAATATATTGAGCTGTTGATAAAGGTGCAAAAACATCTTCGTCAGCCTCAAATCCTCGCGTCAGTAAATTATAAGCAGCAGCACAATTACTGGGTGAAAAGAAAATCTCCAGGGTTCTTTCCCCTTTCGGTTTGCCATACCCTGACACTCCGCGACTTAGGAGCAGGTCCAATTTCTCTTGGATGTCACCGTTCAAAAGTAAAACAAGAAGGAGGATTTTATCATGTTAGAAACGAGAGATCTAACCAAAGTCTATGACAGCACTATTTTAGCGGTCAACAAACTCAATCTGAAAGTCAATCCCGGCGAAATCTATGTCGTCTTGGGTGCCAACGGCGCAGGCAAAAGTACCACCATCTCCATGCTCCTGAACTTCATCGATCCAACCAGCGGCACGGCGTTGGTCAATGACATCGAGATTCCCAAGTTTCCGCTGGAAGCCAAAAAGCATCTCGCTTACGTTTCAGAAAATGTCGAACTGTATCGGAATTTCACCGCGCGACAAAACTTGGAGTTCTTCGCCAAGCTGGGCGGTAGAAAGAAAATCACCCGCGAAGAATTAGACGAAACACTCGCTCGCGTCGGCTTGCCTGAAGATGCGTTCAAGCGGCGGGTCAAAACCTTCTCGAAAGGGATGCGGCAACGGTTGGGGATTGCGATAGCCATCATAAAGGGCGCTGATGCGGTGCTTCTTGATGAACCGACCTCCGGCCTGGATCCGAAAGGCGGTGCAGATTTCTTGAACCTATTGCGCGAGTTGAGAAGTGAAGGGAAAGCGATTTTTATGTCCACCCATGACATCTTCCGTGCGAAGGAAATCGCTGATCGGATTGGGATTCTGGTCGGTGGAAATCTGGTTCGCGAGCTGACCCGCCAAGAAATTGAAACCGAGGACCTAGAACCGTTATACCTCCGCTATGTAGCAGGATACGAATCGGAAGAAGAGGTTGCATAGATGCTGATTTCGCCGTTCAAAAAGGTGCACAGTATACATCTCTTGTTGATATTCAGTTTAGTTTGTCTAATGAATTATCAGTCCCTATGGTCACAAGTAGGGGACGTACAAGATTCGTCACAATCTGAAAAGGCACGAACCAAAGATGACCAATTACGCCAGATTCAAATTGACAAAGCCAAACTCCAGATGGAATTGGCGAAAAAGTTAATGGAGAAAAAAGAAGACGAGCTTACGAATCTAAGAGATATGCTTCAAGAAGCGAATAACATTGTCACCGTCCAAGAGGTAAACCGGGCGGAGGAGGAATATGAACGCGCAAGAGCAACATACGAGGACGCAAAGCTAAACTTGCAAAACGTTGAACTCGACTCGTTGAAGACAGCTTGGCATATTACCATCTTGGGCACTCGGCGTTATGAAGCCCGAGATGGTCGGGAGATGTTTTCAATTACATTAAAGAACAGTTCACTGCCAGTCAAACTGGAAGAGAGTTCAAAGGTCCTTGACAGAGAGGTAATCATCAGCGCACAGATTGACGACATCTTTGTTTCTATCAAAGACCAAGGAGAATTTTCAGGACAAGGCGCGATTGTTGCAATACCCTACGAGGTACGCATTCCGTCGCTGAAAGAGGGTGAAAGGAAAACCTTGGAATTTGAACTGGTCAAAGATGAGGTACAAGACGTGGTGGTTAGCCTGAAATATCTTGATATTGAGGAAGACCGTAACATCCACCTGAAACAGGAGGAACCTTACATCTCGGTGCTTTCCGCTCGTCGGTACAAGGACGCGGATCGACGGCGACTGGAACTCGTCCTCAAATACGGTGCGGTTTTGGACGACTCAACATCCCAATCCAATGAAGGCGATCATGCTGATCAATCGCTCATTCCCCCGGATGAAGCTACAACATATACCGCAGCACAAGAGATTAATAACGTCTATGTCTCAATTCAGGATGAGGCACAAGCAATCATCGGCGTACCGTATGAAATCCGAATCCCAAACCTCAAAGATCAACAGTCAAAAACCCTCGATTTTGAACTTCGCCGCAACGTCGATAGCATTATCGTCAGTCTGCGGTATCTGGAAAAGGTATATCCCTACAAGATCCATCTTGAAGAAGACACCCGCCACATTTCGGTCATTAGTGCGAAGAAATATCGTATAAACAATCAGATCATGGTCAATCTCCGCCTCAAGAACACCTCGACGACTGAATCCATGCCCGTCAATGCCACACCAGAAGAAATCGCCGCCGCCAACGAGATTCGATCTATCTTTGTTTCACTCAAGGACATCGATCCAACTAATGCAGCCCAGCCGACCAATATTGCCCAACCGTATGAGCAGAAGATTCCGCTGCTCGGTTACAACGATGAAACCAACCTGACCTTCCAACTCCAGAAAGATGTGGACTCGATTATGATTGCACTAAAATATCCGGATCTTGCGGAGCCAGATAATCGCCTCGTATATCTCCAAAAGGAATCAGAGGAAGATGTGGTTAATGTTAGTTCACTACAATTTTCGCAAGAAGGAAATCTAGGCAGCCCCGTCACCTACGATTTGACACTAGATCGACTGGCAGAGACGGAAAATACCTTTCAATTGCGGGTTATCAATCTCCTCAATCGCCTGAGCTTTGAATTCCAAGATGCCGAGAGCCAATCACGTATGTCTCAAGTTAAGTTCACACAGGCACAATCCAAACGCGATCTCTCGTTGATTGTCTACCTACCCGAAGAACTGGAGGCTTCTTACCTAGATGAAACACTGGAATTCTATGTCGCCGTCATTGATGAAGCGGAAGCAGGACAGCTCGGTGGTGTCAATAATCGACTCTCGCTTTCACCGGAACAGATTGTCCAGATTAAAGGCGGCGTTGAGCGGTTTGAGCTTATCCCCAAAGGGGTACCCGAGATCGAACTGTTTATCCCTAACGCTTACCATACCATCAAAATGGGCGAACAGATTAGTATGACGCTGAAGCTGCGGAATATCGGCACACGGGATTTGGTTGATATTCGGATGATGATTGACGTCTACACCGATTGGAGATATGTTGTAGAACCAGAAGTGGTGTCAGGACTGGTCCGGAATGAGGAGACCGAAATTCGTCTGACACTGATTCCATCTTCAGATGTGGGTGTCGGCGAATACGAAGCGAAGGTCAACGCGGAGCTCACCGTCGACAATCGTCATTTTGAAGCACGAGAAAAGACCGTGCGGGTTCACATCCAATCGAAGACAGGGCTTTCAGTGACAACGATTCTGTTTGGATTACTCTTGCTGCTCGTTATCGGGATTGCGATTGTCACGGTTCGGATCAGCCGTCGATAAGAGACAGTGGAAATGAGCGTGAAGGGAAGGAAAAACAGGATGGAAAGAAAGTATCGTGTATCACGAATGGCGTATAATACCTCACGTTTCACGTTTCACGCATTATGTTATCTGTTTTTGAGTATTGCAGTGCCTACGCTAGCTCAAAATCAGGTGACGCTGACGTTGGAGAGCGGATCGAGACGGGTGTTAAAAAACAGTGAGAAAGTGCTTAAAGCGCAGAAAATTCTGGAGCGCGCCAAGGCGAATCTGCGAATTGCTCGCTCTGTTTACTCTCCACAGCTGGGAATTGCCGGGTTTTATGAGCGACGGAGCAATAACGACCTAGGTTTGGCTGAAAAGGATTACCTCTCTAGTGTTTCGCTCAGTCAACTCATTACCCAGTTTGGTAAGGTCCCGAAAGACATAGATCAGGCACAAGAAAGCGCACGCCTCTCCGAGATCGAACTTGAGCGTACGAAACAAGAGGTCATCTTTGCCCTCAGAAGACTCTGGCACAACATCACCCTGACAGATGAAGAGATTGAACAACGAAGCATTATCGAAGCAACACTACAGGAAAAGCTCAAAGTAGCTAAAAGGAAGCATGCAGAAAAGCGAATCCCGATCCTCAGTGTACTGAACACGGAACTGGAATTGGCAGAACAGCAGTTGGCGCTCAACGAATTGAGGCGGCGGTCGGATATCGACAAGGCGGAATTGATTAGATTGACAGGATTGGGTGCGTTGACAGACGTCCATCTGTCTGGCAGTATACCAGATGACGATCTAACGCTTGAACGTGCAGTTAAGTTGGGGTTGGAGAACCGATTGGCACTCAAAGAGCTTACCGGCGCAATAAACCGTCAGGAACGGTTAGTTAAGGAGACATTCTGGCATCGAATTCCAGAGCTTGACGCCTCTCTTCGCTACCGGGACGCGCATCTGTTCCTAAACCAGCGAGATCGGACGTGGGATACGATGGCGGTGTACGATCCGAGGTTTATCAAACGAAAAAGGGATGACGCGATGCCTTTTGAAGAAGCCTACGAAGATGATCGGGATGGCTGGGAAATGCGCCTGAACTTCAACTTTCCGCTTTTCGATGGCGGAGTGACGGAAGCGTATCGAGATGCCGAGCGTGCCGAGCTTTCCCGCCTCCAGCTAGAGCTTGTTGATTTACAGAAGCAGATCCGAGTTGAGGTACACCGCGCCTATCGAGAGGTGGCAAATACTAAAGAACAGATGGAGATTGAAGCCAAACGCGTGCAAATCTTCGAGCAGCGGCTCCGAACAATTGAGCGGGTTCTGGACGAAGGACTGGACCTTCCAAGCTATCGCGGCTTGACATTCGACGATGCTTTTGAGGCACAAGCCCAGTTTACCGAGGCGCAACGGGTGTTTTATCGCACGCGTCGGGACTACGCAGACGCGAAAGAGCAACTGCGCGAAGCAATGGGCTGGATAGAATAACCGAATCTCATGGAGTAACATCTGCAATCCCTAAAGTTAGATGCACAAGATCCGAACAGGTTTTCCACTCAATTTCATCCGCTAACGTTTCATTAATTCGCCGACCAACGACATCAAGCGCAGCTAAACCGGTTTCCAAACCGTTTGAAAACAGTGATTGCCAATGCGTCAGCAAAATGGGAAAACCACCGGCGTCTAAGACTTCACGGATTTTGCCACCACGTCCATCTCCTGTGATGATAGAGTCCGCAATATGCTCAACGAACTCCCGATCAGATTGCGGCGAATCGATGGTCTGCCACCAAAAATCGTTGACCGTCGAGGGAATTGACACCAACACTGTGTCTCCCTCCTGAAACGCAATCCACGGCTTAGATGATGGTTTGTCGTGCAGCGTGTGCAGAAAATACCACGAAATATGCCGACCATATACCGCCTCCTGTGCCGCGACAATCGCAGCGATATATTCATCTTCTACTTCACTTGCGAAGGTCCACGGCGACGTTACACCCGTTGCATCAAACCCCGCAGCCTTCAGGTATTCCATCGCTTTTGTGAGGTAAGGTATCAGTGTGCTTCTGTCCTGCTTCTGCGACCACGGCGATTCACCTTCATCGAAATATCCACCCGCGCTCAGGTTCACAGCAAGATTGTGGGTGAGCATCTCCGGACAGAAATCGAACCGAGTGCTCAACCGGCGTTTCACCGTATCCAACCATTCGTGGGTGACCGCCGGATCGTGTCCCTCAATCCCCGATAGAATATCTCCACGCCCCGCCGGCACCGGTATAATCGAGAACTTGCCTGCCATACCATGCACCTCAACCACGTCGCAGAAACGATTCAAGAATTCATTCGGAATGGTGTCTAACAACAACCGTCTATCGCTGGTGTACGGACGGCTGCCATGCACCTCTTCCTTATGAAAACGATAAACATGGATCAGCGGACAACTATCATCAACTATGAGAGAAATTGGTATCGGCATAAGCAAGTTAAAGCGGTATCTCCACCTTCTGCGGACACCCGGTGTGAATAGACTCCGTAATCTTCTCTACTAACAATGTGGAAACGATACCGGGACGTGCCGGAACGTAAGAATCGGTGTCGTTGCGGATAGCTTCCACCAACAACGGCATCCGTTCGATCGGTCCCGGTTTCAGGGTCTCATCGCCCCCAAAAGTGACCTTGCTGAAGTGCTCATACAAGACCGCGGACTGTTCACCATCGAAGAATTCAAAGAACCATTTAGAAATGACAGGGTTACTTCCTGCATCGCTCATCAGAAAGGTCGCCACCGAATCATTCGCAAAACGGATCGTCGCTGCAGCTGTGTCCACCGTATCAGGGCTGTCTAACTCCCCGTCGGGATGGGTAATCTGTCCCCCTGTCGCGTAGACCTCCACCGGATCCGCACCGTGAATCCAACAGAGCAGATCTACCGCATGAACACCGACATCATAGAGCGGACCTCCGCCTTCTTCGGCGTGCCAACGCCACCGACTCAGATCCGCCGGTCCCATCATACACTGCCCATGGCTCACCTTTGGAGAGCGTATCCGTTTCTTAATCTCCCGCGCCGCCCCAGAGAAGCGGATAGAAAAGTTAATCATCAGTTTCCGGTCAGCGGCTTTCATCGCCTCATAGATCCGCAGACAATCCGCCGTTGTCATCGCCATCGGTTTCTCCAGATAGAGATGCTTCCCTGCGTTGAAGGCAGCAACCGCCAAGTCAGCGTGGGAACTGTGGGACGTGGCGATCGAGACGATGTCCACCGATGGATCGGAGAAAATCCGGTCCGGGTCAGTGGTGTAGTAATCGCCGCCGTACTGTTCATGAAAATTCTTTGCTGAATCGGATCGGACATCACAGAAACCGCGCACTTCAACGTCCGGCGTGTCCGACGCATACCGCGCGTGACCATTGCCGGCACCCCCGCACCCGATGAGTGCCCAACCGAACCTATCATTGGTCGCCATCTTTATTCCTCCATCGCTTCTCTCAACTGTCGACTCGCTTCGGCAGCCAAGAAACCCATATCATTGCTCAAGTCAAAGAACACAAACCCCTGTTCCTTCCGTTTCAGAAGATCCTGGCCCGAACTAACAGGAATACCGCACGGTTTGCCAACCCGGTTGCAAGCATCCAAAAAGTGCTGAATCGAATTCTCATGTTCGGAGCTGCCAGCCGCGACACCCATTTCAAGGGACAGGTCACCGGGTCCGAGGAAGCCGATATCAACGCCCTCGATTTCCATGATAGCTTGCGCATTCCCAATCCCTTCCCGATCCTCAATCTGTGGTATTACCACCACCTCATCGTCAATCCACGTCTTGTAATCGGGTCCCCATGTGCCCGCCCGACCAGATCCCGAAGACCGTTTCCCTCGTGGCGGATAGCGACATGCCTGAGCGATTTGCGCGGCTTGCTCCGGGGTACTGACATGTGGGGGAACAATCCCGAATGCGCCAGCATCCAACACACGCCCGATGGTCTCCGGTGCATGGTCCCATACGCGGACAATTGGCGTAGCCCCACGCGACTCAATCGCTCGGAACATATTCGCAATCTCTGTGATTCCCACCGGCGAATGTTCCGCATCAACAGCAAGCCAATCAAACCCGGCGGCTGCCATCACCTCCGCTGCCTGCGGCGAACCGAGATTCAGCCATGATCCAATCGATACCCCTCCATCTGACAATTTCTCACGAATTCTACTTCTCATTGATAATCGGCGGCAGCCCCCTTCTCTTGTTGAGGCACCGCACCTCCTTATCAAAAGATTAATCCAACGAAATCAACACATGTCATCATATCAAAGTTTCACCACACCTGCAACGAAAAACCAATGAACCAATGAACCAAAACATCATCAGCGGAATAGCAAGCACCCTAAAATGAGCAATCCCACATTGACATACCCATCAAACTGCCCTTCGGGTATAAATCTGTGTAATTTGCCACCGAGAAATATCCCCACCAAAACCAGCGGCAAAGAAGTCCCATAAAGCCTCAACACATCCGCCGTCCATAGACCCGCTAACCCATGACTCGCCAAAATCAGAAGACCTGTAAGCACAAAGTAGCCCTGCAATGTGGACCGGAAACGATCCGGAGCCCAATCACGAAGTGTCGCATAGATCGTAATCACTACCCCGCTGGTGTTGTAAGCCGCACCGAAAACGCCAGCAACGAATCCAAATAGATAGATAAGCACGGATCCACCACCCACGCGGCTTAAATCTATCATCTTTAGATAACGGTTTGTCAAATTGAAAAGGCTAAACAAGATAACCAATATTCCCAGAAATATTTTCATCTGCCCTTCGGGAACACCTTTTAACAGAAAAAGTCCCACAGGTATACCAAAACATGACGATAGAACCAACCGCCAAACAATACTCAGATCCACGACATGCCAATTCCGTAATAGGATAACGACTGCAATCGTCATTAAGACAAACGCAACCAACGGCGTAGCGGTCTTTAGCTCGACAACCATCGCTAACAGTGGCATAGCGATTAACGCCTGACCAAAACCGAGGGTCGAATGTATAAAAGTCGAAACAAACAGAATGGCAAATATCAAAAGATATGAATGATTCATACGCAACCACACTTCGCGTTTTATGCTATTTATCAGGCTGATAGCCAGCAATTTGAATTCTTGCTATACTCGCTTGAATTTACAATACCTTTGTGCCAAAATAGAAAATGTATAGCGTTCGTCAATCCAATAAACCAATGAACTAATGCACTAATGAACCAATAAGGAGGCTCCCTCAATGGATACCCTTTCCACACAGTTGTTTGATGAAATCTCTAAAATTCCGTGTATTAATTCCCACTCCCACATCAGCCCTGAGATAGACCGAATCGCAGAAGCACCCGATGCGCTCGCCTTCTTCAAACATGCCTACCCTGCCTCCGATTTAGTCTCAGCGGGGATGTCTCCCGATCAGATGAAAGCAGCCTTGGAACCGGGACTGCCGCTCCCAGAACGTTGGAAGCTTTTCGAGCCGTATTTCCGATATACCCGTCTGACTGGATTTTCGCAGTGCATCATTGAAGGCTTCCGAGATCTACTCGGATTCCCGGATTTGACTGCCGAGACCGTTGAACCTATCTCAAATGCTCTCCGTGAGCACAGCAAGCCGGGGTTCTATCATGACGTGCTGCAACGCCGATCGAATATCGCGCTCTCAGTGGTCAATATGGAAGACCTCATCGAAGTGGATCGAACCCTATTCCTGCCACTCCCACGCTTGAATCGCTTCAGTATGCTTCACTCCGCTGACCAAGTTCAAGCCATCGAAAAGGACTACGACGTTTCCATCACGAACCTCGCCCAACACGTCGAAGTCATCCGGCAGGTATGTCGGGATTGGAAGCGGGCAACAGTCGCAGGGGTGAAGATGTCGCAGTCCTACCATCGCAGCATGGATTTTACGGCACGTCGAAAGGAGGATGCTGCAAGAATCTTTGATGGGCTGATGCGAGGAGAGTACGCCGGACTGGATTCAGAAGAAGGGGTTCTTTTGGAAGACTACCTCGTCTTCGAGTGCTGTCGCGCCGCCTCCGACGCTGATCTGACTGTCCAATTCCACCAAGGCATACGGGCAGGAAATTACGGAAGTATGGAAGGGTGTACGCCCGCACCGCTCACGGAACTGTTTCAGACCTTCCGAGACGCACGTTTCGATCTCTCTCACGCCGGTTACCCTTACCTTCGAGAAGGTGCCGTGCTCGGCAAGGCGTTCAGCAATGTCTACCTGAACATGTCTTGGATCCATATCATCTCGCCAATCGGTTCACGGCTTGATTTGAGAGAGTGGCTTCAGATGGTACCCTATAACAAAATCATCGCTTTCGGTGATGACCTCCAGCACGTCGAAGCCGTCTATGGACATCTCAAGATAGCACGTCAAAATTTCGCGATTGTGCTCGCTGAAATGATACAGGAAGGATTGATTTCAGAATCCATCGCACTTGAGGTCGCGCAAGCTGCCTTCCACGACAATCCAGCAAAAGTCTACGGAGTAAGTAAGTAGAACAATCTATATCGTTTTTTCGTAGGGGCGGGGTTTCCCCGCCCATCAACGTATCGGATCCGTCAGTTTAATGAACCAATGAACTCATGTACTAATTCGCGTCACTTGGGCAACCGCCGTACCCACAGGTAGAGCGCAAGGTTCATCCCACCAATAAAGCCGTAGATATACGATTGAATCCCCACCAACATATGATGTGAATGCCTCAAAGACAGCCCAGCCACAATCGGAATACCCAGCGCAAGGATGACGAAAATGGTTGTCCCAGTGGCACCCTTCGCCTCCCAAAATGTAATTTCGCGTTTCAGCACACGCAGATAATCGCGCGCCCACATCCGCGATATCCATCTACCTTGAATGTATCCGAGAATAATCCCCAGACCAAAACCAACGCCGCACCATCGCGCATCTACGGCTTCAGCTATTGCCATAGCCGTCGTCCATGTAAGCTGTCCTACCAACGAAGTTACCATGAAAGCAATCAAGATGAAGGGCTTCATATAGAACGGCAGCAAGCGGCGATGTAGTTTGTCAAGTCGCTGTTTTTCTGTTTTTCTGAGGGGAATATTCACTGGATTTCTTTCTAGGAGGGAGTGCAAAACGCAATAATCCAAGTCGCCCGCCGCCTCTCTAAAGATATTTTGTGGAAGACGCCCATACAAACGCTCGATCACCGTGTTACAGATGACAATATAGATGAAGTTACGCTTGCAATCCCTCAAGGAACAGATCATTATCTTCCGGTGTGCCGATTGTTATCCGCAAACAGTTCTGCAGCGGTCCCGGACGATCAAGGTTGCGGACAAGCACACCGTGGTCGAGCAAACGCTGAAACACCTCATGGCACGATTGATCTGTCCGAAAGAGGACGAAGTTCGCATCTGTTGGGAATGGGTGGATGCCATCTATGGCTTCCAGCGCGTTGAAAACCCGTTTTCGCTCACTCCGAATCAGTTTCAAGTGTCGAGCCAATCGGTCAGGACGTTTGAGCAAGAGCGTTGCGGCAATCTGTGAGAAGCGGTTGAGATTATAAGGAAGGCGAACCTTGTTAAGTTCATCGACGATCTCTGGGTGTGCAACGACGTAGCCGACCCGCAATCCCGCAAGTCCGTACGCTTTAGAGAAGGTGCGCGTGATGACAAGATTGGGATACTGCTCCCGTTCCTCCATAAGGGAATGACCGGAAAACTCGTAATACGCCTCATCAAGGAGCACAAGCGTATCAGGACGGGAAAGCATCTCGCGAATTACATCAGCTGAGAAATTAGTGCCTGTCGGATTGTTCGGGTATGATAGGAATACAAGGTTAAGCGCGTGAGCATCAAGATGAGCGTTCCACGCTTCCGGATCTAAATCAAATCCGTTATCAAGCGGCAATCCAATCGCTTCAAGCCGCGCAACCTGTGCGAGAATCCCAAACATCGAAAACGTCGGAGTTGGAAAGGAGACACACGCCTCCGGTCTTCCAAACGCCAACATAAAATTACCGATTAACTCATCAGATCCATTGCCAACGACAATTTCCGTTTTATCAACCCCCAACTGTTCGCAAAGTTTTGTTCGCAGCAGGTCTGAACTCGGGTCTGGGTAGCGGTTAAATTTGAGTTGAGCGAGGGCATCGGTCAATTCCTGTCGAATCTCCGGCGGTAGGTCAAAAGGAGATTCGTTCGCATCTGCCTTAACGCGGTGAGGTGGTTGAGCAACATGATAAGGGGTGAGCTCCGCGAGATCGTCTCGCAAAAAGGGGCGAAGGTTCATTGATTAAGGTCCTTTTCTAATCAAAATTCAATGATGATCCAGATGACAAATCAAGAAAGTCTTGATGCGTAATCGACAGCATTTTGAAAAATTGCTAGTCCATCTCCTTCTTCAGGCAAGTCCTCCCGTGTCCAGCGGGGATGGTTGAGCCGTGTCAAGAATCGTTCCGGGTGTGGCATCATACCGAAAATCCTGCCCGTCGGATCACAGATTCCAGCGATGTGATGATCGGAGCCATTCGGATTATCGGGATATTCCGGGGCACCGCCGTTGGTTGAAACGTAGCGAAAGACCACCTGTCCGCTGGCTTCAATCTGATCGAGTATCGGTTGCGGTGCGGTGAACCGTCCTTCTGCATGGGCAACGGGCAAATAAACGCGAGGCTTCAAGCCCTGTGTGAAAATACAATTGCTTTCTTGAGTCTCCAACTGAATCCAACGGCACTCAAACTTTGCAGAGGTGTTCATAGCGAGGGTTGTCTGTTGCGCGTCCTGTGAATTGAGGCGTGGGAGCAAACCTGCGCGTACAAGTACCTGAAACCCGTTGCAGATGCCAATCATCAGCCGTCCTGATTCGACATAAGCGGTAAGCGAATCGGCAAGTTTGTATCGCATCTCGTTTGCTAGCAAGATACCGGCGGCAACATCGTCGCCGTAAGAGAAACCGCCCGGAATCGCCATAATCTGATAATCCATCAGGTCAACCTCACCAGCAATCAGTTGGTTGACGTGAATCAGCGATGTCTCTCCGCCCACAAGTTGAAAGGCGTGATCTGTTTCGTAGTCGCAGTTCGTGCCTGCGGTGCGAAGGATAAGGACCTTCGGTTTCATCTCAATTCTCTCCTATACTAAAATCAAGGGATTTTACCACCGAAACATCTCCTGCCAACTCTCCTTGAGTTGATCTATTGTTGTCTCCACAACCGCGCTCCCATCGGTGCCGTTGACAACAAAATCCACCCCCTCAACCACGGTGCCGATGCAGCCAATCGGGACAGCCGCTATACCCTTCTCAAACGCTTCCTTCACTTGCGGTGACAACCCTGCCATCACGGAATGGACACCTGCCATACACCTCTCAAACGCTTCCTGTTTCTCCGGCGCGACTTCCACGATGAATCGACTGTTAGACTCCGAGAAAAGTAACACATCATCCGCTGTAACATCGGGATCGCGGGGCACACCCGTGAGCGAAAGGCGCATACCCAGCCCGCCGGCAAACGCCATTTCCGCCGCAGCCGCACCAATCCCACCCTCAGAGCAATCGTGGCAGGAACGGACAAGCCCCTGATCAATCGCAAGACTCAACGCCTCCATCGTTCGCTTCCCTTCAGCGGGTCGCACTTTCGGGGCAACGTTTCCAATGAAATCGTGAATCGCATAGTAGTGCGAACCACCAAGTTCAGCGTAAGTTCTACCGATGACATAGATTCGGTTGCCGGGCGATTTCACGTCCATCGAGACCGCCTTGCTCACATCCGGCATGACGCAGATCGCAGAGATAAGCAGGGTCGGCGGAATCGCAAGCTGCTCGCCGGTGGTGGTGTCACGGTATTCGTTGTAGAGGCTATCCTTACCAGAAATGAAGGGGGTGCCATACGCAACAGCGATGTCGTAACACGCCCTCGCTGAACGCACCAAGCCACCAAGACGGTCATGTTTGTCGGGATTGCCCCAGCTGAAGTTGTCCAGCAGCGCAGTCTGCTCCAAATTCCCACCCACAGCGATGATATTTCGCAACGCTTCATCAATCGCCGCAGCGGCGCTGTGATACGGATCAATGTCGCCATACTTCGGATTAATTCCGTTCGATACGATAACACCCTTTCGGGAGCCGAGGACCGGTGTCGTTATGCAAGCGTCGCCGGGGCCGTCATTGTCGCGTCCAACGAGCGGCTTGAGAACCAACCCGCCCTGAACCTCATGGTCATATTGTCGGATAACCCACTCCTTGCTAGCAACATTAGGACTCGCAAGTATGCTGCAGAGGTCTTCGGTGAGTGGTGGCGAACCGATTTGACCCAGCTTAGGTTCAGAGTGTTGTGGCGGATCCCAAACCGCCTTTTTCGTATGGCGAGGCAAGCCGTTGTGGAGAAAGTCCATGTCGAGGTCTGCCACAATCTCTCCGCGGTAGAACACCCGCAGTCTGTGTGTATCGGTGAATGTACCAAGCACAGTCGCTTCAACCGATTCCGCCTCACAGATTGCCATCAATTCTTCTCTATTCTCAGGCGGTACGGCAATCACCATCCGTTCTTGTGCTTCCGACAGCCAAATCTCCCACGGATCAAGGGCTGTGTATTTGAGCGGTATATTTTCCAGATGCACGTCTGCCCCTATCTCCTGCCCCATCTCACCGACAGCCGAGGAAAATCCACCGGCACCGCAATCCGTGATATTGCGATAGAGCTGTCGATCCCGTGCACCCATCAGGGCATCGACAATTTTCTTCTCCATAATCGGATTACCGATCTGCACGACGCTGCCAAGGCTTTCCGAGGTGTCGTCCAACTCCAGAGAGGAGAACGTCGCTCCGTGAATCCCATCACGCCCGGTACGTCCGCCGACAGCGACGATCAGATCACCGGGTTCCACCGTTTTATCACACCGATCCTTGGGAATCAGACCGACGTTGCCACAATAGACGAGCGGATTCCCGGTATAACGCGGGTCGAACAGGATTGCACCGTTTGCCGTCGGAATCCCCATGCGATTGCCGTAGTCCCGCACACCCGAAACAACGCCTTTGAAAATCCGTTTCGGATGGAGTGCACCTTTGGGAAGTTCGTCATAGCTCAGATCCGGCAGACCGAAGCAGAAAACATCCGTGTTTAGAATAGGCTTTGCGCCAAGCCCCGTACCGAGCGAGTCCCGAATGACTCCACCGATGCCTGTTCCCGCCCCGCCATACGGCTCGATCGCGGAGGGATGATTATGCGTTTCGACCTTGAAAACAATATTATAGTTATCATCAAACTCAATGATGCCCGCATTGTCGGTGAAAACGGAGACACACCACTCCGCCCCAATCTCCTCTGTCGCCCGCTGGATATACGTCTTGAACAATCCATCAATCATCTCCGTCTCTCGCCCTGTTTCCGCATACTCAATCATGCTCTTGAACGTCTTGTGAACACAGTGCTCAGACCACGTTTGGGCAATTGTTTCAAGTTCTACATCGGTGGGATTTCTCCCCAACTTGGCGAAGTGGGTTTGGATTGCCTGCATTTCAGCGAGATTCAGCGAAAGCAGCCCCTCCTGACTGATGCGTGATAATTCATCGGCATCGGCGTTTAAGATCGGAATCTGTTTAACGGTCATCGGATACCTCAATGGATTGCAATTAGAAAGTTTTCGGTTACTCTTGAAACATAAAAAAAGCTGATTCTGAGATGCTAGAATCAGCCATATATTCGGTAAACTTTATCGATTGAACTCTTCCCAATTAAGCCCTAGTTGTCTCACAATCGCACGGACTGTTCCTATTGGTAAATCCCGTCTGCCATGATCTGGGATACTAGTAGACCCGTTAGTATTGGGGTTAAACCATTTTCTATGAGATCCACGTGTTCTTCTTCCGCTTTCGTGACAACCAAATCTTCTTAATTTTCTAGTAAGTTCTTGGTATGTCATACAACAGATGCTAACCCTTCAAATTGAATAGGTATCAAAGTTTCAAGTTGGATAAGGCTACCTTCATCAGGATTTGTGGTCTCAGAAATTTTAATGCTTTCTGGTAATGTGCGACCTGTGTCTTGATATATTTCAAAGACTGCCATGAAAGCATCTTTGACATTTTCTATCGCTTCATCTAGAGAATACCCCACGGTTATTAACTCTGGGAGTTCTTTACAAGTTATGGTAAAACCCCCTTCAGGTTCTGGTGTTGCGATAATGCTTAATTTGTATCTCATCGTGGTCTCCGCACCTCCTCTATTTGCCCCTTCATTTTGCATAGTATACCTTAATTCTATACTATATGTAAATGTAAATTTATAGGACTGGCTTGGGACACCTCCAACGTGGCACATGCCCTAACAGTCTGCGCCCTCACCTCATTACGCATTCTCACCGGCAAGTGCCCACACCGACGCTTCGTCTAACGCAGCCCGTTCATCGTCGGTCAATTCCCAACCCACACCACCCAAATTTTCCTCAACCTGCTCTGGGCTGTCGGGACCAATCATCGCCGCGGAGATCTCAGGATGTGATACCACCCACGCGATGGCAACCTGAGCTGGCGTCTTCCCTCGCTCCGTCCCAATACGAATCAGCGTTTCCACCACCCGGTCGGCGTCAGGTGTCATAATCTTCTCAAATCCCAACCGTCCCTGTCCCCACGGCGTCTCAGGGGGCGGCGACACACCGTGCCGAAGCCGTCCCGTCAATAAACCGATAGCCAACGGACTATACGTCATCATCCCCAACCCTTCCGCACGGCAGAAAGGCATAAGTTCGCGTTCAGGAGAGCGATCCAGCAAATTATAATGGCTCTGCACGCAGATAAAGGGGGCAAGGTTACGACGGTCACTAACCCACAACCCTTGACACACCTGCCATGCAGCAAAATTGGCGCAACCCACATACCGCACCTTCCCCTGCCGCACAAGATCATCTAATGCTTGCAGCGTCTCCTCTATTGGCGTCGTCGGGTCCACATGATGGAGCAGATAGACATCAATATAATCCGTCTGAAGGCGCGACAGACTTTTTTCGACTTCCCGCATGATATGAAACCGTGATAGCCCTCGGTCATTCGGCCTCTCCCGGTCATTCGTTCCCTTGTTGATAGGCTCGCATACTTTGGTAGTAATGACAAATTGATCCCGCCGTCCCTTAATAGTTTCGCCAAGGATGCGTTCGGAGTCCCCACGCTGATAGGTGTTCGCACAGTCAATGAAATTGACACCACCCTCGATTGCACGTTCGATCGTTGCCCGCTGGACTGTTTTATCCGGTCGTCCACGAAAGGCAACCCCTAGACAGATGGGCGACACCTCAACACCCGCCGTTCCAAAGTTGCGATACTCCATTAATTCCTCCCCTCAAGAAATCATCTAAGTCAAAGTTAATAGCGTGTGCCCCTTATCTGGCATATATCGGCGAATGGGAATCGACTTGCCGGTCTTGATAGATTCTGTGATTGCCGCATCAATCTCCATGTGGCGTAGTCCCGCCCAACCGTCTGCAACGAAAGGGCGACGCTCCTTGATAGAAGCGACAAAATCAGCGATATGATCCTCGAATTGGGCAACATACGTGCCGCCATCTAACTGCCGTGCATCGCTCCAACGGGTTACATCATGCGAACCGTGTAGGTGCCAAAAAGCGGTGCCGGCAATGTTGTCAATCGTTGCCTCCCCCAACTCACCGATCCACTTAATCTGAAATTGCAGGCCCAAGTCCGCCGATACCGCCAATGTCCCCACCGCGCTGCTCTCAAACTTTAGACACGCCGCCTTATTTCCCATCTCCTCGCCATCGGCATAGGCAAAAACCTCCTCGACCTCCCCGCTCAGAAACCGCACCATATCAATGATGTGATTCCAAGACCCCAGAGCAGTGCGGGCTTGAATCTGCCGAAGTTGGCCTAACTGACCGCTTTGGATGACCTCCTTCACCCGCTTAACATTGCGTGAGGCATGGAGGCAGAAGCAAATACCAAAGTGTACATTGTGTCGTCTCCATTCGTCAATCATCTCTTGAGCAATCGGCACATCGGAGGGTTGAATTCTGTACTGACCGTCCGCTCCCGCCAACGGCTTTTCGGTGAACACATGCAGTCCCCGCCTCAGACATTTCATAACGAGCTCATACCGATACCCCTCACCGACAGGGACATCCACAATATCGATATCTTCCGCGTCGAGCATTTCGTCCGCACTGGTATATGCCGGCACGCCGTATCGCTCTGCGCCTGCCTTTGCCCGCTCTTCAACGATGTCGCACACGGCGACAATCTGACAATCGGGCAATCTAGCAAACGATGGCGCATGGTGATGAGATCCCTGTGCACGATACCCAAGAATCGCAACCTTGAACATTGAAAACTCCCTTCCCTCTTTACTCAACCGCCTCCCAAAGCTTTATCAGGTGTTCGCGACTTCTTTGCAGGACAGCGATACGCTCCTCGTCCGGCACATTTTCACAGTTTATCAGATGAACACGGGCTCCCGGATTCCGTTTGAACGCCTTGATATACAGTTCAAATGGACTGTGTCCGGTCCCCAACTCAATCGACCACATGGGACGCGGACGATCTTTTGCCAGACTATGATCCTTCCAACCCACAACCGGTATCCGATTTGGATATTCATCAACAAGCAACCACCCGTAACCCTCCGCACTGGTCATGTGCCCAATGTTGAGGATAATACCAGCGTTCTCGCACGGCATGGAATCGAGCAGTAGACGGCAATCGTCCAAACCCTCCACCCACGCGGTATGGTGAATATCAACCCCAATCCGAAGCCCCTCATCCATAAAAGCCTCTGCCACCGCGTTCATGCAGGTGGCGAGCCGTCTGATTTCTGTCGCTTTTTCCGCTGTGGGCACCTTAGACTTACCACAGCTCGAAACAGGGTGCGTTAAGTATTTACACCCCAACGCCAATGCGTAAGCCGCATACTCCCTTAACGCTGCAATCGTCGGTTCGATTCCGGCGTCGCTGTCGATATTGATGTCCCCGGAAAAATGAAGTGCACCGATTTCTAACCCAGCGTTACGTATCGCCTTACGGACATGTTCAGGATCAGAATCGAGGACGTTGGGAAATGGACTAGCACTCCTGCCTTCCGCATTGACAGATTCCGCTGCCCGACTTGTCAGCAATAGGATGAAGTCGAAGCCGAGTTCTTTGATCGCCGCCAAAGTCTTTTCGAACGACATGTGATGTCCCACCGCGTGGGTCACGACACCGAATTTCATTGTTTCTCAACCCCTTATTTTACGTCTAATTTCTCATTGGGTCCCCATATAACTAAAAAAAAACTTGCCGAGTCCATAGTTTTTCTTGTAAAATTTAAGGAATCTAATGTTGATTCGCATAGACACGAATCCAATCTGTGCTAGCAAGCAATTAAATCACACGCCCAGAGAAGAGATCGTCATAAGCAATCGGATCTCTGGAACATTTTGATACATTTAGGAGGACTAACAATGGAACTACGAGTTGAATACTGCTCTGCTTGAAACTACCTGCCCAGAGCCGTCAGTTTGACGGACGATTTATTGAGCAAATTCAAAACAGATGTTAAAGGACTGACACTTGTTCCCAGTGGTGGTGGCTGCTTTGAAGTCTCCTTGAACGGAAAGCTGATTTACTCTAAATTGGAAACGGGAGAATATCCAACCACAGGACAGATTGTCTCTGCAATCAATGGTGGTTAAAAATAGTCCTTATGATGCGTGGTGAGAAAGTCAGCAAATCATCACGCATCACGTTTCACGCGCCCTGCATTTGTGCTTTCTTTTGCCATGAGCCCTAGCTGAAATTAACGTATAACTCTCGCTGCACCCCCCGCATATCCATCTCGTATTCAATGTCCACGATCGGTGGGCGCGACACATGCCAATGGATGCCATGTCCCTTACCTGCAACTAGCTTCGGCAGCACAATATCTTCGACAAGCTCACTGATCGGATGCACGGTATAGATGTTAATCCGATTCACCGCATCCCAAGACCCGCCTAACCCCAAAAGGCGTTCCTCCATCACTTCGACAACATAAGTCGCCTTCTCTCGTATCGCATCTCTATCAGTTTCCCCGCGCCGAACAATGCCTTCGGAGTTCAGCGCCGCTTCCAAAAGCTCACCGGCACCGGCGATGATGAAGGTTGGTTCCGCATCATTTTCGCAAGGAAGCACATAGGAAAAGCCGTAGAGCATTGGAACTGATGGTGGCTCTACCAACGGTGCCACATTTGTCCGCGCCAACGGATTGAGGTCCTCCACATAAAGCCCCCACTCTTGCAAAACCTCGCAGTACCCACGATTAAAGTCAATGAACCCTTCCATCGTGAAAGGGACAGGACTGCGGAGTTGCATTGCACACAACGCTGTCCGTCCACAGCCCTGCGCCTTCAGATACGCATCAATCTGTGCAAACCCTTCGCGCCACGGAATAGGGCGCTTCAGCGTAACATTGACGATTTCGTAACCGGGATCGGCGATGACCCCGCAGGAATACGGATCGATGCCTTGAAGAAAATGGTAATGACCTTTCGGATTATGAATAAGCACAGCTCCCTCCATAAAGTAGTAGGCACGTTGCTTTGAATCCCGATCTCATCGGGGCTCCGCGTGCCGTAACCACCGTATCTATCATTTCTTGCATCATTCTGTGTATCTTTCCGACACAGACCACACAAATCGAGGCTGATAGCCGAAAGCGGTCTCCGCCTTATCACAACTCATAGGAGAAATGTGATTGGGCAAGGCATCTCGAACCTCTGTCTTGTCCCCAAAATAACGTTCCACCAGCGCTGCAGTCGGCTCCGACAATACAACCTGCGCTCCAGTGATGTTATAAGGACCTGAAGATACCGAATCCACTTCAACCGCCAATCGACACGCGATTGCAGCATCGCGAGCGTCCGTTCGTGTCCATAGCAGTGAAGTGCCCTTGCTCGGATCTTGTGCCAACTCATCAATCTCTGCATCCAGTTGCGGTGGTGTCCGAATCCCCATCAGCCGGAAGGAAAGAATCGTCAGCCCAAAACGCTCGACAAAGTAATCTGCAGCCTGCTCCCCTACCACCTTTGAAAGCGCGTAACAGTTGGCGGAACGTAACGGATGGGCTTCATCAACCGGCACATAGACCGGCGGTTCCTTGGCAAACCCGTAGACTTGTGAGCTAGACGCTGAAACCACACGCTGAATCCCCAAATCCGTACACGCCTGAAATAGATTAAAAGTCCCTTGAACGTTATCCCCGTAAGTACGTGTATCTGGTACTACACCCGCATTCGCCCATGCCCCCAAGTGAACAACTGCCTCCGCTTCCGCAGCCGCCAACGCTTGATACACCTCACCGGCATCGGTAAGATCGACGCGCAGGAAGGGAGATATTCCCCCTTCAGCAGGCAATACGTCAACGCCAGTAACATTATGCCCCGCATTTACTAATTCCTTAACAACATAACGACCAATACGGCCACTCGCTCCGGTGACCAGAATCTGCATTTCCAACTCCTTTTCGTTGCCTTAATCCCCCAACTTTGGTAAACTGAAAGAGGTCCTCCGAGGCTTTCAACAAATTCATTCCCAGATGAAAGGAAATCTATGGATTTTAACGAAATCAAATTTCAGGACGCAAAAACACAAACCTACCTCGGCAGCCCGAGCATCCTCCGACTCGCGGACGGGACACTGCTCGCAACGCACGACTATTTCGGGAAAGGCTGCCCCCTAAACCACGAAAACGAGGAACACCTGACCAGTGTCTACCGTTCAGAGGACAACGGAGAAACTTGGAGCAACGTCACCCATATCGCCAATGCGTTCTGGAGTTCGCTCTTTATCCACAACGGCAGCATCTACCTGATCGGCACATCGCAGCAATACGGCTCAATTGTGATCCGACGCAGCTGTGACGGTGGGTATACGTGGACCCACCCCAAAGACGAGAAATCCGGCTTGCTGTTTAGGGGCGGTCCGTTCCGTGAACCTCCCAATTACCACTGCGCCCCCGTGCCAACCCTTCTGAAAAATGGCAGGCTGTATCGGGCGTTCGAGGATTGCGATCCATGTATCTGGGGCATCGGTTTCCAATCGCTCGTAGTCTCCGTCGACGTAGATGCGGATCTCTTAGACGCTGCGAACTGGACGATGAGCAATAAACTTCCCTTCGATCCAGCATGGGGTCCAGAGGACTGGGGAGAATTGGAGCGTCCGGGCTGGCTGGAAGGCAATACAGTGGAGACAAAGGACGGCAAAGTCTGGAACATCCTCCGCTTGAATTCGCTCCCACTGTGGGACAAGGCGGCGATCGTTAAAGTTCACGACAACGGCAAGACCATCACATTCGATCCAGAGACGGGATTCATCGACTTTCCCGGCGGAATGACGAAGTTCACCATCCGTTTTGACCCGGAGACTGGGCTTTACCTAACCCTTAGCAACAACAATCCGAATCCAAGTCAACCCTCGCGGCGCACCGTGCTGTCGTTGCACACCTCCCAAGACCTTCTCCGTTGGGAGCATAAACTCACGCTGCTCGAGGACGATCAGGGCTTACCTTATGAGCAATCCGTCCAGTTAACAGGTTTCCAATATGTGGATTGGCAGTTCGACGGGGACGCCATCACCTATATCGCGCGCACCGCCTACGACGGCGCACATAACTACCACGACGCCAACCGGATCACATTCCATCAAATCCCCAACTTTCGGCGCTTGCTGTAGGTTGAGTTGAACGGAAAACGTGAAACCCAACTGTAGGTCGAGATTCATACCTCGACGCCCAAATGTCTGTAAACACAAACCGACTTCCAAATCCGCCTACCATACAAACACCGTCCCCAACAGTTCAGTGGGGTTATCCCGCAGTGTGTCATAAATTCGTTTGGCGTCACTTACTGGGACAACATCACGGATTAGGGGCGCAATCTTCACCAACCCCCGATCAACCAGACGACACAGATTCTCCAAATCATCGCGATCAAAGTGGCTGTTCTGCTTCAACTGAATCTCCTGCCCCTGACCGAGGTTAAAGGTATACGTCACCTTGCCCCGTCCGGCGATGAATATCACCCTGCCCCGTCGGCGCACAGCGCTGATCATTTGGTCTTCCATGCCGGGCACACCCGCAAAGTCAATGACTGCGTCGAACGTCCCGTCCACGACCCCTTTTTCCCAGCCATCACCTGAAACATCTAGCACAGTTTCAGCCGCACCAATTTCCTTCGCAAGTTCCAGACGGTTGGGATTGATATCACAAAGCGTAGCACGCGCACCCATAACGGCCGCGATTTGTGCAGCAACCTGACCGATGATGCCAGCCCCCACGATCAATACCCGCTCACCCATTTTCAATTCGGTGTTACGGCAGGTACGCATCGCAACACTGGTCATCCCAAAAAGCGCAGCCTCTGTGCGGTCAATCGAGTCGGGCAGCTTAATGAGTAGATCATCTTCTGCCATCACGATGTACTCCGAATGAGCGGCACTCATATACAGCACATCTCCGACCTGCAGCCCGCTAACATCAGGACCTACCTCAATCACCCGCCCCACGTTTTGGTAACCCCCTCCACTGGTGGGCAGCTGTTCATCTTGGGGAGCGTAGTTTCCGCCAATTAGTTGATTCCGTTCCGTACCATTTGTTATCCCCGAATAGATCGTCTCGGTTTTGACCTCGTTGCCGGTTGGTCCTTCCGGTTTGGGCGCATCATGGATGAGCACTTTCTGCCGCCGCTTATCAGGTAAGCCTTGAATACTGAACGTGCGCATTAACTTTCTCCCCCTATATCCTTCCCGCGAGCCACTGAATTCCCTGCGAAATCACTGTACGGAAATTTGGGTCAGAGAAAACCTGATCGTCGTGCCCCGACTGACAGCAGAACACACGCGCGTTCTTGTACTGTCGAGTCCATGCCAACGTTTTCATGCTATCGGGGTGATTGGTAGTCAACAATAGCTCACTGTCCTCGCCCGGATCTGCCATGATATAGATCTCATCCACCATCTCCCACGGGTTCAATCCCTGGGTAGTCGGGTGCTGCGGATCCACAATGTCAACATGCACGGTTTCGTCAATCTGCACACCGAAACTCCGATCCTGAATGCCGCATAGATCTGACCACAACTGCCATTCTGGAAATGCAAGGATGGCATGGTGCAGCACCAAGATGCCTGTCCCATCTTCGCCTAATTGTTCAATGGTTTCCCTGATTCTCCCCTCGTTGGGTGTCACCCGATGAAAGTTATAGAATACAAGGGCATCATACTGCTCTCGGACCTTGCCGGCATCCGCCGCAAAGTTCTCCAAATCTTGCAGGTAGAAATCTATTTCGGAAATACTCCTGAACAATCCGTGAAATCCCGGCACATCAAAAGCATGTTGCCCGGTAATCACCGCTGTCTTAATCTTACTCATAATCCCCCCAATTACAAACAATTACACAAGTCAAGTCGGCAATTTCGCACCAACATAAATCAGATCGTGCCGGTTATAGTCAAAAGCGAAGTGGACATACTCCTCTGCCGCATCCACAAAACCATCGGGATACTGAAGCTGCCCCGGAAAATCAATCAGCGTCCGCCTGTACGGCCATGTGTTCATATCATCATCGGAAACCCACAACGCTAACGGATTCCGGACGCCGGGATTCGGATTCGGGTTATGGATCAGAACAATTCGCCCAGTGCTGAGACGGTGCAGCCGAAACTTTGTGCCGGGGTTCGGGATGTCGGTAGTTACCGGTGACGACCACGTCCGTCCCCAATCTGTAGACTCGCTGCGTTTTAGATAACCGGTGCGATCCGCGCGGATGAGTATCACCAATCGACCATCGCGCAATTCGACGAGGTTATTCTCCGCCCACCCGGCAGTAGGATCGGTCTCGGCAGATTTCTCCCATGTCTGTCCCTTATCGCCACTAATTAACACACCGTTGACCGCACTATTGAACGATCCATCCGCCAACGGAGAGGGAACCGGATCAGCCACCGTATCGTAGCTCTGAAACGGTAGAAACCACTCACCCCAACTGCAGATATAGAGATTACGTATGAAAGTCCTCCTCGGCAGCAGCATGGAAGGCACTGGTTCCCCCCATGTTTCGCCACTATCCTCACTGGTTAGGACGAAGACTTGCCAATCCTCGAACCGGCCGAGATGACTCTCACCGAGGATGCGAATCTTGTCGCCATGGACAATGACCTCAGAGAGCAGACAAGCGCGGTCATCGAAACGGAGGACAGTTTCTGGTGCGCTCCAAGTCTCTCCCTGATCCGTCGATCGACACATCACTATGTGATTTTCTATCTCCGGCTCATGTGTGCCCCCGGTCATGAAGATGATTCCCCAGTCGCCATTAGGAAGTTGACGCAACGCCTGATCGCAAACGCAGTGATTCGGTGGCGATCCCTTGTACATATGCACACGTCGATTCATGATGTCTATCTCCTACAACTCAAAAACCACATCACAGCAATATATTTTTAGATCGATAATTCATCAGGACAGTACGACGCTGGATATCGCTTCGCCAAGGATAAGCACCGTGCGTTTGCGCCCCCGCTAAAAATATGAGCACATCCCCCGCCTTCATCGACACATGCTGGACCAAACCCATAGGCTCATCGCAAGATTGGACGCCCGGCGGCATAGGATATCGCGCCTTGTGGCTCCCCGGCACACAAACAAACCCACCGTCCGCTTCAGTGACATCCCGCAACTGCCATCCCACATTCACTGAGTCGCAGTAAGCCCGACCGTTCTGCAAGAGGTAGCCGTTGCCCGGCCTCGCAGGATCGCTGCCACTGTGTAAAGCATGCCCGGCAGTTCCCTTTACCGAGCATATCGCCGTGGCATTGCCGCACCGGAACCCACTTCCCACCATCCAGTTTACTCGATGTATCACTGCTGGATGCGCAATCATCTCACGGAACGGATCGCAATACGGCTTTGGCAGTTCAAACAACCCGCCGAGATCAGGTCTTCCCGTCCCCGCAAGCGTCTTTGACCCCTTGTCAGGGGCTGCACCCACGACAATCCGATCCGCAAACTTGTCGATCGCTTCGTTTGCCGCTTCGAGCCACGCCGTATCCATCACATTCCGAATCAGAAGGTGTCCGCACAGATCCCAGAAGTAGAACTCCTTTTCGTCAATCACCGAGTCCGGATCACGGATATAGATTGACGGGTGAAATATTTCGGACGACTCGTCAATCCAACTGGTCTCCCCATCCGACCGCACTACAGCGGGAAAGGAGGCATTATCGGATTCCTGCCCCTGCATCACAGCCCGTTGCACCGGAGTCAACTCCGCCAGCCACTCAGGAGGCGGCTCCTCCTCACAGGTCGCATCAGGGCGGATTGAAGCCGGCGCATTCTTACCGATGTATCCGCATGCAACTAGTCGCTGTGGACCGTTCCCCTTCCACGGTCTTAATCCGTGCAGTGTGGTCTCCGCGCAAAGCAGCAAGTCCCCCGCTTGAAGGGACGGTTGAACGGTCAACTCCATATCGTCCGCACCGGTCAGCACGTCCTTTGGTGTTTCGACATAGTTCTTATGACTCGCTGGAATCAGCACAAATCCACCATCACCCTCGTTTACGTCCGCAAGTGCCCAGATCGCAAGCACCCCCTGACAGAACCGGACATCGTTCTGATGATTGTAAGCGCGTGCCCAATCCCGCGGCTCGTTGCCACCGACCAGCGGAGCGCCTACATCTTCCTCAGCATCTCCAATGAGATGCGGTTCCCGGTCAAGTCGGAATTCCTCCCCACAAATCTGGTTCAGATACCATTCCAACACAGGATGGTCGCGCAGTTTTGCCAAAGAGTCTGAAAGTGGAGAAGTACCTTTCTGATCGAGATCGCTATTACACGCCTCGATCTCCTCTTGTGTCAAGACATCTGGAACAATTAGATACCCAGCAACATCGAAGCAATAGTTCTCCTCATTGCTCATCTGCTCTCGGTCCATCACTACCCCCTCAGTGGCTTGTCACTATCTTTTTTGCCCATTACGCCTCGCGTTTCACGCATCACACCTCACGCCAACACTTCGACCAACCGCTCGGCGATCGCTTTCTCCTCGCCCGGCAGCAGCGTCATCGGATTGAACACCACAGTGTCATTACCACCACCGTTTACGATGGAGGGCGTTCCCGCTCTCAACTCGCTGTTCACCTGTTCTGCTGTCTTCCCAACCGAATCGTCAAGGGTGATTTGCACCGATGGATGCTGCTTGGCATCAACCACTTCTGCCTGAACTCCATCAATCGACTCAGCGGCTTGGGCGATATGTTCCATCTGCGCACGCCATTCGGCATACTCTTCTTTTTCGTCCTTTGCAAGGAAGATTTCAACGGCTGTGAGTAGCCCCATAACCTCCTCTTTGCCGACCTTCATGCCGCGCCCAATCGCGCTGTGCGGGTTAGAGTTGTACCGTGCTGCTTCCACAAACTCCTTCTTCCCAATCACCAATCCTGAATTTTGGGGGCCACGCATCCCTTTTCCGCCGCTGAAATTCACCAACGATGCACCCAAACCAGCAATTTCTGTCAGGTTCGATCGGGGCGGCAGCTGTGCTGCGGCATCGACCACCACAGGCACACCGCGCGCTGTGGCTTCAGGAATAATCTCTGCAAGCTGCTCCTTCGGCTGCGCACCAAAGAAGAAAACAATTGCCGCGGTATTCGGACCAATTGCATCTATCATATCCGCTGCCGTAACTGCTTCGCGGGTGCCGACCTTAACTAACGTTCCACCGACCGCTTCAATACCCTGATGGATGTAAAAGTGCGAATCAACAAGGCTGATAATAAACTCGTTTTTTGCACCGCTCGTGTCAGGCAGCTTGTGAACGCGATCCATATCTGTGCCGGTCAGACACGCGGCGGCAGAGACCTGTACGCCACTCGCAGCACCACAAGAAACGAACGCAGCTTCAACCCCGATCATCTCTGCCAATTTGTCGCCAACCCGCTCATGAAGTTCATTGAGATGGATGAACGAAGTTGCCGCCTCACGCATGGACTCGACCACTTCCGTCGGCATGATGCTGCCACCCAACGTCGTGATGGTCCCACTTGCGTTAATGAAAGGTTTGATACCTATATCTTGATATGTTAGCATCGGATCCCTCCTGATAAATTTTGGCTATAAATATAAATCCAACCAATTTTTCGCATGGTTGTTGAAATCGGCACATGATGAATGCCCCAGATCGGGGTAGATCATCAACGCTTTATGACTGACAATCCGTTCAAACACCGGAACAATCGTGTGGTACGGGCAAACGTCGTCCTTCATTCCGATATTGACGAGCATAGGACGGTTTATCATCTCCACTAGATTGAGAGGATCGAAATAGGCAAGCGTTTCAAGAGCGATCTCTTTCTGGTCAGGGTGCTGATTTAGATATTCACCCAACTCGACATACGGATTTGTTTTCACCTCAATCGCAAGCGGATAGTTACACAAAAATGGCTCCTCGGCGACCCCAGCTTTAATCCTCCCATCTAGAGAACTCGTTGCAAGCGTCAATCCACCGCCCTGACTCCGGCTCCACATCCCGATCCGGTCCGGGTCAACTTCGGGACGACTCGCCAAGAAATCGATCCCCCGCACGCAATCCATATACGCCCCACGATAAAAATACCTATCCCGATCGGTAATGTGATAGGTGAGGTACGTCCCTGATTCGATCTGCCACTCCGCCTTGCTCTCCCCTTGGCTCCGTGGAAACAGCGTGAGGACAGCATACCCTTGAAGCACAATATGTGTTGGGATCTGCTTGCTCCCACTATAGCCGGGAACAGCCAGAATAGCGGAGCACTTCCCCCGCGGATTATCCTTCGGCACAGAATACCAACCCCGCAGCTTGATTCTGCCAAAACTAGTCAGCGTCACGTTATAGGTGTCGAACTCTCTACCACTCAACTCCGGTGCAGGTGAAAGTTCAGGATCCATCGGAATCTCATCGAGTGCGGCGCGTGTCCCTTCCCAAAACTCCCGACTGTCATCTGGTGAATACATACTTGGATACCTCCGTCGAACATGAAGCGATCGCTGAGGATAGGCGATCTATTTCTACCCCTATTCCTTAATTTTTCATCATACCGTTTTGCAGACACCCTGTCAACAAAAAAGATAGGACAGATCTCTCGTAGGGAACACAGATTCGCGTTCTACTTATTCCTTTCGCCATAGCGAATGGTTGCTTCTTACGCATTACGTTTTACTATTATGCTTCAGATAACAGTTTAGTTCAATTTATCAGAATCATATAACAATCTCTGTTGATTTCATTATAGCATTCGTGTTATAATTATGGCGGATCAATTGTCAGCCTAGAGTTTATCCGCATTGACGGCTGATTTCCGCTACTCATTCCAAATGAAAAGGGTCTCAAATTCAAAGGAGGGAGCGCGTTTTTAATGGCTTACTACATAACAGAAGAATGTGTCGGTTGCATGGCATGTCTGACAAATTGCCCCGTTGATGCCATCACCGGCGACCGCAAAATGCTTCATATCATCGACCCGGATATCTGTATCGATTGTAGTGCGTGCGGTATGGTCTGTCCGGTCGAAGCCATCCATGATCAGAATGGAGATGTCGCCAAATTTATTAAACGTCCCAAAGATCGCCCTATCGCCGTTATCTACGAGGAACTCTGCTCTGGGTGTGATTTCTGCGTCCACATCTGTCCGTGGGATTGCCTAGAGCTAAAAGATCCAGCGACCGGCGAGCATGCCGAGAGTTTCTTCGGTATCTGCGAACTTGTGAAACCAAGGGATTGTGTCGGCTGCAAACTCTGTGAAGAGGTTTGTATCAAAGATGCAATTCGGGTTGAATCTCCAATCTTAGTTGAATGGCAAGAAGCGGCGGATTAATTATGATTAGAAGCATGACGGGCTACAGCCGGCATAAAGCAGAAACACCCTTTGGTCAGTTGATCATTGAGATCAAATCGTGGAACGCTCGCTACTGTAAAGTAACTGTCCGCACCCCAGAGTTTCTATCCAGATTCGATCATCAGATCAACAGTGCGATACGGAATCGGGTTTCAAGAGGACAAGTCCAAGCCACAGTTGAGTGGACTGAAGACGCTTCCGTTTCAAACCAACTCCCCATTCTCGATTCTAAGCTGGCAGAGCAGTATCATCAAGCACTTGTAAAGTTGCAAAATAGGCTGCAATTCGGGGACGAGATTTCGCTCTCTTTGCTAGTGCAACTCCCCGGTGTCCTAACTGCACAGAAAGCTGATTTGGACGAAGAAGCGGTGTGGCAGGTGTTACAATCTCACCTAGAAACCGCTCTCGATGGATTAGAGACAACCAAGCAGGCAGAGGGAACTGCTATGCTTGAGGAAATCAAAGGACTCCTCCACTCTATCCAACTCCTAACCCGGAAGATAAAAGCAGCTAGCGCAGATCTCGTCGAATCCACACATACAAGGCTCGAAGCACGCTTGAATGAACTCCTTGAGGGACGTGTTAAAATTGACCCACACCGCCTCACAATGGAAGCTGGCATCATCGCCTCTCGCTCAGACATCACGGAAGAACTGGTGCGACTCGATAGCCACTGTTCTCAGTTTGATGAATATCTGCAAGCGACCCAACCCATCGGCAGACAACTCGATTTTTTACTACAAGAGATGAATCGAGAGGTCAATACCATCTCTGCCAAAGCGTCTCGATCCTCCATCTCCTACGCCACCGTTGCCCTGAAAACAGAGATTGAAAAAATTCGGGAATTGGTTCAGAATGTGGAATAATCGACCCTCCCAGCAGGGATTATTCATTGTTATATCGGGTCCCTCTGGAACCGGCAAAACGAGTGTAATCAGAGAACTTTGCGAAAGCGATACAACATTAGCGTTTTCAATCTCCGCAACGACTCGTCCACCTCGCTCCGACGAGGCTGATGGGATTGACTACTATTTTTTGGACGAAACCGAATTTGAAGCCCTGATTAATAGTGGTGGCTTTTTGGAATGGGTGAAATATGGTGGACACTACTACGGCACCCTAAAATCCACGATAGAATCAACGATCGAAAAAGGTAAAGATCTGGTTCTAGAAATCGATGTACACGGTGCAATGAAGGTAAAAGACCTTGGTATCCGGTACACCAGTATTTTTCTCTTACCTCCCTCCCTCGAAAGTTTAGAGAAACGGCTTCGCAACCGCAAGACAGAATCCGATTCGGAACTTGAACAACGTTTGCTGACGGCAAAATCAGAGTTCGCTTATGTTAAAGACTACAAATACTGTATCCTGAATCCGGACCACAATGTCAAAGAAGCTGTGACTCAAATTCGCCACATCATCTCCGCAGAACGCTGCCGAATCGACGATCAGCTTCTCGATGCAATCTCTCAGGAGTTTTGCTGCTAGTAACCCTATCGGGAACGCTATCCTCCACTCCCACAGTGTCTCCCGGTGCCAACGAGAAGGAAGATTAACATGAACGGAGATGACAAGGCAAAAACCCACAACACACCAAAAGTCGAAATCTCAGTCCGCAATTTCGGACCGATTGCAGAAGCGGATCTCGATCTGCGTCCACTGACGGTGTTTGTCGGACCCAGCAACACCGGCAAGACCTACCTCTCCGTTCTGATCTATGCCCTGCACCGCATCTTCGGGGAATTCTCAGGATTTGTCTTATCACATACCTTACGGCTCTTAGGGACTGGCTTGGATTACGACCCCCCAGTAGATAAAAAAGTACTTCTAGAGCAATTTAACAAGGCAAACTGGGACCAACCTTTCAAATTCTCGGACCTGCCCCAAGGAGTAAGTAAACGGGCACAAACTAGCCTTAATACTCCATACTTTTTCGGACCAGATCTAAAAACTGAACTTCTGCGCTGTTTTGACCTCGATTCACTTTCGGGGCTAATACAGTCGCCCAATAACCAAAACGATAACATAACTATTGCACTGAGAGTCAATGAAGCAGATCAGAATCTCTGGTCATTGAGAATTGGAGCATCCAAATCAGAGATTACCCTAGATGATGGAAACATCAACGAAAATACTATTATTTTTCCGGCGGATCAGTTGCCTTCGACCTCGCTGATTAACTCTGATGATACAACTACGCTCTTATCTGAACATCGCAGATACGCAGAAAAATCTTACTATCTGCCAGCCGCCCGGAGCGGTATCATACAGAGTCATCCGGTGATAGCGAGTTCGCTGGTAGCACGTTCTACGCGTACTGGCTTAGAAACGGCAGAACTTTCGACACTTTCGGGAGTGGTAGCAGACTTCATAGAAAAACTTATACTCTACGAAGGGCATACAAGATTACGGGAACGCGCAAAACCAAATGATGGGTTGAATCACGTCGCCAAAGCATTAGAAGACAATGTGCTCGCTGGGCAGATAATTATGAATCCCTCACCGACAGGGTATCCAGAATTTGTCTACCGTCCGCAGGGAACAGAACAAGATATGCGCATGACCCGTTCCTCATCAATGGTGTCCGAACTTGCTCCCCTTGTGCTGTTCATTCGCGGTCTCGTCCGCCCCGGCGACACACTCATCATTGAGGAACCCGAAGCCCATCTGCACCCCGCCGCCCAGACCCAAATGGCAGCGACCCTTGCCCGCTTGGTCCGTGCGGGAGTACGGGTGCTTGTAACAACGCATAGTGACTTTATGCTTCAAGAGATTGGAAACCTGATGCGCGTCGGTATGCTTAAAGAAAAAGATACACTGAAAAAGGAGACCAACGATTGGTTGTCGCCCGAAGAGGTCGGAGCGTGGCATTTCCAAAACGGTCAACCGGTGAAGGAAATCCAATTCGACCACACCGTAGGCATCGAGCCAGAGGATTACGAGGATGTGGTAGAATCCCTCTATAACCGTTGGGCAGGCTTGCAGAACCGGATTGAGGAACTGAAAGACGAGAGTGAACGTGAATGTGAATAGGGTTCTCGACCATATCCGGGAGCAGGTGGATGAGGAGAACCTGACCAATTCGTGTAGTGGCGAGGGCTGCCGCGTGGATATGACCGGCGTACCATCTGACCGGGTTGTGATAGATGTTGAACGTGAATTTGACTTATGTAACAGAACAGAGAAACGCTGTGACCGCCTCCTCTTCTTTATTGATACGGACGAAAATTACCTAGTCGCGGCTCCAATTGAACTCAAGAGCGGCAGAGCCGAACAATCAGATGTCGTTGAACAGTTACAAAACAGCTTACACTTTGCCGCCAACATCGTTCCAAGAACAAGAACTTTGACAACCGTTTACAGACCAATCCTGTTTCAGGGACGAGGCATTAAATGGACCAACCCCAGAGGGCCACAAGAACTCAACGTGAACTTTCGTGGTAAATTGCGGATTCGGCAAGGGCGCTGTGGAAGAAGTGAGAATCTAGCGAGAGTGCTATCTGAGCCAGATATTCTCTGATTGAAGACGGTCGGAATTGTGAAGGGTTTGCGGAGGTTGGAGTTAGAAAGGATAGGGAGGAAATTATGAGCATTGATACAGATCGAAAGAAACTATTACAAGAACAAAGGCGGGAAGATATACGCCGTGAACCAGGACCTCATGATCTTATTACTGTGCACAAACCAATAAATGATGGTACTCCTATTGATCACTTCATACATTGCGTCCTAATCCCAAAGGACCTAGCTAACAAAATACTTTGTGAAACGAACTTTTCAGATGATCCAGAGATACACACTGGTGAAACTCCCAATGCTATTGATTACGGAATCCAGAACAACAAAAGACAGATTAAATACTTCCGCTACGGTGACTATGCACATGAAATAGGAGCTGAACCTCTAATTATTTCCCGTTATTTTGGAGGAATTAAAACACCTTATGACGAAATCTCTGAAGAGTTTCGCCACTTCCACAATCTATACCACAACAGAGAAACGGATGAGTACACCAAAATTGATGATGCTGGAAATGAAGAAAAAATTGCTATTGTTAGACCGGAGGAAGTTAGAATAAGACTCAAAGAAATCCGCCAGTTCTTAGCTATCAAAGAGATGTATCTATCAATATTATTTGAATTCAATGAGTATTCAGCATATTCTTTACAGGAACTTGGACTTAACCAGAAAGATCCTGAATTCGACCGCGATAGTTTCATGTGTTGGCGTTATGACCGTTTAGACACTAACCACCGCCCAGGATTTCGATCAGAGAGCAGACTACGCGGCAGAAAACTTATCAAACCCTTAGAAAAATCTAAGAGCGGTTTCGGGGATTTTGCCGAGGGACCAAAGTATGTTGAGTTCATCATTGCCGTTGATGAAAATGGAGATGAAATCAATCATACCTGCGATCCTACCAAACTGAACCATTATAGAAGCAACTCGGGCGCCCCCTATAACCTAACCCCTGTACAGTTTCGCAAGAACGTCTTGGATAAATACTACAACGAACCCAGTAAATACACCGTTGAGGATTCAATGCTCAAGTGTGCATCGTTGTGGAGCATGACAATTGACAACCACTCCGCTGACAGAGTAATCGTATTCTTGGGCGATTTTCACTCACTACCTTACACAGAACAGCAGCATTGGCAAGCACACAATATCCCACCAGAAGGTGGTGTGAGTTCTACGTTTTACAAGCGAAACTTTAAAGGAGAATGGGTAAGCTCAGATCAGCCGGATCTTCTGTTCAAGCAAAGTTATGAACAGTTGCAGAAGGCGTGTAATGCATGCCTCGGTTGGCAGCTGTTGCGACCACTGTCCCCTCGTGACGAACATCATCTCAAAGGCTTAAGAATACCCGCCACGGATGAGCAGCGTGATTTCGATGAGTTAGTTTTGAGTCTTACAAAGATACTAATCGACTCTCTGAATCAAAAGGAATTGAAAAAACTGATTTCCCTTAAACAGGAGGAAAATCTTACCCCCGATCAGCAGGAGAGCCTTAAAGGAAGCATCGGTTGTCTCGAAATTGTCCTCAATTCCTGCGGTGTTGAAGGCGCAGCGGATCACATGGCTTTTCTGCGAAAACTTCAGAGCTTGCGTTCTAGGGGTAGTGCACATCGCAAAGGAAGCAACTACCAAAAGATTGCTAAGGACTTCGGTATTGAGAGTAAGGGGTTGCGGGCGGTGTTTGCCGGGATTCTCTTAAAGGCCTTGGACGTGCTCGATTACTTCATCTTTCTGATACGAAGCCGCCAAATCAACCGTGAAATCATTGCACAGAATAGCAGAGAAAGGGGATACGCGATTCTTAGTCAGATGATTGGATTCCTAGAATCCGATTCAACCGATGGGTCTGTCAATCATGACGAAGTTATCTATGAGTTGGATTCAAAACCATGATAAATCTCAGAAACATTTGCTTTCGATCAACATTTTCCAATGATGGGGATAACCTTGCGTAGGTAGTCCGTTTGTATTTATTTATAGTGGATCTTAGAATTAATGAGACACGCCAAATCGGCGCAGTTGGAAACAGCGCCTACCAAACATGGGGGGTGAAAGTGTCTATTTATTTTTTGAATTCACTATAGATACTGTGAAGCAGTGAAGTCAGGAACTTATTGGTAGAGTTACGGCACACGGAGTGTGCCTATTACTTTTAAGTCTATTTATTTTTATAATTCACCATAGTCCCTTACCAGCAAAAAAACAGTGCAATGAAACAAGCCAACAAAACCATCATCCTCGGCGTTACCGGCGGAATCGCTATCCACAAATCCATCGACCTAGCGAGCCAACTGGTAAAGCAGGGGTATTCCGTGCACGTGGTCATGACAGAAAACGCCACACGCTTGGTGCAGCCGATCCAATTTCAGGTCATCTCTCGAAATCCCGTCCTACTCGACCTCTTCGATATCGGCTCGGATTGGAAACCGGTGCACATCGATCTCGCAGACAAAGCCGATCTGCTTGCAATCGTCCCCACCACCGCAAATATCATCGGGAAAATGGCGAATGGCATCGCTGACGATGCGCTCTCCACTGTCGCAATCTCCGTCCACTGTCCAATCCTAATCGCCCCCGCGATGGAACAACACATGTATGAAAACCCGTTTGTTGCAGCAAACATGCAAACTCTGAAGGAACACGGCGTAGAATTTGTCGAACCTGTCAGCGGGGACCTTGCCTCCGGGAAACAGGGCATGGGACGTCTGAACACCGTCGAAGTCATTTTGGAACGCATCACCCAAATGTTGCAAACACCCAAAGACCTAGACGGGAAGCGGGTAGTTGTCACAGCGGGACCCACACGCGAATACCTCGATCCGGTCCGTTTCATCAGCAACCGATCCAGCGGAAAGATGGGATACGCAGTTGCAGAAGCGGCACGCGATCGTGGCGCAGAGGTACTTCTTATCAGCGGACCAGCGACAGCAGCACCGCCCACAGGTGTCGAAACCCGATACATAGAAACCACACTTGAGCTGCAAGACGCGCTCCTCGAAGGGTTCGATCAGACCGACATCGTAGTGATGGCAGCAGCAGTCGCCGACTATCGGCCCCAATCCTTCTCAGCGAACAAGATCAAGAAAAGGGCAGATCAACTCACCCTCCCACTCGAACAGAACCCAGACATCGCACAAGCTCTAGGCAAACGCAAAAAGAAGGGACAAATCACAGTCGGTTTTGCTGCCGAAACGGATGACCTCCTAGAAAACGCCCAAAAGAAGCTAATCAAGAAAAACTGCGACCTCATCATAGCAAACGACGTATCGGCAGAAGGCGCAGGATTTGAAGGCGACACCAACATTGTAACCCTGTTGGACCAAAACGGGAACTGCGAACAACTGCCCTTGCTCTCCAAGCGTGAAGTTGCAGATCACATCTTAGACCGCGTAGTTGAACTGATTCTGAGCTAGGTAGCATGAGCGATCTCATTGCCTCCAATTTATACACTAAAGAGCCAGAACTCCATTACAAATTCCCCACATAAAAACTCAGATATAAAAAAACGAGGGGAGGGATCTAAAACGCACCTTTAGGACCAAGACCCCAAGATTTATCCTCGGAACGCAAATCCGTTTTAGTTTTGTATCTATTCGGATTGTGTGATATACTAGAAAATGAGATTCGTAAGAATCTCAATGCTCCAGCCTTAGGAGTATATCAAAACCTGACGGGACAGGGAGGTGTTCAAAACCGGTTGTACAATCAATCCTTATAATCAATCCTAATGCGTTGGTAGAGTTTGTCGCTAGCTAGCTCATGGCGACTTGCCACATAAGAATGAACGGCCGAGCAGCACGTTTTACCTTAACCGTATCTACAGAGCAATAGCAAAGGAGAAAGGAATAATGAAAATGAAGACAACGATTTCTGTACTGCTTATCGCAGCTGTCCTTTTAATCCTTACCCCGCTGGGCGACGGGAAACAGCGTCCTGGATTGGAATTAATGCTTTATTATCCCCTTGACGAAGGCAACGGCAGAACCGTGGAGGACAAGTCCGAAAGCGAAGCCGACGGCAAATTATCAGCGGGAGAATGGGTTGATGGCAAATATGGGAAAGCCGTTCGATTTAACATGAAGGATGGAGACGGCGATCCCGAAGGTACTAGTAATATCCGAACCCGAGAAAATGAGTCATTTGCCTTTAAGGGGAATGCGGAAATCACGCTGATGGCATGGATCAAAAATGAGACTGACCATTGGGCTTGGGCTGGGATTAATCAGTTTGTAGTTATCTATAACCGTCCTGAAGGAAATTTCACAAACTACGGGTTTCGGATAGAGGACCCGGGCCACCCCGCTCTATTTTATCGAGATGCAGCGGATGCGGACTGGCACCGTAAGACAGCAAGAGGTGACCCCTTACCAACGAAGCAGTGGGTGCATGTCGCGTGTACGGCTATTCTGGGCAAGGGAGATACCATGAAGTTCTATGTAGATGGGGAAGAGCGTCCCAGTGGATGGAGTCATGGCAACGGAAACTTTAAGGCGATTGCTGTGCCAGGTCCCATCGATATCGGCTCCCGTTGGGGAGGTGGAGGCAAACATCTGTTCCACGGCTCAATTGATGAGGTCATGATATGGAGGGGAGTATTTGAAGCCGATGAAATCAAAGAGATTATGTCGGCACCCGGTGACGAATTCCTCGCTGTTCAACCCCGTGGAAAGCTCGCTACAACGTGGGCAACCCTAAAACGAAGCTCTAATTAATAGACTTAAACCCGCAATGACAATATTGCCCCCTGATGTTTATATCACATAGATATATTTTCCTATCAACATCGGGGGGCTTTTTCAATTAAGGCTTGGTTATTAATGCAGAAAGTCAGGGATGTAGCCAGATTTATGAGTCGCTTCCCTATGCCCAATTCTTTGATAGATTGGGGTAGGCTTCGGCAATGCGGAATACTAACCGCTACGCTAGGGAAGGACTCAGAATTTGGAATCGGTTGCCTGAAAGGGGGTACGAACCATGAAAGCATTGGCACTTATAGCGGGCTTCCTTTTGTTTCTTATGCCATCCCTAGTCAGCGGGAAACAGCGTCGCGGATTAGATCTAGTCCTCTATTATCCCTTCGACGAAATAAGAGGAAGGGCGACAAAAGACCTATCTCAATTTAGAAATGATGGACTGCTGCAAGGCAAGGGGGCATGGCGCAAAGGGAAATTTGGACACGCTCTCTACTTCTGTAGAGAAATGGCTTGTGGTGCCGATTCGGGTATTGTCCAAACCCCAGAGCACAAAATTTTTGCTTTTAGAGCGGGAGACGAAATAACCCTTATGGCGTGGATAAATGTCGATCCCGCTAATGTTGGAGAGAAACTAATTGGGGCGCGCGCGATTATCTATAATCGCCCCCGAGACACACAAGCGAATTACGGACTTCGGATGGATCGTGTCGATCCATCTTTTTTTTATCGAGATAATGAAGATGCGGACTTTCATCGTGTTACAGGAATATGGGATGCAATACCCATAGATAAGTGGGTACATGTCGCTGCTACCGCTACTTTTGGGAATCCTGATACGATGAAAATCTACCTGGATGGGAAACTGCAACGTACCAACATGAAGGGAGGCACCAAACCTGATAAGTGGTCCCTAGGCGATGGAACAAAACCGCCCATGGTAACCAAAGGTCCCGTTACGATTGGCGGCTATGGGAAATTTCTCGACCCATTCCAAGGTCTCATTGATGAAGTGATGATCTGGAAAGGAACCTTCGCAGAGGAAGAAATCCAAGAAATTATGCTGGCACCGGGAAGCGAATTTCTCAGTGTCGAACCCCGCGACAAACTAGCGACAACATGGGGAACGCTAAAACAAAGTCCCTGAAACGAACCTCTTAAGAATCCATCGAACCTTTGGCACAATTAGGGAGGTTGCTGATGAAAACAAAGATCTCTTTTCTGGTTATAGCAGGTGTTCTTTTGCTCCTGACTCCGCCCTCCTTCGTCGAGGGAAAGCGAAATCCGAAGGACTTAGTTCTGTATATTCCTTTTGATGAGGGAAGAGGAAAAACGGCGGAAGACATATCTGGATTTAAAAATCACGGTAAGTTGGAAGGAAACTGGAAGTGGGACGATGGGAAATTTGGAAAAGCCATACGCTTTTCGATCAATGATCCAGGCATGGTCCGCACCCCAGCACACAAAATATTCCTCTTTGAAGGCGGAGACCAAATCACGATTATGGCTTGGGTGAGTATGGATGTCGCAAGACCCGGCGCTCGTGGAATTCTCTACAATAGCCCTAACGGAATCAAAGCGAATTATGCAATTCGCTTGGAGACTGTAGACCCATCTTTCTTCTATCGAGATCAACAAGACGTGAACTTTCATCGTGTCACAGGGATATGGGACTCTGTACCGATAGATACGTGGACCCATATCGCTGCCACCAACACTTTCGGGGATCCCGATGCGATGAAAATCTATCTCAATGGAAAAAATCAGAAATCGAGCCGAGATGGAGGCGTTAACAAGGGCCATGAAGCAAAGGACTGGTCTAAAGGCGACGGCTCCAAACCGCCTCTACCCGCTAGGGGTCCCATCACCATTGGCGGATATGGAGCATTTGCTCAACCGTTCCAAGGCGCTATCGATGAGGTCATGATCTGGAAGGTTGCCCTCACAGAGGAAGAAATCCAAGAAATTATGCAGGCTCCGGGGGATCAGTTCCTTGGCGTCGATCCGCATCAAAAACTCACTACAACGTGGGCGGCTATAAAGCAAAATCCGTGAGACGGATTGGTAGAACTATCTCATTTGCCTCTTGATGCACATTCCTATCAGCATCAGGAGGCTTTTCTTTTATTTATTAGGAGGGTCACATGATTTTAATGAGTCCAAATATACACCCGGGAAAAACAGCAGAAGAACGGGAGGAGTTTCTCCGCAAAGTCAGCATCATGGAGGTAAAAACGGTCTCTATGAGCACCCCTGCCGATTGGAGCGATGCGGATGTCGAGGAGGCAAGCAAGTTCCTCAATGATCACGGAATTCGCCCGGGTGAGTTTAGTGCATTCCACAGTGGGTTCGGCGCAGCGGATGAAGAGGAATACCAGTCAGCCATCGAGCACTACCGCCGCCAACTACGCCACGCGCGAATCTTAGGGGCGCACTGCGTCGGGTTTAATGTCGGATTAACCTACAGATGCACACCCCAAATGTGGACTGAAGATGCGTGGAAGCGATGCCTCGACGCTGCGGTAGATCTAGCAAGGGAGGCAGACGCAGCGGAGATGGATGTTGCCGCACACCCCCATATCATGAGCCCTCTCTGCTCTGTGGAAAGGTACATAGAGATGTTTGAGGCAGCCGCCTCACCCCGGATGAAGGCACTGATGGACTGCGTAAACCTGACCTGGCCCCATCTGTTCTATAGAACAACTGAATTGGTAAATAAGATTTTCGATGAGATGGGAGACAAAATCACCGCACTCCATGCGAAAGATTTGTCAATATCGGCGGTGCGCCAGAACGAGAGTGGACGCTTATCGGTCGTTCATATAGACGAAGCCGTTCCCGGCGCAAAAGAAGCGGAGCACCGATATGAATCCGGCGTTATGGACTACGCTACCATCCTTCGACGATTGGATGGATTGCACCAAGATGTGACACTGTATGTGGAGCATTTCCCATACGAAGACACCATCACAGGTCAGCAATACATCCGGCACGTCGCACGAGAGGTAGGCGTAACGATCCACTAAATTGACGCAGTCTTCGTAGGGAACGCAGATCTGCGTTCCCTACACCTACCAAAGATAAAATCCCCAGCAATGACCCTCTATCAACAGACCCGTGAATTCCTCAAACGCACCGGCAGAAATCCCAACCAGAAACTCGGTCAACACTTCCTGATCGATCCACACACCTTGCAGGAGATAGCTTGGAGTGCAAAATTGACCGATGCCGATTCTGTCTTAGAAATTGGTGCCGGACTTGGCTTTCTGACATCGGTGCTAGCGGCTACCGCGAAAAGGGTCGTTGCAATTGAAATCGACGAATTTCTATACGCGGAATTGCAGCTTAAATTCTCACAAACGCCTCACATCTCGCTGATCCAAGGCGATATCCTCAAACAGAACCTCGCCAACCTGCTGAATGACTCACCACCCGAACACACCAAAATTGTTGCCAACCTCCCCTACTACATCACCACACCGGTTCTGTGGGAACTATTGAAGTATCGTCAGAAAATCGGCTCCTGCGTCCTAACGATGCAGACAGAAGTCGCTGAACGTATCATCTCATCACCGGGAAACAAACGCTATGGCGCTCTCTCCATTGGCATCTCCTACTACGCCGAGGCTGAAATTGTGCACAGGATCCCACCAGATCAATTTTTCCCTTCCCCGCAAGTCGACTCCTCCGTGCTAAGGCTGCAGATGCGCGATACCCCTCAATTTACCGTTGACAATGAAGCGCTATTCTTTCGGATTGTCCGCGCTGCGTTTCAATCTCGGCGCAAAATGTTACGAAACGCACTCCTGAAAAACGGCGTTTTTATCTCTGCTGAGGTGTTTAATACCGTCTGCGATCAACTCGCTATCGATCCACAGCGGCGCGGAGAAACGCTGGACATCGCCGAGTTTGCCGCGCTTGCAAACGGTTTACATCAACATATAAGCGAATAGTATTGTAGGTTGGGTTGAACGTTTGAAAGTATTTTGCTATAAAGGAATAACAGCGGTTCTGCCTTTCAACACCGTATCATTACAAATAGTGAGAGTGAAACCCAACGCTCACAACCGGCGCATCTTAGAGACCATCATGAAAACAGATACATACATGCTCATCTTACTTACGTCTCTGCTGCTTGCTTGCTCACCTACAATGCCCCCTGCACCGGCACCGCCCGACGCATCAGCCCTTTACCGTGCGGCTGCAGCCAAGCATTACCAACTAGCAAACGGAGAGATCCCACCTACCGAAGCGGAATGGGACTCCTTAATTGAAGAATTTGACGGCGTCATCGACGCAGATACGGCAGGAGAGTGGGCAGACGATGCCCAATATGCAATCGCCTCTTGCTGGCTTTGGTTGGGACAACGAAACGAGCAGCCCGCGCTTGACAACGCAATCACCGCGCTCACGACACTGCTCCAAGACTATCCCAATTCACCACACGCAGCGGAGGCATATTACTGGCTGGGGGATTGCCACGATCGGCTTCAAGATCACGGCAAAGCCGTGCCCCATTATCAGACAATCATCAGCCGCTATCCCAACCACGTAATCGCCGACAAAGCACAGCTGCGGCTCGGCAAAGCTTACGAAGCACAAGGTTACTCCACACTCGCGCGTATTACATACGAAGCACTTTCTCAGCAAAGCAAAGATCTCCAGATTGTCGCTCAAGCAGAGAAACGAGCTTCACGCCTTCCTGCCGAACAAACCGAGGATGAAGCACCCATCGATCCTGCACCTGAAACTGCACCGCCAGAATCCCCTAAAGTCGCTCAACCAGATCCACCTAAACCACCGCCGGAAGTGACGAAGCCTCCGCCTCCTGAACCTCCACAAGCACAGCAACCTGTCGCTAACGTGCCACCACCGAAAAAAGTCGACGCCAAACCCAAAACCGTAATTCCACCAAGCGAGGCTAAACCCCAGAATCCTCCCGCTGAGGAGAAACGAGCCCCACCGCCGAAGGCTACCAAACCTGCACCTAAACCACCGAAAACACCAAAACTCGTCCCCGATCCGTCGCTTGCACAACAACTGGGCTTGAGCGTCAAAACGATTGTTATAGATCCGGGACATGGCGGTAGAGACCCCGGTGCCGTGAGTCAAAAGCGGCAAGAAAAACAGATTGTGCTCAGTCTATCGAAAACCTTGCGGGACATCCTCGTTAAGAAAGGGTATAACGTCCGGCTGACGCGTGAAACTGACGTGTTTCTCCCACTCAGAAAACGCACGCAGTTTGCGACAAACCAGAAGGCAGATCTGTTTATCAGTATCCACACCAACGCCAGTATCGCCCGTTCGGCTGCGGGCATAGAAACCTACTACCTTGCCCTCGCCTCCGACGAGTCCGCTCGGATTACCGCAATGCGCGAAAACGCAGGCGCAGAGTACAACATGAAGGAATTGGACGCGCTTGTGGGGAGAATCTTGAAGGAAAGCAAGAGCACGGAGAGTCGTCGGTTGGCAGAACTGATTCAGGCGCAGCTAGCATCGGGAAAACAGGTGAAGAATCGTGGGGTCAAGCACGCGCCATTTGTGGTCCTTATCGGCACAAAAGTGCCTGCCGTGCTTGTTGAGGTAGGCTTTATCTCAAATCCAACAGAGGGAAAAAAACTGACCACAAAGGCGTACCAGCGCCAGCTAGCCACCGCGATTGCCAAAGGGATCGAACAATATATCAAAAATATCCCGCCGGCAGCTGCGAACCAATCGTGAATAAGGCAACCCGTGGCGCAGATTTCGATTTCGGGTTAGCCTCTATTCTGCCCTTAGGGCTTCAATGGGGGAAAGCCGTGACGCTTTGATCGCGGGATAAACCCCAAAAAAGATGCCAATGGTTGCTGAGAAGGCAACCGAGATGAGCATCCATTGAACAGAGATCACAGCAGGCCACTCAGGAACAACCTTAGCGACCTTTACAGCGATGTTTGCCATACCCTGCCCGGCAAAGATACCCAACCCAACACCGAGCAACCCACTGACACTACACATAGCAACGGCTTCCACCAAAAACTGGAACAAAATATCTCTGCGCTTCGCACCGAGTGCTTTTCGCAAGCCAATTTCTCGTGTGCGTTCTGTAACGGACACTAACATCATATTCATAATGCCGATTCCGCCGACAAGTAACGACAATCCAGCAATGCTGCCGAGCATGATCTTGATAATCGAGCTTACTTTATCCAATTCCTCCATACTTCGGTGCATCTCCCGGATTTCAAAGAAATCGTCCCGATTCCGATGCCGCCTGCGTATTACTGTTTTAACCTCCTCCATTGCCTTTTCAACTAAGTCAACAGTTTTTGCCTGAACCGACATTGTCCGTATGTGATCTGTCCCTACAAATCGTTCCTGCATCGTTGTCAACGGTATTAGCAAACGATTATCAAGACTCCACATACCGCCTCCAAAACGGAGAGTATCCCCGCGTTGGGTCATCACGCCCACAACCGTGAATCGTTCAGCAACCCTATTCCGTCTCCACCCTCCCATTTGACCGCTAGAATCGAGGATAATCTTAACCTCCTTGCCAATTGCGTCACCAACCCGCTGCTGATCACCGAACAAGTTGATTGCCTCACTGATGCCAAGAACACAGACTTTGGTTCTATTAACGATATCTTCCTCTGAGATAAAACGCCCCTGTCCGATCCCCCAATTCATCCCGATTTCATAGTAGGGTGTAACACCTATTACCCCCGTGCGTGTTTCCGAACCGTCTTCAGCTAACACGAGGATGTTATAGTAATTAATACGTGGCCATGCTCCCACGACGGAAGGACATTCGGCTTCAATTGCCAGTACATCCTCATACTTGAAATATTCGCTACGGTTACGTTCCCAACGTCCATCTTTTTTAATCCAATCATTTCGATACAGACGGAAGTGGTTTGCGCCACCTAGCTTCTCAAGGTCTTCTAGCACCAATAATTTCGCACCGTCACCGATAGCAATCATTGCAAGCACAGAAGCCACACCAACGACAATCCCAAGCATCATCAAGAGGGAGCGCATCTTATTCGTGCGGATGGCTGTGAACCCAACCAAAAATCCTTCACTGAGTTTCACGCCTGCTTCATCCTTTCACGTTTATTCCATTTCCAGCATCGTTTTTTTTGATATTTTTGGCTGTGCCTATAGCCAGAGCATCTAGCAGAGCGGGACAAACCAATCAGATGGTTTGGAGTACGCCAAAAGAGTACAAATTACGGATTGGGGTCCATTATACCACATAATGCCATTCTAATTCACATAATCCTGCAAACTACTTATTACAAATCTCAAAAAAACGCCCTCTGCAATTGGAGAGCAGAGGGCGCGTATATTCTAATTGCTTCACATTTCATTTATGCTGTGACTCACTCTTAACACACATCTAAACCCACAAAGAGAAAACTTCAATCTGATTCGACAAGATACTTACGAAACCATCGTAACAGCCGCTCAAGGCGATCTTTGTTCGCGGATATTGGGATGTGCCCTTCGCCTTTGTACATAACATACTCAACTTCCGTGCCAGCGTCTGAAAGGTACGTCGCATACATTTTGGCTTCGATAGGGGGTATATCATGCTCACCTTGAAAGAGTAATACAGGGGTTTCGACCCGGTCAGCATAGTAGATACCCTGCATAAAATACCAAGCTGGAATTTCCAAAGTCGCCTTCCACTTGTCATCCTCGCGGACTGCGTTCCGTGCCACATGAAGACCAAGTTGAAACAAACCCATGTAGCCGTAATCCGCTCCAGATAGGACCGCAGCCCGAAAGCAAGATGTCTGTCCAACGACGTAGGACCCGAGGTACGCGCCGTAGCTGAAACCGGTTAGCCCCATTTTGGCCGGATCGCATTTCCCGTTTTGGACGAGCCACTCAATACCACTCATCAAATCTCTGTAATTCATGTCTTCGGCGGGGGTCTCAGCAAACTGATACTGTTGACTACCACGGAAATCTGGTGCAAAGACCTGAAACCCCTCCGATACCAACCAGTTCCAAATAGGCTGGCTGATCGCTATACCTGCCCCAATTGGACCGCCATGTAAATCAACGATAGTTGGACGATCTGGACTCATTGGCTGTCCGTGGGGTGAAACAACCACGCCTTGTAGAACAAGCCCATCATAAGATGGCCACTCGACAACCTCTGAAGTCGGTAGTTCGTATACATTGAGCTGGTCGGTAAAGTGGGTAACTGCCTTCGACTCCCCCGAATCAATTGAGACCACATAAACGTCTGAAAGGTTGTTCAGACCCGTCCAATGGATTAGAAGCGTTTGCCCATCTTGACTGACACCCGAAAGCGAGGTCCGCCCAGTCCAGTCTACCACCTCTTCGGTAGATTTTGAGACAGTATCCACACAGACTACGCGTTCACTCAGTCCCTTGAGTCCGTTAACATATAACTTCCGGCTATCAGGAGACCAATATAGGACTTGGTCACAGAAATATTCTTCGCTCAGTATCTCTATCTGGTTGGAATCCCGCTCCATTGCGGCACACAGAGGACGGACTTCACCCACGTATGGCGAATACCCAAGCGCCAGCTTCGTGCCATTAGGAGACCATTTTATCAAACCCATCTCGTTTGCGCGGGGACCAACACGACTCTTTTTCTGCCCGTCCCTAACGTCAATATCGTAGAGATGCCAATCGGGGTCTAAATGTCCTGTCTCGAAAGAGAAGTCAGAAGGATCGACCGGCTCAGGTGAATCTGAACCGTTGGAAACGACAGTCAGCCACTTGCCGGACGGGTGCCAAGCGACGTTACAGTAGGTTTCGTGAGCTGCAGGGGACGACTCAAAGGTGACAGCCCCCGTCGAAACGTCAAGAACCACAAGGGCATCGGTGCTCGCATCAGGAGACACATTCACCACCTCAATGCCGTCTGTATCCTCATTTGAACTCATGTTTTTCTCCGCAGGTTCCCGATCAACAACCATCGCCAAAAACTTCCCGTCAAAAGACCAGTCAAGCGTATTGAGATGGCCGCCGAACGCCCACTCTTCCGTTTGCACGGTTCCTAGGCTTTCACCCAAATGTCGCTCGGTGCCATCTACGTGTCGAATGAAGATACCGGAGCGGTCTGATTTCACATAAGCGAGCACATTGGGATCGGCCGGCGACCACCTAGGGAAAGCGCCATCAAAAGAAGTTTCGGCGCACCAGTTGTTTAAGTCAAAAATAGTGATGTTTCCCCGATAGTCGTAGGCAACCCGTTTGCCATCCAGTGAGAGATGGCATCCACGAACGCCCGTAAAGGGGAAAGATTTAACTTCATCAATTGTAATCGGTCTAGACATATGTAAACTCCTTAATTATTCACATATCCTTGTAATACATCCATTCTATCGTCATATAAAGGCACATCTCAGGCAGCCCTTATTCTGCCCGCAACGCTTCAATGGGCGAAAGCCGCGCTGCCTTGATTGCGGGATAAACCCCGAAAAAGATGCCAATCGTTGCCGAGAAGGCAACCGAGATAAGCATCCATTGAAGCGAGATCACGGCAGGCCACTCCGGAACAACCTTAGCGATCTTTACAGCGACATTCGCCATGCCCTGCCCGGCAAAGATACCTAGTCCAACACCGAGCAATCCACCGACACTACACATAGAAACGGCTTCAACCAAAAATTGGCACAAAATATCCCTCCGTTTCGCACCAAGTGCTTTTCGCAATCCAATCTCGCGACTGCGCTCAGTTACCGACACTAACATCATGTTCATGATACCAATGCCGCCTACGAGTAACGAAAAGCCAGCGATGCCCCCAAGCACGATTTTAATAAGTCTACTCACCTTTTCAAATTGTGCAAATTTTGCCTTCGGCACATCAATCTTAAAGAAATCGTCTTGGTTGCGATGTCGTTTGCTCAGTACTGCCTTAACTTCATCAATCGCTTGGTCAATGTGATCCACGCTGTTTGCCTGAATCGAGAACGACCGCACATGATGATCACCTGTGAATCGCTCCTGCATAGTTGTTAGGGGGATAAACAGGCGATCATCAAGATTCCAAGAGCCACCGAGGACTTTCCCCCGCTGTCGCATCACGCCCACAACCTTGAATCGCTCGGCAACGCGATTGGGTCGCCAACCGCCCGACCACCCCTCGTAATCTAGGATAACCTTAACCTCCTCACCGATCGGATCTTCTTCGCCAAATAATGCCTCTGACACATCTGTTGCCAGAACACAGACTTTGGTTCGATTTGTGATATCGGCTTTGGAAATAAATCGACCCCGTTCGGGTCCCCAGCTCATCCCAATTTCATAGAGGGGGATAGTACCAATCACTCCTGTGCGTTTCTCCGCGCCCCCATTGGCAAGGACAAGGATATTATAGTAATTAATGCGACACCACGCGTTAGAGACAGATGGGCATTCGGCTTCAATCGCAAGCACATCCTCATATGTCAAATATTCGCCGCTGCGATTGGGTTCCCAGCGACCATCTTTTTTGATCCATGGGTTGCGATTTAGGCGGAAGTGATGGGCACCACCAATCTTTTCAAACGAATCAAGAATGATAAGCTTGGCACCGTCGCCAATAGCAATCATTGACAGCACCGAAGCGACACCAACGACGATCCCAATCATCGTCAAAAGGGAACGCATCTTGTTCGTACGAATGGCTGTGAGTCCAATAAAAAATCCTTCACCAAATTTCAAACTTACTTCATCCTTTCACGTTTATTACATCTTCAGGGTCGTTTTTCATATTTCTGGAGGTGCTGATAGTTGATGCATCCCGTGGGCGTTGCGCACCAATCATATTTCACGCTAGTTATGGGATGTAAGAACCTGTTTTAAAAAGAAAACTTCTACTCAAGAGTTAATGTTTACGTTCAATCATTGGAGCAGTGAATCCAACTCCAATGAAAGGCATAAACATGACCCAAACAAACTATCCCACGGATTTGACGGATGCCCAATGGTGCCGACTGTTACCTTATCTGCCAAAACCTTCGCCGGTAGGTAGACCTCTCAAGTGGAAGATGCGTGCAATTATCAACGCTATCTTTTATATAGTCAAATCAGGGTGTCAATGGCGAATGCTCCCGCATCAGATGCCGCCATGGCAAACGGTCTACTTCCATTTCAGAAAATGGAAAACTGATGGCACATGGCTTATGATTCATCAAGCACTTCACGAGCAAATCCGTTGTGATATTGGCAAAGCACCTTCACCGACAGTAGCTATCATTGACAGCCAATCCGTTAAAACGACCGAACTGGCAGATACTCGCGGCTTTGATGCACATAAGAAAGTCAAAGGTCGTAAACGCCACATAGTCACCGATACAATTGGCATTCCATTGCGGGTGAAGGTCACTGATGCAAATATCAGTGATAACCAAGTCGCAATAGAGTTATTAACAGAAATCTTTAGGTGGCACATAACGATTCAGTTAGTCTGCGCCGATGCTGGCTATCGTGGAAAATTAGGCGACTGGTTATATATGGCGCATCAGTGTCAATTGGACATTGCCCCATCTCTTAGGCAATCGGGATTTGTGGTCGTTCCATTACGTTGGATTGTGGAACGCACCTTTTCTTGGTTCGGTCGGTTTCGCCGATTGACTTTGGACTATGAACGCTCTGCCGAAACCGCTGAAGCGATGGTGTACATTGCTTCCATTTACTTGATGCAAAACCGTATCAAATGACTTTTAAAACAGGCT